>NZ_JCASIN010000001.1:0-1331569 GCF_059685915.1 Telluria sp. LT2P34
TGAACGGGTTGCAATAAACTGGTGGCTGCGACTGTTTAATAAAAACACAGCACTCTGCAAACACGAAAGTGGACGTATAGGGTGTGACGCCTGCCCGGTGCTGGAAGATTAAATGATGGGGTGCAAGCTCTTGATTGAAGTCCCAGTAAACGGCGGCCGTAACTATAACGGTCCTAAGGTAGCGAAATTCCTTGTCGGGTAAGTTCCGACCTGCACGAATGGCGTAACGATGGCCACACTGTCTCCTCCCGAGACTCAGCGAAGTTGAAATGTTTGTGATGATGCAATCTACCCGCGGCTAGACGGAAAGACCCCATGAACCTTTACTGTAGCTTTGCATTGGACTTTGAACCAATCTGTGTAGGATAGGTGGGAGGCTTTGAAGCGGACACGCCAGTGTTCGTGGAGCCATCCTTGAAATACCACCCTGGTTTGTTTGAGGTTCTAACCTTGGTCCGTTATCCGGATCGGGGACAGTGCATGGTAGGCAGTTTGACTGGGGCGGTCTCCTCCTAAAGCGTAACGGAGGAGTTCGAAGGTACGCTAATTACGGTCGGACATCGTGATGATAGTGCAATGGCATAAGCGTGCTTAACTGCGAGACCGACAAGTCGAGCAGGTACGAAAGTAGGACATAGTGATCCGGTGGTTCTGTATGGAAGGGCCATCGCTCAACGGATAAAAGGTACTCTGGGGATAACAGGCTGATTCCTCCCAAGAGTTCATATCGACGGGGGAGTTTGGCACCTCGATGTCGGCTCATCACATCCTGGGGCTGTAGCCGGTCCCAAGGGTATGGCTGTTCGCCATTTAAAGTGGTACGTGAGCTGGGTTTAAAACGTCGTGAGACAGTTTGGTCCCTATCTGCCGTGGGCGTTGGAAATTTGAAGGGGGCTGCTCCTAGTACGAGAGGACCGGAGTGGACGAACCTCTGGTGTACCGGTTGTCACGCCAGTGGCATTGCCGGGTAGCTAAGTTCGGAAGAGATAACCGCTGAAAGCATCTAAGCGGGAAACTTGCCTTGAGATGAGATTTCCCGGAGCCTTGAGCTCCTTGAAGGGTCGTTCGAGACCAGGACGTTGATAGGCTGGGTGTGGAAGTGCAGTAATGCATTAAGCTAACCAGTACTAATTGCCCGTACGGCTTGTCCCTATAACCTTAGCAGGTATGGTTCAAGATTACAGTGTGCTGTTTGTTGATCACACTACCCAAAAAACTTACTTCTTCCAGATTCTGAGCTGCTGTCCATGTGGACAGCAGCTCGTACAAGTCAAGCCTGATGACCATAGCAAGTCGGTCCCACCCCTTCCCATCCCGAACAGGACCGTGAAACGACTTTGCGCCGATGATAGTGCTGCAACCAGTGTGAAAGTAGGTTATCGTCAGGCTAGTTATACGTAGTAGGAAAGAACCCCCACCCGCGATCGTGCAGGTGGGGTTTTTTTTCGTCCGGTGGTTTTTAGCCGTGTCCTTCTGCCAGATGCGATAGTGGTTATGATGGTTCGGTCGCAGGAATCCGGCGCCGGTTCTCATCCCATTGTCGCGCACACCATTGTCGAAAAGGAGGAAATCATCATGTCGACCAACACCGTCGAGCTGCACCGCGTCCTGAAATCCACGCCCGAGCGCGTGTATCGCGCCTTCGTCACGCCTGCGGCCTGGGCGAAATGGCTGCCGCCGCATGGCTTCATCGGCACCGTCCACGAGATGGACGGCCGCGCCGGCGGGCGGTATCGCATGTCGTTCACCAATTTCACCACCGGCCATAACCAGTCCTTCAGCGGCGAATACCTGGAACTCGATCCAGGAAAGCGCCTGCGCTATACGGCCGAGTTCGATGCGCCTGGCTTGCCTGGCAGTATGCAGACCACGGTGACCCTGCGCGAGGTCTTTTGTGGCGTCGAAATCAATATCCGGCAAGAGGGCATTCCTTCACTCATTCCGGCTGAGGCCTGCTATCTAGGCTCGCAGGAATCGCTCGAGCTGCTGACAAAACTGGTCGAGGCGGAAATCGCTGGCTAGGCCCTTGCGCCAGTCTGCGGCGTGAAGATTTCCTTGTCGAGTGTTCACTTTCCGGTGCGTTGATGTCAACATGGGCCTGATCCATAAAAGGGCCCGCTACTCCATGATCATTTCGTCCGCCACAGACTTCCGCGAAGCCGCCCGGCGCAGGCTGCCGCCTTTCCTGTTCCACTATCTCGATGGCGGCGCCGGGGCCGAGCAGACGCTGCGCAGCAATGTCGACGACCTGCAGGCGGTCAAGCTGCGCCAGCGCGTGCTCCGCGGCGCCGAACAGCTCGACCTGGGGGTGGAGTTGTTCGGAGAGCGCTATGCGCTGCCGATCGCCCTGGCGCCGATCGGGCTAGCGGGCATGTATGCGCGCCGCGGCGAGGTGCAGGCCGTGCGCGCGGCTTGCCACCGCAACATTCCTTTTATCCAGTCCACCGTATCGGTCTGCCCGCTGGCGGAAGTGGCGGCCCAGGCTTCGCATCCGGTCTGGTTTCAGCTGTATGTGCTGAAAGACCGCGCCTTCATGCGCGACGTGATGCGGCGCGCCTGGGAACTGGGTTCGACCACGCTGGTGTTCACCGTCGACATGCCTGTGCCTGGAGCACGCTACCGCGATGCGCACGCCGGCATGAGCGGGCCGAACGCCCCGATGCGGCGGATGTTCCAGGCGTTGATGCACCCACGCTGGGCCTGGGACGTGGGCGTGCACGGACGGCCCCACGACCTGGGCAACATCTCGGCCTACCGCGGCGGCGCCACCGGGCTGGCCGATTACATGGGCTGGCTGGGCGAAAATTTCGACCCCGGCATCGCCTGGCCGGACCTGCAATGGATCCGCGACGAGTGGCGTGGAAAGCTGGTGATCAAGGGCATCCTCGACGCGGACGACGCGAGGGATGCGCTCGCCTTCGGGGCAGACGGCATCGTGGTCTCCAACCATGGCGGCCGCCAGCTCGACGGCGCGCTGTCGACGGCGCAGGCGCTGCCGTCGATCGCCGAGGCGGTCAAGGGAAAGATGACGATTTTTGCCGATGGCGGCGTGCGTACCGGTACCGACGTGTTTCGCATGCTGGCCCTCGGCGCCGACAGCGTGCTGATCGGGCGCGCCTTTGTGTATGCGCTGGCCACCTCGGGCCAGGCGGGCGTCGAGCGCTTGCTGGCGATCATGGAAAAGGATATCCGTACCAACATGGTCCTCACCGGCGTGCAGTCGGTGCGCGAGATCGGGCCGCATTTGCTGGCCAGGTGAATGGCCGCCTGACGCCGGCAGAGGCGCGGCGCTTGCCTGTCTCTTGCCCGGCGCCAGGCAGTGACCTGGCGCTTGTCCTGTGATCGCTCAGCGGTTATCGTCCCGTTCATCCGCCTCGCGCTGGCCGTCCCCATGCTCCGGCGTGCGTGCCCGCGGCAGGTGCCAGTCATAGCGCACGGCAGCCATGCGCAAGCCGAAGCACAGCGTCGCCCCGGCAAGGGCGCTGGCCGTGGTGGGCAATTGCAGGGCGTCGCCGGCCACCACCACCGAAGCGCCCGCGAGCGCCGCGATGGCGTAGATGTCGGAGCGAAATACTGCCGGCACGTTCGACAGCAGCACGTCGCGCGCGATGCCGCCGCCGATTCCGGTCAGCATGCCCAGCAGGGCGGCCATGGGCGGCTCCAGGCCGAACACCAGCGCCTTTTGCGCGCCGGCGACGCAAAACAGCGCCAGTCCCACGCTGTCGAAAAACAGCACCGGACTGGTCAGGCGGTTGATGGTCGGGTACCAGAAAAAGATCACGATGCCGGCCAGCAGCGACACTGCGAGGTAGCGCCAGTCGCTGATCGCGGCCGGCGGCGTAGCGCCGATCAGCAGGTCGCGCACGATGCCGCCGGAGTTGGCCGCGACGAAGGATAGCACCAGCACCCCGAAGATATCGAGGCGGCGGCGCGCGCCGGCAGTGGCGCCGCTCAGCGCGAAAACGAAGGTGCCGACCAGGTCGAGCGTGAGCACGAGGGTCTTCATGGCGGCCCCCATGTCGAGGGAGAGAACGGCAAACACGTGAGTACTTTCTGGAAATGGGGCCGAATGGCAGCCATATAAAAAAGAAAGCAGGCCACTGGCCTGCTTCCCGGTCTTGTAAGCCTCTTGAAGCGCTTAATCCTCTTCGTGGAAGGCTTCTTCGCGCTTCTTCCTCAGCGATGGCAGCAACACCACCACCATCGCCGCCACTGCCAGGCCCAGCATCGTGGCGCTGATCGGGCGCTCGATGAAGACCATCGGGTCGCTGCGCGAGAGCAGCAGGGCGCGGCGCAGGTATTCTTCCATCATCGGGCCGATTATGAAGCCCAGCAGCATCGGCGCCGGCTCCGCGCCCAGTTTCGCGCAGATGTAGCCGAACAGGCCGAACAGGGCCATCAGCCAGACGTCGAATTCGCTGTTGTTGAGGCTGAAGACGCCGATCGAGCAGAACATCAGGATCGCCGGATACAGGCGGTGGTAGGGCACCGAAATCATCTTGACCCAGAGGCCGATCATCGGCAGGTTCAGCAGCACCAGGAACAGGTTACCGAACCACATCGACACGATCAGTCCCCAGAACAGCGCCGGCTGCTCGGTCATCACTGCCGGGCCCGGCTGTATGCCCTGGATGATCATCGCGCCGATCATCAGCGCCATCACCGGGTTGGACGGAATGCCGAGCGTGAGCATCGGGATGAAGGAAGTCTGGGCGCCGGCGTTGTTGGCCGCCTCCGGTGCGGCCACGCCCTCGATGGCGCCCTTGCCGAAATTGGCCGAGTTCTTCGATACCTTTTTCTCGATCGAATACGACGCGAACGAGGCCAGCATGGCGCCGCCGCCCGGCAGGATGCCGAGGGCGGAACCGAGGGCGGTGCCGCGCAAGACCGGCGCGATGATGCGCTTGAAGTCTTCCTTGCTGAGCATCAGCCCGGACACTTTCTTCGTCAGCAGGTCGCGCGACTCGTCATGCTCGAGGTTGCGGATGATCTCGCCGATGCCGAACATGCCCATGGCGACGATGACGAAGTTGATGCCGTCGGCAATCTGCGGGAAGTCGAAGGTGTAGCGCGCCTGGCCGGAATTGACGTCGGTGCCGATCAGGCCGAGCAGCAGGCCCAGGATCACCATGCCGATCGCGTTGAGCAGCGAGCCGCTGGCCAGCACCACCGAGGCCACCAGGCCCAGCACCATCAGCGAGAAGTACTCGGCAGGGCCGAACTTGAGCGCCATTTCGGCGAGCGGCGGAGCGAACAGGGCCAGCAGGACGGTGGCGACGGTGCCGGCGAAGAAGGACGCGAGCGCGGCCGTGGCGAGCGCCTTGCCGGCCTGGCCGTTGCGGGCCATGATGTGGCCGTCGATGGCGGTCACCACCGAGGATGACTCTCCCGGCAGGTTGACCAGGATCGCCGTGGTCGAGCCCCCGTACTGGGCGCCGTAATAAATACCCGACAGCATGATCAGCGAAGCGACCGGCGGCAGGCCGAAGGTGGCCGGCAGCAGCATGGCGATGGTGGCGATCGGGCCCAGGCCCGGCAGCACGCCGACGGCGGTGCCGACGAACACGCCGATCAGGCAGTACATCAGGTTGGTGAGGGTAAAGGCCGTTTCCAGGCCCAATCCGAGGTTAGCGAAGATTTCCATGTTTTTTTACTCGACTCCGAACCAGGGACCGAAGATGGCGATCGGCAAGCCCAGCAGCTTGACGAAGAGCACCACGGCGAAGAGGGCCAGACCGACTGCCAGCAGCAGGGTGGCGCCCCAGGTGAATTTTGGACTGGCGTAGGCGCTCATGACGATCAGGACGATGGCGGCGGGCACCAGGCCGGCGCCACGCATCAGGAAGCCGAACAGCAGGACGGCGACGAGGATGAGCGCGAGATTCTTGAGGTGGAACTTGCCGATCGGCTCGCCGGGGCGCAGGAAGG
Organism: Telluria sp. LT2P34; assembly: GCF_059685915.1. NCBI lineage: Bacteria > Pseudomonadati > Pseudomonadota > Betaproteobacteria > Burkholderiales > Oxalobacteraceae > Telluria > Telluria sp. LT2P34. The sequence continues at coordinate 5,929 of NZ_JCASIN010000001.1, forward strand.
AGCGCACCACGCCGATCAGCCCGACGATCGCGAGCAGCCCGCCGAGGACGCTCGGGAAGTAAGCCGGGCCCATGCGCCCGGCCGTGCCCATCGAATAGTCGAGGCCGACAATGACGGCGGAAAGTCCGAAAAACAGGAAGATGATGCCGATCCAAAAATCTTTTGGATTGCGGATGAATGAAGGCACAGCATGTCCCCTTTGCGGCGGATGTTCTTGTTCATTACGCGCGCCCGCAAACGAGCCGGGCGGCGGAAACTGTAGAGCGACAATAGCAAAGAACGGCGCGACAGCGCGCGCCGTTCGCTCAGGCACTAGTGCCGGTGAGGCACCACTTAGTCGGCGTAGACGCCGGCCTTGGTGATGATCGGCGCCCAGCGCGCGATTTCCGCATCGACGTGTGCCTTCAGCGCGGCCGGGTTGGCGCGGTTAGGCGCGACCGGCTCGGTGCCGAGGTCGGCGAAGCGCTGTACGACCGCCGGATCCTTGAGTGCCACCTGGAGGGCGGAGGCGAGCGTGTCGACCACGGCCTTCGGCGTGCCTTTCGGCGCGTACATGCCGTGCCAGACCGCCACTTCGAAGTTAGGCAGGCCCGATTCGGCCAGGGTCGGCAGGTTCGGCATCGACTTCAGGCGCGTCTTGGTGGTGACGGCATAGGCCTTGATCTTGCCGCCCTTGATCTGGCTGGTGGTGTTGGTGGTCTGGTCGCACATGAAGTCCACCTGGCCGCCGAGCAGGTCGTTCATGGCCGGGCCGGTGCCCTTGTACGGCACGGTGGTCAGGTCGGTGCCGATGGCGGTCATGAACAGCATGCCGCACAGGTGCGAAGCCGAACCGACGCCGGCATTGGCGTAGGTGACCTTGTCCTTGTTGGCTTTCACGTAGGCCAGCAGTTCCTTGACGTCCTTGGCCGGGAAATCGCCACGGGCGACGATGGTCATCGGCACGTCGGTGATCAGGCCGATCGGCTCGAAGGCCTCTTTCGCGTTGTAGGGGAGCTTGCGGTACAGCGAGGGCGCCGTGGCGTGGCCGATGTGGTGCAGGAACAGCGTGTAGCCGTCCGGCGCCGCTTTGGCGACGCGGGCCGCGCCGATGGTGCCGCCGGCGCCGCCGACGTTTTCGATGATGATCTGCTGCTTGAGCTTGGTGCCCATCGATTGCGCCACGAGGCGGGCGACGGTATCGGTCGGGCCGCCGGCGGCGAAAGGCACGATCATGGTGATCGTCTTGGTCGGGTACGACTGGGCGTGGGCGGTAGCGCTGCCGAACAAGGCGAGGCAGGCGGCTGCGCAGGTGAGGGTGAATTTCATGGGTGTCTCCTGTAGATTCTGGTTTTAGGTAGCAGCGGGGTCATGCGATCGGATGGCCGGCCGGCTGTATGCAGCCGGCTGTTCCTGATGCGTTATCCGATATGTACGCAAGAGCGGTTGTACCAGTAAATGGTATGATTTGCAACTAAGGGAAAACCACGATTGTCGGCACCTTGTTCCCGTGCTGTTCCGCTACTTCAGACTGCGTTGCGGCCTGTGAAGTTCGTCCCGAGGCGGCATTCAATCAACCAGAAGGAGGCCGGTATCAACGCCAGCACTCAGCTCATCAATCAACTGACCCACGGCGACATCGACGTCGGCATCAAACTGGCCGATGCCCTCGTGCGCCAGGCCGGCGTGCACCAGGGCGCCCCGATCGCCTATGCCGACCTGCTCACGCTGACGCGCCTGCTGCATCCGAAGGACGCGGCGGTCGACCGCGCGGTGCCGGTCGGGCTCGGCATGAAATTGCGCTTCATCCAGGACTTTTGCCGTGCCACCGGGTTTCCCAACCTGTCCTGCCTGGCGGTCAATCCGGCGAGCATGCGGCCTGGCAAACACTACGAGGGAGACCCTGATGCGGACTTGCGCGCCGTGGCGGCCTTCGACTGGGCCGGCGTCCAGGTCCGGGAGCGCATGGCGGCGTGGGCGCTGGACGCGCGCGCGGCGCTGCCGGCACGCTTCAAGCCGCGCAAGGAAAGGCCGGCCGACGTGACCTGGTATGCCTGGTTTACCGGGCACCGCGAGGCCTGCAAGAGCGTGACGGGCGAGGACAAGAAAGAGATCATCAACCTCCTGATGTCGGGCCTCGACCCGGAAAGCGCGCTGCGCCGCGTCCTGGCGGCGAAAGTCGAATTCGCCGGCACGGCCGTGTAGAACCTCGGCCTTGGCCAGCTATTTGCCCAGCAAACGCAGGCTCTGCTCCCACTTCTCGAGCCAGGGGGACAGGAAATCGTGCGCGCCGAAGGCCCTGGTCAGGCGCCCCAGCGGCACCCGGTAGACCTCGTTCAGACCGAGGGCCAGCGTCACCGGATTCCACAGCGCCTTGTTCTTCGACTGCCTGGCGCTGCCCTTGACCCTTGCGCCGTCGTCGCCAAAAATGCCGCCGCCGCCCGCCAGCGCCGCTTCCAGGTCGATTTTCGCCATGCCGGCAAAGGCGGCCAGGACCTGCTGGCGGTCGATGCCGTGTTTCGACTCGGCCGCGGGCGGTGGCGGCGGCGCAGGTTCGGCCGCGCGCGCCAGCTTTGCCGGCAGGCGCTCGACCTCTTTTTTCAGGAAGCGCAGCTCGTGCAGCGCGCGCCGGAAGCCCGGCGCCGGCAGCGTCGCCGGCAAGCGGTACACGTCTTTCGTGATCGTGATGAGGACGTCCTCGCTGCCGGCGGCAAGCCGCGCGATGTCGCCCTCAAAAAAGATCGGCGCCGCATAGCCGCCGTTGGCCTCGCCGAACAGGTCGGGGTGTGCCGCATCGTAATCGAGCCAGACATACGGGGTCAGGCCCGCTTCAAGCAGGCGCGCCAGCGTCCAGGGGGTGCCGGTTTGCGCCGCCAGCCAGGCGCAGGCCTGCTCGCTGGTGGCGCGGAATGGGAGCTCTGCGGGCGTAGCACCGCTGTTCGTCACTGACATGTCCGTTCTTTCAGCCGGCGCAGTTGCGCGGCCTGGTAAGCGCCAAAGGCATCGTTGAAGAGGCAGCGGATCAGGGGATCGTCGACCAGTTCGCTCGACGCCAGGTCGTGTTCGGTGTCGGGGTCGAAGCGCGTATCGTTGATGCGCATGTACATCGAGGTCAGCGACTCGCCCAGTTCGAGCGCCGCGTACAGTTTGGCCAGCGGCAGTTCGGTGGTCCAGGACAGCGGGCCCGCATCCAAGGCAAGCGCCTCGATGGTATCGCCTTCGATCCGATAGCGGTAGTGCTCGGCCGCGCCGGTGTGGTCGTACACCGTCAACTGCCAGGTGCGCGGCTGCTCGAAATAGCTGTCCTCGGGCAGCTCCATGGCGCGGTATTTCTCGAGCAGGCCGCTTGCGAGGTAGTCGCGTACGCGCGCCGCCTGCGCGCCGCCCAGGGATGGAAAGCGGCGCGCAATCTCGGCCGTCGCGGGCGGCACGGCCTGCGGGTCGTAGCAATAATCGACATCCTGCTCGCCAACCGGCAGCACCCAGGGCAGCGGCTCCCCGCGGCGCAGGCCGGCGCGCTCCAGCGCCACCGACACCCCGGGATTCATGCGTACCACCTCGACCCCCGGCAGCGCCGCCTCGACCTGGCGGCCGAACTGCGCGTAGCTGACCGGGAAAAAGGCCTGGTTGTACCACGACCACGGCTCCTGCAGGAACTGGCAGGAGCTGGGCACGACGTAGCGCGGCTGGAGGAGCGCCAGTTGTTCGATCCAGTCGGCGGGCAGTTCGCCTGGCGCGGGCGTGGCGCGCGAAGGCGAGAGCACCTCGATTTCGCGCATCGTCTGGAAGGGCCACAGCACCATGTCCCAGGGCGCGTGCCGGGCCAGCAGCTCGAGGCCTTCCGGGTCGATCCAGGAATCGACGACGTTGAGCACGTTCAGGCCCGCGGCCGCGACCTGGAACATCGAATCGACGTCAGCGTCGAGCGCCGCGCGCGGCGTGACCACGAACGGTCCTACGGCCACCGGCAGGCCGGTTGCCAGGGAATGGACGTTCACAAAACCGAGTTCGCGCACCATGGCGAACAGTTCCTCGAACAGGCAGTAGATGTGGATCGGCGTCTGCCGGTCGAGCAGGTCGAGGCTCTCGAGCGAGCAATGATCGTCGTGGAAATGCGAAATGAAGACGGCGTCGAAGCGCAACCGCCGGATCTGCGCGTGGTCGAAGCGCACCTCCGGGAAGGCGTGGCAATTGCAGCTGAACGGGTTTTCGAAGATCGGATCGAAGGCGATGCGCGCGTCGCCGCAGGCGAAGACGTAACCGGCGTGGAGGATCCGGGAAATGTGCAGGGTCATGTGTCGGGGGTCCAGTACAGGAGCGGATTATCCCATACTGTTCCCCTGTAGCCGGACTGCGCCAACACTCAGCCCAGCATGCTGTCGTCGCCGCCGCTGTCGAAGCCGTCCCCGCCCAGGCTGTCGCCGCCGCCGTCGCCCGAGAAATCGTGCTCGCTGGCGCTGCTGTCGGCCAGTCCGTTCGCCGTATCGGCTCCCGCATTGTCGCCGCCCAGATTGTCGAGCGGTTCGGTCAGCGAGGAAAAGGCGTTGTCGTTGCCGAGGAAGCCGTTGCCGTCCCGGTTGCCGCCCAACAGGTTGCCGAGGCCCTGGAACAGGAAGGCGCCCGCCGCCACCCCTGCCGCGGTCGAGGCGATGCTGCCTAGCGCACCGCCCATGCCGCCGCTGCGCCCGCCGAAGAAGCCGCTGCGGGCCGGCTGCGCCGGCGCGGACGGGTAGTGCCCCGACGGCTGGTAGCCGCTGCCATTTCCCCAGGCGTTCGGATCGAGAAATTGCGAGGCTGGCCGGCCGGCGCCGCGCATCTGCTGCTTCAAGGCGGCAATCTCGGCCTGGGCATTGTTCAGCGCCTGCTGTTGCAGCAGGGCGCGCTGCACCAGCAGGTAGGCGGCGTCTGGCTGCTGCGCCGCCGCCCTGGCGATCATCGCCTCGGCCTCGGGGTCTTTCGGCACATCGCGGGCCTGGACCAGCTGGTTCAGGAAATCCTGCAGAAGCATGGAATCTTGTGGGCTCATGAAAACCTCCGAATGCTGTTCAAAACAGCATTTTGCACCTTTTGCGGCGCGTTCAGTGCACCAGTTGGGCTTCGAGACGTTCTTCGAAGGCGGCGCGGGTGAGGGCGGGCGCGCAGTGGTAGCTCTGGATGTAGTCGCAGCCGAAAGAGGCCAGCATGTCGCGCTGGGCGGCGGTTTCGACGCCCTCGGCGATGGCCTCGATGCCGAGGCGGTGGGCCAGGTCGATGATGCCTTCGGTCAGCGCCTTGTCGCTGCCGTTGTCGGTCAGGTGGTTGATGAAGGACTTGTCGATCTTCAGGTAGTCGACGTCGAAGTCCTTCAGGTAGGACAGCGACGAGAAACCGGTGCCGAAGTCGTCGATCGAGACCCTGGCGCCGGCATTGTGCACGGCGTCGAGACAGCTCTTGACCTGCTCGGCATCGCTCACCAGCAGGCCTTCGGTGATTTCGATGGTCAGGCTGCCCGGCGGCAGGCCGGCGTTGACCAGTCGATCGAGCCAGGGCAGGGCCCCGCGCCTGTCGAACTGGAGCGGCGACACGTTCACGCTGAGCTCCACCACATAGCCGTAGGCACGGCGCCAGCGCTCGATGCTGGCGATGGCCTCCATCACCACCCACTCGCCGATCTCGTCGATCAGGCCCGCTTCCTCGGCCAGCGGAATGAAGCGCGCCGGGCTGATCATGCCGTGTTCAGGGTGGTCCCAGCGCAGCAGGGCTTCGGCCTTGCGGATCGGGCCTCCGAGCAGGTCGACGATCGGCTGGTAATGCACGTGCAGCTGGCCGCGCCGCAGGGCGGCGCGCAGGTCGTTGGTGAGCGTGAGCTTGCTGCGCGCGCGCGTTTGCAGCGCCGGCGTGAAATACTGGAAGCGCCCGCGCCCCTCGCTTTTCGCGAGATACACGGCGGCTTCGGCATTGCGCACCAGGTCGGCGGCGCTGGCGCCATCGTCCGGATGGACGCTGATGCCGACGCTGGCCGAGACATGGGCCGCGTCGCCCGCGCCGAGGGCGAGCGGGGCGCCGATCGCGCCGATCAGGGCTTCGGCCGTGGTGTCGAGAATGGTGCGCCCGTCGACTTCGGCGACGATCAGGGCGAACATGTTGCTGCCCAGGCGGCCGATGGTCGTGCCGTCGGGCGCGCATCTTTCGATGCGGCGCGCCAGTTCGACCAGCGCGGCGTCGCCTTTGGCGTGGCCAAAGCTGTCGTTGACTTCCTTGAAGCGGTCGAGGTCGAGCAGAAGCACGCCCAGGCCGCGGCCGCCCTCGGCGCCGTGCGCCTTCCTGAGCTCCTGTTCGAGCCGGTCGACGAACAGGCGGCGGTTCGGCAGGCCGGTGAGGGCGTCGAAATTCGTCTGGCGCCAGATCTGCTCGTCCTTGTCCTTTTGTTCGCTGATGTCCTGGAACTGGATGACGTGGCGGTAGATGCGCCGGTCGGGGTGCCGGATCGTGCGCATGTTGACGTACTTGGCGGTGAAGGAGGCGTCGCGGTTGCGGTCCAGGATCTCGCCCTCCCAGTGGTCGTTCGCCTGCAACTCCCGCCAGATGCGCTCGTAGAACCCGGCGTCGTGCATGCTCGACGCAAACAGCGCGGGCCGCGTGCCGAGCACGTCCGGCAGGGCATAACCGGTCTGGCTGGTGAAGGCAGGGTTGGCGTCGACGATCCGGTTGGCCTCGTCGGTGACGACGATCGCTTCCAGGCTGGTCTGGTAGATCAGGTTCGCCATGCGCATCGATTCCTCGAGGTCGCGGCGCTGCGTCACGTCCTGTACGGTGCCGCGCAGCTTGGCCACCTGGCCGCCGCCACTGATCATCTCGAGTTCGACGTCGAAGGCTTCGCCGCGCTGGCGGGCGGCGTCGAGGCTGCGCTGGATCAGGGCGATGTCGCCGGCGCCGTAGCAGCGGGTGCAGGCTTCGGGGGTGAGCGGCTGGCCCGGCGGGATGTCATAGATGCGCGCCAGCTCCGCCGTCCAGTGGAACACCCCTGTACCCAGGTCGATCTCCCAGGCGCCGATCTGGGCCAGCGTGCTCATTTCCGCAAGCAATCGTTCCTGTTCGCGGATGGTCTGCTCCTGCTGGCGCCGTTCGGTAATGTCGCGGGCGACGCCGAGCACGCCGATCACGGTGCCGTCGGCCTGGGTGAGCGGGGTCTTGATGGTTTCGAACACGTAGATGCCCGGGGCGCCGGGCATCTCCTCGGTTTCCTCGAAGGTGACCGCATGTTCGGCGCGCAGCGTGGCCGCGTCGTCGAGCCTGTAGCGCAGCGCCACGGTGGGATCGAACAGGTCTTCGTCGGTGCGCCCGATAACCTCGGACGGCGGCTTGCCGAACAGCGAGGCGGCGCGCGCGTTGCAGGCCAGGTAGACCCCTTGGCGGTCTTTCAGCCAGACCAGGTCAGGACTGTTTTCCAGCAGCGAATGCAGCTGGGCGCGCTCGCGTTCGAGTTCGACCGTGCGCGTGCGCGTGGCCCTCCTGACCGATACCAGCCAGGCGCCGAGCAGCAGCACCAGGCAGCCCAGCACCACCAGCGCCTGCACAAGATGCCGGGCATAGCGGGTAAACACCAGTGGACGCCCCATCCAGCGTTCCTGCAGCGCATCGAGCTCGGCCTGGGTGATCTGCGCCATGCCGCGTTCGACCAGGGTCAGCGTGCTTGCATTGCCCTTGCGCACGCCGCGGCGCAACTGGTCGCGCGCCACCTCGAAGGCTTTTACGTAGCTGCGTTGCAGGCCGAGGCGGTACAGGTGGAAATCGGCCGAGTATTCGTCCATACACAACAGCTTGACGCTCTGGCTGGCGGCGGCGGCAAGGAGGGCGGCGTGGCTGGGGAAAACGCGCACCTTGCCGACCCCCGCAAGCCGCAGTTGTTCGGCGCAGGCGTCGTCGGCCTGGACCGCGACCTCGAAGCCCTTCAGGCTGGCCATGTCGTGGATCGCGCCAAGCGAGGCGTCGGCATAGATGGCCGTGGTCACGCCGGCATACGGCTGCGAGAAATCGAGCCGTGCGGCGCGCTCGGCGGTGCGGAGAATCGGGTCGGCGACGTCGGCGTCGCCACGCTGCAGCACGGCCTGGACCGCGCCCGATTCGGCGCCGATCAGCTCGACCGGCAAGCCGGTCTTTTTCTCCCACAGGCGCCAGACGTCGACCGAATAGCCCTCGAGCTTGCCATCGGCATTGCGGTGTGCGAAGGGTGGATAGCTGGCGTCCATCACGACCCGCAGCGGCGTCGCCGGCGCGGCTGCGGACGGCAGGGACAACAGCAGGCCGGCCGTCAGCAGGCCCGCCGGCAGCAGCGCGGACTGAGCCAACTGAGCCAACTGAGCCAACTGAGCCAACTGAGCCAACTGAGCCAACTGAGCCAACCGCGGCGGCGTCAGCAATCGCCTCAGCCGCACTCGCACGACAATGAACCCCATCCATCATCCCCAATCGCCGGCGCAGGTCATAGGACGCGCGCAGCCAGCATGTTTCAGGAACGATACCATGAAGTCAGCATGCCTTCGCCTCCTGTCCAGGTCGATTGCATATGTATTTCTAAATTGCAACAATCATGCCCGGTGCGGTGCCAAGCGAGGTCTCGTGCGCAATGACGCATGTGCCGGCCAGGGATGCGCATGGCGCTCCGATCAGGCGCGAGCCGCTTTTTTCTGCGCCTGCGTAATCGTCCAGTAATAAATGGTGCGCCCGTCCACGGTTTCGGTCTTCTCGGGCGGCCATTCCGGTCCCATGTCGAAGGCATGCGAGACCACGCGCGAGCCGACTCTCAATTGCTGCCACAGGCGTGGTCGCAGTTTGGTGTTGATCGTCGGTAGCAGGTAGAGGGTCACCACCGAGGCCGAGGACAGGTCGGTCTCGAACAGGTTGGCCACGCGGAAGCTGACCTTGTCGGTCACGCCGGCCTTTTTCGCGTTCTCCTTCGCTTCGGCGATGCGTTCGGGGTCGATGTCGATGCCGGTGCAGCGTGCCCCGTGGGCCTTGGCGGCGGTGACGACGATGCGCCCGTCGCCGCAGCCGAGGTCGAACAGGATGTCGTTCTTGTTGACGCGGGCCAGTTGCAGCATGCGGTCGACCACGTCCTGGGGCGTGGGCACATACGGGACATCGAGGGCCGGTGCGGTGGCGGCGGGCTGGGCCAGCAGCCGCGCTGCCGGAAGCAGGGCCAGGCCGGTCGCGGCGACGCCGAGACCAAGCAGCGTACGGCGGGGTTGGGAAGTCATCGATATTCTCCTTCGGGTGGGTGGGAGGGCGAAAAGGATGATTCGGTCTAGCGGCCCGGTTCGGAGCGCAGCAGCGGCAGCAGCAGCAGGCCGGCGCCGAGCACGGCGACGCCGATCCAGGCGGCGTTCAGGCCGCCGAGCGACTGGCTGTAGACATAGGACAGGCTGGACCACAGCATCCAGCAGCAGGTGGCGCAAAAGACCAGCGGAAGCAGCGGGAACAGGGGCACCTTGAACGGACGCGGCTGGGTTGGCTCGCGCCAGCGCAATACGAACAGCGACAGCCCGGCGAGCAGGAAGAACAGCCAGAACACCGGGGCCGTGAACTCCACCATCGACTTGAAGCCGCTGCCGAAGGCCGCGCCCAGGGCGACCAGCACCAGTGCGGCGACGCCCTGCACCAGCATGGCCGGCGCGGGCGAACCACGCTTCCCGTCCCACTGGCCGAGCCGCCGCAGGCGCGGCCAGTCGCAGCCCATGGCATAGCCGGTGCGTGCGCCGACGATCATGGTGGCGTTGATGGAAGTGAGCGCGGAGACGGCGACGAGGAGCGAAATGACGGTTTCGCCCGGCCGGCCGAGGGTGGCGCGCATGACGTCGGCGACCAGCGCTTCCGAGCCCGCCATCCCGGCGAGCCCGAGGGTTTTCCAGCAGGCCCAGGTCACCAGCAGGTAGAGCGTGGTGATGAGCAGGATCGACAGGGTCAGCGCCTTCACCATGTTGCGGTGTCCATCGCGTACTTCGGCGCTGATGTAGGCCGCTTCGTTCCAGCCGCCATAGGTGAGCAGCACGAAGACCATGGCCATGCCGTAGGACGCCGGGCCGGCGCTGGCGGCGCCGGCGGCGGGGGGCGCGGGCGGCGTGCCCGCAAAGAAGATGGCCGCAGCCGCGATCAGGAGCAAGCCGCCGATTTCGAGCAGTGTCAGCCAGGTCTGGGTCAGGGCGCCGGCGCGGATGCCGCGCAGGTTGAGCAGGGTCAGCAAGACGACCACGCCAAAGGCGTACACGGTGGACCCTGCCGCGCCGGCCATGCCCGGCAGGGGCAGCACCTGCTGCATGTAGTCGCCGAAGACAAAGCCGAGCAGGGCGATGGAGCCGGTGGTAATCACCGCGAAGCGTGCCCAGCCGAACAGGAATGCGACCGCCCGGCCGTAGGCCCGGCGCAGGAAATGGTAGTCGCCGCCGGCGTGGGCGTAGGCCGTGCTCAGTTCGGCGTAGCAGAGGGCGCCGATCAGGGACACCGCGCCGCCGAGGATCCACAGCCCGAACATCGCGCTCGCGCTGCCGCTCAGCCCGGCCACGATCGAGGGCGCCTTGAAGATGCCGGCGCCGATGACGACGCCGACAATGACGGCAACCGCTTCGCGCAGGCCGAGGGTCGGCTGGGGTATCGATCCCGGGGATGAGGCTGCAATGCGTTCTGCTTCGGTAGCATCCATGATGGCCACGTTGAGATGAAGCGATTGCGTAACACGCCAGGTCCACCGGCTTGTTGCAGCATAGCGGGCAGAGCAGCGCGAATGAAAGCCTAGCATGGCCATGGGCCAATCGGCGTTCGTTACTGCGCCGAAACCCTGAAGTAGTCCACGTCCAGATTCGACGCTGCGGAGCCCGGATTGGTTCCCACGCTGAACAGGCCGATTTGCGCGCCGACCCAACGGCCCTTGCTGGCGCTGAAGGGCGCACCGACGGAAACGAAGTGCTTGTCGTCGAGGCTGTAGGCAAACTGCGCAAGGGCGCCCGGCGCCATCGTCATGCGCAGGCTGAGCAGGGCCGGGGCCGCCGGCAGCACGACCATGGCGTTTTCCTTGCACGGCCCCGCGCCTTGAATGCAGCCGCTGTAGACGAGCTCGAGGGCGCCCTTCGATTTGCGCAGGCCGAGCCAGGCATACTCGAGGCCGTTGAGGATCAGGCCGGCACGGTCGCCCTCGTGCGCATCGACAAGCTCGACGCGGGTGTCGACCGCGAAGCTGGGCGCCGGCAGCTTCTGGGCCAGGATCGACGGCGCCTGGCGGACCTTGTCCATGGCCATTGCCTGGGTATGCAGGCGCAGCTTGCCCGGCCGCGCGCTCAGCGAATACCAGCGCGGGCCTGGGTTGGCGTTCCACTGCCATTGCAGGCCCAGGCGTGCCGAGTCGAATTCGTCGGAGGTGGCGGGAACGCGGACCGGGGCGCCGGCCACCGGCTTGGAATGCGCCGGCACCGGCTGGCCGCTCCCGGCGCGCGGGCCGGGTTCGCCGATCAGGGGCCAATCGTCGAGCCAGCGCATCGGCTGCAAGTGCACCACGCGGCCATAGGCGCCCTTGTCCTGGAAATGCAGGAACCAGTCGCGCCCGTCCTGGCCGCGTATCCAGGCGCCCTGGTGGGGGCCATTGATGGCGGTCGCGCCCTGGTCCATGACGGTGCGCACTTCATACGGCCCGTCGATCGTGCGCGAACGAAACACGGCTTGCCAGCCGTGCTCGACGCCGCCGGCCGGGGCGAACACATAGTAAAAGCCATTGGCTTTGTAGAATTTCGGGCCTTCCAGGGTGCGGTAGCCCGCAATCCGGTTGCCGTCGATGAGGATGCGGCCTGTATCGTCGAGCATGCGGCTGGCGTCGGGCGCCATGCTGCGCAAGGTCAGCACGTTGTTGAAGCCGGCGCGGCTCCTGGCCCAGCCGTGCAGTAGCCAGGCCCGGCCGTCGTCGTCCCACAGCGGCGTCGGATCGATGATTCCCTTGCCGGGCAACAGCAGCCGCGGCGTGCTCCAGGGACCGCTGAATCGTTCGGCGGTGATGACATAGATGCCGTAGTCCGGGTCCGGATAGAAGATCCAGAACTTGCCCTGGTGGTAGCGCAGGCAGGGCGCCCAGACCCCCTCGCCATGGCGGGCGGTGGCGAAGCGATCGGCCGGCGCCAGGCTCGGGAGCGCGTGGCCGACCAGCTCCCAGTTGACCAGGTCGAGCGAACTGAGCAAGGGCAAGCCCGGGGCCGCGTTGAAACTTGAGGAGGTCATGTAATACCGGTCGCCGACGCGAATGGCGTCCGGGTCGGAATAGTCGGCGTGCAGGACCGGGTTGCGGTAGCGGCCATCGCCCAGGTCGGCGACCCAGGGCGCTGTGGAAGGCGCCCTGGAAGGCGCGGACTGGCAGCCCGCGAGGGCAAGCGCCAGCAGGCCGATCGCGGCCGGGCGGAGAAGGCGCGGCATGAGGCTCTCCGCCCTCACCATCAACCCTTGACCAGCTCGCCGTCGCGGATGCGATGCAGGCCCAGCGGATTGGCGTCCTGCAGCGCTTCCGGCAGCAGCCAGCCCGGTAAATCCTGGTAGCTGACCGGGCGCAGGAAACGGTCGATCGCGCCGGCGCCGACCGAGGTCGAGCGGCTGTCGGATGTCGCCGGGAAGGGGCCGCCGTGCACCATCGCATGCGACACTTCGACGCCGGTCGGGTAGGCGTTGATCAGCACGCGGCCGGCCTTGCGCTCGAGCGCCGGGAGCAGCGCCAGGGCGGCATCGCGGTCGCTTTCGTTCAGGAACATGGTCGCGGTCAGCTGGCCGTCGAGGTGCTCGGCGATGTCCCTGAACTGCGCCAGGCTGCTGCATCGCACGATGAGCGAGGCGGCGCCGAAGATCTCGTCTTCCAGCGCCGGGTTGGCGAGGAAATTGGCGGCGTCGGTCTCGAATAGCGCGGCCTGGCCGGCGCAGGCCGTGGCGCCGCTCCGGCCGCGCGCGACGGTCGTGACGCCGTTTTCGCGGCCGAGCTTTTCCACGCCGCTGTTGTAGGCCTGGTGGATGCCGGGCGTCAGCATGGTGCTGCCGACCTGGGCTTGCAGGGCGCTCGCGGCGGCGCTGCGGAAGGTGTCCAGGTCGGCGCCTTCGACGGCGACCACCAGGCCCGGATTGGTGCAGAACTGACCCGAGCCCATCACCAGCGACCCGATGAAGCCGGCGCCGATCTGTGCCGCGCGCTCGGCCATCGCGCCCGGCAACAGGAACAGCGGGTTGATGCTGCTCATTTCCGCGTAGACGGGAATGGGTTCCTCGCGGGCGGCGGCGGCGCGTACCAGTGCCAGGCCGCCCTGGCGCGAGCCGGTGAAGCCGACCGCCTTGATCGCCGGATGACCGACCAGCGCCTGGCCGATGGTGCGGCCGTCGCCATGCAGCAGCGAGAACACGCCCTCCGGCAGGCCACTGGCCGCAACAGCGGCCTGCACCGCCTTGCCGACCAGTTCCGAGGTGCCGGGATGTGCGCCGTGCGCCTTGACCACGACTGGGCAGCCGGCGGCCAGTGCCGCGGCGGTATCGCCGCCAGCGACCGAAAAGGCGAGCGGGAAGTTACTGGCGCCGAAGACGGCGACCGGTCCGAGGCCGATCTTGCGTAGGCGCAGGTCGGGACGCGGCGGCGTGCGCTCGGGCAGCGCCGAATCCAGCGCGGCAGAAAGGAAGCGGCCGTCGCGCACGACTTTCGCGAACAGGCGCAGCTGGTTCACGGTGCGGCCACGCTCGCCCTCCAGGCGCGCTTGCGGCAGGCCCGATTCCTGCATGGCGCGCTCGATCAGCTGCGGACCGAGGTCGACGATGTTCTGGGCGACCAGTTCGAGGAAGGCGGCGCGGCTTTCCAGGCTGGTGTTGCGGAAGCTGTCGAAGGCTTGCCAGGCGAGGGCGCAGGCGGCGTCGACGTCGTCCACGGTGCCGGCGCCGAAGCCCGGTTCGATCTGCTCGCCGCTGGCCGGATTGACCGCGCGAAAAGCGGCACCGCTGCCCTTGCTGGTGGCGCTGCCGATCAGCAGTTCGCCCTGGATGGTGATGGTCATGGTGGTCCTTTTCGCTTACTGTGGGCCGAGCTTGGCCATCAGGGCGGCAAGCTGCTCGACTTCCTGCGGCGCCAGGTCCACCAGCGGCGTGCGCACCGGGCCGGCGCTGTAGCCGGCGATGGTGGCGCCTGCCTTGACGATGCTGACCGCATAACCGGCCTTCTTGTTGCGGATGTCGAGGTAAGGCAGGAAGAAGTCGTCGATCAGGCGGCCCTGGGTCGTGAAGTCGTCGGTACGGACCGCTTCGTAGAATTCGATCGCGGTCTTCGGGATGAAGTTGAAGACGGCCGACGAATACACCGGCACGCCCAGCGCCTTGTAGGCCGCCGCATACACTTCCGCGGTCGGCAGGCCGCCGAGATAAGTAAAGCGGTCGCCGAGCTTGCGGCGGATGCTGACCATCGATTCGATTTCGCCGATACCGTCCTTGAAACCGATCAGGTTCGGGCAGCGGTCGGCCAGCTTCTGGAGCGATTCGGCATTGAGCTTGCAGCGGTCGCGGTTGTAGACGACGACGCCGAACTTCACCGACGCGCAGACGGCGGCGACGTGCTCGACCAGGCCATCCTGGCTCGCTTCGGTCAGGTAATGCGGCATCAGAAGGATGCCGTGGGCGCCCAGGCGCTCGGCTTCCTGCGCATACTTGATCGCCATGCGGGTCGGGCCGCCGGCGCCGGCCAGGATAGGCACCTTGCCGCGGCAGGTGTCGACCGCCACCTTCACCACCTGCGTATAGTCTTCCGGCGTCAGCGAAAAGAATTCGCCCGTGCCGCCGGCCACGAACAGCGCCGTCGCACCATAGGGCGCAAGCCATTCGAGACGACGCACATAGCCTCTCGGCTCGAAGTCGCCCTGGGCGTCGAAGTCGGTGATCGGAAAGGAGAGCAGGCCGGAAGAGAGGATCTGCTTGACGTCTTGTGGAGTGAACATGGTCGCTTGCCTTGAAGGTGGGGGGTGAAGGGGGAACTGTCCGCTAGTTATCAGTCATCGTACAACATAAGAAATGCACTGGCAAGTGGTCTGGCCAGTTTAAATTGGCGCAACTGGTATGCTTGGCATCTACCTTCCGGAGTTCCCATGACCACACCCCATCCGCAATTCGACCGATTGATCGACGCCGCCCGCCTGGTAGGCCCGGTCCGGGTCGCCGTCGCCCATCCCTGCGACCGTTCCTCGCTGGAAGCGGCGCTCGACGCCTTCAAGATCGGCCTGATCCTGCCGGTGCTGGTGGGACCGCGTTCGCGCATCCTGCGCGCCGCTGACGAGGCAAACCTCGACATCGCGATGTTTGAAATTGTCGACACGCCGCACAGCCATGCCTCCGCCGCCCGGGGAGTGGAACTGGTGCGGGCCGGACAGGCCGACGCGCTGATGAAGGGCAGCCTCCACACCGACGAACTGATGGGCGCCGTCGTCGACGCCGTCGCCGGCCTGCGCACCGCACGCCGCCTGAGCCACTGCTTCGTGATGGAGGTGCCCGGCCGCAGCGAACCCCTGATCATCACCGACGCGGCGGTAAACATCATCCCGACCCTGGCCGACAAGGTCGACATCGTCCAGAACGCGATCGACCTGGCCCATGTGCTGGGCTTCGAGGAAGTGCGGGTCGCGATCCTGGCGGCGGTGGAAACCGTCAATCCCAAAATGCCCGCCACCATCGATGCCGCGGCGCTGTGCAAGATGGCGGACCGGGGGCAGATCACCGGCGCCGTAATCGATGGCCCGCTGGCGATGGACAACGCCATCGACCCCGAGGCTGCCGCCATCAAGAACCTGGTGTCGCCGGTGGCCGGCCGCGCCAACGTGCTGGTCGCGCCCGACCTCGAGGCGGGCAACATGCTGGCGAAGAGCCTGAGCTTCATGGCCGGCGCCGGCGCGGCCGGGATCGTGCTGGGGGCGCGGGTGCCGATCATCCTCGCCAGCCGCGCCGATTCGGTGGCCACCCGGCTCGCCTCCTGTGCGGTGGCGGTGCTGGTCGCGCACCGCAAGCTGGCCGGCCAGCGCCTGCTCGGCGGCTGAACCATGGGCGCTCCCGACAAGGTGCTGGTCCTGAATACCGGCTCGTCGAGCATCAAGTTTTCGCTGTTCGGGGGCGATGCGCCGGATTTGATTCTCAAGGGGCGCATCGAGAACCTGTTCAGCGGCCCGACCCGCTTCCTGGTGCAGGACGGCGCGGGCCGCCCGGTGCACGAACAGGCCTGGCCGGACGCGCTCGATCATGCGGCGGGCATGCGCGCGCTGCTTGGCTTTCTTGATACCCGCGCCGAAGGCCAGGGCCTGCGCGCCGTCGGGCACCGCATCGTCCATGGCGGCGCCTTGTACAGCGGCCCCCAGCTGCTGGACGAAAGCGTGCTGGCGGCGCTCGATGAACTGGTGCCGCTGGCGCCGCTGCACCTGCCGCACAACCTGGCGGCAGTCCGCGCCGCCATCGAGATGGCGCCCGGAATCCCCCAGGTCGGCTGCTTCGATACGGCGTTCCACCGTGCCCAGCCGGAGCTTGCGCAGGCGTTCGCCTTGCCGCCCGAGATTACGGAACGCGGCGTCCGCCGCTACGGCTTCCATGGCCTTTCGTATGAATACATTGCCAGCCGCTTGCCGCAGCTTGACCCGGCGCTGGCCGGCGCCAGGGTCGTGGCGGCCCATCTCGGCAACGGCGCCAGCATGTGCGCGATGCATGGCGGGCGCAGTGTCGCCAGCACGATGGGATTCACGGCGGTGGACGGCTTGCCGATGGGGACGCGCAGCGGCGCGGTCGACCCCGGGGTGGTGCTCTACCTGATCGACCAGCTCGGGATGGACGTGGCGGCGGTCCAGGATCTGCTCTACCTGCGCTCCGGCTTGCTGGGCGTATCCGGAATCTCGTCGGACATGCGCGAACTGGAAGCGAGCGCATCGCCGCGGGCGCAGCTGGCGATCGACCTGATGGTCTACCGCATCGGGCGCGAACTCGGTTCGCTGGCGGCCGCTTTGAAAGGCATCGACGCGCTGGTGTTTTCGGGCGGGATCGGCGAAAACAGCGTGGCCCTGCGCGCCGCGGTCTGCCGCGACGCCGGCTGGCTCGGGGTGGAACTCGACCCGCAGGCCAACGCCGGGCCACCCGGCGGCGTGGTGCGCATCAGCACGCCCGCCAGCAGGGTCTCGGTGTGGGCGGTGCCGGCCAACGAAGAACTGATGATCGCGCGCCACACCCTGGACATCCTGAAGTCGGCTTGATGTTCCAGGCGCCTCAGGTCGACAGCAGCGTGTTCACCACCTTGCCGCCGATCGTCACATTGGTCAGCTTCACGTTTTTCACGTTGTAGGTGTACCAGGGCTGGGCCGCGTTCACCGGCGTGCCGAAATCGCAGTCGGTGATCGTCACGTCCCGGATCGGCAGGATGGTGGCCGGCTGCTCGCCGTTGTAGTCGTAGGCCACGGGCCCGAGCAGCAGCAGCGCCTGGAAGCAGGAGAAGGCGCCATCCTTCGTTTTCACGTTGCCGACCTTGACGTTCGAGATGTGGATGTTCTCGACGACCGGCGGGCGGGTGCGCACGTTGTCGGCGTTCGGGTCGTAGTCGCAGTCGATCGTGACCACCGCACCGGCCGACGAACCCACCGACTTTTGCGGAATCGGCGAGCCGGGCAGGGGTTTGTAGTAGCCGGGTTTGAGGTTGACGCCATTCGGGATCGAGACATTGCGCACGTAGAAGTGACGCAGGAAACCGCCGCGGTTCATGTTGGTCTTCATGCGGATAGCGGTGTTGAGCGGGTCGCTGGCCCAGTTCGCGTTGCGGAACTCGATGTTCTGCGCATACACGTACTGGATCCCGCCCGACATCTCGCTGCCCAGGGTCACGCCGCCGTGGCCGCTGTTCATGATGCAGTTCTGGATCACCACGTTCTGGGTCGGGCCGAACTGGATGTCCTTGTTCTTGCCGGCCTTGATCGCGATGCAGTCGTCGCCGCTATTGAAGGTGCAGCCGTCCACCAGCACGGTATTGCAGGCTTCCGGGTCGAAGCCGTCGCTGTTCGGACCCAGGCTGTCCAGGCGCACATTGCGGAACTCGACCTTCGTGCAGTTGACCGGGTGGTGCAGCCAGAAGGGCGCGTGGTTGATCTGGTAGCCCTGCATCAGCACATTCGTGCAGCCGATGAATTCGACCATGCAGGGGCGCAGGTAATGGCCGCGGCCGAACACACGCCTGGCCACGGGGACGCCCGCTTCCGACAGCGTCGGCAGGAAGACTTCATCGGTACGCCAGCGGTCGCTCGTGCCTTCCATCAGCGCGACCTGGGCGGCAGTCAAGCCTGGGACGATGGCCTTGATGGAAGTGGGCGTGCGCGGGTTGACGACAGTCTGCGCCTGGTTCTGGTTGGGGCCCGGTTTGCGCTTGCCCTTCCAGTCCCACCAGGTGTCGCCATTGGGCTGCGGGACGCCGCCCTGGCCGTCGAGGATACTGGTCCAGTCGTCGCCGGTGAGGGCGATGTTGGTCTGGTTGTAGGCATACACCATTGGCGAATAGTTCAGGCAGTCGTTGCTCTGCCAGCGCGACAGCACCAGTTTCCCGTTCGGGCCGCAATCGAAGTCGCCGTATCTGGCGAAATCGTCGGGATCGTTGCTGAAATAGACGTGGGCGCCCCTGGCCAGGTGCAGGTTGACGTTCGATTTCAGCACGATCGGGCCCTTCACCAGCCAGTTACCCGCCGGGATCAGCACGCGACCGCCGCCGGCCCCGCTGCAGGCGGCGATCGCATCGCGGATGGCGGCGTAGCAGTCCGCGGCGCCGGCGACGGGAGTGCTGACCTGGCCTTCCTCGTGGTGGGCGACATAGCCTTTCACCATTCGTGCCTGGCAGGCCGTGGCGCCGTAGGCGGTAATGACAAAGTCCTGCTTGCGAAAAACCAGCGGGCGGCTGAACTGCCTGACGATACCGTCGGCGCGGCCCCAGGCGTTGCCGCTTGGGCCGGCACCGGTCGAGGCGCAGCCGACGGCGCCGGCACCGACGCCGATGCCCGCCGCCGTCGCGGTTGCGGCGCGCAGCAGCGAGCGGCGTTTCGGGTTGATGTGCTTGACGATTTGCTTGACTGCCATGCTGTCTCCGTTGGATCGTGCTTATGTTGGAATGCCTGCGCCAGCGCCTCCATTTTTGGTCCGGCCATTCTAAATTGGTTTGACCAATTAAGCAATGCGGACTAGCCAGATGCATATTTTGGTGTCATACTCGATCCGACTCGACACGGTCGGTGCTCCTATCGCTTCCGGCCGCATTCCTTACTTTGGGCAGATTCACTATGCACAGCATCCACATCGTCCGCGCCGGCCAGGACGCCGCGGCGAGCGCCGGTCTCGATCATCCTTCGGCCACGCCGCGCTACATCCGCATGCACGCCAACGACAACGTCGCCATCGTCGTCAACGACGGCGGCCTGCAGGCTGGCGCGGTGTTCGAGGATGGCCTGGTCTTGCTGGGCGCGGTACCGCAGGGCCACAAGGTCGCGCTGCGCGACCTGGGGCAGGGCGAAGCCGTGACGCGCTATAACGTCACCATCGGTTACGCCGCCAGCGACATCGCGGCCGGCAGCTGGGTGTCGGAAGCGAACCTGCGCATGCCGGACGCGCTGGACCTGGGCGGCCTGCCGATCGCCAATCGCGCCGCGCCCGTCATGGCGCCGCTCGAGGGCTTTACCTTCGAAGGCTACCGGAACGCCGACGGCTCGGTCGGCACGCGCAATATCCTGGCTATCACCACCACCGTGCAATGCGTTTCGGGCGTGGTCGACCATGCCGTGCGCCGCATCAAGGACACCCTGCTGCCACTCTACCCGAACGTCGACGACGTGGTCGGTCTGGAGCACAGCTATGGCTGCGGCGTCGCCATCGACGCGCCCGGCGCCGACATCCCGATCCGCACCCTGCGCAACATCAGCCAGAACCCGAACTTCGGCGGCCAGGCCATGGTCGTCAGCCTGGGCTGCGAAAAGCTGCAGCCGGCGCGCCTGTTCCCGAAAGGCTCGATCCCGATCCTGAACGGACGCGACCCGGCCACGGTCTGCCTGCAGGACGCCGGCCACGTCGGCTTCATGTCGATGATCGACTCGATCGTCGCCACCGCCGACCAGCAACTGAAGGTATTGAATGCGCGCCGTCGCGAAACCTGTTCGGCGGCCGACCTGGTGGTCGGGGTGCAGTGCGGCGGCAGCGACGCCTTCTCCGGCGTCACCGCCAATCCCGTGGTCGGCTTTGCCACCGACCTGCTGGTGCGCGCCGGCGCCACCGTCATGTTCTCGGAAGTGACCGAAGTGCGCGACGGCATCGACCAGCTGACCGCGCGCGCCGCGGACCCGCAGGTGGCGGCCGCCATGATCCGCGAAATGGCATGGTACGACGCCTACCTGAAGCGGGGCGGGGTCGACCGCAGCGCAAACACCACGCCGGGTAACAAGGCCGGCGGCCTGTCGAATATCGTTGAAAAGGCCATGGGCTCGATCGTGAAATCCGGCTCCGCCGCCATTTCCGGCGTGCTGGCGCCGGGCGAGAAGCTGGGCGCCCGGCGCGGTTTGATTTACGCTGCGACCCCGGCTTCGGACTTCATCTGCGGCACCCTGCAGGTGGCGGCCGGCATGAACATCCATATCTTCACGACGGGCCGCGGCACGCCCTACGGGCTGGCGCCGGTCCCGGTGATCAAAGTCGCCACGCGCAACGACCTGGCGCGCCGCTGGCACGACCTGATGGACGTGAACGCGGGACGCATCGCCAGCGGCGAAGCGAGCATCGAAGACGTCGGCTGGGAGCTGTTTCGCCTGATGCTGGACGTGGCGAGTGGGCGCAAGACCTGGGCCGAGCACTGGAAGCTGCACAACGCGCTGACGCTGTTCAACCCGGCGCCCGTGACCTGAGCGCTTTGCCTGTTTTAAGATGAGCGAAGACTGTCTGGACGGAACCTAGAGTCCGCCGGCCAGCCGCAGTATCCAAGTAGTGCCCCATAACGAGACGAAACAACATGCGAACCGAGACCATCAAGCAAGCGGCTGCGCCCGGGCAGGCCACTCCGGCCAATTCCGCAACATCCTCCAGGATCGGCAGCTACCGCTGGACCATCTGCGCACTCCTGTTCTTCGCCACCACCGTCAATTACCTCGACCGCCAGGTCCTCTCCCTGCTGGCGCCGGACCTGACGAAAGAATTCGGCTGGTCGAACACCGACTACGCCAACATCACCGCCGCCTTCCAGTTCGTGTATGCGATCTCGATGCTGTTCGCGGGCCGTGTCGTCGACCGCCTCGGCACCAAGGCCGCGTTCGCACTGGCGATCATCGTCTGGTCGATCGGCGCCATCATGCATGCCGGCGCGATCGGCCTGGGGCAGGGCGCCAATTCGCTGCTCACGACGCTGGGCATGGCCGCGGTACCGGTCTCGGTGATCGGCTTCATGATCGCCCGCGCGGTGCTGGCGCTGGGCGAGGCCGGCAACTTCCCGGCCGCGATCAAGGCCACGGCCGAATACTTCCCGAAGAAGGACCGCGCTTTCGCGACCGGCATCTTCAATTCGGGCGCCAACGTCGGCGCCGTGCTGGCGCCGCTGACGGTGCCGCTGATTGCCGCCACCTGGGGCTGGCAGGCCGCTTTTGTGATCATCGGCGCGATCGGCTTCGTCTGGCTCGGCCTGTGGATGGTCTTTTACGAGAAGCCGACGCAGCAAAAGCGCATGACTGCCGCCGAACTGGCCTATATCACGCGCGACGACGCGCCCCTGGCCGCCGACGGCAGCGTGGCCGGGCGTCAGCTGTCCTGGTGGGCGCTGCTCGGCTACCGCCAGACCTGGGCCTTCGCCTTCGGTAAATTCATGACCGACGGCGTCTGGTGGTTCTTCCTGTTCTGGCTGCCGAAATACCTGGCCGCGCAGTACGGGATGACCAGCAGCGACATCCAGTGGCCGCTCGCCATCCTCTACAGCATGACCATGATCGGCAGTATCGGCGGCGGCTGGTTCCCGACCTATTTCATCAACAAGGGCGCCAGCCCCTATGACGGCCGCATGAAAGCCATGCTCCTGATCGCCCTGTGTCCGCTGGTGGTACTGCTGTCGCAACCCTTCGGCTACATCAGCTTCTGGGTCCCGGTGATCCTGGTCGGCATCGGCGCCGCGGCCCACCAGGCCTGGTCGGCGAACCTGTTCACCACCGTGTCGGACATGTTCCCGAAACGCTCGGTCGGCTCGGTGGTCGGCATCGGCGGCCTGGCCGGCGGCATAGGCGGCGTGCTGGTGACGAAAATCGGTGGCTGGCTGTTCGACCACTACGGCGCCCTGGGCCAGATCCAGACCGGCTACACCATCATGTTCACCTTCTGCGCCGTCGCCTACCTGATCGCCTGGACCGTGATGAAGACGCTGGTGCCGCGCTACGCCGAAATCCGCGAGCCGCAGGCATGAGGATGGACCTGCACCTGGAACGGGTCAGCCGCGAGCGCAGCCTGGTCGGCGAATGCCCGGTCTGGAATGCGCTGGAAGCGGCCTGGTACTGGGTCGATATCCCGGCCAGGACGATCTGGCGCCTGGACGCGCGCGGGGCACTGACCAGCTGGACGACGCAGGAAATGGTCGCCTGCATCGCCATGGCGCGCAATGGCAGCATCGTCGCCGGCATGGAGACCGGCATCTTCCGCCTGCGCCTGGACGCGGACGGGACGGTCGCGCAGGAGCGCCTGGCTACGCCTTTCGCACTAGGCGAGGGCATGCGCTTCAACGACGGCCGCTGCGACCGCCAGGGCCGCTTCTGGAGCGGCACCATGTTCATGGACATGGCGGCCGAACAGGCGATCGGCCAGCTGTATCGGTATTCAAGCGACGAAGGCCTGTCCGAACCCGTGGTCTCGAACCTGCTGACCCAGAACGGCCTGGCGTTTGCGCCGGACGGGCGCACGATGTACCTGTCGGATTCGCACCCAGGCAGCCAGCAGGTGTGGGCCTTCGATTACGACGTCGATTCCGGCACGCCCTCGAACCAGCGACTGTTCGTCGACATGCGTGCCCACCCGGGGCGCCCGGATGGTGCGGCGGTCGACGCCGACGGCTGCTACTGGACCTGCGGCAACGACGCAGCCTGCATCCTGCGCTTCACGCCCGAAGGAAAGCTGGATCGCAAGATCGACCTGCCGATGGCCAAACCCTCGATGTGCAGCTTTGGCGGACCGAATCTGGATACGCTGCTGGTGACCTCGATCAGCGCCGGCCAGGATCCGCTCGACCCCTGGGCCGGCGCGACCATCCTGCTGCGCCCGGGTGCGCAGGGCATCGCCGAGACGCCCTTCGGCGGATAAGCTTCGCTGGTCCGGCTGGTCACGTCTCCGGCGATTTCCTCCAGAAGAAGACTTCATCGACCGGGCGCGCGAACACGTCGGCGATTTTCATCGCCAGTTCGAGTGAAGGCGCGTAGCGCAGGCTTTCCAGGGCGATGATGGTCTGGCGCGTGATGCCGACGGCCCGCGCCAGCGCCTCCTGCGACATTTCTCCATGCTCGAAGCGGAGGCGCCGCAGTTGGTTATCGATAGGCGATTCCTTGTTCATGCGGTATTGCGGCCGGCAGCGCGCAAGGCCGAGTAGGCGTTGACGCAGAATAAGCCATAAAAGATGTGGGCCACCATCCAGCAGCCGATAACGAGGTGCACGAGCATGTCGATCGAGCGAAGAGGGCTACCTTCATCGAGCAGCAGGGCGAACCATACGACCAGCGCGGCCTGCAGGCATAGCAACAGGTAGCAGGAGACTGACAAGGCGCGCGCTGCGATACTGGAATCGAGCTCGTCGTGGGTGGCGTGCGGCGCCTGGACGATCCACTGCGCCGCGAAGGAAGCGGCAACGAGGATCCACAGTTCGTCGGCCATCTTTCGCGTCGCCGGTGCATGGATGTCGAGACCGGGTCCAAGCTGGTAGAGCATTGCAAGGAAATAGCCCAGGCAGACCAGCGTTCCAGCGATGGACAGCAGGCTGGAGCGCTCAGCGGCGTCCGGGGCGGATTCGTCCTGCTGCCAGCGGCCACGCAGGCGACTGGCGGCAAAGACCAGGATCGCCGCACCGACGAAGCCTGCCCTGACAGGCAGGAAGGACTGTGCCAGCAAGACGCCGAGCACCGAGCAAACGGTCAGAACGAGAGCGATTGGCATGGCAGTCCTCATGTAAGGTGTAGGTTACATCATGTAATGTATACCTTACATGTTAGCGCCGCTTAATACAATCAAAATCGCAGGGGTGTGGGGCTTGACCCGGAATAAGCACGAGCGGGCCCAGGGGCAGACAATCAGACTGAACACCCCTCGCTTTACGCGCACAAAATGGAAGGAGTCTGAAATGAAACCTGTGACCTCGAAAGCCTTGCTGGCCCTTGCCCTGGCCGGCATCTCGGGCACCGCACTTGCAAACGATGATCGCATTTTCGAAAGGAAACCCTGCGCCATCGCGTCCACGACGGTCGCCACCATCCAGGCCCAGCTCGCCCGCGTCGCGACGATGAACAACGGCGGCCTGTTCAGTCCCAGCAAGATGTGGTCGGCGGTCGTCGACCGCCAGGGCGTGCTGTGCTCGGTCATCAAACTGGGAGACGCCTGGCCCGGCAGCCGGGCGATTGCGATTGCCAAGGCCTACACGGCCAACGGTTTCAGCAACGACCAGTTGGCGCTCTCCACGGCCAACCTGTATGCGCCGACCCAGCCCGGCGGGCCGCTGTATGGGCTGAACAATTCGAATCCCTTCAACCCCGACTTCCTGCCCCAGGGCAGCGGCATCGGCCGCGTCGCCGGCGGCGTGATCACCTTCGGCGGCGGCGTGCCGCTCTACAGCTCGGGCAAGGTCATCGGCGGGCTGGGACTGAGCGGCGATACGGCCTGCGCGGACCATGCGATTGCCTACCGCATGCGCAGGATGGCCAACCTGGGGCTGGACCGGGTGCCTGCCGGCGTGGCGTCCGACGGCACCGACAACATCATCTACGCGCCAGCCGGGACTGCGCCGACGGGCTTCCAGCATCCGCACTGCGGCGCCAACGATGTGACGCCCTGAGCGGCTTGCATCGGGCTTGTCTTCTCAGCGCGCGCCGAAGCTCACCTTTACCGGATTCTTCGCGCGCGCCGCGGCTTGCGCCACATACGCCGTCCAAGCCTCCTGCGATACGATCTGCCCGGCCCGGTCCCAGGCCGCACCCGCGTAATAGCGCAGCGGCTTGCCCGACTCGACTTTCGCCAGGACCAGGTGGTTCAAGCCATCCTCGGCATACCCGCTGGCGCCCGGTAGCACCACCGCCGTGCCCATCGCGCCATTGCTGGCCTGCTGCACCCACTGCAGCAGCGAAGGATCGCGCTCGTTCTTCAGCACCGCGATGCTCGGGTCCTGGTTCTTGTCCGACGGCGACTTGTTCAGCCCGACCGCGACCGTTATCTGCCGGGGGCCGCTGAATGTAAAAGTGCTGTCGATCTGGTCGAGCTGGTGGCCGGCGTCGACCGTGAAGCGCTTGACTTCCGTGACCATGACGCCGCCCGCGTCCCAGCTGTCGTAGCTCAGTTCGAACACCGCGCGCACGGGGCCGTTGGCGAGCACCTTCCACGACTTGTAGTTGGTGCTGGTGAAGAGGGCACTGCCGTCCCAGACGCCGGTGCCGCCGCAACCGCGCGACTTGCCGACCTGGTACATGTCCATGCCTTCGCCTTCGTCCTTGTGATAATGGTCGTGACCCTTGTTGTACCAGCGGTCGACGATCGGATAATCGACGCGTTTGAACCAGACATCGAGGCCGCTGGTGACCAGCACTTCCTTTACGATGCCCGCTGCGGCCGGCGCGGCCAGGGCAGGGCCATAGGTGCGGTGCGCAACGCGGTCGTTTTCCCAGGCGAAGTCGTCGAGGCGCTCCTGCACGTAGCGCGCGGACACTTTGGCCGGGAACACCGGCGCGAGCGTCTCGCTCTTGTCGACCGTGAAGCTGGCTGACTGTTCGCCGGCCGCAAAACTGTGCTGGAAAATCAGCTCGCCATAGGCCGCGCCGATGTTCTTCGGATCTTTCGCCTGCGGCGCGACATTCGTGACCTGGTGCGGCAGCACCCGGCCCTTGCCGTCCTTGACGACGATGCGCTGGATCAGGGCGCCGGGCAGGGCGCGATTGACCTCGCTCCAGGCAATCGTGATCGTTTCCGATGGACGCGCGATCGGGAGATCGTGGCTGGCCGTGACGGTCAAGCGCTCGGCGGCGCAGGCAGTGGCCGGGACGATCAGCGCACAGAGGGTCAGACTCAGTAAGTTCGGATGCATGCGGTGCCTCGATCAGTGATGTTCGCGGTAGTTGGTCTGGCCGCCCTTGGGCACGAAGTGATAAGTGCGCACGCGGTGCTCGATGTTGAAGGCGGGGTTCTTGACCAGCTTGATGATCTCGGCGCCGGCCAGCAGCGCCGGGCCATAGCCGTGCAGGGCGGCGGTCGAGGTAGGGCGATGGTAGTAGTAGACCTGGTCGCTGGCGAAGGTGGTGCCGACGCAGGTGCCTTCGACCTGGCCCTTGTCGTTGATCCTGGTCGACAGCCCGGCCCAGCCGGCCAGCGCGATCGAACCAAAGGTGGTCGGGCTGACCCAGCCTTCGTTGACCGCGTGCGCGAATACATAGGTGAAGATGGCGCTGGCCGAGGTTTCCAGGTAGGAGTCGTTCCGGTCCAGCATCTGGTGCCACAGCCCTGTGCCCGACTGGTATTGCGCGATGCCCTTCAAGGAAGTGCGCAACTGCTGCAGCACCTTCGGGTAGCCCGGATGCTCTTTCGGCAGCACGTCGAGCAGGTCCGACATCGCCAGCACGGCCCAGCCGTTGGCGCGGCCCCAGTAGAACTGCGGCGCGTCCGGGTTGTTGGCGTTCCAGCCGTGCGTATAGAGCTTGTTCTGCGGGTTGAACATATAGCCCGACATCTGCAGCACGTTCTTCACGGCGTCGTCGTAGTAGGCGCGCTGGCCGGTCATGCGGCCCAGTTCGGCCAGGGCGGGCACGCCCATGTACATGTCGTCGGCCCACAGCGATACCGCCTGCGGACGCTCGCGCGCCAGGGTGCCATCCTTCAGGCGGAACTGCTGCTTTGCCACCCAGTTGCCGCACACCTGAATTTGCTGCGCCAGGTCGGGGCCGACTTTGGCGACGCGTGCACGCATCATGGCGGCGCACATCGAGCCGGCGTCGTCGAGCGAGCGCGGATCGAGAAAGCGCGAGAAGGGATTCGCGCGTTCGAGCTTGAAGCTTGCTTCCTGGGCGCGGAAATAGGGCAGCTTGTCGGCGAAGAACTGGAAGTGGCGCGCGGTCATGGCGGTGAAGCGCTTGTCGCCGGTAACTTCCGCCGCTTTCAGCATGCCGGCATGGACGACGCCCATCTCGTAGACCTGCAGGCCGAAGTCGGCATCGCCCTCCTGCATGACCGCGTCCTTCACTGGATTGGTAAAATCCGTGATCGGGGCGCGGGTCGACTTGTTCACGACAAGCGACGGTGTTTGCGCTTCCATATAGCCGCGGATGCGGTGCAGGGCGGCCGTGATTTCCGCTTCGACCGGCTTCTTGTAAGGTACCGGATAGGTGCCTTCCCCTGCGTCCTTCAGCGCATTCTTGTTGTCGGGATTGCGGTAAGGACCGTCGGCGAGGGCGTCGCCATGGAGCAGAACAAGGGAAAGGGCAGTGGCAACAAGGGTGGCAAGCAGCTTGGTCGGCAGGTTCACGGTTGTCTCGATAATTGTTGTTATGTTGATCGGTCGATCTGGTCAGGCCATTCTAATGTGGTCCGACCGCATGCGCAAGGCGGACTAGCCGGTTGAGGTTTTTTCATGGCATACTCGCGGCACAGGCTTTTTTATCCAATTCCACAGGAACGACCGGCATGAGCAACCTTGCACCCATCAAACCATTCAAGCGCATCCTCCTCACCGGCGCTGCGGGCGGCCTGGGCCGCATCCTGCGCGAACGCATCAAGCCCTGGGCCGAGATCGTGCGCCTGTCCGATGTCGCCGACATGGGCGAGCCCGGCGCAAACGAGGAGATCGTGCGCTGCGACCTGGCCGACAAGGCCGCCGTCCTGGCGCTGATGGAGGGCGTGGACGCGGTGCTGCACTTCGGCGGCATCTCGACCGAGGCGCCTTTCGAAGACATCATGCAGGCCAACATCCTGGGCGTCGCCAACCTGTACGAGGCGATCCAGAAAGAGGGCGTCAAGCGCGTGATCTTCGCCAGCTCGAACCATGCGGTCGGCTACTACAAGACCACCGACATGCTCGACGCCAGCATGCCCGCCCGCGCCGACAGCATGTACGGTATCAGCAAATGCTTCGGCGAGACCATGTCGCGCTATTACTACGACCGCTTCGGCGTCGAAACCGTCTGCATCCGCATCGGCTCGAGCTTCCCGGAGCCGGCCAACAAGCGCATGATGTCGACCTACTTCAGCTACGACGACCTGACGGAGATGCTGCGCTGTTCGCTCTTCGCGCCACGCGTCGGCCATACCATCGTCTTCGGCATGTCGGACAACCCGAGCGTCTGGTGGGACAACCGCTACGCGCGCCACCTTGGCTACAAGGCCAAGGACAGCTCCGAGCAATTCGCGGCCAAATTCCCGGATACCGCCGAGTTCCCGGAAAAGGACGACATCACCACCATCTTCCAGGGCGGGAAATTCCTGCTCGACGGCCCGATGTACCGCTAAGGCGCTGCGTGCAGGTCATCCATTTGCGTAGCGGCGCCCTGCATGCCGAGGTGCTGCCGGAGGCAGCAGGTGGCCTCGGTCGGCTCGACTGGCTGCGCGGCGGAGAAAGGCATGCTTTGCTGCGCCCGTATGTGCATGCGGCCGGCGCGCCGATGCCGGCCACCTCGCAGCTGGCCTGTTTTCCACTGGTGCCGTGGTCGAACCGGATCGCGCCGCAGGGCTTCGTGTTCGAAGGCCGCGCCGTCACGCCTGCGCCGAACCGGCCTGGCGAACCTTGCCCGATCCACGGCGATGGCTGGCAGCACCCATGGAACGTCCAGGCGCAGTCCGACTCCAGCGTCAGCCTGCTGCTGGACCGGCGCGCCGCCTCGCTGTTCTCCTACATTGCGCGCCTGCGCTATGCCCTGCTGGACACCGGATTGACCGTGACCCTCGAGGTCACCAACACCGGCACTGCGCCGCTGCCCTTCGGCCTCGGCCTGCATCCATGGATCGAGCGCCGCGAGGGCGTCATGCTGTGCGCACGCGCCACAGGCACCTGGTCCCCCGGCCCGCTCGGCTTGCCGCTCGAGCCGATCGCAATCCCGCCCGAGTGGGATTTCGCAAGGGCGCGCTCGCTGCCGCCAGGGCAGGTCGACCATGTCTTTCGCGGCTGGGACGGCGAGGCCGAGATCACCTGGCCGGATACGGGGCTCACGCTCGGCGTGCAGGCGGACATGGGCTACTTCATCCTGTACACGCCGGTTGGCGCCGGTTTCTTCTGCTTCGAGCCGGTCGACCATGCGATCAATGCGCATAACCTGCCTGGTGGGGCCGAGCAGAATGGATTGACCAGGCTTGCTCCGGGGCGCACGCTGGCGCGGCAAGTGGTTTTTCACGCGCGCCA
The DNA here is from genome assembly GCF_059685915.1 of Telluria sp. LT2P34. Classification (NCBI taxonomy): domain Bacteria; kingdom Pseudomonadati; phylum Pseudomonadota; class Betaproteobacteria; order Burkholderiales; family Oxalobacteraceae; genus Telluria; species Telluria sp. LT2P34. Next base: position 35,510 of record NZ_JCASIN010000001.1, read on the forward strand.
AAAATAGCAGGGGGCTGCCGATGCGCTCACGCTGTTCGCTACTCTTCCTTGCCCTGCTGGCCGGCTCCGCCGTCGCCGCCGAGAGCTACACGGCCGACACCACCTACGCAAAACTGGCGCCCAAATACCCGTTCATCAAGATCGCGAGCACGGATGCGCCGGCATCGGTCCAGGCTTATCGGGACCTCACGTACACGAACATCGATGGACGCGCGCTGCAGCTCGACCTCTACCTTCCCGCGCAGCGCGGCAAGCAGCCCCTGCCCGGGATCGTGCTCGTGCACGGGGGCGGCTGGCGCAGCGGCGTGCGCGCGAATATGGCGCCAATGGCGGTCCGGATGGCGCAGCGCGGCTACGCGGCGGCCACCGTCAGTTACCGGCTCTCGCCCGAAGCCCGCTATCCTGCCGCGATCCACGACGTCAAGGCGGCGGTGCGCTGGATGCGCGCGAATGCGGCGCGCCATGGCATCGACCCCGGCCGGATCGCGGTCGGCGGAGGCTCGGCCGGCGGCCAGATCGCCAGCCTGGTCGGCGTCACCAAGCTCATCGGCGCCTTCGATCCCGGCCGCCTCGGGAGCGAGGTCTCGAGCGCCGTGCAGGCCATCGTCAACATCGACGGGCTCTCGGACTTCACCTCGCCCGAAGCCCGCAAGCACGAGGACGATCCCGCCAGGCAGCCGTCGGCGGCGGCTGCCTGGTTCGGTGGACGCTATGCCGACAAGGCCGCACACTGGATCGAGGCTTCGCCGACCTTTTACGTGGATCGGGACACACCGCCGATCCTGTTCATCGGCAGCGGCCAGGCGCGGTTTTCGGTCGGGCGCCAGGAAATGATCGCGAAGATGGATGCGGCCGGCGTGCCAAGCCGCGTCGTGCTGTTTCCCGACACGCCGCACAGCTTCTGGCTGTTCGATCCCTGGCTCGATCCGACGGCCGATGCGATGGCGCGCTTCCTGGACGAGCATATGGGACCCTCGACGACGATCAGGGCGCCGGATCCCAGCCCTGGCCGCCCCCGAAGCCGCTGAATATCACCGCGCGGCTGCCGAAGCGCTGCCGTGCTTCGTCGTCACTGAGCAGGTAGCCGCCGCTGCGCCGCGACAGGTCGAGGCGTTTGCCGGCCAGGTCCATCGTTCCATGCTCGCGCCAGCCGTGGGCGGCGCTGGCGATTAGCGGATTGGGCGCCGGTTCGCGCCCCACGCCAGGCCCGGCCCAGCCGGCGGGAGCCACGTGCTCGCCCATCCTGCACCCGATGAAGGCGACGTTATCCCAGGTCGCCATGGTGCCCGGACTGCGCGCCAGCCAGGTCGCCCCGGGCGGCACAGCGTTGCCCTTCGGTCCCGGCCCGTGCGTCAGGCGGCTGTTGAGGAATACGAAACCCGGATCGCCCTGCGCCACGGTACGCGCCTGCACCACATAGCCTCCGGACGCCGGATTGCCGCTGTCGCCGACCGAGCGCAGTTCGCTCTCTTCGAACAGCGCGGCGCGGTTGGCGCCCCAGACGAAGTCGACGTTCCCTGCGATCAGGGTCCGGTAAAACCAGGCATAGCCCTTTACCTGGATCGTGTCCTGCTCGCTGAAGAAGCTGGCGTTCTTCGCCACCAGGCGGCCGCCATCGACATTGAAATACACCGTTTCGGCCTGGCCGGAACGCGTGTGCGCGCGCAGGGTCGTGTTGCGCAGGGTCAGATTCTCCAGCACCAGCAGGTCGGCTTCCTCGACCATCAGCAGCGAGCGCCCGCCGGAAAACCCGGGCGAGCCGGCACCCTGGGTCAGGCCGGATCCGGGATTGAGACCGTCGTTGTTGGTTGCATGGATGACGACGCCGTCGCGGCTTTCGCCCTTCAGATGCAGATTGTCCTTGCCGAGCACCAGCAGCAGTTCCTGGTAGCGGCCATTGCGCACGTCGATGGTGACCGGCGTCGCCTTGTCGAAAGCGCGCATCGCATGGTCCAGGGCACCCTGCACGGTGCGGAAGTCGGCCGGGCCGTCGTCGTCGACGGTCAAGCTGGCGCTGGGTGCAGGTGCTGCAGCGGCGGTGCGAAAGGTCCAGCCGCCGGCCTTGCCGATGCCGCGAAAAGGCGATCCGCCAAGCGTAGCGCTGATCACGCCGTCGCCGACCACCACATAGTAGGCGGTATCGTAGGCCAGCCTGCCGCTGTGCGGACGGATCGACACCGTGTTGCCGTCGACCGTGACCGGCTGCATGCGCACGTGGCGCGCACGCGCCGCCCCAGGCGCGCCAATGGCGCGCACTTCCTCGCCGACGCGGATGACGTCGACCAGCGCATCGTCGGACTGGCGATGGATGCGCACCGAGCCGGCGGCCAGGGCCGGCGCCGCGTCAAAACGGATCGATAGGGGCGTGTCGGGCGGCACCGACTGGCCGCCTGGCGTGGGGGCCACGGCCTGGCCGAGCGCGACTGCTGCGGTGGGCGCCGCGAACGGCGCGCCTACCGTGGCCAATAGCGTGCTGCGCAGGGCCGGATCGTCGCTGGCGGCAAGCAGGATGCGCGCCGTGCCCGCCGATTTCGGCGTGATCGTGATGCCTTGCGGGTCGACGCTGACGCTGGCCACCTGCGGGTTGCTGGAACGGGCCGTGAAGCCGAGCCGGCTCACGCCATCGGCGGCGACGGCGCTGATGGCAATGCGCTGCGGCGGGTCGCCGGCCTGCGCCGTAAAGTCCGGCGCGGCGAGGGAAGGGGCCAGGCTCGGCGGCTGCACGCCGGGAACGCCGGCGCGCAGGTCGTCAAGCTCGAAAGCGCCGCCCTGGCTGTAGAGGCCGATGCGCGCGGCGCCCGCCGGTGCTTCGGCGGTGCTTGCCGGGACCGGGGCGGTCGTGATCTTTTCGCCGTCGAGGTAGACGGCAAGCTGGCCCTGGCTCGTCTGGAAACGCAGCATGGCGAATTCGCCCTGCGCCAGGCGTGCGCGCGGCACGTTTTTCAAGGGCGTCAGCACGCCTTCCTGCATCCTGACCAGCTGGACGTGCATGGTGTCGCCCGCTGCCGGGAAGTGCAGCCCCGCGCCGATCCAGTTGCGCGCGTCGGTATGGCGGCCTACCAGGTAGAGCTGGCGGCCCGCCGGGGCGCCCGGCCCGGCCCGCAGGCGGGCCTCGACGAAGGCGTTGGCGGGGCCGAGCGCGGTCAAGCGCGGGTCGCGCGACAAGGCCAGAACGGGGTCGGCGGCGCTGAAGCGCAGCACGCGGTTGCGCCGGCCGCGCGCTTCCGGGCGCACTGTGGGCGCTGTTGATGCCGGTCCCAGGACTTCCCAGACGCCGCCGGCTATTGCTGCGCCCTCGAACCCTTCGCACATGATGATGCCGGACGTCGGGCAGCCCGCGACGGCGGCGCGGGCGACGATGCGGCCGGCGCCCGCGCTGGCCATGACATGCTCGCGCACCGCCTCGGCCGCGCGCGGCGCAAACGCGTACGGCAGGGTGAAAGCGGGAGTCGGCGCCACGCCGCACGGGGCCAGCGTGCGCCCGTTCAGGAGCGAGCCGCTGTCGGTGAACACGCCGGCATCGTCGCTGCCGAAGGCACGCACCGCGTCCTGGCAGCTGCGCGCGCCGGCGATGTCGAATGCATTCGCGTGCGAGACGATGCGGGCGGCTTTCGCTACCCCGACGCCATATTCATATCGATAAGTGCGGTGCTTGCGGTCGCCAAGGTGGTAGTTGTTAAACAGGTGCACCTGGCCGAAGCGCACGCGCGGCGAGCGGCTGGCGATGTGCTCGAACAGGTTGTTGCTGATGGTGACGCGCAGGTGGCCGGCGTCACCCGTGGCCTTGTCGCTGGCGCCGATCAGCATGTTTTTCTGGTGCAGGGAAAAACGGTTATAGGACACGGTCACGAAGTCGGCGGCCTCGCGGATATCGAGGGCGCCGTCGTGGCATTGCCTGGGCTTGCCATTTTCGACCGGCAGCGTGTCGTCGGTGTCCGGCGCATCGGTGAAGCTGTTGTGGTCGACCCAGACATGGCTTGCGCCGACGATCGAGATGGCGTCGAATTCGGCGTTCCAGTTGCCCTCGGCGCCGTCGTTCGGATCCCAGCGCGGCGCCACGTCGCAGGGATTGCGCAAGTTCAGGTTGCGGATGATGACTTGCGAGACCTTCGCCACCATCAGGTTGGCGTTGATGAAGCCGGCCTTCGGGCCCAGCCCGACCAGGGTGGTGCGGCTGCGCAGGCGCACCGTGCCGCGCCTGGCCTGGTCGGCGGCGTCGGTGAAAGGCCTGCCTTCGCTCATGTCGATGACGCCGTCCACCTGGATGATGCGGCTCGACGCGTGGGCAAGGGCGCTGCGCAGTTGTTGCGCGCTGCTGACCGTGATCACGTTCGCGCTATCGGCATCGGCGCCGCCGCGCGTGCCTGCGCCATACGCGGCCCAGCCATCGAGCGGCGCTTCCTGGCGCGCAAACTCCGCCGCCGCTGCTGCATGGCCGCGGGCGCCCGGCAACAAGGCCAGGGCGGCGGCCAAGGCAATCAGCAGGGACGCCTGCCTCATGGCTGCGCCGCCGCCATGCTGCTCTTCAATGCGGGGAACAGGCGCGCCAGCTCGCTCGCCACCATGTTCGAGAACAGCTGCGCGCCCTTGTCGCCAAGGTGGGTGCGGTCGAAAGCGCTTTTCGGTGCGCCCAGGGGTTCGATGGCGCCGGGCGTGGCCGGCGCACCGTAATCGGCCGGCTTTGGCGCCTGGGCCAGCGTGTCGGCCTCGTCCTGTCCCAGCTTTTGCACGTGCGCCGCGCTGGCGGCATTCAGGTCGATCATGGCCGCGCCCTGTTCTGCGGCGACGCGGCGGGTAACGGCGGCCCAGGGCGCCAGGTCGTCCTTCAGGTAGGCGCCCTTGAAGCTGCGCCGGGTCAGCGGCGTGACGAGTACCGGCACGCCGCCAAGGGCGCGCGTTTCAAGCACATAGCGCTCGATATTGCGGGGAAATTCGTGCACCAGGTCGGTCGAGCGCCCGGGTTTGCCCGGCTGGTCGTTGTGGCCGAACTGCACCAGTACATACGTCGCCGAAAAGGCCGCGCCATCCTTCAGCAGCGCCTGCACTTCGTCCCAGCGGCCCTCGGCGCGAAAGCTGCCGGAACTGCGCCCGCCGCGCGCCAGGTTGATGCAGCGCGAGCCCGCCCTGAAGCGGGCGCAGAGCGCGTCGCCATAGCCGCTGCGGGTGGCCATGGTCGAGTCGCCGACGAGGATGATGCGCACGGGTTTCACGGCATCGGCGGCGCAGGACGGGGCGGCGATGAGAGACAGCGCGAGAATGGTGGCGGCGTGCTTCATGGAGGCCTCGAAGGAAGACAAGGTGCGGCGCTTAGAAGGTGTAGTCCGCGCGCACCGTAAAGGCACGGCCGATCGGCTTGGCGATGTTACGCGCAAACACGACGCGCGAGGACAGGCGCTGGTTCGACAGCGGCGGCTCGTGGTCGAACAGGTTGTTCACGCCGGCGCCGATCTTGAACTTCGGCGTGACCTTGTACGTCGTCGACAGGTTGTAGACGCGGTAGGGGTCGATCACGTTGAAGAAGGGCTGGCCCGGCTTCTGGGTGGCCAGGGCATTCGTGTCTTCGTAGCTGGACGAATACTGCTGCGTCAGCTGGGCGAAGAAGGGACCATAGTTCCAGTTCACGCGCGCCGTGTGCTTCCACTTGAAGACATAGGTATTCGACGAGGTCGAACCGGTAGCCAGGGCCCCGACGCGGCCGACGAAGTCGATCCATTCGCTGCCCACTTCGTTCTGGCCTTCGTAGGCGTCGGTGTAGGTGCCGTCCAGCGAAGCGCCGAAGCGGCCCCAGTTCGAGGTCGGGAACTGGTAGGCCAGGCCGATGTCGACGCCCTGGGTCTTCAGGCCGCCCATGTTCAGGCGCGTCTTGGTGATGTACTGGAGCGAACCATCGGGATTGCGCACGAACAGGTCTTCGTACTTGGCGATGTCCCTGAAGATGGTCGCTTCGTCGATCTGGGCGATCGTGCCCTTCATGTCGATCTTCCAGACGTCGACCGTGGCCAGGAAGTTCTTGAACGGCTCGACCGCGATACCGACGGTATAGGTCTTCGCTTTTTCCGGCTGCAGGTCGGGATTGGCGCCGGTCAGGGTCGTCAGGCGCGTATTGCAGACGCGCGAGGCGTCGGCGGCGGCGGCCGCATGGCGCGGATCGGTCGTCTGGCGGCCGGTATTCGGCACGTTCGACACGCCGCCCGGGCACAGCAGCGGATCGTCCCAGACCGACGTGGATGGCGTGAGCGTGCGCGGGGTGCCGTACAGTTCCGGCAGGGTCGGTGCGCGGAAGCCGGTGCTGACCGTACCGCGCAGCATCAGGGATTTCAAGGGTTGGTAACGGAAGCTCGCCTTCGGGTTGAAGGTCGAGCCGAAGTCGGAAAAATGGTCGCCGCGGACGGCGAAGTTCAGGTTCAGCGCTTTCGTGACCGGCGCGTCGACTTCGACATACATGCCGGCGACCTTGCGCTGGCCGCTCGGGTTGCGCCCCGGCGTGCCCGAGCCGTTGTACACGACTTCGTTGCCGAGCATGCTGGAGTTTTCCTCGTAGGTCTCGCGGTGCCAGTCGCCGCCGACCGCCACGCCCAGGGCGCCGCCGCCAAGTTCCATGAAGGTGCGCGAGAGGTTGAAGTCGCCGCCGTAGTAGCGCACGTCGGCATAGCGATAGGCCTGGCCGTCGACCGAGATGCTGTCGAGGTAGTCGCGCCCGGCCTGGTCCTGCGGGCCGAAGGGGTTCAGGGTGCCGTCAGCGACGCCGGCATAGACGCCCGGCGTCTTGAGATAGCCGCTTTTGTAGCCGACATCGCGGTGGCTGTAGGCGTAGGAGGCGCCGATGCGGTAATCCCAGCCCTGGAATTCGCCTTCGTCGGCGATGACCGCGCGGTGATTCGTTTGCACGTCGTGGCCGATGGCGGCGCCCAGTTCGTCCAGGCTCCAGTTCAGCGACAGGTCGTTGTTGTTCAGGCCGGCCACGGCCGGCACGCCGCCGCTGTTACCCGGATACCATTTGCTGGCCCTGGTGATCAGGAGCGGACGGCGCGCGCCCGAGCGGTCGTAGTCGACGTTCGCACCAAAAGGCTGGGGCGCGTCGCCGGCGTCGATATAGGTGCGCGCCAGTTGCAGTTCGACGGTGAGCAGCTTGCCGTCGCCGTGGGCCAGGCTGCCCTTGGTGAACAGGGTGGTCTGGCCCGCTTCCGGCAGCAGTTCCGGATACAGGGTCGGATCGGTGATGCAGACCCGGCTGCCGGCGCCCGAAGCGCGGGTCGACGGGATCGTGGTCTGGACCGCGAACGGGCTGGCGCAGCCGGCTGCGAAATACGGATTGCCGGTGATGGTATTGGCCGCCGACTGCGGCGCGCGGCCACCCGGATACACGGTGAAGTTGGCGGGCGAGGCGGCGCCGACACTCGAGGAATTCGGCACGAAGGCGGTGCCGCCGAGGGCCACGATGGTGGCCGGGTCGGTGATGTTCGGGCGGTCTTTCTGCAGCAGCCTGGTGCGCTTCTGGGTGTCGAAGGCAGTATAGATGTTCCAGCCATCGGCCCCCAGGTCGCCCTTGCCGGCGACGAAACCGAAGCGGCGCTGCTCGCCGCCGCCGGATTGTTCCGGCTGCACGGCGCTGGCGCTGAGCGAGATGTCCTGGATCGATTTCTTGGTGATGAAGTTGACTACGCCGGCAATCGCGTCGGTGCCGTACAGGCTCGAGGCGCCGTCGCGCAGCACTTCGACGCGCTCGATCGCGGCCATCGGAATCACATCGACGTTGACCGAGCTGTCGCCCACGGCCTCGTTGGCGAGGCGGCGGCCGTTGAGCAGGACCAGGGTGCGGTTGGTGTTCAGGCCGCGCATGTTGATCATGGTGCCGCCGCCACCGCCGCCGACCGGCTCGTTGGTCGAGGCGACGGTGAGGGCGGTTGCCACCTCCGACATCGTGGTCAGGCCACGGTTGATCAATTCGTCGGCCTTGATGGTGGTGAGGGGCAGGGCGTTTTCGGTGGCGAGGCGCTTGATCGACGAACCGGTGACTTCGACCCGCTGCATCGGCGCTTCCTGGGCGGCGGCGTGTGCGGCCAGGGTGAGCACGGCGACGGCGACGGCCGAAAGATGGAAGCGTGGTTGGGTCATGCGTGGCCCGGTAATGCTGCTCTGGTGTTTCACTGCGTGTCTCCTGCGTAGGTCGTCAATCGCGTCCGGTTGTGTCCCCGGATCGCTCGAATGGATTGCTTGCGATTGCCTGCGGTAAGCGACGCGGCAGGCGGATCGGCACCAAACGATTGTACTTTGGTCTGGCCAGTTCCGCAATCTGGACATGCCAGTTAATTCACTGGCCTGATCGGATCAGCGAGGCAGAGAACAGGGAGCGGGGACGTGATGCAGGAAGTTCGAGGAATCTGGCAGGAGGGGGCAGTGCGCGCCGCGCCCCTGTGCAGGGCGCGGCGGTATTGCCGAAACCCCGAGCGGCGGGGTTTCGTGACACGGTGACGATCGATCAGCGGCGGCAATTCATGCGCAAGGTTTCGCCCTCGCGCGCGACAACCCGCATCGCCTCGTCGCCGCCGCAGCGGTAGACCACGCTCAGGCGCTTCTGGACTTGTGGCGCTGGGTCGCCGCACAGGTGGTTGCCGGCCTGGATGACGCCGCCACTACGGTCGACCTCACGGCGCACTGCCTGGCGCGCATCGCACATGGCACCGCGTGCGCCGTATTCGGCCGATTCGATGCGGATGGCGTTGCGGCCCTGGCCACGGCCACGGTCATCGCGGTAATCGCCGCCGGCGCGCTGGGCGGCGGCGAAGCCGTCGTCGTAGCCACGGCGATACTCGGCGCTTTGTGCAAAGGCGGATGTCGACGCAACAGCCAGGGCCAGGACGGCGGCGGTGCGGACGATGGTCTGGTTAACAAATCGCATTTTTCTTCTCCTGATTGAATGATGGATGGATGCTATCGCGCAGGATGAGTCCGGTCTGTACGCTTAACCACAGTGTCTCAGGGAATGCGGTAAAAAGTTGTCAATCGCGCTGTAAGAGAAGTTTCAATGTGTAAGCGGCAGGGGCCTTGCCGCCCGCATCAGCCGCGCGAGAAGGTGCGCGTCACGCGGTCGAGGTGGGCCCGCATCGCGGTGCGCGCGCCGGCCTGGTCGTGGGCGGCGATCGCGGCGAAGATGTTGCGGTGGTCGATCAGCGTCTGCTGGCGCAGCTCTTCGGTCTGGAAGTGCTCCTTGAGCTTGTGCCAGAGCGAGCCGCGCTGGCTCCACAGGTATTCGATGACGCCGACCATGGCGCTGTTGCCGGTCGCGCGCGCGATCGCGAGGTGGAAGTTGCGGTCGGCCTGCTCGTTGCCGCTGCGCTCTTCGTGGTGCTGCTCCATCTCGAGCACCGCCACGAGGATGGCGTCGATCTGCGAATCGCTCGCGTGCTTGGCCGCCAGCCCCGCCATTTCGACTTCGATCAGGCGGCGTGCCGCCAGCACCTCGAACGGACCCGGACCGGCCGCGGGCACCTCGGCCACCGGTGTGGCCTGCTCGCTGACATACACGCCCGAGCCGCCGCGCACCTCGATCGTCCCGCCGAGCTCGAGGGCGATGAGCGCCTCGCGCAGGGAGGTGCGGCTCACGCCCAGCTTCAGGGCGAGGTCGCGTTCGGACGGCAGGCGCTCGCCCGGCTGAATATGTTCATCCCGGATCAATTCCTCGATCTTGCCGGAGACCACGCGGTACAGGCGCGGCTCGCTGGCGCCGGCTTCGCTGGGCGCGGTAGTCTTCTTCATGATTGCGTGTGTCCTGATCAGGTGGTGGCGATGCCAAAACTAGCGAATCTTAGTTTGGTCGGCCCGATGTTGCAAGAGACTCAAGAAAATAATCGGCAGAATAGTCACGCGGCGGGCGGCGATCCGGCGCCTTCGCCCATGGCCTGCGCGCGCTGCAGGCGCTCGCGGCTGTTGCCGAGGTGGGTGCGCATCGCCGCCCGCGCCGCGTCCGGATCGCGGCGCTCGATCGCGCCGAAAATGTCCTCGTGCTCCTGGATCACGCGCTCCAGGTAATGGGCCGGATCGTCCTGCGCCAGGTGCGCGGAATTCAGGCGCGCGCGCGGGATGATGTTGGTGCCTAGGTGGCGCAGGATGTCGTGAAAATAGCGGTTGCCCGCGCTCTGCGCGACCAGCAAGTGGAACTGCATGTCCGCTTCCACCGTTTCGACGCCATTCCTGGCGCACTGCTCGAAGCTGTCCAGCGCCGCGCGCAGCTGCACCAGCTGGTGCTCGCTGCGGCGCTCGGCCGCCAGCCCGGCAGCCTCCGTCTCCAGGCTGATGCGCAGCTCCAGCAGGGCCAGCACGTCGCGCATGGTGACCACGGTGGCCGGATCGAGCCCGAGCGCCGGCGGCGGCGGCGCCAGCACGAAGGTGCCGATGCCGTGCCGCGTTTCGACCAGGTTGGCCGCCTGCAGGTGCGAGATCGCCTCGCGCACGACGGTGCGGCTGACGCCGAAGAGGCGCATGATTTCGGACTCGGTCGGCAGCTTGTCGCCCGGCGTCAAGCTGCCGCCGCGGATGCTGTCCCCGAGGTGGGCGATGACGCCCTGGGCCAGGTTACGGTGTTTTTTCAGGGGCGCCTGGACTTGCAGGGGTGGGTTCATGGTCGGGGAAAAGGGTCGCGGGCCGCAGCTGCGGACTCCGCGATTATACGCACTGCTTTTCCCCTTGCCGCACTCCCTTACTTGCGGCCGATGGTCGCCTGCTTGACCGCCTGCTGAGCCCCGTCATCGACCGCCCGCACCTCGACCGTCCACGGCCCCTTGCCCGACAGGACCACCGGCTTCGAGAACACCAGGGTGTCGCCCTGCTGCGCGAACGCGGATTTGTCGAAGCTGTGCAAGACCTTGCCGGCGGCGGTCACGACCTGCACGCGCGCTTCCTTGATGCTGTCCACGCCATTGGCGTCCTTGACCCTGGCGCTGATCGTCACCGGCTGGCCGCTGGCTACTTTCGTTGCGCTGGTGCTCAGTTCCGCCGTTGGCGGCACGTTGTCCGGCACCGTCACCTCGTACTTGCCGGTGTAATCGGTCGACACCAGGTTGACGCGGCCGTCGACCCGCACATGCCACTCGCCCGCCTGCGGGAACTTGACTTCGACCGAACGGTATTTCTGGACCGTCGTCAGGCCCGCCGACTGGGCGGCGAAGTTGACGCCCGCCGCCGGGTCGATGCCGGGCGCAAACAGGGTGATGTAGAGGTTGTTCGCTTCGAGGGCCCAGGAGGCGTCGGCAAACAGCTTTACCGCTCCCGGCTCGACCGTGACCTTGTGCAGGCCATAGCCGGTGTTGGTCTGGAAGGAGTTGATCGCCGCCGCGCCGGCATAGGCGCCGCCGCTCACGCGCATCGGGCCCGGATTGAAGCGCACCAGGTCGTCTTGGGTGACGACGCGCGGGATGGCGCCGGCGTTCACCGCATCGACGGCCTTGCGGGTGTCGACGAAGCCGGCGCCGGCGTCGAAGGTATCGTAGCCGTTCATCACCGTCTTGTTGGCGCTGACTTCGAGCAGGCGGATGATGTCGAGCGGCGCCAGTCGTGCACCGCCGCGCTTGTCCTGCGCCTGGTGCACCAGGGCCGCGATGCCGCTGACGTGCGGCGTGGCCATCGAGGTGCCCGACGCGGCGCCGTAGTTGGTGCCGCTGGCCGTCATCGGGTGCGCCGGGTTCTGGGCCGAGACGATGTTTTCGCCGGGCGCGACGATGGCGGGCCGGTCGATGCCGAGCGGGCGCGCGGCGTGGTCCCATACCGCCTGTTCCTCGCCGCTGGCGGCCAGGAACAGCTGCAGGTTGGCCAGCGCCAGCTCGCGGTCGTAGTTGCCGTCCGGACGGCCGCGCGACGAGAAGCCGGTCACGCCATAGGCCTTGTTGGTGGCGCCGATACCCAGGCCGTAAGGGGAATTCGAATACGGGTTCATCGTGTTCGGGCCCGGTCCGTCGTTACCGGCCGCGAAGATCGACAGGATGCCCTGTTCGAACGCGAGGCGCGAGGCGACGTTGGTTGCCTGGTTCGGGTTGAAAGGTCCATAGGTGGAGCTGCCCCAGGAATTGCTCAGTACGCGGATGTCGGCTTCGCCGTCGCGCACGCTGGCAATCACGTGGTCGTAGGCTTCCAGCGTGAAGGGCAGGTTGATGCCCGTGCTGGCGCCATAGCTGATGATGTTGGCCTTGGGCGCCATGCCGCGCTGGTGACCCTCGGAATCGAGACCGGTGCCGGCGATGGTGCCGATGCAATGCGTGCCATGTCCGTATTCGTCGGTGTTCCAATGGGTGCCCAGCGTCGTGTGGCGCTCGACGATCGCCGTTTCGACGTCGATCCCGTTCGGGGTCAGCGACACGTAGACCTGGCTGGGGTCGTTGCCCAGCGCGCCCACCGCTTCGTAGTTCTTCCTGACGTTGCCGAGATCCGGATGCAGGGCGTCGGCTCCGGTATCGATGATCGCGACCGTCACCCCGGCGCCGTCCAGGCCGAGCACCTTCTGCACTTCCTCGGCGCGGGTCAGGACCCGGCCTTCGGCGTTGAACAGGCGCTGCTTGCGGCTGGGCTCGATGAACCGGGTCTCGGGCCAGCCGGCGACCTGCCTGATCTGGTCCCTGGTCAGCAGTACGCGCGCCATCGGCAGTACCCGGTAGGTCTTGACCTTCTGTACCAGGGTGGACAGGCGCGATGCGCTTTCCTTCTTGTCGAAGACGACGATGACGTCGTAATACACGTTCGACAGCTGCTTGTTGAGTTCTTCGGCGAAGAGGGAATCGATCCTGGCGGCGGCGACGGTTCCGGACACCGTGGCGGTGCCGGGCAGGATGCCGGTGATGGCGGCATTGGCCAACGGGCCCTGGGCGCCGAGTGCCATGACGAGTGCTGCAACGAGGGTAAAACGACGGCGGTTTGTACTCACGACGATGCTCCTTGATAGCTATTGTTATCGGATGCTCTTGGTGAAAAACGGCATTTCCGTGTGCCGCCTGATGAGTATTTCGTTGACATGAAGACAGGTCAAACGTGCATACATGTGTCACAAGTTTATTTTACGAATTTGCAAAAAATTGTTGTCTTTTTGCCAGTGCACAATTGTGCGCAAGAAGATTTATGCTAAGCCGTCCCGCATAATTCACGCTCCATGCTCGTCCTGTGTGACGCACCGTACAGAAGCATGTGCCCGCTTGGCCGACCCTGTACTTTCACCCAGGAAAAAACAGAGGAAGCACACATGAGCGACAAGAATTCGAAGCGTCCGCAGGCAGCGGCAACCCCGGCCGAGCGCGGGACGGGGGGCGAACTGCATCAGCACGCCGGGGGCGAGCACCCGGCGCTGACCACCAATCAGGGTTTGCGGATCTCCGATAACCAGAATTCGCTGCGGCCGGCGAAGCGCGGACCGACCTTGCTGGAAGACTTCGTGTTGCGCGAAAAGATGATGCACTTCGATCATGAGCGCATCCCGGAGCGCATTGTCCACGCCCGCGGTTCGGCCGCGCATGGCTATTTCGAACTGACCGAATCGCTCGCCCAGTACACGCAGGCGCGCGTGCTGAGCGAGGTGGGCGTGCGTACGCCGCTGTTCACGCGTTTTTCGACCGTGGCCGGCGGCGCCGGTTCGCCCGACACCCCGCGCGACGTGCGCGGTTTCTCGGTCAAGCTGTATACGGTCGAAGGCAACTGGGACCTGGTCGGGAATAACATCCCCGTGTTCTTCATCCAGGACGCCATCAAGTTCCCGGACCTGGCCCATGCGGTCAAGCAGGAGCCGGACCGCGGCTACCCGCAGGCCGCTTCCGCCCACGACACCTTCTGGGACTTCATCTCGCTCACGCCCGAGTCGATGCACATGATCATGTGGGCCATGTCCGACCGCACCCTGCCGCGCTCGCTGCGCATGATGGAGGGCTTCGGCGTGCACAGCTTCCGGCTCCTGAATGCTGAAGGCGAATCCACCTTCGTGAAATTCCACTGGCGCCCGAAGCTGGGCCTGCAATCGACCATCTGGGACGAAACCGTCAAGATCGCCGGCGCCGACCAGGACTATCACCGGCGCGATCTGTACGAATCGATCGATGCCGGGGACTTCCCGGAGTGGGAACTGGCGGTCCAGCTGTTCACCCAGGAAGAGGCCGACGGCTTCCCGTTCGACCATCTGGATCCGACCAAGCTGATCCCCGAGGAACTGGTGCCCTTGAAGGTCGTCGGCCGCATGGTGCTGGACCGGAACGCCGATAACTTCTTCGCCGAGACCGAGCAGGTGGCCTTCTGCCCGTCGAACGTCGTGCCGGGCATCGACTTCAGCAACGATCCGCTGCTGCAGGGCCGCCTGTTCTCGTATCTCGACACGCAACTGTCGCGCCTCGGTTCGCCCAACTTCCACCAGCTGCCGATCAATGCGCCGAAATGCCCGTTCGCCAACCACCAGCGCGATGGCCACATGCAGATGCAGGTGCCGAAGGGCCGGGTCGCCTACGAACCCAACTCGCTTGACCGCAGCTCGCCGCGCGAAGACCCGGTGCAGGGCTTCCGCAGCCATGCCACGCCGGCCGATGCCGGCGAAAAAGGACGCGTACGTCCGGAGAGTTTCGCCGACCATTACAGCCAGGCGCGCCAGTTCTTCATCAGCCAGACCCCGCTGGAGCAGGCCCACATGGCGTCGGCGCTGGTGTTCGAGCTGTCCAAGGTAGACACCGTGTACATCCGCGAGGCCATGGTCGGCCACATGCGCCACATCGACGCCGGACTGGCCGAGCGCATGGCCGATGGACTCGGCATGGACACGCTGCCGCCGGCGCCGCCGCTGGCAGCGCCCGTGCAGGACCTGCCGCCGTCGCCGGCCTTGCAGATCGTCGGCAAGATGAAGAACACGCCCGAAGGCCGCAAGATCGGCATCCTGTTTGCCGACGGCTCCGATGGCGCCGTGATCGAAGCGCTGCGCAAGTCGGCCAAGGCGGCCGGCGCGTCGGTCAAGCTGATCTCGCCCAAGGTCGGCGGGGCGCGCCTGGCCGACGGCAGCATGCTGGCGGCAGACGGTCAGCTTGCCGGCACGCCGTCGGTGCTGTGCGACGCGGTGGCGCTGGTGCTGTCGAGCGAGGGTGGCGCCAAGCTGGCCAGGGAAGCGGCGGCGGTCGACTTCGTGCGCGACGCTTTTGGCCACCTGAAGGCGATTGCGCATACCGAGGGCGCGGCCGCGCTGCTGCAAAAGGCGGGCGTCGAGAAAGACGACTTCATCATGGCTGCGTCCGACGCCGACAAGCTGGTGGCCTGCGCCGGTACCCGTCAATGGGAACGCGAGCCATCGGTGCGTACGCTGGCCTGAACCTGGAGGCAGGTGTGATGCGATAAACTGAGGCCTTTTTCGCTTTTTCGCCGATCGATCGCGTCACACATGAGTCATACCAGGCAGGGCTTCCTGCTGACACGCCACTGGCGCGACGTCAGCACCAACGGCGTCGACGGCGTCGAGGTCGAGCTCTGGCTCGCCACCGACGACGGCCCTGTGTGCTTGCGGCTGCCGCTGGCCGAGGCGGTCGCCTTCATTCCTGCGGAGCAGGAAGGCGCCGCGCGCGCCGTGCTGCAGCGCGAGCGCGGCGTCGAGCTGCGCCCGCTGGCGCTGTGCGACTTTCGCCAGCGCCCGGTGCTCGGCATGTATTGCAGCCATTACCGTCAGCTGCTGCGCCTGGAAAAACGCCTGCGCGAGCATGGCGTGGACGTCTACGAGGCCGACATCCGACCGCCCGAGCGCTTCCTGATGGAGCGCTTCATCACGGCGCCGGTGACGTTTACCGGTACGCCGGCGGACGGCGACCCGAGCCTGCTGCTGGACGCGCAACTGAAACCATCGCCCGATTACCGCCCCAGGCTTCGCACCGTATCGCTCGACATCGAGACGACCATGCACGCCGAACTGCGCTCGATCGGCCTGGAGGGTTGCGGCGAGCGCGTGGTCTACATGCTGGGGCCGCCGAACGGCGACGCCGGCGCCCTCGACTTCGACCTCGAATACGTCGACACCCGCCTCGCCCTGTTGGAAAAACTCGAAGAATGGATGATCCGCCACGACCCCGACGCCATCATCGGCTGGAGCGTGATCGGCTTCGACCTGCGCGTATTGCACGAGCACGCCGAGCGCCTGGGCCATCCCTTGCGCATCGGCCGCGGCGGGACGTCGATGGAATGGCGTACCAACGCCAAGGGACCGAAAGCGGAAGGGGAGCGACAGGGGCATTATTTTGGTGGCCTGCCGGGGCGCCTGTGCATCGACGGCGTCGAGGCGCTGCGCTCGGCCACCTGGAGTTTTCCTTCGTTCAGCCTGGAGAACGTGTCGCAAAGCCTGCTCGGCGAGGGCAAGGACATCGACAAACCCTACGACCGCATGGCCTCGATCGACCGCATGTTCGCGCAGGACAAGCCGGCGCTTGCGCGCTACAACCTGAAGGATTGCGTACTGGTCACGCGCATCTTCGACAAAACCAATCTGATGACCTTCCTGCTCGAACGCGCCAGCGTCACCGGCCTGGCCGCCGACCGCAGCGGCGGGTCGGTTGCCGCCTTCGAGCACGCCTACATTCCGCTGATGCACCGCCTCGGCCGGGTAGCGCCCAACATCGGCGACGTGCCCGGGGCCGACAGCCCGGGCGGCTTCGTCATGGATTCGCGATCAGGCCTCTACGACTCGGTGCTGGTGCTGGACTATAAAAGCCTGTACCCGTCGATCATCCGTTCCTTCCTGATCGATCCGGTGGGGCTGGTGGCCGGGCTCGAGGAGCCGGAAGAAGACACGGTGCCGGGCTTTCGCGGCGCGCGTTTCTCGCGCACGAAACACTGCCTGCCCGGCATCGTGACCCGCGTCTGGCAGGGCAGGGAGGCCGCCAAGCGCGCCGCCAACGCGCCGCTGTCGCAGGCCCTGAAAATCATCATGAATGCCATGTACGGCGTGCTCGGCACCACCGGCTGCCGCTTTTTCGACGCACGCCTGGCCTCCTCGATCACGATGCGCGGCCACGAGATCATGCACCGCACGCGCGCGCTGATCGAGGCGCGCGGCTACCAGGTGATCTATGGCGACACCGATTCCACCTTCGTCTGGCTGGGCGGCGCCCACACCGACCAGGACGCGCTGCGCATCGGCGATGAACTGGCCGAGATGGTGAACGCATGGTGGCGCACGCACCTGCGCGAGGAGTACGGCCTCGAGAGCGCGCTCGAACTCGAGGTGGATACGCATTTCCGGCGTTTCCTGATGCCGACCGTGCGCGGCTCCGACGAAGGCAGCAAGAAGCGCTATGCGGGCCTGGCCAGTCTCCCCGCGGGCGGCGAGGAGATCGTCTACAAGGGCCTGGAAACGGTGCGCACCGACTGGACGCCACTCGCGCAGCAGTTCCAGCAGGGGCTGTACGGCCGCATCTTCCGGCGCGAGCCGTATGAAGACTACGTGCGCGCGTATGTGGCGAGCACGCTGAGCGGGGACTTCGACGCGCTGCTGGTTTACCGCAAGCGCCTGCGCCGGCCGCTGGCGGAATACGAACGCAATGTGCCCCCGCACGTGCGCGCCGCCCGCATCGCCGACGAATGGCATATCGCCCAGGGCCGCGGCGCCCAATACCGCAACGGCGGCTGGATCAGCTACCTGATGACCAGCGCCGGGCCCGAGCCCTTGGAGGCCATCCGGTCTCCGCTCGACTACGCGCACTACCTGGAAAAGCAGCTCGAACCGGTTGCCGACGGCATCCTGCCGTTTGTCGGCGACAGCTTCGCGCGGCTGACCAGTCCGCAGGGGGCATTATTCTGAACGGGTATGCGCGCCGGTTTGCTACACTGCGGCCTTTATACCGATAGACAGCATCATGCCGCACCCGACGCACCTCATTGAACTCCGCGAGCAGGCCTTGCAAGCGCTGCTCGAGCCCGACCCGCAGGCCAAGGCTGGCGCCGTCGCCGCGCTGGCGCGCGCGCAGGCCGAAGGTGAGACCGTGCTCGACACGCGGGCGCTGCTGGAGACTTCGGGCGCCATTCCCGGCCGCCCCGCGCGTCCCGAGCTGGTGCACCCGCGCCTGGTGGGACGCCGTTCGATGGCGACGATCGAAGGCCGCGCGATGCTGGTGCATGCGCTGGCGCACATCGAATTCAATGCCGTCAACCTGGCGCTCGACGCGCTGTGGCGTTTCCCGGGCATGCCGGACGCGTACTATCTCGACTGGCTGCAGGTGGCCAAAGAAGAGGCCCATCATTTTTCGATGCTGGCCGACCACCTGCGCGTGCTGGGTTATGCCTACGGCGACTTCACCGGCCACGACAGCCTGTGGGAGATGGTCGAGCGGACGAGCGGCGACATCGTCGCCCGCATGGCCCTGGTGCCGCGTACGCTCGAGGCGCGGGGGCTTGACGCCATTCCGCCGCTGCGCGCGAAGATCGCCCAGGCCGGCGACGCGCAAGCGGCGGCCATCCTCGACGTCATCCTGCGCGACGAAGTCGGGCACGTCGAGATCGGCAACCGCTGGTACCAATACCTATGCGCCTTGCATGGACTGGAGCCCTATGCCACCTACGACGCACTGGTCGTACGCCATCGGGCGCCGGTCCTGAAAGGGCCGTTCAACCTCGAGGCGCGCCGCCGGGCGGGCTTCAGCGAGGCCGAACTGGCGCGCCTCGGGCAGCAAGAGCATCAGCAAGAACAGCAGGAAAAGCGCGCCGGCTGATTCGAGGCCGGCGCTACGATTATTTTGGAGACATGCATGCACGAACACATTCAACCGGTCGCGCTCGAGAAAGCCTACCGCCTGCTGAACCACGGGCCGACCGTGCTGGTATCGAGTCACCACGATGGCGTGGACAATGTCATGTCCGCGGCCTGGGTCTGCGCGCTGGATTTTTCGCCGCCCAAGCTCACCGTGGTGCTCGACAAGGCGACCAAAACGCGCGAGCTGGTCGAAAAGAGCGGCCGCTTCGTGGTCCAGGTGCCGACCGTGAAACTGCTGCGCCTGACGCACGAACTGGGCACGCGCAGCCTCTCCGAGGAACCGAACAAGCTGCGCGACACCGGTACCGAACTGATGCACCTGGCCGGCGATACGCTGCCGTTTGTCGTCGGTTGCTCGGGCTGGCTGGAATGCCGGCTAATCCCCGAGCCGCACAACCAGGACAGCTACGACCTGTTCATCGGCGAGGTGGTCGGCGCCTGGGCCGACGACCGGGTCTTCTACGACGGTCACTGGCATTTCGAAACGGCGGCGCGCGAGTGGAAAAGCATTCACCACATCGCCGGCGGCCACTTCTATGCCATTGGCGAGCAGATGAGCGCGCGTCCGAAGCGCGGCGGCTGACCGGAATCGATGTTCGAATTTTTCGACGATAGCCCCGAAAACTACTCGCTTTTTGTGGCAGGACGCTTGCCGCATAATGCAAGGCATGCAGGGAGCGAACATCGTCGAACCCTTCGAACCAATCACACCCGAGGAGCGCATCATGTTGACACTACGTAAAGCCGAAGACCGCGGCATCGCCAATTTTGGCTGGCTGGACTCGAAGCATACTTTCTCCTTCGGCCATTACCAGGACCCGGCGCACATGGGCGTCGGCCCGCTGCGCGTGATCAACGAGGACCGGGTGGCGGCGGGACGCGGCTTCGATGCGCACGGCCACCGCGACATGGAGATCATCAGCTATGTGCTGGACGGCGCGCTCGAGCATAAGGACAGCATGGGCAACGGCTCGGTGCTGCGCCACGGGGACGTGCAGCGCATGAGCGCGGGCAGGGGCGTGCAGCACAGCGAATTCAATGGATCGAAGACCGATCCGGTGCACTTCCTGCAAATCTGGATCCAGCCCAACCAGATCGGCGGCCCGGCCGGCTACGAGGAAAAGCATTTCGATGCGGCCTCGAAGACCGGGCAGCTGCGGCTGGTGGCGTCCAGCGATGGCCGCGAAGGCTCGGTGACGATCCGCCAGGATGCGGCGATTTATGCCGGCATCCTGAACGGGGACGATGCGGTCGACTTCGCGCTGCAGCCGGGCCGCATCGGCTATGTCCACGTGGCGCTCGGCAGCGTGATGGTGAACGGGATGGCCTTGCGGGCCGGCGACGCGCTGCGCATCGACGACGAGGCAAGCGTCACCCTGGACCACGCGATCGACGCCGAAGTGCTGCTGTTCGACCTGCCGCGCTAAGCCCGCTGCGCTAGAGTTGAAACGGCGCCGCCATGCGGGCAAAGGCGGCGCCATCCCCCATGCGCTCGCGCCACCAGGCGAGCGCCGCGCCTTCTTCGCCGCTGCGCCAGGCCAGGTACAGGGTTTCGTCGGGTTTCGGTTCCTCCACCGCCTTGGCGATGAAGCGGCCCGCTGCGAGGTCGGCGCGCACCCACGTTTCGGGTAGGAAGCCGAAGCCCAGGCCGGCGCGCTGGAACGCATACTTGGTCTGCATGTCGGGGACGCTCAGGGTGTCCTGGCCGAACAGCAGGCCGACGGTGCGCGCCGCCAGCTGGCGCGCCGAGTCCGACACCGATACCGCGCGCCACAGCGCCAGGTCGGCTTTCGATAGCGGCTGGGTGGCTGCCGCCAGCGGATGCTCCGGCGCCACCACGAACACAAACGAGACGACGCCGAAGGGCGCGGTGCTGTAGCCGCCGCCCGCGGGCCCGGCGCCGGCCGCACCCACGAGCAGGTCGGCGCGGCGCTCCAGCAAGGCTTCCCAGGTGCCGGACAAGGCTTCCTTCACCAGGCGCAGGCGCGTCTGGTCGGCCACCCGGTAAAAGGCCTCGATGTCCGCCATCAGGCCGGCCGGCGAGAGCATCGAATCGAAGGCGATGGTGAATTCGGTCTCCCAGCCCGAGGCGACACGGCGGACGCGCCGTTCCAGGTCGCCCGCCGCTTTCAGCAGGTAGCGACCTTCCTTCAGCAGTTCGGTGCCGGCGCTGGTGAGCACCACGCGCGGGCCGAAGCGCTCGAACAGCTGGACGCCGAGGTCTTCCTCGAGCTTGGCCACGGTATAGGAAATCGTCGACGGCACCCGGAACAGCTCTTTCGCCGCCGCGGCGAACGAGCCGCGGCGGGCGATGGTGTCGACCGTGAGCAGGGCGTCCAGGCTGAGTTTGAGCATGGACCCGCTGCCTGTATCAGAAGTAGAAGTTCGCCAGCAGGCCGAGGTGTTCGCCCTTGGCGCGGTAGCGGGACGCCTTTTCCTTGAACGCGTCGTTCACGTAGCGCAGCTTGAAGCCCACGCGCGGCGAGTACAGGTATTCCATCTCCGCGACGGCGCTGGTGGTGTCGTCGAACTCGTCGTCGCCGAAGCCGCAGCTGCCGCTGCAGCGCAGCGCCGGCTTGGTGACGAAACGCAGCCCGCCGCCGGCGCGCACCTTGTCGTTGACGTGGTAGTAGCCGAGCAGCTCGACCGGCACACGCTCGAAACGCAGGTCGCCGTTCCAGGCGCTGGCGCTCTCGACGTGGTAGCCGATGGTGCCCTGCACCGACAGCAGCGGGCTGACGCGGTAGTCCAGGCCCACCTGCATGACGATGCCGCCGCCGGCGTCGATGTCGATCTCGGCGCCGCTGTCATACACGGCGGTGGCCAGCTTGTCGCCGCCGAAGGTGACGCCGGCGCCGAACAGGAAGCGCAGCGCACGCGCTTCGATCGGCGGGACGACTTCATAGGCCTGGGCCTGGGCCGCGCCATGGGCCGCAGCCAGCGTGGCGGCCAGCAAAACTGCAGATACGCGTTTTTTCATGATTAAAACACCCGCTGCAGCCAGCCGTGCGTGTCTTCGGCGCGGCCGTTCTGGATATCGAGCAGGGCGGTTTTCAGGCGGGTGGTGACGGGACCGGCTTCGCCCGTGCCGATGACGGCATCGAAACCCTTGCCGCGGACCTTGCCGATCGGGGTGACGACGGCCGCGGTGCCGCAGGCAAAGGCCTCGGTCAGGCGGCCGCTGGCGGCGTCCGCCTTCCACTGCTCGATCGAATACGGCTCTTCGCGCACCGTCAAGCCCATGTCGCGTCCCAGTACGATCAGCGAATCGCGCGTGATGCCCGGCAGGATGGTGCCGGTCAGCGGCGGGGTCTGGACCGAGCCGTCCTCGAACACGAAGAAGATGTTCATGCCGCCCAGTTCTTCCACCCATTTGCGCTCGACGGCGTCGAGGAAGACAACCTGGTCGCAGCCTTCGCGGGTCGCTTCGGCCTGGGCCGCCAGGCTGGCGGCGTAGTTGCCGCCGCACTTGGCGTCGCCGGTGCCGCCCGGTGCGGCGCGGATGTAGTTCTCGGAGACCCACAGCGTCACGCCGGCGGCGCCGCCCTTGAAGTAGTTACCGGCGGGGGAGGCGAACACGCAGAACAGGTATTCGTTGGCCGGGCGCACGCCCAAGGCCGCTTCGGTGGCGATCATGAACGGACGCAGATAGAGCGCGGAGCCTTCGGCTTGCGGAATCCAGTCGCGGTCCGCGTTCACCAGGGCGTGCACCGATTCCAGGAACAGTTCTTCCGGCAGCGGCGCCATCGCCAGGCGGGTGGCCGACTTCTGGAAGCGGCGTGCATTGGCCTCGGGACGGAACAGGGCGGCGCCGCCATCGGGCTGCGGGTAGGCTTTCATGCCTTCGAAGATTTCCTGCGCATAGTGCAGCACCATCGAGGTCGGATCGAGCGGCAGGGCGCCGCGTGCTTCGATCTTGCCGTCGTGCCAGCCGCGCCCTTCGGTATAGCGGATCGTGACCATGTGGTCGCTGAACGCGCGGCCGAAACCGGGATTGGCAAGCAGAGCCGAACGGTCGGCGGGTGGAAGGGGCATCAAACTTTTCTGGATCGACAGGGTCGATTGGCGGTCATTGCTCATACGGTCTCCGAATTACGAAAATGCGCGAATAGGCGCGACAGTGCGGTAGTGCGTCGTCAGGCGGTATTATCAGCCAACCACGGCTTTTTGGTGACGTGAATATTGTGGGCTTGTCGAAGAAGCGATGCTTGTTCGGCGATTGATGGAGGAATACTTGTTTCGTTCGTTCGAGAAGGGGCAATCCGCGCCCGAATGCCTCCCGGCCATGGGCGCCTCGCTGCTGTTGCGGGCCTTGTTCAAGCGGCGCCACGCCGGGCCGCCAGCGCCGCGGCACTCCGCGCAGCTCCACTCCAGCTTCCTGGTCGACGCGCCTGCGCGTGCCGCCATCGAGCGCTATAACGCGGCGCTCGGCTTCGCGCCTGGCTCGACGCCTTTGACATTCCATTACCTGGCAGTGCAGCGCGCCCACCTGGTCACGATGCTGGCGCCCGCTTTTCCCTACCGGATCGTGGGCATGGTCCACGTCGAGAATGCGCTGGTGCTGCATGCCCCCGCGCCGTCCGGTCCGATGCGCCTGTCGACCCGCATCGAGATTTTGCCGCCGACAGCATCGGGCGCCGTGTACTGCGCGCTCGAGACCGAGGGGTTCTGTGGCGAGGCGCTGGTCTTTACCTGCACCAGCAAATACCTGGCGCGGCGCGGAAACAGTCGGCCCGGCACGCGCCCGGCGGCCGTTGCCCCCGGCGCCGCCATCGCTGCATGGACGCTGCCCCGCTCGGCCGGACGCTCCTATGCGCGCGTGTCCGGCGACTGGAATCCGATCCACCTCGCCGGCTGGTCCGCGCGCCTGATGGGCCTGCGCCAGCCGATCATCCACGGCATGCACTCGGTGGGCAAGGCAGCGGCGCACCTGGAACGCGTCTACGGGCAGCGCGTCAGTGCAATCTCGGTGCGCTTCCGGGCGCCGATTCCGCTCGGCGCGACCGTGATGCTTGTGCAGGCTGCCATGCCCGATGCGTATGCCCTGGTCTTCGAGGGACGGCCCGCGGCCGAAGGCAGTTTCCGGCTGACGCGCGAATCGCCGTAAAATGCATTTCACCCTTACCGCCGCTTATACCCCACACCACAGGAACCGCCATGAACGACCACCAGGGACGCCCAGTCCACGAACTGACGATGACGGTCCTGATGACGCCCGACATGGCCAACTTCTCAGGCAACGTCCACGGCGGCACCATCCTGAAATTCCTCGACAGCGTCGCCTATGCCTGCGCCAGCCGCTATTCCGGTTCCTATGTGGTGACCCTGTCGGTCGACCAGGTGATGTTCTTGGAGCCGATCCACGTCGGCGAACTGGTGACTTTCCTGGCCTCGGTGAACTACACCGGCACCAGTTCGATGGAGATCGGCATTCGCGTCGTCACCGAAAACATCCAGCAGCGCACCCAGCGTTATGCGAACAGCTGCTATTTCACGATGGTGGCGGTCGACGCCAACCGCAAGCCGCAGGCGGTGCCGCCTTTGGTACCGGAGACCGACAGCCAGAAGCGGCGCTGCCGCGAGGCCGAGGAGCGCAAGCGCTCGCGCCAGGCGCTGCATGTGAAGAAGCGCTAGCGCGCCCCGGCCTGCTGGTGACTGCGCAGGTAGGCCAGCAGATCCGCCACCTGGCCCGCGTTGCTCATCCCCCAGAAGCGCATCTTCGTGCCCGGCACCACATCGTCCGGATCGTCGAGGTAGGCAGCCAGGTTCTTGTCGTTCCAGACGATGGTCGATTTTGCCATCGCCGGCGAGTAGCGATAATCCGGGGCGCTGCCGGCGCGGCGGCCGAAAATGTTATTCAGATGCGGTCCGAAACCGGCGCGCGCCGAAGGGCCGATGCTGTGGCAGGAAGCGCAGCGCGAGCCGAACAGGCGGGCGCCGCGGGCCAGGTCCGCTGCGATGGCCGAACTGGGCCCGCACAGCAGCAGGGCGATGCCGGCTTTCCTGATCCAGCGCTTCATGGTGCCACCTCTTATTCCACGCGGCGCACCTTGGCCGAGTTGTTGCTGCCCTGGACATGCAGGAACATGGTGCCGAACAGGTTGCGCTCGATCCGCACTTTGGCCTGGGTGCTGCTTGGCAGGACGGCCGAGCTGTCGTCGATCACGCGCCACACCTGGCCGTTGGCCAGCTTGATGCGCGCATTCGGGCCCCAGCCATCGAAGGCGCCGACGACCGTGCCTTCCATCGATGTCGGCAAGGCGTCCACATTCTTTTTCATGCGTTCGCCGCCGAAGCCGAGGATGCCTGAGGATGGAGCAGGGGCGGGCGCGGCGGCTGTCACCGGGGCCGCGGCCCTGACCGGCGTGAGCGGCATCGCATCGTAGCAGGCAAGGCGGGCTGCGGCGTCGGGCAGGGCGCGGCAGTTCAGGACGGCGGCGTCGTCGGCGAGCGCGGCGCCCGGGAGCAGGGCCAGCAGGAACAGGACTTTCTTCATGGGGTCTTTCCAGGATCGGGATGCCGGGCAGGCCTGCACGGCTGGAGCAGATTATATCGGCAGGCGGTCCCTCATGGCTGCTGCGGCTGGGTGAGGAAAATCCAGGCCACCGCGATGACGACGGCGCCGGCCGCCGTGATGCACGACGAGGTGAAGAACCAGGCCGACAGCAGCGTCGCCTGCAGGGCGCGTTCGACCAGGCAGCCGAGGGCGAAAGCCGACAGGGTGAGGAAGGACCAGCGGCGCAGGTAGACCGGCAGGTATTTGCTCATGGCGCGATTGTGCAGGGTCGCTGCATGGCGCTCGACCGGGGTGCGTGCCCCGCCGACGTCGGCGAACAGCCAGTCGAAGAAGATAAACCGGTAGAGCAGGGTGCGAAAGCGCAGCTGCGCGGTTCCCGTCGGGTCCTGCGGCTTGCTGGTCATGATCCTCTCCCTGTTCGGCCAGTGTCCAGTATGCCGCAAGGCGATTCGCACCCCTATCCTCGGCGCCAATCGTGCGCCCCTGCAAAACCAGGCCACCGGCCACGCCCCGTGCTCATCCTTGATATAGTGATTCCTTTGCGCCAGCGCTGTCTGGCGCCGCCCCATCGCCATCAAGAGGAATGCATGAAGAAGCAAACAATCGCGGCCGCTGCGGTCTTAATCGCCGCGGGCGCCGGCCTGGGCCAGGCAGCGGCCCAGGAAGTCGTGAAGATTGGCCACTCGGCCGCCGTGACCGGACCGGTCGCGTATTTTGGCAAGGACACCGAAAACGGCGCGCGCATGGCGATCGAGGCCCTCAACAGCCGCGGCGTGCTCATTGGCGGCAAGAAACTGCGTTTCGAGCTGCTGGCCGAAGACGACGGCGGCGATCCGAAGCAGGCCACGAACGTGGCCCAGAAGCTGGTCGACGCCAGGGTCAACGGCGTGGTCGGCCACGAAACCTCAGGCACCACGATCCCGGCCTCGAAGATCTACCACCAGGCCGGCATCCCGCAGATTTCGCCCTCGAGCACGAGCCCGAAATACACCCAGCAGGGCTTCAATACGGCCTTCCGGGTGGTTGCCAACGACGTCCAGTTGGGCCGTGCGCTGGGCCGCTACGCGGTGAAAAACGTCGGCGCGCGGCGCGTGGCCGTGATCGACGACCGCACCGCCTATGGCCAGGGACTGGCCGTCGAGTTCGCCAAGGGCCTGCAGCAGCAGGGCGCGAAGGTCGTCGCGCGCGAGTTCACGCACGACAAGGCAACCGACTTCAACGCCATCCTGACCCGGATCCGGGCCGCCAAGCCCGACCTCGTGTTCTTTGGCGGGATGAGTTCGACCGCCGGACCGATGCTGCGCCAGATGAAGCAGCTCGGCTTGAACACCCGCATGATGGGCGGCGACGGCATCTGTTCCGACGAAATCGACAAGCTCGCCGGCGGCGCCATGGCCGACGGCCAGGTGTTCTGTGCCGAAGCCGGCGGTGTCGATGCGGCCGGCAAGCTGGCGATGGACAATTTCCGCGCCGCTTACAAGAAGCGCTTCGGGATCGAGGTGCAAATCAACGCGCCGTATGCCTACGATGCCGTGATGACGATGGCCGCGGCGATGGTCAAGGCCGGCTCCACCGCACCCGCCCGCTACCTGCCGGTGCTGGCCAAAATCGAGCACAAGGGCGTCACCGGGCTGGTGGCGTTTGACGCGCGCGGCGACATCCGCGACGGTACCGTCACCCTCTACACCTTCAAAGGTGGACGTCGCTCGATGCTGGCGGTGACGAAATAAGTTATTTCGCCATCGCGTCGAACAGGGCCAGCGCCATTCTGGCCTGGTCGGACTGCTGCATGTCGGTGTTGTTCATCAATACCACCGCGCGGCCGTCGAGCGGCGCGTAGGCCAGCAGGGTTTTGTAGCCGCCGCTGACACCGGACTCCCAGGCCAGCACGCGCGCCGCGGCGCCGCTGCCGGCCTGGCGCACCCGGCCGCCCAGCGCGTAGTCTTCCGGCACATGCTGGACCTTGAGCAGTTGTTCGCGCGATGCCGGCGTCAGCAGCGCCGTTCCGTACACCATGTCGGCAATCTTCAGCAAATCGGCCGCCGTGCTGTAGATGGTGCCGCTGGCCGCCACCATCGGCGGCGTTGGCGTCATCTTGCGGCTTGCGCGCGTGCTGGCATAGGCGACGGCGGTGCGCGGCAAGGTGGCGAAGCTGTCGTCGGCAAAGCCGCTCTCAAGCGCGCCGGCAGGCCGGAAGACCAGCCGTTCGACCGTCCGGCTGAAGGATTCGCCCGTTGCGCGCTCGACGATGCCGCCGATGAGCACCCAGTTGGTGGGCGAATAGTCGAACTTTGCGCCAGGAGTAAATGCCAGCGGGCCATTTCCGAAGCGCAGGGCGGCCTCCGCCGGCGTCAGGGTCAGCCGGCCGATGCCGGGGTCGAGTTTCAGGGCTGCGCTGAGGCCGTTCGGAATGCCGCTCGTGTTCGACAGCAGATGGCGCAGCGTGACCGCGCCGCTGGCGGCCGGCAGCTCGGGCAGCCAGGTCGTGATCGGCTTGTCGAGCGACAGCTTGCCCTGTTCTACCAGGCGCAGCACGGCGACCGCCGTGATCCATTTCGAGACCGAGCCGACCATGAAGCGGGTATCGGGCGCCAGCTTTGCTGCGTCTTCGAAGCGCGCTTCTCCATAGGTTTGCACCAGCGCCGCCTGCGAGCGCGACGAACGCACCAGCACCACGCCGTTATAGCCGGGCGCGACCTGTTCGCGCAGCACGGCCGCCACCGGCGGTGCAAGGTCGGGGGCCAGCGCGGCGGTGGTACAGCCCGACAGGGCGGCAAGCAGGGCCAGCGGCAGGCAAACCCGGCGAATCGGTGCGAAAGGCATACGGTCCTCGTGTAGATTTTTGTCAACATATAGCTTAGCGTAAATATGCTGCCAATAATGCCTTTCGTGCGTCCTCCGCAAGTGGCGGCAATGACGCTACACTGTGCACCTTGCATGCAGTACGCATGGATTCTTTGCAGCAAAGCCACCCCTGGATGGAGGCAGCATGGAGCAAGGGCAGGACGGCACCGACGTGGGCATCGAGCAATTGCGCAGCCTGTGGACCCTGGTCGACACGCTCGAGGCTTGCTTCTATGTCAAGGACCTGCAGGGCCGCTACCAGTTCGTGAACCAGTCGCTGGCCGCCGCCTTCGGCCTGCCCGCCGACCAGATCATCGGCCGAACCGATGGGTCCTTCATCGACACGGCGCGCTCGGTTGTGCTCGATACCGACCGCCAGGTCCTGCAAGGCGAGAAGGTCGATGTGGACGAGCAGGTCACCATGCGCAGCGGCGAATGCCGCAGTTTCCGCACGGTCAAGCTGCCGCTATTCGACGACGAACGCCGCGTTGTCGGGCTGTGCGGCATCTCGACCGACATCACGGCGCAGCGCCGCGCCGTCCGGCAACTGGTCGAGCGCAATGAGCTGCTCGATACCATCCTTGCCAATGTCGATGCCGCCATTTACTTGAAGGACGCCGAGGGCCGTTACCTGTACGCCAACCAGCCTGTGCTGGAACTCTACGGGCGCGCGCTGGAAGACCTGATCGGGCATACCGACCGTGACCTGATGCCGCCGGACCTGGCTGCGCGCGTGACCGAGTATGACAAAGCAGTGCTGGCCGGCGGCGGCGAGGAAATGCGCGAGGAAACCATCGTCGGCGCGGATGGCCGCAAGCGCCATTTTCGGTCACGCAAGATTCCGTTGAACCTGCCGGGCCAGCCGACCTGCCTGATCGGTTTCTCGACCGAGATTACCGAGCTGCGCGGCCTGCGCAAACGCCTCGAGCACGAACGCATCACCGATTCCCTGACCGGCCTGGGCAACCGCACCATGTTCGAGTCGACCCTGGAAGAGCAGTTGCTGATGGCGTCGCTGGGCGGCAGCTGGCTGGCCGTCGTCATCATCGACCTCGACCAGTTCAAGTTCATCAACAACAATTATGGCCAGGACATCGGCGACCAGCTGATCCAGCTGGTCAGCCAGCGCCTGAAGCAGTGCAACATCACGCTCGGCAACCTGGCGCGCCTGGCGGGCGACGAGTTCGCATTTACGCTGGCCGGCACGCAATCGGTCGAGGCGGTAGCGCAGCAGGTCGAGCAGATCCGCACCCACCTGGGCCAGCCGTATGCCGTGCTGAGCCAGCCGCTGCACCTGACCTTCAGCGCCGGCGTCAGTCTGTCGCAGGGCGCCCGCTACAACGCGGCCGAACTGCTGGGGCGTGCCGAAGCGGCCATGTACTCGGCCAAGGACAATGGGCGCGACCAGTACCGTTTCTATTCGCCCGAACTGGGCGGGGCGGTGGCGCGGCGCGTGGAACTCGAGCGCGACCTGCGCGCCGCCATGGGCTCAGACGAGTTCGCCTTGCACTACCAGCCGAAAATGCGGCGCGACGGCAGCGTGGCCGGCTTCGAAGCCCTGATCCGCTGGAACCGGCCCGGCGTCGGCCTGATCGGGCCGGACAACTTCATCCCGCTCGCCGAGCAGCTCGGCCTGCTGCTGCAGCTGGGCCGCTGGGTCATCGAACAGGCCTGCGCCCAGATGGCCGCCTGGCGCGATGCGGGCTTTGGCGCAATTGCGATCTCGGTCAACCTCTCGACCAGCCAGCTGACCAGCGCCGCGCTGCCCGATTACGTGTTCGAACTGATGCGCGCATACGGGATCGGGCACGGTTGCCTGGAGATGGAGCTGACCGAATCGATGATGATGTCCGACCCCGACCTGGCCATTGCGATCCTGCACCGGCTGCGCGGCGGCGGCGTGTCGCTGTCGATCGACGATTTCGGCACCGGCTTTTCCTCGATGGCTTACCTGCGCCAGCTGCCGGTGCACTACCTGAAGCTCGACCGCTCCTTTGTGAAAAACATCGCCCACGACGCCAAGGACGCCGACCTGTGCGCCGGCATCATGGCGCTCGCCCACAAGCTCGATATGCACGTGGTCGCCGAAGGCGTCGAAACGCGCGACCAGCACCTGGCGCTGGCGGACTGCGACTGCGACCTGTTCCAGGGTTTCCTGTTCAGCCGGCCGATGCCGGCGCGGGCGGCGACCGAGTTCCTGCGCCAGGCCCACTGAGCGCGCGCGCCAGCGGCGCCCGGCGCAGCAGCGGATACGGATTGATGGCCCCGCCGGCCTCGTAGATGCCATAGTGCAGATGAGGCGGCGTGCCGGCCGCGTTGCCGCTGGTGCCGACATAGCCGAGGATGGTTCCCGGGCGCACGCGCTGGCCGGCTTCGATGTCGGCATAGGTTTCCAGGTGCGCATAGTAATGGCGCTGGCCGCCCGGTCCGAGCACCCAGACCACCTGGCCGCCGAGCCGGTTGCTGCCGATGCGCATGACGATGCCTTCGGTGGCCGAGGTCACGGCCGTGCCGCGCCTGGCGAAGATGTCGATGCCTTCATGCCGGCGCCCGCCGCTGCGCGCGCCGCCCCAGGTATCGGCCAGCGCGCGCGGAGGAACCCCGCGTACCGGTACCGGCAGCATGTCGACGGCCGGCATCGACGCCAGGCGCATCGCATACAGCATGTTTTTCAGGTAAGGCCCGAGCAGGGCGTAGCCGCCGAGGGCAAGTGCCGCAAGCAGGGCGGTGCGGAGCAGGATTCGCATGGGTCGGAGGGAAGGGTAGGCCAGGGAAGGCAGGGTGCGCCAGGCTTGCACGCAAATAAGCGGGCGCCCCGGCTCGCGAGCGCCCGCCTGTCGAATCGTCAATGCGCCTGTCGATGCGAGGGCGCGCCGTCAAATCCTGTCAATTCTCCTTGCCCATAACGTCCTGGTCGAGGCTTTTGCCAAGGCTCCCGCCCTGGTTGCCGCCCTGCTGGTTGCCAGTTTGCTGGCTGCCGCTGTTTGCCTTGCTGTCCTGCTGGAGCGCACCGCTTCTCGAGCGCGTTCCACGGCCAAGCGCCGGCGTAATGTCGCCATCGTCCGCGTCCGCCGACTGGCGATTGCGGTTTCCGCTGTCGCTGGCCGACGGCTTGCCGATGCCGCCATCGCGCACGCCATTGTTCAGGTTGCCGGTCGTGCCGGTGATCCCGGCGCTGCTGGTACCCACGCCGGACAGTTCGTCGTAGTTGCGGCCTTTCGTACCTTTGCCTTTGTTTTCACCCATCTTGCCTCCTTCTATGGATTACCTGTTCCTTGATGGTAGCCCTGTCAGCGCAAACGGCAATAGGAGCAAATGCGTCGCCGCTGTAGGAAGTGTCGCACGAGATGCGGAACACGCCGACTTTACTGACGGGCCGCGCCGTTGCATACTGCTTGCCAAACTTACATTCCCGACTCGAAGGAGAACGCGCATGCGGTTCATGATCATCGTCAAGGCCACCCCCGAGTCCGAAGCTGGCGTCATGCCCGGCGAGGACTTGCTGCACGCCATGGCCGACTACCACGGCGAACTGGCCAATGCCGGCGTGCTGGTCGACGCCAACGGCCTCCATCCGAGCAGCCGCGGCTGGCGTATCCGCTACAGCGGCAGCGACCGCTCGGTGGTCGACGGCCCCTTTGCGGAAACGGCAGGCATGATCGCCGGCTACACGATCATCGATACCGGCACCCGCGAGGAAGCGCTCGACTGGGCACGGCGCTATCCGAACCCGCGTGGGCAGGGCCTGGACGCGGAGATCGAGGTGCGCCAGATTTTCGAGCTCGACGATTTCGCGCAAACCGATGCGATCGAGCGCTTCCGCGAACTCGATTCGGATTCGAGCGCAGCATGACTCACACCCCACCAGGAGCACCAATGAATGTCACAAAGCTTTCGCGCCGCACCGTCCTGTCCGCCGCGCTCGCCGTCGCGCTCGCCTCGCCGCTGGGCGGCGCGCTGGCCGCGCCCTTCAGCTCGGAGCGCATCACCGTCAGGGCCGAAGGCTCGGGCCCGGATGTGGTGCTGATTCCCGGCCTGAATTCCTCGCCGCGCGCCTGGGCCTCGACCGTGGCCGCGGTGCCGGGCTACCGTTACCACCTGGTGCAGGTTTCGGGTTTCGGCGGCCAGGGCGTCGGCGCCAACAAGGAAGGGGCAGTGGCGGCGCCCGTCGCCGAGGAGATCGCCCGCTATATCCGCGATGCCGGCCTGAAGCAGCCGGCCGTCATCGGCCACTCCCTGGGCGGTACCATCGGCATGATGCTGGCCAGCCGCCATCCGGACGTGCTGTCGCGCCTGATGGTGGTCGACATGTTCCCTTACATGGGCATGCTGTTCGCGGGGCCCATGGCGCCGCCCGACAAGGTGGCGGCAATCGGCGACCAGATCGCGGCCCGCATCCGCAGCGCCAGTCCCGAACAGCGCGCGAAAGGCACCAGCGACACGATCCGGGGGATGGTCAATACCGAGTCGATGCGCGCGAGCGCCATTGCCGATTCGCAGGCGAGCGACCCGGACGTGGGGGCGCGGGCCTACCGCGAGCTGATCGTGACCAACCTGATCCCGGAACTGCCGAAAATCAAGGTGCCGGTCACGGTGCTGTATGTCCAGCCGGCCAGCGTGCCGCTGCCGCCCGAGCAGTTCGACGCCGGCTACAAGGGGGCCTATTCACCGCTCAGAAATGTGGTGCTCAAGAGGATTCCGGACAGCGCCCACTTCATCATGTGGGACCAGCCGCAGCGCTTCCAGGCCGAAGTCAGGACCTTCCTGGGCGGACGCTAGTCCAGGCTCAGCGCTTCCAGCCGCGCTCACGGGCGGCGCGCTCGGCGGCGGCGTCGAGCGTCATGCCCTCGATGCGCTCGTCGATGACCTCGAGCACGGCGGCCGGTGCGGTGCTGGCGGCCTGGCGGTAGGCGCCGGTGTCCAGCGGTGCGTCGCGCAGCACCGGAATGCGCCAGCTGTCGCCCTCGCGGCAGGCCAGGCCGGCGCTGCGGCCGGCCGTGAAGCTGCGGCAATAGCCGCCGCCGCGCGCGGCGAAACTGACGCCGATGCGAACCCGCCCGCCCTTTGGCGCCTCGCTCGCCAGTTGTTGCGACAGTGCGCCCGCCAGCTCGCCGCGTGCCAGTAACTGGCCGTTGGCATCGGTGGCGACGAATCCCGGGTCGTCGCCGCCAGGGCCGCCGGTCATCCAGACGCTGCCGGCGAGCACGCCGACGGCCAGCGAGGCCGCCAGGGCGCCCCAGCGCGGCCAGGGCTTGCGCGCGGCAAGGCCGGCTTCATCCACCTGGACGGCCTCGCGCGCTTTCGCCTTGCGCTCACGAAAAGCGTCGAGCGAGGCGACCGTGGCGATGCGCGGCGCCGGCGGCTGCAAGCGTTCCGGCACCGCCTCCTCGAGCACGCCGGCGAAGGCAGCGAAGACATTCGTGCGCAGGGACCGGTGGCGCGCGATGCTGGCCGCAACTGCCGGGTCCTCGCGCTCGGCCGCGGCGACGGCGCTGCGCTCGGGTTCGCCCAGTTCGCCATCGGCATAGGCCATCAGGGTTTCGTCGGAAAAGCTCATGCTGGGGTCCTCGTTTCATCAAGCAACAGTTTCTGTAAGGCTTCGCGTGCGCGTGCCAGCCGGCTGGTCAGCGTGCCGATCGGAATCTCCAGCACCTCGGCCGCTTCCTTGTAGGGCAAGCCGTCTACCAGCACCAGCGCGACCACGATGCGGTGCTCATCGGATAGCAGGCTCATCGCCTTTTGCACGGCCATCCTCTGCTGCTGCGCTTCGGCCGCATCGTCGCCGACGTGCTCGCCGTCCTCCTCGGGCGCGAACAGTGCGTCGCGCCGTACCCGGCTGCGCACTTCATCGATCCAGGCGTTGCGGATGATCCGGAACAGCCAGCTGTCCAGGCGCGTGCCTTCCTGGTATTGCTCGGAGCGTCCGAGCGCACGCTCCATCGCGGCCTGCACCAGGTCGTCGGCGTCTTCGCGGTGGAAGGTCAGGGAGCGCGCGAAGCGGCGCATCCGGGGCAGCAGGGCGGCAAGTTCGTTGGCAAGCATGGGTTCGAGGGTGGTCACTTCAAGTAAACGTCGGCGCGAGGGATTTTATTCCATCTGCCAATCGTTTTTCTTAATATAGTTCTCAACGTCATCTACGCTTCCCTTCTGCATCCTCTATGATCCCGACCATGACACGCCGCCTTCTTCTTCCCCAAGGCCTGCTCCGGGCCGCCTGCGCACTGGCGCTGGCGCTGCCGGGCGCCGCCCAGGCGCAGTTGCGCCTGCCATCGCTGAATTTGCCGCCATCGCTGCCGATCGGTCCGCCCGGACTCGATCCGCTGCTGCGCCCGGCCGAGCGCCTGCTCGAGCGTGCCGTTCCCGGGGACCTCGGCCTGCTGCGCTTGAATCAGGTGGGCGAGCTGCTGCGCCGCCATAGCGACGTACTCGAGCGCGACCCGCGCGGCGAGCCTGTCGTGCGGGGCGAACTGCTGGCGAGCTCGCCAACGCCGGCCTTCCTGCGCGAGGCGGCCCGCATCGGCTTCGCGCTCGTGCGCGAGCAGCACTTCGACGAACTCGGCGAGTCGCTGGTGGTGCTGCGGGCACCGGCCGGCATCGCCACCGCCGACGCGCTGGCGCGCCTGCGCGCGCTCGACCCGCAGGCAAGTGTCGACTTCAACCACCTGTACCTGGGCGGCGGCGCGGCCATGGAGGGGCTGGGCGCGCAGGCCGGCGCCGATGCCGGCGCTCAGGGCGGGGCGCAGGCGCGCGTCGGGCTGGTCGACAGCGGCGTCGATACGCATCACCGGGTCTTTGACGATGCCGCCATCGAACGCTTCGGTTGCGGCGGCAAGCAGCATCCGGCGCCGCACGGCACGGCGGTGGCGGCGCTGATGGTGGGCCGCGCCGAGCGCTTCGAAGGCGCCGCGCCAGGCGCCCGGCTGTACGCGGCGGACATCTATTGCGACAGCCCGACCGGCGGCTCGGCCGACAAGATCGCCGCCGCGCTGGCCTGGATGGCGAAGGGGAAAGTCGCCGTCGTCAACCTCAGCCTGGTCGGGCCGGCGAACGCCACCCTCGGGCGCACCGTCGCAGCCATGGTCGCGCGTGGCCATTTGCTGGTGGCGGCAGTGGGCAACGACGGCCCGGCCGCGCCGCCGCTGTATCCGGCCAGTTATCCGGGCGTGGTCGGGGTGAGCGGGGTCGACCGCCAGGGACGGCCGCTGCCGGAAGCGGCGCGCGGCCCGCAGGTGATGTTCGCCGCGCCCGGCAGCCAGATGGTGAGCGCCGCGCCCGGTGCGCCGCCCTACCGGCAGGTGCGCGGCACCTCGTTCGCCGCGCCGATCGTTGCCGCGCTGCTGGCGCAACGCCTGGCGGAGCCAAACCGTGATGCGGCGGCGCGGGCACTGGCCGCACTGGCGCGCCAGGCCGCCCGCGGCGACGCCGCATCGGTCAGCAACGCCACCGGGCACGGCGTCGTGGGCGCCGCGCTGCGCATCGACCCGTCGCGCTTTCGTTAAGAAATAAAAATATTTTCGGATGGATGGAATAAACGGCCGAGCCCGCTCGTTATCCCTGTAACGGCGCCAGATTGTGCGCGCCACTTACAGGAGAAACCACCATGAAGACCAAAACAATCGTTCGCCACCTCGCCATCGCCCTGTCCATGACCGTCGCCGTAACGGCGCAAGCCCAGTTGCTGGGCGGCGGCGGGGGCGGCGGCCTCGGCGGTGCAGTGGGCGGCATGATCGGCGGCGGCGGCAGCATCGGTGGCCGCATGGGGTCGATGGAGCCGATGGGCAGCCGCGGTTCGGCGCTCGACGCCACCCGCCAGATCGAACGCCGCGCCACCAGCCGCATCGATGCGCGCGGCGAGGCCGATGCGCGCGGCAATGCCCGTGCGGCGGCGCTCCCGGCAATCCCTGCAGTCCCGGCAATGCCTGCCATGGGCCAGCCTGCCCAGGCGGGTTCGTCGGGCTCGGCGATGGCAGGCGGTAGCACCGGGGGCGCCGGCAGCGGCAGCACCTCGATCGGAGGCCAGGGCAGCGTTTCCGGCGCGCTCGGCGTGCAGCCCGGCGCCGCCCTGGGACAGGCACGCGAGCTTGCCGGCGATGCCCGCACCGCTGCCAGCGCCGCCGGCGCGCCGGCGGTGGCGGCCGCGCGCAGCCAGGCCGGCAGCACCGCCGACTACGCCCGTTCGACGGCAGGCAATGCGCGTAACGCTGCCGGCACCAGCGCACGCGGCGCCGCCGACGGCGCACGCGCCGTCGCAGGGAAGGCCGCTGCAACGCAACTGCCGCAACCGCCGCAGCTGCCGGTCTCGGGCACGCTGGGCGGGTCGGTGTCCGCAGGCGGCTCTGCTTCGGGCAGCGGCTCGGCCTCCGGCAGCGGCGGCACCAACTGAGGGCGGCCATGTCCGGCTGCAGCATCGCGCTTATGCCAGCTGGACATGTTTATATGGGAAATCGATCCTTCTTCGCGGCGGGCCCATGCCCTATACTCCATGGCTCATTGAACAAGCTGTTGGAGAAACCATGGGCACCCGCCGCACCATCCTCGCCTGCGCACTCGCGCTGACTGCCCAATTCACCTTTGCCGGCGCCGCACATGCCGACCAGCTCGCCGACATCAAGAAGAAGGGCGAGATGGTCTTCGGCGTGCTCGGCACGGACGAGCCGAACAGTTTCATCGACCCGAAAACGCGCCAGCTGGTCGGCTACGAAATCGACATCGCCACCGCGGTGGCCAAAAAAATCGGCGTCAAGCCGGTGTTCCGCCAGATGTCGGTGGCCGCGCGCATTCCCGAACTGCAGCAGGGCCATGTCGACGTGCTGGCCGCCACGCTCACCCACAACAAGAAACGCGAGTCGCAGGTCGACTTCGCGCTGACCCATTTCGTCACCGGCTCGAAAGTCATGGTGCGCGCCGCCAGCGGCGTGAGCGCCTTGCCCCAGCTGGCGGGCAAGAAGGTCGTGACGGTGCGCGGCGGCACCCAGGAATCGAACATCCGCGCGGCCGTCCCGACCGCCACCATCGTGACCTTCGAAAATACCCAGCAAGCCTTCCAGGCCCTCCAGCAGGGCAAGGGCATCGCCTACGTCAACGACGAGTCCTCGCTGCTGGCCGACTACGGCAAGCTCGGGCCGGCTGCGAAGAACTTCACGATCCTGCCCACCAGCATCGGCCGCGAGTCGATCGCGCTCGGCCTGCGCAAGGGCGAGAAGAGCCTGAAAACCGTCGTCGACGCCACCCTGCGCGAGCTGGAGGCGAGCGGCGCGGCGAATGCGCTGTTCAACAAATGGTATGGCCCCGGCACCCGCCCCAACATCGGCAAGCGCGCCTTCACGATCCACACCGACAAGATCTGAACCAGGCCTGATCCTTGTTCGACTTCGCCATCCTGCAAACCGGCCAGTACCATGACTGGCTGGTGCAGGGCCTCGTCCTGTCGCTGCAACTGACGGCGGCCAGCTTCGTGCTGGCGCTGCCTTTCGGCGTGGCGATCGCCTTGATGCGCAGTTCGCGCTCAAGCGTGCTGCGCGCCATCGGCGCCTCCGTCGTCGAGGGCATCCGCAACGTGCCGCTGCTGGCGCACCTGCTGTTCTGGTATTTCGCTTTTCCCGAGCTGCTGCCCGAACCGCTCAAGCTGGCGCTGTACGACAGTAACCCGGAAGCCATCTGCGCCGTGATCGCACTTTCGCTCTACAGCGGCGTGCACATGGCCGAGGACATCCGCAGCGGCATCCGCGCCGTGCCCGCGTCGCAGATGGAAGCGGCCCGCTCGCTGGGCCTCGGGCCCGTGGCCAGCGTGCGCCTGGTGCTGCTGCCGCAAGCCTTCCGCATTTCGGTGCCGCCGCTGCTGTCGCAGACGGTCAACCTGTGGAAGGACACCAGCGTCGCCACCGTGATCGGCGCCGCCGAAATGATGTACCAGGCCGCGCGCGTGGAAACGGCGACCTTCCGCAGCGTCGAGGCCTTCACCTTCGCCACGCTGGCCTACCTGACGGTGTCGCTGCTCATTTCGCTGGCGGCCGCACTCTACGCACGCCGCTTCCCGGTACGCACACTATGAGGCGGCCATGCTCCAGCTGATCCAGGATTACTGGCTCTACTTCCTCGTCGGGCAATACCCGAACGGGCCGCTGGGCGGGCTGTCGCTGACCATCCTCTTGTCCGGCGCGGCGCTGATCCTCGCCATGCCGCTCGGCCTGTTGCTGGGCGTGGCCCGCGTCAGCCCCTGGCGCGCGCTGCGCTGGCCGAGCGCTGCGCTGGTGCAGGTCGTGCGCGCGGTGCCGCTCTTGCTGGTCGTATTCTGGGCTTATTTTTTCCTGCCGGCCGTCACCGGGGTGAAGACCGGGCAAGCCACCACCATGCTGATGACCCTGGTGCTGTTCGACGCCGTCTACCTCGCCGAGATCGTCGCCGCCGGCATCCGCTCGCTCCCGAAGGGCCAGCTTGAAAGCGCGCGTTCGCTGGGGCTGAGCTACCACCAGGCCATGCGCCTGGTCGTCTTGCCCCAGGCCCTGCGCCATGTGCTGCCTTCGCTGGTGAGCCAGCTGGTGGCCACCATCAAGGCGACCTCGCTCGGCTACATCATCGGCCTGTCGGAAGTGTCTTTCATCGCCACCCAAATCAACACCCTGGTCTTCACGCGCGCGGTCGAGGTGTACATCGTCCTGGCGCTGACCTATTTCGTCCTGTGCTTCGGCCTGTCGCGCCTGGCCTTTGTGCTGGAGCGTCGCCTGGGCCAGTCGCCAGACGCACGCCAGCGCGTTTCCTTTTAAAGAGCTAGCCGCAGAATGATCGTTCTCGAACAAGTCAACAAATGGTATGGCGACTACCACGCTTTGGTCGACGTCACCGGGCAGGTCGCGAAAAACGAGGTCGTGGTCGTGTGCGGCCCTTCGGGCTCCGGCAAGTCGACCCTGATCCGCACCCTGAACCGCCTGGAGGACATCGACGGCGGCAAGATCGCCATCGACGGGCGCGACATCCATGCGCGCGGCTCGGACGTGAACGCGCTGCGCGCCGGGATCGGTTTCGTGTTCCAGAGCTTTAACCTGTTCCCGCACTTGAGCGCCCTGGAAAACTGCATGCTGGCTCCGGTCAACCTGAAACGGGCCACCAAAGCCGAGGCGAAAGCCCAGGCGCTGGAACTGCTCGACAGCGTCGGCCTGGCGCACAAGGCCGACGCCTATCCGCACGAATTGTCGGGCGGGCAGCAGCAGCGGGTGGCGATCGCGCGGGCCCTGGCGATGCGCCCGGCCATCATGCTCTTCGACGAGCCGACCAGCGCGCTCGACCCGGAAATGGTGGGAGAAGTGCTGCAGGTGATGCGCCGCCTGGCCAAGGATGGCATGACGATGGTGTGCGTAACCCACGAAATGGGCTTCGCGCGCGATGTCGCCGACCGCGTCTGGTTCATGAGCGAAGGGCGCATCCTGGAGCAGGGCGCGCCCGAGGACTTCTTTACCAAGCCCGGGCATCCGCGCGCGCAGCAGTTCCTGGCGGACCGCAGCGGGCGCTAATGGGAGCGCACCCTGTTCTAAGCGCCCGTGCGCTTCGGCTGGTGACCCTGCTTCCTTAGCGCCTCCATGACCAGTTCGCAATGGTCGCCTTGTACTTCGATCACGCCGTCCTTGACGGTACCGCCCGAACCGCAAGCCGTGCGTAGCTGCTTGCCGAGCAGGGCCAGGGCGGCGGCATCGAGCGCCAGTCCCTGCACCAGGGTCACCGCCTTGCCGCCACGTCCCTTGGTCTGACGTGAGACGCGCACCACGCCATCGCCTTTGATCGCGGCCTGCGCCTTGCAGGCGCACTGCGCAAGCGGCATGCGGCATCCAGGGCAGATGCGTCCGCTTTCGGTGGAATAGACCAGGGTGCTGCTGGAACTGCTCTTCATGTCAGGCTTTCTTCTTCTTTAACGCGCTCATGTCCAGCTCGACCCAGGTTGGCACATGGTCGCTCGGCTTTTCGCGCGCGCGCACATCGCGGTCGACGCCGGACGCCTTCAATGCCGGCGCCAGCGCGGGGCTGAGCAGCAGATGGTCGATGCGCAGCCCGGCGTTGCGGCCGAACGCATCGCGGAAATAGTCGAAAAAGGTGTAGATCACTTCGCCTGGGTGCATGGTGCGCAGCGAGTCCGTCCAGCCTTGCGCCATCAGGCGGTGGAAGGCTTCGCGCGATTCCGGGCGGAACAGGGCGTCATTCACCCAGCGCTCGGGTTTGTAGACGTCGAGTTCGGTAGGCATGACGTTGTAGTCACCCGCCAGCAGCACCGGTGCGCCGGTCTCGAGCAACTGTGCGGCGCGGATGATGAAGCGCTCGAACCAGGCCAGCTTGTAGTCGAACTTCGGTCCCGGCGCCGGATTGCCGTTCGGCAGATACAGGCAGGCGACGACCAGGTCGTCGATCACCGCTTCCAGGTAGCGGCTCTGCTCGTCGCTGACGTCGCCCGGCAGGCCGCGTGTGACCTCGACCGGGTCCTTGCCGCGCGCGAGGATGGCCACGCCGTTCCAGCTCTTCTGCCCCTGCCAGATCGCGCCATAGCCGGCGGCGTTGATCTCGGCGATGGGAAAGCGTTCCTGAGGCGACTTTAATTCTTGCAGGCAGGCGACGTCGGGCTGCGTTTCTTCGAGCCATTGCAGCAGGGCGGGCAGGCGGGCGCCCATGCCGTTGATATTGAAAGTGGCGACGCGCATGCGTTCTCCTATCGATGGGTTTGACTCGTTTGTAACCCGTCCTTGCAGCGCAGGGCGCACGGCAGGTCAAGCATATATATTGTCAGAAGTGTATCGTGAACACCACAGCAACTGCTGAGCAGTGCGCGGGAATTTTTGTAAAATGGGTACGATTAAGTTTTTAACAACCCATGGAGATTTACATGTTCAAAACGATCCTGCGCGCAGTTGCCCGTCCAGCGGCCCTTACCTTGTTGATGGCTGCGTCGGCGACCGCATCTGCAGGCGACTGGGTTGCGGAACCGCTCGATATCGAAGGCACACTAGTGGAAGCCGTCGGCGCCGCCGAGCGCTGCCCGTCGAACTTCGGCGGCACGATCAGCGGCCACGGCAAGAGCACCATGATGGGCGGCAAGGTGGTGTTCATCGCCACCGATTGCATCACGCCGGTCGGCTACATGTTCAACTTCAGCGACGGCAGGTTCATCGTCATGACCACTTCGGGCGACCAGATCTTCGCCAATTACAGCGGTCAGTTCGTACCAACCGGCGTCGGCAAGAACTTCGTATTCTCCGGTGCCACTTTCCAGATCACCGGCGGCACGGGCAAATTCAAGAAAGTCACGGGCGGCGGCACGCTGTCGGGCGGCGAGGACATGGCCACCGGCATGGGCACCATCAAGCTGAGCGGTCAGGTCCAATATTATAAAAAATAAACGGCGGTAGAGCAGCGAAGGCGCCCCCAGGGCGCTTTTTTTTGGCTCAGCCTCGTGCGGCGAGTCCTACAATGACCGCGCGCGTGTGCCTATTGCCCTGGCGCTCCAGGGGGCTATCATCGTCTGCATTCCATTCAACGATCGAGGAGATCAACATGTCCACTTCCACCGACAAGCAGGATGCGCAGGGCCGCTCATGGGACCAGGTCACGAAGAACGGCACCAGCAGCGCCGGTTCGATGGGCGCCGGCGGCACCGGCGATAGCGGCAAGCTCGACCGGCAAGGCCAGGGCCAGCAATCGGCCACCCGCACTGACGACTTGCTGACCGACGGTTCCGACCAGGATGCGGACGGCGAGGCGTTTCACAGCTCGGGCGGACGCGTCGAAACCGGCCTGGAAGGTATTGGCAGCATGACCGGCGGCAATCCAGGGAATCGCCAGTCGGCGGGCGGTCCCGGCAACCAGAACCAGCAGGGCAATGCCGGAGGCAGGCCAGACAATCAAGCCCAGCGCGATGGGGACAATCCGGAGCGCGCAGGACACTAGTTGTTAGCTAGTGCAGGGACATGGCGGGCAATAAAGTCCCTGCGGCTTTGCGACTCAGGCCTTGCGGCGACGATTCAAGGCCAGTCCAGCGATTGCCAGGCCAAACAGCGCGATCGACGCGGGCTCCGGCACCTCGGATGGTGCGATCTCAAGCATCAAGTACGTTACATCGTTACCAGAACCGCCAAAGATATAGCCGGTTTGGTTATTCGCCAAACTCGCGCCGATCGTGAAGAAGCCTTCGGTCCGGTTCAAGTCTTTCAAGCCCTGGGCATTCAATGCGAAGTCAAGACGGTTGTTCGCATTGCCGGTGGCAACATTGAAACTGCCATAGGAAGTCCCGCTACCGAGGTCGCTGAAGATGCTGGCGTTGCCTCCCGAATTGTTGTTAACGCTTTCCGCTGAGGCAAGCACTTCCCACAGGCTCAGCACGACGGCTCCGCTCTGGGCGTTGCGCAGGACATTCAGGCTTGCGCTTTTGATCTTGCCGTCGATGCCACGGAGATCGAAGGTGTAAAAGCTGCGGTACTCGCCCCCGGCGAATCCCGTCACATGGTTTGTGTTGTCGTCGGAGCTGCTGCCCGGATTCGACCACCAACCCTGATTCAGCACGCCCGCATCGAAAGTCGACTGATCCGTTCCCAATCTAATGACTTCGGCACTTGCGATTCCGGGCAAGAGCAGGGCGAGACTGATAGCTGCAACAACAATTTTCTTCAAGAACATTTTATTTCCCCTAGTTATTTATAATTGCTGGTGTAGCAAAATACATGCCAAGCAGCAAAAACAATGACTTACGGGAATTAAGTGGTGTTGTTGTAAAGATTTTCGACAGCTAATCAGTCTTCACAGCCGAGCGCAAGATCAGCTTCACGATTTCTCCCGGCTGCCAGAGCCGCATGCGCGGCCCCCAACTACCGGCGCCGCGGCTGATCACGAGCGACATGCCGTCGACCCGGTGTTGGCCCACCATGCGCGGAAAGCGGTGCTGCACCAGGTAGCTGAACGGCCAGATCTGGCCGCCGTGGGTATGGCCCGACAGCATCAGGTCGACCCCGCGCGCGGCCGCCCCGGCGATGATCGGATCGGCCGGGATGTGCGAGAGCAGGATCGTGGCGACGTCGGTGCGCGCTGGCAGCGTCCTGCTCAAGCCGCCCGTATAGTCGGCGCCGGAACGCATGCCGCGCGCGACATCGTCGATCCCGGCCAGTAGCAGCCCCGGCGCCAGTTCGGCGCTGGCGTCGACCAGCCAGCGCACGCCGCCGGCCTCGAATTCGGCGATCGTGGTCGCGGCGTCGCCGTAGTACTCGTGGTTGCCGGTTACGGCCCAGACCCCGAGCGGCGCCTTGAAGCCGCGCAGCACGCTCGCCAGGCGCGCCTCGCCCACCGGATTGTCCTCGACCAGGTCGCCGACCATCACCACGGCGCCGGGTTGCATCGCATTGACCTGGGCCACGCGTTGTTCCATCCATGCCGACCTGCGCTGGGCGCCCAGGTGCAGGTCGGTCATCATCACCAGCACGGTGCCGTCCAGTGCGGCCGGAAGATCCTGCATGACGATCTCGTATTCACTGATTGCCGGCGCCCGCATGGCCTGGAAGATCGCATATGCGCTGACCAATGCGCCGGCCAGCGCCGCCACGCCCAGCAGGCGCGGCGCGCGTGTGCGCCACCAGAAGCCGAAACCCGTCAGCAGGTCGGCCACCAGCAGGCAGAGCGTCATGATGAACAGGATGCCGAGCCAGGTCATCGAGAACTGCCCCG
Source organism: Telluria sp. LT2P34 (assembly GCF_059685915.1). Classification (NCBI taxonomy): domain Bacteria; kingdom Pseudomonadati; phylum Pseudomonadota; class Betaproteobacteria; order Burkholderiales; family Oxalobacteraceae; genus Telluria; species Telluria sp. LT2P34. Next base: position 79,291 of record NZ_JCASIN010000001.1, read on the forward strand.
GCCACCAGCGCCAGCCGAGCGCTTCGTCCCCGAGCTGCACGCCGCCCAGGTAGACAGTCCAGAGCAGCAGGGCGCCCAGCCACCAGGCCCTGGCCGGCACCCGCGAGCGGATCGGGTTCACGCGGTAGAGGCGGTGCGCGACGTAGAAATGCATCAGCGAGCCGACGACGTTCAGGATGATCGAAAACATGCGCTCGCCTAGCTGGTGGCGGCGGCTGCAGGGGCGGCGAGGGCGGCCAGCGCCTGCCGGGCCAGTTCGCGAATGCCGTCCCAGGATTTTGCGGCGGCGATGAAGCGGCCGTTATGGCAGAAGGTGGCGTCCGGCACCCCGGTAACGCGGGCGAGGTCGGCGTCGCGCAGGCCGGCCCAGGGTTCCGGCAGGTCGGCCCTGGCATCGAAGGTTTCGGTATTGAGCGGCACCGTATGGATCAGGTAGCGTTGTTCCCCGATGCTGTGGCTGATCACGAACAGCACCGTCGGCATTTCCTTGCGCACCACGGCAGTCCAGGGCAGGGCGGCGTTTTTCAGGAACAGCACGCGGCCGTCTTCCAGCAGTTCGGCGCCGCGCACCTGCTCGAGTGCCAGCATGGCGCCGACCCGGTATTTCACGGAATTGACCATGATATCGGCGAGCAGCGCCATCGCTTTCCTGAACTGGACCAGGCGGTAGGCTTCGGTCGGCTCGCCGAAGCCCATGCGCTGTTCGTCGAGCCAGTTCGGATTGAAGCCCGAGACCACCGCCGACAGGCCATAGCCGCCCGGCGCGTTCTTGGCCGCGCCGACGTCGGACAGGTCGAGGTATTGCACGATGTCGGCGTCGATCGCATAGGCGAGCTGCTGGGCGCTGTCCTCGCTCAGCTGGCGCCCGGTGTGCTCGAGCGCCAGGGCGGCGACGCAGCGCGCGCCGAACTCGCGCCAGACCAGGCCTGCGCTGGCGTAGGGCACGCCGCTCTGGCGCGCCCCGGCAAAGCCTTTCTGGTGGTGGTCGAAGCGGCCGCTGGCCGGGTCCCAGATGCCGCCGACGTCGATCGCGAAATCGGCCGCTTCGATGGTCGCCGCATCGCGCGTGCGCACGATCTCGGAACCGGGGTACAGGATGTCGAGGACGGCGACGGCCCAGGCGTCATCGGCGTGGAACTTGCCGCTGTGGGTTGCAATGACTTTTACGGCGACAAGGTTTTCTACAACCATACTTCACTCCAGTGCCGGACCCGCCCGGCGAAACCCCAAAATGCCCCAGCCCGGCTGCGGCCGGGTTGTGCTCGATTCGGGATGATACTGGCTTTGGCGCGCCGGCGTCGCATGGCGCCGCCGTTCAGCGGGCGGCCGCGCCCCTGAGGTAGCGCCAGTAATGCACCGGCGAGAGGCGTTCCAGGACCGACACCATACGCGCGTCGCTGCCGACCAGGATACGCGGCGCGCGGCGCTCGATGCCGCGCACGATGATCTCGCCGGCCGCTTCCGGCGACAGGCGCAGCAGCTTCTCGGCGGCCGTGCGCGCGCGCTCGATCTCGTCCTTTGGTGCGCCGCGCGGCACGCGTGCGTTGCGGGCGATCGAGGTGGCCACGCCGCCAGGGTGGACGACGCTGACGCCGACGCTGGAGCCTGCGAGTTCGTGGCGCAGTGCGTTCGAGAAGCCGCGCACCGCGAACTTGCTGGCCGAGTAGGCGCTTTGTCCCGGCGGCGAGACCAGCCCGTAGATGCTCGACATGTTGACGATGCGGGCATCCGGACTCTGGCGCAGGATCGGCAGGAAGGCGCGCGTCATGCGCACCACGCCATTGAAATTGATGTCGAACAGCCAGTCGAAGTCTTCCTCGCTCACCTGTTCGAAGCTGCCGCCGACGGCCACGCCGGCGTTGTTCATCAGGATGTCGACCCGCTGGTGGGCCGCATGCACCGCGCCCGGCAGGGCGCGCACCGCATCGCGGTCGGCGACGTCGAGGACATGGGTGGTGACGCGCACGCCGAGATTGACCAGCATGCGCGCCGAGTCCTTGACGCCGGCGGCGTCGATGTCGGCCAGGGCCAGGTGACAGCCGCGGCGGGCGAGGACCAGCGCGGTGGCGCGGCCGATGCCGCTGCCGGCGCCGGTAATCACGGCGACTGTGTTCGAGACTTTCATCGCAGATTTACAGGGGAATGCATGTTGTCTCGATCATGTTCAATAGTCGAATGACACTGTACATGGCCGAATTATGTCTGACAAGCAACTAACTGCAAATAGAGGAATGCCTCCAAACTATCAGTCCCAGCCGCCATCGGCCTCGTTGTCGTAACGCTTCTGGTCGCGCGCGAACATCTGGTTCAACTCGTCGCGCGCGCGCTTGGCCATCGACACGTACTGCTCGCGGTCCTTGTAGAAGGGGTAGACCGCGTCGACGGTGGCCTTGTTATGCTCGCGAAATTTCAGCGTCGCCTCGCGCGCCCGGTAGGCGCCGTAGCCGAGCTGGCACAGCACGCGCCTTCCGAGCTGCAGGGCCGACTCGAAGGTTTCGCGCTCGATCACCGTCACGCCGCGGTCCATCAGCTGGTAGTAATGGGTCACGTTGCGCGCCCGCGCGAGCACCGCCAGGTGCGGGAAATGCTCGCGTACGGCGTCGGCCAGGGCCAGGCTGTCCTCGATGTTGTCGATCGCCAGCACCAGTGCCCGCGCCTTGGCCGCGCCCGCCGCATGCAGCAGGTCGACGCGGGTAGCGTCGCCATAGAACACCTTGAAGCCGAAGCCGCGCAGCAGTTCGATCTGGTCCGGATCGTGGTCGAGCACCGTCAGTTTGAAGCGGTTGGCGTGCAGCAGGCGCCCGACGATCTGGCCGAAGCGCCCGAAGCCGGCAATGATGACATGGCCTTCGGCGGCGTCGATGTGGTCCGCTTCGCGCTTGTCCTGGCGGTGGTAGCGCGGTTCGAGCACCTTGTCGTGCAGGAGCAGCAGCAGCGGCGTCGCCACCATCGACAGCGCCACCACGGCCACCAGGATCGAGCCCACCTCGGGCGTGAACACGCGCGCCGTGGCGGCCGCGCCGAACACCACGAAGGCGAACTCGCCACCCTGGGACAGCAGGAAGGCGAACAGCCAGCGCTGCCCGCGCGCGATCCCGAACAGGAAAGACAGGGCGAACAGCACCGCCAGCTTGATGACCAGGAAGAGCGCCACCAGGCCCAGGATCAGCCAGGGGCGCGCCAGGAAGACGCCGAAGTCGACCGACATGCCGACGGCGATGAAAAACAGCCCGAGCAGCAGGCCCTTGAAGGGTTCGAGATCGGTTTCCAGGGCGTGGCGGTATTCCGAATCGGCCAGCAGCACGCCGGCCATGAAGGCGCCCAGCGCCATCGACATGCCGACCCATTGCATCAGGAGCGAAATCGCGATTACCAGCAGCAGGGCAAATGCGGTAAAGATCTCGCGCATGCCCGACTTGGCGATGATGCGCAGGGCCGGGCGCACCAGGTAGCGCCCGCCGACGACCACGCCGACCAGGACCGCCCCCAGACGCAGGGCGTCCATCCAGCCCGCGCCGCCCGCGCTGTCCGCCGCCGCCACGCCCAGCAGGGGAACGAGCGCGATCATCGGGATCGCGGCGATGTCCTGGAACAGCAGCAGGGCGAAGCCGGCCTGGCCGGCGGGCGTGCCCATCAGGTTGCGTTCGCCCAGCGTGGACAATGCGATCGCCGTCGACGACAGCGAGAGCGCGAGCGCGGCGACCAGCGCCACCTGCCATTCGACCCCGCATGCCAGCGCCGCGCCAAACAGCGCCGCCGTCACGCCGGCGACCTGGGCGCTGCCCCAGCCGAAGATCGGGCGCCGCATCGACCACAGGCGGTCCGGCTCGAGTTCGAGGCCGATCAGGAACAGCAGCAGCACCACGCCGAATTCCGAGAAGTGCAGGATGTCCTCGACCTCGCGGATCAGGCCCAGGCCCCAGGGCCCGATCGCCATGCCGGCCAGCAGGTAGCCGAGTACGGCGCCGAGCCCGAGGCGTTTGGCCAGCGGCACCGCGACGACGGCGGCGGCCAGGTAGACGACGGCGTTCGCCAGCAGGCTAGATTCCATGTGTGCTTGTCCTCGGGGTGGTGTCCAGGAATGCGGCCAGCTGCGCGCGGAAAGCGGCGATGTGGGCGTCGACCGTCTCCTGCGTGGCGCTGTTCGCGCCATGCAGGATGTGCGGCGGCCACCACCTCATCCCGCACTGGCGCGCGGTCTGTTCGAAGGGTGGCAGGAAGGCCTCGAAAGCATGGCCGTCGCCGCCCGTGTCCTCGGGACTGGCATTGGTCACGGCCAGCCAGTAGCCCTTGCCTTGCAGCGTGCTCACGCCGGGGCCGTAGGCCCAGCCGGGCAGCAGCACGCTGTCGACCCACTCCTTGAGCAGGGAGGGCATGTTGTACCAGCGCATCGGGTGCAGGAACACCACCAGCTCGCTTTGTTCGAGCAGCGCCTGCTCGCGCGGCACGTCGATGAAGAAGTCGGGATAGGTTTCGTAGAGGTCGTGCACCAGCACGCCGTCGAGCGAACGGGCGGCCTCGGCCAGCCTGCGGTTGATGCGCGAACGGTGCGGCGCGGGGTGGGCGTAGAGCACCAGGATGCGGGGATTTGGCATGGGTGGAGACGAATTAGCGGCGCGAGTGGTCGGCATCGGTTTGTTGCCCGATTGTACACGCCCACGGCGCACCCGAACGATCAGGGCGCGCCGGCGCCGCTCCTTAAAACGCCGCGCGCACGCCCACGGTGATGTTCCTGCCCGGCAGCGGCGCGATATCCTTCAGTACCGAGGTCGAGACCCGGATCTCATCGTCCAGCAAATTCCTGGCGATCAGGAACCAGGTCAGGTCGGTGTGGGCGAGGCGCTGGGTGTAGGACAGGTTCGCGTCAAGCTGGGTGTAGGCCGCGGTCGGCGTCGACTCGAAGGCGGCCAGGCGCTCCTGCTTCAATGCGCGCAGCAGCGATACGCCGCCGCGCAACGCGCCGTCCTTGTAGCCGGCTTCGGCGCCGAGGCGCCTGGCGGGCTGCAGCGGCAGGCTGCCGGCGTCGTCGAGCTGGCCGCGCGACATGTCGCCGAAAGCGCGCAGCGACAGGCCGTCGCGCTGCTGGTTGTAGCTGATCTCGGCCTCGACCCCGCGGATCGTGGCATTCGCCTGGCGGAAGATGCGCTCGCGCAACTCACTCAGTTCACCATTCGGATTGCCTTCGTCGTCGAGCAAGGTGTCGCTCACTTCGCCGTAGATGAAGTCGCGCACCCGGTTCTGGAACAGGTTCGCCTGCCAGCGCACCAGGCCCGTCGTTTTACGGAAGGACAGTTCAATGTTGCGCGAGGTTTCCTTCTTGAAGTTCGGGTTGCCGATGTCGAAGGTCAGGGTCGATTCGTGCGGCCCGCCGGAATACAGTTCGTCGGCGGCGGGCGCGCGCTGGGCCACGGATGCCGTCAGGCCCACCGTATAGCCGGGAACCAGGGGCAGGATGGTGCCGGCCGAATAGGACAACAGGTCGAAGCTGCGGCGCGGGGCAGCACCCTGTGGTTCGCGCTTCACCGATTCGACGCGCATGCCGGCGTTGACGCGGGCGGCGCCGAACGCGCGTTCTTCGACCAGGAAGGCGGCGTGGGTATCGGAGACCGTGGTCGGCACGGTCGCCGCTTCGCCGCTGTCGGCGGAGAGGCCGGAAAAGCGCGCGTGCTCGGTCTGGACGCCGAAGCTGCCGGACCAGCCGGCGACCGGCTTGTGCTTCATCTCCAGGCGCGTTTCCAGCGCGCGGTTGGCAAACACTGTCTCCGGGCCGCCTTCGGCGTTCAGTTCGACGTGGCCGTAGTCGTTGTAGCCGACCTTGAAGCGCAACTGCTCGAAGCCGGGCAACGGTGCGTCGAGCCGGCTGTCGATGTCGTAGCGGGTCTGGTCGAGGTCGATCTGGGCGCCTTCACCGCCGGGAATGCCGTACTGTTTTTTCAGCGAGCTGACCGAGGCGCCGATGTGGCCACGGTCGCCGATCCAGGAAGCGCCGGCGCCCAGCGTGTGCTGGCGCAGCGCGGAATTGGGCAAGGTGTCCGGGCCGGTGTCGCCGGGCAGGTGGTAGTCGCCGGCGTCGCGGCCGCTGCCGTCGAGGTGGAGCGCGAGCGCGCCGGCCGAGGTATCGCCCGAGAACGACACCGAGCGGCCATGGTCGACGCTGTTGTAGCGCACTTCGGCCACGCCGGTCGCATGCTCGTGGTGCTCGGTCGGGATGCGTTCGTTGACCACGTTGACCAGGCCGCCGATGGCGCCCGAGCCGTACAGGAGCGCGGCCGGACCGCGCAGGATTTCGATCTGGCGCGCGGTGGCCGCTTCGCCGCTGACCGCGTGGTCGTTCGACAGGCCCGACAGGTCGGAGACGGCCATGCCGTTTTCCAGCACCTTGACGCGATTGCCCTCCAGGCCGCGGATGATCGGGCGCGAGGCGCCGGCGCCAAAGGCCGAGGCGGAGACGCCGAGTTCGTTCGACAGGGTCTCGCCGAGCGAGCTGCCGAGTTTGCTGCGGAGTTCGTCGCCGGCCAGCACCTTAGCCGGGGTCAGGATCTGGTCGCCTTCGGAAGCGTTGAAAGGGCTGGCGGTAACGACGACGGTTGCGATCGGCGCGCTGGTGACGGACTGGGCAAACGAAAACGGGGCGAAGGCGGTCAGGACCGCGCTGGCCAAAAGAGTACGCTGGACGTGCATGATTATTCCTTAGAAAAATTGGGCGAACGCGCGTGCGCGGGCAAGCCGGCGCACACGGTCAGGAAGTCAGGGCAGTCAGGCGAGGGGTGGAGCGCGGGACGAGAAATAGGGCGTGAAGGGCGCATCCCAGGATTCGAATGCAGCCCATTGGGCCAGCACCGGGGCGCCGGGCAGGATGCCGGGGCTGCAGGCAGGCGTATGGAGCGCCGGCGCGACCGTAGCCGCGTCGTAGGCGAGGCAGGAGTGCTGCAGTGCTTTCTGGTGCGTGCCCGCCGGCGTAGCGGCAACCGGGCTGCTGGCAAGCGCCGGGTATTGCGACGCGTGCGCGATCCGGTGCGACAGGCCCTGCCAATGCGCAAACACCATCGCGATCGTCAGGATGCAGACCATGACGAGGCGATTGGAGCGAATGCGTGGGAGGGTGACAGCCATCATGCGGGCATTATAACCGCTTGCATGGACGAAAAAAAAGCCGGGATGCATCTGCATCCCGGCTTCGACTGTTGCTGCTCTTGCTTAGAACTTGTACGACACGCCGGCGACGATCTTGGTGGTGTCGCTGGCAGGCTTTTGCACTTCCAGGCGGCCGTGCACGACCGGCGAGAAGGTATAGCCCAGGCCCAGGCCATACAGCGCGTTCGAATCCTTTGCCTTGCCGGTGAAGCCGGCGATGTCGGCTTCGGCTTCGATGCGGGCATAGCCCAGGCGGCCGTAGACGTCGAAACCGTTCGACAGCGGCAGGGTGCCGATGACCGAGAGGTCGAACTGGTCGAGGGTCACGTCGCCGCGCAGGGCGCCTTCGCGAAATTCGGTATCGGCGACACGGTACAAGCCGGCTTCGACGGCGATGCTGCGGTTGAACTTGTAGCCGAAGAAGGCGCCGTAGCCGCTTTCACGGTCGAAACCATCGATCTCGGTCGAGGTGCCGGCGATACCGGCGTAGAACGACGGCGCCTCTTGTTGGGCGAAAGCGGTCGAGGATGCGGCGACCAGGGCGACTGCGGCAGCGATTTTCTTGAACATTATGAGAGCCTTTTGTTACGGGTAAATGAAAAGGCCGAAGACGACGTTTCGGCCGGCGCGGATTATCGCACGCATCAGTGCGCGCATGCTGGAAGAGCGCAATTCTGACGTAGACCACGGTATGTATGGTTTGATCTGACGCAAATCATCGGCAACGAACTCCGCGTCAATCAAGGGCGGTGGCGGCCTCGTCCATTGGCTTGGGCTTGCACCAAGTCTATGCCGGTGCGGCCGCTTTTCAATCGAAGTTACGTTTGCTAACGCGACGCATGCCGCACGAGCGGCCCGGGGGTGGGCGCACAGGTGGAACGCAGAAGATGACGTTGCTGGAATTCCACAAGCGACAATGGAGCGGGCGAGAATAACCGTTCAGGGACGTTAGTTGCTATAATAAATTATTAGTTAACCCTGAGCAACGGAGTTTGTATGAGTCTGGAAGAAGAATTGGTATGGCTGAGGCTCCTTGTTCAGATGGCACGCGAGGGTGCCGCCATTCGCTCAAGGAAGTAAGGAAGGATGATCGGTACCGGATTGCCGATACCGATCCAACACAACACGGACTTTAGATATGCAGGGCGTGGCCCAGCGCCCGCAGCGCCGCTTCCTGCACCGCTTCACCCAGGGTCGGGTGGGCGTGGATCGTGCCGGCGACGTCTTCCAGGCGCGCGCCCAGTTCGATCGAGTGCGAAAACGCGGTCGACAGTTCCGACACGCCGCGGCCGACGGCCTGCCAGCCGAGGATCACGTGGTTGTCACGCCGCGCAACAACGCGCACGAAACCGTCGGTCGATTCGATCGTCATCGCCCGCCCATTTGCCGCGAACGGGAAATTCGCGGTCATGACGTCGATGCCGGCCGCTTGCGCTTCCAACGGCGACATGCCGACTACCACCACTTCGGGGTCGGTGAAGCAGACTGCCGGCATCGCCGCCGGGGTGAAGTGGCGGCGCTTGCCGGAGATGATTTCGGCCACCATTTCGCCCTGCGCCATCGCGCGGTGCGCCAGCATCGGTTCGCCGGCGATGTCGCCGATGGCCCAGACGTTGCGCATCGAGGTGCGGCACTGGTCGTCGATTTTTACAGCGCGGCCGTTCATGTCGAGCTGAAGCGACTCCAGGCCCCAGCCGGCGGTACGTGGACGGCGGCCGACGGCCACCAGCACGTTGTCGGCAGCCAGCACAGTCTCGACGCCATCGGCGCCCTGCACACGAACGCCGTCGCCCGTGGCGTTCAGGCCCAGCACCTTCGAGTTCAGGCGCAGGTCGACGCCCAGGCGCTTCAAGGCCGCGCCGACCGGCTTGGTCAGCTCCGCGTCATAAGCCGGCAGCAGGCGGTCGGCCGCTTCGACCACGGTCACTTCCGCGCCGAGCTTGCGGTAGGCCGTGCCCAGCTCCAGGCCGATGTAGCCGGCGCCGACCACGACCAGTTTACCTGGCACGGCCAGCGGCGACAGCGCCTCGGTGGACGATACGACCTTGCCGCTGAAAGGCATGAAGGGCAGTTCGACCGCTTCCGAACCGGCGGCCAGCAGCAGGTGCTCGCAGTGCACGCGTTCGAGTTCGCCGGATGCGGTTTTCACTTCGACCGTCTTGCCGTCGAGGATGCGTGCGAAGCCGTTGATGACTTGCACGTCGTTCTTCTTGAGCAGGGCGCCGACGCCGCCGGTCAGGCGCTTGACGATGCCGTCCTTCCAGCCGACGGTGCGGCCAATGTCGATCGATGGCGAAGCCACCGAGATGCCGATCGGCGAGCCGGATGCGTAATGGCTCGCCTTTTCGAATTCCTCGGCAGCGTGGATCAGCGCCTTGGACGGAATGCAGCCGATGTTCAGGCAGGTGCCGCCCAGCTGGCCGGCTTCGACCAGGATGGTCTTGATGCCGAGCTGGCCGGCGCGGATCGCAGCGACATAGCCGCCGGGGCCGCCGCCGATGATGAGCAGGGTGGTGGTGATATTCATCGGCTCACTCCACGAACAGGGTTGCCGGGCACTCGAGGTAGCCGCGGATGGTCTGGATGAACTGCGCCGCCACCATGCCGTCGATGACGCGATGGTCGAAGCTCGACGACAGGTTCATCATCTTGCGTGCGACCATGGCGCCGTTCAGGATCACCGGCTTGTCGATGATGCGGTTGACGCCGACGATCGCCACTTCCGGACGGTTGATGACCGGCGTGGTGACGATGCCGCCCAGGGCGCCCAGGCTGGTAATCGTAATGGTCGAACCGCTCAGCTCCTCGCGCAGGGCTTTGCCGGTGCGCGCCGCTTCCGCCAGGCGCGACACTTCGGCCGCCGCCGACCAGGGGTCGCGCGCTTCGGCATTCCTCACCACGGGCACCATCAGGCCAGCGTCGGTCTGCGCGGCGATGCCGAGGTGGACCGGGTTGTAGGTGGTGACGATGTTCGCTTCGTCGTCGAAGCGCGCGTTCACCGATGGATACTGTCGGATCGCCAGCACCACGGCGCGCATGATCAAGGGCAGCAGGGTCAGCTTCGGACGGCTGGCGCCATAACGTGCATTGAGCTGGACGCGCAGGGCTTCCAGTTCGGTGACGTCGATTTCCTCGACATAGGTGAAGTGCGGGATGCGGCGTTTCGCTTCCTGCATCTTCTCGGCGATCTTGCGGCGCATGCCGATCAGCGGCATGGCCTGCTCGCCTTCGAGCGGTGCGTAGCGGCGGTCGCCTTCGGCGGCCTTGGCCTGGCCACGCGACACATAGGCGTCGAGGTCGGCGTGCGAAATCTGCCCGGCCGGGCCGGAACCGGTCACGTATTGCAGTTCGACGCCCATGTCCCAGGCGCGCTGGCGCACGGCGGGTGCGGCCAGCGGCTTTTCGCCGGGAGCGCGGCCGTGGTGCGACGGGGCGGTGGTTTGCGCGGCGTTCTGCGAATAGGCTGGCGGCGCCGCTTTTGCCGGCGCGGCTTTGGCCGGCGCTGCGGCAGCCGCCGTTTCGGCGCTGGTTACAGTCGTGACGACCATTTCAGGCTGGGCCACCGTGATCGGGATGAATTCTTCGGCGGTGCCCGCGCTGGCGCTGGCAGCCTGCGGCTTGCTGTCGCTCTGGCGCGCCGCCGAGCTGCCGGCGTCGCCCTTGAAATTGCCGACGCCGTCGACTTCGAGGCGAATCAGTTCGCCGCCGACGGCCATCGCTTCGCCGAGTTTACCGCCGAGCGAAGTGACGACGCCGTTGACCGGCGACGGGATTTCGACGGTCGCCTTGTCGGTCATGACATCGGCCAGCACCTGGTCTTCCTTGACCGTGTCGCCCGGCTTGACATGCCATGCCACGACTTCGACTTCGGCGATGCCTTCGCCCAGGTCCGGCATTTTAATGACGTGAATACCCATACTTATTTCGCCTCCATCGCACGTTTGAACGCGGCGCCGACACGGTCGGGGCCGGGGAAGTACGCCCATTCCTGCGCGTGCGGATAGGGCGTATCCCATCCTGTCACGCGCTCGATCGGCGCTTCCAGGTGATAGAAGCAGTGTTCCTGCACGAGTGCCGCCAGTTCCGCGCCGAAGCCGCTGGTGCGCGTCGCTTCGTGCACGACCACGCAGCGGCCGGTCTTTTTCACCGATTCGACGATGGTGTCGAGGTCGAGCGGCCACAGGGTGCGCAGGTCGATGATTTCGGCATCGACGCCGCTTTCCATGGCGGCCGCTTCCGAGACCCAGACCATGGTGCCGTAGGTGAGTACGGTCAGGTCGTTACCGGGACGGAAAATCGCGGCCTTGTCCAGCGGGACCGTGTAATAGCCTTCCGGGACTTCGCCCATCGGGTGCTTGCCCCAGGCGACGACCGGACGGTCGTGGTGGCCGTCGAACGGGCCGTTATACAGGCGCTTCGGTTCCAGGAAGATGACCGGATCGTCGTTCTCGATCGAGGCGATCAGGAGGCCCTTGGCGTCGTACGGGTTCGACGGCATCACCGTGCGCACGCCGCAGACGTGGGTAAACAGCGCTTCCGGGCTCTGGCTATGCGTCTGGCCGCCGTAGATGCCGCCGCCGCAAGGCATGCGGATCGTCAGGGGCGCGGTAAAGTCGCCGGCCGAGCGGTAGCGCAAGCGCGCCGCTTCGGAGACGATCTGGTCGGACGCCGGGTAGAAATAGTCGGCAAACTGGATTTCGATGCAGGGACGCAGGCCATAGGCGGCCATCCCGACCGCGGTGCCGACGATGCCGCCTTCGGAAATCGGCGCGTCGAACACGCGCGGCTTGCCGTATTTTGCCTGCAGGCCGTCGGTGGCGCGGAACACGCCGCCGAAATAGCCGACGTCCTGGCCATAGATGACCACGTTCGGATCACGTTCGAGCATGACATCCATGGCCGAGCGCAGGGCCTGGATCATGGTCATGCGGGTAATGACCGGCTCGCCGCTTGGCTCCATCGCCGGATCCTTGTTATCGCTTTCGCTATCGCGCGCCATCTTCATACTCCCAATTGTTGACGTTGGCGGCGCAGGTGCTCGGGCATGTCCTTGTAGACATCCTCGAACATCGACGCGGCGCTCGGTACGCGGCCATCGGCCAGCGTGCCGTATTGTTCCGCTTCCTTCTGTGCGGCCAGCACTTCGGCCTCGAGTTCGGCCTGGACGCGCTCATGCTCCTCGTCGTTCCAGGCGCCGATCTTGGTCAGGTGCTGGCGCAGGCGCGCGATCGGATCGCCCAGCGGGAAGCGGGCCCAGTCGTCGGTCGGGCGGTAGCGCGACGGATCGTCGGACGTCGAGTGCGGGCCGGCGCGGTAGGTCACCCATTCGATCAGGGTCGGGCCCAGGTTGTTGCGGGCGCGCTCGGCGGCCCAGCAGGAAGCGGAATACACGGCCAGGAAGTCGTTGCCGTCGACGCGCAGGGAGGCAATGCCCGAGCCAACGCCGCGTGCGGCAAAGGTCACGCTCTCGCCGCCGGCGATCGCCTGGAAGCTCGAGATCGCCCACTGGTTGTTGACGACGTTGATGATGACCGGCGCGCGGTAGACATGCGCGAAGGTCAGCGCGGTATGGAAATCGCTTTCGGCGGTGGCGCCGTCGCCGATCCAGGCCGAGGCGATTTTCGTGTCGCCCTTGATCGCCGAAGCCATCGCCCAGCCGACCGCTTGCGGCATCTGGGTCGCCAGGTTGCCCGAGATCGAGAAGAAGCCGTGCGACTTGACCGAATACATGACCGGCAGCTGGCGGCCCTTCATCGGATCGCGCTCGTTCGAGAACAGCTGGCAGATCATGTCCACCATCGGGTACTCGCGCGCAAACAGCAGGCTTTGCTGGCGGTAGGTCGGGAAGCACATGTCGCCGTCCTTCAGCGCCATCGACTGGCCGGTGCCGATCGCTTCTTCGCCGAGCGAGATCATGTAGAAGGACATTTTCTTCTGGCGCTGGCCGATGACCATGCGCGCATCGAAGATGCGGGTTTTCATCATGGTGCGCAGGCCGAAGCGCATCTGGTCGACGCTGATGTCCGGTGCCCACGGACCGACGGCATTGCCGTCTTCGTCGAGCACGCGGATGAGGACGGACACGAGGTCGGCGGTGTCGCCGAACAGGACGTCCGTAGGCGGCCGGCGCACTTCGCCGGCCTTGCTGATATGGAGATACGAAAAATCGGTCTTGCAACCCGGGCGGCCTGTTGGCTCCGGGACATGCAGCGACAGAGGATTACCCTGGCTCATAATACGCGTTCCCTTTGTAAGGTGATGTGCGGCAAGCCGAGATGATAAATCCTGCCGGGCCTTACACGTGCTCTGCGGCGAAGTATTTTCGTGTTGCGGTGCAGCATTGCGCGGGGCGGAATTGCCGTGTTCCGGAATGCCGGCGCGTCGATATGGGGCGGGAAGCCCATGGTGGATGGCCTGTGTGCACTGCAGCGTAAGAAATTCAGCCGGAATCCGGCCTGCAGGCCGGAGTGGACCAGAAGAAGCGGAACGCTGGCCTGAGGATAGTGCCAGGCCAGTCGGCTCTGGCGCAGATCCTCAGGCGGCGCCCACTCTCCGCTGCCGCACCACATACCCCACGCACAGCAGCAGCAGCCAGGCCGGAATCAGGTAGACCGACACGCGCAATCCCGGGGTCTGGTACATCACCCACAGGATGCCGGCCAGGAAGGCCAGGCACAGGTAGTTGGCGAAGGGGTAGAACGGGCTCGGGAACACCGTCTTGCGCCCGGCCTTGGCTTTGCGAAAGCGCAGGTGCACGATCGAGATGGTGCCCCAGTTGATGATCAGGCCGGCCACCGCCAGGCCCATCATCAATCCGAAGGCTTCGCCCGGCAGGAAATAGTTCACGTTGATGCAGATGCCGGTGGCGACCGCCGATACGCCCAGCGCCGCCAGCGGCACGCCGCTGCGGGTCAGTTTCAAGAGTGCGCGCGGTGCATTGCCTTGCGCCGCCAGGCCGTAAAGCATGCGCGTGTTGGCGTAGACGCCGCTGTTATACACCGACAGGGCGGCGGTCAGCACCACGATGTTGAGGGCAGTGGCGACGGCCGGGCTGTCGAGCGCGGCGAAGATCAGCACAAACGGGCTGCCGCCTTGCACGACTTTGGTCCATGGGAACAGCGACAGCAGGATGAAGAGGGCGCCGATGTAGAAAATAAGCACGCGCCACAAGGCCTGGTTGGTGGCGCGCGGGATCGAACGGGCCGGGTCGTCGGCTTCGGCCGCGGTGATGCCGATCAGCTCCAGGCCGCCGAAAGAAAACATGATGACGGCCATCGCCATCACCAGGCCGCCGACGCCGTTCGGGAAGAAGCCGCCGTGGCGCCACAGGTTGGCCACGCCGGCTTCCGGTCCAGCGCTGCCGCTGAGCAAAAGCCAGCTGCCGAACAGGATCATGCCGATCACGGCCACGACCTTGATCACGGCGAACCAGAATTCGAGCTCGCCGAAGGCCTTCACATTCAGGAGGCTGAAGGAATTGATGATGGCGAAAAAGATCACCGCCGACATCCATGTCGGCATTTCGGGGAACCAGTACTGCATGTAGATGCCGACCGCCGACAGTTCGGCCATGCTGACCAGGATGTACATCACCCAGTAATTCCAGCCCGCGATGAAGCCGGCCATGTGGCCGCCGTATTTGTCGGCGAAATAGGCGACGGAACCGGCGACCGGCTCGTCCACCACCAGTTCGGCGAGCTGGCGCATGATCAGGAAGGCGACCAGCCCGGCGACGCCATAGCCGAGCAGCACCGCCGGGCCGGCCATCTGGATGGTCTGGGCGATGCCGAGGAAGAGGCCGGTGCCGATGGCGCCGCCGAGCGCGATCAGCTGGATGTGGCGGCTCTTCAGGCCGCGCGTCAGTTGCCGGGCCGGTTCGGTCGAGGTGGTGGCGTGCATGGGAGTGGTGGTCGATTCGGTCATTGCCGCTGAGCCAGTGTTCAAAAGGAAATGATTCTAATCCATCCTGAGGCGTGCGGACGGCAATTTCAGGAGGCGGCCGCGCTGCGCTTCAACGGCCCTCGAGCTGGCCCAGCTTCTCGTTCAGCTGCGCGCTCGATAGCTCGCCCATGTGGCGCGTCACCAGCCGGCCCCGGGCGTCGTAGAACAGCGTGGTCGGGTAGCCCACGGCTCCCGTCGCCCGGGCGACGGCGCGCGCGGGGTCGAGCACGAGGTCTTGCAAGTCGAGCTGTTCGCTGTCGAGATAGCGCTGGACGACGGCAGCCGTCTCGCCCTGGTTGACGAAGACAAAGGCGACGCCCGGCATGGCGGCCTGGGCCGCGCGGAGCGCCGGCATTTCGCGCCGGCAGGGCGGGCACCAGGTGGCCCACAGGTTGACCACCATCGGCTTGCCGCCCGCGCGCAGCACGAGTTCGCTGCCGTCGAGGCGGCGCAGGGTGATGTCGGGAAGCGGCGCCGGCGTTGCGCCCGCGCCGAACGCGACCGTGGCGCCGGCCCAGACTACGATGCCGGCCAGCGCGGAGCTGAGGAGCGGGCGCCGCAAGCGGCCGTCGCGGCGCGCGGCGTCGGCGCCAATGGCCAGGGCCACCAGCAGCCCGGCAAAGGCGACAAAACCGCCGTCGCGGATGTCCACCACGCCCAGCGGAGCGTCGAGGTAAGTATCGACGTGCTTGAGCACAAAGGCCGCGCGCGCCGCCAGCAAGCCCCAGAACGCCATCTGCCAGAGCAGGTTAGCCGGATCGACGGCGCGGCGCCGCGCCCACCAGGCGCCCACCGCGCCGGCCGCCGCCATCGCCAGCAGCGGCGCCACGACCCGCACCGGCAAGGCCAGCGGCCCGATGGCGATGGCGTCCATGCTCAGGTGGCGCTGTTGTCCTGCACCGTGTCGCTGTCGGCCGGCTCGTTCGAGGCGGGGACCTGGGTGACGAGCAGGCGGTCGATGCGGTTGCCGTCCATGTCGACGATCTCGAAACGGTAGTCCTGCCAGGCCACGACATCGGCGGCGCGCGGGATGTAACCGAGCTGGTAGAGCATGAAGCCGGCCAGCGTGTGGTAGGCGCCGCTGTCCTCGCCGGGGAAACTCAGGTTCACTTCCATCAGGTCGCGGAAACGGTCGAGCGCCATGCCGCCGTCGAGCAGCCAGCTGCCGTCCTCGCGCTGCACCGCGTCCGGGTCGTATTGCTCGCCGATGACGGTGACGTCGCCCACCAGTGCGCTCATGACGTCGGTCAGGGTGACCATGCCCTGGATGTCGCCGTATTCGTCGACGATCAGCGCCAGCTCGGCATTGTTCTTCTTGAACAGTTCCAGCAGGGCCATTGCGCTGACGCTTTCGGGAACGTACAGGATGTCCTGGACCGCGGCTTCGATGTCGATGGCGTCGAGCGAGCCGGCGCGCACCGCCTGGGCCAGCAGGTCGCGCGTGTGGACGAAGCCGACCACGTGGGAACGGTCGCCGCGGCAGACCGGCAGGCGGCTGTAGCGGCTGCCGGCGATGCGTTCCAGGTTGTCCGTGCGCGGGTCTTCCAAATCGACGAAGGCGACGTCGACGCGTGGCGTCATCAAAGACTTCAGGTGCTGGTCGTCCAGGCGCAGGGCGCGCGAGACGATGTCGTATTCGGTTTTCTCGAACACGCCGGCGTCCGTGCTCTCCTTGATCATGCCGGTGATGTCTTCCTCGGTCGGCGCTTCTTCCTTGTGGCGGCCGATGCCCAGCAGGCGCACGATGGCCTCGGTGGTCAGGGCCAGGATCTTGACGAAGGGCGACATCACCGTCGACAGTACGCGCAGCGGCGGGGCGACGAAGGTGGCCATCGCTTCCGGGTAGGCCATCGCGATGCGCTTCGGAACGAGTTCGCCGAGGATGATCGAGGCAATCGTGATGCAGACCACCACCAGGCCGAGCGCCGCCTGGTAGGCGTAGGGCGCGATGGCGGGTACGGTTTCGAAGATCGGTTTCAGCTGCGCCACCAGCGAGGCTTCGCCGAAGGCACCGTTGAAAATGCTGATGACGGTGATGCCGACCTGCACGGTGGAGAGGAAGTTGCTGGGCTCGTCCGCCAGGTCGAGCGCGGCGCGCGCGCCGCGGCTGCCTTCCCCGGCCGCTTTTTCCAGCCGCATGCGCTTGGCCGACACCAGCGCCAGCTCGGACATTGCAAATACGCCATTCAGTAGAATCAGGAAAAGGATGATCAGGATGCTGGTCAACATGGAGTACGCAAAGGTCGGATTGGCAAGATTGTCAACATGATCGCACGCCGGGCACGCGCATCGCCGCACGACTCGCAAGTAGCGTAATTGAACAAATGCTTGTCAATATGGTCTTAACTGTGATTTCCTTCAGCTAACAAAGGAGACAGGCCCATGCAAGGAGATATCGTTTCGAGTGTGCTGTTGCCGGCTGTGCTGGCTTTCATCATGTTTTCGCTGGGGCTCGGCCTCACGCCTCCCGATTTCGCGCGCATCGCCCGCCAGCCGCGCGCCTTGCTGGTCGGGATGCTGTGCCATTTCGTGCTGTTGCCGCTGGCCTGCTTCGCCATGCTCAAGGTGGCGGGCCTGGGCGGCGCGTTCGCCGTCGGCTTCATGATCCTGGCCGCCTGCCCGACCGGTTCCACCTCGAACCTGCTGACCTATCTCGCGCGCGGCGACGTCGCCCTGGCGCTCAGCTTCACAGCGGTCGCCAGCGTGCTGACCATCTTCACGCTGCCGATCATCGTGTCGTTCTCGCTCGACTATTTCCTGCGCGCGGCACAGGCGACGCAGGTGGTCAAAGCGCCGGTCGGCGCGATGATGGGGCAGATCTTCCTGATGGTCGGCCTGCCGGTGGCGCTCGGCATGCTGCTGCGCAGCCGGCGCCCGGACTGGGCCCTGCGCATCGAACCGACAGCCACGAAAATCGCCACCGTCCTGTTCATCCTGATCGTGATCGCCGCCGCCGCCAAGAACTGGGCGCTGCTGCGCGACAATTTCGCCAGCCTGGCGCCCTTCGCCGTGGCCCTGAACGTCAGCATGCTGGTATGCGGCTTCCTGCTGGCACGCCTGGCGCGCCTGTCGCGGCGCCAGTCGATCACGCTCGGCATCGAAACGGCGGTGCAGAACGCGACGCTGGCGCTGGTCATCGCGAGCACCGTCCTGAAGCAGGAGGCGATGGCGATTCCCGGCGCGCTGTACGGCGTGCTGATGTACGCCGGCGGGCTGGTGTTCGCGTATTCGATGCGGCGTTTCGCCACCGACGATGGGGACGCGGCGGGGCCGCTGGGCGGGCCGGCAGCCAGGGCGCACTGAGGCCGGCGCCGTTCGTCGGCGAAGCCGGGCGCTTCGGGCCGAAATTTCGACGGCCCGTCGCATGACCCGGGAAACCGGGTTGGCGAAGTGCTAATGTCCGGCATCCAAACAAGAAGGAACCGACATGCGCAGCCGTATTTTCCTGATCTCGCTCGTCCTGGCCTGCGGGGCCGTCCGAGCGCAACCGGTTCAGCCGGCGCCGGTCGGCGACTTCCACCAGCACCTGTTCAGCGACGAGACGATCGCCCTGATCGGCCCCGAATCCGGCCTCAAGCCATTGGCGGCAAAGGACTTGCTGTCGCTTCTCGACGCGGCCGGCATGAGGAAGGCGGTGCTGCTGTCGACCGCCTACATGTACGGCAGCCCGAACCGCAAGGTCGAGAACGAATATGCGCGCACACGGCGCGAGAACGACTGGACCGCGGCCCAGGCGGCGCAGTTTCCGGAGCGCCTGGTGGCCCTGTGCGGGATCGCGCCGATGCGCGACTACGCGCTCGAGGAAATCCGGCGCTGCGCCGGCCACCCCGGCTTGAAGCGGGGCATCAAGATGCATCTCGGGAATTCGGACGTACAGCTCGACAATCCGGCGCACCTGGCGCGCCTGGCCGAGGTGTTTGCCGCCGCCAACGCCCGCGGCATGGCGATCGTCATCCACATGCGCACCAGCATCCGCCACAAGCGGCCCTTCGGCGCCCCGGAAGCGCGCGCCTTCCTCGACAAGGTGCTGCCGGCCGCGCCCGACGTCGCCGTGCAGGTGGCGCACATGGGCGGCACCGGGCCGGGCTTCGAGGACCCGCCGGCGCGCGAGGTGCTGGCCGAACTGGCGCAGGCGGTCGAAAGGGGCCACCCGGCCACGCGCCAGCTGTGGTTCGACGTCGCCTCGATCGCCGACCGCGACATCACGCCGGAGGCCGCGGCGCTGCTTGCGAAACGCATCCGCCAGGTTGGCGTGTCGCGGGTACTGTACGGCAGCGATTCGGCGCAGGGCGCCAACCTGCGCCCGGTGGATGCCTGGGCGGCGTTCCGGCGCCTGCCGCTGAGCGAGGCCGAGTTCGCCCGGATCGCGGCCAATGTGCCGCCCTATCTGGACGACAAGCGCAAGGACAAGCGCGACTAGGTCCGCTTATCCAGCCAGCTCCCCGATCGACCTTGCCAGCCGGGGCGGCGGCAGCTGCGAGGGCATCATCGACCAGCGGTCGAGCGCCTGGTTACCGATGCGGACCATCCCGGTGTGCTGCTTGAGGTCGGCATCGACCTGCGGATCGGCGTCGAAGAAGCCCAGCTTGCGGCGGATTGCCTCGATGTCGCGGCGGGCGCCGGTCAGGAAGGTCCAGCCGGGCCCGACGCCGTAGCGCCGGGCATAGGCCTGGAGGTCGGGCGGGCGGTCGAAGTCGGGCTGGAGCGTAAGCGAATAGAAGAAAACGTCGCGCCCCATGCGCTTGCCCAGCAGCTTTTGCACGTGCAGCAGGCTGGCCGTATTCGGCGGGCAGATGTTCGTGCAATTGGCGTACATCATGTTGAACACGACCACCTTGTTTCCCTTGACGAGATCGTCGTAAAAGCGCACGCGCTGGCCCGTGTGGGTCAGCAGCACCGGATTCGGGAAGGCGTTTTGGCTGGTACTCATTTCGACTCCTCCTTCGCTGCAGTCCTCGGCAAGACATCGAAGCGAATCATCATGGCGTGATCCTCATGGGCGTGATGGTGGCAATGCATCATGTACTTGCCGGTAAAGTCACGGAACAGGACCAGGATCTCGGCCCGGGTCCCCGGCAGCATCGGAATCGTATCCTTGCGCCCGCGCCATTCCGGCGGCGGGGCCTTGCCGTCGATCGACAGGATGCGGAAGTCGTCCAGGTGCACGTGCACCGGATGCGCCCAGCCGCCGGAGGTTTCGATACGCCAGATTTCGGGAACGTCCAGCCGCGGCGCCGCGTCCACGCGCTCGGCATTGAAGAATTTGCCGTTGATCGACCATTGCCCGTTGTTGCGCTCGAACATCCACTTGCGGCGGATGTCGACCGTCCCGGGGTCGGGCATGGGCGCGAGGGGCCGCAGGTAGGCCGGGATCACGCTGTTGTCGGCGGTGCGCGGCCCGACCTCGAAGCGCAGCATGCGGATGCCCGGATACAGCCGGTCGCCGGTGGGTTTGCGCGGGTCGTTCTGCTCGAGCCGGTTGACCAGGTAGAGCTTGGTGCCTGGCGGATACTTGGAAAAGTCGATGATGATATCGGCGCGCTCGGCCATGGCGAGCATGATTTTCTGCAGCGTCAGGGGCCGCTCGAGCAGGTTGCCGTCGCTGCCGAGGAAGGTAAAGTTGTGCACCCGATGGGCCTCGTCCGCCAGCACCATCTCGAACCAGCGCGCCATGCTGCCGTTGAGCAGGCGGAAGCGGTATTTGCGGCCTTCGACCTTGAAATAAGGCTGGACCTTGCCGTTGACGAGAAAGTGGTTGCCCAGGAAGCCTTCCGGATCGAACTGCTCGTAGACGAGGTTGCCTCCGGAATCGAATTTCTTGTCTTGCAAGAGCAGCGGAATGTCGTACTTGCCGACGCCGCTGGGCAAGCGCAGGCCCGTGTACTCGCTGCCGGAGTCGAGGGCGTCGAAGTTCAGGTAAAAGCCGGCCAGACCCCGGTAGACATTCGGGCCGGTATAGTCTTCGCGGTGGTCGTGGTACCACAGGGTATTGGTGACGTTGCGCAAGTCGCCATTCGACGGGTATTGCGGGTAATGGTGATCGTAGAAGGCGCCCGGGTAGCGCATTGCAGGGCCGGCCCTGGTGGGGCTGTAATAACAGCCTGCAAAGCCATCCGCTTCCGAGCCGACGTGACCGCTGTGCAGGTGGGTGCTGAGTTCCGGGGAGCCGAAACCGACGTGTTCCTGCGGCAGCGCATTACGCACCCGCAGCATGACCGGTTGCCCGATCCGCGCGACGAAAGTCGGGCCCGGCACCATCCCGTCATATGCCCAGACGGTTTCCTCGGGCAGGTGCATGTGGTACCTGTGGCGCGCGGTACGCGCCACCAGTTCGTACTCGCGCTGGGGCAGGAATTCCTCGTAGCGCTGGTGCGGATCGCGTCCCGCTTCGCCCGGCACCGGATAGCGCCCGGGCCGCGGATAAAGCAGGGTTGGCGCCTTGACCGGCGACACCGTCAGCGCATCGAGAAATGGCTCGAGGTAGGGCGCGGGAGGCGGCGTCGGCACGGGGGCCGTTGTCTGCGCCGTGCCCGGGGAAAGCCAGCCATATGCTGCGGTGGCGGCGCCAGCGGCGACGCTGCCTTTCAACAATTTCCTGCGGTTCGCATCGAGCCCATCGTTTGCTGGAGGAACATCCATAGCCTTCTCCTGAGAAAGTTGCGTTCTGGCCGGCCACGGGGGCCGTCCTGCCGTTCAACTTCCCCATGCTAGTTGGGAGCATGGATGTGCTACTGATGCGATCGATATGTGTGGCGGATAAAGCCGGGTCAATTCCTGTTCGGTACAAGCCGGCGTTTTCAGTGCGCGTGCCGCCTCAGGGCGTCGGCCGGAAGTTCTTGTGGATGCCGGCCCAGCAGTCGTGGTAGCCGGCCTGCAATTGCGGCGAGGCGAGCGCGTGCACCGTCGGGCACAGCACGTTCCGTGTCTCGAACATGAAGGCCATGGTGTCGGCCACCTTGCTCGGGCTGCTGGTGTCGGCATTGCTGGCTTTCTCAAAAGTCGCCGCATCCGGCCCGTGGCCGCTCATGCAGTTGTGCAGGCTGGCGCCGCCCGGAACGAAACCCTCGGCCTTGGCGTCGTAGGCGCCATGCACCAGGCCCATGAACTCGCTGGCGACATTCCGGTGGAACCAGGGTGGACGGAAGCTGTCTTCGGCGGCCAGCCAGCGCGGCGGGAAGATGACGAAGTCGAGGCTGCTGACACCCGGCGTGTCGCTTGCCGCATGCAGCACCAGGAAAATCGAAGGATCGGGGTGGTCGTAGCTGATCGTGCCGATGGTGTTGAAGTGGCGCAGGTCGTATTTATAGGGCGCGTAATTGCCGTGCCAGGCAACGACGTCGAGCGGTGAGTGCTTCAGGGGCGCGGCCCACAGCTTGCCGCAGAACTTCGCCACTAGCGTGAAATCGCCCTCGCGCTCCTCGTAGGACGCGACCGGCGTCAGGAAATCGCGCGGGTTGGCCAGTCCGTTCGAGCCGATCGGCCCAAGGTCGGGCAGGCGCAGCAGGGCGCCGAAGTTTTCGCAGATATAGCCGCGCGCCGCGCCGTCCGGCAGGCGCACCTGGAACCGGATGCCGCGCGGAATGACGGCGATTTCCTGCGGTTCCAGCGCGATTGTGCCCAGCTCGGTGGCGATTTCGAGTCGGCCCTCTTGCGGCACGATCAGCAGCTCGCCGTCGGCCGAGTAGAAAAAGCGGTCCCTCATCGATGTGTTGGCGGCGTACAGGTGCACCGCGCAGCCGCTCATCGATTCAGCCGAGCCATTCCCGGCCATGGTGACCCAGCCGTCGATGAAATCGACAGACGCGTCCGGAATCGGCAGCGGGCTCCAGCGCATCTGGTTCGGCGGCGGCGCCACCTGCGTGAAATTGCCGACGATACGGCCACTGTCGATCTGCTCGAAAGCGCCGTGCATCGCGGCGGGACGGATGCGGTACAGCCAGGAGCGCCGGTTGTGCGAGCGCGGGGCCGTGAAGGCGGTACCGGAAATCTGCTCTGCGTACAGGCCGTAGGCGACGCGCTGGGGCGAGTTGCGGTGCTGCGGCAGGGCGCCGGGCAAGGCCTCGGTGGCGAATTCGTTGCCGAAACCGGACTGGTAGCCGGCTTCCGTACCACTATTCTGGGTCATCCAAAGTCTTTCGTGAAGGCGTTTGTTGTACGTATGATTACGCGCTATTTTATCAATAAGCGTGGCCGGCGGCGGGCTGCTGGCCCAGCTGTGCTTGAGTTCGTTTTTTTGGCCCGCTTTGATCTGGCGCAAACCGGGACGCCAGCGGGCGGCGACTATTGAGCATTGCCAAATTTGCATTGGCGCCCCCATGCTCACAGGAGATCCCCATGCGACTGAAACGATCCGCGCTCGTGCTTGCCACTCTCATGCTGGGCCCGCTCAATCCGCTGGCGCTGGCCGATGAAACCTGTAACTCCCCCTACCTGTCGAACCTGATCAAGGGACAGGAGGATTACCTGTATGTGTGGACGCTGGGCGTGGCGGGCATGGGCGACGGCTCCGACAAGCTCGTCACGCTCGACGCCAATCCGAAGTCGCCGACCTTCGGCAAGGTCGTGACCCAGGTATCGGTGGGCGGGCGCGGCGAGGCCCACCATGCGGGCTTCAGCGACGACCGGCGCTTCCTCTGGGCCGGCGGACTCGACGACAGCAAGATTTATATCTTCGACATCCACACCGACCCCGCCAAACCGCGGCTGGTCAATACCATCAGCGATTTCGCCAAACGCTCCGGGCTCGTCGGCCCGCACACCTTTTATGCATTGCCCGGAAGGATGCTGATCGGGGCGCTGTCGAACGCCAGGGATGGCGGCGGCAAGACCGGCATGGCCTTGTACAACAACAAGGGCGAGTTCATCCGCAGCTACGACATGCCTACAAGCAAAGGCGGCGACGGCTACGGCTATGACCTGGCGGTGAATCCATCCCGCAACACCATGCTCAGTTCGAGTTTCACCGGCAAGCAGAACTACATGCGGCCGCTGGGCAGCCTGATCGAGGACCAGGGCGCAATGAAGCAGTTCGGCAACACGATGGTGGTCTGGAACCTGAAGACGATGCAGCCCGAGCAGGTGCTGAGCGTGCCCGGCGCACCGCTCGAGATCCGCTGGTCGTTGGGAGGCGGCGACGACTGGGCCATGACCGCCACCGCGCTCACCTCCAGGCTGTGGCTGGTCAAGCGCGACGGCAAGGGCGGCTGGCAAGCCAGGGATGTCGGCGCCATCGGCGACCCGGCCAAAACGCCTTTGCCGGTCGATATCTCGATGCGGGCCGACGGCAAGGGTCTCTGGGTCAACACCTTTATGGATGGCACGACCCGGTATTTCGATATCAGCAAGCCGGAAGCGCCGCGCCAGACCTATGCCAAAAAGACCGGTGCCCAGGTCAACATGATTTCGCAAAGCTGGGATGGCAAGCGCATCTATGTGAGCTCGTCGCTGCTGGCCAACTGGGACAAGGGCGGCGCCGACAACGAGCAGTTCGTGAAGCTGTTCGCCTGGGACGGCAAGCAGTTGAGCGAACGCTGGCAAGTCGATTTCTACAAGCTGAAACTCGGGCGGCCGCACCATATGAAGCTGGGGGCGAAGACCGGGCAGCAGGCGGCCTATGGCGGGCCGGCGGCGCAGGTGGCGGCGCGGTGAAACCAGCGCTTACGGCCGCCTGGCTGGTGCTGGTGCTGGTGCTGGCGGCAGGCGGCGGGAACGCCGCCGGGGCCGGCGCGCCAGCGGTCCCGGCGCTCGCCTTTGTGCCGCCCGCGGCCGGCAGTTACCGGCTCGAGCGGATCATGCAGGCGCCCGACGGGCTCGTGCTCGACAGCGATGGCAAGCTGCGCCGCCTGTCGCAATTCACCCGTGGCAAGGTCACGCTGTTCTCCTTCATCTATACCTATTGCACCGATTCCAAAGCCTGCCCGCTGGCCTATGCCACGCTGCACAGCCTGAAGGACACCATCGAGCGCACGCCCGGTTTGCACGGCAAGGTGCGTTTCGTCAGCATGAGCTTCGACCCGGTCCACGACACGCCGGCGGCGATGCGCAGCTACGGCGGGCGCGAGGCGAGGGAAGGGCGCGGCCTGGAATGGCGTTTCCTCACCACCCGCAACGGCCGCGATCTGGCGCCGCTGCTCGACGGCTTCGGCCAGGATGTCTCGGTGGCGGCCAGCGCGCCGGGCCAGCGCGTGCCGGTGCTGAGCCATATGCTGAAGGTCTACCTGCTCGACGCCGGCGGCCAGGTGCGCGAAATCTATTCGACCTCCTACCTGCATCCGGCCGTGCTGCTGAACGATATCGGGACGCTGCTGCGCGAGCGGACCCGGCCCGGCCCGCAGCGCTGATCTCCCATCCCTGGCTCGGCCAGTGCCGATTCGACATCATGTAAAGAAGAGCAAGACGGCCAACTGGCGTATCATTGCCGTCGTTGACGCCGCCCGTGCCTGATCAAGCCATGCACGAGGCCGGCGCATGGTTCGTTAGCCGCGATGATCAATCCGGCTGGCAGGTTCCGCCCGGCGCTGCCGCTCATGAGGCTGGCGCGCCGGCTGGGGAGATAATTTTGCATCAAGAGGAAAACAAGATGGCTGACCTGTTTGACAATCCAATGGGCCTGATGGGCTTCGAGTTCGTCGAGTTCGCATCGCCCACGCCGGGCGTGCTCGAGCCGCTCTTCGAAAAGCTGGGCTTCACCAAGGTCGCGGTGCACCGCTCGAAAGACGTGGTGCTGTTCCGCCAGGGCGAAATCAATTTCATCGTCAACAACGAGCCGAAGAGCTACGCAGCCTATTTCGCCGCCGAGCACGGCCCGTCGGCCTGCGGCATGGCCTTCCGCGTCAAGGATGCGCACAAGGCTTATGCGCGCGCCCTGGAATTGGGCGCCCAGGCCGTCGACATTCCGACCGGCCCGATGGAACTGCGCCTGCCGGCGATCAAGGGCATCGGCGGCGCGCCGCTCTACCTGATCGACCGTTTCGAAGACGGCAAGTCGATCTATGACATCGATTTCGAATTCATCGACGGCGTCGACCGCCGCCCGCCCGGCCACGGCCTGCAGATCATCGACCACCTGACCCACAACGTCTACCGCGGCCGCATGTCCTTCTGGGCCGGGTTCTACGAAAAGCTGTTCAATTTCCGCGAGATCCGCTACTTCGACATCAAGGGCGAGTACACCGGCCTGACCTCGAAGGCGATGACCGCCCCGGACGGCAAGATCCGGATTCCCCTGAACGAAGAAGGCAAGGCCGGCGGCGGCCAGATCGAGGAATTCCTGATGCAGTTCAACGGCGAGGGCATCCAGCACATCGCCCTCCTGAGCGAGGACCTGAAGGCAACCGTGGACAGCCTGCGCGCCGCCGGCGTGCCGCTGATGGCCGCGCCGCCCGAGACCTATTACGAGATGCTGGAGGGCCGCATTCCGGGCCATGGCGAAAACCCTGCCGACCTGCAGACGCGCGGCCTGCTGCTCGACGGTTCGGTGGTGGACGGCAAGCCACGCCTGCTGCTGCAGATTTTCTCGGAAACCCAGCTCGGTCCCGTGTTCTTCGAATTCATCCAGCGCAAGGGCGACGACGGCTTCGGCGAGGGCAATTTCAAGGCGCTGTTCGAGTCGATCGAGCGCGACCAGGTCAAGCGCGGAGCGATCGGCGCGGCAACCGAAGCGGCGTAAGACGTCGGGACCGCCTGACCGACGCCATGCTGCCCGCCTTCGCCATCCTGCTGCTGTTCCAGTGCCTCGGCGAAGGCATCGTCTTCCTGCTCGGCTTGCCGGTTCCGGGCCCGGTCGCCGGCATGGTGCTGCTGTTCGCGGCGCTGTTGCTGTGGCCGGCGCTGCAGGGACGCATCGAGGCGGCAGCCAGCGAGCTGCTGCGCCACCTGTCGCTGCTGTTCGTCCCGGCGGGCGTGGGCATCATTGCCGCCGCCGGCAGCGGCAGCGGGCACTGGCTGGCGATCCTCGCCTCGCTGGTGGTGTCGACCGTCCTGTCGCTGGCGGTCACCGCGCTCATCCTGCGCAATATCGCGCCGGAGCCGCAGAACGATGCCGATGCCGGGCCTCGCTAGCCTCGGGCACTTCTGGGTCTACCTGTCGGCCTCGCCCCTGGCCGGGCTGACGCTGACCTTGTGCGCCTACCTCGCCGCCCAGGCCATCTATGCGCGCTGCCGTTATTCGCCGCTGGCCAATCCGGTCGCGATCGCCATCGCGCTGGTCAGCCTGGCCTTGCTCGCCAGCGGCATGTCCTACGAGCGCTATTTTTCGGGAGCGCAGTTCGTTCATTTCCTGCTCGGTCCGGCAACGGTGGCGCTGGCGCTGCCGCTGGCACGCCAGTTGCCGCGCATGCGGCGCGCAATCCTGCCCTTGCTGTGCGCGCTGGCGGCGGGCAGCGTGACGGCGATCGTGAGCGCGGTTTCGGTCGTGATGCTGCTGGGAGGTCCGGTCGCGCTGGTGCGCAGCGTCGCCCCGAAATCGGCCACCACGCCGATCGCGATGGCGGTCTCGGAACGGCTGTCCGGCGTGCCCGCGCTGACCGCCGTGCTGGTGATCGGCACCGGCATCTTCGGCGCGGTGATCGCGCGTTTCCTCTTCAATGCCCTGCGCATCGAATCGCCGGCCGCGCGTGGCTTTGCGCTGGGCGTGGCGGCGCACGGCATCGGCACGGCGCGCGCCTTCCAGGTCAGTCTCGAGATGGGTGCTTTTGCCGGACTCAGCATGGGTTTGAACGGGGTGCTCACGGCCCTGCTTGCACCATGGCTGGTGCCGCCGCTGGAAGCGGCGCTGCGGCGCCTGCTGGCCTAGGCCGGCAGGCGCAGTGTAGGTATTACCTGACTCAGCTACCGTGCGGCATCGAGTTGGCGTTGGCCCAGGTCTTGGTGTTGGCCGAGGTCCCGTCCGGCTTCTTGACCAGGTGGCGCATCGCGAACAGGGCGCTGGCGAGGCCGACGACGACTGCCGTCGTGCTGCCCGAGAAGCCCACCGCATGGCTCTTGGCCAGCTTGCCCGCCTTCGGCGCAAGCAATTCCATGCGGCGCTTGGTCATTTGCGAACCGAGTTCCGACAGGCGCGCCCGCGTCATCAGCATTTCCGCCTGCGGCAGCAGGGTGGTTTCCTCGTCGGCCACATGGTGGATCACGTCGCGCATCAGTTCGAGCAGCAGCTTGTCGTGGCGCGGGTCGGAAGCGCTGGTGCGGCGCAGGTCCGAAATCATGCGGCGCATGTCGTTGTGTTCCGGCTCGGCCTTGTGGACAAAGGGTTCGCCCTTGTCGAGCTGGCGCATGACCGGATAGAACACTTCCTCTTCCAGCGTGGCGTGGATTTCAAGGGCGGTACAGATGGTTTCCGCCAGGGCCTTCTTGACGCTGGGCGACTTGTCTTTCGTGTATTGGTGGAACGTGACCATCACGTGCGAGTGATCGAAGCGGATCATGTCGGTGATGGTTGGGCTGAGCTGGTTCAAGGAAAACATTTGGCATCCCTCCGTATTGACGAATAATTAAGATGCTAGTCGCGCGGCTGGGCGCACGAAGTAGGAGTAGGTCGCAGAGCCTTGTCGGCCGATGGCGCGTGTTCAGGATGACGCCAGGAATTCGTAGCTCGTAATAGTTGGTGTAACGCGCAGGCTGCATGCCCCGCCTGCGCGTCTGTTCACACAAACATTTTGTAACTGCAAGTATTTCCACTCCGATACAAATCTTCCCGGAAATGATTCTGCGCTCATCAACAGCGTGTCGCCGCAGTCCTACACGAATACGGCGAGGCGACTGATTACTTGTCATCCCGTCACTGCCAAGATGAGCCATGTTCGACGGTGTACTCCAGCCGTATACGGATGTGTCGCACGCTGTCGCGTGGACGCTTAGACTAAATCTATCAGAGGAGTCGGAATGTTTGCACATAACAAACGCCTGCAGTACACAGTCCGCGTCAGCGGCCCCAATCCTGGCCTTGCCAATCTGATGCTCGAGCAATTCGGTGGGCCACAGGGCGAGCTCGCTGCCGCCATGCGCTACTTTACCCAGGCCGTCTCGGAAGACGACGCGGGCCGCAAGGACATGCTGATGGACATCGCGACCGAGGAGCTCAGCCACCTCGAAGTGATCGGCCACATCGTCGCCATGCTGAACAAGGGCGCCAAGGGCCGCCTTGCTGAAGCAGTCGATACCGAAGCCGAGACCTACCGCAAGATCACCGGCGCCGGCAACGACAGCCACGTGACCCAGGTGCTGTACGGCGCCGGTACCCCGCTGGTCAATTCGGCCGGCGTGCCGTGGACGGCAGCCTATATCGACTCGATCACCGAGCCGAGCGCCGACCTGCGTTCCAACATCGCCGCCGAATCGCGCGCCAAGATCGTCTACGAACGCCTGATCTCGCTGACCGACGACCCGGGCGTGAAAGAAGCACTCGGTTTCCTGATGACGCGCGAAGTGGCGCACCAGAAGTCCTTCGAGAAGGCGCTGTATTCGATGGAGTCGAATTTCCCGGCAGGTAAATCGCCGGTCGATCCGCGCTTCTCGAGCGTGTATTACAACATGTCGCAGGGCGAAGGCGAAATGCGCGGCCCATGGAACCAGGGTCCGGACTGGGACTTCGTGTCCGACCGCGAGAAGCAGATGGCGGTCGACGGCGGCTCGGGCGACGCCGAAGTGAAACTGCCGGCCGAGGACGTCAAGGTGCTCAAGCAAATGCAGATGCGCACCATGTCCGATCCTTCGACGGATCCGCAGACCGGCGCCGAGCTGGGCCTGGATCCATCGACGCCCAAGGGCGCTTCGGCAGTCAAGCAGGCCGCCAAGTAAGCCATCAAACAAGCGAGCCGTAAGCGAATGAGAATGTGGCGTGCGCGGCGGCCAGCCTATCGGCCGCCACGCACGCCGCGCCGCTGGTACAGTGGGCAAGCGTAACAAGCACACAGCCGGCGGGCGGAAAGGATTGTTGATGGATTCTGGGATTGACTCTGACTCACGCAAGCTCGGCTGGACAGACGCCATCGTCCGTGCGCTCACCGTTCGGCGCGCGATCGGCCTGCTGATTTGCTCGGTGGGTTGTTTGTTGTTGCTCGGTAGCCTGGTCGACCAGGTCATGAATGCCAACCCGAAGATGCATAACGCATTGCTGGGCGGCGCCATTGCTGCCGCGGCAACCGCGCTCGGGACCTTGCCGGTCCTGTTTTCACAGAATTTTTCAAAACGTACCTACGACTGCTTCCTCGGTTTCGGCGCCGGCGTCATGCTGGGCGCAACAGCGTTTTCGCTCGTCATCCCAGCCATCGCGGCGGCCAAGTCCGCGGGCGCGGGCCCATGGGAAGCGAGCCTGCTGGCAGGTGTCGGCATCATGGCGGGCGCCGGCGCCATCCTCCTGATGAGCCGTGCGATCGAGCCAAGCAGCGTGCTGGAAAAAAATTCCAACGCCAGTTCGCTGCGCCGCGCCTGGATGTTCGTGGCCGCCGTCGCCCTCCACAACTTGCCCGAAGGCATGGCGATCGGCGTGGCCTATGCCGGGATCGACCTCGACAAGGCGCATTCCCTGATGACCGGAGTCTCGATCCAGGACGTGCCGGAAGGCCTGGTCGTGGCGCTTGCGCTGCGCACGGTCGGCTACAGCCGCCTGACCGCGGTCGGGCTGGGGGTGCTGTCGGGCTTGGTCGAGCCGGTGGCGGCCGCCTTCGGCGTGGCCCTGATCGGCATCTCGGCCGGCCTGTTGCCGATTGCCCTGGCGGCGGCGGGCGGCGCGATGCTGTTCGTGATCGTCCACGACGTGATTCCCGAAATGCGCGAGAACGGCAATGAGACCTCGGCGACGATTGCGCTGGTGTTCGGGTTTATCTTGATGACGGTGCTGGATACGGCGCTGGCGTGAATCCGCTCAGAGTGATACCGCGTGGGCTCAGGAGCCCACCCTACGGAAATCCAAGCCGATTACGGCTCGAAATGCCGCACGAACCAGTTCGTCGCCAGTGTCGACACCTGCGCCAGCGCGCCCGGTTCCTCGAACAAATGTCCTGCTCCCGGCACGATCTCGAGCGCCTTTTCGCAGGCAAGGGCGTCGAAGGCTTGCCGGTTCAGGTCCACGACGACCCCATCTTCGCCGCCCACGATCAGCAGGGTCGGTGCGATGACGCGCGCCAGTGCGGGCCCGGCCAGGTCGGGGCGGCCGCCGCGCGAGACCACGGCGGCGATGCCGGTGCCGTCGTCGCTGGCCAGGCGCAGGGCCGCGGCCGCGCCGGTGCTGGCGCCGAACAGGCCGAGGGGCAGGGGAGCGGTCAGGGGCTCGGTGCCGATCCAGGTGGCGGCCGCGTGCAGGCGCGCCACCAACAACTCGATATCGAAGCGGTTCTGGACGGTGGCGTCTTCCTCGGGCGTCAGCAGATCAAGCAGCAGGGTGCCGACGCCGGCGGCGCGCAGCTCGCCGGCGACGGCATTGTTACGCGGGCTGAAGCGGCTGCTGCCGCTGCCGTGGGCGAAGAGCACCATGCCGATCGGCGTGGCCGGCAGTTCCAGCAATCCTTGCAGTACGGCCGTGCCCACCGGGATGGTGACCAGGATCTTGCGTGTCATGCCGCATCACGCTCCAAACACAGTTAGACCATGCTCGCGGCAAAAAAAATCCGGCTGGACAAGCTGTCCGGCCGGATTTTTTGTTTCGACCAATGCAGCTGGTCCTTGATCAGTCCTTTATTTCCAGCTTGCGGTTCAGGCTCAGCGCGGCCAGCGAGCCGAGCGCGCCCGACAGCAGGTAGAGGCTGACATAGCCCAGGCCGAAGTGGGCCGACAAGCCGAGCGCGACCAGCGGGGCAAATGCCGCGCCGACCAGCCAGGCCAGGTCCGAGGTCAGCGCCGCGCCGGTGTAGCGGAAGCGCGATTCGAAGTTCGAGGTCACGGCGCCCGCCGCCTGGCCGTAGGACAGGCCGAGCAGGCCGAAGCCGATCAGGACGAACAGGTCCTGGCCGGACTCGCCGCCCTCTAACAGGGTCGGAACAAAGGCCGAGAACAGCGCGATCAGCACGGCCAGGGTGCCGAGCGTGGTGCGGCGGCCGACCTTGTCGGCGACCAGGCCGGAAATCAGGATGCAGACGGCGGCAACGCCCGCGCCCCACATCTGGATATACAGGAAGCCGCTGATCGGGCGCGTGTCATACAGCTGCATCCACGACAGCGGGAACACGGTCACCAGGTGGAACAGCGCATAGCTGGCGAGGGCGGCGAGGGCGCCGATCACGATGGTCGAGCCTTGCTTGCTGACCAGTTCGCCGACCGGCGCCGGATCCAGCTCGTGCGCGTCGAGCAGGCGCGAATATTCCGAGGTCGAGACCAGGCGCAGGCGCGCGAACAGGGCGACGACGTTCAGGGCGAAAGCAACGAAGAACGGATAACGCCAGCCCCAGACCAGGAAGTCGTCGCTCTGCAGGTTCTCGAGCAGGAAGGCGAACAGGCCGGCGGCGATCAGGAAGCCGATCGGGGCGGCCAGCTGGCCTAGCATCGCGTACCAGCCGCGCTTGTGCTCGGGCGCGCTCAGGGCCAGCAGCGAAGGCAGACCGTCCCAGGAGCCGCCCTGGGCCACGCCCTGGGCGATGCGCATGGCCGCCAGCAGCACGATCGACAGCATGCCGATCTGGCCATAGGTGGGCAGGAAGGAGATCGTGACGGTTGCCGTGCCCATCAGGAAGAGCGCGATCGTCAGCTTGATCTCGCGCGAAAAGCGTTCCTGGATCTTCATGAAGACGATGGTACCGACCGGGCGCGCGATGAAAGCGAACGCAAAAATGGTAAAGGAGTAAAGTGTGCCATCGAGCCGATCAGCCCACGGGAAAAAGACCGCAGGGAAGACCAGCACGGAAGCAATGGCGTAGACAAAGAAATCGAAATACTCGGATGCGCGGCCGATGACCACGCCAACGGCGATATCGCCCGGCGAAATATTGCCGTCCCGCGAGTTGATGTTGCGCGCACCACTATGGGGTGCGCTGACGGGAGCGGCTCCGGCGCCGCCGTAGGTCGTGCTTTGCATATTCTTAGCTCTCCAGGTAGGTCCACGGCCGTCATCATACCCCCTGGCCTTCGGGATCAGGGTGGGACAAAACGTCCAATGTGCAGTGACGGCCGATGCCGGTACAGTAGCATGTTCTTATACCCATGTAACGTTAGATACCTAGCATGAAACCTAAAATTGTCCGTTCCGGGCTGTCGCTCCTCCTGCTTGCGGTGCTGTCCGGCTGCAACACGGTGGTGATGAATCCAGCCGGTGATATTGCGCGGCAGCAGGCCGATCTCATCAAGATTTCGGTGTGGCTGATGTTGATCATTATCGTTCCGGTGATGATCCTGACCGTTGTGTTCGCATGGAAATATCGTAAGGGCGCGAATGCCAAGTACGAACCGGATTGGGACCATTCCACCAAGCTCGAGCTCGTCATCTGGGGCGCGCCCCTGCTGATCGTGATCGCGCTCGGCCTGGTCACCTGGATCAGCACCCACAAGCTCGATCCTTACCGGCCGCTCGAACGCCTCGACGAGAACCGCCCGATCCCGGCCGGCACCAAGGTGCTCGAAGTGCAGGTCGTCTCGCTCGACTGGAAGTGGCTGTTCATCTATCCGGAGCTGGGCATCGCCACGGTCAACGAACTGGTCACCCCGATCGACACGCCGATCCGCTTCAAGCTGACCTCGTCGACGGTGATGAACACCTTCTACATCCCGACCCTGGCCGGCATGATCTACACGATGCCGGCGATGGAAACGACCCTGAACGCGGTGCTCAACAAGACCGGCAACTACAAGGGCCTGTCGGCCAACTTCAGCGGCGACGGCTTCTCGCACATGCGCTTCGCCTACCGCGGCACCACCCAGGCCGAGTTCGACGCCTGGGTCGCAAAGGTCAGGACCAGCCAGGCCCCGCTTGGCCGCAACGATTACCTGGCCCTGGAAAAACCGTCGGAAAAAGAGCCGATCCGCCATTACGGCACGGTCGACCCGAGCCTGTACATGGCCATCCTGAACCGCTGCGTGGCCGAAGGCGCCGCCTGCATGCACCAGCAAATGCAGCAGGACGCCCAGCGTGCCCGCACCGCGGCGCTCCTCAGGAAGCTGCCGCAAGACGCGCTCGAACGCAAGGTCATGCTGGCGAACGCCAAAGCCGGCGCCCGCACCGAGATCTGCGAAACCCCTATTAATACTGTGAAGAAGTAACCATGCAAGACTCTCTTGACTTGACGAAGCTTATCTTCGGTCGGCTCAGCTGGGACGCGATTCCCTTCCACGATCCGATCCTGCTCGCCACCTTCGCGGGCGTGGTGGTCGGCGGTGCAGCCGTGTTCGGCCTCATCTCCTATTTCCGCCTGTGGGGCACGCTGTGGCGCGACTGGATCACCAGTATCGACCACAAGAAAATCGGCATCATGTACATGATCCTGGGCCTGGTCATGTTCCTGCGCGGCTTTGCCGACGCACTCATGATGCGCGCCCAGCAGGCCATCTCCTTCGGCGAGAATGCCGGCTTCCTGCCGCCGCACCACTACGACCAGGTCTTCACGGCCCACGGCGTGATCATGATCTTCTTCGTGGCGATGCCTTTCGTGACCGGCTTGATGAACTATGTCGTGCCGCTGCAGATCGGCGCGCGCGACGTCGCCTTCCCGTTCCTGAATAATTTCTCGTTCTGGATGACGACCATGGGCGCCGTGCTGGTCATGGCCTCGCTGTTCGTCGGTGAATTCGCGCGTACCGGCTGGCTGGCCTTCCCGCCGCTGTCGGGCATCCTGGCCAGTCCGGGTGTCGGCGTCGACTATTACATATGGTCCCTGCAGATTGCGGGTGTCGGCACGCTGCTCTCGGGCGTGAACCTGGTCGTCACCATCATCAAGATGCGCGCGCCGGGCATGGACCTGATGAAAATGCCGGTCTTTACCTGGACCGCGCTGGCCACCAACATCCTGATCGTGGTGTCCTTCCCGATCCTGACCGCGACCCTCGCCATGCTCGGCATGGACCGCCTGTTCGACACCAACTTCTTCACCAACGACAAGGGCGGCAACGCCATGCTGTACGTGAACCTGATCTGGATCTGGGGCCACCCCGAGGTCTACATCCTGATCCTGCCGGCCTTCGGCATCTTCTCGGAAGTGGTCTCGACTTTCTCCGGCAAGCGCCTGTTCGGCTACACCTCGATGGTCTACGCGATCGTCGTCATCATGGTCCTGTCCTACCTGGTCTGGCTGCACCACTTCTTCACCATGGGGTCGGGAGCGAGCGTCAACGCCTTCTTCGGCATCACCACGATGATCATCTCGATCCCGACCGGGGCCAAGATCTTCAACTGGCTGTTCACGATGTACCGCGGGCGCATCCGCTTCGAGCTGCCGATGATGTGGACGATTTCGTTCATGCTGACCTTCACCATCGGCGGCATGACCGGCGTGATGCTGGCGGTGCCGGCGGCCGACTTCGTGCTGCACAACTCGCTGTTCCTGACCTCGCACTTCCACAACGTGATCATCGGCGGCGTGCTGTTCGGCCTGTTTGCCGGCTTTAATTACTGGTTCCCGAAGATGTTCGGCTACAAGCTCAACCAGTTCTGGGGACATGTCTCGTTCTGGCTCTGGTCGATCGGTTTCTGGGTCGCCTTCGGTCCGGCCTACATCCTCGGCTTCATGGGCGTGACGCGTCGTTCGAGCCACTTCGAAGACCCGGAGCTGCAGCCGCTGTTCATGATTTCCTTCATCGGCACCCTGATGGTGGCCGCCGGTATCGGCGCGCTCCTGATGCAGATCTACACCAGCTATCGCGACCGGGCAAAGCTGCGCGACGTGACCGGCGACCCGTGGGATGGCCGTACGCTGGAGTGGGCGACGTCGTCGCCGCCGCCG
The DNA here is from genome assembly GCF_059685915.1 of Telluria sp. LT2P34. Classification (NCBI taxonomy): domain Bacteria; kingdom Pseudomonadati; phylum Pseudomonadota; class Betaproteobacteria; order Burkholderiales; family Oxalobacteraceae; genus Telluria; species Telluria sp. LT2P34. The sequence goes on from NZ_JCASIN010000001.1 coordinate 115,221, forward strand.
GACTACAACTTCGCCTTCACCCCGGTAGTGCACGACAACGACACCTTCGCCGACATGAAGAAGAACGGCTGGACCCGTCCGCTGACCGACTACGTTGCGATCCACATGCCGAAGAACACCTGGGCCGGTTTCGTGATCTCGGCGATCGCCATGGTGCTGGGCTTCGCTATCATCTGGCACATGTGGCTGCTGACCGCGATCTCCTTCATCGCCATGATGGCGGCGATCATCGCCCATACCTTCAACTACAAGCGTGATTTCTATATCTCGGCGGAAGAAGTGACCCGCACCGAGAACGCGCACACGAAACTGCTGGAAGCCCATGTCTAACAATACCGCTACCCTCAGCCCTGGCGCCGGCGCCGCCGGCCTTGATACCGGCGCGCGCTACCACGTGCGCGACCACCATCCGGAAAACGGCACCCTGCTCGGTTTCTGGATCTACCTGATGAGCGACTGCCTGCTGTTCGCCAGCCTGTTCGCGTCCTTCGCCGTCCTGGGACGCAACTACGCCGGCGGGCCGTCGGGCGCCGAACTGTTCGACCTGTCGCTGGTCGCCATCAACACCGCCTTCCTGCTGGTGTCGTCGATCACCTTCGGCTTCGCCATGATCGCGGCGCAAAACAAGAACCTGGCCCGGACCCAGCTCTGGCTCGGCATCACGGGTGTCCTCGGCGCCTGCTTCCTGGCCCTGGAAATCTACGAGTTCTACCACCTGATCCACCAGGGCGCCGGCCCTGCGCGCAGCGCCTTCCTGACCGCCTTCTTCTCGCTGGTCGGCACCCACGGCCTGCACGTGCTGTTCGGTATCGTGTGGCTGGTCACGCTGATGTTCCAGATCCCGAAGCACGGCATCACGCCGGAAAACATGCGCCGACTGTCCTGCCTGTCGATGTTCTGGCACTTCCTGGACGTGGTCTGGATCTTCGTCTTCACCTTTGTCTACCTGATGGGAGTGCTGCCATGAGCGCCAATCACCATGACGCCGCACACGAAGCCCTGCACGGCCACGAGCACGGCGACGACCCCGGCGTGCATTACAGCCTGAAGGATTACACGATCGGCTTCGTGCTGGCCGTGATCCTGACCGTCATTCCGTTCTGGCTGGTGATGGGCAATGTGCTCGACCCGTCGATGACGCGCATCGTGATCGTCGGCTTCGCCGCCGTCCAGCTGGTCGTGCACATGATCTACTTCCTGCACCTGAACGCGAAGTCCGAAAGCGGCTGGAACATGATGGCGCTGATCCTGACCGTCATCCTGCTGGTGATCGTGCTGGGCGGCTCGATCTGGGTGATGTACCACATGAACGCCAACATGATGTCCGGCATGGGCGACGCCGCCGCCGTCACCGGCCACGGCACGCACGACCAGCCATGACCGGCCTGGCCGGTCCGGCAGGGAGCATCCCGGCAATGGGACGCAAGCGCAGGTTTGCCAAAGTGATTCTGGCGCTCCTCGCGACCCTGCTGATCGTGCTGTTTACGGGGCTCGGGACCTGGCAGGTGCAACGCCTGCAATGGAAACGGGCCCTGATCGAACGGGTGGAGTCGCGCGTGCGCGCGGCTCCCATCCCGGCCCCGGCTCCTGCCGACTGGCCGACCATCACCCGCGACAGTCACGAGTACCGGCATGTCCGCCTCACCGGGTTCTTCCTCTACGATTACAGCACTCCGGTGCAGGCCGTCACCGAACTGGGCGCCGGCTTCTGGCTGCTGACGCCCCTGTGCACGGCCGACGGCTCGCTGGTGCTGGTCAATCGCGGCTTCATTCCGGCAGCCGGCGCCCGTGCACGTTACCCGGCGCGCAGCGCGGACGGCCAGGCATGCCGGTCCGCCGGCGCGACGGCTGTCCAAACGGTGACCGGACTGCTGCGCATGGACGAGCCGGGCGGCGGCTTCCTGCGCGACAACGACCGGGCCGGGAACCGCTGGTTCTCGCGCGAGGTCGCCGGAATCGCCGCCGCCCGCGGCCTGGGTGCTGTCGCCCCGTATTTCGTGGACACCGCGCGCGGACAGGAGGCGGCCGGCGCACCCGAGCGCCCGGTCGGCGGCCTGACCGTGGTGGCCTTCCAAAACAATCACCTCGTGTATGCCATCACTTGGTATGCTCTGGCTTTGATGGTGATCGGGGCGTGGTGGTATGTGGCGCGCTCGGGTCCGCGCGGCGCCACCAGGGCGAGGAACAATGGCAGTCAAGCTTGATCTGTTAACCAGGATAAGCCCTTCGATCGGGGCGGCGCCCTCGGCGGCCGAGGCGAGCGTCGAATACGCCGCCGGGCACAAGAACATGCTGCAGCTGATCGAGCTGCGCTGGATCGCCGTCATCGGCCAGATCACGACCATTTTCGGCGCGATCCTCCTCTTCGACATCGACCTGCCGCTGGTGCACATGCTGCAGGTGCTGGCCTGCCTGATCGCCTTCAACATCGCCAGCCACCTGCGCTGGCACGAGCGGCGCCCGGTTGCCAACACCGAACTGTTCATGGCGCTGCTGGTGGACGTGGCCGCGCTCACCGTGCTGCTGTATCTGTCGGGCGGCACCACCAATCCCTTCGCCTTCCTCTATCTGCTGCAGATCATCATTTCTGCGGTGCTGCTGGAAGCCTGGTCGACCTGGTTCATCGTCGCGCTGACCCTGGCCTGCCTGGCGACCCTGGCCGTCTTCGCCCAGCCTCTGGCGCTGCCTTTCGACCACGCGCGCGGGATCGCCAGCCTGTATGTCCAGGGCATGCTGATCTGCTTCGCCCTGAACGCGGCTCTGCTGGTGGTGTTTATTTCGCGTATCAGCGGCACCCTGCGCGCAAAGGCCGCGCAGCTGGCCGACCTGCGCCAGCGCGCCGCCGAGGAGGACCATATCGTGCGCATGGGCCTGCTCGCTTCGGGCGCCGCGCACGAACTCGGCACGCCGCTGGCGACCCTGTCCGTCATCCTCGGCGACTGGAAGCGCATGCCGGAATTTCGCGACAATGCCGACCTGCGCGAAGAGATCGCCGAAATGCAGACCCAGCTCATACGCTGCAAGTCGATCGTCAGCGGCATCCTGCTCTCGGCCGGCAAGGCGCGCGGCGAATCGGCGGTACGCACGACGATCCATACCTTCCTCGACGGTCTTGCCGAAGAGTGGGAAGAGCGGCGCCAGGCGCCGCATCTCGAGTACGAGAACCGCATTCTCGACGACGTCCCGGTGGCCTTCGATTCGGCCCTGAAGCAGACCATCGACAACCTGCTCGACAACGCCCTGGAGAGTTCGCCCGACTGGGTGCGGCTGGACGCATCCATCGTCGACGGCACCCTGCGCCTTGTCGTGCTCGACCGCGGTCCGGGCTTCGCACCGGCCATGCTGGCCCAGTTCGGCAAGCCCTACCAGTCGACCAAGAGCCGCGCCGGCGCCGGCGTCGGCCTGTTCCTGGTAGTGAACGTGGCGCGCACCCTGGGCGGCGGCGTTGTCGCCCGCAACCGCGAGGAGGGAGGCGCCGAAGTCACGCTCAGCATCCCGCTGGCCTCGATCGCACTGGCCAAGGAGGGCGAGCATGCTTGATGGCGATATCGATACGGCACCCGTGCTCCTGATCGTCGAGGACGACGAAGCCTTTGCCCGCACCCTGGCCCGTTCCTTCGAGCGGCGCGGCTACCGGGTGCTGCACGCGCCCGGCCATGAGGAAGCTGTGGCCATCCTGAAAGACCATGACCCCGGCTATGCCGTGGTCGACCTGAAACTCAAGGGCAATTCGTCGGGGCTCAATTGCGTGCAGCTGCTGCATGCCCATGATCCGGAGATGCTGATCGTGGTGCTGACGGGATTTGCCAGTATCGGCACGGCGGTCGAGGCGATCAAGCTCGGCGCCTGCCAGTACCTGGCCAAGCCCTCGAACACGGACGACATCGAAGCGGCCTTCGGCCACGTGGCGGGCAAGGCCGAGGTGGAGCTGACCAAACGCTCGACTTCCATCAAGACGCTCGAATGGGAGCACATCCACGCGGTGCTGGCCGAGACCGAATTCAATATCTCGGAGGCGGCGCGCCGTTTGGGCATGCACCGCCGCACGCTGGCGCGGAAGCTGGAAAAGCAGCGGGTGAAGTAGGCGGCTTACAGCCCGGCCAGCAGTTTGCGCACCGACTGGTGGGCGTCGAACCAGCCGCTCTCGATCAGGCGCGGCTGGCACTCGGCGCAGACTTCGAAGGGATTGCACGCATGTGCAAGCTCGATATAGTTGGCGCCGATGAAGGGCTTGGCGCCGTGCGCATCGCGCGAGGCGGGGCTCGCGCCGGCCGAGGATGCTTTCGCGCCGGCGCCGGCGCCCGCGCTGGCGTCCACCCAGCGCTCGAACGCTTCCGTGGGCTTGCCGTCAGGGACATACCAGCATTTTTTCGTCGGATTCCAGCGGGCGCCGAGCGCCTTGGCTTCGTCTTTTTCGGCGTACGGGACCTTCAGGAGAATCATGGGGCGCTTTCAATGGTCGATACGGCGTGCGTATTGTAATTGGAAGTGAGCGGCCCGAGAAGTGAAGGCGTGTAGGGTGGAGTCCCGACTCCACGCGGTACAAAGGATGCGTTTCGACTGCATCAGCCGAGCTCGCCGTGGAGTCGGGACTCCACCCTACGGCAACAAGAAAGCTATCAAGGAATCTTGACCCGGATCGGCATCGGCATCGGCGCGCTTCGGTCCGGCATCGGCGCGCGGTCCGGCGGCGCCAGGCCGGTCACCAGGTCCGCGACGCGTACCGTCTGTCCCGTCTCGAAGCACTGGTTCGCCGCAATCCCGACCAGCGCCGACCAGGCGCCGGCGCGCTCGTCCGACACACGCTTGTACTTGTCGGGCGGTCCGTCCCCGAAAATCTCGTTGAGCATGACGTCGTCGCCGCCGCCGTGGCTGCCCTTGCCGATGATCGGGACGATGTCGCGTGCCTGGCCGCGCAGCGGGATGACGCGGATCGAGACGTTCTCGTTGCCGCTCTGGACCTTGGCCGCGCCGGCCGCGCCGCCCGATTCGACGATGCGGTGCTCGATGCGTCCCTTGGTGCCGTTGAAGGCGATGTGGTAACCCTCCCAGGCGTCGTAGGCCGACAGCGCATAGTTCAGGTGGGCGCCGTTGTCATAGCGGACCATCACGTTCATCGTGTCCTCGATGTTGATTTCCGGGCGCCAGACGCACTGGTCGCGGTAGTAGCCGTCGTATCGTTCGTTGTCGAGGAAGAGCGATTTCAGGCCGGGATCGGCGGCCAGGTCGAAGTAGAAGCTGCACTTCTGTTTTTCCGGGCAGGTCAGGCAGCGTTCGTGCGGACCGGAGAGCCCCATGCGGCGCGCCGTTTCCGGGGTGTAGAACTGTTTCGAGCCAAAGGCGTGCACGGTCTGCGGCTGGGCGCCGAGCCACCAGTTGACGAGGTCGAAGTGGTGGGTCGACTTGTGCACCATCAGGCCGCCCGAATTGGCCTTGTCGCTGTGCCAGCGGCGGAAGTAGTCGGCGCCATGCACGGTATTGAGGAGCCAGGTGAAGTCGACCGAGATCACGTCGCCGATTTCGCCCGACATCAGGAGCTCCTTGATCTGGGTGCGCGGCGGCGAATAGCGGTAGTTGAAGGTGACGCGGATGTGGCGGCCGCTGCGTTTCACGGCGTCGAGGATGCGCTGCGCCTTGGCGGCGGTGGTCGTCATCGGCTTTTCGGTAATGACGTCGCAGCCGGCGTCGAGCGCGCGCACGATGTAGTCGTCGTGGCTGGCGTCGGTGGTGGTGACGATCACGTACTGCGGTCTGGTTTCGAGCAGCATGCGCTCGAAATCGGCGGCGGCATAGGGCTTCGGCTGGCTGGCGCCGGTTGCGGAAATGACTTTCACGGCGCGCGCCAGGCGCCCGGCGTTGCGGTCGCAGACGGCGACGACTTCGGCGCGGTCGCTGAAGGGGCCGGTCATGGCATTCGTGAACATGCGCGAGCGCGAGCCGACGCCCACCACTGCGTAACGCTTGCGCGCGCTGGCCGCCGCCGCAAGGGCGCCGCCGCCGGCGAGCAGCATGCCGGCCGCGCCCGCCGCCTTCAACACATTCCGGCGCTTGTTCAGGCCGCTATTTTCCTCGTTCATGTCCGGTCTCCTCGATGATTCGAAATGGGCCCTTGTCTGGACCTCGCTGCGGACGATGGTAGCGTCCGCCTTAAAAATTGGCAAGACCAATCAATAATTTGGTAGGGCAGATTGAGATTTGGACCGACAGGTTGGGTGGGGCGCGGGTATTTCGCGTTGAAACCGGGAGATAACTGATTCAACAGGACATTCCATTGATACAATATTGTTTTTGAACAATCGTGCGGAGCTTGCTTGGAACACGAAAGCCATCACCACCATCATCCCCACAAGACCGGCGTGCGCTGGCTCGACGTCGGCATGGCCGTCGCCGCCACCGTCGTCTCGCTGGTGTCGCTCTGGCTCGCGTTGCACTCGGCACACTCGATGGAAAAACTGGTGGCCTCGAACAGTTACCCGTATGTCGAGCTGTTGCGCTCGAATGCGATGCCACTATCGGCTTCAGGCGCCGACACGGGCGAACGCCGGGTGATGTACATGCTCGAAAACAATGGCGTCGGGCCTGCGCGCATCGAGTGGGTCCAGCTCAGCTTCAAGGGCAAGCCGATGCGCAACCTGGCCGAGTTGATGAACGCATGCTGCTCGCCCGACAAGGAGTCGCTCAACCAGATGCAGGTGCGTGGCGGCATCGACGCCGCGCTGATACGCTCGGGCGCCATGGTCGAAATGTTCCAGTGGGTTGAGCCGGCAGCGCCGAATCCGACCTTCGACGCCCTGTACCGGCAAATGAACGACATCAGTTATTCGGCCTGCTACTGCTCGGTATTCGACGAGTGCTATATCCGTCATAGCAGCGGCGGCAAGAAGCCCGAGTCCGTGGAGCAGTGCACGCGGCCCGCCATCACCTTCCGGCCTTCGTTCCAAGCGGCAGAGGGCTGACAGCGGCAGGGCAGGACCTCAGCCGCCCATCTTGCTGAGCGCGAACGCTGCCAGGAAGCCAAGGACGGTGAAGAGGCCGGCGAAATCGTGATCCCCGTCGAAGGCTTCCGGAATCATGGTCTCGGCCAGCATGGCCAGGATGGCGCCGGCCGCCACCGCCGTGGTGGCGGCAATGGTATTGGGCGATGCGCCCTCGAACAGGGTGTAGCCGGCCACGGCGGATAGGCTTGACGCCAGTGCGATCGCGCCCCAGATCCCGAAGACATAGCCGGCGCCGCGGCCCGCCTTTTTCATGCCGGCCGCGCTCGACAATCCCTCCGGAACATTCGACAGGAAGACCGCCGCTACCGCCACCAGGCTGACCACGCCGCCGGCCAGCATCGACAGGCCGATGACGATCGCCTCCGGAATGCCGTCGAGCAGGGCGCCGGCCGCGATCGCCAGGCCGCTGCCGCCATGCTCGGCCTCGCTCGGCTGCAAGCCGGTCGAGCGCTTGCGGTGCCTGGCGCCGTGCTGGGACAGCAGCCAGTTCACCAGCGTAAAGGCGAGCGCGCCGCCGAGAAAACCAAGCGCCGTCGCGTCCAGGCCGCCCTTGCGCCAGGCTTCGTCCATCAGTTCGAAGGAGAGGGCGGAGACCAGCACGCCGCTCCCGAAAGCCATGATCGCCGCCACCAGCCGCGGCGGTACGCGCAGCCAGTAGCCGGCGGCCGCGCCCAGCAGCAGGGCGCCGCCCGCCACCAGTCCCCACAGGCCCGCCTGTGCCCATACCGCCAAATTCTCCATCCTTGCTCCCTGCTGTGTTTGGCAAGATCCTACGCGGAAATCCGCCAACAGCCGCGTTTGCCTGAACGGCAAGCCCGGGCCGGCCCCTTGCGCTGTGCTACATTCGCGTTTTCGCAAGGAGAACGGCATGACCAGCTTCCCGCCCCGCCTCGCTGTCCGCCTCACTGTCCGACTCCTGGCACGACTGCTGCCGACACTGTCGGCGGCGCTGGCGCTCGCCGCCTGCGGCGCCCTGGCGCCTGCTCGCGGGCCGGCGGACGTGGCCTTTGTCGTGCTGGGCGAGGGCGGCGCCGCCACGGCGCGCCTGATCACCACGAAGGCCGCTTGCCCGCCGCTGCTGGTCGATGGGCGCGCGCTGCCGATGCGGGTGCGTGTGCCCCTGTCGCCCATTCCGGCGCGCGCGGGGCAGGCGCACACCCCGCCGTCGAGCGCGGTGCTGGCCTGCGAGGCGCCGATCGCGGCCGGCGCCAGGACGGCTTCGGTACTGGGCCGCCCGCTGCCGGTGCCGAAGAGCGAGCCGGCACGCATCGTCGTCATCGGCGACACCGGCTGCCGCCTGAAGGGCAAGGAGATCCAGGACTGCAACGATCCAAAGGCCTTCCCCTTCGCGCAGGTGGCCGCCGCCGCCGCGGCCTTCCAGCCCGATCTGGTGGTGCATGTCGGCGACTATCACTACCGTGAAGACCCGTGCCCGCCCGGGCGCGCCGGCTGCGCCGGCAGCCCGTATGGCTATGGTTACGATGCCTGGGCCGCCGACTTCTTCACGCCGGCCGGCAAACTGCTGGCCGCCGCGCCCTGGGTGCTGACACGCGGCAACCACGAAAACTGCACCCGCGCCGGCCAGGGCTGGTGGCGCTGGCTCGACCCGCGTCCCTACCAGGCCGGCCGCGATTGCGACAACCCGGCCAACGACGCCATCGGCGAGCACAGCGACCCGTACGCGGTGCCGCTCGGCGGCGGCGCCCAGCTGATCGTCTTCGACACCGCCAACACCAGCTGGAAAGGTTTGCCGAAGACCGACCCGCGCCGCGCTACGTATGCCGATACCTACCGCAAAATCGCGCAGCTCGCGCGCGGCGCCAGCTACAACATCGCGGTCGACCACCATCCGCTGTTCGCCTTCGGGGCCACCCGCAACGCGGCCAGCGGCGAAGTCACGCTGTTCGGGGGCGACCAGGGGCTGCTCGATGCCTTTGGCGACGTCGATCCCGGCTTCCTGCCGCGGTCGATCCAGATGCTGCTGTCGGGTCACGTGCACTTGTGGGAGCAAGTCAGTTTCGCCAGCGTTCACCCGACCCAGTTCGTGGCGGGTTTTTCCGGCAGCGCCGAAGACACGGCGCCGCTGCCGGCCATGCCGCCACCGGGCAGGACACCGGCGCCGGGGGCGATCGTCGAGCACATGAGTTCCTGGATCGACGGCTTCGGCTTCATGAGCCTGGAGCGCAGCAAGCCGGACGAGTGGCTGGTGAAAGTCTGGGACCTGGATGGGCGCGAGCGCAACCGCTGCGTCGTCAAGGGCAGCAAGTCGCAGTGTGCCGTGGCGCAGGTACGCTGAGCGGACCTACAACTGCGCCAGCGGCACTTGCGCGCTCGCCGGGTCGGCCGCCAGCACCTCGATCAGGCGCGCCAGGTCCTGCTCGAGACGCGCAAGGGTGGCTTCATCCAAGCTGGCCAGGGCGTCGGGCAGCACGCCGGCGAACGGCAGCGGGGCGCGCTGCAGCAGGGCCTCGGCCGCGGGCAGGATGCGCAGGGAGACGCCGCGCCGGTCCTGGCCCTCGCGCGCGGCCGTGATCAGCCCGCGCCCGCTCAGGGTGCGCACCAGGTTGCTGGCGGTGGACTGGTGGATGTCGAGCGAGCGCGCCAGCTCGGTCACGCCGATGCCGGGCGAGCCGGCGATCACGGACAGGGCCCACAGCTGCGCGCCCCCGAGGCCGGCATCGCGCTCGACCTGGCGGAAATGCGTTTTCACCGAGTTGAACACGATCCTGAACTGGCGCAGCACCCGCGTTTCCGGGCTGAGCGCGGGATGGCTATCGACGGCGCGGGCTGCGGGTGGTGTGTTGGACGCTTGTAAAGACATTCCGGCATTGTAGCGGAAAGGCGTGCGCCGGGCGGGGGGGGCGGCCACGGCCCCAGGCGTAACAGGGCCAGCCGTCGGCTATACTGCGCATATCGGCAGAATCGAGCACAATCGAGCACAATCAAGCGCGCAAGGACATCAGTGGACCAGGACGAAACGACCCGTAACAGCAACGACAGCGGCATCCGCCAGCAGGCAAAGGATTTGTTTGGCAGTGCCAGCAACCGTGCCGGGGCCGGCTACCGCCAGGCCCATGGCTTCCTGGAAGGACGGCCGCGCAGCCAGCAGGTGCTCATCATCGGCGCCGCCTCGCTGGCGGCCCTGGCGCTGCTGCTGCTGGTCTACCTGATCGTCCTGATTCCGCTGACCCCCAGCGTCGACGACCTGAAGCAGGTGCAGAGTGCGCGCCCGACGGTCATCCTGTCGAGCGACGGCAAGGAGCTGGGCACCTTCGAGCAGGGCCTGCAGGAGCGGGTCAAGCTGTCGCAGGTGTCGCCGCACGTGATCAAGGCCCTGATCTCGACCGAGGACCACCGCTTTTACGACCACAACGGCGTCGATTTCACGCGCATTGCCGGCGCCCTGCTGGCCAGCCTGAAGGGCGACGCCCAGGGCGGCTCGACGATCACCCAGCAGCTGGCGCGCAACATGTTCCCCGAAGAGATCGGGCGCGCGCGCAGCATCAACCGCAAGCTCAAGGAACTGATCACCGCGATCAAGATCGAGAACACCTACAGCAAGACCGAGATCCTGGAAGCCTACCTGAACACGGTGCCTTTCCTGTACAACGCGCGCGGCATCGAAATGGCGGCGCGCACCTATTTCGACAAGCCGGCCATCCGGCTCGACGTGCTGGAGGCGGCCACCCTGGTCGGCATGCTGAAAGGGACCTATTACTACAACCCGGTGACCAATCCGGAGCGTTCGCTCGGACGCCGCAACGTGGTGCTGGGGCAGATGGCCAAACACGGCGCCTTCGACCAGGCGCGCCTGCGCGCCCTGACGAAACGTCCGCTGCGCTTGAACTTCGAGCGCCAGGTCGAGCGCACCGGGCGCGATAACCACTTTACCGCCCACGTGCGCAAGTGGCTGCTGGCCTGGGCCGACGAAAACGACTACAACCTCGAACTCGACGGCCTGGTGGTCCACACCACCCTCGACGCCGAACTCCAGCAGGCGGCCCTGAAGGCGGTCGAGCGCCAGGCAAGCGCGCTGCAGGCGGTGGCCGACGTCGAGTGGGCCAATTCCTGGCTGCCGGGTTCCACCTCGACCGGCACCTACGCCTCGATGCGCACCGGCGTCGCGCCGTTCGCCTATTACTGGCAGACGCACGCTCCCCAGCTCAATGCCTTCGTGCGCGAGAGCAGTACCTACCGCAAGGCGGTCGAGGGCGGCGAAGCGCCGGCGGCGGCGCTCAAACGCATCAAGGCCGACGGCAGCTTCATGCGCACCCTGCGCGAGGCGAAGACGCGCCTGGAGGCCGGCTTCGTGGCGATGGACCCGCTGACCGGACAAGTCAAGGCCTGGGTCGGCAGCCGCGATTTCGCCAAGGACCAGTTCGACCACGTGGCCCAGGCCCTGCGCCAGCCCGGCTCGACTTTCAAGCCGATCGTGTACGGCGCGGCGCTGGAAAACGGCATTTCGCCCGAGCAGCCATACGTGGATGCGGTGATGGAAATCCGCGCCGCCGACGGCACGGTCTGGAAACCGACCGACATGTCCGGCACCACCGGGCGCCAGCTCACCATGCGCGAGGGCCTGGTGCACTCGAAGAACACGATCACGGCGCAGGTGATGCAGGACGTCGGCCTGCCGTCGGTGATCAAGCTGGCCCAGAACCTGGGCGTGCGCCAGAGCAAACTGGCGGCCGTGCCCTCGCTGGCGCTGGGCACCAGTCCGGTGACGCTGCTGGAAATGGTCAACACCTATTCCAGCATCGCCGCCCAGGGCGTCTACCGCAAGCCGGTGTTCGTGCGCCGCATCACCGACCGCGAAGGCAACGTGATCGCCGATTTTGGCGTCAACAAGCCCGAGCAGGCGATGTCGCAGGCATCGAGCGTGGCTCTGATCGACATGATGCGCGGGGTCGTCAACCGCGGCACCGGCACCGGCGTGCGCTACCGCTTCGGCATCAACGGCGACGTCGCCGGCAAGACCGGCACCACCCAGAACAATGCCGACGGCTGGTTCATCCTGATGCACCCGAACCTGGTGGCCGGGGCCTGGGTGGGCTTCAACGACAACCGCGTGACGATGCGCAGTAATTACTGGGGGCAGGGCGGGCATAACGCGATCCTGCTGGTCGGCGACTTCTTCCGCACCGCCCTGGACGCGGGCAAGATCGACAAGGCGGCCGTGTTCCCGGGCGGGCGTCCGGCTGCGGCGCCGCGCATCGAGATCGAGGAGCCCTCGGAAGAAGAATTCATCGAAGCGACCGAGATCACCGAGGGCATTCCGACCGGGGACCCGGACGCGCCCCAGCCGGACGAAGAAGAACCGGTTGAGGAAGAGGAAGTGGAAGAAGCGCAGATGGAAGGCGTGCCGCCGCCGCAACCAGTGCCGACGCCGGACATCTAGCCCCGGCGCCGTGTCACAGAACCGGCGTCCCGCCCTGGGTGATGGCTTTCGCCCTGGCAGATCCAGGGCTCAGCTTTGATTCAGCAGCACATCGATTTTTCCTGGCTTGGCCACTGTTCGCGCCACGATTGCCTGGCAATGCGCGGTCGGCCAGGTCGCCCGGCACCAGCACCGCATTCCCCTTTCGACTTCGTCATCCCCTCACGCTAGATAGTGTGCTCCTCATGCGTCGCCGCTTAAGCACTCGCGACAGCGGCAACCCCGCGTGCACTCTTTGTGCACTAAAGACAACGTTATTTGTAATTATGCAATTTGTCTTTACATAAGGAAAACTGCTTGCTATCCTGAATTTGCTGGCATAAGAGCAATAACTGTTGAGCAAAATCAACGCGGATCGTTCTGACGACTATTCACTGGGGATAACATGAAAAACACAAAAACTGTCAAGCTTGCGCTGCTTGGATTCGCGCTGTTCGCTGCTTCGATGTCGGCACAGGCCGCGTTGATGACCTGGCACCTGGACAAGGTCAGCTTCGCCGACGGTACGGAGGCGACGGGAACGATCGTCATGGACCCGACCGCGCGTACCTCGACCAAGTTCAATGTGTCGACCGAATTGGGCGCGCTCTCGGCCTACACCTTCAATCAAGGCAACAGCGGGCTGTACTTCGGCGGCGGTGCAGGACCGAACAATTTCATCCTGATGAACAAAAACGGCTCGCGCTACTTCAACTTCTCGTTCACCAGCCCGCTCGACGCCGAGGGCGGCACCTTCGCGCTGAATACCGCAAACAGTTACGAATGCATGAATTGCTCGCCGTTTCGACGTATCACGGATGGCGCGCTGACCACCGTCGCACCGGCCGAGGTGCCCGAGCCGGGAACGCTGTCGCTGCTGCTCGCGCCGCTGGCGCTGCTCGGCGCGATGCGCCGCCGCGCGAAAAAAGCCGCGGCCACGCCAGCCTGAGCGCGCTGCTCAGCTGCCTTTGGGCAGGCTGTGCAGCGGCACCGGGTGGCGCGCTCGCGCGTCGTCCGGCAGCGGCGGCACGGCCGGCTGCGGCTGCAGCAGCAAGTGCCGGGCGCGCGGCGCGCTCGAGATGCCGAGGTCGATGAACATCTGCATCGAGGCCAGGATCACGGCCTGCTGGGTGTCCATGAACAGGTCGTAGTCGGCGTCGAGAATGGTGTAGACGATTTCCCACTCGATGTATTCCTGCGTGTAGCCCGCCAGGTGGGCGCGGTCGAAGCGCACCTTCGGGTGGCGGGCGATGAATTCCGCCACCGCGGTCGGCACCCGGGCCGCGGCCGCGGGCGGCGTGTCCGGATGGGCGCGCAGCTTGTGGACGATGCGCCGCGTGACCATGCGCTTGAAATTCGATACCGTATCCTTCAGCAATTCCGCATTCGACACGATGATCTGCTCGCCGCTGGCGGCGCGCAGGCGCGTCGTCTTGAGGCCAACTTTCTCGACCGTGCCGGCGAAATCCTTGGTGGAGATGGTGTCGCCCACCTCGAACGGCTTGTCGATCGCGATCGACAGCGAGGCGAACAGGTCGCCCAGGACGTTCTGCACGGCCAGCGCGATGGCGATGCCGCCGATTCCGAGGCTGGCGACGAAGGTCGAGATGTTGATGCCGAGGTTGGCCAGCAGGGCCAGCGCGAAGATCACCCAGACGCTGGTCTGCAGCACCCAGATGATGAGCGTATGCGCAATCGTGACCTGGGCATCGCCGGCGACGCCGCCGTGGGTCTGGAAGTAGCGGCGCGCGGTGACCTTGATGGCGCTATGCAGGTAGATCGCCAGTTGCAGGCCGAGGGTCAGGAACCACAGGTGGCTGACACGCGCGTTCCAGGGCGCCGGCAGGTCGAGCGCGGAGAGGCCGATCAGGATCGCAGTCAGGAAGACCACCAGGTTGCTGGTGCGCGCGAGCGTCTTGTGCAGCACTTCGGCGACCGGGCGGTGGGCGGACTGGTCGCTCAGGCGCTCGAGGCGGCGCCGGAAAAATACCACCACCCCGTGGATGGCAAGGAAGCTGAACACGGCCAGCGCCAGGGCGAACAGGGCGTTGGGAAAAGTAATGTCCAGGGATGCGGCTAGGGCGCGGAAATCCACGTTGGGGTCCTCTCAGGGGAAAGATGGCGAAGCGGACCGGCCCACGCGGAGCCGGCCATGCCGCCGGACGGCGGCCCCCGGGCCTGCGAGGCCCGGGGTCATGCGGACGCGGGGCGCGTCCGTTGCAGCGAAAAAGCTTAGCGCTTCTTCAGGTGCTCGCGCACGGCATTGGCCGACACGCCTACTTCGGACACCGCTTTTTCAAGCTGTTCACGGGTCACGCCCAGCGCTTCGGTCCAGTGGCGCACTTCGTATTCTTCGTGAATATTGATACGCGAACGGTCTTGTGCACCAGCGTCTTGCTTGTTATCAGCCATGATGAGCCTCCTGTTGACGAGTTTGAAAACACTATGCCAGCCGGGGCATGTGCTCGTCGGTTAATTAGTTCACCTTGGCGACAACTTTCTCCCAACCAGCTTTTACACATAAAAGTTCCCTCCCGTCAGTGCCTATGCTTGAGCCAAATCAGGCAACCCCGATTGAATAAGCAGGCGCTTTCCAAGCGGACTCAAGCGTCAGCATTTCGTCAGGCACGCCGTCGAACATGGATGAGTCAGCCGCGCACCGCAGGGTGCATTTCTTGCAATCATCCAGGAGGAGTGGACATGAAAACTCGCAAGCAACTACTGGGCACGCTCGCCCTTGCACAGCCTCTGGCGCGAAGCGCAATCGCGATCGCGGTCGGGGCAAGCGTCCTCGCCGCCTGCCAGTGGCCGGGGAGCAGCAGGGTCGACGAGACGAATAACCTGCGCGGCCCGACGCGCGACCTGACCGTCGAACTGCGCGAGGGCACCAACATGGCCGCCGCGCCTTCTCCCGATGGCAGCCGCATCGTGTTCTCGGCGCAGGGCGCCCTGTGGGTAATGCCGGCGGCGGGCGGGCGCGCGGTCCGGATCACCGACTGGCGCCTGGAGCCGACCCACCCGGTCTGGTCGCCTGACGGCAAGCGCATCGCCTTTCAGAACTACGCTCCTGAAGGCAATTTTCACATCTGGACGATCAGTCCGGACGGACGCAACGCGACCGAACTGACCGATGGGCCGTTCGACGACCGCGAGCCGGCCTGGCTGCCCGACGGCAGCGGCCTGGTGTTCTCGAGCGACCGCAGCGGCGACGGCCAGTACAAGATCTGGACCGTCGGCGCGGGCGGGGGCGGCCTGCGCCAGGTGACGACCGGTCCCGGCATGGAAGCCAACCCGGTGGTGTCGCCCGACGGCGCGCGCCTGGCCTATGTCGACGGCCCGAATGTGGTCACCGCGCCCTTCGCAGGCGGCCCGCCCACCGTCGTCGCGCCCGGGTTTGTTCCGGCCTGGACCCCGGACGGCGGCGCCCTGGTCTACCAGAACGCGGCGCGCCAGCTGGTCGTCGGTGGCGCCCAGGTGACGCTTGACGAGGACATCTTCCCCTTCCCGGTGCGCTTCCTGCCGGACGGGCGCTTCCTGTACACCGCCGACGGCCAGATCCGCACCCGCACGGCGGGCGGCGCCAACCGCCAGGATGTCGCGTTCCGCGCCGAGCTGCTGCTGCGGCGCCCGGTCTTCTCGAAGGAAAAGGACCGCCAGTTCGACAAGCTTGGCCAGCGGCGCGTGATGGGCATCAGCGCGCCGGTGCTCTCGCCGGACGGCGCCAGCATCGCCTTCGTGGCCTTGAACGATGTCTGGACCATGCGCATCGGTGAGGCGCCGGTGCGCCTGACGAACGACCCGGACCGCGACGCCAACCCGCAGTGGACGGCGGACGGCAGTGCCGTGTATTTTTCCTCCGAACGCGGCAACGCCGGCCAGCTGGCGGTCGACCAGGTCGAGCTGGCGTCGCGCACCCGCACCCGGCTGGCGAGCATCCCGGGGCGCTCGATGGTGACGCCGAAACTCTCGCCCGACGGCACCCGCATCGCCTATACCACGCTCTCGGGCCAGCTGGAAATCTGGAACCGCGCCACCGCCACGCCGGACGTCATCATCGCGTCGGTCAGCACCCAGGTCAGCACGCCGCAGTGGACGCCGGACGGCCAGCTCATCATCCTGGTCGACAACGAGCGCATCAACAACCGCTTCCGCGAGGGCTATAACAAGCTGCGCGTGATCGACCTGGCCACGCGCACCGGCAGCTTTTATGCGGTGGCGCCGATCCCGCGCCAGATCTCGGAACGCGACGAGGGCGCCGCCGTGCTCTCGCCGGACGGACGCCGCATCGCCTTCATCATGGATTCGAAGCTGCACGTGATGCCGCTCGGCCCGACCGGGGCGCCGACTGGGCCGGCGCGCAAGGTCAGCGACGACATGGCCGACCTGCCGGCCTGGGGCGGCGACTCGCGGACCATCCTGTACAAGTCGGCCGAGCGCGTGCGCACGGTGCAGTTCGACGGCTCCGGGCGGCGCGAGATCCCGGTGCGGCTGTCCTGGCGCCAGGCCGTGCCGGAAGGCCGCACCGTGATCCATGCCGGCGCCATGTGGGACGGCGTGGGCAGCAGCTTGCTGCGCGATGTCGACATCGTGGTCGAGGGCAACCGTATCGTGTCGGTGGTGCCGCATGCCGAACACGAGGCTGGAACGCGGGTGGTCGACGCCAGCGGCCTGACCGTCATGCCGGGCCTGATCGAAACCCACCTGCATCCGCTGACCCTGTACCAGGGCGGCCAGTTCGGCCAGATCGCCCAGCTGATGCTGTCCTACGGGATTACCACGGCGCAGTCGGTGGCCGGGCCGCTGCACCAGAGCGTCGAGATGCGCGAAGCGCTGGACGCCGGCAACCTGGTCGGGCCGCGCCTGTTCGTGTCGCCGCCGCTGTGGGAAGGCAACCGCCTGTTCTACCACTTCGCGCGCACCCTGCGCACGCCGGCCATCGCCGACATCGAGATCGCCAAGGCCAAGCGCCTCGACGCCGACTTCCTGAAGAGCTATGTGCGGGCGCCGATCCCGATCATGGAGCGCATCGCCCAGGGAGCGCTCGACCTGGGCGTGCCGAGCGGGACCCACATGGTGCAGCCGGGCGCCGCCACCGGCCTGGCGGGAACCACCCACCTGTCGGCCACCCAGCGCATGGGCTACGGCTGGTCGAAATCCTTCGCGCGGGCGATCACCTACCAGGACGCCGCAGACATCTACGGCAAGGCCGACTTCCGCCTGATCGACACCCTGTTCTCGGCGAGCGCGCTGGCCGGGCTCGACCCCGGCATCGTCACCGATCCGCGCTTCGTGCTGGTGCCGCCGAACTTCGTGCCCGGACTGCAGAACGCCCAGCCGCCGACGGCGGCCCAGATCAGCAGCATCGTCAACGACGCCACCCAGCAGGCCAAGGTGAAGGCGGCCGGCGCGCTGGTGGCCAACGGGACCGACTCGCCGCTGGTCGTGCCGGGCATTTCGCTGCACATGAACATGCGCGGCGCGGCGCTGGTGCAGGGCAATCTGCAGGCCTTGTACTCGGTCACGCGCGACGCGGCGAAGATCGCTTTCGTGGGCGACGACCTGGGCACGATCGAGAAGGGCAAGCTGGCCGACCTGATCGTGGTGCGCGGCGACCCCTTGAGCGACCTGCGTGCGGCGGCCGACGTGCGCCTGATCGTCAAGAACGGGCGCGTCTTTACCCAGGACGAGATCCTGGCGCCGGCGCGCACGCCGCAGCAGCTGGCGGCGCGCCGCCTGGCCCTCGACGCGCAGGACAAGCTGTGCCGCAAGGACCCGCACGCCTGCGAGATCGCGGGAGCCCATGGCCACTGAGTAAGCGCACCAGGCAGTCCTTGCTACTGGCTCCTCAGCGGTGTTTCAGGTAACCTTGTCATATCAACACCGAGCGGCACCGCCGAGGAGCACAACGCATGACCTACCAAACCACCCAGCCCGAGCGCGCCGACGTCGACGCGCTGCCGGGCCTCGTCGCTCTCGACTTCGGCACCAACTGGTGCGGCTGGTGCCGTGCGGGCGAGCCCGTCATCGAGGCGGCCTTGAAGGACTACCCGATCGCCGCCCACATCAAGGTCGAAGACGGCCCGGGCCGTCCGCTGGGCCGTTCGTTCCGCATCAAGCTGTGGCCGACCGTGGTCTTCCTGAAGGACGGCGTGGAAGTGGCGCGCGTGACGCGTCCCGACAATCCGCATGAGGTGCGCGAGGCGCTCGCCGGCCTGGACGCCGCCAACGGCGCGCCGGACGCATGACGGCGCCCGTGGCCGCAACGGCGACGGTGTCTGCGACACCGCCCGCCAACCGTACCCGCACGGTTCTCTTCGCCAGCCTGATCGGCACCACGATCGAATTCTTCGATTTCTACATCTACGCCACCGCCGCGGTGCTGGTGTTCCCGCAGCTGTTCTTCCCGGCTTCCGACCCGAGCGCGGGCATGCTGCAATCGTTCGCGACCTTCTCGATCGCGTTTTTCGCGCGGCCGGTCGGTTCGGCGCTGTTCGGCCACTTCGGCGACCGCATCGGCAGGAAAGCCACGCTGGTGGCCGCCTTGCTGACCATGGGCATCTCGACCATCCTGATCGGCATGCTGCCGACCTATGCTTCGATCGGCACGCTGGCCCCGCTGTTGCTGGCCCTGTGCCGCTTCGGCCAGGGGCTGGGACTGGGCGGCGAGTGGGGCGGGGCGGTGCTGCTGGCGACCGAAAACGCGCCGCCGGGCAAGCGTGCCTGGTACGGCATGTTCCCCCAGCTGGGTGCGCCGATCGGCTTCTTCCTGTCGGGCGGCGTCTTCCTGCTGCTCACGCAAACCCTCGACGAAGCCGAGTTCCTGAGCTGGGGCTGGCGCATTCCCTTCCTGGCCAGCGCGCTGCTGGTCGGCGTCGGCCTGTATGTGCGCCTGAAAATCACCGAGACGCCCGACTTCCAGGCGGTGCTCGACAAGGGCGAACGGGTCAAGGTGCCGGTGGTGACGGTGCTGCGCGATCACGGCCGCGCGCTGGTGCTGGGCACGCTGCTGGCCACCTCGACCTTTGTCGTGTTCTACCTGATGACGGTGTTCGCACTGAGCTGGGGCACCACGGCGCTGGGCTATTCGCGCACCGAGTTCCTGATCATGCAGCTGGGCGCGGTGATTTTCTTCGGCCTTCTGATTCCGCCCTCGGCCCTGATCGCCGACCGCTTCGGCCGGCGCGCGGCGATGATCGCCGTCACCGTCGCGATCGCGCTGTTCGGGCTGGCCTACGGACCCCTGTTCGGTTCCGGCAGCTATGTGCTGCTGGGCCTGTTCATGGTGATCGGCCTGTCCCTGACCGGCCTGACCTACGGCCCGCTGGGCACGCTGCTGGCCGAACTGTTCCCGGCCGAGGTGCGCTACACCGGTTCTTCGCTGACCTTCAACCTGGCCGGCATCCTCGGCGCCTCGCTGGCGCCGTATGTCGCGACCCGGCTGGCGCGCGACTATGGCCT
This sequence comes from Telluria sp. LT2P34, assembly GCF_059685915.1. Lineage (NCBI taxonomy): Bacteria > Pseudomonadati > Pseudomonadota > Betaproteobacteria > Burkholderiales > Oxalobacteraceae > Telluria > Telluria sp. LT2P34. Next base: position 135,093 of record NZ_JCASIN010000001.1, read on the forward strand.
GAACTACGTCGGCTATTACCTGACCGGGGCCGCCCTGCTCAGCCTGGTGGCGCTGATGCTGATCCGGCGCGGCGCCGGCGGCGAAGGGTCCGCGCGATAGCGGAGCAAGGCTTCACACCGCCGCCGGCGCGCTGTCCTCTTCGCGCTTTTCCGAGCGCACGGTGCCCAGGCTGTCGACCCGGATCAGGCCTTCTGCCGCCGCATGCGAGGCGGCGAACACGCTGTCCGGACACAGGATCAGCTGGGTGCCGGTGCTGCTGACTTCTTCGATCAGGCGGTCGAGGGCGTCGATGCGCGCCGGGTCGGGGTTGACGTTGCGGATGTAGATCATGCGCACCGAGGTCGGGTGGCGGCGCACGATTTCGGTATAGATCTCGGGGTCCTGTTCGCCGCTGTCGCCGATCAGCACGAATTGCATGTCCGGGTAAAAGCTCAGGATCAGCTCGATCTTGTCGAGCTTGTGGTTGTGGTTCGACGACAGCAGGTCGCGCACCTTGAGTTCGCGCAGCAGCAGGGGGCCGAGCGGGATGTTCTGGATGCGCAGGAAGTCGACCAGCGGCCCGAACAGGTGCCAGGGGCTGCTCGACACATAGAACAGCGGATTGTCCTCGCCGCCGCCGGCGCCGTCCTTCAGGGCGCGGTAAAACGCGGCCACGCCTTTGAAGGGCTTGCGCGTGTGGTGGTTGCTGCGCGCCAGCATCAGGGCCATGTTGAACTTGTTGGTGACGTTGGTCCACAGCACCGTGTCGTCGATGTCGCTGATGATGCCGAAGCGCGCGGCCGCGCCCGGAATGTTCACCTGTGCAGAGGCCCGCACCATGGCGCCGTCCGGGCCCGTATGTTCGGGCAGCTCGAGTTCGACGCCGTGCCAGCCGGCCGCCAGCGCCTCGGTCGTTGCGATGTCGAAGGCAAAATAGCCGCCCGCATCGGTCTCGGTTTCGTAGGTCTTGCCGCCCAGGTGGGCCAGTACCCGCGCCTGCGCGACCTCGTCCGACTCGAGGCGGCGGTACAGGGCCACCAGGTTCGACCAGCTGCTGTCGGTTTCGCTCTGCTCGCGGTAGCTGATTTCGTCCAGCACCCGTCCCTTGATCCAGATGCGATGGGCGTTGCCGAAGCCGTGGTAGGGCAGCACCATCAGGTTGCGCCCGGCGCCCTCGTCGCGCAGGCGGCGAAGGGCGCCGCTGGCAAACTGGCCGGCGGTGCGCGCCAGGCGCCGGTGCAGGGCCGGCGCTTCCCTGATCAAGGCGGGGGAGGGTTCGGTGCCGGCTGGCGCGGCTTGCGCCACGGTCGCGCCGTGCTCGATCCACAGGTGGGCGCGGTCGTGGCCGACGGCGCGCACGGCTTCCTCAACTTCGCCCGGCGCCGCGGGGTCGAACAGGCGTGGCAGGACGTGGAGGGCAACCGCGCGCTCGCGCAGGAGCAGGATGTCGGGGTCCAGCGCGACGCCGGGATTGAGGTAGAGCACCGCGCCGGCGTCGAGGCGGGCGAGGGCGTCATCGAATCCGCTGCGGGAAAAAATCAGGAAGGGAAAGGGCTTCGCGGGCATGGCGTGCTGGGGCATGGCTGGCGGCGGGTCGGGTTGTTGATGGAATGGCCAGTATCGCGCAAGCGGCGTGAGGGATGCCGCACGGGAGAGCGCCAGCGCACAGACTGCTTTCTCATGAGAATGGCATACTGAGGCTATTGTCGTTTTGTGAAGATTCCGAACATTCCAGAGGACTGATCCATCATGCAGTTTGCCGTGATTTCAACGCTTGTCGTCCTCATCCTGGTGGCAACCCTGCTGCCCCTGTCGAAGCACACGCAATGGTGGGTCCGCGACCTCGACTTTCCGCGCCTGCAGATCGCCATCCTCGCACTCGCCGTGCTCATCGCCGAACCCTTCCTGCTCGACCTGAGTGACGAGGTGTCGTGCTTCCTGGTCGTGATCACGACCTGCTGCCTGTTGTACCAGGCCTGGTGGATCATTCCCTACCTGCGGATTTACCCGAACGAAGTCAAGACGGCCGTGCTCACCGATAAAACCGAGCGCATCCGCATCCTGACCTCCAACGTGCTCACGCCGAACCGGAATACCGATGGCCTGATCGCCCTCATCCGCGAGCACAATCCGCACGTGTTCGTGACCCTCGAAACCGACGCCTGGTGGCAGGAACGCCTCGATGTGCTGGAAGAGGACTATCCGTATTCGATGAAGTGCCCGCTCGACAACCTGTATGGCATGCACGTCTACTCGCGCCTGCCGCTGGAAGACACCGCGATCCAGTTCCTGGTCGAGGACGACATCCCGTCGATGCACGCGATGGTGGTGCTCGAGTCGGGGCGCAAGGTGCGCATGCACTTCCTCCATCCGGCGCCGCCCAGCCCGACGGAACACGACGAATCGACCGAGCGCGACGCCGAGCTGCTGGTGGTGGCGAAAAGCGTGGCCGGAGAGGACACGCCCGTGATCGTCGCCGGCGACCTGAACGACGTGGCCTGGTCGACCACGACCCGCCTGTTCCGCAAGATCAGCGGCCTGCTCGACCCGCGCGTGGGACGCGGCATGTTCAACAGCTTCCACGTCGACTACTGGTTCCTGCGCTGGCCGCTCGACCACCTGTTCCACAGCCGCCATTTCACGCTGTCTTTCATCCGCAGGCTACCCTCGTTCGGCTCCGATCACTTCCCGGTGCTGGTGGAGCTGGTGTATGACCGCGTGCGCGGCGCCGAGCAGGAGGGGCTGGTGGCGGACGAGGATGACCATGCGCTGGCAGAGGAAAAGATCGCGGCAGAACCCGTCACCGTCGACGACGTCCACGAGCCGCAAGCCTAGAAGGAGTACACCAGCGTCAGCGAGGTCTGGGTGTCGGTGTTCTTCTTGTCTTCCGGCACATTGGAGTCGTTGCGCGCGCTGAAGGCGGCCTTCATCTGCATGGTGTCGTTGATCTTGGTGGAGAGGGCCGACTCGGCGATCGAGTGGATGTTCGAGGTGCCGCGTTCAACGCTGACGGTCTGGACAAAAGCCGCTGACGGGCTGACCTGCCAGCGGAAACGGGCGGCGCCGCGGACGGTCATGCCGTTTTCGCTGTCGCCGTTGGCGCGCTGGCCGCTGAAATAACCCGGGCCGACCTCGACGTCGAGCGCCTTGTCGTCGGTCGTGTACAACTGCGATCCATGTCCGACCGCGAACGAGGTGTATTGCGTGTAGGCGCCGAACTTGTCGTTGACGTGCGAGCCGAGGACGAAAGCGCGGCTGCCTTCGTTCATCAGCTTGTAGGCGGCCTTGGCCGACAGCGCCCAGCGCTGGGCCGAACGCTGGCGATAGCGCTCGCCGTCATCGTCGAGGATTTCGTCTTCCTTGAAAAAGCCGCTGACGATGTATTCGTTGCTCCAGTCGGCGGTCTCGTGGCGGGCGTCGATCTTGCCGCTGAGCGAGGTGCCGACCGTATTGCCAGAGGTATTGATCGCGCCGAGTTCGGCCGAGGTGAACCAGCTGCCGTCGGGGATCGTCGCGGGGCGCACGACCGTCAGGGCGTTGTGGATGGTGCCGATCTGGGGCAGGTCATCGGCCGCGCCGCCCGAGGCAGATGCGCCGGCATGGAGCAGGCCGAGGAGCGCCAGGGCGCAGGAGGAAAGTCGTTTCATAAGCATGCGCCGTTGCCGGCCGGTCGTTCAGGAAGCGAGACGCTGATTGTATCTTAGAAGCAGCATCCATGCGGGTGTTGCGGCTCAGGCGCCAAGCTCATGTGCCTACATACACGATCTTGAAAATGAACAGCGCGGCGATAACCCAGACCACCGGTTTGACTTCGTGCGCGCGGCCTGTGGTGACTTTCAGCGCCGCGTAGGTGATGAAGCCGAAGGCGATGCCCTCGGCGATCGAATAGGTGAAGGGAATCACCAGCGCGGTGATCGCGGCCGGGATGCTTTCGGTGGTGTCGCCCCATTCGATGTCGCCGAGGTCGCGCAGCATCAGGCAGGCCACGAACAGCAGCGCCGGTGCGGTGGCGTAGGCCGGGACCACGCCGGCCAGCGGCGCGATGAACAGGCAGGCCAGGAACAGCAGGGCCACTGCGAGGGCGGTCAGGCCGGTGCGCCCTCCGGCCTGGACCCCGGCCGCGCTTTCGATGTAGGCGGTGGTGCTGGACGTGCCGAGCACGGCGCCGGCGACGATGGCGCCGCTGTCGGCCAGCAAGGCGCGGTTCAGGCGCGCCATCTTGCCTTCGACCAGCAGGCCGGCGCGGCTGGCCACGCCCATCAGGGTGCCGGTGGCGTCGAACAGTTCGACCAGGAAGAAGACCAGCACCACGTTCAGGATGCCGGCGGACAGCGCCCCCGGGATGTCGAGCTGGAACAGGGTCGGTTCGATCGGGGGCGGCAGCGAGAACACGCCCTTGAAGGTATTCCCGCCGAAGAAAAAGCTCAGCACCGTGACGGCGACGATGCCGATCAGGATGGCGCCGCGCACGCGTAGGCGATCCAAGGTGACGATCAGCAAAAAGCCGGCGATGGCCATGATCGCGGGCGGCTGGTGCAGGTCGCCGGCCTTGACCAGGGTCGGTTCGCTGGCGACGACGATGCCGGCGTTCTTCAGCGCGATCAGGGCCAGGAACATGCCCAGGCCGACCGTGATGGCGACCCGCAGCGAATGCGGGATGCCGTTCACGATCATGCCGCGCAGCCCGAAGACCGAGACCAGGATGAACAGGCAGCCTGAGATGAACACGGCGCCCAGCGCGGCCTGCCAGGCCACGCCCATGCCGAGCACGACAGCGTAGGCGAAATAGGCGTTCAGCCCCATGCCGGGCGCCATGCCGATCGGGTAATTGGCGTACAGGCCCATGACGGCCGTGCCCAGCGCCGCCACCAGGCAGGTCGCCACGAACACGGCTTCCTTCGGCATGCCGGCGTCGCCCAGGATCGACGGGTTGACGAAAATGATGTAGGCCATCGTCAGGAAGGTCGTCAGGCCGGCGAGCAGCTCGGTGCGCACGTCGGTGCCGCTTTCCTTGAGCTTGAAAAAGTGGTCGAGCATCGTCGGCGGTCTCCAGGTCAGGGGCAGTTTCGATGAGTGAAGCATAACACTGCTACGGGGCTAAGCGCCCTGCATAAGCGTTACCAATCCTCCACTATTTTCTTGCGTTGGCTTGTAGTGTTGGTATCATCGATTTGCTGGCCGTCATGTCGGGGGCCGCGAAACCGTGACCTGCGAGCCGTGATGCAAATCCGTGCCTACCTGTACCTGATGGCGGCGGCAATCCTTGTGCCGGTGATCCTCTTCGCCGGCTTCGCGCTGCGCCTGCTCGACCAGGCCGCGACCGAAGCCGCGCTGGCGCGGGTGGCCCTGTCCTCGCAACAGGTCGCGCTGCGGGTCGACGACGAGCTGTCGGATGCGAGCGCCGCGCTGCGGGTGCTGGCCGCGTCGCCGGCGCTGGCGCGCGGCGACCTCGCCGCCTTTTACCTGGAAGCGAAGCAGGCGCCGCTCGGCCCGTCCAGCTGGAGCGTCCTGGTGGACGAGGGGGGCGCGGTGCTGCTCAACACCCTGGCGCCGCCGGGCGCGGCGCTGCCGGCCGGCCCGCCACCCGCCTACCTGTCAGAATTGTTTGCGAACGGCCGCCAGATCGTGCGCGACGTCACGCCTGGCCGCTACAGCGGCCGCCTGATCACGGCGGTGACGGCGCCGGTACAGGGCAAGGGCCGGCGCTATGCCTTGTCGATCGCCTTCAGCACCGACCATTTCCGCAAGATCCTGGCCGACGCCCGCTTGCCGGCCGACTGGCAGGTCGATATCGTCGACCGCGCCGGGCACCTGGTCGCCTCGAACCTGGGAACGGCCGACCTGGTCGGCCAGGATGCGCCGCGCCGCTTGCTGGACGCGGCGCGCGCGGCGCCGACCGGCGTGCTGGACCTGGTGCTGCGCCATGGCGGGCCGTCCAGGACCGTGTTCCACCGGGTGCCGCGCACCGGCTGGGTGGTGGCGGTGGGGGTGCCGCCCGAGGTCCTTGCCAGCCAGGCCGGCGCCCGCAAGCGGATGGCCGCGCTGGCGCTGGTGGCGGCGCTGGCCTGCGCCTGCGCGCTCGCCAGCTGGCTGGCGCGCGGCTATGTGCGCTCGCTCGAGCGCGCCGTCGATGCCGCGGGCATGCTGGGGCGCGGGGAAACGCCGCCCAGGCTGCGTTCGCGCCTGGTCGAAATCGACCGCCTGCTGGCGGCGCTGCGCCAGGCCGGCGCCGAACTTCGCCGCGCCCAGGTGTTTCGCGACAGCGCCGGCAACGAGCGCCAGTCCCAGCTCGAGCGCGAAACCCATGCGCGCCAGACCGCTGAAGACGAAAACCGCGCGAAAGACCAGTTCCTCGCCATGCTCGGCCACGAGCTGCGCAACCCGCTGGCGCCAATCGTCACCGCCGCCCAGCTGCTCAAGCTGCCGGACGTCGACGGTCACCGCGCGCGCTATGCCGGCGAAGTCATCAGCCGCCAGGTCGAGCACATGAACCGCCTGCTGGGCGACATGCTCGACGTCTCGCGCGTCACCCGCGGGCTGGTCACGCTGAACATGGAAGACGTCGACCTGCGCAGCGCCGTCGAGCGCGCCGTCGAGCAGACCCGCCCGCTGCTTGAGGAGCGCCAGCACCGGCTCGAGCTGCGCCTGCCTTCGCACCCGGTCACCGTGCGCGGCGACCAGACGCGCCTGACCCAGGTGGTGGCCAACCTGCTGACCAATTCGGCAAAGTACACGCCGCTGCACGGCAATATCCAGCTGTCGCTGGCCTGCCCGGGCATCGAGGCGACCCTGTCGGTGGCCGACGACGGCGAAGGCATCACGCCCGAGCTGCTGCCGCGGGTGTTCGACCTGTTCTCGCAAGGCGAGCGAAAGTCCGACCGCGCCCAGGGCGGACTGGGACTGGGCCTGGCGCTGGTGCGCAGCATGGTGCAGCTGCACGGCGGCACGGTCGACGCCAGCAGCCCGGGACGCGGCGCCGGCAGCATCTTCACGGTGCGCCTGCCCGTCAAGGCCGAGCTGGCGGCGCTGGCCTCGCCGGCGGCGCCGCGCCGCGGACGCGATGCGGCGCCGCGCGACAGCGCTCCGCAGGCGCTGCGGGTGATGCTGGTGGACGACAATATCGATGCCGCGGTCAGCCTGTCGCTGCTGCTGGAAGCGGCCGGGGATCACCTGGTGTCGACCTATTACGAAGCTTCCAGCGCGCTCGAATGGGCGGCCTTCGAGCGTCCGGACGTCTTCATCCTCGACATCGGCCTGCCCGACATGAACGGCTACGAGCTCGCCAAGCGCATCCGGGCCATGCCCCAGTTCGCGTCGACCCTGCTGATCGCATTGACCGGCTACGGCCAGCTGGCCGACAAGGCCAGGGCGCGCGAGGCCGGCTTCGACCTGCACATCGCGAAACCGGCGGAACCGGAGGAGATCCTGGCGGCGCTCTCGCGTGTGCACGTCTTGCCCGAAACCGAACGCACGGGCTAGGGTGCCGATGCGCTAACATGGCGCATCTCCACCATCCACCAGATGTCATATGCCGAAGAATAAAAAGCCCGCGCCGCGCAAGCCGGCGCCTGCCGCCGAACCCGATACCGATGCACTGGCCCAGGCCCTGGCCGACCTCGCGCTCGCGGTGGCCGAGGGCGAGGAAGTCGATCCCGAAGGCGCCGCCGGGCAGGATGAAGAACTGGTCGTCGCCATCCGCCGCGCCTTGCGCCGCAAGCACGACGAGGTGCTGTATGGCGCCATCGAGCTGGCCCGGTTCACCGATCCGGACGCCTGCCGCCTGCTGCGCGCCCACGTCGGCGAGGAGGCGGCGACGCTGCGCATGCGCCGCGAAGGCGAGGCCGAGCTCGAAGTCGACGCCTTCCTGATCCCGCTGTTCGTACAGAGCACCGGCGGCCTGTCGCCCCACGAAAACTTTGTCGACGACGAGGCCTACGCCGAGCTGGCGGCCAGTTTCGTGGCGCTCGAACTCGACAGCCCGAAAGCCAGGGTGGCGCTGGTACGCCATGCCTACGATCTGGCCGAGGTCGACCACATCGGCTACAGCATCCTGCAGGAACTGCTGCGCGAAGCCGCCGCCACCCTGTCGAGCAAAAAGCCGGCGCCGGCGCCGCTGCTCGAAGCGAGCATCCGCGGCTGGACCGGCGAGCCGGTCGCGCCCGACGAATCGGCGATGGAGCTGCGCTTCCTGCTCGGCTTTGCCCTGAAACGCGCGGACGACCCGTTTTATGCGGTGCCGAAGGACGAAATCGGCGCCGACGTGTATTTCGCCGACCGCATGCGCCGCTACCGGGCCTGGACCGAACGCGTCGCGCCCCTGGTGCGGCGCTGCCTGGCGGCCGACCCGGAACGCCTGAACCTGAACTTCCTCTACCAGGACCTGTTCCATGCCGCGAAAGAGCAGGGCGTGGCCGAACTGGCGATGCTTGGCACCCTGTCCGAGATCAGCCGCCTGCTGGCGGACAAGGAACTGGCGCCGGATGCGGTGCGCGCCGTGGTGGCGCCCGAGGACGCGGGCGAACACATTGCGCTGCGGGTGAACCTGTACGCCCTCGATGGCGGACCGCCCTGGGGCGGGACCGCGAAAGCGACCGACCTGGCGGCGGATATTGGCGCCGAAATCGACGAGCTGTGCGACGCCCTCGGCAGCCTCGGCATCGACGACGTCTCGACCGCCGACGGCTTCAGCCTCGACGGCCACCCGGAAGGCGCCCAGCCGTATCAGGCGGCATGAACCGAGCCCGTGCGGCGTCCCGGTTCGCGGGGCGCCGCGATCGCCCTTGTACGTTCAGGCTGACAGCCTTGGCGCCGCATGCGCTGCCGCGCCGGCGAGCGAAAGCCGCCCCCGCGGCGAGTTTCAGGGCCGCGCACGCTTGCGCGGGCCACCTGTATAGATGAGTTTTCGTAGTGGATTTTCTTGTATCGGTGTAGGACTCAACCTACAACTAATTCCACCAGACACCGGGCTCTCCTATGACGAAACCTCGGCCATTGCTGGTGATAAGCATCTTTACACAAATGTTGCCTCGCATAAATGAAAATCATGGCAAATTTGCATGTTACGATGCGTCGAATCCGGCATCGAGGTTCAGCGTGTTCAAGCTCCGCTGCAGCCCTTCCAGCCCGGAACCAAGATCAACTATAGCGCCACCGAGGCGAGAGGAAACCAATTATGCCGACCCTTATCGTGTTTTGCCACCTGCGCTGGGACTTCGTGTTTCAACGCCCCCAGCACCTGATGACACGCCTGGCCGAACACTACGATATCGTACTGGTCGAGGAACCGGTGCACACCGAGGGACAGGCCCATCTGCAGAAGACAACCGTCGCGCCGAACATCACGGTGTGCCGCCCGCATACCCCGATCCACGCTGGCGGCTTCCATGACGACCAGATCCCGACCCTGCAAGGCCTGCTGACCGACATCCTGCCTGCCGGCGAGCGCCCAGTGGTCTGGTTCTACACTCCGATGGCGCTGCCGCTGCTGCAGGGCCTGAACCCGTCGCTGGTGGTCTATGACTGCATGGACGAACTGGCTGCCTTCAAGAACCCGCCGAAGCAGCTGCTGCAGCGCGAATCGGCCCTGCTCGGCATCGCCGACCTGGTGTTCACCGGCGGCCCGAGCCTGTACGAAGCCAAGAAGGACCGCCACGCCAACGCCCACTGCTTCTCGAGCAGCGTCGACGCCAAGCACTTCCGCCAGGCCCTCGACAGCGCGATCTCGCACCCCGACCAGGCCCATATCGCCGGTCCGCGCCTCGGTTTCTACGGTGTCATCGACGAGCGTTTTGACACCGAACTGGTCGGCCGCATGGCCGAAGCCCATCCGGAATGGCAGATCGTGCTGGTCGGTCCGGTGGTCAAGATCGATCCGGCCGAGCTGCCGCGTGGCCAGAACGTCCACTACATGGGCCAGCGCAACTATGACGAGCTGCCGCAATTCCTGGCCGGCTGGGATGTCTGCCTGCTGCCGTTCGCGATGAACGATTCGACCAAGTTCATTTCGCCGACCAAGGTGCTGGAATACATGGCCGCCGAAAAGCCAAGCGTCAGCACCCCGATCACCGACGTCAGGGTTCCTTACGGCGACGTCGTCGCCATCGCCTCGACCGCCGACGAATTTATCGCCGCCTGCGAGCGCATGCTGGCCATGGGCGAGGCCGAGAAGACCGCGATGGTCGAGCGCATGCGCGACATCGTCGCCAACACCTCGTGGAACAAGACCGCGTCGCGCATGCACGAACTGATCAGCACCACTTCGCCAGGCGACAAGTCGCGCGCCGCCGCCGTGCTCGAAGCCGGCAGCGCCCGCGTGGCGCCAGTGCCGGCGCAAGCGCAGACCAAGGCTGCCTGAAGCGTCTTCGCACAGGGCGCTCGCGGGCGCCTGTTTGCCTGGAATAAAAGCCCGCCCGGCCCCGCGCCCGGCGGGCTTTTTTTTTGCCGCGACCCGCCGTTCGAGCAGCCCGGCCGTGCGCACAATTGACAATCGGCAGGACGCGGAATACATTGCCCAACCGCGATATCAGCATCCCGAACCCGACGCACATGAGCAAATACACCGTTTCCTGCGGCACCCTGGTGCTCGATTCCGCCGGCCGGCTGCTGCTGTGCCACGTGACCGGCACCGCCGCCTGGGATATCCCGAAGGGCATGCAGGATCCGGGCGAAACCACGCTCGAGTCGGCGATCCGCGAAATGCGCGAGGAAGCCGGCATCGGCTTTCATGCCAGCCGCTTCCATGACCTCGGGCAATTCGCCTACCGGCGCGACAAGCGCCTGCACCTGTACCGGGTCGATGCGGGAGACGAACTCGGCGACCTGTCGCATCTGTCCTGCAGCAGCTTCTTTCCCCACCATGCGACCGGACTGCCGACCCCGGAAACCGACGCCTTCCGCTGGGCGGCGCGCGACGAGATACGCCGCCTGTGCTGGCCGCGCATGGGCGCCTTGCTGCTGACCCTGGCCTGGTAGCGGGGTCGCGTGCATGCTCGCGGCGCCACGCCGCCGGGCTTTCGCAGTAACATGAACCGACATTCAACAGCTACCGGCCGGACCGAAGGAGACGACCATGACCAGCCAGACCATCCGTGAGCCCTACGACGAAGCCGCCATCATGGGCGGCCTGTACGGCGACGGCATCATCGCCTGCAAGGGCGCTTTCGACCGCGCCTGGGTCGAGCGCCTGGGCGCCGATATCGCCGTGCTGTTCGACGAAGCGCAGCGCCAGCCGGGCGGGGCGCTCGCGCGCGGGCCGAACCGCTATTACGTCGAGGTGCACCCGGAACGCATTTCGGGCTTCGCCGACATCGTCGCGCATCCCTGGGTGGTGGCGGTCTGCCGCGCCATCCTCGGCCCCGACTACCGCGTGGTGGAAGCCGGCTTCGATGTGCCCGGCCCTGGCGCGCTGCACCAGCCCTGGCACCGCGACTTCGCCTCGCCCGAGGCGACGCTGGCCGGCCGGCGCCTCAATTCGCTGGCCTTCAACATCACCACGGTGGACGTGAGCGAGGACATGGGACCGTTCGAGATCGCACCCGGCACCCAGTGGGACGACCTGGTCGGCGGCGACCCGATGTTTCCGCCGAAGGAATTGTGGCCGCGCTACGAGGCGCGGCGCCAACGCAAGATGCCGCAGATGGGGGACATTTCGGCGCGCTCGGCGCTGACCATCCACCGCGGCACGGCGAACCAGTCGACCCGCTCGCGCCCGGTGTTCGTGCTGGGCGTCGACGCGCCCGACGCGCGCAACGCCGAAAAGCACGACCTGCAGCTGACCCACGCCTATTACGACAGCCTGGCGCCCGAAGTGCGGCGCCACATCACCTGCCGCCTGGTCGAACGCCTCGAGCCGATCGTGCAGGCGCATACCATCGAGGGGCTGCGGATGGGACTGACGATGTAGCCTCGAGGCGGGCTCGTTTCAGCCGCGGCGGGCTCGTTCCAGGGCGCTGCCCAGGGCCTCCAGGGCGAACGGCTTGAGCAGGGCCTGGGCCGGCAGGCCCTCGACAGGTTCGAGCGCGCGGCCGGAAGCGAAAATCACCGGCAGCCCGGGCAGGCGCGCGCGCGCGGCCCTGGCGAGGTCGATGCCAGACATGCCTGGCAGGCCGAGGTCGGTCAGCAGGATGTCGCCGGCGACCAGCGCCGGCAAGGCCGCTTCGGCGCTGCCGAAGCCTGCAGCCGGGTAGCCCAGCATGTCGAGCAGGGCGCAGAGCATGTCGCGGCCATCCTCGTTGTCTTCCACCACCACCACGCGCGGCGCGGCGCCGGCTGCTCCGGATTGTCCGGATTGCGCTGCGGTCGCCATGGCCGCCGCCGCTTCCTCGTTGCCCGCATGCTCGTCGAGCAGGGCGCGCAGCTTGCGCGCCAGCTCGTCGCGGCGGTAGGGTTTGCTGATCAGTTCGACGTCCGGGTCGAGGCGGGCGCCGTGCATCATGGCGTTACGCGTATAGCCCGAGGTGAACAGCACCGCGATGTGCGGGTGGCGCTCGCGGGCCAGCTTTGATACGCGCTCCGGTCGATACGCGTTTTTACGGCTGGCCCTTGTTCTCGTCCTCGGCTTCGGTGTCGATGGTATCGGGCATCGAATCGTGGATGTTGCCCGGCAGCTGGCCAACGCGGCGGGTGTCGTCGGACTGCATGTCGAGGTTGACTTCCTCGGCGACCTCGAAACGGCCGTCCTCGGCCCCCTCTTCGCCCGGCAGCAGGTTTTCGGAGCGGTTGAATTCGTCCGTCTGGGTTTGCGGCGTATGCGGCTGTCCGCGTGGATCGTTGGTGGCCATGATGTTCTCCGGATGGGTTGTTGTCATGGCTTCATTATTACCGACCGCCGCCAGCGCAGGCGCACGCTTATTTGTGCTTATTTATGTTTACCTTCGCGCGGCAGATTCTTTTCCAGGATCGCCCACAGGATCAGGCCATAGGCCAGCAGCCGGATCAGGTAGTGCAGCGGCGAATCCTCGCCGCCGGCGTCATTGAGGGCCGAATACAGGCGGTGCAGGCCTTCGATGAAGAAGGAGAGCGCGAAATACAGGAAGAAGCGGTCGCCGGAGTTGCGCCAGAAGCGCAGGAAGTACAGGGCGATCACAAGCGAGCCCATGCAGATTGCGCCGGTCAGCAGGTCGGTCATGCTCATTCCTTTTCGTAGATCAGGCCGTACAACAGCAGCGAGACCGCGACCAGTGCGCTGATCAGCCTGGCGGGCAGGAAGTCGATGTCGGGGAACACGATTTTATCCAGCAGCAGCAACAGGTTATTCAGCGTCATGACCACGAAGCAGGAGCCGCTCCAGAACAGCAGGCGGTAGCCCGTGCGGCGGTAGCTGGCCAGCAGCAGCCAGGCGCAGGCCAGCGAGGTGAGCATGCACAGGGTGTAGATGGTTTGTCCCACTACGAATCCTTTCGCAATTTGAAGGCGTCGGCAAACTGCTGCGCCTTGCGGTCGAGGGAAGAATGGATGAGCACGGTAACCTCGACGAGGTGGCGGGCGTACAGCTCGGCCAACGCATCGATTCGTCCGCGCAATTGCGGTGAGGCGGGCTGGTACTGGAAGCATACGTGGGGCGGCGCGCCGCTGCGCACCGCCATGCCGGCGCGCGCCAGCTCTTCGAGCAGCACCTCTGCGGTGCGCTCGCGAACGTACAGGCGCCCGGCCAGGGTGGCGCATTGCCACTGCTGGTCCGGATTCGCGCGCAGCAGCAGCAGCGCTTCGAGAAAGGGCACGGACGGAATGCTGGTGAGCACGAATCGCCGCAAGTCTTCCGGGAACGGGAGATTTTCCATGGACGGCCGGGATTTCCGATATGGAATGTTATAGAAGAGGCCGCAATTCTAGACCATTCGGCCACACATTGCAGCAAATGCATATACCGAACCCGGCGCATTTTCCAGCTCATCCTTGCCTTGGCAACCGGTCGCCAGGTTAAATCTGTGTCGGCTACAATGCGGCTTTGTCACGTTTACCCTCATCGCCATGTTCCAACGATTCATGACGGGCGCGGCCTTGTGGGCCGCACTGCTGCTTCCTGCGCTGAGTCCGGCCCTGGCCGCCGGCACCGGTTGCCCGGACCATTATGCCGAAGGCCGCGCGCCCGAAATCCGCAACCCGAAGCTGGCCACCGCGACCCGCGAGCTGTGCTACGGGGTGTTCGGCGTCATGCATTCGGGCGTCACCCGCACCCCGCTATGGTCGGCCGAAAACCTGGATGCGCGCCAGCTTGCCGACGCCTCGGGGCTGCGGCGCGACAATGCCTTCCACGCCGAGCCACGCCTGCCGCGCTCGCAACGCGCCGAACTCGACGACTACGCGCGCAGCGGCTTCGACCGCGGCCACATGGCCCCGAACGGCGACATGCCGGACCGCCACACCCAGCGCGAGAGCTTCACGCTGGCCAACATGGTTCCCCAGGACAGTGAGCACAACCGCCATATCTGGGCGCCGATCGAAAGCGCGGTGCGCAAGATGGCGAAGAAGGAAGGGCAGCTGTACGTGATCACCGGGCCGGCCTTCCTCGGCACCAACCTGCGCAAGGTCGGCAATGTGCTGGTGCCGACCCACCTGTACAAGGTCGTGTACAGCCCGCGCCAGCGGGCGGCGGCCGCCTGGTTTACCGAAAACCGCGCACGGGCCGACATCCAGGTCATTCCCGTGGCCGAGCTCGAGCGCATCGTCGGCATCACTTTCCTGCCGACCCTGACCCAGGAGCAGAAAGAACGCATGCTCAAGCTGCCGATGATCCGCCAGAAAAAGCAGCGCCGCACCTTTTCCTGATTCTTGATACCGACCATTCCAGGAGTTTTTCATGACCGCGAAGAAAAAGGCCTTTGTGCCGTATGCAAACGAAGCCGACGTCGTCCAGATCGGCGACCTGATGCTGGAAAACAGGTTGGATCGCATCACGATTTCGGGCGACGTCGACCTGACCATGGATGCCGCCGGGCTGGCGCATGCACGGCGCCTGCACGAGATCGTCACGGCCGTGCTCGAGCGGCTCGAAGCCGAATCTTTGCCGGACCGCCTGCCGCCCGCGAGCGTCAAGACGGTCGACAACCCCTTCAGTTAAGCACGCGCGGCGGAGGAGGGCGCCGCGCCCAGCCTGCCGCTTCCGCGCCTTTTTGCATCGACTTCCGGTTTCATGTTTACCCTTCCCGCGGCGCCTTGCGTGCCGACCCGGGCCGCTTGGCGCGCCGCCGTTCCAGTCCCTTCCCCGTCCTATCGCGCCCGCCGTTCCAGGTTAATTTTTTATTATCGAACGAGCTCAACATTTACGGGAGTCAATGGTGCGCTGTGCCCCGACCGTTTGGAGTAATCTGGATTTGTCTCGCGCCAGCAACCAAAGGGAGCCGTATCAATGGCAGTCAATTCAGCAAATCCAGAGCAGTCAACAGGACAGGAGTCCATCCGGATTCCTGTCGTCGCTGAGCAGCTTGCCGTCGGCACGCGCACCGTCGACACGGGGCGTGGCGTGCGCGTTCACAAAACCGTGGTCGAACAGCCGGTCACCATCGACGAGGCCCTCGGCTTCGATGCGGTGGACGTCCGGCACGTCGCAGTCGACCGTATCGTCGCACCCGACGAGGTCCCGGCCACCCGCTACGAGGGCGACACGCTGATCGTGCCCGTCCTCGAAGAAGTGCTGGTGGTCGAACGTCGAGTGCGTATCAAGGAAGAGCTTCACATCACCCGGGTTCGTCAAGAACGGCAGCACCAGGAATCGGTCATATTGAAGGCCGAGCAGGTGAATGTCGAGCGTTTCGACGAATCCGGAATCCCACCATTGAAGTGACTAATAGTAACTGGAGGATCCATCATGCAACATACCCTGATCGCCGTTTTTGATAATCACGCTGATGCAATGAGCGCCAAGAGCGAACTGCTGTCGTCGGGCTTCTCCAGCTCCGATGTCCGCCTGTCGCACGGCGATGAAACCCTGCCGGGCGGTTCCATGAACCCCGGCACCAGCTCGACTACGACCACGACCAGCACCACCACGACCGACGAGCCGGGTATCGGCGCGAGCATCAAGAACTTCTTCAGCGATATCTTCGGGTCCGATGATGACGCTTACAGCAACAAGTATTCGACCGCCGTCCAGCATGGCAACCACGTGCTGACGGTCAATACCGACAGCGAGCCGGAAGTCGAGCGCGCCGCCGACATCGTCGAGCGCTTCGGCCCGATCGACATCGACGAGCAGTCGGAAAAGTGGGGCGAGACGACAGGTTCGGGCGCGGGCATGAGCGCCGGCGCGATGCGCGGCAGCGCCGGCAGCATGAGCGGCGGCCAGTCGATGTCGCTGCAGTCCGATAACGACCGCCTCCCGCTGAACCAGCAGTCGCTGAACGACCCGAATCCAATGGGCACCACCTACCAGGAGCCGATGGGTTCGCACGACCAGCTCAGCGCGGGCAGCTATGGCGCCGGCACCGGTTCGAGCCTGCAGCAGAACAAGAGCGGTTCGTCGCTCACCGGTTCCTCCCTGGAAGGCTCGGCCGCGTCAACGTCCATGACCGGCTCGTCGATGGCCGGTTCGTCGAGCCTCGGTTCGCAGCAGCGCGACACGAACACCGCCGCCATTCCGGTGGTCGAGGAGCAGCTGAAGGTCGGCAAGCGTGAAGTCCAGCGCGGCGGCGTGCGCGTCTACTCGCGTGTTGTCGAAACCCCGGTCAACGAGACCGTCGGCCTGCGTGAAGAGCACGTGAATGTCGAGCGCCGTCCGGTCAACCAGCCGATCAGCGGCACCGACACCGCTGCCTTCAAGGAGCAGTCGATCGAGATGCGCGAAACGTCCGAGGAAGCGGTGGTCCAGAAGTCGGCCCGCGTCGTCGAAGAAGTGATGATCAACAAGGATGTCACGCAGCGCGAACAGCAGATCCATAACACGGTGCGCCACACCGAGGTGGAAGTCGAGCAGCTGGCCGGCGGCGCCAGCTCGAGCATGTCGGACGACGACGACTACTACCGCAACCACTTCAGCAGCACCTACGGCAGCAGCGGTGGCTCCTACGACACCTACAAGCCGGCCTACAGCTATGGCACGCAGATGCGCCAGAGCGAGATCTACCGCAACCGCCCATGGGACGACGTCGAACCGGAACTGCGCAGCAGCTGGGAAACCCGCAATGCCGGCTCCACGGGTTCGACCTGGGAAAGCATGAAGGCTGCCGTTCGTCACGGCTGGGATAAAGTAACGAAGTAAGAGTGACGAAGTAAGAGTGACGAAATAAAGCAGTAATGAAATAATCAGCAGTAAATGTGCAGCATCGGAACGGGCGCCTCGGGGCGCCCGTTTTTACGTCTGCGGCCAGCTGCCGTCTGCCATTGGCAGGCTGATACGGTTGCGTCCAAGATGCTTGGCGCGGTACAGGGCGGCGTCGGCGATGGCGACCAGTTCGCTGGCATGGTTGTCGGGGCCGGCGATCGCCGTCGCGGCGCCGATCGACACCGTCACCTTGCGCAGCGGCGCCAGCCCGTTCGGCAACTGCAGGCTCTCGACCCGGCGCCGGATGCGCTCGGCGACGATGGCCGCCCCCTTGAGCGACTGGTTCGGCAGGATCACGGCGAACTCCTCGCCGCCATAACGCGCTACCAGGTCGTTGGCGCGCATTTCGCTCGCCACCGCGGTAGCGATCCGTTTCAGGCATTCGTCGCCGCCGAGGTGGCCGTTGGCGTCGTTATATGCCTTGAAATTGTCGACGTCGACCATCAGCAGCGACAGCGGCTGGCACAGGCGCACCGCCCGCGTCCATTCGGCCGCCAGGGTATCGTCGAAGCAGCGGCGGTTGGCCAGGCCTGTGAGGCCATCGCGGGTCGCGAGTTTTTCGAGTGCCGACTGCGCCATCTTTTCGTCGGTCAGGTCGCGCAGGGTTTCCACCACGGCCCGCAGGCGCCCGCTTTCGTCGAAGATCGGGCTGGCGTCGGCCGCCAGATAGCGGCGCTTGCCGGCGCGCGGCATGTCGCACCAGGTTTCGATCGACAGCGGCGCCGCCGCGGCCTGTGCCTTGCCATGGCGCGGATAAATGTGGCGGATTTCGTCGGTGCGGTTCTGGATGACGAGGTCGGCGAGGGTGGGGCGGCGGTGGTCGTAGAAACTGCGCCAGTGATCCTCGGTGCCGATGACCTCGATCGCCGGCACGCCGGTCAGGCGCTCGCAGGCGCGATTCCAGATCAGTACCTGGGCCTTGCTGTCGAGGACGAAGACGGGCACCGCCAGCATCTGCAGCAGCTGGTGCGTGAACCGCAGGTCGGTATCGGGAGCGAGCACATTGCCTTGCGGTCCGGGCAGGATGCCAGGGGCAGCGCCCGCGATGGCGGGCATCGCGTCGGTTGCCGAGCTCGGGCGTTGCAATGCTGTACTGGTCATCGGAGGCCTTTTCAACTATCTGTTGAGCAATCTTTTGATTGCTGACAAGGACCGATTCTGCAACCGCCGCCTGAGCTGGTTATTGATTTGAAGCAATATTCACGGGATTGACTTCTCAGGCGGCCATCATTCCATGCCGTGCAGGTAGGTTCAGGGTGAGGCGCGTGCCGATTCCCGGCCGGGCTTCGGCCAGCAGGCTGCCGCCGAGCGCCTCGATGCGCGGGCGCATGTTCGACAAGCCGCAGCCGCAGCCTGCTCCCGGCTGGCCAGGGCCGACGCCGTTGTCGTCGATACGCAACGACAGCTGCGCGCCGTCGTGGCCCAGCTTGACGCGCACTTCGGTGGCGCTGGCCTGGCTCGAAATCTTCGCCAGCACTTCCTGCAGCACCCGGTAGAGCAGGGCGCCGGCATCGATGGCGGCGCCGTCGTCGTCACCGTGCGCGCCCTGGACCGCCATCGGCGCCACCTCGAACACATGATTGACACCCGTCAGGCGCGTGAACTCGTCGAGCTGGCGCGCCATGGCCTGGTCCAGGCGCTCGTCGGCGGCAAACGGGCGCAGGCCGTTGACGACGATGCGCAGCGAGCGCAGCGCCAGGTCGAGGGTCCTGACCATGGCGCCGGTTTTCTGGTGCACCATCGGATGGATGCCATTGCTGGCAACCTGCAGCAGCGCCAATTCGATCCGCAGCGACAGCAGCGTCTGGCCCAGGTCCTCGTGGATGTCGTGTGCAATACGGTCGCGCTCGCCGTCTCGGATCGCGTCCTGCTGGCGCACCAGGCGCGAGAGCACGGTCTGGGTGTCCTGCAAGAGGCTGTCGGACAGCTGGCGGGCGCCGCGCTCGCGGGCAAGCTGGCCGCTCAGCTCGCGGGTGCGGTCGTCCGCATCGATGGTACGGCGCAGCAGCAGGCAGATCGCGCCGCCCAGTCCCAGCAGCCACAGGATCGTGATGAGCGTCGACAGGCCAGGCGCCGCCGGCGCGAGCTTGCCGAGCGCCCCGAGCGCGCCGAGTGCGCCCACGGCGCAGGCGAGCAGGACTGCGATGACGGGAATACGGCCGGCTGTCCTGGCAAGTGCGGTCTTCATGTCGCTCCTTCCGACGGTTATAAGAAATTTCCTCCAGTAAAGTTAGCGCTTGTCGCAGGGATGAATGTTGTTGGGAGTCAATACCTTTGCTGCCCCTTTGGTGGTTGCCGCAAGCGTCGCCGCAGATCGGAGCAAAGGGCGTCGGTTCGAGCGAAGGCCGCCGAAGCGGGTACGGCAAGGCGGTCGCCAGGACGTTATAATGCTTGGTTGACGAGAGGTTTACTGTGACTTACAGCATCAAAGAAATTTTCTATACCTTGCAGGGTGAAGGCGCCCATGCCGGGCGGCCGGCGGTGTTTTGCCGCTTCTCGGGCTGCAACTTGTGGACGGGCCGCGAGAGCGACCGCGCCAGCGCCGTCTGCCAGTTCTGCGACACCGATTTTGTCGGCACCGATGGCGAACGCGGCGGCAAGTTCCGCGACGCCGAGTCCCTGGCCGGGACCATCAATGGCTTGTGGCCTGCGACCCATGCCGCCAGCAAGTACGTGGTCTTCACCGGCGGCGAGCCGCTGCTGCAACTCGACGCCGCGCTGATCGACGCGATGCATGCGCACGGCTTCACCATCGCCATCGAAACCAATGGCACCCTGCCGGTGCCGGCCGGGGTCGACTGGGTGTGCGTCAGTCCGAAGATGGGTTCGACGCTGGTGGTAGGCAAGGGCAACGAAATCAAGGTCGTGATCCCGCAGGCGAACCAGGACCTGGCCAGCTACGAACACCTGGACTTCGAGAATTTCTTCGTGCAGCCGATGGATGGCCCGCTGGCCGCGCACAACACGCGCCTGGCGATTGAAACCTGCCGCGCCAATCCGAAGTGGAAGCTCAGCCTCCAGACCCATAAACTGTTACAGATTCCCTGAAGCGCACGACGATGTTAACTATCACCCGCAAGCTCGAATTCGACGCCGGACACCGGATTCCCGACCACAAGAGCCAGTGCCGCAACCTGCACGGCCACCGCTATACGCTCGAGATCACGCTCGTCGGCGCCGTCATCCAGGCCGAGGGAAACTCGGACAACGGCATGATCATGGATTTTTCGGACATCAAGGCGCTCGCCAAGGAGCACCTGGTCGATGTCTGGGACCACGCTTTCCTGGTCTACGAAAAAGACGACAAGGTGCGCGAATTCCTCGCCAGCCTGCCCGGCCACAAGACGGTCGTGATCGACCGCATCCCGACGGTCGAAAACCTGGCGCAGGTGGCCTTCGGCATCCTGAAGGCGGCCTATACCGACCGCTACGGCACCGGCCTGCACCTGCACAAGCTGGTGCTGCACGAGACCCCGAACTGCTGGGCCGAAATCACGGATGATTGAACCGCAGATGCCTGACTCGGCCCTGATCCTTCCCGACGCCGTGACGCTTGCGGCTGCCGAGGCGGCGGCCAGGGCCGACCTCGCCTTCATGCGCCTGGCGCTGGCGGCGGCCGGGCAGGCGCGCCTCGAAGGGGAGGTGCCGGTCGGCGCCGTCCTCGTCAAGGACGGGGAAGTGATCGCCGTCGGCCACAACCAGCCGATCGGGCGCCACGACCCGACCGCGCATGCCGAGGTCGTGGCCCTGCGCGCCGCCGCTGCCAGGCTTGGCAATTACCGGCTGCCGGGCTGCACGCTGTACGTCACCCTCGAGCCTTGCGCGATGTGTGCGGGGGCGATGATGCATGCGCGCCTGGCGCGGGTCGTGTATGCGGCGAGCGACCTGAAGACCGGCGTGTGCGGCTCGACCCTCGACCTGTTCGCGCATGAGGGCCTGAACCACCACACCGAGGTGGTCGGCGGCGTGCTGGCCAGTGAAGCGAGCGAGATGCTCAAAAGCTTCTTCGCCGAGCGCCGCGCCAGCGCACGCCGAAGCGTGGCGCGCTAGCCGCGCACACAGTCAACTTCGCCGCCAGTGCTGCGAAAATGCTATGCTGGTTTCGCGCTGCCGTCCGACCGACGGCCCTGTCACGGGAGACCAGCCTTGACCCCACACGCCCACCGGCATTGTTCACCGTCGCCGGTCCAGACGCTCTGCCGACCGCCATGCCGTCTGCCATGCCAAGCCTGACCGCAAACGGTATCCGCATCGCCTTCGACACCGCGGGGGACGCCAAGTCCACGCCGCTGCTGTTGCTGCACGACGCGGGCATGCAGCTCACCGCCTGGCCGGACGAATTCGTCGACGGCCTGGTCGAGCTGGGCTTCTACGTCATCCGTTTCGACCACCGCGATTCCGGCCTGTCGAGTAAATTCGACCGCGCCGGCAAGGCCAATCCCGTCTGGCGCTGGCTCAAGTCGGCCCTCAAGCTGCCCTCGCGCGCGGCCTACGGCCTCGACGACATGGCGCTCGACGCCCTCGGCGTGCTCTCCGCACTCGGGGTCGCCCGGGCGCACCTGGTCGGGGTGGCGATGGGCGGGATGGTGGCGCAGCTGCTGGCCGCGCACCATCCGCAGCGCGTGCTCAGCCTCTGCTCGCTAATGTCGAGCAGCAGCCGGCGCGGCTTGCCGGGACCGACCCTGCCGGCGCGCGAGGCGCTGCAGGCGGTGCTGCACCCGCTCGAGCCGGCCGACCCCGACGCCATCGTCGATGCCTCGGTCGCGCTGTGGCAGGCCATCGGCAGCCCAGCCTATCCCACGCCCGAAAAACACTTGCGGCGCCGCGCCGCGCGTGCGCTGCGACGTGGCTATTGCCCGGCCGGCGCGGCGCGCCAGGTGCTGGCCGTCGCCGCGGCCCCGGACCGCAGCGCGCTGCTGCAGTCGATCGCCGTGCCCACCCTCGTCATCCATGGCGCTGCCGACCCGCTGGTGCCGGCTGCCTGCGGCGCCGATACCGCGGCCCTGGTGCCGGGCGCGCGCTTCGAGCTGATCGAAGGCATGGGCCACGACTTGCCGGCCCAGCTCAACGAGCGGCTGCTGACCTTGATCGACTTCCATGCGCGCGGTAAGATGGCGCCGGACTCAACACCGCGCCTTTTCGTCAAACAGTGACTACTTCCCCCCTCGGCGTCGCCATCGTGGCGCCTGCCGGCTACCCGCCGGACCAGCGTGCCGTCGAGCGCGGCATTGCGCGGCTCGAGGCGCGCGGCTGCCTGGTCCATAATTATTACGACCATCGCGCCATCCACCAGCGTTTCGGCGGCACCGACGAGGGCCGCCTGGCCCAGCTGTACGCGGCGGCCGACGATCCCGACGTGCAGATCGTGATGGCGGCGCGCGGCGGCTACGGCCTCACGCGCCTGCTGCCACGGATCGATTTCGAGCGCCTGGCAGCCAGCGGCAAGATCTTCGTCGGCTACTCCGACATCACGGCCTTGCAGATGGGCCTGATGGCGAAAACGGGCGCCCCCAGCTATGCCGGCCCCTTCCTGATCGACTTCGGCAGCGACGAACCGGTCGATTTCACGCTCGACAATTTCTGGCGCTGCCTGGCCGGCCCCACCCACACCATAGTCGAAACCGCGAGCGGCAATCCCTGCGTCGAGGCGCACGGTCCGATCTGGGGCGGCAACCTGGCGATGCTCGCTTCCCTGATCGGCACCGAATGGTTCCCGCGCATCGAGGGCGGCGCGCTGGAAGGCGGCATCCTGTTCGTCGAAGACATCGCCGAGCACCCTTACCGGGTCGAGCGCATGCTGCTGCAGCTGTGGCAGGCCGGCGTGCTGGACCGGCAGCAGGCGCTGGTGCTGGGCGACTTTTCCGGCTACCGGCTGGGGCCGATGGACAATGGCTACGATTTCGACGCCATGCTGGCCCACCTGCGCAAGACCCTGCCGATTCCGGTCATCACCGGCCTGTCCTTCGGCCACATCGCGCGGCGGGTGACAATTCCCTTCGGCGCCCAGGCGCAACTGGCGAGCACGGAAGAAGGCTTTACCCTGCGCCTGAGCGACTATCCGACACTGCGCTGCGCCTGAATGGCGGGCACGGTCACGTGGTAAAATACGCGGTTAATCTGTCTATTTCCGCAAACTCCGCTAGAGGTCACACCAGTGCTAAGTACAGCCAATATCACGATGCAATTCGGCGCCAAGCCGCTGTTCGAAAACATTTCCGTCAAGTTTGGCGACGGCAATCGTTATGGCCTGATCGGCGCCAACGGCTGCGGCAAGTCGACCTTCATGAAAATCCTGGGCGGCGACCTCGATCCGTCGGCCGGCAACGTCGCCCTCGACCCGGGCGAGCGCCTGGGTAAATTGCGCCAGGACCAGTTCGCCTACGAGGACGTGCGCGTCCTGGATGTGGTGATGATGGGCCACACCGAGCTGTGGGACGCGATCGCCCAGCGCGACGCCATCTATGCCGATCCGGAAGCGACCGACGACGACTACATGCGCGCCGCCGAGCTCGAGGGCAAGGTTGCCGAATACGACGGCTATTCGGCCGAAGCACGCGCCGGCGAACTGTTGCTGGGCCTGGACATTGCCGGCGAGCTGCACCAGGGCCCGATGAGCGCCGTGGCGCCGGGCTGGAAACTGCGCGTGCTGCTGGCCCAGGCCCTGTTCTCGAATCCGGACATCCTGCTGCTGGACGAGCCGACCAACAACCTGGACATCAACACGATCCGCTGGCTGGAAGACGTGCTGAACCAGCGTAATTCGACGATGATCATCATCTCGCACGATCGCCACTTCCTGAACCAGGTCTGCACCCACATCGCCGACATGGATTACGGCACCCTGAAGGTCTACCCGGGCAGCTACGACGACTACATGCTGGCCTCGACCCAGGCCCGTAACCAGCAGCTGTCGAACAATGCCAAGGCCAAGGAAAAGGTCGCCGAGCTGCAGGAATTCGTGCGCCGCTTCTCGGCCAACAAGTCGAAAGCCCGCCAGGCCACCTCGCGCGCCAAGATGATCGACAAGATCAAGATCGAGGAATTCAAGCCATCCTCGCGCGCCTACCCGTTCGTGCGCTTCGAGGGCGAAAAGAAGCTGCACCGCCTGGCAGTCGAGGCCGAAGGCCTGACGAAGGCCTATGACCGCACCCTGTTCAGGAATTTCTCGATCATGGTCGAGGCCGGCGAGCGCATCGCCATCATCGGCGCCAACGGTGCCGGTAAAACCACGCTGCTGCGCTGCATCGGCGGGGCCGACATCACGGGTCTCTCCGCCGATCACGGCCGCGTCAAGTGGGCCGAGAACGCGAGCGTCGGCTACATGCCGCAGGATCCGACCGAGCAGTTCCCGAACGACGACGTCCTGACCGACTGGATGGGACGCTGGACCAAGGAAGGCGACGACGACCTCGCCGTGCGTTCCATCCTCGGCCGCCTGCTGTTTTCCGGCGACGAAGTCAAGAAGTCGGTGAAGGTGCTGTCCGGTGGCGAGAAGGGCCGCATGATGTACGGTAAGCTCATGCTGGGCCGTCACAACGTGATGCTGCTGGACGAGCCGACCAACCACATGGACATGGAATCGATCGAGTCGCTGAACATCGCCCTGGATAAATACGAAGGCACGCTGATCTTCGTGTCGCACGACCGCGAATTCGTGTCTTCGCTGGCCACGCGCGTCCTGGAAGTGAAGGAAAACGAGATCGTCGACTTCCGCGGCAATTACGAGGAGTACCTGACCAGCCAGGGTATCGAATCATGATGACGATCCTGCCGATCCGAACCTACGAATATGACCACCCGCAGGGCGGCCAGGCCTGCACCGCAGAGGCCTGGGCGCGCGCGCCGGCCGTGCCTTCGCCTGAAGAAAAGCAGGAACTCAAGGCGCGCATCCGGCGCCTGCTGAAAGAAAAAGAAGCGGTCCTGGTCGCCCACTATTACGTCGACCCGGAACTGCAGGACCTGGCCGAGGAAACCGGCGGCTGCGTTTCCGACTCGCTCGAGATGGCGCGCTTCGGGCGCGACCATCCGGCGAAGACCCTGGTGGTGGCGGGCGTGCGCTTCATGGGCGAGACCGCGAAGATACTGAGTCCGGAAAAAACCATCCTGATGCCGGACCTGGAGGCGACCTGTTCGCTCGACCTCGGCTGCCCGCCGGACGAATTTGCCGCTTTTTGCGACCAGCACCCGGACCGCACGGTCGTCGTGTATGCCAACACCAGCGCCGCCGTCAAGGCGCGCGCCGACTGGATGGTGACCTCGTCGATTGGCCTGGACATCGTCAGGCACCTGCACGAGCAGGGCAAGAAGATCCTGTGGGCGCCGGACCGCCACCTCGGTTCGTATATCCAGAAGCAGACCGGCGCCGACATGCTGCTGTGGCAGGGTTCCTGCATCGTGCACGACGAGTTCAAGGGCATCGAACTGGACTTGCTGAAAGCCGAGCACCCGCATGCCAAAGTGCTGGTGCACCCGGAGTCCCCGGCGAATGTGGTGGCGCTGGCCGACGTGGTCGGCTCGACCACGCAGCTGATCAACGCCGCCCAGACCCTGGACGCGACCACCTTCATCGTCGCCACCGACAACGGCATCCTGCACAAGATGCGGCTGGCCGCGCCGGGCAAGCATTTCATCGAGGCGCCGACCGCCGGCAACAGCGCCACCTGCAAGAGCTGCGCGCATTGCCCGTGGATGGCGATGAATGGCCTGAAAAACCTGGCCGAAGCGCTCGAGACCGGCGCCAACGAAGTCTTCGTGGATCCTGCGATCGGCCGCGAAGCCGTGCGCGCGATCGACCGCATGCTCGATTTTGCCGCCGCAAAAAAGGCCAGGGCGCTGCCGAGCGGCGCGCTGGAACAGAACAGCACTCTCTATTCGAACGTGGGCCCCGCATGACGACGTTGAAAAATCCGCATGCCGCTTTTGATGACAAGCTGCAGGCCAGCTTCGAGCAGAACATCCTGGCCGCCTTGCTGGAAGACGTCGGCACGGGCGACCTGACCGGGATGCTGGTGCCGGGCGAGCCGCACGCGCTTGCCCGCGTCATCGTGCGCGAGGCGGCCGTGCTGTGCGGCGCGCCCTGGTTCGAGGGCGTGATGCTGGCCGTCGACCAGGACATCGAGATCGACTGGCAGTACGCCGAGGGCGACCTGATGACGGCTGGCTCGACCGTGTGCACGATCGAAGGCTCGCCGCGTTCGCTGCTCACCGCCGAGCGCGCGGCCCTGAACTTCATGCAGCTGCTGTCGGGCGTGGCGACGAGCACCCGCAAGTATGTCGAGGTGATTAGCGGCACCAACGCGGCGATCCTCGACACGCGCAAGACCCTGCCCGGCCTGCGCCAGGCGCAGAAGTACGCGGTGCGCGTCGGCGGCGGCAAGAACCAGCGCATGGCCTTGTACGACGGCATCCTGATCAAGGAAAACCACATCGCGGCGGCGGGCGGCGTGACGCGCGCCCTGGCCAATGCCGACGCCCTGAATTCAGGCGTGAACGTACAGATCGAGGTCGAAACCGTCGCCCAGCTCGAGGAAGCGCTGGCGGCGGGCGTCAAGTCGGTGCTGCTGGATAACTTCAATCTGTCGATGATGCGCGAGGCCGTTCAGGTCAACGCCGGCCGCGCGCTGCTCGAAGCCTCGGGCGGCATCAACATGGAGACGGTGCGCGCAATCGCGGAGACCGGCGTCGACCGGATCTCGATCGGCAGCCTGACCAAGGACGTGCGCGCGACCGATTACTCGCTGCGCATCGTCGGCTAACAACTAGACCCCGCTCTCGCTCGCCTGGGCCAGGGCCTCCGCGCGCGGGCTGCGCATGCCGAGCGGCTCGCCCACCTGGGCCGCGATCGCATCGACCGCCTTCACCACCTGTTCCGGATGCGCGTAATGCACCATGTGGCCGACGCCCGGCATCAGGTGCAGGCCGCTGGCATCCTCGTGCGTTGCCTCTTGCAGCTGGGTGTGCAGGCGCTCCGACTCGTGCGCAGGGAAGACCACCTTGTCCTGGGTGCCGGCCAGGATCTGCACCGGTACTCGCAGGCCGTCGATGCGTTTCGAGAGGGAGATGGCCGCCGGTATCATCAGCGCCGCATCGGCCGCGCTGGCGCGAACCTGCTTCGGGCGCAGCACCATCCAGGGCGAGAGCTGGCGGAAGCGCTCGGCCACCGGCATCGGGGCGAACATGTGTTTCGTCACGAGCGGCCACAGCAGGCGCGAGAAGAGCGGCGTGATCGTGTGGCGCAGCAGGTCGCCAAACAGCGGAATCGCTGGCTGCACGGCGAGCGGCACGTCCAGCCGCAGGGTCGGGTAGTAATAACCGGACAACAGCACCAGCCCACGCACGGCGTCCGGCACCTGCAGGCCCATCGCCAGCGCGACCATCGTTCCCCAGGAGTGGCCGAGCACGATGGCGGAGTCGATCCCGAGCGCCTGCATCGCGTGGTGCAGCAGCCTGGCCTGGGCGTCGGGCGTCCACAGCGTGCTGCGCGGGCGCTCGCTGTAGCCGTAGCCGGGACGGTCGAAGGCGATTACACGGTAGCGCTCGCTCAGCTTGTCGATCAGTCCGCTGTACTCGAAATCGTTGGCAAGCACCCCGTTCCCGTGCAGGAGCACCAGGGCCGGGCCACTGCCGCGCTCGAGGTAGTGCAGGCGCACGCCGTCGACCTCGACGAACTTGCCGCGCGGCGGATTGTCGCGCTCGGCCTGGGCGGTCTTGCTGCGCACGACCAGGTAGGACGCGGCCAGGCCGATGCCGGCCAGGAGGGCGCCCTTGCGCCAGACCGTATCGGATGCGATGTTCTTGAATGATCTTGTCAAAATGTTCCCCTTGGGTTGTGGCGCCGATGGGCATCGGCGCCTTATTAGTGGGCGGAAGCTGCCTGGAGAACTTGCACCACCTGCGGCAGCAGGCGTTCGGCGGATTCCTCGATTTTCAGCGCCAGCAGGTCGTCGGCGCGAGTGAGGCCGAGGTTGACGGCGGCGATCGGTTTCCCGGCGGCCGCGGCCAGCCGGCAAAAGCGAAAGCCGGAATACACCATCAGCGACGAGCCGACGACCAGCAGGGCGTCGGCCGCCTCCATCTCGGCCAGCGCCCGCTCGCGGCGCGCCTGCGGCAGGTTGTCGCCGAAGAAAATCACGTCGGGCATCAAGCTGCCGCTGCAAGCCGTGCAGCCAGGCAGCTGGAAGTCGTCGAGCGCGGCCGGTTCGAGCTGGGCGTCGCCGTCGGGCAGGGGCCTGGCCACGGTCGCTCCCACAAGGGCGGCGACGGCGGGATTGGCGGCGACGAGCTGGGCCTGCACGGCGGCACGCGGCACGCGCAGGCCGCAGTCGAGGCAAATCACCGAATGGATATTCCCGTGCAGCTCGAGTACCGCGTGGCTGCCCGCTTGCTGGTGCAGGCCGTCGACGTTTTGCGTCAGCAGCGCGCCGATGCGCCCGGCGCCCTCGAGCGCGGCCAGCGCCGTGTGGCCGGGATTCGGGCTGGCCCGCGCCAGCACCGGCCAGCCGACCATGCTGCGCGCCCAGTAGCGGCGCTGGACGGCGCTGGACGCGCGGAAGGCGGGGCCCTGGATTGGATCGCTACCCCGGCGCACGCCGTCGCGGTCGCGGTAATCCGGGATGCCGGACGCGGTCGACAGTCCGGCGCCGGTCAGCACCAGCGTGTTCGTGTGGCGCGCCAAAAAATCGGCAAGCTCGGCGGCCTTGTTGTGTTGCGTCGAACCTTCAGCCATCGGATGCGCTCCTCCATTCGAAGAGGATCCTAGCATCCTTGCCGGGTCAGGCAGAGCACGTTACCGCGCGGGACCAAGCCCGAAGCATCGAGCGCTCAGCGCGTGGACACCGCAATGCCGCCGACGATGAGCAGGAATGCCAGCCCGTGGTAGAGCTGCGGCGCCTCGCCGAGGAAGCTCGACGACAGCAGTGCCGCGAACAGCGGCGTCAGGTTGACAAAAAAGGCGCCGACGGTGGGCCCGGCGCGCTGCACCCCGGCGCCCCAGGCGCGCACCGCCAGGATGGCCGGGCCAACCGCGACGTAGAGCAGGGCGGCAGCCAGGGACCAGCTCCAGGCGATGTCGATGCCGGCGATGAGCCCTTCGGCCCCGCTCAGCGCCGCCGACCACAACACCCCGAACCCGACTTGCGCGAGCAGGAAAGCGGCCCAGTCGGCGCGCAGGCCCGGCGCGTCCTTTTGCTGCATCAGCATCCAGCTGTAGAAGGCCCAAGCGATGGTGGCCAGGATCATGTAGAGGTCGCCCGCAACCAGGCGCAGGGCGGCCAGCTGGGCCAGGTCGCCGCGGCACAGCACGACCAGTACGCCCCCGATCGAGAGCGCGGCGCCGGCCAGCTGCTTGCGCCTGACCGGTACCCCGAAGAACAGGCGACCGACCAGCAGCATCGACACCGGCAGGCTTGACGCGACCAGCGTGACGTTGATCGGGGTGGAGGTTTGCAGGGCCAGGTATTGCAGGGAGTTGTAGAGGCCGATGCCGAGCAGTCCGAGCATGCTGTAGCGGCGCCAGTTGGCCAGCACCCGGCTGTCGGGGCGAAAGGCGGCGCTCCCCAGCGGCAACAGGATCAGCAGCGCCAGGCTCCAGCGCAGCAGGTTCAGGGTCATCGGCGGCACGGCGTCGCGCACCAGGCGACCGACGATGGCGTTGCCGGCCCAGAGCGCAGGAGCGGCGCTCAGGAGCAGGGCGGTGGAAGCGGTGAGTCCGGGTTTCATGGGCAAGCGCGGAAAGCCTGCCGCACGCGCAGGCCAGCCGACAATCATCGTATATTAGCGGCGGGCTGGCGTCAGCACGCTTGGCAGCGCTTTCGGCAAGGTGTCGGGATAGTCGCGCGAATAATGCAGGCCGCGGCTTTCGTGGCGCGACAGCGCGCTGTTGACGATCAGCGAGGCCACGTCGACCAGGTTGCGCAGTTCCAGCAGGTCGTGCGTGATGCGGAAGTTGCGGTAGTACTCGTCGATTTCTTCCTTCAGCAGCGCGATGCGGTGCTGGGCGCGTTCGAGGCGCTTGGTGGTGCGCACGATGCCGACGTAATTCCACATGAAGCGGCGCAGTTCGTCCCAGTTGTGGGCGATCACGACTTCCTCGTCGGCGTTGGTGACGCGGCTTTCGTCCCAGGGCGGTAGCGCCGGGCCATCCACGCGCGGCGCGGCGGCGATCTGGCTGGCGCAGGCGCGCCCGACGACGACGCATTCGAGCAGCGAGTTGCTGGCCAGGCGGTTGGCGCCGTGCAGGCCGGTGCAGGCGGTTTCGCCGACAGCGTACAGGCCGGGAATGTCGGTGCGCCCGGCCAGGTCGGTGACCACGCCGCCGCAGGTGAAGTGCACGGCCGGCACCACGGGGATCGGTTCCTTCGTGATGTCGATGCCCAGTTCCATGCAGCGCGCATAAATCGTCGGGAAATGCTCCATCAGGAATTCGGGCGTCTGGTGGCTGATGTCGAGATGGACGTAGTCGAGACCGCGCTTTTTCATTTCGAAGTCGATGGCGCGGGCGACCACGTCGCGCGGGGCCAGCTCGCCGCGTTCGTCGTGGGCCGGCATGAAGCGCGTGCCGCCGGCCAGCGCCGCATCCGGCGGCAGTTTCAGCAGGCCGCCTTCGCCGCGGATGGCTTCGGTGATCAGGAAGGATTTCGCGTACGGGTGGTACAGGCAGGTCGGGTGGAACTGCATGAACTCCATGTTCGAGATGCGGCAGCCGGCGCGCCAGGCCATGGCGATGCCGTCGCCGGTGGCGGTGTCGGGGTTGGTGGTGTACAGGTAGACCTTGCCGGCGCCGCCGGTGGCCAGCACGGTGTGCTCGGCCTCGAAAGTCAGCACCTGGCCGCTCTCTTCGTCCTGCACGTACAGGCCGTGGCAGCGCGGCTGGCCGACCAGGTGAGGGGCACCGCCATGCACCGCGGTATGAACACCTTTGCCCGTCAGTTTGTCCGAGGTGATGACGTCGATCGCGCAATGGCGTTCGAACAGCGTGATGTTCGGATGGGCGCGCACCTTCTGCTCGAGCGTGACCTGGACCGCGTGGCCGGTGGCATCGGCGGCGTGAATGATGCGGCGCTGGCTGTGTCCGCCCTCGCGGGTCAGGTGGAAACCCATCTCGGCGCTGGCGTCGCGCGTGAAGGGCACGCCCTGTTCGATCAGCCATTCGATGGCGGCGCGGCCGTTCTCGACGATGTAGCGTGTGGCGGCCTCGTCGCACAGGCCGGCGCCGGCCACCAGGGTATCGGCGATGTGCTGGTCGTGGCTGTCGCCGGAATCGAGGACGGCGGCAATCCCGCCCTGGGCCCAGCTGCTGGCGCCATCGAGCAAGGCACGTTTCGAGATGATGGCAACCGAGCGCGTCTGCGCAAGATGCAGGGCGACCGACAGGCCGGCCAGGCCGCTGCCGACGATTGCAACGTCAAATTTCATGGAAGTCTACAGTGAGTACAGAGGCATCACTATAGACGATTTGCTTCACCAGGAGGTAAGCCAGCTGGCGCAGGCAAAGGCGACCGCTTCGCGCCAGGCATTGCCGCCGGCGTTCGCGCAGCCTGCGATCTCGACCCGCCGGCTGCGCGGGTCCTGGTGTTCCAGTGCGCAGCTGCTGCCCGCGCCGCCGGCACTGCTTCTGGACACCAGCAGCACGCGCCCGCCGAAGCCGTCGATGAGCGGTGGAATGGCGACCGCGGCAGAAGGCACGGCGGCAGGCACGGCGGCGGGTTGTTTTGCCCTGGCGGCAGCGCTGCCGAAGGGAACCGCGCGCCGCAGCAGCCGTTGCGCCAACGAGCGCCTGGCAGGAACCGGCGCGGCGCTCGCGGCACGCGGGCCGGGCAGGGGCGCATCGGGAAGCAGCGGATCGAGCAGCGCCAGGCCCGCGACCCTGGCATCACCGGCCGCGTAGTGGGCTGCAAGCGGCGCGGCGTCGCCGGGCGCGAGGATGACGGCTTCCTTCATCTCCGGCACATGGATGAAGAATTCCCGCATGGCGGCGGCGATGTCCTCGTCGGCCTGCGCTGCGGCCGGGCTGGCGGCGTCGCCGTCGCTGTCGCCATAGCCGCGCCGGTCGAAGCGCATGACGGCGATGCCGCGCCCCGCCAGCAGGCGCGACAGCAGAGTGAACTGGCGATGGCTGCCGGCGCGGTACTGGGTCGTGTCGGGCAGGATCAGCATGCCGCGCATCAGCGGACGCTCGGGAACGTCGACGATGGCGATCAGGCTGACGCCGGCGCAGGGAAAGCGCAGGGCGCGCTGTTGGAGTTTCATGCCGGGTCTCCGGAAAACAGGCGGCAGGTCGCCGCGCGCAGAAGCGGGCTGTCGAGCTCTCCCGGGCCCGTCCAGTCCAGGGCGCCGTCGAGCGCGTGGAAGTGCAGTTCGACCTTCGATGCGGCCCAGTGCCCGGCCAGGCGCGCCGCGGTCGCCGCCGCCTTCGATGGCAAGGCCTGGCCGTGCGCGCTTGGTTGGGGAGCCGCGTGCGCGAACCAGTGCACGCTGCAGGGCGGCAGCACCAGGCTGGCGGCGTCGCAGGCATCGACCGCCTTGACCAGCGGCACCGCCACTTCATAGCCGCCGACCTCGATGACGCCGTGCACCGCCAGCTGGGCGCGCAGGGCGGCGGTGCTGCGCGGCGCGCCCGGCGCCGGGTCGCGCAACTGCGGCGACATGCGCAGGAATTCGTTGATGCAGGCGCGCCCGCTCATGAACGGCTGCCACAGCAGCACCGAGCGCGGACGCAGGCGGGCGGCGACGTCGAGCGCCAGCAGGCCGCCCAGGCGCATGCCCCACAGCGTCAAGGGGCCGCTGTCGCGTTCGGCCAGCCAGTCGGCGGCCTGCTGCAGGTCGTCGTGCCAGATCTGCCAGCGCCCGGCGTTGAATTCGCCGCAACTGTCGCCGCAACCGAACAGGTCGATCTGCAGCACGGCATAGCCGAGCGCTGCAAAGGCGCGCGACTGCTGCGCCGCCATGCGCCGCGTGCGCTTGAGTTCTTCCGCGAAAGGGTGGACGTAGAGGATGGCGCCACGCGGGGCGACCTGGGGATTCGGCGCATGGTACAGGCTGAAGCGCGTGCCTGGCCTGGCGTCGAAGAAGAAGGGCTCCACGCGGGGCGTGGTCAGCAGCGGCGCATTCATGGACTGGCGTCTCCTGCACTCGTGTGGCTCGTCGCAACGGACTTTGCGAATCGAAGCCGGGGTGGGGCGGGGTGTCTCTGCGAAGATCGTGCATTCATGTCAATTTGACACGCGCACCTGTGCCGGACCTTGCGCACTGACAGGGCGAACGACCGGATAGTTATTGAGCAGGATCAATAGCCCGCTTGCAGTTTTTCTGAATCATAGATTTCTTTTGAGCATGATCGGAGAAAGCCATGGCCCAGTTGACCCACGAATTGGTGGACGAAGCGGCGGCGCGCACGCCCGCGGCCCTTGCCCTGCGCTATGGCGACGAACGCATCAGCTATGCTGGCCTGGCCAGCGCCGCGTCCAGGGTCGCCTCGGCCCTGCGCGGATTCGGCGCCGGCACCGGCGAGCGCGTGGCGCTGCTTCTCGACAACGGCCCGGCCTTCGTGACGGCGCTGCTGGGTGCGTCCGCCGCCGGCTGCGCGGTCGTGCCGATCGACCCGGCCACCAGTCCCGAGCGCTGCGCGGCGATCCTGCGCGACGCCGGCGCCGGCTTGCTGATCACCGGGGCCGCCGGCTTCGACGCCCTGCACCCCGTGATCAACGCTTGCCCGATGCTGCGCACTGTCGTCGTTCATGGGGCAGCGGTGCGCGCCGACGGGCCGCCGCGCACCCTCGCATGGGAAGCCTTTCTTTCTGTCCCGGGCCCGCAGGCCGCGGCCCCGGCGGCGGCCGCGCTGGCCGCGCTGTTGTACCCTGACGACGCCGGCGGCGCAGTGCGCGGCATGGCTTTGTCGCACCGCAATCTCGTGGCAGGTGCCCAGTCGACCGCCCGCTGCGCCGGCATAGTCAGCGGGGACCGCGTCCTCGCCGCGCTGGCGCTGCAGGGCGACTATGGCCTGAACGCCTTGCTCGCGGCCCTGGCCGCCGGTGCAACCGTCGTGCTCGACACTTGCGGCAGCGCCGGGCTGCCGGAGCGCCTGCTCGGGGACGGCGACGCGAGCGGCATCTTCGCGTCCCCGGCGAGCCTCGGGCAGCTCGCCGGCCTGCCGCCGCAATCGGCGCGCGTGCTCTCCTGCCTGCGCTACCTGGTCTGCGCCGGCGGCGCCCTGGAACGCCGGGCGCTCGAACGCCTGCGGAATAACTTGCCGCGCACCCGGATCCACCTGCTATACGACATCGGCGACGCCTGCCGTTCGACCAGCCTGATGCCGGCGATGCTGGACGAACGTCCCGGCTCGATCGGACGCGCCCTGCCGTATTCCGAGTGGCGCGTGCTGCGTCCGGACGGACGCGACTGCGCCGCCGGCGAAACGGGCGAGCTGGTGCGCTGCGGCGCCCTCGTCACGCTCGGCTACTGGAACGACCAGCAAGCCAATACCGAACATTTCCGCGCGCTGCCGGCCATGCCCGGGCTGGCGCAGCGCGAGACCGGCTATTATCCCGGCGTCGCCGCACGCAAGGATGCGGACGGCTTCCTGTACCTGGCCGACAACCGCGCCGACATCGTTACCCAGGGCCGCCGCGTCAGTCCGCGCGAAGTGGAAAAGATCGTGGTCGGCACCGGATTGGTGGCCGAAGCGGCGGCGGTCGGCGTCGCCCATCCGGTGCTGGGCCAGGTGATCGCCGTGCTGGCGACGCCGCGTCCGGGTGCACGGCTCGATTCGTCGATCCTGTTCGGCGCCTGCCAGGCGCGCCTGCCCCAGCACATGCTGCCGGCCATGGTCGACGTGCGCCGCGCGCCGCTGCCGCGTGCGCGCGACGGCCAGATCGACCGTGCGCTGCTGGCCGGCGAACTGGCGCCCCTGTTCGCCGAGGCGAGGCCATGACTGGCCTGTGCGGATGGTTCTCCAGCGAGCCGCCGGCCTTGCCGCTGGCGGAGATGGCGGCCCCGCTCAAGGGCGCCGGGCCACTCCTCACGGGCATGCACGGCCTGGGCGCGGCCGCCGTCTCGGCCACCATCGCCGGCGCCGCCAGCGACGCTTCCCTGTATGCGCGCGATGGTCTCTTGATCGCGCACTGGGGCGAGCGCACTGAGCTAACCGCGGAACTTGCGCGCTTGTGGCGCCTGCACGGCGCCCAGGCCTGTGCCGCGCTGTCCGGCCATTTTGCCTTCGCCATCCTCGACGAGCGGCGCGCCGAAGCGCTGCTGGCGGTCGACCGCTGCGCCACCCGGCCCCTGTTCTACCAGGCGGTCGGCCGTAGCATGGTGTTCGCCAGCAGGGTGGAAGTGCTGGCGCGCCACCCCGGCGCTGGACAGGACCCTGACCCCCAGGCCGTCTTCGACTATCTGTATTCAAATGCGATTCACGGCCCGCGCAGCATGCATGCCGGCGTACGCCGCCTGGCGCCGGGCGAATCCCTGCACCTGCGCGGCGCGCGCACCGAAAGAACCCACTACTGGCGCATGCGCTATACCGAGCATGCGTCGAGCAATGCGCCGCACAGCGCATTGCTCGACGCGCTGTCGTGCGCGGCCGACGCCGGCCCGAATCAGCACCAGAGCGGCCTGCTGCTCGCCGGCGGGGCCGCTAGTGCCTTGCTTGCCGCCCAGCTGGGGCAGGCGGACCAGGGGCCGGTCGCCACTTTTACGGTCGGCTTCGGCGTTGGAGCGGGCGCCATGCTCAAGCGGGCGCGCGCAACCGCCGCCCGGCTCGGCAGCCGGCACCGCGACACCGTGATCGATGCCGACGATGTCGCCGACGCGCTCGCTCCGCTGGCGCTGGCCTGCGACGCGCCCTGCGGCGATCCGGGAGCGGTGGCGATGCTGTTCGCGGCCCGCATGGCGCGCGAGGATGGGGTACGGCGGCTGGCCTGCGCCATCGGCGCGGCCCAGTTGTTCGGCCGCGGCCGCCATGCCGGCCTGGCGCGCCCCGGTCGCTACGAACGCCTGCCCGGCGCGCTGCGCCAGCTGCTGATCGAGCCGCTCCTGTTCGGCGCCGGCGCCAGGCTGCCGGGCGCTTTCGAACGCCTGCGCGGGCGCATCGAACTGTCGATGGCGGCGGCGCCCCAGCGTCTGCGCCGCGGCAATGCGCTGCTGGCGCACGGCGCGGCGGCCGTTTTCGAGCCGGGCTTCCTGGCCCAGGTCGACCCCGAGGCGCCGGCTGCCGTGCAGGAGCGCAGCTGGTGGCTGGCGCAGGCGCGCAGCAGCGTGAACCGCGCGATTGACCTGGAGCTGCAAGGAGACTTGCCCTGTCGGCTGCTGCCCGCCTTCACCGCCGCCTGCGCCGCCAACGGGGTCGCCGCAAGCTTTCCTTACCTGCACGATGCGGTGGTGGCGATGTCGGCGCGCCTGGCGCCGCGCTGCAAGACCGAAAAGGGCGTGCGCGAACTGTTCGGGCGCGCCATGCGCGAGCTGGGCTGCAAGCTGCCGCTGTCTTCTCAGACTGCGCCGCCGCTGCCCTTTGGCGCCTGGCTGCAGGGCGATGCCCGCCTGCGCGCGCTCGCCTACGACAGCCTGGCCGCGTTTGCCGGGCGCGGCATCGTGCGCCGCGAATTCATCGACCTGCTGCTGGCGCGCCGCCTGCCCGAAGACCCGGCCCTGCACGGCCAGCTCGTCTGGCAGCTGATGATGCTCGAGGCATGGTTCGCGCGGCGCCGCCGCGCGAACGCTTGCGCCCTCGAAGGCGCGGCGCGGGAAGCGGTGCTGCCGGTTTAGGGCGGCGTGATCTGCATTCAGCTGGCGGCGAGCGCGTCGTAGACCGCCAGATGGCTGCGCGCCATTGCCGGCAGACTGTGGTGGGCGATCACCTGGCCGCGTGCGCGGGCGCCGTGGCGCGCGCCCATCTCGGGAATCCGGCAGTAGTCGGCAATCGCGGCGGCCATGACGTCGGGCGACATCGGCGGCACCAGGATGCCCGTCAGCCCGGGCTGCACCAGTTCCTTGTGCACTCCGACCGAGGTGGCCACCACGGGCAGCCCGGTGGCCATCGCTTCGAGCAGCACATTGCCGCTGCCTTCGGCCAGGGCCGGCAGCACCATCAGGTCCATTGCGCGCAGCAGCCGCGCGCTGTCGGCGCGCTCGCCCGGCAGCCAGGCCCGGTGCGCGGCCCCGGCGCGGTCCAGCATGGCCTGGCATTCGGCGCGCATCGGGCCGTCGCCGATGATCATCAGGCGCAGGCGGGCGTGCGCCGGGTGCTGCGAGGAGATCAGGCGCAGGAAGGATTCAACCAGGGTCATGTCGTTGTTGGCGTCGTCCATGCGGCCGACGCAACCGATCACGAAGGCGTCGTCGCGCATGAAGCCGTCCGGGCCGACCGCCGCGTGGGGCCCGAGACGCGGGTGGAACTCCAGGCTGTCCACGCCATGCGCGATGTGCGACACGCGCGAAGGTTCGGCGCCGACCTGCTCGATCAGCCAGCGCTCCCGTTCGGCGCTGGAAGCGATGTAGTGGCCCACCAGCGGGCGCAGCAGGCGGCGCCAGTCAGGCCGCAGCAGGCCATCGGCGCCCGGCCGCTGCGCACGAGGCGGGTTCGGCGGCTCGTGCGGATCGCGCCCGTACTCGCCATGCACGCGCAGCCTGATTCCGGCCAGCGCCGCCGCCAGTTGCCCCGCGAGTCCGCCGAAATTGCGGGTATGGACCAGGTCCGGGCGCAGGCTGCGCAGCGCGCTCACCATGCGCAGGAAGTGGCCGGGATCGGCGCCCTCGCGCTTGTGCAGGTCGATTACTTCGACCCCGCGCTCGCGCAAGTGCGCGTGATAGATGCTGTGCTCGCGCAGGCAAAGCACGGCATGCCGATAGCGCGCCGCCGGCGTATGGTCGATCAGGTCGAGCAGGGCCGAGCCGGTGCCGGCCGCGTCGAGCCGGGTGACCACGTGGGCCACGAGCCGCGCTTCGTCGGGCGACGCCTTGAGGGGGGGAGGGGGGCGATTACCCATGGCTGCTGGAGCGAAGGAACAGCATTGCAGGGTCTCCGGTAAAAGCCTGGCCGCGGCCCGCTTGAAACGGCCGTGCGGAGATTATATGGCTGCAAGGCTGCCGGTCTCGGCAACACGATTGGACCCTTGATACCTGTCAAACGGGGCATTTTTGCGCGGGGCGATACGGGCCGGCCCGCTTTTCCGAATCGCTCAATGCTTGTGACAAATTTCTCTACAGCTTGATCCAGATCCAGATCGACCACATCTGCGCGCCGGGCAGGGAACCCTGCTACTGCTGACCTTGTCTGACTGCCAGCTTGACCGTTTTCGCCAATGACGGCGGGACGCCATCGAAGAAGGAGACAAGTATGCTGGTAGACGACATGCCGATCGCAAGCTTCCGAACCCCGCCCGGACAGGGCGCCGGCGAGGGGCGCCCGCTTTTCCAGCCCGGCCCGGCCGTGGCGCGGGCCGCCCTTGCGGTCGAATCCCCATCGCAGCTGTTCAATGTCCGCCTGGCGATCTCGGCCGAGCGGCATGCGGACGCCGGGGTGCTGTTGCGGCGCATGTACGCCTGGCGCGGCTATGCGGTGGAGGCCAATGCGCGCGAAGAAGACGACAAGGTCACCCTGTACGCCGAAACCGGCGGCAAGCTGGTCGGCACCATGAGCCTCTGCCTCGACCGTCACGGCCTGCTGCCGGCCGACGAACATTTCGGCGACCGCCTGGACATCCTGCGCCGCGAAGGCCGCCGCCTGTGCGAGCCTTCGCGCCTGGCGATCGACAAGGGCATGTCGAAACGCGTCTTCGCCTCGCTGATCCATATCTCCTACCTGTACGCGCACAAGCTGCATGGCTTCACAGACTACGTCATCGAAGTCAATCCGCGCCACGTGGGCTTCTACCGCCACATGCTGGGCTTTGCCGATTTCGGCGGCGAGCGCGAGTGCAGCCGGGTCGGCGCCCCGGCCGTGCTGCTGCGCCTGCCGCTCGACCACATGGGCGCGCAAATCGCGCGCTGGGGCGGCAGGCACGAGGACAGCGCTGACAGGCAGGGCAGCCAGCTGGGTGAACAGCCGGGCGGCGAGCGCTCGTTCTACCCGTATTTCTTCCCGCTGTGCGAGGAGCCCGCCATCACCGCGCGCCTGGCCGCGCTGTGCACGACGGGAGGACGGGCATGAGCAGCCTGAACGACTTGCAGCAGCCGGCACGTGCGGGCGAGGCGCTGGCGGCGATGGCGGCGGTGGTCGGCCCCGACTGGTTCGCAGGCGACGCCGCCACCCTCGAACGCTATGCCCGCAGCACCGCCGCGCGCCCGGTCCTGCCCCTGGCCGTTGTGCGTCCCGGGAATGCCGACGAAGTGGCGCAGCTGGCCCGGATCGCATCGAAGCACGCGCTGGCCATCTATCCGATCAGCACCGGCAAGAACTGGGGCTATGGCGACGCCTGCGCGGTCGGCGCCGGCCAGGTCATCCTCGACCTCTCGCGCATGAACCGGATCATCCAGGTCGATGCGGAACTGGCCTATGCCGTGATCGAACCGGGCGTGACCCAGGCCCAGCTCTCGGGCTACCTGCGCGAGCGCGGCTTCCCGCTCTGGGCCGACTGCACCGGCGCCGGCCCCGACACCAGCTATGTCGGCAACATCATGGAACGCGGCTTCGGCCATTCGCCCTACGGCAACCGGCTGCAGCATGTGGCCGGCATGGACATCGTGCTCGCCAGCGGCGAGCTGCTCAAGACCGGCTTCGGCCACTACCGCAACGCACGCACGGCCCACCTGTTTCCCTACGGGGTAGGACCCTTCCTCGACGGCCTGTTTACCCAGTCGAACATGGGCATCGTGGTCCGGCTCGGCATCTGGCTGATGCCGCAAGCGGAATGCACCAATCACTTCCTGTGCAGCGTGCCGCGCCACGCCGACATCGCCGCCGTCGTCGACGCATTGCGGCCGCTGCGGCTGGACGGCACGCTGCGCAGCATCCTGCATATCGGGAACGACTTGCGCGTCCTGTCCGGCGGCGGCGTCTTCCCGCGCGCCGAGGTCCCTGCCGGCGCCCGCCTGCCCGAAGCGCTGCGCGCAAGGATGTGCAGGCAGGCCGGGATAGCTCCCTGGACCGTGTCCGGCGCCTTGTCCGGCAGCCACGCCCAGGTGGCGGCCGCGCGCGCCGCCCTGCGCCGGGCGCTGCGCGGCAGCCCGGCCCGCGCCAGCTTCATCACCGAACGCAAGCTGCGCATCGGCGCGATCCTTGCGCGCGCCTGTGGCGAGAGCGGCATCAGCCGCCGCCTGCGCGCCAGGGTGGCGCTGGGCGAATCGCTGTTCGCGATGAACCGCGGCAGCCCCAGTGGGCGCTTTCTCGCCGGCGCTTACTGGCGCCGCCGCGGCGGACTGCCGCCGGACTTTGCGGCAGGCGCCGATCCGGCGCGCGACAATTGCGGCCTGCTGTGGGTGTCGCCGGTGCTGCCGCTGCGCGGCGCCGACCTGCTGGCGGTGCATGACCTGGCCCAGGGCGTGTTCTGGAAACACGGCTTCGACCTGTTCGCCACGTTCAGCATGGTCAACGAACGCGCGCTCGGCGGCGTGCTGACGGTCGCCTACGACAAGGACGATCCTGAGGAAACGGCGCGCGCCCGCGCCTGTCATGACGAGACCTTCGAGCGGACGCTGGAAGCCGGCTACATCCCTTACCGCGCCGGCAACCACGCGATGGGGCGGCTCGATCCCGATGGCGATACCTACTGGCGCACGGTGGCGCGCATCAAGGCGGCGCTCGATCCGGCCGGGATCCTGGCGCCGGGGCGCTACCAGCCAGAGGCCGCCGGGCGCGCGGAGTAATATGCCGGCGGGGAGGGCAGAGCGGAGTCAAGGTTCGTCCGCGCACGGAGCGGCGGGCCAATTCCCACTAGGATGGGGGCTTCATTGATTAAAAGGAAAACCCATGTCCACGAACGCTTCCGCACAAGTTACTGCACTGGCCGACAAGATCAGCTCAATGCGCTTCGCCATGTTCACCACCATCGACGAGCACGGCCACCTGATCAGCCATCCGATGACCAAGCAGGAAACGGACGAGCAGGGCGCGCTGTGGTTCTATACCTCGACCCACACTGCCTTGTGGCAGAACATCGTCGCCCAGCCCGAAGTCAACGTCAGCTTCGCCCAGCCCGACGACAGCCTGTGGGTGTCGATCAGCGGGCGGGCCGAGCGCGTGGTCGACCGCGCGCGTATCCGCGCCCTGTGGAACCCGATGGTGCAGGCCTGGTTCCCGCACGGCCCGGAAGACGAGCACGTGGTGCTGGTGCGCGTGATGCCGCACAGCGCCGAATACTGGGACTCGAACGACAGCAAGATGGTGCGCCTGTTCCAGATGGCCAAGGCGGCGGTGACCGGCACCACCCCGGACGTCGATCCGGGCGAGCACGGCCTGATCAAGCTGTAAACCCTCAGCGCGGCGGCAGGTCGCCTGTGGACTGGTTGGCGCCGCTCTCGCGGCTGCCGATGCCGGTTCCGGTGCCGCCGCCCTGTTCCTGCCGGGTATCCTGCGCACCCCTGGCGCCGGATTGGACGTCGCTGTCCGTATCGCCGGCCGGTCCGCTGGCGCTTTCATCCCCGTGCGCCGCTTCGAGGCCGTCCGGATTGTCGCCATGGCTGTGCGTCAGCTGGGCCCCGCCGTTGCCGCCGGTCTCGGCGAAGCTCTCGTGCGCCGGGGTAGCGCCGGCCTGGCCGCTGGTCGTGCCGCCGATCGCCGTTGCGCCAGGATCCTGCGCGCTACCTGGATTGTTCGTCGCTGCTGTCATGCTGTTCTCCCGAGGCGCACATCGCGTCCTTGTCAAATGTTCATTCGTAGCGCTTGAATACCGTCGTCTTGCCGCCCTTGTTCACCAGCAGCACCTCGTAGGTGTCCTTGCGCGGCCCCTCCATGCCGGGCGAGCCGGCCGGCATGGCCGGCACTGCCAGCCCGATGGCCTTGGGTTTGCTGGCCAGCAGGCGCTTGATGTCGGCCGCCGGCACATGGCCCTCCAGCGCATAGCCGCCGACGCGCGCGCTGTGGCAGGAACCGAGCTCCTTCGGTATGCCGAACTTTTGCCGATAGTCGCCAGGATCGGCCACGTCATGGGCCCTGACCGCGAAACCGCTTTCCTCGAGGTGCTTGACCCATCCCTTGCAACAGCCGCAACTGGCGGTCTTGTAGACATCGACGACCGGTTTGGCCGCCAAGGCGATGGCCGGCAATCCGATCAGACCGGCGGCGAGCAGGCTTAGAATACGTGGCTTGGACATGCGGGTTCCTCCCTCATTCGATCATCCATCTTACACCGGAGCGCCAAACATGCTCTACGCGCTGGCGTCCTCGCTGGTCTTGCTGGTCCACCTGGCCTTCGTCCTGTTCGTCGTCGCCGGCGCACTCCTGTCAGCGCGCTGGCCGCGCCTGGCGTGGCTGCACCTGCCCGCTGCCGCCTGGGGTGTCTATGTCGAATTGAGCGGGCGCGGCTGCCCGCTGACGGCGCTCGAAAACCTGCTGCGGCTGCGCGCAGGGCAGGGCGGGTATGCAGAGAGCTTCATCGAGCATTACATCCTGTGGCTGCTGTATCCGGGCGGGCTGACGCGCGATACCCAGTTCGTGCTGGCCGCTGTCGTCGTGGCGGTCAATCTGCTTCTCTACGCCTGGATATTCCTGCGGGCATCGCGGCGCCGCGCGAAGAGCTAAGACCCCTGGAAAGGCAGCGCTGGCAATCTTGCCCTACGGCGAGCTTGCTCAACCGGGGTTGACGGAGCAATAATGCGGATGTGCTGGCTTATTGTTACGATTTTTTTTGCGCCTGCGTAAATACGAGGGTGTCAATTCGAGGTAGCGATCGGCGCGGCGTTTGGACGGGAAAAGACAGCAAAGCGGGGAAAGTCGCCACCGAGACGCGGCGCCTTTCCTGGAGGAGAACGATAATGAAAAACAGGAGAACACGCAGTGAGTATTTTTAGGACGAAAAATCTCGATTCCATGGTCGCGGATGCCCGCGCGCCAGGCGGGTTGAAAAAGGTCCTCGGACCCATGGACCTGATCCTGATGGGTATCGGGGCAATTGTCGGCACGGGTATTTTCGTGCTGACCGGTACGGGTGCGGTCACCGCCGGCCCCGCGCTGACCCTTTCCTTCATCGTCGCTGCCGTGGCCTGTGGCTTCGCCGCGCTGTGCTACGCGGAATTCGCCTCGAGCGTGCCGGTGGCCGGCTCGATCTACACCTATTCCTACCTGACCTTGGGCGAACTGGTCGCCTGGATGATCGGCTGGGACCTGCTGCTCGAATACGGTCTCGCGACCTCGACGGTTGCGGTCGGCTGGTCCGGCTATTTCCAGTCGCTGCTCAAGGGCATCGGCGTGGTGCTGCCGGAAGCCCTGCGCGCAGCCCCGGGCGCCATCCCCGGCGTCAATTCGCTGTTCAACCTGCCGGCCTTTTTGATCATGATGGTCCTGACCTTCATGCTCTCGCTCGGCGTGCGCGAATCGGCCCGCATCAACAACATCATGGTGCTGATCAAGACCGGCGTCGTGCTGCTGTTCATCGCCGTCGGCGTCAACTACGTCAAGCCGGAAAACTGGCAGCCCTTCATGCCTTTCGGCGCCGGTAGCGTGATGAGCGCGGCCGCCCTGGTGTTCTTCGCCTTCATCGGTTTCGACGCCGTGACCTCGGCCGCGGAAGAAGTCAAGAATCCGGCAAAAGACCTGCCAATCGGTATCATCGGCTCGCTGGCCGTCTGCACCGTGCTGTATGTGGC
Organism: Telluria sp. LT2P34; assembly: GCF_059685915.1. Taxonomy (NCBI): domain Bacteria; kingdom Pseudomonadati; phylum Pseudomonadota; class Betaproteobacteria; order Burkholderiales; family Oxalobacteraceae; genus Telluria; species Telluria sp. LT2P34. Next base: position 179,060 of record NZ_JCASIN010000001.1, read on the forward strand.
GGTCTCGGCCATCATGACCGGCATCGTCCCGTTCATGAACTTCAAGGGCGTCGACCACCCGGTCTCGCTGGCGCTGCAGTATGCCGGCCAGGACTGGGTTGCCGCTTTTGTCGACATCGCCGCGATCCTCGGCATGAGCACCGTGATGCTGGTGATGGCCTACGGCCAGACCCGTATCCTGTACGCCATGTCGCGCGACGGCCTGCTGCCGGCCAAGCTCTCGACCATCCACCCGAAATACGGCACCCCGTACTTCGCGACCTGGCTGGTCGGCATCGTCTTCGGCCTGATCGCCGCCGTCGTGCCGCTTGGCGTGCTGGCCGAACTGGTCAACATCGGTACCCTGGCAGCGTTCTCGCTGGTCTCGGTCGCCGTGATCATCCTGCGCAAGACCCGTCCCGACCTGCCGCGCGCCTTCCGTTGCCCTGGCGTGCCGCTGGTGCCGATCCTGGCGATCATCTTCTGCCTGGCGCTGATGTCCTTCCTGAGCGCCACCACCTGGATCGCCTTCATCATCTGGCTGCTGCTCGGCCTGGTGATCTACTTCGTCTACGCACGCCACCATTCGAAACTGAACGGCACCAAAGCGTAATACCGATGCAAGCGTCCCGGCCGCGGCCGGGGCCTGCCCTGGTGCGAACCTGATCGACGGCATCCGCCGCGATCAGGTTTTTTTATGCGTGCTTCAGATGCCGGCGGCCAGCGCGTACAAGGATACGGAAACGGCGCCGCGCTCGGCCATCGCGGCCATTGCCCGTGCGCCGTCGCCCGGCTTCACTTCCACTGCGCGCATCGCTTCCGGAACGATCAGCACCTCGAAACCGTTCGCGCGCGCGTCCAGCACCGTGTTGAGCACACAGTAATCGGTCGCCAGCCCGCACACGGCCAGGCGTTGGATGCCGCGTGCGCGCAGCCGGCCGGCCAGTTCGGTCCCGTTGAAAGCGGAATAGGCGTCGACATCTGCCGTGTCCGCCTTGGAAACGACGACCGTATCCGGCGGCAGCCGCAGCGCTGCGGAAAACGCCGCCCCCTCGGTGCCGGCCACGCAATGCGGGAGCCAGGGACCGCTGCGCGCCGCGAACGAGCAGTGATCCACAGGATGCCAGTCGCGCGAAGCGTAGACCGGCAAGCCTTGCGCGGTAAACAGAGCGATCAAGCGGTTGATGGGTTCGAGAACCTCGTCACCGCCCGGCACACCGAGGCTGCCGCCAGGGAGGAAATCATTCTGAAGGTCGACGATGAGGAGGGCGTCGGACGGCGCCAGGGACAGGGAAGGCATGGGTGATCCTTGTGATGGAGCGCATAGCTTAGCATGGCGCAAAAGTGTTACCGCTCTGACCATGGTGCACATGCTATACTGTATAAACATACAGTAGTTCGCACCCTGGCCCATGACAAAATTCCTTCCCCTCGACCTCACGCCGGCGCTTCCGGACAGCGGCGCTGGCGCGCCGAGCGCGCGGCTCGACGTCAAGATGTTCCGCGTTGCCGACGATCCGATTACCGAAGCCCAGACCGACGTCGAAATCGCCCGCGAATTCATCGCCAATGGCGCCCTGAGCGCCAAGTCGATCGCCAATACGGAAAAGGAACTGTATCGCTTCCTTACCTGGTGCCGCGAAGAAGCCAAAAAATCGCTGGCCCAGCTGAACGTGGCCGACCTCAACGCCTACAAGGAATTCCTGCGCGACCCGCCGCCGGACTGGATCTCGAAAACCAAGTGGCCGCGCAGCGACGCCCGCTACCGTCCGTTCAGCGGCCCCTTGTCGGACCCGAGCCGGCGCCAGTCGATGATCGCCGTCAAGGGCCTGCTGGCCTTTGCCGAACAGACCGGCTACCTGCGCCGCAACCCGGGCGCGCTGGTGCGCAATGTGCGCGCGCCGCTGGCCAGCCGCATCACGCGCTACCTCACGCCGGAGGCCATCGCGCTGGCGGTCGCAACCGTCTCGCGCCGGCTGACCGACTCGCCGGCCTCGCTGCGGCGGCGCGAGCGCGACCGCTTCCTGCTGCTCGCTTTTGCCCACACCGGAGCGCGGCTCAACGAAATTGTCGGCGCCAGCATGGGATCGATCTATACGGAAGGGAATGGACGCTGGTGGATCGACGTGCTGGGGAAGGGCAACAAGCCGCGCCGTTTGCCGGTGCCCGACGAGATGCTCGACGCCTTCAAGCGCTACCGGCAAGCCTTTGGCCTGCCGGCGCAGTCAGTGCGTGCCGACCGCATGCCCCTCGTCCTGTCGAGCCGCAGCCGCAGCGTCAAGCGCCTGACCGACGAGGCCGCCGCGGAAGCCCTGAAAGGGGTCTTTGCCGAGGCGGCGTCCGCGGCCGCGGCGGCAGGGGAGGCCGACATCGCCGCCAGCCTGCGCCATGCGTCGGCGCACTGGCTACGCCACAGCATGCTCACCAACCATGCCAACAACGGCGTGCAGCTCAAGACACTCCAGGACACGGCGGGGCACGCCAACATTGCCACCACCGCAGCCTACCTGCACAAGACCGACCATGAACGGCACGACGAGATCATCGCCTCGGTCGACAAGAAGCGCGACAAATGAGGGATTTCAATCTTGCCCCCGAGGGTAGCGGGTTCGACACCCGGCACCCATAGTAAATCGTAACTAACCAACGCGGATTTTCACCAAACCAGACTGATTTGGAGCCGCCAACTACGGACAAGCTATCGCTATTCAAACCAGGCTTGCAGGAAAGAGGGCGCAAAGCGAATCTGTCCCGGACGAGTCGCCTGCCGGCTTGGGGGTAGGATAGTCACAGGCGCAAACGCACTGCCACCGCAGGCGGCTGCCTGTTGTTCATTTTCTTTTTCAAGGAGCGTCGCATGGCGAAGGTATTGGTGTTGTATTACTCAACCTATGGTCACGTCGAGCAGATGGCAAATGCCATCGCCGAGGGTGCAAGGACGGGCGGGGCGGAAGTAGTGGTCAAGCGGGTGCCGGAAACGGTGCCCGAGGCAATCGCCAGCAAGGCGCACTTCAAGCTGGACCAGCAGGCGCCGATCGCCACCGTCGACGAGTTGCCTGGCTACGACGCCATCGTCATCGGCGCGCCTACCCGCTACGGCCGCATGCCGTCGCAAATGGCGGCTTTCCTTGACCAGACCGGCGGCCTGTGGGCGAGCGGGGCCCTGAACGGCAAGGTCGGCGCCGCCTTTACCTCGACCGCCACCCAGCACGGCGGCCAGGAAACGACGCTGTTCTCGATCATCACGAATCTGCTGCACTTCGGCATGGTCGTGGTCGGCCTGCCGTACAGCTTCGCCGGCCAGATGACGCTCGATGAAATCACCGGCGCCAGTCCTTACGGCGCCAGCACGATTGCCGGCGGCAAGGGCGAACGCCAGCCCAGCCAGAACGAACTCGAGGGCGCCCGCCACCAGGGCCGGCTGGTCGCGGCGACGGCAGTCAAGCTGTTCGGTTGAATTTGTCTAGCGGTTCCCCGGTGACGGCTTCGCTGCCGTTCGACTCCGCAGTTCCCGGTCGACCTGCCTGACCAGGAAAATGCCGGCAATCGTGGTCGCCACCAGCACCCAGCCAACCCGGTCGAATCCCTCCAGCCTGCCGTCCGCACCGATGTGCACGAGCTGACCGGCGACGATCGCGGCCACGCCGCCGGACAGCTGCTGGATCGACGCGCTGATCGCATTGAAGGAGCCGCGCATCTGGGCTTCGGGGACGGAAGCGGACATCGCCTGATAGGGAATCATGCGCGAGAAGATACCGGCGAACATGACGACATTGACCAGGACCAGCACCGGCAGCGGTACCGGTCCCAGGTTGGTGTATACCAGGACCATGACGATGGTGATCGCGCTGCCGACTACAAAAACTTTCATTCGACCGAAGGCGTCGACCGCTTTGCCGATCAGCGGACCTGCCACGATCGTGCAGAGGCCGGTGAGCAGGTAAATCGTCGGCAGGTCGGTATTCGCCAGTCCCAGGTTGTTGACGATGAAAACGGTACTGAAGGGCATGATCATGAAGCCGCCCGTCGACAGCAGCACGGTTGCGGCAAACGCGGGCAGGTGACGGCGCGCCGTGATCGTGGCGACCAGGTGCCGTACCGGATGCACTTCGCTCGCCTGGTCGAGGTGGGCCGTCACCGGTTTCAGGCGCCAGGCCACCAGCAGGCCGCCGACGCCCCCCAGGGCCACCAGCAGGAAAAACGGGGCGTGCCAGTCCCAGCGGTTCGATGCGAACAGGGCGACGGGCAGGCCCAGCACCTGGCTGGCGGCAAACGCCGTCTGGATGATGCCCATCACACGGCCGCGCAAACCGGGGGCGTACAGGTCGGTGGCGATGGCCAGCACGACCGAGCCGATCACCCCGCCGAACAGTCCGGTGACGATCCGGGCGCAGAGGAGGGCGGTGAACGACTGGGCCAGCCCACACCACAAGGTGGCCGCAAGGAAGCCGACATAGAAGAACAGCAGCAGTTTCTTGCGGTCGAAGCGGTCGGCGAAACCGGCGGCGAGCAGGCCGCTCAGGCCAGCGCTGAACGCATAGGCCGAGACGATCAGGCCGAAGCGGGCGGGGGTGATGTCCAGTGCAGGAATGATCAGCGCACCAAGTGGCGCCATGATCATAAAGTCGAGGATCACGGCGAATTGCAGGAAGGCGAGCAGGCCGGCAACGACTTTCTGGTAGCCGCTGAAGTCCTTTGCCTCTGCCGGCTCGATCGTCAGTTTCTGTGAATCGGACATTCTTTTCCTTGATGAGTTACCGTTGAGCGCCTGGAACAGTGTTTGCAACAAATATGCAGTGTAGCCGCAGGGGAGCGCGCGGACAGTTCAAGACGACATTCGCGGCGCCGGTTGCCACGCCCGGACTGTGAACTCGACATTATGGTTACTATTGTCGAGTTGCTTTCGTACTGGCGGCGGCGGGGGTGGTGGGGGTCTGTCCAGGTCTCTTTCGGGACTTGTACGGTGATTTCTCGCTAGATGGTCGCGTACAAGCGTAATAGATCCGGAAATTGCGACGATTGCGGGCAGACCCTTGCTGCGCCTGTGGTCGGTTTCCGGAAACGGGTTCGAGCGCCCGTCCCTTTGCCTCAGATCGCGTCGGCGTCGATGACGGTGTCTCCCGAAACATCCTGGCGCCAGGCGCCGTTTCGAGGGCGAACCGACACACTGTACATGCTGCTGAGCGCGGGCAGTTGCCCACTGTGTGGTGCCCGAAGTCGCTCGGGTGCGTTGCAGAGCCTCATCGCGCCTTACAAGACAGCCTGCAGGCAGCCTGCGGCGAACGCCTGCGTCCTTGACGATGGGTCTGCATGGGGCGGCCGTTCCGGCCAGGCTTCTTCTGGAATCCCGGTCGGCGCGCCTTGCGGTGAACCGGCTCCCAACCCGAACGACCGGGCATTTCATTTAATCGACTTCCACCGAGAACAGTGCTTCTGGTCCGCTGATCCGTCGCAGTAGCGCGTACTGCGGACAAACTGCTGGATCCTGCCGGGCAGGTCCGGCAGCTGCCGCAACGGCCAATACGGCCAGGCGACTTCTGATGCGTTCGGGTGGCGCAGCGTAGGCGACGCCTGGACGATGCGGGACGCCTGGACCCGCTGGCGGCAGCCGTCTGGCGGGGCAGCCTGAGTTACCACAGAAGCTTTCATGAGCTAGCTAGAAAAATCGAGCGTCCTCACATACCGGCAGGGAAGCGCTGTTCCCGTCCAGAGCATACTAATTCAAATAGCGCATTTGACATAATATAGATTATGCGAAGTTATGGTTGTCGTGTACCAAGCGCCCTCACACTTTCTTTTTACTCCTAGATAAACACACTGGGCAACAAAAAGATCCGCCGAACGGGTAAAGTGGCGCCTGCCGGGACGGCATGCGAGCGCCTGGAAGATTGATACAGCAACAAGAGAAAGGCATCATGCATACTGCAATGGGAACGACGGAGATCTTTTTGATCGCCATGCTCGTCATTTTTACGCTTCCCTACCTGATCTGGCGGCTCGGGAATACCGATTACTGGGCGCCGCTGGTGGTGGTGCAGATCATTACCGGCGTGCTGCTCGGCCCCGGCATCCTCGGGCGCGCCTATCCCGAATACTATGACTTCGTGTTCAATCCACAGGTGATGGGCGCCCTGAACGGCATCGCCTGGTGGGCGGTGATGCTGTTCGTGATGATCGCCGGGATCGAACTCGATCTCAGGAAAGCCTGGGAGCACCGGCGCGAGAGCACGATCACCGCTTCGCTCGCGCTGGGCGTGCCGCTGCTGTTCGGCTGCGTCGCCGCGGTCGGGATGCTTGGCTACGCCGGCTGGAAAGGCGCCGACGCCGACAACTGGCAGTTCGTCCTGGGCGTCGGCATGGCCTGCGCCGTGACCGCCCTGCCGATCCTGATCCTCCTCATGGAAAAACTCGAGATCCTGCGCGAGCCGATCGGCCAGCGCGTGCTGCGCTATGCAAGCCTGGACGATATCGCGATCTGGGGCGTGCTGGCGCTGATCCTGCTGGACTGGACCCGCGTCGGGCGCCAGCTCGCCTTCATGCTGCTGTTCGTGGTGACCACGTTCGGCATGCGCCGGCTGATGCAGTGGCTCGAGGAGCGCGACCGCTGGTTCGTGGCGCCGATCTGGCTCGCCGCCTGCGCGCTGGCGGCCGATTGGGCCGGGCTGCACTTCATGGTCGGCGCCTTCCTGGCCGGCGCCGTCATGGATGCACACTGGTTCGACCAGAAGAAGCTCGACGGGCTACGCCACAACGTGCTGCTGGTGATGATGCCGGTGTACTTCCTGAGCACCGGCCTGCGTACCAACTGGGCGGTGGGGGGCGCGGCGGTATTCGTCGCGGCGGCGCTGCTGCTGGCGGCTTCGGTGGCGGGCAAGCTGGCCGGCGCCCATCTGGCGGGGCGCATCCTCGGCTGGGGCAAGGGCGAAGCGACCATCATCGGCTGGCTGTTGCAGACCAAGGCGCTCATCATGATCATCTTCGCCAACATCCTGCTCGACAAGGCCATCATTACCAGCGAGACCTTCACCGCCCTGCTCCTGATGGCGATCGGCAGCACGATGCTGACGGTGCCGGTGGTCTACCCCAAGCTGCGGCGCGCGGGGGAGCTGGTCTTCAAATCGAGTTAGCCGATTCGCCCGAATTACCGGGCGAAAAGCCTCATGATATACTCGCGCCGACCATGAACCGATCCCTCAAGACCTTCCTGCTCTGGCTGTTGATCGCCGTGCCGCCGCTGCATGCGGTCGCGGGCAGCCTCGGCATGGGTTGTGCACCGGTTCATCACCAGTTGCAGGCGCCGGCTTCCATGGCCGCTTCGCATCACGAACCCGTGGCTGACGCGCATGCGCACCATGCCGCCGAACATGCGGGCCATTCTGCCGAGCCGGCGTCCGACACGACGCCTGCCGACGCCGATCTCGACAAGCCCGGCTCCTGCAGCGCCTGCTCGTCCTTCTGCCTCGGCGCGGCCGCACCGCCGTCCACCGATCTCGCCCTTCCTTCATTCGACGGTTCCGATGCCGTCCTTGCTTCGCCTGCATTTTTCCTCGAGGGCTTCATCCAGGAGGGCCCCAAGCGCCCTCCCCGGCACCCATCCGCTTGATCGAAACCAGCGCTGACCCGGCTGATTGCAGCCGTTCGCCTTGCGCTGCATGAGCATCAGTGCGTACGCACGCCCGTTTCCGATTTTGAGGAATTGACAATGATAATCAAGCTTTGGGTCGCCACCTTTGGCGTCCTGCTCGCCATGCCCGCTTGCGCACTGGCCCAGCAATACCCTGCGCCCGACCCGGCCGATCCACGCGTCTCCGTGCCGGCGGCACGCTACGAATCCGTGTTCGCCAGCGAGTCCCAGGCCCGTCCGGAAGAAACCGCTCCCACGCCCGACAAGGCCTGGAAGAGCGCCAACGCCACCGTTGCCGCCGTTCCCGCGCATGCCGGACACGCGATGCAGGCAGCGGCGCCCGCTCCGAAGCCGGCTTCGACGCCGGCTGCCGACCACAGCAAGCATCATTAAGCCAGGGCACCCATGACAATCAAGCCATCCATTCCATCGCGGCGTGCCGTGGCGGCGGGCCTCGCGGTCCTGGCCCTGAGCGGCTGCGCCAGCTTCTCGAACGACGGCGGCCTCGATGCGGTCTCCGCCTTGACGGCCGAGAGAACCGGGCAGGACATCCGTTTCCTGAAGGGTCAGAGCGAACTGGCGCAGGCCGAGCTCGGCTCCATGCTGAAGCAGCCGCTCACGGCCGACCAGGCGGTGCGCATCGCCCTGCTCAACAACCGCGGCCTGCGCGCCGGGTTCGCGCAACTGGGCGTGGCGGAAGCTGACCTGGTGCAGGCTGGCCGCATGGCCAATCCCGGCTTCAGCTTCGGCCGCCTCTCGGGCGGCGGCGAAACCGAGATCGAGCGCAGCGTCATGTTCGACCTGGTCGGCCTGCTGACGATTCCCCTGCGCCGCGATATCGAAACGCGCCGTTTCGAGGGCGCCAAGCTCGCCGCGGCGACGCAAGCGGTTGGCCTGGCCGCCGACACCCGCAAGGCCTGGTTCACTGCCGTGGCGGCCGTGCAATCGGCGCGCTATGCCGAGCAAGTGCGCGACGCGGCCCAGGCCAGCGCCGAGCTGGCGCAGCGCATGGCCCGGGTCGGCAACCTCAGCGCCCTCGACCAGGCACGCGAGCAGGCTTTTTCGGCAGAATCGACGGCGCAGCTGGCACGCGCACGCCACAATGCGACGGCGGCGCGCGAGCAGCTGACCCGGCTGATGGGCGTGTGGGGAGCCAGTACGGCCTTCCAGCTGCCGGACAAGCTGCCGGAGCTGCCGGCCGCGCCGCGCGATGCGGCCGATATCGAGTCCACCGCGATGCAGCAGCGTCTCGACCTGCGCCTGGCCAAGCTCAATACCGAGGCCACCGCCCGGGCCCTGGGACTGACCAGGGCGACCGGCTTCGTCAACGTCCTCGACGCCGGCTATGCCAACGCGAGCAAGTCGGGCGCCCCGCGCGAGAACGGTTACGAGATCGAGCTGGTCCTGCCCATGTTTGATTGGGGCGGCGCCCGCACCGCAAAGGCCGAAGCGCTCTACATGCATTCGGTGCACCGCACCCATGACACCGCCATCAATGCCCGCTCGCAGGTGCGCGAAGCCTACTCCAGCTACCGCACCACCTATGACCTCGCCCGGCACTATCGCGACACAGTCGTGCCGATCCGCAAAAAGATCTCCGACGAGACCCTGTTGCGCTACAACGGCATGCTGATGAGCGTCTTCGAGCTGCTGGCCGACGCCCGCGCCCAGGTCACCAGCGTGAACGCTGCGATTGAAGCTCAGCGCGACTTCTGGATCGCTGAAACGGGCCTGCAGGCCGCCATCAGCGGCAGCGGAGGGTCGCCGGCCGTGCTCGCCCCGGCCTCGTCCGCCGAAGCGGCTCCCGAACATTAAGAATGAGGAATCAAGGATGAACACGCGTCGAAGTTTCGTAACAGGCGCCGCTGCACTGGTCGGCGCCTCCCTGGTGAGCCGTGCCGGCGCCGCCACGCTGCCCGAGGCGCCGATGACGGGCAGCGCGGCCACGCAGCCACCGCCGCCGCCGCCCAACGGCCGCCCGTACAACCCGGTCGTCACCCTGAACGGCTGGTCCCTGCCCTGGCGCATGAAGGATGGCATCAAGGAGTTTCACCTGGTCGCCGAGCCGGTGGTGCGCGAAATCGCGCCCGGCATGAAGGCCAACCTGTGGGGCTACAACGGCCAGAGCCCCGGCCCGACCATCGAAGTGGTCGAGGGCGACCGCGTCCGCATTTTCGTCACCAACCGCCTGCCCGAGCACACCAGCATCCACTGGCACGGCCAGCGCCTGCCGAACGGCATGGACGGCGTCACCGGCCTGACCCAGCCCGGCATCCAGCCCGGCAAGACCTTCGTGTATGAATTCGTGGCGCGGCGCCCCGGCACCTTCATGTACCACCCGCATGCCGACGAGATGGTGCAGATGGCGATGGGGATGATGGGCTTCTGGGTGACCCACCCGAAAAATCCGAAGCACCACGCGGTAGACCGCGACTTCGTGTTCCTGCTGAACGCCTATAACATCGAGCCCGGCAGCTACACGCCGAAGGTCAACGAAATGCTCGACTTTAATATCTGGACCTTCAACAGCCGCGTCTTCCCGGGGATCGACACGATGAACGTGCGCCAGGGCGACCGCGTGCGTATCCGCACCGGCAACCTGACGATGACCAACCACCCGATCCACCTGCACGGGCACGAGTTCGAAGTGACCGGTACCGACGGCGGCTGGACCCGGCCCGAATCGCGCTGGCCCGAAGTCACGACCGACGTCGCCGTGGGCCAGATGCGGGCGATCGAGTTCGTCGCCGACGAACCGGGCGACTGGGCTTTCCACTGCCACAAGTCGCACCACACCATGAACGCCATGGGCCACGAGGTCCCGACCCTGATCGGGGTCGATCATCGGGGCGTCGCCGAAAAAATCACCAAACTGATTCCGGACTATATGGTGATGGGCGACAAAGGCGGCTCGATGGGCGACATGGAAATGCCGCTCCCGGAAAACACCTTGCCGATGATGACCGGCCAGGGCCCCTTCGGCGGCGTCGAAATGGGCGGAATGTTCACGATCCTGAAGGTACGCAAGGACCAGAAACGCGGCGACTACACCGATCCCGGCTGGTACAAGCATCCACCAGGCAGCGTTGCCTGGGAGTGGAAGGGCGAAGCACCGCCTGCCGTGCGCAGCCAGGCAGCCGGCGGCCAGGCCATGCCCGCAGTGAAGCCTGCCGACATCGAGGTCACCGTCCGCAAGCCGACTGGCCACCAGGGTCATCATTAACTATAGTTACTGGTCAAAACCAGAATCAACACCAACCAAGGAAAACATCAGCATGAAGATATTGTCGACACTGGCCATTGGCATCGCACTGGCCGCCACCGCCTCGATTGCCAGCGCCCAGCAAGGGGCACACGATGCCCATTCAACACACGCCGCGCACGCCGCTCACCAGGCCACCGCGCCGGCCGAGCTGACCGAGGGCGAAGTCAAGAAGATCGACAAGGAAACCGGGAAGATCACGCTGCGTCACGGCGAACTGAAAAACCTCAACATGGCGGCGATGACGATGGTATTCCGGGTCAGGGACCCGGCCATGCTCGAGCAGGTACAGGTTGGCAGCAAGGTCAGGTTTGCAGCCGACCGCGTGGGCGGGGCCATCACGATCGTGCAGCTCCAGGCGCCCTGACACCCAGCTCCAACCGGAAAATCACATGAAAGCAAAAAACCTTGTTGCGGCCATCGTGGCCGCAGCCGCATGCCTGGCCGGCGCCCCGGTGCTGGCGCATACGAAGCTCGAGTCCTCGCTGCCGCAAGCAAATGCCGTGCTTGCCACGGCGCCGGCCCAGCTGCGCCTGCAGTTCAGCGATCCGCTCGAGCTGCCCTTCAGCAAGGTAAAACTGGTCGACGACAAGGGCGGCATCATTGCAGCGTCGAAGATCGCGGTGGACGCCGCCAATCCGAAAGTGCTCGTGGCCAGCGTCCCTGCCCTGCGCCCGGGAGCCTACCGCGTCCAGTGGAGCACGGTCACGCGCGATGGCCACAAGGTCAAGGGCGAGTTCGCCTTCCGGGTAAGGTGAGGTGGAGCCGGATCTCGCAGTCGCCCAGCGGGTCGCCGTCGTCGTCCTGAACCTGTCGGTGTCGGTGCTGGTCGGCGCCGGCGCCGCCACGCTCTGGCTGCGCGGGGCAGCTTCGCCCTGGGCGGCCGCCATGCTGCCGCGCCTGCGCCAGGCGATGCTGCTCTGCTTCTGGGCCGCGATGCCGGCCTATGCCGCGGTGCTCTGGCTCGAGGCGGCGTCGATGGCGGAAGTGCCCGTGGCCGAGGCCTTCCCCGCGGTCGCGTCGGTCATCACGGCAACCCACTACGGCAGCGCATGGATGCTCGGCGCCTGCGCCCTGCTCCTGGCCTGGGCCGCGACGGCGCTACGCGCGCGCGCGGCCGTCGGCAAACCGGCCGCGCTGCTGCCGCTGTTGGCGCTCGGTCTCTTCCTGTACAGCCGCAGCATCGTCAGCCACGCCGGCGCCGCGGGCAACTTCACCTGGATGGTTGCCGTCGATTGGCTGCACCTGGTACTGGTCAGCGTCTGGATCGGCGGCGTGCTCGTCGCCGGCCTGATCGTCCTGCGCATCATCCCCGCGGACCGGCAGCAGGACCAGGCCGACTGCGCGCGCTATGTCGCCGCGCTGTCAGGCTCGGCAACCGTCGCCCTGGCGGGCATCTTCGCTACCGGCGTCCTCAGCGCATGGCGCGCACTGGGCAGCCCGGACCAGGTGCTTGGCAACCCCTACGGAACGGTGTTGCTCGTCAAGATTGCCCTGGTGCTTTGCGCGGCGGCGCTTGGCGGCATCAACCGCTTCATGCTCATGCCTGCGCTGCTTGCCCGGCTGCGCGGAAGCGGGCAACACGAACAGGGCGCACCCACCCGGTTTGCGCTCGTACTGCAGCTGGAAGCGATCATCCTGGTCACCGTGATGATCGCCGCCGCCATCCTCAGCTCCACCCCACCCCCAACGGCGTACTGAGACACGTCAAACCAAAAGGAACAGCAATGAGAATCCAGTCGACCACGGCAGTCCTGCTCGCAACAGCGCTCTTCGCAACGTCGGGCGAGAGCCTTGCGGCCTCGCCGAAAGAAACCCTGGCAGCCTTCCATGCGGCGCTCGCCAGTGGCGACAAGGCCAGGGCAACGAGCCTGCTCGCCCCCGAGGTCGCGATCTACGAGGCGGGTCATGTGGAACGTTCGCGTGAGGAATACGCGGGACACCACCTCGGCGGCGACATCGAGTTTGCGAAGACCGCGACCCGCAAGGTCTTGAAGCAGACCGAGCGCATCGACGGCAAGACGGCCATCCTGTGGGAAGAAACCGAAACCACGGGTAGCGCGCGCGGAAAGCCGGTGCATGCCTTTGGAACCGAGACGGCGGTGCTGGAGAAGAACGGCGACAACTGGACGATCGTGCACGTGCACTGGTCCTCGCGCAAGGCGAAGTAATCCGGCCCCTGCCCTGTGGGCTGGCGCAAGCACGCGAGGGGGTTTGCCCCTTCGCGGGTGTCAGGCTTCGCTCTCTTTCCTGTCAGCCTGCTTGAGCATCGTTTGCCGTATCGAAGTCGTCGGCGTTTCATTTTTACTGTTGAATTAAACTTCGCGTTGGTTAGTTACGGTTTATAGTGGTGGCAAGGATCACAATGGAGTCCTTCATGAGCGAACTGACTGCGTGGGATGCCGACCCGGTTCAGGCATTCAAGCAATTCATCTTCACCACGGCCTTCGCGGAAACGGGACGGCGCTTGCGCGCCGATGGCTCGCTGCGCGTGCTCTCACCCGCATCGGCGAAGATCTATCTCTTCATGTGGGGAAACCTGGCGAGCTGGCTCAGGGAACAGGGACTCACCTTCTCCCGGGTCACCCAGGCCGACCTGGTGCGCTTCGTCAACCGCACCCACAAGGGCAAGCGTGTCCTGAACAGCAAGATCGCCCTGCGTTACCTGCGCCTGCTGGAGCGTTGCTACGAGCATCTGGAGGTGGCGCCGAATCCGGCGCAGCAGGCGATCCTGAACATCGACCGCGCTCACATGGCAAAAGACGATGCCGGGCGCAGCCTGTCCGAGGACCAGCTGGAGCGCTTTTTTGCCGCCCTGCCTGGGGAAGCTCCCGGGCGCCAGGGGAATATGCCATTCACCGGCTGGAAGCGCCGGCGGGATCGGGCCATGCAGGTCGTCATTGCGCTGGCCGGCCTGCGCGTCTCGGAAGCGGTTGGATTGCTGCTTGGCGAAGTCGGCCGGCAAGTCGGCATCGATGGTTCCGTGGTGCTGACGATCACCCCCGACGAGAAGCTCGACACCAGCCATGAGCACACGGTCACCCTGCCCCGCGAGGGTGTCGATGAGCTGTTCCCGTGGCTGCGGGAGCGCGCGAGCCTGGCGATTCCCGGCCAGTTCGTTTTCCCCGCCAACCTGGCCGGCGCCCGGATGACCCGGAAAACCGTCTATGTGCAGATGCGCGCCACCTTCGAGCGCGCCGGAATGGACCTGGCGCGTTCCGGCGGGCGCACCCTGCGCAACACCTTCGCGCGCCGCCAGCTCGACAGTGGCGCGAGTGCCGACGAGCTGAAAGACGTGCTGGGCCTGGCGCTTGAACGTTCGGCCGCCGACTACCAGGCCACCCGCGTCAAGCCAGACCCGACGAACTGAGCAGCTCCCGCGCGCGCCACTTTGACACGGATCAAACCTCCCTCAAGCTCGCGCCGCAGACTAAGCGCATGGATGACCATGCGCCGACACTGCTCGCGCGACGGACTGGAGGAGCCATCATGTTCAAACAGATTCTATTGCCCACTGACGGGTCGGAACTGTCGACCCGCGCAGTGCTCGCCGGCGTGAGTTTTGCAAAGGAAATCGGCGCCCAGGTGGTCGGCATGACCGCCCTGCCCGACTTCCACACCTTCAGCGCGAACGCCGACATGATCGAAAGCACCGAAGACGAGTATCTCGCGGACAGCGAAGCGCGCGGCAACAAGCAACTGGCAATCGTGGCCGATGCCGCCAGATCGGCCGGCGTCACCGCCACGACGGTCCTGGTACGTTCCGACCAGCCCTATGAAGCGATTCTCAGGGCGGCGCGCGAGCGCGGCTGCGATCTGATCATCATGGCCTCGCACGGCCGGCGCGGCGTCGCGGGCATGCTGCTGGGCAGCGAGACACAGAAGGTGCTGGTGCACAGTGCGATCCCGGTGCTGGTGTACCGCTGAGGCGATGTTCCGGACATGACAAGGCGCCAGAGCCCCTGGGGGCTCCAGCGACGAACAGACGCATGCGGGACGGAAATCCTGCGCTATTAATGCAGTGCCGTCATTGCATAGCCTTTTTCGGCCAGCTGTCCGTTCAGGTTGGCGATCTCGTAGTCGGGCAGCTGGTCGGCGCCGTCGTCGATCTCGAAGGCGCGCGCCTCCACTTCCCAATCGGTGTTGGTTGCTTCTTCGGGGATGTTGCGGGTTTCCGGAACGGCCAGGTAGGAGACCTTGCCGTCGCTTTCGGCCCTGCGGTAAATGTCCAGGCGCATAATCTTTTCCTTACAGTGAAAGGCATGTGAAGCCTCGCTTCCGGATGAAGCGGACCGCTCCACAGTAGGCGGTTCCACCAGGTGCGTCTGTTAATTGCCCCACACTCTGCCGCGCAGACCCGGCGCTGCTAGCGTCCCGGGGCCTGGCCGAGCACACGGGCCGGCAGCATCAGGACCGAGCGCAGCAGCGCAAAGACGGCGTCCACGCCGATGCCCAGCAGGCGCAGCGGCAAGAGCAAGAGCCAGACCAGCGGGTACAGCACCAGGGCCAGCAGGGCAAGCGGCCAGCACAGCATCAAGACCAGCAGCCACAACAGGAAACCGAACATCGCATGCTCCGAAAATGATCGTGGAGCACCAGTGTAAGGCCGCCAGCCGGCCTGGCTTGCCGCCTTGCGACGAACGGCAGGCCGGCGCGACGGAGCCGCCGGATCGCACGATAAGCGGGATCGAGCGAATGGACGAACTACGCGCGCGGCGCGCCCTTACGCGAATTCGACGGCGCGCGCCGTGGGCGGCGCCACCTGCGCCGCGCCTGGCAGCGCGGACACCAGGCTGGCGCGCAGCGATGCCTGCAGGCTCGGGATCGACGCCCCGGCGCGGTATTCCAGGGCGAGCTCGACCGTGTCGCCCGCCACCACCTCGAGCGGGCGCCCCAGCGGCACGCTCATGTAGTGGTTCAGCCAGTCGATGGTGCCGCCCTGCTCCTGCACCACCGACAGCAGGTTCTTGGTGACGAAACGCAGGGCGTTGAGCGTGCCGCCGCGGGCGATCTGGAAACTGCCGCGCCAGGCGATCAGGCTGTCCACCGGGCCGGCGAAGTCGAGCACGCTGTAGACGGCGGGCGCCGCCAGTTCCTCGGTGCCGGGATAGGCCACGTTCGTCTCGTGGAACTGCACGATCGGCGCGTAAAAACCATTGAACGCATAATCCTGCTGCAGGGGCTGGACCGCCATCACCACGGCTTCAGGCATGAACAGCGGCAGCGGCCCGCCGAATTTGGCCAGGTAACGCGCCTTGAAGGCCTCGATCACGGCGACCTGTTTTTCGCGCAGCATGGCCACGTGGATCATTTCGCAGATGACGACGTCGACCGGCTCCGGCGGCAGGTACTCGAAAGCATCCGCGTGGATCACCTCGACCTTGTGGCCGTTCGGATTCATCGCCAGGAAGCGGCGCGCCTCGCGCACCAGGTCCGGATTGAACTCGACGCAGTAGACCTGCGAGGCCGCCTGGGCCGCGAAATACGAGAGCACGCCGGTGCCGCCGCCCAGCTCGAGCACCTTCATGCCGGGGCGCACCGCGTAGGCAATCGCCGCCTGGAAAGCATTCATGCGGTTCTTGTCCATCAACATATTGTGATGATAATGGACGGGGATGAATTGCCCGAGGTAGCAGCTTTCGATTTCGCGTTCGTTCAGCATAAGGTTCCTTATGGTCCGCGCCCATATTACTGTGGCGCATTTATTTTCTCAGTGGGAACATTATGCGGGGCGCTTGCTGTCGGCAATTTTCCGAGCTGGGGCAGGAATACCTGCCAGTTCGCGAGAAGCCCGAGACCCGGGGGCGCCCCTCAGCGCAGGCCGCGGGCGATGCTCCTGGCCACCATCGGCTTGCCCGCGCGTTCGGCGATCTCGACGGCGGTGAGGCCTTCGCTGTTGGTGCGCTTGCGGTCGGCGCCGTGGGCGATCAGCAGCAGCGCGGTGGCGTCGTGGCCTTCGCGCGCGGCCATCATCATCGGCGTGTAGGCCCCGCTTTTGGGGGGCGATACCGCATCGACCCGGGCGCCGCGCGCAAGCAGCAGGCGCACGATGGCGTCGTCGCCACTGGCGGCGGCGTAATGCAGCGCCGTCCAGCCGGGCTGGTCAACGGGTTGGTCGACGGGTCGGTTGACCCTGGCGCCCCTGGCCAGCAGCGCTTCGACCGCCGGGCGGTTGCGTTTGTAGGCTGCCATCATCAGCGCGGTATTCCCGTTCGACGCTTGCGCTTCGAGGTCGGTGCCCGGATGGGCGAGGAAGGCGCGGAATACCTGCATCGCGTCTTCGCGCACCGCCTGCACCAGGCCGGGCTCCGCCCCCAGCGGATTGAGCTGGTTCGCGTTCACCCTGCTGCCCAGCATGGACTGGACGGTCCGCAGGTCGTCGAGCTGGACGGCGCGGAAAAAGGCGGTGAGCTCGCGCGCGCTCGGGGCGGCCGGCGCATCCGGCGCCGCCCGGGCCGGGCCGAGACCAAAGCCAAGGCTGAACGCGAGGACAAGATTCAACAGGCCGGTGCGGCGCGAACGGTTCATATCAGCCCTTTGCGTGCTGGAACAGCGTAAAGAAATTGTCGGAGGTGCGCTGCGCCACCTCGCGCAGCGGCAGTTCCTTGAGGGTGGCGATGTACTCGGCCACGTGCGCCACATAGCCCGGCTCGTTCACCCGGCCGCGGAAAGGCACCGGCGCCAGGTAGGGCGAGTCGGTTTCGATCAGCATGCGCTCGATCGGCACGGCGCGCGCGACCGCCTGCAGGTCTTTCGCGCTCTTGAAGGTGACGATCCCGGAAAACGAAATATAGAAGCCCATCTCGATCGCCGCCTCCGCCACCTCGAGCGACTCGGTGAAGCAATGCATGACGCCGGCCACGCCGCCCTCGCTCACGCCGGCGCCCTCTTCGCGCATGATGCGGATGGTGTCGAGGCTGGCGGCGCGGGTGTGGATGATCAGTGGTTTGCGCGTCTCGCGCGAGGCGCGGATATGGGTGCGGAAGCGCTCGCGCTGCCATTCCAGGTCGCCCTCGAGGCGGTAATAATCGAGGCCGGTCTCGCCGATGGCGACGACCTTCGGATGCCGCGCCAGCTCGACCAGCTGTTGCACGGTCGGTTCAGGCGTGTCTTCGTAGTCGGGATGGACGCCGACCGAGGCATAGATGTTCGGGTATTGCTCGGCCAGCGCCAGCACCGAGGGGAAATCCGGCAGGTCGACCGACACGCACAGGGCGTGCGTGACCCGGTTCTCGTCCATCTTGGCGAGGATCTCGGGCATCCGGGCGGCCAGCTCGGGGAAATTGATATGGCAGTGGGAATCGATGTACATGCCCATATTGTACCGGGTAGGCCCGGCGTCCGAATTTCAGGCTACCCGTTTGCCCAGAATGATCAGATCGCGCTCGACCCCGTCCAGGTTCGCCACGCGCGGAAAATGCGCCCAGGTGTCGAAGCCGAACTTGCCGAACAGGGCCAGGCTCGGCGCGTTATGCCCGAAGATAAAGCCGAGCAGCGTGTGCACCCTGATTTGCGGGGCAAAGGCGATCGCCTGCTCCAGGCAATATTTGCCGATGCCCTTGCCGCGCCAGGCTTCGTCGATATAGATCGACAGTTCGGCCGTGCCCGAATAGGCCGGTCGGCCGTAGAAATTCGAGTAAGACATCCAGCCGATCACAGGCGGATCCTCGGAAGTATCAAGCCCGTCGTGGATGGTCCAGAGCGGGCGCCGCTCGGGCGTATGCTCGTTGAACCAGGCTTCGCGCGAGGCGACGCTGACGGGCTCGGTATCGGCCGTGACTTCGCGCGAGGCGACCGTCGAATTATAGATGTCGACGATGACGGGCAGGTCGTCGCGGCGGGCAAGACGGTGGACGTAGGACGGCATGGAGGGAAACGAGAGAAAAAGATTACAGGGTATGGGTCGCGCGCGAGGAACGCAGGGCGGCGCCCAGGATTTCCTCGATGCGCATCCTGGCGCGCTGGCCGCTTTCATCCTGGGGAAAATGCACGCCGATGCCCTGCGCCTTGCTATTGTTGGCGCCGGCCGGCGTGATCCAGGCGACCTTGCCGGCGATCGGGTATTTGTTCGGATCGTCCATCAGCGACAGGATCAGGTAGACCTCGTCGCCGATCTTGTAGGCCTTCGGTGTCGGCACGAACATGCCGCCATTCTTCAGGAAAGGCATGTAGGCTGCGTACAGCGCCGCTTTTTCCTTGATGGCAAGCGAGAGCACCGACGGCCGCGGCACGAGCGAGGCGTTTGGGTCGGTTGTATTGCCGGTCATCTCGATTTCTCCGAATTCAAACTGCAGGCCGGGCCACGCCGGCCGGGCCGCAGCACGCTGTATAGTCCAGCAACAAATCCTCGACAAACAGCTTGGGCGACAGCGGATGGTCGGCGGTCGCGCGGCGCTCGTTCGCAGACTTGATTGCACGTAACAGCTTCCCAGTGTGCACGCTGGCGGCCAAGGCTGCAAGTTCCTTCTGGTAGCGCGGATAGTAGCGCACCCTGCCGGAAAGCTTACACGCCAGCAGGTCGTAGAGCCAGCGTTGTTGCCATGACACGAGCGCCGCCAGCGGGGCCTTGCTGAGCTTTTCGGCCTGGCGCAAGGCCGCTTCCAGATTCGGGCGGGCCAGGAAGCCCAGCAGGGCGTCGAGTTCCTCGCGCGAGCCGCCCGCCGATTTTTCCAGTGCGGCCAGCGGCGATCCGCTCTCCTCGCTCAGCCAGCTGTCGGCATCCTGCACGCCCTGGGCTTGCAGCCAGGCGCTGGCCGCGGCATGGTCCGGCGTGGGCAGCGCGAACTTGCGGCAGCGCGACAGGATGGTCGGCAGCAGGCGGTCGATGCCGTTCGAGGCCAGCAGGAACACGGTGCCCGGCGGCGGCTCTTCCAGGGTTTTCAGGAGCGCGTTCGAAGCCGGCGTGTTGAGCGCCTCGGCCGGATACAGCACCACCACGCGCAGGCCCTGGCGGTGGGTCGAGATGTTCATGAAGTCGGCCAGCGCCCGGATCTGCTCGATCTTGATCTCTTTCGACGGCGCCTTGGTCGATTTCGATTTCTTGTCGCCCTCCCCGGCATCGGCCTCGGCATCGAAGCCCGGCTCGTCCTCGAGCGCTTCCGGGCGCACGCGCCGGTAATCGGGATGGTTGTGCTGGACGAACCAGCCGCAGGACGCGCAAGCCTCGCAGGCGCGCCCGTCGGCACGTACGTTTTCGCACAGCAGCGACTGGGCAAAGCTTTCGATGAAGCCGGCCTTGCCGATGCCGGCCGGGCCATGGAACAGGATTGCGTGCGGCAGCCGCGCGCGCATCGCCTGCAATGCGTCCCAGGAGGCCTGCTGCCAGGGGTAGATCATCACAGCAGCCGCTCCAGCGCCTCGCTGATTGTCCGCTGGGTCGCCTCGATGCTGCGCGTGGAGTCGATCACGGCGAAACGCTGCGGGAACTGCGCGGCGCGCCGCAGGTATTCGGCGCGGCAGCGGGCAAAGAAGGCCTCCTGTTCGCGCTCGAACTTGTCGAGCGTGCGCGTGGCGTCGAGGCGTTCGCGCGCAACTTCCAGCGGGACGTCGAACAGCAGGGTTAGATCCGGCTGCAAGTGCGGGTGCACCCACGCTTCCAGCGCTTCCATCTTGCTGCGGTCCATGCCGCGCCCGCCGCTCTGGTAGGCGAAGCTGGCGTCGCTGAAGCGGTCCGACAGCACCCAGCTGCCGGCGGCCAGGGCCGGCTCGATGACTTGCGCCATGTGCTCGCGGCGGCTGGCGAACATCAGCAGCGCTTCGGTTTCCAGGTGCATTTTTTCGTGCAGCAGCAAGTCGCGCAGTTTTTCGCCCAGGGGCGTACCGCCCGGCTCGCGCGAGGAGACGATGGTCTTGCCGCGCGCACCCAGAAAATCGTTGACGAAGCCGATATGGGTCGACTTGCCGGCGCCGTCGATGCCTTCGAAGGTGATGAACCTGCCGCGGTCGCTCATGGTGTTCACGGTTTGCTGGCGCTGCTCGACGCACCGCGCTGGTACTGGTTCACGGCGCGGTTATGGTCGTTCAGGTTCTCGGAGAACTGGCTGGTGCCGTCGTTACGCGAAACGAAATACAGGGCCTCGGTCGTGGCCGGCGCCAGCGCCGCGCCCAGCGATTGCACGCCCGGCAGCGCGATCGGGGTCGGCGGCAGGCCATAGCGGGTATAGGTGTTGTACGGCGTATCGGTCTGCAAGTCCTTCTTGGCGATCTTGCCGTCGTAGCGCGCACCCATGCCGTAGATCACGCTGGGATCGGTCTGCAGCATCATGCCGACCCGCAGCCGGTTCACGAAGACGCCGGCGATCATTGCCCGCTCGCTCTTCTGGCCGGTTTCCTTCTCGACGATCGAGGCCATGATCAGCGCCTCGTAGGGCGATTTGTAGGGCAGGTTCGGGTCGCGCTTTTCCCAGGCCGCCTTCAGGCGGTCGAGCATCATCTGGTGCGCCTGCTTGTAGATCTGCAGGTCGCTGGCGCCCTTGGCGAACAGGTAGGTGTCCGGGAAGAACAAGCCTTCCGGCTGTTTGTAGTCCTTGGTCACCTTCGCCATCAATTCGGCGTCGCTCAGTTTTGCCGTTTCCTGGCGCAGCGCCTTGCTGTCCCGGATCGCCTCGCGCATCTGGCGGAAGGTCCAGCCTTCGATGATGGTGAGCGATTCCTGGGCGAACTCGCCGCGCACCAGCTGGGTCAGCAAGCCGCGCGGCGAGGTATTCGGTTTCAACTCGTAGCTGCCGGCCTTGATGCGCGCGCTCTGGCCCGTGACACGGGCCAGCACCTGGAACAAGGCCGGGTTCAGCGGCACGCCGGCCTTTGCCATTTGCTGGGCCGCGGCGCCGACGCTGCTGCCCGGTGCAATCGCGAAATCGATGGCCGGCTCGGCCGTGGTCAGGGGCTGTTTGGCCCACCATGCAAAGCCTCCCACCGCCGCGACCGACACGATCACGCCGGTGACAATCAATTTTTTTATCAATGCCATTCTGTTTTTTCTGGGTTTAAGCAGCCTTCGGCGCGAAATGCCGGGCAACTCTATAATGAGGCCGTAATGATAGCCTAATCGGAAAACATTTCTGGATTTATGAGCAACTGGACAGAACACCTGGCGTCCCAAGGCGCCCGCTTCCATATCGACGAAGCCACGGCCATCGAAGACTTCGGCCGCACGCTCGGCGCCGCCGATCTCGCGGCCGGGTTTGTCGCCCCCGTCACCGACCTCGGCCTGATCGCAGTCAGCGGCGAGGACGCCACTTCCTTCCTGCACAAGCAGCTCACCAACGACGTCGAGCACCTGGGCGACCTGGAGGCGCGCCTGGCCGGTTTCTGCACGCCGAAGGGCCGCCTGCAGGCCAGCTTCCTGATGTGGCGCAGTCAGGCCGATGAAGCCGACACCGTCTGGCTGCAATTGCCCCGTGCAATCCAGGCGCCGCTGCAAAAGCGCCTGTCAATGTTCGTGATGCGCGCCAAGGCGAAGCTGCGCGACGCCACCGAAGAAGAGCATGTCGGCGCCGTACTCGGCATCGGCGGCGCCGCCGGCGACAGGGCGCTGCGCGCCATCCTGCCCGAGCTGCCGGGCGCGCCCTATGGCAAGGTCGAGGGCGCCTATGGCACCGTGGTCCGGCTGGCGGACGCCTTTGGCGCGCCGCGCTATTTATGGCTGAGCTCGTTTGAAACGGCGCAGGCGGCTTTGTCCGCGATGCGCAGCGCTCTGGCCGTCGGCGGCAACGCCGCCTGGCGCCTGTCGAACATCCACGCCGGCGTGCCGCAGATTACGGCAGCCACCCAGGAGCAGTTCGTGCCGCAGATGATCAACTTCGAGCTGCTGGGCGGCGTGAATTTCAAGAAAGGCTGCTACCCGGGCCAGGAAATCGTCGCCCGCAGCCAGTATCTCGGCAAGCTCAAGCGCCGCACCAGCCTCGCCTCGGTCGAGAATGCCGCCGCCCGCGCCGGCGACGAAGTATTTTCGACGGCGGATCCGGACCAGCCCTGCGGCATGGTGGTGAACGCCGCGCCGAACGGCCTGGGCGGCGCCGACCTGCTCGTCGAAACCAAACTCGGCGCCCTGCAGGAAGACGTACGCCTGGGTTCGGCCGCCGGTCCGGCGCTGCGCTTCCTGCCCATGCCCTATGCGCTGGACGCGCTCGACCTCTAGCATGGTCGACCTTTACGTGTACTACAAGGTGCGCAGCGAGGACGCCGCCCGCCTCGAGCCGCTCGTGCGCGCCATGCAGGCCCGTGTTGCCGCGTCGCTTCCCGCGCAGTTTTGCGGAAACGTGCAGCTCAAGCGCCGCCCGGGCAGCGGCGACGGCCTCCAGACCTGGATGGAAGTCTATCCGGACGTCCCCGGCTCCTTCGCCGACGTTCTCGCAGCGGTGGCGGCAGATGCCGGCCTGGACGGCCTGACTGTCGGCCCGCGCCGCGCCGAAGTATTTGAGGAGCTGCCTCCATGTGCCTGATTGTCTTTGCCTGGCGCGTCTTTCCCGGCGTGCCCGTGATCGCCGCCGCCAACCGCGACGAATTCTACGATCGCCCCGCCGCGCCGGCCGCACCCTGGCCGGAGAACCCGAACGTCATCGCCGGCCGCGACCTCGAACACGGCGGCAGCTGGATGGGCATCACCCGCGAGGGCGCGAACGGGCCGAAATTCGCGGCGCTGACGAATATCCGCGCGCCCGGGAATGTCCGGCTGGATGCCCCGTCGCGCGGGGAACTGGTCGCCGATTTCCTGAAGGGTTCGCTGTCGGCGGGCGACTACCTGGACCTGATTGCCGCGCGCGGCGACGTCTACAACGGCTTCAACCTGGTGCTCGGCGACCGCAGCGCGCTCTACTGGTATTCGAACCGCGCCGGCGCCGACGAGCGCAATGGCCGCCCGCTCGAGCCCGGCCGCATCTACGGGATCTCGAACGGCCTGCTCGACGACGCCTGGCCGAAAGTCACGCGCACCAAGGCCCAGTTCGCCAGCCTGCTGTGCCAGGGGGCGCCGGAAGACGCCTATTTCGAGATGCTCGCCGACACCACCCGCGCGCCGGACATGCGCCTGCCGGAAACCGGCGTGCCGCTCGACCTGGAGCGCGTGCTGTCGGCGGTGTGCATCGAAACGCCGGGATACGGCACCCGTACGTCGACGGTGGTGAAGCTGTATGACGATGCGCCGGCGGAGTTGCATGAGCGGATTCTGAGGCCGTAAACTTATGCGATTGAGGTAGATCAAACTTCCCTCCATCCGGCGGCCTAAGGTGGGTGTTTTCACCGAACGGAGGCTGCCATGCGCAAACCTTCACTGCTCGTCGCCCTTGGCGTCGCCGCCCTGCTGCTGGGCTGCCAGACCCCGGCGCAGAACGGCTCGATCAACGATCTGCCGCAAAGCAATCCGACCACGACCAGTACCGATCTGGCGACCGGTTCCTGAGGCCGGAGGCGCGCTCAGAGTCGCGAGCGCAGCATCTCGCGCACCTGCGGCGTGGCCGCGTAGGGATCGGGCGGATTCTTGCCGTGCACGATGGCGTCCAGCCGCTCGGCCACGCCGCCGAGCGCCTGCGGGTGCGAAAAGATATAAAACTGCCCCTCGCGGATCGCCTCGAAAGTCATGCGCGCGACGTCGCTCGCCGATACCTTGCCCGACTCGACCGCTTTCACGGTCAAGGCCTGCGCCGCCATCTGGCTGGCGGTCGGCGCCGCGTCCGGCTTGAGTTCTTCGGGCCGGTTGCGGTGGGAGTGGGAGATGCCGGTCGGCACGAAGTACGGGCACAGCACCGAGGCGCCGATCGGCGCCCCCACCAGCTGCAAGTCGTGGTACAGGGTTTCCGACAGCGACACCACCGCGTGCTTGGAGACGTTGTAGACCCCCATCGCCGGCGCGTTCAAGAGGCCCGCCATCGAGGCCGTGTTGACGATATGCCCCTCGTAGCCGGGATCGCGTTTCGCGCACTCGAGCATCGCCCGGGTGAACACGCGCACGCCATGGATCACGCCCCACAGGTTGACGCCCAGCACCCACTCCCAGTCGGCCTCGGTACTCTCCCAGATCAGGCCGCCCGAACCTACACCGGCATTATTGAATACCAGGTGCATGCCGTGAAAGCGCGCCATTGCCGCGTCCGCAAGCTCCTGGACATGGGCGCCGCGGCTGACGTCGCACACCATGGCCAGCACTTCGGCGTCCTGCGCCAGCAATTCGTCGGTGGCGCGTTCCAGCGCATCGGCCTGGACGTCGGCGATCACCAGCTTCATGCCCAGTCCGGCAGCCACGCCGGCAAATTCACGGCCCAGGCCGCTGCCGGCGCCGGTGATGACGGCGACCTTGCCCTCGAAACTTTTCATACCCCTTCTCCCTGTTTCCTTACACGGCGGAGACGCCGCCGTCGACGGCCAGGATCTGGCCGGTAATGTGCTTGCCGGCATCGGAGGCGAACAGCACCACCGCGCCCTTCAGGTCTTCGTCGTCGCCCAGGCGCCCGAGCGGCGCGTCTTTCGCCAGCGCGTCGGCGCCGATCGTCGCCAGCACCCCCTTCGTCATTTTAGACGGGAAGAAGCCGGGCGCGATTGAATTGACGGTGATCCCGTAGCGGCCCCACTCGCCGGCCAGCGCCCGCGTAAAATTCACGAGGGCGCCCTTCGAGGTGTTGTAGGCGATCGTGTTCATGGTGCCCGGCGGGTTGCCGGCCAACCCGGCGATTGATGAAATGTTGACGATGCGCCCGTAACGGCGCGGGATCATCGACAGCTTGCCGACCGCCTGCGACACCAGGAAAATGCTGCGCACGTTCAGGTTCATGACCTTGTCCCAGGCTTCGAGCGGGTGTTCCTCGGCCGGCGCGCCCCAGCTGGCGCCGGCATTGTTGACCAGGATGTCGACCTGGCCGAGACGGCGCAGCGCTTCTTCGACAAACGGCAGCACGTTCGCCTGCGCGGAGAGGTCGACGGCAATGCTGGAAGCGTCGATGCCGCGCGCGGCCAGGTGGGCGCAGGCGGCGTCGAGCTCGTCCTGCCTGCGCGAGGAAATCACGATCCGCGCGCCCTGCTCGCCGAGCGCTTCGGCCATCTGCAGCCCGAGGCCGCGCGAGCCGCCGGTCACCAGCGCAGTCTTGCCTTGCAATGAAAACAGTTCCTGGGTAGTGCGCATGCGCTCTCCGTGATGATGGTTGGGTTCAGGCTTCGTAATCCATGCACTGGCGCTCGTCGCGCACGGCCTTGAAGAAGGGCATCAGGGCCTGGTGGTCCGGATGGGCCGCATAGGCGTCGAGGGCCGCGCGGCTCTCGAAGGCCGAATACAGCACAATGTCGTAGGTCGCTTCCAGTCCCGGCTGGGCCAGGGCGACCTCGAAGGCCAGGATGCCGGGCACGATGCTCGAGCAGGCATCGAGGCGGCGCTTCATCTCGAGCGCGTTGGCGCGGCGGTCGGCGCCTTCGGCCTGTTCCTTCAACTTCCACATGACGATGTGCTTGATCATTTTCTTCCATTCGCTTGAGTTCGTGGCGACCCAGAATATCACTTCAGTACGGTCGTTCGCAAAAAAATCCTGCGTTAAACCCTGCGTGTTCGGGATCTTCCGGACGGGGACGCTGTCGAATAAATCACAGCAAATCAATCGTAAGTTTGGAGTAAGTTTGAAGCAAGCATGACGTAAGTTTAACGGTCCACACTCCGTCCCAGCTGACCGAGTATCGGCTATCCGGTGACGTACATCCGATTACTTACATTACTATACGGAGACACATAAAATGGCTATCACACCCGGCATGGCTGCGGGCGGGAAGGCAGTACCTTCCTCCCAGGGGATGACCAAGGAAGAACGCAAGGTGATCTTTGCGTCCTCGCTTGGGACGGTTTTCGAATGGTACGACTTCTACCTCTACGGTGCGCTTGCCGCCATCATCGGCAAGCAGTTCTTCCTCGGTGATCCCACCACCTCCTTCATCTTCGCGCTGCTTACTTTCGCGGCCGGCTTCATCGTGCGTCCATTCGGCGCGCTGGTGTTCGGCCGCCTCGGCGACATGATCGGCCGCAAGTACACCTTCCTGGTCACCATCCTGATCATGGGCGCCTCGACCTTCCTGGTGGGCCTGCTGCCGGGCTATGCCACGATCGGCATCGCGGCGCCGATCCTGCTCGTCACCCTGCGCGTGCTGCAGGGCCTGGCGCTCGGCGGCGAATACGGCGGCGCTGCAACCTATGTCGCCGAGCATGCGCCAGAAGGCAAGCGCGGCTTCTTCACCGCCTGGATCCAGTGCACCGCGACCATGGGCCTGTTCCTGTCGCTGCTGGTCATCCTCGGCACCCGCACCGCCATCGGCGAAGCCGAGTTCACGGCCTGGGGCTGGCGCATTCCCTTCCTGGTGTCGGTGCTCCTGCTGGGCGTGTCGGTCTGGATCCGTCTTTCGATGTCCGAATCGCCCGCCTTCACCAAGATGAAATCCGAAGGCAAGACCTCGAAGGCGCCACTGTCGGAAGCCTTCCTCAACTGGCCTAACGCCAAGATCGCGCTCCTGGCCCTGTTCGGACTGACGATGGGCCAGGCAGTGGTCTGGTACACCGGCCAGTTCTACGCCCTGTTCTTCCTGACCCAGACCCTGAAGATCGACGGCCCGACCGCCAACATCCTGATCGCCGTCGCCCTGGTGCTGGGAACGCCGTTCTTCCTCTTCTTCGGCTGGTTGTCGGATAAAGTCGGCCGCAAGTGGATCATCCTCGGCGGCATGGCCATCGCCGCGGCGACCTACTTCCCGATCTTCAAGGCCATGACCCACTACGGCAACCCGGCACTTGCCCAGGCCATCGCAACCTCGCCAGTCAAGGTCGTCGCCGACCCGGCTACCTGTAACTTCCAGGTCGATCCGACCGGCACCGCCAAGTTCCCGTCGTCCTGCGATATCGCATCCCGCATGCTGACCAACGCATCGGTTAACTACGAGATCGTCGGCGCGCCGGCCGGTTCGGTGGCGACGATCATGGTGGGCGACAAGATCATTCAGTCGTTCAATGCGGTAATGACGCCTGACAACCTGAACTTCGACGCAGCAAGCAAGGCGCGCGAAGCGGCACTCAAGACCGAAGTGGTCGGCACGCTGAAAGCCGCCGGCTATCCGGAAAAGGCCGATTCGACGACGATCAACAAGCCGATGCTGGTGTTGCTCTTGTTCATCCTGATGATCTACGTGACGATGGTCTACGGCCCGATCGCGGCGATGCTGGTCGAGATGTTCCCGACCCGTATCCGCTACACCTCGATGTCCCTGCCTTACCACATCGGTAACGGCTGGTTCGGCGGCCTGCTGCCAACCATCTCCTTCGCCCTGGTGGCGGCCAATGGCAACATCTACTACGGCCTCTGGTATCCGATCATCATCGCCCTGATTTCCCTGGTGATCGGCGCCCTCTTCGTGCGCGAAACGAAGGACAACAACATCTACGCCAACGACTGACGCGCAAGCCCAGGTCGATCAGCCACCCGGCTGATGAACGAAGAATGCCGCTGGAAACAGCGGCATTTTTTTTGTCCTATCACGACTGCTGGCACCGATTTACAAGAATCTAACCTTGCCGTAACGCCGATTTCACCCGCCGAACTGTAGTCTCTGCCAACAAGGGTCATGCCGCTCACCCGAGTGGCGCCTGAAACTGCAATTCTTCGAACCCTTACATATGCTCAGTCATTGGCGATTTTCCTCCCGGCTAACCGCACATCTTCAACTCACCGGCCTCGAGTCCGACGCCTGGAGACGAGCCAGAATTCGCATGGCCTGGGTGCTGCTTGCCCTGCCACTAGTTTTATCCTTGGTCGCCCTGCTGACCGACTGGGACCTGGTCCTGGCCGACGCCATGTTCGATCGCAGCCTGAACGTTTTTCCCTGGCGTCATCGCTGGTTGACCGAACAGTTTAGTCACGTCATCCTGAAGCGGCTGTTCATGGCAACCGGACTGGGATTCGTCGCGATCGGCTTGTGGGATCTGCTTGCACCGCGGCGCTGGACCTGGCTGCTGCGCTACCAGGTCAGGGTCGTCGCCCTGTCGGCGATCCTCGTTCCGGCAATGGTCAGCATCCTGAAGCACATGAGCGCTAGCCACTGTCCTTGGGACTTGGCACGCTATGGCGGAAGCGAGCCCTACGTAGGCCTGTTCGCATTTCATTCGGCGGGCATGCTCCCGGGCCAGTGCATGCCGGCGGGTCATGCCTCCAGCGCACTCTGGATGATATCGATCGGGATTTTCTTTGTCCCACACCGGCTGAACGCGGCGGCCCTTACCCTGGGGGGCTTTCTCGCCCTGGGTTGCGCGGTAGGATGGCTACAGCAACTGCGGGGAGCCCATTTCTTGACGCACACCCTCTGGTCGGTATGGGTGGCGCTGGCCAGCGTTTCCTTGATTGCGATATGCCTGGACAGCTGGCCGGTGCGGCGACGCGCCGCGCAAGCCGCCGGACCTGCGCTGGCGAGCATGGCGAAACTCGATGCCGCGCCGATCGCCTGAATGGCATCGCGGTCAAGCTCATGCAGCCTGGCTGACCAGGTAAGCACAGCGCCGCGCGCCTTCCAGCTGATGTTCGATGCGCACCACTGCCACGCCTGGCCCGAGCACGCGCCGGAACACCTCCAGCTCGGAGCGGCAGAACTGCTGGCAGGCACGCGCCGCCGAGCAGATCGGGCAATGGTTTTCGATCAAGAGCAGGCTGCCATCGACCCGGGGCTGTACTTCGGCCATGTAGCCGTCTGCTGAACGCGCTTCGGCCAGGGCGGCGACCCGATCGTCGAGCGTCACGCAGCCGGCCATCCGCTCGCGGTAGACACGCTCGCCCGCCTCCTCGCGTGCGGCGATCAGTCGCTCCAGCCCGGTTTCCCCGAACAGGGTGCGCACCCCGGTGATCAGGTCGAGCGTCAATTCTTCGTGGCGGTCCGGAAAGCGCGCATGGCCCAGCTCGGTGAGCAGCCAGCGCCGCACCGGGCGGCCGACCCTGCCGGCGGTGTCGGTATGGGTGGCCAGCCCTTCCCTTTCGGCGGCCTCGAGCTGGCGCCGCACCCCCATCGGCGTCAATCCGATCAGGCCGGCCAGGGCTTGCGCGGTCTGGGCGCCGCGTGTTTTCAGCAGCAGCAGGAGCTGGTCGTTGGTATTCATGTGATCTCCAGTTTCGTGTCTCGAGCGGCGGGCGTGGCCTGCGTTCTTCAGTTGCGCAGCCAGCAGGCAGGCACTGGCGACCAGGAGCGCGGTCTTCACGAAAGGGGCCATTACCTTGCAATACAGGCATCGTATGCATGAGCTAGCGATAAGTAAACGATTTTGTTTACTTATTCAAAAAAGCCGCTGTAGCCCCGTAAAAAAGGCAGACTCGCGTCTGCCTCGGTCCTGCATCGATCACATGAATCGCTTAGCCGTTGAATCCCTTGCCCTCGCCGGCCAGGCGCTCGAGCAGCGGCGCCGGCGTCCAGGCCTCGCCATGGCGCCCGCGCGCGAAACCGCGCATCCCGTCCAGCACCGTATCGAGGCCCACCGTGTCGGCGTACAGCATCGGCCCTCCGCGGTGCAGCGGGAAGCCATAGCCGCTCAGGTAGACCATGTCGATATCCGAAGCGCGCAGCGCGATGCCCTCTTCCAGGATGCGCGCGCCTTCGTTCACGAGGGCGAACGCCAGGCGCTGCACGATTTCTTCATCGCCAATCGTCCGGCGCTCGACGCCCTCGGCCTGCGATTGCGCCAGGATCATGTCGGTGACGAGCTGCGATGGATGGGCGCTGCGGTCGCCCGCCTGATAGTCGTACCACCCGGCGCCGGTCTTCTGGCCGAATCGTCCCGCTTCGCAGAGCAGGTCCGGCACCTTCGAGTAGACCAGGCCGGGGGACTCGACGGCGCGGCGCTTGCGCACATACCAGCCGACGTCGTTGCCAGCCAGGTCGCTCATGCGGAAAGGTCCCATCGCAAAGCCGAATCCTTCGATCGCCTTGTCGACCTGCTCCGGCAGCGCGCCTTCTTCCAGCAGGAAGAAAGCCTGACGCAGGTATTGTTCGAGCATGCGGTTGCCGATGAAGCCGTCGCAGACGCCTGACACGACGCCCGTCTTCCTGATCTTCTTGGAGAGCGCCAGTGCGGTGGCCAGCACGTCCTTGCCGGTCTGTTTGCCGCGCACGATTTCGAGCAGCTTCATCACATTGGCCGGGCTGAAGAAATGCAGGCCGATCACGTCCTGCGGACGGCTGGTGAATCCGGCGATGCGGTCCAGATCGAGCGTCGAGGTGTTCGAGGCCAGGATCGCGCCCGGTTTCATGTGCGCATCGAGCTGGCGGAATACGGCTTCCTTGACCTGCATGTCTTCGAACACGGCTTCGATCACGATGTCGGCCTGGGCGATGTCCGCGTAAGAGAGCGTACCGCCGATCAGCGCCACCCGCTCCTGCGCCTGCTCCGGCGTCAGCTTGCCCTTTTTCACCGTGTTCTCGTAGTTCTTGCGGATCGTCGCCAGGCCCTTGTCGAGTGCCTCCTGCTGCGTCTCGAGCATGGTGACCGGAATGCCGGCGTTGGCGAAGTTCATCGCAATGCCGCCGCCCATGGTGCCGGCGCCGACCACCGCGGCGCTCTGGATGCTGCGGGTCGGGGTATCGGCCGGCACGTCGGGCACCTTGCTGGCGGCGCGCTCGGCGAAGAAGGCGTGGCGCAGGGCTTTCGATTCGCTCGTCTGCGCCAGCGCCAGGAACTGCTCGCGCTCGAACTTCAGGCCCTCTTCGATCGGCATGCGCACGGTGGCGCCCACGCACTCGACGCAGGCCAGCGGCGCCGGGAAGGCGCCGGCCGCCGCCTTCACCTTTTCGCGCGTCGCGTCCAGGAAAGCTTCATGGCCAGGATAGTCGACGTTCAGTTCGCGCACCTTCGGCAGCGGACGCAGCTCGGCGATGCCGGCCGCGAATTCCACGCTGGCCGCCAGCAGGTCGACCCCGGCATCGAACACGCGGTCGAACAGCCGTGTGGCGACCAGCTTTTCCGACAGCACCGGGTTGCCCGACACGATCATCTGCATGCCCTGCTCCAGGCCGACCACGCGCGGCAGGCGCTGGGTGCCGCCGGCGCCCGGCACCAGCCCGATTTTTACTTCCGGCAGGCCGATCTGGGCGCCGCGCGCGGCGACGCGGTAATGGCAGCCCAGCGACAGTTCGAGGCCGCCGCCCATGCAGACGCCGTGAATGGCGGCGACGACCGGTTTGCGCAGGTTCTCGGCGGTGGCGATCAGCGTGTGCAGGGTCGGCTCGGTCAGCGCTTTCGGCGAATTGAACTCGCGGATGTCGGCACCGCCCGAAAACACCTTGCCGCCACCGATGATGACGACGGCACTCACCGCCTCGTCGACCTCGGCCCGGCACAGCGCCTCGACCGCCGCCGTGCGCGTGGCCAGGCCCAGGCCATTGACCGGTGGATTATTCAGGGTGATGACGGCAACGCTGCCGTGCACGGCGTAGTCTGCACTCATGTCTCTTCCTCGTATTTGTGAAAACGGATCCCACAACTATAACCGAAAAAGTACGGTCGTCTTATTCCATCGATGGCGATTCCGGGTATGTCACAATCCGTGCGGATTCGTCACGGGAAAGAATATGGAAAAACTGATTTCGCAATGGCTGCGCCTGTATCTTGATCCTTCGCGGCAGCAGGAAGCGCTGGGTGAGCAGCTCGCCGCGCACCTGCGTGGCGAAGCGACGCTCGGCACCGGCGCGGAAAACGGCATGACCCGCGTCATCGTCCTTCCCTTCGACAAGCAGAACGATGGCAGCGACGGGCACTGGACCGCCTTGTGCGAGCTGGCCAGCATCCTGCAGGTCCACTATGGTTTTCCAGCGCCGGCCGTGAGCGTGTCCGGCGCCGATGGCTATCGACTCTGGCTGTCGCTGGAAGCACCGGTAGCGCTGGCCGAGGCCCGGCAATTCATCGAACAGCTGCACCGGGTGCATGGTTTCGGCATGGCGCCCCTGGCCGAAGCCGCCGGTGAAGCGCACCCGTTGCCGCCTTGCCTGAACCCGCGCAGCAGCAAGTGGGCCGCATTCATCAACCCCGGCATGGGCGCATCCTTCGCCGACGAGCCGGGCCTGGAAGTCGCGCCGCCACTCGCTGCGCAGGCCGCTTTCCTCGAGGGCCTGGAGAGTATCGGCCTCGCGCAGTTCAGGCACGCCCTGGCGGCGCTGGAGCCGGCCGCGCGACCGATCACCCAGCAAGCGCCGCCGGCAAGCTTCGCGCCAGCTGCGGATGCGCCGGCAGGCCTGCTGCTGCGCGATGCCACACTCGAGGACATCGTGCGCCACCTGCACGCGCGCGGTATCGAGCCGACCTTGCGCCACCTGCTGCCTGGCGCCGCTTAGCTGGCGGGGAGCTGGTGCTCCCGATACTGATCGCGCAATTTGTTCTTCTGGACCTTGCCGGTCGCTCCCATCGGCAGCGCCTCGGTAAACACCACGTCGTCGGGCAGCCACCATTTGGCGATCTTGCCTTCGAAGAAGCCGAGCAGCTCCTCGCGCCCCACTTCCTGTCCGGGCCGCTTGACCACCACCAGCATCGGCCGCTCGTCCCACTTCGGATGGGCGACGCCGATGCAGGCCGCCTGCAGCACCGCCGGATGCGCCATGGCGATGTTTTCGATGTCGATCGTGCCGATCCACTCGCCGCCGGACTTGATTACGTCCTTGCTGCGGTCGGTGATCTGCATGTAGCCGTCGCCGTCGATCGTGGCCACGTCGCCGGTCGGGAACCAGCCATCCTTCAGCACATCGCCGCCTTCGCCGCGGAAATAGCTCGAAATGATCCATGGCCCCTTTACGTACAGGTGGCCGTAGGTCTGCCCGTCCCAGGGCAATTCCTCGCCGTCGTCGTTGACGATCTTCATGTCGACGCCGAAGATGGCATGGCCCTGCTTTTGCAAGATCTTGCGCTGAGCCTCTTTCGGGAGCGCCAGGTGCTTCGCCTGCAGGCCGCCGGTGGTGCCGAGCGGCGACATTTCGGTCATGCCCCAGCCGTGGATGACGTGCACGTCGAGCTTGTCGATCAGGGTGTCCATCATCGCCGGCGGGCAGGCCGAGCCCCCGATCACGGTGCGGCGGAAGGTCGAGAACTGCAAACCGTTTTGCAGCGCATGGTTGATCAGGCCGAGCCAGACGGTCGGCACGCCCGCCGAGAAGGTCACGCCTTCGGACTCGAACAGTTCGTACAGGGACTTGCCGTCGAGCGCGGCGCCCGGAAACACCATCTTCGCGCCGGACAGCGGCACCGAGTAAGGCAGTCCCCAGGCATTCACGTGGAACATCGGCACGACCGGCACGACCACATCTTTTGAGGAGACGTTGAGCGCGCCCGGCATCGCCGAGGCATAGGCATGCAGCAGGGTCGAGCGGTGCGAATACAGCGCGCCCTTCGGGTTGCCGGTCGTGCCCTAGGTATAGCAGAGCGAGGCGGCGGAGTTTTCGTCGAACTGCGGCCATACGTAATCGTCGCTGCTGGTGGCGATGATGTCTTCGTAGCACAGCAGGCTGGGTATCCTGGTTTCCTGGGGCATATGCGCGCGGTCGCTCATCAAGACGAAACTCTTGACCGTCTTGCAGTGCGCGGCCACCGCCTCGATCAGCGGCAGGAACGTCAGGTCGAAAAACAGGTACTGGTCTTCGGCATGGTTGACGATGTAGGCGATCTGCTCGGGATGCAGGCGCGGATTGATGGTGTGCAGCACCGCACCCGAGCCCGACACCGCATAGTAGAGCTCCATGTGGCGGTACCCATTCCAGGCCAGGGTGGCGACGCGTTCGCCCATGCCTACCCCGAGCCCTTGCAAGGCATGCGCCATGCGCCGCGAACGCGCCGCGCATTCTTTATAGGTATACCGGTGCAGGTCGCCCTCCACCCTGCGCGACACGATCTCGTTGGCCCCGTAATGGCGGGCGGCAAATTCGATAATGCTCGAAATCAGCAGGGGCTGGTCCATCATCTGGCCCATGACCGGGCTCTTCGGATACGGCGTCATCGTGGTCTCCTGTGGCGGGTTTGGCAACTGCGCACGAGTGTGGTTCCGCCCGTTTGATCTCGTCAACAGGTTTCGATGCTGCGCCGCACCAGCCGATGCGCGCCGGGTATGCGCCCTGGTTACCGGGTGTAAAAGACCTTGCCCGCGCAGTGTGCCAATGAGAATCTGCCCCGTACGGTAAAATTCCGTAGTCCTCACGACTATCTTGCATGGGAGCTGCCATTACACCTGACGATCTTGCTTTCGGTAACGGCTTTGCCGCACTGCCGCCCGCGTTTTATACGCGGCTGATGCCTACGCCCCTGCCCGCTCCCTATTTCGTGGCCGCCAGCGCCCGCGCGGCCGCGCTGGTCGGGATCGACCCGCAGGCGCTGCAACAGGACGATTTCGTGGCCGCCCTGACCGGCAACCAGCTGTTCCAGGGTTCGCAGCCGCTGTCGGCCGTCTACTCCGGGCACCAGTTCGGCGTCTGGGCCGGCCAGCTGGGCGACGGCCGCGCCATCCTGCTGGGCGACCTGCCGGGACCGCAAGGCCGCATGGAGCTGCAGGTGAAGGGCGCCGGCAAGACCCCGTATTCGCGCATGGGCGACGGTCGCGCCGTGCTGCGCTCGTCGATCCGCGAATTCCTGTGTTCCGAAGCGATGGCCGCGCTCGGCATCCCGACCACGCGCGCGCTCGCCATCACCGGTTCCAACCAGCGCGTGATGCGCGAAACCATCGAGACGGCATCGGTCGTCACCCGCATGGCGCCCTCTTTCGTGCGCTTCGGCTCCTTCGAGCACTGGCACTACCGCAACCAGCCGGACGAACTGCGCCTCCTGGCCGACTATGTGATCGATGGCTTCTATCCCGAGCTGAAGGGCGAGGCCAAGCCCTATGCGGCTTTGTTGGCCGAGGTCACGCGGCGTACCGCGCGCATGATCGCCGGCTGGCAATCGGTCGGCTTCATGCATGGCGTGATGAACACGGACAACATGTCGATTCTCGGCCTGACACTCGATTACGGCCCCTTCGGCTTCATGGAAGCCTTCGATGTCGACCACATCTGCAACCATACCGACCAGGGCGGGCGCTATTCGTATGGCAACCAGGTGCCCGTCGGCCACTGGAATTGCTATGCGCTGGGCAATGCCCTGATGCCCTTGATCGATTCGGTCGACGCCGCCCAGGAGGCGCTCGACGTCTACATGCCCGAATTCGAACGCGAGCTGGACCGGCTGCTGCACGCCAAGCTGGGACTGGCGACGGCGCAGGAAGGCGACCGCGCACTGATCGACGGGCTGTTTACCATCATGCAAGCCGGCCACGTCGACGTCACGCTGCTGTTCAGGCGCCTTGGCGATTTTCAAGGCGCAGCCGCACAGGACGAGACCGCGGCGCTCGATGCACCGCTGCGCGACCTGTTCCTGGACCGCGCCGCGTTCGACGAATGGGCCCTGCGCTACCGCGCGCGCCTTGCGCTGGAGACAAGGGACGACGAGGCGCGCCGCAGCGCCATGAACCGCGTCAATCCGAAGTACATATTGCGAAACTATCTGGCCCAGCAGGTGATCGAACAGGCGCACAAGGGCGATTATTCCGGCGTGCGCGATCTGCTGGCCGTCCTCGAGCAGCCCTTCGACGAGCATCCCGCCCGTGAAGCCTGGGCCGCCTTGCCGCCGGACTGGGCAGCGCAGCTCGAAGTAAGCTGTTCTTCGTAGCATTCAATCCGAAAGACCACCATGACCGACAAAGTAATCAAGACCGACGCCGAATGGCGCGCCCAGCTCGACGCGATGGAATACCAGGTCACGCGCCATGCCGCCACCGAGCGCGCCTTCACCGGCAAGTTCTGGGACCACCACGACCACGGCATCTATCATTGCGTCTGCTGCAATACGCCACTCTTCGAGTCCGACGCGAAATTCGAGAGCGGCTGCGGCTGGCCCAGCTACTTCAAGGCGCTCGACCCGAAGAACGTCATCGAGAAGGTCGACCGCGCCCATGGTATGGTGCGTACCGAAATCATTTGCGCCGTCTGCGACGCCCACCTCGGCCACGTATTCCCGGACGGCCCGCCGCCGACCGGCCTGCGCTACTGCATTAACTCCGCCTCCCTGCGGTTTGATGCGCTCCCAGGATAAGCCCCATGGCTGCGTTGCATTCGTCTCGCCGTACTAGCGTACTGTTCTCGCCCTTGGGCTTCGACGATGCGCCTTGCCCTGGGGCCTATCCTGGGCGCTTGATTTAGGAAACATTTTTTTGGAGCATCATGAAATTCCTGTTCGACTTTTTCCCGCTGATCCTGTTCTTCGTCGTCTATAAACTCGGAACCGGCAACGAAGCGGCAGCCAGCGCCATGGCCGACCAGTATCTCGGCGCTTTCGTCTCGGGCGGCAAGATCATCGCCTCGCAGGCGCCGATCATGCTGGCTACGGTCGTGGCGATCCTGGCGACCTTCCTCCAGGTCGGCTACCTGATGGTGCGCCGGCGTAAGGTCGACACGATGCTGTGGGTCTCCTTCTTTGTCATCGTCGTGTTCGGCGGCGCGACGATCTATTTCCACGACGAGACCTTCATCAAGTGGAAGCCGACCATGCTGTACTGGCTGTTCGCCGCCGCCCTTTTTGTGAGCCAGGTGTTCTTCGGCAAGAACATGATGCGGTCGGTGATGAAAGAAGCACTGCCGCTGCCTGAAGCGATCTGGCCGCGCGTTGGTTATACCTGGATGGTGTTCATGTTCCTGATCGGCGCCCTGAACCTGTTCATGGCCTTCGTCGTGTTTCGCGACAACACGCCGGCCTGGGTCAACTTCAAGGTCTTCGGCATGACCGCGATCTTCTTTATCTTCAGCATGGGACAAGCGATGATGCTGATGAAACACGTCCCGCAGGAGGAAGCATGACCACGATGGCGAACACGATGGAAGAAAAAGGCACGCGCCTGGAGCGTATCCGTACGGCGCTGCAGGCGGCCCTGGCGCCCACCCTGCTCGAGCTCAGCGACGACTCGGCGCTGCACGCCGGACATGCCGGCGCAGCCTCGGGCGGCGGCCATTACAGCGTCAAAATCGTGTCGGATCGCTTCACGGGACTAAGACTCGTCATGCGTCATCGACTGGTGTATGATGCCGTGCACGATATGATGCGGGCCGAGATCCATGCCCTTGCGATCACGGCTTTGGCGCCTTCCGAACTCGACTGAGGCCGGTTCAGGATGGCTTAAGAAATCTATCGCACAATTTGTTGAACTGCTTCGCAAAAGAACGAATCTAATCACGTCCTAGCAACTCCCTCCACAGGAAATTCAATAATGACTTTTAAGCCAGCTCGGCTGCTGTTAGCCCTGATCGCCGCATTCGCTACCTTTGCAGTGCCCGCATTCGCCCAGAATCTCGCCGTCGTCAACGGCAAGGCAATCCCGACATCGCGCGTCGATGCGGTCGTGAAGCAGGTTGTCGCCGCCGGCCAGGGCCAGGACAGCGCGCAACTGCGTGAGCAGGTCAAGAAGAGCCTGATCGAACGTGAAGTACTGATGCAGGAAGCGATCCGCCAGGGCTACGACAAGAAGCCGGAGGTGCGCCAGGCGCTCGACAGCGCGCGCCAGGCCATCGTCGTCAACCAGCTCGCCCGCGACTACATCGCCAAGAACCCGGTGACCGATGCCGAGGTCAAGGCAGAGTACGACCGTTTCGCCAAGACCCAGTCCGGCGAGAAGGAATACCACCTCCGCCATATTCTGCTGGAAAATGAAGCCGACGCGAAAGCGGTCATCACCAAGCTCAAGGGCGGCGCAAAGTTCGAAGAACTGGCCAAGCAGAGCAAGGACACCGGCACCGCCAACAGCGGCGGCGATCTGGACTGGGCCAGCCCGTCGGCCTTCCCACCTGAATTCGCGGCCGGCTTCACCAAGCTGCAAAAAGGCGGCGTGACCGACACCCCGGTCAAGACCCAGGCCGGTTTCCACGTCATCAAGGTCGACGACACGCGCGCCGTCAAGGTGCCGCCGATGGCCGAGATCAAGACCCAGATCGCCGAAAGCCTGACCCAGAGTAAGCTCGCCGCTTACCAAGAGGAAATGGTCAAGAAGGCGAAGGTACAGTAAGATGTTCTGCTTCCGGCGTCGGGATCGATTCGCGATCCACGCCGGGTTCCGTCGCCAGCGGGCGATATGTCGAGTTTTTATAGGATCTGAACAATGATTTTGAAGCCAACCCGCCTGTTGATCGCCATGGCCGCTATGGTCGCACTGCCTGCGCTCGCCCAGAACGTCGCGACCGTGAACGGCAAGGCCATCCCGGCGTCGCGTGTCGACCAGATGGTCAAGCAAGTCGTAGCCCAGGGCCGTGCGCCCGACTCGCCGCAACTGCGCGAAATGATCAAGAAAGAACTCGTCGGCCGCGAAGTCCTGATCCAGGAAGCCGACAAGCAGGGCGTGGGCAACCGCGCCGACGTCAAGGCCGCGATCGACAACGCACGCCAGAGCATCATCATCAATGCCATGCTGGCCGACTATGTCAAGAAGAACCCGGTGAAGGATGCCGAAGTCAAGGCCGAGTACGACAAAGCCAAGGCCGGTGCACCGGACAAGGAATACAAGGCGCGCCACATCCTGGTCGAGAAAGAGGAAGACGCGAAAGCGATCATCACCAAGCTCAAGGGCGGCGCCAAGTTCGACGAGCTGGCCAAGCAGAGCAAGGACCCGGGTTCGGCTGCCCAGGGCGGCGACCTCGGCTGGACCGATCCGAGCCGTTTCGTGCCCGAGTTCTCGAAAGCGATGACCTCGCTGCAAAAAGGCGCGATCACCGATACGCCGGTGAAGACCCAGTTCGGCTTCCACGTAATCAAGCTGGAAGACACCCGTCCAGTGCAGATTCCGCCGCTCGAGCAGGTCAAGCAGCAGGTGTCGGAACAGATCCAGCAAAAGAAACTGGCGGAATACCGCGAGTCGCTGATGAAGAAGGCCAAGGTCCAGTAATTTCGGACCGGTGGCTGATAGAAAGGCGCTTCCTCGGAAGCGCCTTTTTTATTGCCGGCGTAACCCTTCCCTCAGGGGCAATGCTTGGGCGAACCAGGATAACGGCCGTTGTTATACGCATCGAGCGTCGCCGCCCAGGTTTTCTGCAAGGCGCACTGCCCCGGCCCGCAAGTGGCCGGCGTGGTGCCGCTATTGAACCAGGCGGTGGCGGCAGTGATCACCGACACCAGGCCGGCCGGCGCCGATGCGCCCGCGGCCCGGTTGAGCACCGCGGCGATGTACTGGTGCGCCAGGATGATGTAGGCGCTGCCGCGTGGCGGCGTGTCGAGAATCTGCTGCCACTTCAGGCCGGACGAAAAGAAGGTTTTGGTCCTGCTGTAGGGGTAAGGCCAGACCACGCCCGGCTTGCTCTTCCAGTAGCCCTGGGTGCGCACGCAGCCCTTCGGCTGGCAACCGGTCACGGTGTCGGCGGTCATGGTTCCGCTTTGCGCAAGCAGGGTGCGCTCGCCGGTCCCGGGTTGGCCATTGAGCTGTACCTGGCTTTGGGTCCGCACCTCCCCCAGCGTCAGCGGTGCGCCCTCGAACACATAGGGCAGGACGACCGTGTCCCCGGCGCGCACGCTTGAAGCCGCCGGCGCGGACGCCCCTCCCGCGGCATCGCGAAAGCCGGCGCGCGAGGTCTGGTTCTGGACGCGGCTGTCGGTGGCGACGCTGCCGCCCTCGGCATCGAGGACGGCGACCACGCCCGAATAGCGCCATCGTTCGGTGCCCTCGATGGCGCAGACGTCCAGCGTCGAGCTGGCCGTCGCGGAGGCGGCTGAGCGCCCGTCTTGCGCCGTCGCGTTCGATGCGGACAGGCCCAGCACGAGTCCGATGGCAGGCAGGACCCGGGCGCAGGGGCGGGCAAGGAAGGAGCTGAGGATCATGGCAATCTCCTGAGGGTGTGTGATCCGGTATGACCCTCGCGCCACCACCATGTCAGCGGGTTCCCAACAAGGATTGCGCCAGCTCACAACATCCGGCGATTGAATTTTCCACCGGCACTGGCGCGAAAAAAAAGCGTTTCCGAAGAAACGCTTTTTGAACCCGGTTCAGACCGCTCAGCCGACCCACTTGCGCGCGTTGCGGAACATGCGCATCCAGGGCGCGTCCTCGCCCCAGGCCGGCGGCGCCCACGAATGCACCACGGTGCGGAAGACCCGCTCGGCGTGCGGCATCATGGCGGTGAAGCGGCCGTCCGGCGTGGTGACGGCCGTCAGGCCGCCGGGCGAGCCGTTGGGGTTGAACGGGTATTGTTCGGTGGCGGCGCCGCGGTTGTCGACGTAGCGCAGCGACTGCACCGCCGCGTCCAGGCTGCCGGTCAGCGAGAAGTCGGCAAAACCCTCGCCGTGGGCGATCGCGATCGGCGCCTGGGTGCCGGCCATGCCCTCGAAAAAGATCGATGGCGAAGCCAGCACTTCGACCATGCCGAAGCGCGCCTCGAACTGCTCCGACTTGTTGCGCGTGAACTTCGGCCAGGCTTGCGCGCCAGGAATCATCGACTTCAGGTTGGAGAGCATCTGGCAGCCGTTGCACACGCCCAGGCCGAAGGTATCCTGACGCGCGAAGAAGCTTGCAAACTGGTCGGACAGTGCGCTGTTGAACAGGATGGTCTTGGCCCAGCCCTCGCCGGCGCCCAGGACGTCGCCATACGAGAAGCCGCCGACCGCGATCACGCCGTGGAAATCGGCCAGGCTGGCGCGTCCGGCAATCAGGTCGCTCATGTGCACATCGATGGCGGCGAAACCGGCCTGGTGCATCGCCCATGCCGTTTCGATATGCGAGTTGACGCCCTGCTCGCGCAGGATGGCCACGCGCGGCCGCACGCCGGTGGCGATGAAGGGCGCGGCCACGTCCAGGCTCGGGTCGAAGGTGAGCGTCGGCGACATGCCGGGATCCGCCACGTCGAGCAGGCGCTCGTATTCCTGGTCGGCGCAATCCGGGTTGTCGCGCAGACGCGCGATGCGCCAGCTGGTTTCCGACCAGAGCCGGTGCAGGTCGCTGCGGCGCGCGTTGTAGATCACCTTCGCGTCGCGCGTGAATTCGATCGCGCCGCGCTCATTGAGCTTGCCGATGATGTGGCTGCAGGCGCCCAGGTTCAGTTCGCGCAGTACCGACATGACGGCGCTTTTCTCGTCCGCCCGCACTTGCAGCACGGCGCCGAGTTCTTCCGAGAACAGCGCACGCAGCGTCATTTCGTTGCGGCGCTCGCCGACCTGGCTGGCCCAGTTCTTGGCGTCGCCCCAGTCCGAGGAATGCTCGCCTTCCATGGTCAGGATGTCGAGGTTCACCGACACCCCGGCGCGGCCGGCGAAGGCCATCTCGCACAGCGTCGCGAACAGGCCGCCGTCGGAGCGGTCGTGGTAGGCCAGCAGCTTGCCCTCGACATTCAGGCGCTGGATCGCCGCAAAGAAGGCTTTCAGGTCCTCGGCGGAGTCGACGTCCGGCGCCACGTCGCCCAGTTGCTGGGTGACCTGGGCCAGCGCGGAGGCACCGAGACGGTTCTTGCCGCGTCCGAGGTCGACCAGGATCAGGGCGGTCTCGCCCAGGTCCGTGCGCAGCTGGGGCGTCAGCACGCGGCGCGCATCCGTCACCGGTGCGAAGCTGGAAACGATCAGCGACACCGGCGAGATCACCGACTTGTCGCGGCCCTCGTCGTTCCAGGTGGTACGCATCGACAGCGAATCCTTGCCAACGGGGATACTGATGCCGAGCGCCGGGCACAATTCCATGCCGACCGCGCGCACCGTGTCGAACAAGGCTGCGTCCTGGCCCGGCTGGCCGCAGGCCGCCATCCAGTTGGCCGACAATTTGATGTCTTCGATGCTGGCAATCGGGGCGGCGGCAATGTTGGTGATCGCTTCGCCGACGGCCATGCGGCCCGAAGCGGCGGCGTTGATCACGGCCAGCGGCGTGCGCTCGCCCATCGCCATCGCTTCGCCCAGGTAGCCCTCTAAACTCATGGCGGTGACGGCGCAGTCGGCGACCGGCACCTGCCAGGGGCCGACCATCTGGTCGCGCACCGTCATGGCGCCGACCGAGCGGTCGCCGATGGTGATCAGGAAGGATTTGTCGGCCACGGTGGGCAGCAGCAGCACGCGGCGCGCAGCTTCTTCCAACGCGATGCCGGTCAGGTCGATGGCGGGCAGCGTGCGCGCCACGTGTTCGACGTCGCGCGTCATTTTGGGAGGCTTGCCGAGCAGGACGTCCATCGGCATGTCGACAGGATTGTTTCCCAGCTCGGGATCGACCACGCGCAACTGCCGCTCTTCGGTGGCGACGCCGATCACGGCAAACGGGCTGCGCTCGCGCTCGCACAGCGCGGCGAACAAAGGCAGGCTCTCGGGCGCGATCGCCAACACATAGCGTTCCTGCGACTCGTTCGACCAGATTTCTTTCGGCGCCATGCCGCTTTCTTCCAGCTGGATCTTGCGCAGATCGAAGATCGCGCCGCGTTTGGCGTCGTTGACGATTTCCGGGAAAGCGTTCGACAGGCCGCCGGCGCCGACGTCGTGGATCGAAATGATCGGATTGTTCGCGCCCATCTGCCAGCAGCCGTTGATGACTTCCTGGGCGCGCCGCTCCATTTCCGGGTTACCGCGCTGGACCGAATCGAAATCGAGATCCGCCGTATTCGTGCCGGTCGCCATCGACGAGGCCGCCGAGCCGCCCATGCCGATGCGCATGCCCGGGCCGCCGAGCTGGATCAGCAGGCTGCCGGGCGGGATATCGTTCTTGTGCGTGTGCTGGTCGGCAATGTTGCCGATGCCGCCCGCGATCATGATCGGCTTGTGGTAACC
Organism: Telluria sp. LT2P34; assembly: GCF_059685915.1. Taxonomy (NCBI): domain Bacteria; kingdom Pseudomonadati; phylum Pseudomonadota; class Betaproteobacteria; order Burkholderiales; family Oxalobacteraceae; genus Telluria; species Telluria sp. LT2P34. The sequence continues at coordinate 222,689 of NZ_JCASIN010000001.1, forward strand.
GAAGACGCCGCCGGCCGCCTGGGCGTTCACTTCAAAGGTGCGGAAATAGCCGCCCAGCACAGGCCGGCCGAATTCGTTGCTGAAGGCGGCGCCGCCGAGGGGGCCGTCGATCATGATCTGCAGCGGCGAGGCGATGCGTTCCGGCTTGCCGTAGATTTCGGCGCCGTCCCGGCTGCCCGGCGCGGTGACGTCGGCCGCGTTTTCCCAGGGCCGCTGGGCGTCCGGCAGCAGCAGATTCGACACGGTGAATCCGGTCAGGCCCGCTTTTGGCTTGGCGCCGCGGCCGGTCGCGCCTTCGTCGCGGATTTCGCCGCCGGCGCCGGTCGAGGCGCCCGGGAAGGGCGAGATCGCGGTCGGGTGGTTATGGGTTTCCACCTTCATCAGGGTATGGGTCAGGTCCTGGGCCGGGGCGTATTCCTGGCCGGCGCCACGCGGGAAGAAGCGGGCGACGGTGCGCCCTTCCATGATCGACGAGTTGTCGCTGTAGGCCACGATCGTGCCCTTCGGCTGCAATTGGTGCGTGTTCTTGATCATCTGGAACAGCGACATGTCCTGCTTGACGCCGTCGATGATCCAGTCGGCGTTGAAGATCTTGTGGCGGCAGTGTTCGCTGTTGGCCTGGGCGAACATCATCAGTTCGACGTCGGTCGGATTGCGGCGGGCGCTGCTGAAGGCCTCGAACAGGTAGTCGATCTCGTCCGCCGACATCGCCAGGCCGAGTTCGGTATTCGCGCGGACCAGGGCATCGCGCCCCGCTTCCAGCACGTCGATCGATTCCAGCGCCTTGCCCGCCAGCTCGCGGAACAGCTGCGACGCATCGTTCGCGCTGCGCAGGACGGTGTCGGTCATGCGGTCGTGCAGCAGCGCGATGACGGCGGCGCTTTCCTCGTTCGACAGCTTTTTCGGCGCGCCGATGCTGCTGCCGAGGATGCCGCTCTTCAGCACCACCGTATAGGCCACGCCGCGCTCGATGCGGTGCACCTGCGCCATGCCGCAGTTGTGCGCGATATCGGTCGCTTTCGAGGCCCAGGGCGAAATCGTGCCCAGCCTCGGGATCACGAAGAACTCTTCGGTGACGCCTTCGTAGAGTACTTCGGGCACCGGCTCGCCGTAGGTCAGCATGGCGCTCAAGCGCTCGGTGTCCTGTGTCGACAGGGGCGCGCTGGCATCGATGAAATGAACGAAGCGCGCCTGCACCTGGGCGATCGCCGGTGCGGCGGCTTGCAGTTGGGCGAGGAGGCGTTGGCTACGGAATACGGACAGGGCATTGGAACCCGGCAGAATCAACATGGCTGGAAGTCGGTTGATGCAGCATGGCTGCGGGTGGAAGATAGCCCGCAATTATACAGCGTGGCCCGGATTGCCCCTGCACCGGGCCTGAAGGCAGTTGCCCGATGCGGCGCTTGGCGGTATTGTTGCGCCTGAGACAGCCGGCGTACAGACGCACAAGAAACGCACAGAAAAAACGCGGCGCACAGACGAAAGAAAGAATGCAAGATAACAGCAACCTGTCGGTCCTGATCATCGACCCCAATCCAGGCATGCGCAGCAACCTGCAAAACATGCTGAACCTGGCCGGCATCAACAAGGTCGAGTACGCCGTGAACGCGGGCACTGCGATTCGCCAGCTGGCGCGCCGCAGCTATGACATCGTGCTGTGCGAATACGACCTGGGTGGCGGTGCGGGCACGGCAGCCGGCAGCGGCGCCGCCGGCGCCGGCCAGGACGGCCAGCAACTGCTGGAAGACCTGCGCCACCACCGCCTGCTGAGCCCCTGGGCGATCTTCATCATGCTGACTTCGGAAGCGGTCTACGGCAAGGTGATCGGCGCGGCCGAACTGGCCCCCAGCGATTACGTGCTCAAACCGTTCACGGCCGAGACCCTGAGCGCGCGCATCGCGCGCGCGATCGAGCGCCGGGCGGCCTTTCTGCCGGCTTACCAGATGGTCGCCCAGGGCAAAGTGCCTGACGCGATCCGTTCGGCCGCCGCCCTGGAAATCGCGCAGCCGCGCTACGCCCTCGATTTCGCGCGCCTGCGCGCCGAGCTGCACGCCAGCCTGGGCGAACATGGCGAAGCCGAGCAGATTTACCGCAAGGTGCTGGCCTACCGGCCGCTGGGCTGGGCCGGGCTCGGCCTGGCGCGCGCCGAGTTCGCGCAGGGGAAGGTCGACGCTGCGCGCCAGACGCTGACGGCGCTGGTCAACGCCAATCCGCAGCTGATGGCCGCCTACGACCTGCTGGCGCGCTGCCACGAGGCGGCCGGCGAGCATGCGCAGGCGCAGAAGGTACTCGAGGACGCCGTCGCCATCTCGCCGCACCTAGTGCGGCGCCTGCGCAAGCTGGGCGAAGTCGCGCTCGAAGCCGGCGACGCCCAGACGGCGGAAAAATCGTTCAAGCAGGTCGTCAGCAAGGCCCGCTACTCGGAATTTCGCGATCCGGAAGACCATGTGCGCCTGGTCAAGGCAATGGTGCAGCGGGGCGACATGCTGGGCGCGGCCGGCGTCGTGCGCGACCTCGAGCGCTCGATGCGCGCCAGTGCCGAGCTCGACGCCTGCATCGGCGTCGCCAACGCGGCCCTGCACGACGCCGCTGGCAACCGCGACGCCGCCATGCTCGGGCTGCAGAACGCGGTGGCGGCGGTGCGCGGCGGCGGCAACCTGTCTACCGGCATGAAGGTCGGCCTGGTGCGCGCCTGCCTCGAACACCGCCTCGACGCGCCGGCCCAGGAAGTGATGCTGACGGTGGTGAACGACGCCGGCAGCGGCGTCGATTCCCAGGATGCGGTCTCGATCTTCACGAATGCCGGCCGGCGCGACCTGGCCGAGGGCATGAGCCAGCAACTGGCCGCGCAGGCCCAGATCCTGCTCGGCATCGCCGACGAGAAGCGCAACATGGGCGACGTGCGCGGCGCGGTACAAACCCTGCTCGAAGCCCTGCACATGGCGCCGCAGAATTTGCAGGTGATGATCGCGGCCGCCGGCGGCGTACTGCGCCAGATCGGCGAGCTGGGCTGGGACCACCCGCTGGGCGAGCTGTGCCTGGCGCAGCTGGAGAAAATCCGCGCCATCGACGCCCAGCACCCGCGCCTGGGGCCCCTCACCGAGGAGTATGCGGCGATGCGCAGGAAATACGGTATTTCGACGTAAAAGGCTTACGCCGCCCCGTACCCTCCCCCGCCCGGCGTCTCGATCACGAACACGTCGCCCGCAGCCATCTCGACCTTGCCGATGTGGCCGACGGCATCGATGCTGCCGTCGGCGCGCACCACGCTGTTGACGCCGCGCGCACCGGGTGCGCCGCCGGCCATGCCGAAGGGCGCATGGATGCGGTTGTTGGACAGGATGGCCGCCGTCATCGGTTCCAGGAAGCGCAGCTTGCGCACCCCGCCCTTGCCGCCATGCCAGCGCCCCGCCCCGCCCGAGCCGGGGAGGATCGCGTAACTCTCGAGCCGCACCGGAAAGCGAAATTCCAGGATCTCCGGGTCGGTCAGGCGCGAATTGGTCATGTTGGTCTGCACCACATCGGTGCCGTCGAAGCCATCGCCGGCGCCGCTGCCGCCGGAGATGGTTTCGTAGTACTGGTACCTGGCGTTCCCGAAGGTGAAGTTGTTCATCGTCCCCTGCGAGGCCGCCATCACGCCGAGGGCGCCGTAGAGGGCATTGGTGATGCAGGTCGAGGTTTCGACATTCCCCGACACCACCGAGGCCGGGTAATGCGGGTTCAGCATCGAGCCGGGCGGGATAATCACCTCCAGCGGCTTCAGGCAGCCGCCATTGAGCGGGATCTCGTCGTCGACCAGGGTGCGGAACACGTACAGCACCGCCGCCATGCAGACGCTGGACGGCGCATTGAAGTTGTTCTGCAGCTGGGGCGAGGTGCCGGTGAAATCGATTTGGGCACGGCGCGCGGCGCGGTCGACCCGCACCGCCACCACGATCTTCGCGCCGTTGTCGAGGTCGACCGTAAAGGCGCCGTCGTTCAGCGCCCCGATAACGCGCCGCACCGCCTCCTCGGCATTGTCCTGCACGTGGCCCATGTAGGCGCGCACGACCTCAAGGCCGAAATGCGCGACCATGCGCCGCAGCTCCTCGACGCCCTTCTGGTTGGCCGCGACCTGGGCGCGCAGGTCGGCCAGGTTCTGGTCCGGGTTGCGCGCCGGGTAGCGCGCGCCCGTCAGCAGCGCCCGTGTTTCAGGCTCGCGCAGCACGCCATCCTGGCCGTCGACCAGCTTGAAGTTGTCGATCAGGACGCCCTCGTGCTCGATGTGGGTGGAGTCCGGCGGCATCGAGCCGGGTGTGGTGCCGCCGATGTCGGCATGGTGGCCGCGCGAGCCAACGTAGAAAAGAATCTCCCCTCCCGCCTCGTCGAACACAGGGGAGATCACCGTCACGTCCGGCAGGTGGGTGCCGCCGTTGTACGGGTCGTTGAGCATGTAGACGTCGCCGGCGCGCATGCGCCCGGCGTTCTCGCGCATCACCGTCTTGATGCTCTCGCCCATCGAGCCCAAATGCACCGGCATGTGCGGCGCATTGGCCACCAGGTTGCCACCGGCGTCGAAAATCGCGCAGCTGAAGTCGAGCCGCTCCTTGATGTTCACCGAGTGGGCCGTGTTCTGCAGGCGCAGTCCCATCTGCTCGGCGATCGACATGAACAGGTTATTGAAAATCTCGAGCATCACCGGGTCGGCCGTGGTGCCGATCGCGCGCCGCTCGGGCAGCGCCTCGACCCTTCGCAAGACCAGGTGGCCGTAAGGCGTGACCTCGGCCTCCCAGCCTGCCTCGACGACGGTGGTGGCGTTGTCCTCGGCGACGATGGCCGGGCCGCGGATGGTGTCGCCCGGATTGAAGGCGGCCCGGTGATAGATGTCCGTCTGATGCCACCGGCCGCCGGCGAACATGGGCGCCGTCGCAGTAGCAGCAGCGGCAGAGGCAGCGTTGGCGCCGGCGCGCTCGCGAACCGCGGCGAGCGCCTCCGGCGGCGCTTCCGACCGGCCCAGCGCCTCGACCGACACCGCTTCGACAATCAATGCACGCGCCGGCATCAGGAAGGAGAAGCGGCGTTTGTAGGCAGTCTCGAAGGCCGCCTGCATGCCGGCGGCGTCCGCAAACGGCACCACCAGCGCCGAATCGGTGCCCTCGTAGCGCAGGTGGACGCGCTGGATCACGTCGATGCGCTCCATGCCGACGCCCTGGGCCAGCAGTTGCGCGCGCGCCGCCTCGGCCAGGGCCGCCAGGCGCGCGGCCAGCGCCGCGCCCGCCACCAGGTCGAGCTTTTCCTCGACCGCCTGTTCGCGCATCGCGCTCTGGTCGGCCAGGCCCATGCCATACGCAGACAAGACCCCGGCCAGGCTGTGGATGAACACCGTTTTCATGCCGAGCGCATCGGCCACCAGGCAGGCGTGCTGGCCGCCGGCGCCGCCGAAACTGGTCAGCGCATACTCGGTCACGTCGTGCCCACGCTGTACCGAGATCTGCTTGATGGCGTTGGCCATGTTGCCGACCGCGATCTGGATGAAGCCCTCGGCCACCTGTTCCGGCGTGCGCGCTTCCCCGGTGGCGGCCGCGATCTCGCGCGCCAGCGCGTCGAAGCGCTCGCGCACGACGGCGGCGTCGAGCGGCTGGTCGCCGCCGGGGCCGAACAGGTGCGGGAAATGGGCTGGCTGGATCTTGCCGAGCATGACGTTGCAGTCGGTGACGGTGAGCGGCCCGCCGCGCCGGTAGCAGGCCGGGCCCGGATTGGCGCCGGCGCTGTCGGGCCCGACGCGGTAGCGGCTGCCATCGAAATGCAGGATCGAACCGCCGCCGGCGGCCACCGTGTGGATGCTCATCATCGGCGCGCGCATGCGTACGCCGGCGACCTGGGTCTCGAACACCCGTTCAAACTCGCCGGCAAAATGCGAGACGTCGGTCGAGGTGCCGCCCATGTCGAAGCCGATGATGCGCTCGAAGCCGGCCAGGCGGCTGGCGCGCACCATGCCGACGATGCCGCCGGCGGGCCCGGACAGGATGCTGTCCTTGCCCTGGAAGGCCCTGGCGTCGGTCAGGCCGCCGTTCGACTGCATGAACTGCAGGTTCACGCCCGGCAGCTCGCAGGCCACCTGCTCGACATAGCGGCGCAGGATCGGCGACAGGTAGGCGTCGACCACGGTGGTGTCGCCCCTGGCGACCAGCTTCATCATCGGGCTGACTTCGTGCGAAGTCGAAATCTGGGTGAAGCCGATGGCGCGGGCGATACCGGCCAGCGCCGCTTCATGCTGCGTGTAGCGGTAGCCGTGCATCAGGACGATCGCGAGCGCACGCGCACCGCCGTCGAAAGCGGCTTGCAGGCCGGCGCGCGCCGCGGCTTGGTCGAGCGGGCGGACGACCTCGCCATGGGCGCCGATGCGCTCGTCGATCTCGACCACTTCGCCGTACAGCAGTTCCGGCAGCACGATGTGGCGCTCGAACAGGCGCGGGCGGTTCTGGTAGGCGATGCGCAGCGCGTCGCGGAAGCCGCGCGTGATGGCCAGCGCGGTGCGCTCGCCCTTGCGCTCCAGGAGGGCGTTGGTCGCCACCGTGGTGCCCATCTTGACCGCGCCAATGGCCTGTACCGGCAGCGCCTCGCCCGGCGCGACGCCGAGCAGGCGGCGGATGCCGGCGACGGCGGCGTCCGGGTACTGCTCGGGATGTTCGGACAGCAGCTTGTGCGTGACCAGTTGCCCGCCTGGCGTGCGCGCCACGATGTCGGTGAACGTGCCGCCGCGATCGATCCAGAACTGCCAGTCCATGTGTGTATCCTCATGCTGTGTGGGGGTTGGCGCCTATTGTATTCGCGCTCGTCCCGAAAATTGGCGAAAATGCACTCATCTTGAATTGAAATGGAGTCGGAATGGACAATGGTCTCTACAGCGTGGCGCAAATCCGTGCGATCGAAGCTGCTACGACGGCGGCGGCGAGCGCGGACGGCCGCGAGCCCGGAGGCCTGATGCGCGCCGCCGGCCACGCGGCCTCGAACCTGGCGCTGGAATTGATCGGCAGCGCGCGCGCACAGCCGGTGCTGGTGCTGGCCGGGCCGGGCAACAATGGCGGCGACGCCCTGGTGCTGGCCGCCGACCTGGCCGAGGCCGGTGTCGATGTGGTGGTGCTGCACCTGGCCGGCAACGGCCCGGGCTCTCCGGAAGCGTCCCAGGCCCTGGCCCGCGCACGCGCCAGCGCGGCCAACTTCGCCGACGTAGCGCCGGACGTGCGCGAATGGGCCATGGTGGTGGACGGGCTGTTCGGCATCGGCCTGGCGCGCCCGCTCGAGGGACGCTACCGCGAACTCGTGGCCGCCATCGACAAGCTGCGCTGCCCGGTGCTCGCGCTCGACGTGCCGAGCGGTCTCGATGCCGATACAGGCGACGTGGTCGGTCCGGGCGGGGTCGCGGTACGCGCCACCCACACCATCACCTTCATCGGCGACAAGCCCGGCCTGCACACAGCCGAAGGGCGCGACCACGCCGGCATCGTGCACGTCGCCGGCCTCGGGCTGGATGCCGCGGCCCTGGAGCCGCCGCGCGCGCGCCTGTCCAGCCCTGCCCTGTTCGCGCCGCTGCTGCGGCCGCGCCGGCAGAATTCGCACAAGGGCCAGTTCGGCGACGTCGCCGTCATCGGCGGCGCGCACGGGATGGTGGGCGCCGCGGTGCTGGCGGCGCGCGCCGCGCTGCATGCGGGCGCCGGGCGGGTGTTCGCGGTCACGGTCGGCGAGTCGCAGGGCGCCCTGCACTTCGACCCGCTGCAGCCCGAGCTGATGTTCAGGGTCTCGAGCGACTTCGAGATCGGCGAGCGCGTGCTCGTGCTCGGGCCCGGCATGGGCGACTCGAACGAAGCGATGCGCGTGCTGGGCCAGGGCATCGACGCGCCGGGCGCGGTCGTCATCGACGCCGATGGCTTGACCTTGCTGGCGGCCAGCAGCGCGCTGCAGGAACGCGTGGCGCGGCGCCAGGCGGGCACCATCGCCACCCCGCATCCGCTGGAAGCGGCGCGCCTGCTGGGCACTTCGGTGGCCGAGGTCCAGGCCGACCGCCTCGGTTCGGCGCGCGAACTGGCGCGGCGCCTGCAGGCGGTGGTGCTGCTGAAGGGTTCGGGAACGATCGTGGCGCAGCCGGACGGCGAGGTGGCGATCAACCCGACCGGCAACCCGGGCCTGGCCAGCGGCGGCAGCGGCGACGTGCTGGCGGGCGTCTGCGGGGCCTTGCTGGCGCAGGGCTGGCCGGCCTGGGAAGCGGCCGTGGGCGCCGCGTGGATGCATGGCGCGGCAGCCGAGCGCCTGGTCGGGGAAGGCGTCGGGCCGGTCGGGATGACGGCGGGGGAATTGCCGAAGGCGGTGCGGGCGGTGCTGAACGGCCTGGTGAATTAGACCAGCTTGCCCGCCGCAATGGTAATGGTGCGCCCGCAGCGCGCCGCCATGGCCGGATCGTGCGTCACCAGCACCAGGGTCGAGCCGCGCTCGCGGTTCAGTTCGAACATCAGCTGGATAATCGATTCGCCGGTCGTCGCATCCAGGCTGCCGGTCGGTTCGTCGGCGAACAGCAGCGGCGGCTCGGTCACGAAGGCGCGCGCCAGGGCGACGCGCTGCTGCTCGCCGCCGGACAGGTATTTCGGGTAATGCTTCAGGCGGCTCCCCAGCCCGACCCGGCCCAGCATGGCTTCGGCCTTGTCGCGCGCCGCGCGGTCACCGCGCAACTCGAGCGGCAGCATGACGTTCTCGACGGCGTCGAGGTGGGCCAGCAACTGGAAGGACTGGAACACGAAGCCCAGCTTGGCCATGCGAAAGGCGGCGCGGCCGTCCTCGTCGAGCGCGAAGATATCGGTGCCGTCGAGCAGCACGCGTCCCCCGCTCGGGGAGTCGAGGCCGGCAAGCAGGCCAAGCAGGGTCGACTTGCCCGAGCCCGAGGCGCCGACGATCGCGAGCGTCTCGGCCGGTTGCACGGTAAAATCGATGCTGTGCAGGATAGTGAGTTCGCCGCTGGCGTCCGCTACCCGCTTCGACAACCCCGCCACTTCGATTGCGGCGGGTCGGCCCGCGTTGTCAGCTCGCGCGGGAACGTCATTTTTCAAAGCCTCGGGATTATCACGCATGCTTGCTTTTCTTAAGAAATTAACTGTCGCCGCAAGCCTGGTGCTTGCGTCGGCGAGCGCCTATTCTGCACCAAAAACGGTACTCGTGTTGGGTGACAGCCTGTCCGCCGAATATGGCCTGGCGCGTGGCGCGGGCTGGGTCGCCCTGGCTGAACAAAAGCTCAAGGCCAGCAAGATCGACGCCCGCATCGTCAACGCCAGCATCAGCGGCGAGACCACGAGCGGCGGCCGCGCGCGTCTGCCGGCCCTGCTGAACCAGTACAAGCCGCAGGTGGTCGTCATCGAACTGGGCGCCAACGACGGCTTGCGCGGCCTGCCGGTGCCTGCCGCCGAAAGCAATCTGCGGCAGATGATCACACTGTCGCAGCAACAGGGCGCGAAGGTCATGCTGGTCGGCATGCGCATGCCGCCAAACTACGGCCGCGCCTATACGGACCGCTTCTTCGGCATGTTCACGACCCTGTCGAAGCAGACCAGGTCGCCGCTGGTGCCGTTCATGCTGGAGGGGATTGCCGACAAGCCGGCCCTGTTCCAGTCCGACCGCCTGCACCCGAATGCCCAGGCCCATCCCATCATCCTGAATAATATCTGGCCGACCTTCTCCACCTTGATCACCTCCCGATGAAATACCCCGCTGTCCTGAGCTTCGCCGAGATCCTCCCCGAGCTGCATCGTTTCGACGCCATCATCGACGTGCGCAGCGAGGGCGAGTTCGCGCTCGACCACCTGCCCGGCGCCATCAATTGCCCGGTGCTGAATGACGAGGAGCGGGTGCGGGTCGGCACGCTGTACAAGCAGGTCAACGCCTTCGAGGCCAAGAAGGTCGGCGCCGCGCTGGTGGCGCACAACATCGCGCGTCATCTGGAAACCCTGTTCGCAGACAAGCCGCGCGACTGGAAGCCGCTGATCTATTGCTGGCGCGGCGGCAACCGCAGCGGCTCCCTGACGCACATCCTGGCGAAAGTCGGCTGGCCCGCGATCCAGCTCGACGGCGGTTATAAAGCCTACCGTGCCCACGTCAGCGCTGCGCTCGACCATCCGCCGCAGCTGCGCTTCCAGGTCATCTGCGGCACCACCGGCAGCGGCAAGAGCCGGCTGCTGGAAACCCTGGATGCCATCGGCGCCCAGGTGCTCGACCTCGAGCGCCTGGCGGCGCACCGCGGTTCGGTACTCGGCCACCTGCCGAACGAGCCCCAGCCCTCGCAAAAAATGTTCGAGAGCCGGATCTGGGACAAGCTGCGCCACTTCGACCCGAGCTTGCCCGTGTTTGTCGAGTCCGAGAGCAAGAAGGTCGGCAACCTGCGGGTACCGGATGCCGTGATGGAGCGCATGCGCGCGGCGCCCTGCGTGGCCTTGACCCTGTCGCGTCCGAACCGGGTGCGCCTCCTGATGGAAGACTACCGCCATTTCGCGGTCGACCCGCAGGCCCTCAACAGCCAGCTGGACCATCTGGTGCAGCTGCATGGACGCGCGAAGATCGACGCCTGGCACGCAATGGCCAACAGCGGCGCGATGCCGGAACTGGTCGACGAGCTGCTGGTCGACCACTACGACCCCGCTTACCTGCGCTCGATCGACCGCAATTTCGTCCAGTACGGCCAGGCCCGGGTGCTGGCGCTGGACGACATCGGCCAGGAGGATTTTGCCGCGGCGGCGCGGGCCTTGCACACTGGTTAAAACGGGCGTCGTCACCGCACCGGCGTAAAAAAACCCGGCTGCGCGAGCAGCCGGGTTTTTTCTTGTGCAAGCCGGGATTTATTCCGTCTTCTGCGCCGTGTTGGCATTGATTTTGACCTTGGCCTTGGCCTTGACCGCTTCCACATAGTTGTAGAGTTCGGCCTGGCCGGCCAGGCTCGAGAGCTGCTGCGCTTCCTGCGAGCGGCGGGCCTGGTCCAGCTGGGCCGGCTGCACCACTTTGCCGATGCGGTAGACGCCGTAACCGACGCCCGGCAGATCGGCGCCCACATAGGCCGGCAGCTTGGTCGCATCCGCTTTCAGCGCGGCCAGCGCGCCGGCCGGCGCAATGGTCGGCTGCTGGGTACGCGAGACCAGCGTCGGCGCGCCGAAGCCGGTGGCGTCGCCCGAGGCCCTGGCAGCGGCCAGCCTGGCTTCGCCGGCCTGGCGCGCCAGGCGCAGCGCTTCCTCTTGCACCACGCGCTGGCGGATCGCGGCGTCGACTTCAGCCAGCGGACGCTTGGTCGCCGGTTTGAATTCAAGCACGCGGCCCGCGATCAGCACGGCGGGCGCCACTTCGACGGCTTCCGTGTTGCGCTTGTTCTTGATCGCGTCGGTCGAGTACAGGGCGGTCAGGAATTTCTCGTTGTTGAAGGGAGCGGCGCCGAGGGCGGGATTGGGCTTGCGGGTCAGGCCATCGACCGTCTGGATTTTCAGGCCCAGCTTGTCGGCAGCCGGCTTCAGGCTGTCGGCCTGCTCGTAGACGATGTCGTTGAACTGCTCGGCCAGTTCCGAATACTTCTTCGACAGCCTGGCTTTCGACAGTTCGGCCGCGATCTCGGCCTTTGCCGCCTCGACCGACTTCTGGGCGCCCGGCGTCACGCCGGTGACCTTGATGATGTGGAAGCCGAATTCCGAAGGAACGATGCCGGAAACCTCGCCGGCCTTCAGGCTGTAGATGGCATCTTCGACCGACTTGACCAGGCTGCCGCGCTCGATGGCGCCGAGGTCGCCGCCCATCTCAGCCGACCCCGGGTCCTGCGACTGGGCCTTGGCAATGGCTGCGAAATCGGCCGGGTTCTTGCGCACTTCGGCCAGCACGGCCTCGGCCTTGGCCTTGGCGGCGGCCGCCTCGGCCGGCTTGGCGCCTGCCGGGCTGTTGATCAGGATATGGCTGGCCGTACGCTGCTCGGCGGTGGCATAACGCTTCTGGTTGGCGTTATAGAACTGCGCCACTTCGGCGTCGCTGACGGCGACCTGGCTTTCGACCGCGGCGCTGTCGAGCACGATGTACTCGGCCTTCACCTGCTCCGGAATCAGGAACAGGTTGGCGTTCTTGTTGTAGAAAGCCTTGACCATCTCGTCGGTGACTTTCACTTGCGGCAGGTAGTTCGCGAGCGGGAACACCAGTTCCTGCACTTCGCGCTGCTGGTCGTTGATGTTCGAGATGCGCTCGGCGACCGAACGCGGCATGAAGGCGGTCGAACCGATCGAACCGGCCAGCTGCTGGATTGCCAGGTCGCGGCGCATGCGCTCCTCGAACATGACCGGGGTCATGCCCTGGGCGGCCAGCGCGGCCTTGAACGCGTCCATGTCGAACTTGCCGTCCGGCCGGCGGAAGCCTTCGAGGCCATTGATGGCCTTGAAGATGCCCTGGTCGCTGACGGTCAGCTTGCTGCGCGCGATTTCGGCGTTGATCGCGCGTTCGGCGACCAGGTTGTCGAGCACTTCGCGTTTCGCTTCAGGCGTCTCGTAGACTTTCTGGTCGAACTGGGGCCCCGTCTGCTGGCGGGCCTGGTCGATCTGGCGGCGCTGCGCCTCGTCCCATTCCTGCTGCGTGATGTTACGGCCGTCGACTTCGGCAACGCCGACGCCGCTGTCGCCGCGGTCCTGGTAGCTGTCGACACCGACCAGCACGAACGACGGCACAATCAACAGGCCCAGGATGCCGTACATGACGCGTTTGTTGTTACGAACAAAATCAAACATGGTCTACCAATCGCTATCGAGGCTGCAAAACCCAAGTTAAAAAAAAAGGCGAACTCGCGTTCGCCTCTTCTCTGTTGAGGCGCCCTGTGTGGCGCCCCGGTGCTACTGGAAATCTGGCGGAGCGGACGGGACTCGAACCCGCGACCCCCGGCGTGACAGGCCGGTATTCTAACCAACTGAACTACCGCTCCAAAATTCGTTACTCAAAAAATTCGATACCGTGACTGTGGCGGAGCGGACGGGACTCGAACCCGCGACCCCCGGCGTGACAGGCCGGTATTCTAACCAACTGAACTACCGCTCCACATTCATACTCGGTACTGCATCATCTCCGCGTGTCACCGCAGAGAAGGCATTAGTTTACAGCATCTTTTAACGCTTTACCAGCCTTAAATTTCGGAACCTTGGCAGCTTTAATCTTGATTGGCTCCTTGGTACGCGGATCGCGGCCCGTACGGGCGGCGCGGTCGCCGACGGTGAAGGTGCCGAAGCCGACCAGGGTCACGCTGTCGTTGTTCTTCAGGGTGTTGGTCACCGCTTCGATGACTGCATCGAGCGCGCGCGTCGCCGAGGCCTTGGTAATGTCCGCGGATTTCGCGATTTCTTCGATCAGTTCAGTCTTGTTCACTCGTATCCTCTTGGTCGTTCTTGACGCGGCGGCGCTGCGCCTTCCTGCAAAAGTGCAAGCGCGTATTAAACCGGGGTGATTTGCTTCTGTCAAGCAACATTCGCGCGGCGCAAAAAAAGAGGCGCCACGTGGGCGCCTCTCGCTTCAACGACGACAGCTTAGTGCTTGACGACCTCGCCCTGCCCTTCAGCGCCTGCAGCCGGGGCCGGGGCGACCGACACCGCCGGCACCTCGACCAGGGGCTGTGGCTGGCGTTCCAGCGCGATCTCGAGCACTTTCTCGATCCAGCGGACCGGCACGATCTCGAGCTTGTTCTTGACGTTGTCCGGAATCTCGGCCAGGTCCTTCACGTTCTGCTCGGGGATCAGGACCGTCTTGATGCCGCCGCGATGCGCCGCCAGCAGCTTTTCCTTCAGGCCGCCGATCGGCAAGACTTCGCCGCGCAGCGTGATCTCGCCCGTCATTGCCACGTCGGCGCGCACCGGAATGCCGGTGAAGGCCGACACCAGCGCCGTCGTCATGCCGATACCGGCGGACGGACCGTCCTTCGGCGTCGCGCCTTCCGGCACGTGGATGTGGATGTCGTTCTTCTCGAACGCTTCCGCCTTGATGCCGAAACGCTGGGCCCGCGAACGCACCACCGTGCGCGCCGCCTCGATCGATTCCTTCATCACGTCGCCCAGGGTACCGGTGCGGATGATGGCGCCCTTGCCCGGCACGTTGACGGCTTCGATGGTCAGCAGGTCGCCGCCGACTTCGGTCCAGGCCAGTCCGACCACCTGGCCGACCTGGTTTTCCTTCTCGGCCACACCGAAATCGTAGCGGCGCACGCCCAGGAACTTGTCCAGGTTCCTGCCGTTGACGATGACTGCCTTGTCGGACTTCTTCAGCAACAGCATCTTGACGACCTTGCGGCAGATCTTCGAGATTTCACGCTCGAGCGAACGCACGCCGGCTTCACGGGTGTAGTAGCGGATGATGTCGCGGATCGCCGATTCCTCGACCTTGATCTCGCCATCGCGCAGGCCATTCGCCTTGATCTGCTTCGGCAGCAGGTAGCGCTGGGCGATGTTGGTCTTTTCGTCTTCGGTGTAACCCGACAGGCGAATGACTTCCATCCGGTCCAGCAGTGCCGGCGGAATGTTGAACGAGTTCGAGGTCGCCACGAACATCACGTCCGACAGGTCGAAGTCGACTTCCAGGTAGTGGTCCGAGAAGGTGTGGTTCTGTTCCGGATCCAGCACTTCCAGCAAAGCCGACGAGGGATCGCCGCGGAAGTCGGCGCCCATCTTGTCGATCTCGTCCAGCAGGAACAGCGGATTGCGCACGCCGACTTTCGCCAGCGACTGCAGCACCTTGCCCGGCATCGAGCCGATATAGGTACGGCGGTGGCCGCGGATCTCGGCCTCGTCGCGCACGCCGCCCAGGGCCATGCGCACGAACTTGCGGTTCGTGGCACGGGCGATGGACTGGCCCAGCGAGGTTTTACCCACGCCCGGAGGACCCACGAAGCACAGGATCGGGGCCTTCAGCTTGTCGACGCGCTGTTGGACTGCAAGATACTCAAGAATGCGTTCCTTGATCTTGTCGAGGCCATAGTGCTCGGCTTCCAGCACTTTCTCGGCGTTCGCCAGGTCATGCGTGACCTTCGACTTCTTTTTCCATGGCAGCGACACCAGGGTGTCGATATAGTTGCGCACGACGGTCGCCTCGGCGGACATCGGCGACATGAGTTTGAGCTTCTTGATTTCGGCGGTGGCCTTGTCGAGGGCTTCCTTCGGCATCTTGGCGGCGATCACCTTCTTCTCGAGCTCGTCGATGTCGGCGCCGTCTTCGCCTTCGCCCAATTCCTTCTGGATGGCCTTGACCTGCTCGTTCAGGTAGTACTCGCGCTGGGATTTCTCCATCTGGCGCTTGACGCGGCCGCGGATGCGCTTTTCGACCTGCAGGATGTCGAGCTCGCCTTCCAGCTGGCCGAGCAGGTGCTCGAGGCGCTTGGCGACGTTGAAGATTTCCAGGATCACTTGCTTCTGCTCGAGCTTGAGCGGCAGGTGGGCGGCAACGGTGTCGGCCAGGCGGCCGGCGTCGTCGATGCCGGCCAGCGAGGCGAGGATCTCCGGCGGGATTTTCTTGTTCAGTTTGACGTACTGGTCGAACTGCTGGACGATGGCGCGGCGCATCGCCTCGACTTCGGAATCGTCGCCGACTTCCGAGTTCAAGGGGGTCAGTTCGGCGATGAAATGGGTGGCGCCATCGCTGATGCGGTCGATACGGGCACGCTGGGCCCCTTCGACCAGCACCTTGACGGTACCGTCAGGGAGCTTCAGCATTTGCAGGATGTTCGCGACGCAGCCGATCTCGTAGATGTCTGCAGCGGATGGTTCGTCTTTGGCAGCCGCCTTTTGAGCGGCGAGCATGATGCTCTTGCCCTGTTCCATCGCGGCTTCGAGTGCCTTGATGGATTTCGGGCGGCCGACGAACAGTGGTATCACCATATGGGGAAACACGACCACGTCGCGCAACGGCAAGAGCGGCAGCGTCGTTTGCTCGGTTAATTTCGAAGTTGTCATGGCATACCTTATAAAAAGCGTGTTACCAATGTTGGGTGAACACGGTTAAAACTCAAGACCGGCCAACGAATATTTTCTTTAGTAAAAAACATTATTCGTCTAATGCAATCTAGCCGTTCCAATAAAACCCCTGCATGAAATGAAAAAGCCACCACGCGACGTCTGTCGCGAGTGGCTTTTCGATTGAAGCCGGATGCTTTTATTGAGGTAAATTGTACCTCCTAGCATCCAGCGCACAAGTGCTTTTGTCGTTTCCGCGCGGATATTTTTTAATTTTCTCCGCTTGCTTTTGCGCTTTCGCTGTAAATCAGCAATGGTTTCGCGCCATTCGTGATCGTATTTTCATCAATGACGACTTTCACGACGTTTTGCTGATTAGGCAATTCATACATAACATCCAACAGCGCGTGTTCCAGGATCGAACGCAGACCACGGGCACCGGTCTTGCGCGCCAATGCTTTCTTTGCAATGGCATGCAATGCGGCTGGCCGAATTTCCAGTTCCGAGCCTTCCATTTCCAGCAATTTGGAATACTGCTTGATCAGGGCATTCTTCGGCTCGATCAGGATCTGGATCAGCGCTTCTTCCGTCAATTCGTTCAGCGTAGCTACGACAGGCAAACGGCCAACAAGTTCCGGGATCAGGCCGAATTTAATCAGGTCTTCCGGTTCGGCTTCCATCATGATTTCGCTGTTCGAGCGCTGGGTGGCGCTCTTCACGCTCGCCGCGAAGCCGATCCCGCCCTTGTCCGACCGGTTCTGGACGATCTTGGCCAGGCCATCGAAGGCGCCGCCGCAGATGAACATGATGTTGGTGGTGTCGATCTGGACGAAGTCCTGGTTCGGATGCTTGCGCCCGCCCTGCGGCGGCACCGAGGCCATCGTGCCTTCGATCAATTTCAGCAGCGCCTGCTGCACACCCTCGCCCGAGACGTCGCGCGTGATCGACGGATTGTCGGACTTGCGCGAAATCTTGTCGATCTCGTCGATATACACGATGCCGCGCTGGGCCTTTTCGACTTCGTAGTTGCAGCTTTGCAGCAGCTTCTGGATGATGTTCTCGACGTCTTCGCCGACATAGCCGGCTTCGGTCAGCGTGGTAGCGTCGGCAATGACGAAGGGCACGTTGAGCATGCGCGCCAGCGTTTGCGCCAGCAGCGTCTTGCCCGAGCCGGTCGGACCGACCAGCAGGATGTTGCTCTTGGCCAGCTCGACGTCGTCTTTCTTGCCGAGGTGCTTCAGGCGCTTGTAATGGTTGTAAACAGCAACCGACAGGATGCGCTTGGCTGTTTGTTGCCCGATCACGTACTGGTCGAGCAATTCCTTGATCTCATGCGGGGTCGGCAGGTCGGACTTGGCGCCCGCCACCGATTCCACGTTCGAGGTCTCGTCGCGGATGATGTCATTGCACAGGTCGATACACTCGTCGCAAATAAAGACCGAAGGACCTGCGATGAGCTTTTTGACCTCGTGCTGGCTCTTGCCGCAGAAAGAGCAGTACAGAAGCTTTTCGCCGCTGGAAGATTTTTTGTCAGACATGGGGCAGGTTTCTAGTGTAGGACTACGGATGGAAGATCGATCGGCCCGCTATTGCGTCGGCTCGACAAAGGTCCTCAATATAACGCGATCACGGGGCGCGCGACAATACAAGCGCACACCGTCATGCTACCCGAAATAAAAAGCAAACGCCCGAACGTGTTGGCGCCCGGGCGTTTTTCAACAACACCACTGTGATGCATCAAGCGCGCGTCGTCAACACCTTGTCGATCAGGCCATAATCCACCGATTCCTCGGCCGACATGAAACGGTCACGGTCGGTATCCTTGTGGATCTGCTCGATGGTCTGCCCGGTGTTGTCGGCCATGATGCGGTTCAGGCGCTCGCGCAGGTACAGGATTTCCTTGGCCTGGATTTCGATATCCGACGCCATGCCCTGCGATCCGCCCGAGGGCTGGTGAATCATGACGCGCGAGTTCGGCAGCGAAAAACGCTTGCCCTTGGCGCCGGCGGCGAGCAGGAAGGCGCCCATCGATGCCGCCAGGCCCGTGCACAGGGTCGAGACGTCCGGCTTGATGAAATTCATCGTGTCGAAGATCGCGAGGCCGGCCGAGACCGAGCCGCCCGGCGAGTTGATGTAGAGCGAAATATCCTTGTCGGGATTCTCGCTCTCCAGGAACAGCATCTGGGCGACGATCAGGTTGGCCATCTGGTCGTTGACCGGGCCGACGAGGAAAATCACGCGCTCCTTGAGCAGGCGCGAGTAAATGTCGTACGCACGCTCGCCGCGGCCGCTTTGCTCAACTACCATCGGCACGAGGCCGAGTGCTTGGGTGTCCAATGCCGGATTATGGTTCATGCGTGTCTCGTTCCTATTAATGTGGGCAAACTCAAAGACTAAGCGCTCGCTCAGCCTTGTGGGTTGCTGCCCATCAATTCATCGAAAGCGACGGTCTTGGTGCTGACCTTCGCCTTGCCAAGCACATAGTTGACGACGTTTTCTTCCAATACAAGGGCTTCGACTTCACCCAGGCGGCGACGGTCGCTGTAGTAGTACTTCAGCACTTCCTTCGGATCTTCGTAGCTCTGTGCGAAGTCTTCGATCTGCGCCTTCACCTGCTCTTGCGTTGCTTGCAAATTGTTCTCAGCGACCAGCTGCGACAGGATCAGACCCAGGCGCACGCGGCGCTCGGCCTTTTCAGCGAACAGTTCGGTCGGGAACGGCATGTTCTTGACGTCCATGCCGCGCTGCGCCATGTCCTGGCGGGTCTGCTCAGCGAGGCGCTCGGAATCCTGCTGGATCATGACGGTCGGCACGTCCATCTCGGTGGCTTTCACCAGCGCGTCCATCACGGCATCCTTGTTGCGGGCCTTGACGCGGGACTTGACTTCACGCTCGAGATTGACCTTGATGTCTTCACGCATTTTCTCGATCGAACCATCTTCAATGCCGAGCGAGACAGCGAATTCGCCGTCGACTTCAGGCATGTGCGCCCATTCCAGCTTCTTCAGGGTGATGGTGAAGTCGGCGGTCTTGCCGGCGACATCCTTGCCGTGATAGTCCTCAGGGAAAGCCAGCGGGAAGGTCTTGCTTTCGCCGACCTTCAGGCCGATGGTCGCCGCTTCGAATTCCGGCAGCATGCGGCCTTCGCCCAGCACGAAGCCATAGTCCTTGGCCTGGCCGCCGTCGAATTCGACGCCGTCGATCACGCCGGTGAAGTCGACCGTCACGCGGTCGCCGGTGGCGGCAACCGGCTCGCCGCCGTCGCCATGCTCGCCCGCCACGCCCTTGGTGTGGTAGTGCACGCGCTGCTTGCGCAGGATGTCGATGGTCTTGTCGATTTCGGCATCCGACACGTCGGCGGCCACGGTTTCGACTTCCATCGCGGCCAGGTCGCCGATCGTGAACTCAGGGAACACTTCGAAGGTCGCGTCGAAAGCCAGCATGCCTTCGGCTGCATCTTCCTTTGGCTCGATTTTCGGGAAACCGGCAACGCGCAGGCCTGCCTCGTTGGCGGCGTCGTTGAAAGCGCGGCCGACGCGGTCGTTCAAGACGTCCGACTCGATCTGGTAGCCGTACTGCGCGGCGACCATCTTGATCGGCACCTTACCCGGACGGAAGCCAGGCGCCTTGGCGGTCTTGGCCTGCTTCTTGAGGCGTTTTTCAACTTCCGTACGGACGTCACTCAGCGGAAAAGTGATCGTCAAGCGACGCTCGAGTTTATCCAGGGTTTCGACTGCAGTTGCCATTGTAAAAATCGTCCAAAAAAATAATTATTCGTGGTGCGAGGAGGGGGACTCGAACCCCCACACCATTGCTGGCGTCAGGACCTAAACCTGGTGCGTCTACCAATTTCGCCATCCTCGCGCAGGATTGCATATTGCCACATAAACAAAGGGCGCCCGACAGTACAACCGGCCGCCCTGCACTCCTTTGTTTATGGGCTACAACTTCAACCCAGTATTTTACTGGATTTTCTGACACTAGAGTGGTGAATTTTGCTGAGGGGTGCTGGCATCGGCGCGGCAATTATAATCATCCACATTTGCCCCAAGCTATATGATTCCCGGATGCCGGTCGAACACTACGAAAACTTCCCTGTCGCCTCGATCCTGATGCCGCGCCGCCTGGTGCCCGCCGTCGAAGCGATCTACGCCTTTGCGCGCGGCGCCGACGATGTCGCCGACGAGGGCGATGCCGGCGCTCCCGAGCGCCTTGCCGGCCTGGCAGAATACGAAGCCGCCCTCGACGATATCGGCGCCGGCCGCACGCCGGCGCGCCCGATGTTCGCGCGCCTGAAGGGAGTCGTGGAAGCGTATCGCCTGCCCCTGCAGCCGCTGCGCGACCTGCTCTCGGCCTTCCGCCAGGACGTGGTGACGACGCGCTACCCCGACTATCCGGCGCTGCTCGACTATTGCCGCCGCTCGGCCAATCCGGTCGGGCGCCTGATGCTGGCCCTGTACGGCGTCGACGGCGAACGCGAGCTGCAGGAGGCCGACGCCATCTGCAGCGCCCTGCAGCTGATTAACTTCTGGCAGGACGTCGGGATCGATATCGGCAAGGGGCGCATCTACCTGCCGCAAGAAGACCTGGTGCGTTTCGGTGTGGCCGAGGCCGACATCGAAAGCAGCCGCACCACGCCGGCCTGGCGCGCGCTGATGGCCTTCGAGGTCGCGCGCGCGCGTGCGCTGATGCTGTCGGGGGCGCCGCTGGCGGCCCGCCTCCCCGGGCGCATCGGCTGGGAGTTGCGCTTCGTGGTCCAGGGCGGATTGCGCATCCTGGAAGGGATCGAAGCCGCCGATTACGATGTGTTCACGCGGCGCCCGACGATCGGCAAGCGCGATTACCTGCTCATGCTGGGCCGGGCATTGCGCATGCGCGCGCCAAAACCCGTCTAGCGGCCCCGGCAGTAGGCGGATGGGCGGCGCATCGGCTAAGATAGCAGCTTCGCATGCTCTCCTATCGCCGCTTAATACATGTCCCCCGACGAATACTGCCAGCAAAAGACTGTCCAGAGCGGTTCCAGCTTCTACTACAGCTTCCTTTTCCTCGCGCCGGAGCGCCGCCGCGCCATCACGGCCCTGTACGCCTTCTGCCGTGAAGTCGACGACACCGTGGACGAGGCAACCGACCCCTCGCTCGCTCGCATCAAGCTGGCCTGGTGGCGCACCGAAGTCTCGACCATGTACTCAGGGACGCCGACCCACCCGGTGACCCAGGCCCTGAAGCCGCACACCGGCGTCTACCAGCTCGAGGAACAGCACCTGCAGGCGATCATCGACGGCATGGAGATGGACCTCGACCAGAGCCGCTACCTCGACTACCCGGGCCTGCGCAAGTATTGCTGGCATGTGGCGGGCGTGGTCGGCATCCTGTCGGCCAGCATTTTCGGCCATACAAGCCCGCAAACGCTGGCCTATGCGGAAAAACTGGGCCTGGCCTTCCAGTTGACGAATATTATCCGCGACGTCGGCGAAGATGCGCGCAAGGGCCGCATCTACCTGCCGATGAACGAATTGCAGCAGTTCGGCGTGACGGCCAACGAGCTGCTCAAAGCCCAGCACAGCGACAAGTTCGAGGCGCTGATGCGGCACCAAGCCGAGCGCGCCCAGGCGATGTACGACGAGGCCCTGGCCTGCCTGCCGAAGGAAGACCGGCGCGCCCAGCGCCCGGGCCTGATGATGGCCGCGATCTACCGCACCCTGCTCGTCGAGATCGAGCGCGACAACTTCCACGTCCTGAACCAGCGCATTTCCCTCACGCCGCTCCGTAAGCTCTGGCTGGCGTGGAAAACCTATGTCCGCAACTAGCAAGATGAGGAAGGGCGCCAGCGTCGCCGTGATCGGCGGCGGGTGGGCCGGCTGCGCCGCGGCCGTCGAACTGGCTCGGCGCGGCGCGACCGTCACCCTGTTCGAAGCCAGCCGCACGCTCGGCGGGCGCGCGCGCGCCGTCGAGGTGCAGGGCCGCTTGCTCGACAACGGCCAGCACATCCTGCTCGGCGCCTACACCGAAACCCTCGGCCTGTTGAAACGCGTCGGCGTCGACCCGGCAAGCGCGCTGCTGCGCCTGCCGCTGCAGATGCGCTATCCGCCGAACAGCGGCGCCCTCGATTTCGTCGCCCCGCGCCTGCCGGCGCCCTGGCACATGATCGTCGCCCTGGCGCGCAGCAGCGGCCTGGCGCGCGCCGACAAGCTGGCCCTGGCCCAGCTCTTCACCGGCCTGCGCTGGATGGGCTGGCGCCTCGACACTGACGTCAGCGTGTCGGTCCTGCTCGAGCGCTACGGACAAACCCCGCGCCTGGCGCGCCTGATGTGGCACCCGCTATGCCTGGCGGCGCTGAATACCCCGCCCGAGCGGGCCTCGGCCAACGTCTTCATGGCGACCCTGCGCGACAGCCTGGGCGCCCGGCGCGCCGCCTCCGACATGCTCATTCCCCGGCTCGAGCTGTCCGCGCTGTTCCCGCGGGCCGCCGCAAGCTACCTGGAGGCGCATGGCGGCACGCTGCGCGCCGGCGCCAAGGTCGGCGCGCTGGTGCGCGCGGCCGCTGGCTGGCAAGTCGATGCCGGCGCCGCGTCCGCGGCCGCGAGCTTCGACGCCGTCGTGCTGGCCACGCCGCCCGCCGCGGCCGCGGCCCTGCTCGCGCCACATCCGGAAGCCGGCGCGCTGGCGGCGCAGCTGGGCGCTTTCGAACACGAGCCGATCGCCACCTGCTACCTGCAATACACAGCCGACCTGCGCCTGCCGCTGCCCTTTTGCGCCCTGCTCGACGATCCCGCGGCGAACCGCTTCGGCCAGTTCGCTTTCGACCGCGGCCAGCTCGACCCCGGCCAGGCCGGCCTGCTGGCGGTCGTGATCAGCGCGGCGCTCCAGGCGGCGGCGCTTGACCAGGAGAGCCTGGCGCGCCTGGTGGCCGTGCAACTGGCCGAGGCGTTCGCCGACCCGCGCCTGGCCGCGCCGCTGTGGAGCCGCGTGATCACCGAAAAGCGCGCGACCTTCGCCTGTAGCCCCGGCCTGGTGCGTCCCCCGACCCTCACTCCCCTGGCCGGCCTGGTGCTGGCCGGCGACTACACGTCCAGCGACTACCCGGCCACGCTCGAGTCGGCGGTGCGCAGCGGCCAGGCGGCGGCGAAGTCCATCCTTGCGGGCGACCGCCCGCCGCCCCAAAACGGCAGCCTGTCGCACGGCGATAGCAAGCCGGACGCCGGCTCGCTACAGTAACAGCATCGATACCACCGGACTTATTCGCACCGCATATGGGCAAACTGGACTATCTCGAGGCACTCAAGCGCGCCCTGCTCGGCCTGCCGCCGGAACTGCAGGCCAAAACCCTGGCCTGGTACGAGCAGCGCTTCGTCGACGGCATGGCCGCCGGCCGTCCTGAAGACGACATCGCGCGCGACCTGGACGACCCGAAAAAGGTCGCCCTGACCCTGCGCGCCAACACCCACATGCATGCCTTTGCCGAGCAGAAGAACCCGGCGAACCTGGTGCGCATGCTCGTCTCCGTGCTTGGCCTCCTGATCTTCAACCTGTTCATGGTGATTCCGGCCGCGGTGGTCGGTTCGCTCCTGGCCTCGCTCTACCTGGTCGCCTTCGCGTTCTATATCGGGGGTATCGCGGTCACGGCCAGCGGACTGTCCGGCGCCAACGAACTGGTGCTCGATGGCCCGCTCAGCCATGTCATCGAGGACGGCGGGCGCGAGGACCGCGCTACGCGCGTCTCAATCGGCGAAACCGGCATCCACGTGCGCGAGGAAAAAAGCGATGGGGCGGCCAACGGCGGCGTCCACATCACGACCGGGCTGGACGACGAGTCGCGCGCCACCCAGACCGTGCTCGGCCTGGCCTCGGTACTGGGCGGCATCGTGCTGTTCCTGGTGTCGCTGGTCCTGACACGCTATGCGGCGCTGGGCCTGAAGCGCTATGTGCAAATGAATTTGTCGCTGCTGCGGGGGACTTGACCATGCCGACACGTACCTTGTTCCGGGTAGGCATGAGCCTGCTGGTACTGGCCTTCGTCCTGATCGGCCTGTCCTACGCCGGGCTGCGCACCCAGGGCGTGTCGATCCGCCACGAAGGCCGCAATGTGGACGAAGAAACGCGCCCGATCGGGCGCGACATCCGCGTGGTAGAACTGTCCGGCCCGATCGACCTGAGCCTGCGCTACGGCGCCCAGCCGTCGCTGGTGGTGCGCGGCGAGCAGCGCCTGCTGGCGAATGTCGAAACCGTCCAGGACGGCGCCGTCCTGCGCATCGGCACGCGCGGCATCGTGCTGCGCCACCGCGAGCCGATCATGCTGGAACTGACCCTGCCGGCGCTCGAGCGCCTGAAAGTCGACGGCAGCGGCAGCACCGAAGCGAACGGCTTCACCGGCGAACGCATCGAGCTCGAACTGAACGGCTCGGGCAGGCTCGAATTCAATGGCCGCTACCGCCAGGCGCGCGCCCTGATGCAGGGCAGCGGCGAACTGACGCTCGACGCCGGCAATGGCGACAGCGTCGAGGGGGAGCTGACGGGTTCAGGCGAGCTGACCCTGGCCGGCGCCGCGCGCAGCGTGAAACTCGGTTCAAACGGCACCGGCCGCCTCGACGCCCAGCGCCTGCGCGCCGACAGCGCCGAAGTGCGCCAGAACGGCTCGGGCAACGCCAGCGTCACCGCGCACGCCCAGGTGGCGGCGGCCGTCAGCGGCAGCGGCGACATCGACGTCTATGGCAACCCGCCGCAGCGCACGATCAGCCGCACCGGCAGCGGCGACGTCCACTTCGATCACTGATCCCGTGCTGGCTCCTGCGCGGCGCCCAGCCAGCGCAGCACGCCGCTGCCGGCGGCGCGGCCGCTGGCGAAGCAGGCGCTGAGCAGGTAGCCGCCGGTGGGCGCTTCCCAGTCGACCATTTCGCCGGCCACGAACACCCCGGGCAGCGCGCGCAGCATGCCATTCGCGTCGATCGACTCGAAGCGCACGCCGCCGGCGCTGCTGATCGCCTCGTCGATCGGGCGCGCGCGCCTGAGCACCAGCGGCAGCGCCTTGATGGCGGCCGCGAGCCGGTGCGCATCGCTGAAATCATCCTGCCCCAGGCATTCGCGCAGCAAGCCCGCCTTCACGCCCTTGATCCCGAGCCGGCTTTGCAGGTGGCTCGACATCGAACGCGCGCCGCGCGGCCGCGTCACCTCGCCCTGCACCCGCTCCAGGCTGTGATCCGGCGCCAGGTCGAGCCAGATCGTGGTGCTGCCGCGCGCGGCGATCTGGTCGCGCAGCGGCGCCGACAAGGCGTACACCAGGCTGCCCTCGATGCCGCTGGCGGTGACCACGAACTGGCCCTGGCGGCGCTCGCGCAGGCCCGCGCGGTTCTCGTACGCGATGGCGACCGTGGCCAGGGGGGCACCTGCATATTTTTCGCTGAAGTGCGCGCTCCAGTCGGTATCGAAGCCGCAGTTCGAGGGCAGCAGGGGCGCAACTTCGACGGCGCGCGCGACGAGCAGCGGCACCCAGGCGCCGTCGGAACCGAGGCGCGCCCAGCTCGCGCCGCCCAGCGCCAGGACGACCGCATCCGGCCGCAACGCCAGCTCGCCGTCGGGCCCGAGCAGGCGCAGGGAATCGCCCTGCCAGCCGAGCCAGCGATGGCGCATGTGGAAACGCACGCCGCTGCCGCGCAGGCGCAGCAGCCAGGCGCGCAGCAGCGGCGCCGCCTTCATGTCGGCCGGGAACACCCGGCCAGAAGTGCCCACAAAAGTGTCGATGCCGAGGCCGTGGATCCATGCGCGCACCTGGACCGGGTCGAAGTCTGCGAGCCAGGCGCCGACTTCTCCCGCGCGCGCACCGTAGCGCTTCGTGAAATCCGCGACCGGCTCGGAATGGGTGATGTTCATGCCGCCCTTGCCGGCCAGCAGGAATTTGCGCGCCACCGAGGGCATCGCGTCGAACACGTCCACCTGCACGCCGCCGGCGGCCAGGATTTCCGCCGCCATCAAGCCGGCAGGGCCGCCGCCGATGACGGCGACGCGGGGGAGTGGATCGTGTGTCGACATGCTGGCTGCGGCGCAAGGGCGGGAATGGAATCGAGCTGCGCATTGTAGTCGAGAACAGGTGGTGCAAGACAGATGTAAAGGGGACTTGACATGGCGGTTTGACTACCCTACGATGTAAAGCATACTTTACACAAGGAGCCAAGCATGCATGAAAAGCGCATCATGAAAGCCTATCTGCGCGAGCTGTTCGGCGCGATCGCCCTGTACACCGTCCTGCTCGTGCTGGCCATCCGCTTCGGCCGCCCGATGCCCGAAGGCGTGCTGCGCACCGTGGTGCTGGTGACGCCCATGATCGGCTTCGGGCTGGCGATCTGGGCGATCGCGCGCCACCTGCGCCGCGCCGACGAATACATCCGGCAGTTTTTGCTGGAAAACGTCGCGCTGGCGGCGGCCATTACCGCCGGTCTCACCTTTACTTACGGCTTCCTCGAGACGGCCGGCTTCCCGCGCCTGTCGATGTTCACCGTCTGGTGCGTGCTGTGCGGCTCCTTCGGCCTGGCCTGCCTGCTGCGCAAGCTGTTTGCCAGATGAAGAACGCCATCCGCGCGCTGCGCGCCGAGCGCGGCTGGAGCCAGGCCCACCTGGCCGAGCTGCTCGACGTGTCGCGCCAGACCGTCATCGCCATCGAAACCGGGCGCTACGACCCCAGCCTGCCGCTTGCGTTCGCGATTTCCCGCATTTTCCAGCAATCGATCGAATCGATCTTCACCCCTGACCAGGAGCCAGCATGAAACTCGCCTCATCCCTGTTGTTCGCCGTTTGCGTCCTTGGCCTCGCCCCGGCCTGCGCCCTTGAAGCGCCGGCAGCGCCGGCCGCGCCGAACCGCTTTACCAGCGCCGCCCCCGCACCGGCCGAGCGCTTCGAGATCAAGGGCGTGCTGGTCGAGCGCCACGGCAGCGGTTCGACAAGCCTGATCCTGATTCCCGGCCTGGCCACCGGCGGCTGGGTGTGGCAGGAAACGGCGCGCGCATTCGCCGCCACCCACACCGTGTATGTGCTGACCCTGCCCGGCTTCGACGGCCGTCCCGCGGTCGACGGCAAGCCCTTCGAGGCCGCACGCGCCGCGCTGCGCGAACTGATGGTGTCGCGCCGAATGGTCAAGCCGGTCATCGTCGGGCACAGCCTGGGCGGCACGCTGGGCCTCGCCATCGCCGCCGACGAGCCGGGCCGCGTCGGCGCCGTGGTCAGCGTGGACGGCTTGCCGGTATTTCCCCGCACCGAAGACTTCCCGCCTGAACAGCGCGCCGCCATGGCCGAAGGCATGCGGCGCCAGGTGGCAGGCCTGGGCGCGCCTGCATTCGCCGCCCAGCAACGCCAATACATGCGCGCCACCGGCATGGTCGACATGGGCAAGGCGGACGATGCCGCCCTGCTGACGGCGCGCAGCGATCCGGCAGCGGTCGGGGCCTACATGGCGGCGGTGCTGGCGCAGGACTTGCGCCCGCGCCTGGCGTCGATCACGGCGCCGGTGCTGCTGGTGGTGCCCGCCTACGCGCCCGACCTGGCTCAGCAAGGGATTACCGCCGCCGAGAAGCTGGCGTATTATCGGGAACTCATGACGGGAACCAAACGCCTGGAAATCGCATCAATCGACAACGCGCGCCATTTCGCGATGATCGACCAGCCCCAGGCATTCAACGACGCGCTGCGCCGGTTCCTGAACACCCTTTGAAGACTACCGAGGAGCATCCCATGCCCAAGCTGTCGTACTGGATCGGCCAATATTTGGTCGCCGTCGTTTCGATGTTCGTCCTGCTGCTCGTCATCGACCTCTATGTGCGCGGCGAGACACTGGCGCGGGCCTGGCCCTCGGCGCTGGCCTGGGCGGCGGTCGCGTCCGCCATCTTCATCGGTTCGCGTTACCGCAACATGCGCAATAACGTCGCCTGCGGCCTGTGCGATGCCGGCAAGAAGAAGTAAGCCCCTTCATCCTCCAGGGCTGGCCTGTTATTCACGGTGCATTTGTTAAGAATATAAGATTATGCTTGACAAGCATTTTGCAAAGAATATTCTTACAGTCGCGTGAACGATGCGCGTCCTCGAGACGCGCACGATTCGCTCGCACGTCCGTTTCACCATCTTGGAGATGAATTATGTCGTTGAAGACAGGGCCGAATGCGGCCCGCAGGACCGTATTGGGCGCCATCGCGTCCAGCCCGCTGTGGCTGCAAAACGCGTGGGCAGCTTCGCAATCGATGAAGATTTCGCACCAGTTCCCCGCCGGCAGCGTCATGCAGGGCGACTTCCGTGACCGCCTGTGCCGCCTGTTCGCGGCCGACGTCGAAAAGCGCACCCGCGGCTCGCTCAAGTTCTCGATCTATCCGAATGCCTCGCTGATGGCGCCGAATGCGCAGTTCGGCGCCCTGCGCAAGGGCGGGCTCGACCTGTCGTTGATGCCGCTCGCCTATGCCGCGAACGAAGCGCCCGAGGCCAACATCGGCCTGATGCCGGGCCTGGTGACATCCTACGCCCAGGCCTATGGTTGGAAAAACGCCGACATCGGCAGGGAACTGACCCGGGTGCTGGCCGACCAGGGCCTGGTCATCGTCAGCTGGATCTGGCAGGCCGGCGGCGTCGCCTCGCGCGGCAGCCCGATCCTGGCGCCGGAAGACGTGCGCGGCCTGAAAGTGCGCGGCGGTTCGCGCGAGATGGACCTGATCCTGCAGCAAGCCGGCGGCACCGTGCTCTCCATGCCGTCCAACGAAATCCACGGCGCGATGAAGAGCGGCGCGCTGGACGCGGCGTTCACCTCATCGACCTCGCTGATGTCGTTCCGGCTGCAGGACGTGTCGCGCGCATTGACCTCGCCGCGCGGCGGCGGCTACTGGTTCATGCTCGAGCCGCTGATGATGTCGAAGACCAAATTCGACCGCATGAGCCGGGAACAGCAGGCCGCCGTGATGACCGTCGGCGCCGAGCTCGAGAAGTTCGCGCTGCGCATGGCGCAGGCCGACGATGCGGCGGTGGCAAGCGTGTATGCCCGCAGCGGCGCACGCGTGGCCGAGATGGATGCGGTGGCGCTGGCCAAGTGGCGCGACCTGGCGCGCACCACGGCCTGGGCCGACTTCGGCGGGCGCAGCGAAAGCTGCGCGAAACTGCTGGCGCTGGCCGAGAAATCGATCGTCGCGCTGTAAAGCCGCACCGCCTCCGACCGGGCTAGCCCCCGGTCACCGGCGGGAAGAAGGCCACTTCCCCGCCCTCTTTCACTGCAGTTTCCCCATCGCACATCACGTGGTTGAAGGCGGTGCGCAGCGCACGCTCGCCGCCGAGGGCGGCACTCCAGGCGCCGCCGCGCGCGACCAGGTGCGCGCGCACCGCCGCCACCGTGGTCACGCCGGGCGGCAGTTCGATGCGTTCGTTCGAGACGCCGAGCGCCTCGCGGACCGAGGCGAAAAATTTCAGTTCGATGTGCATGGAGAGGTAGCGTCCTTGTGCTGGCTTAGTGCTGCAATTCGGTAAACGGAATGAAGCGCACGGTGTCGCCTTCATGAATGATGCGCCCGGCCGGATTGTCGATCAGGCCGTCGCCCCAGACGGTCGAGGTCAGCACGCCCGAGCCCTGGTTCGGGAACAGGTCCAGGCCGCCGCCTGCATTCACGCGCGCGCGCAGGAATTCGTTGCGGCGGTCGGCCTTGGGCAGGCTGAAGTCGGCGCGCATCTGGAAAGCGCGCGGCTCCACCGGCCCGGACACGCCCTGCAGGCGCAGCACGAAAGGCCGCACGAAGAGCAGGAAGGTGATGAAGCTCGAGACGGGATTGCCCGGCAGGCCGATAAAGAAGCTGCTGCCGCCTGCATTCCTGCGCACGTCGCCGAAGGCGAGCGGTTTGCCCGGCTTGACCGCGATCTGCCACATGTTCAACTGCCCTTCCGCCTCGACTGCCGGCTTGATGTGGTCTTCCTCGCCGACCGACACGCCGCCCGAGGTGATGATCAGGTCGTGCTCGCGCGCGGCCTCGCGCAGGGTGGCGCGGGTGGCCTCGAGCGAATCGGGAACGATGCCGAAATCGGTGACGGCGCAGCCGAAGTTCTCCAGCAGGCCACGCAGCAGGAAGCGGTTCGAGTTATAGATCGCGCCCGGCGCCAGCCGGCCGCCCGGCGCTTCGCCCGGCATGGTCAGCTCGTCGCCGGTGAAGAAAACGGCCACGCGCAGGCGCCGGCGCAGCGGCAGGCTGGCCAGCCCGACCGATGCGGCCAGACCCAGCTCCTGGCTGCGCAGGCGCGTGCCGGCCGTCAGGATGGTCGCGCCGGCCTGGATGTCTTCGCCGGCGCGGCGGATCCACTCGCCGCTGTGCGGGGTATGCCGGATCGTGACGCTGTCGCCCTGGGCCTCGCATTGTTCCTGCATCACGACGGCGTCGGCCCCGGCCGGAATCATGGCGCCGGTGAAAATGCGGGCGGCGGTGCCGGGCGCCAAAGGCTGCCCGACCGTGCCGGCCGGGATGCGCTGGGCCACGCGCAAGGTTGCGCCGCCCTCGCTGCAGTCGAGCGCGCGTACCGCGTAACCGTCCATCGAGGTGTTGTCGGCCGAGGGCACGTTGATCGTCGAGCGCACGTCCAGCGCCAGCACGCGCCCGTTCGCGTCGATGGTCGGCACCTGCTCGATGTCCTCCACCTGCCGCGCCGCGCCGAGCAAGGTGTCGAGCGCTTCCCTCACCGACAGCAGCGGCCGCAAGCTGGGCTGGTCGTTCGCCGTCTTGATCGTCATTGTCATTCCTGGAGCGCGGTGTGGGCGGCGATGAAGTTTTTCATCTCGCCGAGATCCGGGCGCATCAGCACGAACTTCTGCGGCAGCGCCTCGATCTCCTCGAAGCCGGCCGGGCGCTCGGCGTCCATTCCCAGCGCCTCCAGGATGGTCTCGTTGAATTTCGCGGCCAGCGCGGTTTCGAGCACGATCATCGGTACGCCCGGCGCCAGGTGCTCGCGCGCGACCTTGACGCCGTCGGCGGTATGCGGGTCGAGCGTGATGCCGTAGTCGTCGAACGCCATCCGGATCGTCTCGAGGCGGTCCGCGTGGGTCGACTTGCCGGAGACGAAGCCGTATTCGCCGACGCGCCGGAACTCGTCGCCATCCGACCCCGGTGCGCCCGACAGGTCGAAGCCGCCGTGGGTGTCGACCTTGCGAAACAGCGCGTGGGTGCGCTCGCTGTCGCGCCCGACGAGATCGAATATGAAGCGCTCGAAATTCGACGCCTTCGAGATGTCCATCGACGGGCTGCTGGTATGCAGGGTCTCGTTCGAGGCGCGTACCCGGTAGACCCCGGTGCGGAAGAATTCGTCGAGCACGTCGTTTTCGTTGGTGGCGACGACCAGCTTGTCGATCGGCAGGCCCATCATGCGCGCGATATGGCCGGCGCAGACATTGCCGAAATTCCCCGAAGGGACAGTGAACGAGACCTTCTGGTCATTGTCGGTCGTCGCGGCGAGGTAGCCGCGGAAGTAATACACGACCTGCGCCACCACGCGCGCCCAGTTGATCGAGTTGACCGTGCCGATCTTGTGGCGCGCCTTGAACGACAGGTCGTTCGAGACCGCCTTGACCAGGTCCTGGCAATCGTCGAACACGCCCTCCACGGCGATGTTGAAGATGTTCGGATCCTGCAGGCTGAACATCTGCGCGCTCTGGAAGGGGCTCATCTTCCCCTGCGGCGACAGCATGAAGACGCGCACGCCGCGCTTGCCGCGCATCGCGTATTCGGCGGCGCTGCCGGTGTCGCCGGAGGTGGCGCCGAAGATGTTCAGCTCGTCCTCGTCTTGCGCCAGCGCGTATTCGAACAGGTTGCCGAGCAATTGCATGGCCATGTCCTTGAAGGCCAGGGTCGGGCCGTTTGACAGGGCCTGCAGGATCAGCTTGTTCCCTCCCTCTTCTTCCAGCACGCGCAGCGGTGTGATCTCGCCCGCGTTTTCGCCGGGGCGCGCGTTGCAATAGACCTCGGGGGTATAGGTTTTGGCGGTGATCGCGCGCAGGTCGGCATCCGGGATGTCGGTAGCAAACTTGCGCAGGATCTGGTAAGCCAGCTCCGCATACGACAGGCTGCGCCATGCGCTCAATTCCTCGGCGCTGACCTGCGGGTACTCGCTAGGGAGGAACAGGCCGCCGTCCGGCGCCAGGCCGCCGAGCAGGATGCTCGAGAAGGTTTCGGGATTGCGGGAGGCGGACGCGCTGGTGGCGCGGGTAGACAGGTAGTGCATACGGTTCGATGATCCGGTTGGGCTCGCGTTGATCTTTTATTATAGTGCGAGCCGGGGAATCCTGTATCTGCGGCCGGGTTGCGTTCTTTTACCCCTGCCAAACCCGGTCAGCAAGCCGCGTGATTCACCGTCACCACGTGAATCGCCAGCCCGCCCAGCGAGGTTTCCTTGTACTTGACCTGCATGTCGGCCCCGGTCTGGCGCATGGTCTCGATGACGTTGTCCAGGCTGACGAAGTGGGTGCCGTCGCCCTTCAGTGCCAGCGAAGCGGCGGTGATCGCCTTGATCGCGCCCATGCCGTTGCGCTCGATGCAGGGGATTTGCACCAGGCCGCCGATCGGATCGCAGGTCATGCCGAGGTGGTGCTCGATGCCGATTTCGGCGGCGTTCTCGATCTGTTCGTTCGAGCCGCCCAGCGCCGCGACCAGGCCGGCTGCCGCCATCGCGCAGGCCACGCCGACTTCGCCCTGGCAGCCGACTTCGGCGCCCGAGATCGAGGCATTCCTCTTGCACAGCATGCCGATTGCGCTGGCGGTCAGCAGGAAGTCGCGGATGCCGCGTTCGGGATCCGTCGGGCGGCAGTCTTCGGCGTAGTAACGCACGACCGCCGGAATGATGCCGGCCGCGCCATTCGTCGGCGCCGTCACGACGCGGCCGCCGGCCGCGTTTTCCTCGTTCACCGCCATCGCGTACAGCGTCACCTGGTGGGTCGAATCGTGCGGCAATTCGTTCACGCGCTTGCCTTCGACGCAATGCGCCTGCTTCCACAGCTTGGCGGCGCGCCGCTTGACGTTCAGGCCGCCCGGGAGCTGGCCTTCGGTGACCAGCCCGTGCGCGATGCACTCGTACATGACCTGCCAGATCTTGTCGATGCCGGCATCGAGCTCTGCTTCGCTCATGCGCGTCAGTTCGTTCGCGCGCAGCATGTGCGGGATGGAGAGGCCGTGCTCGCGGCCGTGGGCCAGCAGGTCGACCATCGTGCAGAACGGGAAGGGCACAGGGACTGCCACCGCCCCGCAGTCGGGCGCGCGCTGGGATTCGCCGGCCGCAGTGATGAAGCCACCGCCGACCGAATAGAAGATGCGTTCGATGACGCTGCCGTCCGCGAGCTTCAGCACGAAGCGCATGCCGTTCGGGTGCTCCGGCAGCCTCGAGGCCTTGTGCCACACCAGGTTGGTGCGCATGGCGAACGGGACTTCCCTGGTGCCGAGCAGGCGCAGCACGCCATCGAGTTCGGCTTCGGCCAGCTTGTCCTCGACCGATTCGGGATCGATGCCTTGCGGCGTTTCGCCCATCAGGCCAAGGATGACCGCCTTGTCGGTCGCGTGGCCGACGCCGGTCAGCGCGAGCGAACCGTACAGGTGCGCCTCGACGCCGACGGCATTGTCCAGCGGGCCGCACTCGAGCAGGAAGCGGCGCGCCGCCACCATCGGGCCCACCGTGTGCGAGCTCGATGGGCCGATGCCGATCTTGAACAGATCAAATACGCTCATGTCCATCTGGGGGTCGTCTCCGTTTGCATTATTCTTGGATTGTATTTCAGGCGACCGCGCCGATGTCGATATTCTCGAGCATGCTGGCGACCATTTCCGTGGTGCCGACCCGGGCTTCCCAGCCCCAGTCGCGCGTCGCGCGGCTGTCGTCCAGGCTCTTCGGCCAGCTGTCGGCAATCGCCTGGCGGCTGTCCGGTTTGTAGGCGATGCTGAACTCGGGCACGACGCGGGCGATCGCTTCGGCCAGTTCGCGCGGGTTGAAGGACACGCCGGCGACGTTGTACGAGGAGCGGATCGCGACTTTTTCCGCGGGCGCGTCCATCAGTTCCACCGTGGCGCGGATCGCGTCGGGCATGTAGATCATCGGCAGCGTCGTTTCCGGGCCGAGGAAGCACTCGTAGGTCTCGCCCTTGAGGGCCGCGTGGAAGATGGCGATCGCGTAGTCGGTGGTGCCGCCGCCCGGTGGCGACTTGAAGCTGATGATGCCGGGGTAGCGGATGCTGCGCACGTCGACGCCATACTTGCTGAAGTAGTACTCGCACAGGCGCTCGCCGGCGAGCTTACTGATGCCATAGATCGTGGTCGGGTCCATCACCGTGTACTGCGGCGTGTTGTCGCTTGGCGTGTTCGGGCCGAAGGCGGCGATCGAGGACGGCCAGAACACCTTCAGCGGCTTGCCCGCTTCCAGGCGTTCGCGCGCGACTTCCAGGATATTCAGCAGGCCGTCCATGTTCAGGGTCCAGGCCTTGAGCGGCGCCTTTTCGCCGGTGGCCGACAGCAGCGCCGCCAGCTGGTAGACCTGGGTGATCGATTCGTTGTCGACCAGCGCGGCCAGGCGCTCCTTGTCGAGCACGTCGAGCTGGGCGTAGCGCGCCGCGCCGTAGACGTTGGCGCTGCCGATGTCGGTGGCGAGCACGTTCTCCGCGCCGTGTTGTCCTGCGAGTGCAGAGACCAGCTCGCTGCCGATCTGGCCGTTGGCGCCGATGATGAGGATACGTTCCATGTTCTATTCCTGAAGCTGAGGCTTGTTAATTATTCTTGATGCGCATTTTTAATAATGCCCAGCTCGCGCCCGGCCTGTTCGAACGCGGCCAGCACCGTGTCCAACTGCTCGCGGGTGTGCGCCGCCGAGAGCTGGACCCGCACGCGCGCCTGCCCCATCGGCACCACCGGGTAGAAGAAGCCCGACAGCAGCACGCCCAGTTCGAACATGCGCGCCGCGAATTTCTGCGCCACCGGCGCCTCGAACAGCATCACCGGCACCACCGGGTGGGTGCCCGGCTTGATGGTGAAGCCGATGCGCTCGATCTCCTGGCGGAAATAGGCGGTGTTTTCCATCAGGCGGTCGCGCAGTTCGGTGGACTTCGAGATCCGCTCCAGCACCGACAGCGAGGCGCCGGCGATCATCGGCGCCAGGGTGTTCGAGAACAGGTAGGGACGCGACTTCTGGCGCAGCGTCTCGATGACTTCCTTGCGGCCGGAGGTGAAGCCGCCCATCGCGCCGCCCAGGGCCTTGCCCAGGGTGCCGGTGATGATGTCGATCTTGCCGATCACGCCGCAGTGCTCGTGGGTGCCGCGCCCGGTCGCGCCCATGAAGCCCGAGGCGTGGGATTCGTCGATCATGGTCAGGGCGCCGTATTTTTCCGCCAGTGCGACTATCTTGTCGAGCTGCGCGATCGTGCCGTCCATCGAGAACACGCCGTCGGTGACGATCACCTTGTGGCGCTTGCCGGCATCGGTCGCCGCCTGCAGCTGCTTTTCCAGGTCGGCCATGTCGTTGTTGGCATAGCGGTAGCGCGCCGCCTTGCACAGGCGCACGCCGTCGATGATCGAGGCGTGGTTCAGGGCGTCCGAGATGATGGCGTCGTTCTCGTCGAACAGCGGCTCGAACACGCCGCCGTTGGCGTCAAAGGCCGCCGCGTACAGGATCGTGTCTTCGGTGCCGAGAAAACGGGACAGCGCCGCTTCGAGTTCCTTATGCACGGTCTGGGTGCCGCAGATGAAACGCACCGAGGACAGGCCGTAGCCGTATTTCGCCAGCGCCGCTTCGGCCGCCTTTTGCGTCTCAGGGTCGCCCGACAGGCCGAGGTAGTTGTTGGCGCACATATTGATCAGCGTGCGGCCATCTTCGGACTGGACTTGCGCACCCTGGCGCGACGCGAGCACGCGCTCCGGCTTGAACAGGCCCTGGTCGCGCAGGGTGGACAGGTTCTGCTGCAGACCGGTGTAAAACGCGTTCGTCGCTTGCTCGCTCATGGTGGATTTCCTCTCAGTTGCCTGTGAATGGTTGCCGGCTCGGCCGTGGGTCGGACTATACTGTATCGTCGCACGCTGCAAAATTCGGTGGTTCGCTTCAATTTCGCTATGTCGAACCGAAATTCAATATAATGGATATTACGCCGACCTGTTGAACTTGGCAAGGTGCGGCGCCCCAACCATTGCCAAGGCTGTCTCGAGGATGAAAACCGTGGTCACGACCAACAATGCCCCACCCGAAGTCGGCGCCACCCTGCAGCGCCTGCGCCTGGCGCGCGGCCTGACGCTGGAGGACCTGTCGCGCATCGCGGGCGTGTCGAAGTCGATGCTGTCGCAGATCGAGCGCGAAAAGGCCAATCCTACCATTGCCATCACCTGGCGTCTGGCAAATGCGCTGGGGGTGCCGATCGGCGAGCTGCTATCGTCGGAACCGCGCGAGGTCGAAGCCATTCGCGTGCTCGACGCCCACGAGACGCCCACCCTCCCCGGCGCCCATGCCGGCTACACCCTGCGCATCCTCGGCCCCATGGAGCTGGCCGGCCAGTACGAATGGTACGAACTGACGCTGGCCCCGGGCGGCGCGCTGACCTCGCAAGCCCACGACCCGGGCACCAGGGAGCACTTGACCGTGCTCAACGGTTCGCTCGAGGTCGAGGTGGGACCCGAAAAACGCAAGGTCAAGGCGGGCGGAACGGCGCGTTATTCAGCGGACCAGGCGCATGTGCTGCGCAATATCGGCAAGGCCGAGGCCAGGGCGCTGCTGGTGGTGGTGCATCGCTGACAGCACTGCGGGTCGACTGCATGCCGAAATTATATTTATTTGCGAGTGCATCCAGAACGCGCCTTGCAACGTAGTAAGGTTATCAACAGCGCCGTCGCGTCCGTTTCCGCGCGCCACGGCCTTGATCCCTTACTGCACGCAAGTGCCCATACCTTGAAGGATGCCGACCATGCACTCACCTCTTTTCCCAAAACTCATCCTTGCAACCTCGATCGCACTGGCGCTGGCCGCCTGCGGCAGCAGCGACGACGATGCCTCGTTCCCGGACACGTCCGGGGGCAGCCAGGCCCTGCCTCCCGTGCAAACGGCGGGCGACGTCTTCGCCATTACGGCCAGCAATCAACTCGTTTCGTTCAACCGCGATGCGCCGGCCACGCTGCGTACCTCGCTGCCCGTGGTCGGCCTGCAGAGCGGCGAGAGCCTGGTCGGCATCGATTTCCGCCCGGTTGACGGCCAGCTGTATGCGTTCAGCAGCACCGGCCGCATCTACACGATCAACACCGGCAACGGCATCGCCAGCCTGAAGTCGACCCTGACGGCCGATGCCGCCGACACCAGCGCGCCCTTCACGGCATTGAGCGGCACCGACTTCGGCGTCGACTTCAACCCGGCCGCCGATCGCCTGCGCGTGGTCAGCAACACCGGCCAGAGCCTGCGCATCAACGTCGACACCGGCGCGACGACCACCGATGGCGACATCAACGGTGGCGCCGCCAATGCGGCCGTCACCGCGTCGGCCTACACGAATTCCTTCGCCGGCACCGGCAGCACCACCCTGTACGCGCTCGACACCGCCAACGACACGCTGTACGTGCAGAACCCGCCGAACAACGGCACGCTGAGCCTTCCGGTGACGCTGGGCGTGGACGCCACCGGTGTGAACGGACTCGATATCGATGCACGCACGAACATGGGCTATGCCGTGCTGACGGTCGGCGGTGTGCGCAATCTGTACACCATCAACCTGGCGGCTACCAGCGGCGCGGCCACCAGCGTCGGCGCGGTCGGCGGCAGCGAGAACATCCGTGGCATCGCCCTGCGCACGCCGCAAGCCCCGCTGGCCTACGGCCTGACCGATGACGGCCGCCTGCTGGCCTTCAAGCCGGCCACCCCGACCATCATCGACGCCAACGTGGCGATCACCGGCCTGAACGCCAACGAGCGCTTGCTGGGCATCGACTTCCGCCCGCGCGACGCCCTGCTCTACGGCATCACATCGAGCGCGCGCATCGTCACCATCGATCCGGCCACCGGCGCCGCCTCCGTCAAGGCGACGCTGGCCGCCGACGCGGCCGATACGACCGCCCCCTACGCGAGCATCGCCGGCACCAGCTTTGCCGTCGACTTCAACCCGGTCGCGGACCGCCTGCGCGTGATCGGCGACACCGGCCAGAGCCTGCGCATCAACGTCGATACCGGCGCCACCACCACCGACGGCGCCATCAACCGCGCCGGCGCGGCCCCGGTCGTCACCGCCGGCGCGTACACCAACAGCTTTGCCGGCACCACCGCAACCGCCCTCTACGATATCGATATCTCGAGCGCCAGCCTGGCGCTGCAGAACCCGCCGAACGACGGCACCCTGTCGATCATCGGCGCGCTCGGCGTGGCGGTGGCGGGAGACGTCGGCATGGATATCGCGGGCGGCGCGAATGGCCTGGTGCTGGCGGTGCTGCGCACGGCGGCCGGCGGACCATCGAGCCTGTACCGGGTCGACCTGGCCACCGGCGCGGCGACGCCGTTCAACGGCGCGGCCAATCCGGCCAACTCGCTGATCGGCAACGGCACCTTCGGCCTGCGCGACATCGCGATCGCGATCAGGCAGTAAGCACGCCGTCACCGGCGGGCGGCGAACGGCTGAAGACGGCGCGCCCGCGCCGCCTACAGCACCTGGACCGCCCGGCCGATGTAAAGGATCGGGCCGGTCGGACGCCCGATCGGCGAACCGCTCTTCGGTTCCAGCGTGATCTCGAAGAGCTGGTTCGGCTGCAGCGGCGGCAGGCTGCCCAGGGACACCCTGGTCGCCTGCCCCGGCTGGACCAGCCCGAGCGAGACCGGGCCTTTCCAGTTATCGGCCTTGGTCCACAATTGCAGCGCCCGGTCCGGCGGCACTGCGGTGCTTCCCTGCGGCGGCACCAGGCGCAAGGCGCCATCCTCTTCCATCCGCATGACCCAGCCGGGCGCCTTGTTGTCCGGAGTCGCCAGTACCACCAGGTAGCGCGGGCCGGCCTCGTCCAGCTGCAAACGGGGCACGATGGCCAGCATCGCCGCGGCTGCAAAGCCGGCGGCGGCCAGGCCGCGCCACAGCCTCAGTCCTTGCCACCATGGCTCCCGCCTGACGGGCGCCGGGGCTGCGGCCGCCGCAATCGACGCCTCGATCCGCGCCCAGAATTGCGGCGACGGCTCGACCGGCTCGGCCAGCCGCGTCAGCGGCAGCAGGCGCCGCTCCCATTCCTCTACCGCGGCGCGCAATACCCCATCGATCGGCAAGGCGAGCTCGATGCGCCGGCGTTCGCCCGCGGGCAAGGTGCCCAGCACGTATTCGCCGGCCAGCTCGCGGTCTTCCTGTTCGTGTGTCGCGCTCATCCCATGCACTCCCGCAATGCGGTCAAGCCGCGTTTGATCCAGGCCTTGATCGTGCCCAGCGGCGACTGCATGCGCGCCGCGATCTCCGCATGCGAGCAGCCGTCGACATAGGCGTACAGGATGCTGTTGCGCTTGGCGGGGTCGAGCCCGACCAGGCAATCGTGCAGCCGGCCCAGGTCCTGCTGTCGTTCGAAAGCGTCGAGCACCCGGGCGCCGTTTGCTGCGGCCGCGTCGAGCTGGTGCGCGTCGAGCGCTTCCTCATCGCCCTGCACTTCGCGGCCACTCCCGCGCGCCACGCTCAGCGCCTGGTGGCGCACGATGCTGTAGATCCAGCCGCGGCCTTCGCCGCGGGCAGGATCGAAGCTGCGCGCCTTGAGCCAGATGTTCAGGAAAGCGTCGTGCAGCACGTCTTCGGCCACCTGGCGCCGGCGCAGGATGCGCAGCGCGACGCCCAGCAGGGAACGGGCGTCGCGGTCATAGATGCTGCGCAGCGCATGCTGGTCTCCGTTGGCGCAGGCGGCCAGCGCCGCGTTGTAGTCGAAATTGTCCGGCGCATTCTTCAAGGGCTACTCCTGTGAAAACGTCACGGGCCGCCTTGCGGCAGCCCGGATGGCAGATCTACAGCGCTTGCACTTACATCTTCAGGGATTTCGCCAGGAAGCCCCAGCGGTCCGCCACTTCCTCGATCTGCTTCGTGGTCGGCTTGCCGGCGCCATGGCCCGCCTTGACGTCGATGCGGATCAGCACCGGGTTGCAGCCGGCCTGGGCGGCCTGGGCGGCGGCTGCGAACTTGAAGCTGTGCGCCGGCACCACGCGGTCGTCATGGTCGGCGGTGGTGACCATCGTCGCCGGATAGGAAGTACCGGCCTTCAGGTTGTGCAGCGGCGAGTATTTGACCAGGGCCTTGAACTCTTCCGGGTTGTCGGCCGAACCGTAGTCCGAGGTCCAGGCCCAGCCGATGGTGAACTTGTGGAAGCGCAGCATGTCCATCACGCCGACCATCGGGATCGCCGCGCCGAACAGGTCCGGACGCTGGGTCATCGCCGCGCCCACCAGCAGGCCGCCGTTGCTGCCGCCGCCGATCGCCAGCTTGGCCGGCGAGGTCACCTTGTTCGCGACCAGCCATTCGGCCGCGCCGATGAAGTCGTCGAACACGTTCTGCTTTTGCAGCTTGGTGCCGGACTGGTGCCAGGCTTCGCCGTACTCGCCGCCGCCGCGCAGGTTGGCCACGACATACACGCCGCCCATTTCCATCCAGGCCAGGTTGGCCGGCGAGAAGCCCGGGGTCATCGAGATGTTGAAGCCGCCATAGCCATAAAGGTAGGTCGGATTGCTGCCGTCGAGCTTGATGCCTTTCTTCGAGACGATGAACATCGGCACCCTGGTGCCATCGCGGCTGGTGAAGAACTGCTGGCGCGTCTCGTACTGGGCCGGGTCGAAGTCGACCTTCGGCTGGCGGAACACCGTGCTCTGGCCGGTCTTCAGGTTCAGGCGGTAGATCGTGGTCGGCGCGGTGAAGCTGGTGTAGGAATAGAAAGTCTCGGCCTCGTTGCGCTTGCCCTCCAGGCCGCTGACGGCGCCGATGCCGGGCAGCGCGATCTCGCGTACCGGCTTGCCCTTGAGGTCGTGCACGCGCACGACGCTGCGCGCATCCTTCAGGTATTTCAGCACGAGCTGGTTGTCGATGATGTCGGCGCCGGCCAGGGTATCGCTGCCCTCGGCGACGATTTCCTTCCAGTTCGCTTCGCCCGGCTTGCTGACGTCGATGGCGACGATGCGTTTTTTCGGCGCCTTGCGGTCGGTGCTGAAGTAGAACACGGTGCCGACGTTGTCGATGAAATCGTAACCGGCATCGAAGTTGTCGACCAGGTCGACGACTTTCGCATCAGGCTTCGACAAATCCTTGTACGAGACGCGGTATTTCGGGGCCGTGCCCTTGGTGGTGGTGATGACCAGGTAACGGCCGTCGTCGGTGGTCTGGCCGCCGAAACCCCATTCCTTCTGGTCGGCGCGGTCGTAGACCAGGGTATCGGCGCTCTGCGGCGTGCCGACACGGTGGTAGTAGAGCTTCTGGAAGTAGTTGACGTCGGCCAGCTTGGTCGCTTCCTTCGGCTCGTCGTAGCGGCTGTAGAAGAAGCCCTTGCCGTCTTTGGTCCAGGCAGTGCTGGAGAACTTGACGAACTTGACGTGGTCTTCCAGGTCCTTGCCGCTCTCGATATCGCGCACGCGAATCTCGTTCCAGTCCGAGCCCGAGGCCGCGGTGCTGTAGGCCAGCAGTTTGCCGTCCGGGGAGACTTCGGCGCCGGCCAGGGCGACGGTGCCGTCGGCGGCCAGCTTGTTCGGGTCGAGCAGCATGCGCGGCTCGTCGCCCAGCGACTTCATCGTGTACAGCACCGACTGGTTCTGCAGGCCGTCATTGCGCGTGTAGAAATAGCGGCCGCCTTCTTTCGACGGCACCGAGTAGCGTTCGTAATTCCACAGCTTCGTCAGGCGCTGGCGGATCGCTTCGCGCTGCGGGATCTGGCCCAGGTAGGCCTGGGTGACCGCATTCTGGGCATCGACCCAGGTCTTGGTCTGGGCGCTGTTGGCGTCTTCCAGCCAGCGGTAAGGGTCGGCGACGACCGTGCCGTGGTAATTGTCGGTCTGCGCGACTTTCTGGGTCACCGGATAGGCCACCGGGGCGGCGCTGGTGCAGGCGGCCGGGGCGGCGGCCCAGGCGGCGTTGCCGGCGGCGCCGAATGCCGCCATCAGGGCGAGGC
Source organism: Telluria sp. LT2P34 (assembly GCF_059685915.1). NCBI lineage: Bacteria > Pseudomonadati > Pseudomonadota > Betaproteobacteria > Burkholderiales > Oxalobacteraceae > Telluria > Telluria sp. LT2P34. The sequence continues at coordinate 264,735 of NZ_JCASIN010000001.1, forward strand.
CGAGCGTTGCATGTCTCATGTGCATATTCTTCTCTTTGTCTTCTCTGGCGAAATGTGCCGAAAGCAATCATAGCGCGAAACCCGGCAGGAAGCGATATGGACCCGCAGGGCGGGCCCGGGCGGGTCTATTGCGCCGGCCGCTGCGGCAGGACGTCGCGATGGCTGAGCCGCCATTTGTGCGACAGGTCGAGCGCCCAGCCGATTTCGGACGGGCTCAGGCGGCGTGCGACGATGCACTTGTTGACGTTGGCGGTAGCGTCGCCGCCCTCGGCCGCGAGCAGCATCCACATGTAGGCACGCACCGGGTCGCGCGCCACGCCCAGCCCGCTGCCATACATGCCGCCGAGGTTGTACTGGGCCAGCGCATGGCCCTGCTCGGCGGCCTGCTCGTACCAGAACACCGCGAGGCGGTCGTCCTGGGCCACGCCCTGGCCGCTGGCATAGAGCACGCCGAGGTTGTTCTGGGCGCTGGCGTCGCCCTGCTCGGCGGCGAGGCGGTACCACTCGGCGGCGCGCGCGTCGTCCTTTTCGACCCCCTGGCCGTTGGCATAGATGACGCCGAGGCTGAACTGGGCGTTGGCCGCGCCCGCCTCGGCCGCGCGCCGATACCATTCGACAGCCTGCTGTTGATCGGGCTCGGTGCCGCGGCCGCAGGCATACATGCTGGCCAGGTTGTACTGGGCGCCGGTATGGCCCTGGCTTGCCGCGCGCATGTACCAGTCGAGCGCGCGCGCCTCGTCGCGCTCGCCCAGGACGTGGGCGCTGCCCTTGGCGAACATGGTGCCGAGGCGGAACTGGGCCTCGCGGTCGCCATGGGTGGCGGCGCGCTGCAGCCAGGCGCAGGCGCGGCGCGGGTCGGCGCGCACGCCCTGCCCCTCGGCATAGGCGATGCCCAGTTCGCGCTGGGCGCCTCGCTCGCCGGCGGCGGCGGCCTTGCGCAGCCAGTACAGGGCCTGGCTGTCGCTCGCCTCCACGCCCTGCCCGCGCTTGTACATCAAGCCCAGGTTCAGCTGCGCCGGCGCGTCGTCCTGGAGCGCGGCCTTGCGGAACCAGGCCATGGCAAGCGGATAATTGATGGCGGCGCCGTTCCCGTACAGGTAGCATTCGCCGAGCTGGTTCTGGGCGCCGGCCATGCCCTGCTCGGCGGCCCGGTAATACCAGGACAGGGCGCGCTCGGCGTCGACGGCCACGCCGCGCCCCTGGCGGCACATGTGGCCCAGGTTCTGCTGGGCCGACGCATCGCCCTGCTCGGCGGCGCGGCGGAACCAGCGCGCCGCTTCCCCGTCGCAGCGCTGGACGCCGCGGCCATGGTAGTACATGGCGCCGAGGTGGTTCTGGGCAAAGGCCAGGCCCTGGAGCGCCGCGCGGCGCAGCCAGCGCACGGCCTCGGCGTCGTCGCGCGGCACGCCCTTGCCTTTCTTGTACATCAGGCCGAGATTGAACTGGGCATAGGCGTTGCCGCGCTCGGCCGCCTCGCGAAACCACATATAGGTCTGCTGGCTCTCGTTCTGGAGCTTCTGGCGGTTCATTTCCCTCTCCCGGGTTGGGGCGTCGGCGTCGCAGGCAAGCGGCCTCATAAGTATTAACAAAAGTTTAATGAGTCGGATGCATGGCGGGTTTGACTGCGCGCAATCGTGCAGGCGCCGGCACACATGAAAAAACGCGCCGCGCCCCTGCCGAGCCCGCCCTCAAGGCGGGGGCGCGGCGCTCTTGTCGGCGGCGTACTTGCCCAGGTAGCCGTGCACCTTGCCGGCAGCAAGTTTATTCACCGATACCAGCAAGTCCGGCGTCACCTGCGCCAGGCCGTAGTTCGACCCCAGATGGCGGCCGATGTGGATCAGCACTTCGGCCGCCACTTCGGCATCGGCCTCGGCGCGGTGGGCGGCGCTGCGAAAGGCGATGCCGAGCTGCCGCGACAACTGGCCCAGCTTGTAGCTCGGCATGCCCGGAAACACGCGGCGCGACAGCTTCAGCGAGCAGACCAGGCCGACGTGGCCGCAGGCACGGCCGAGGCGCTCGCTTTCGGCGACCAGGAATTTTTCGTCGAAGCTGGCGTTATGGGCCGACAGCGCATCGGCGCCGATGAAGTCGAGCAGTTCCGGCACCACCCTGCGTGCCGACGGCGCGGCGTCGACCATCTCTTGCGTGATGCCGGTCAGGCTGGTGATGAAGGCCGGGATGCGCGCGCCGCAATTGACGAGCGAGACATAGCGGTCGATCACCTGCCCGCCGACGATGCGCAGCGCCGCCACCTCGGTGATGCGGTCGCCCATCGCGGGAGACAGGCCGGTGGTCTCGAAGTCGAGCATCACGATCGGGCGTTCGAATATGGTCATGGCGATCCTTGTAAAGTCTCGACTCTCAGCCGAATTTTCGTAAAGCGTCGAGTGCCAGCCCGGCGCCGATGCTGCCGAACAGGTCGCCCTCGACCTTGCGCGCCTCCGGCACCAGGGCGCCGACGCGCGCGCGCAGGAGACCCACGCCGCTCGAGCCGCCGGTAAAGAAGACGGTATCGACCGCGCCCGGCGCCACACCGGCGTCGGCCAGCAGGCGCAGCACGGTGGCGTCGATGCTGCCCAGCAGCTGGCCGATGGCGTCCTCGAAGCCGGCGCGTTCGATGCGCAGGGTTTCCGGCGGCGCCAGCCGGTCGAGTTCGAGCATCACGCAATCGCTCGAGGACAGGCCGATCTTGGCGCTTTCCACCTGCATCGCCAGCCAGTGGCCGGCGCGTTCCTCGATCAGGTGGCTCAGGCGGGCCAGCTTCGCCGGTTCGCGCGCGTCGCGCACCAGTTCGTCGAGCTGGGCGATGCTCTTGCGGGTATAGGCCTGGTTGATCGTGTGCCAGGTCGCCAGGTTGAAATAATAGCTCGACGGGATCTCGGCGCCGGAACGCAGGGCGCTGCGGTAGCCCAGCAGCGGCATCACCGAGGCCAGGCTCAGGTACTTGTCGAAGTCGGTGCCGCCGATGTGCACGCCCCCGGTGGCGAGAATGTCGTCGCGCCGGTCGGGCTTGCCGACGCGGCCGGGGCCAAGGCGCACGAGCGAAAAGTCCGAGGTGCCGCCGCCGATGTCGGCGATCATGACCAGTTCCTCGCGCTCGATCCGCGATTCGTAATCGAAAGCGGCGGCGATCGGCTCGTACTGGAAGGAGACCTCGCGAAAGCCCACGCTCTGCGCCACTTCCGCCAGGGTGTCCTCGGCCAGCTTGTCGGCCTGGGCATTATCGTCGATGAAGAAGACCGGCCGCCCGAAGACGGCATGCTCGAAACCGCGCCCGGCCTGGACTTCGGCGCGCCGCTTGACCTCGCCGATGAACTGGGCCAGCAGCAGCCTGAACGGCAGCGAACGGCCGGCAACCTCGGTCTGGCCGTCCATCAGGCTGGTACCGAGCAGGCTTTTCAGCGAGCGCATCAGGCGGCCTTCGTAGCCGGCCAGGTAGTCGGCCAGCGCGGCGCGGCCGTAGCGCACCTCGTCGTCGTCGGCATTGAAAAACACCACCGACGGCAGGGTCGGCTTGCCATCCTCGAGGGTCAGCAGCGAATTCGCCACGACCGCGCCCGGCCCGGTTGCAGCCGTGTTCCTGCCCGGTGGGATCCAGCCAACCGTGGAGTTCGACGTACCGAAGTCGACGCCGCATGCGTTCGTCATGTCTGCCTTTACGGAACGCGCCCCGCAGGGGCACGCATTGAAGGGGCGAAATTTTACCAGAATCCACTTGCCGTGGCGAACCGGGACGGCGTGGCGTTGCGCGCCCGTCACGCGCGGCGGGCGTGCGGCGCCATCGCTATACTGACTGTATCGAGCCGACCTCATGGCGGGTGCAATGTCGAATGTCTGGGTCCTGAAACGCAATTGTTCGCTCACGCCGCGCCAGTCGGGTGCGGTCTACGCCCTGCTGTGCACGGCCTCTTTCGGCATCGCGCTGGTATTCCTGCTGCAGGGTATCTGGATCGTGCTGGCTTTTGCGCTGCTGGAAATGCTGGCCGTCGGACTGGCGCTGCTGCACTATGCGCGCCACGCGCTCGACGTCGAACGCATCGCCCTGCATGAGGACTGCCTGACTGTCGAGCGCATCGACGCCGGCCAGCGCGAAGAGCTGCGGTTCGATCCGCGGCGTCTGCGGGTCCATGCGCCGGCGCCGCGCCAGGGCAAGCTGATCCGGCTCGAGTCGCGCGAGCTGAGCGTTGAAATCGGCAGCTATGTCTCGGAACCGATACGGGTCCAGGTTGCCCACGAACTCCACCGCGCCTTGCGCTCCCACCCGATGCGCCTGCTTTCCTGACCTCGGCGGCAAAAAGTTGTCTTCCTTGTAAGTTCTTTCTTACATACACACGGCGACACAACCGATAGGTGTTGTCTATGCCGCCTTGCATAATTCTCTATTAGCACACGTGCTGATCCAGGAGAATAAATGAGCAAGGATTTGCATGGCTTTGCCATCGTCACCCATGGCGGCGCGGGCGAGCCGCTGGCGTTTGCCGACGGCTGCGAGGCAGCGGCGCGGCGCGGCCGTGAACACATGCTGGAAAACGGCGACGCGCTCGATGCCGCGATCGCCGCCGTCCTCGTTCTCGAGGAAGACGAGCGCTTCAACGCCGGCACCGGCGCCGTACTCTGCCTCGACGGCGCAACGATCGAGATGGACGCCGCGATCATGGACACGCGCGGGCGCCTCGGCGCGGTTGCCGCGCTGCGCGACGTGCGCAACCCGATCCTGCTGGCGCGCGCGGTGGCCGATACGCCGCACGTGCTGCTGGCGGGCGCCGGCGCCGAACAGTTCGCGCGCAAGCTGGGCCTGGAGCGAGCCCAGTCGATCCGCGCCAGCCAGCGCGAGAAGCATGACAAGGTCTTGCAGGAGCTGGCCGGCGCGAAGCCGATGATGCCGGGCGTCGACAATGGCAGCTTCGCGCGCTTCTGGAACTATGAAACGCCGCTGCAGTTGCCGCCGGGCGCCGCGCACGACACCGTCGGCGCCGTGGTGCGCGCCCCCGACGGTCATTTCGCCGTGGCCGGCTCGACCGGCGGATCGTCGCCGTCGCTGCTGGGACGGGTCGGCGATACGCCCCTGGTGGGCAGCGGCTTCTATGCCGGTCCGCTGGGCGCGGTGGCGGCCACCGGCATCGGCGAGCACATCATTCGCCATCTGCTGGCGCGCACCGTCTACGGCTGGATCGAAGCGGGCATGCCCTTGCAACAGGCGCTGCAACGCGCCATCGACCTGATCGACAAGCAAGCGCCGACCGGCCTGATCGCCGTCACCAGGACCGAAGCGGCGTCGTGCAGCAACACCCATATGCCAACCGCAACCATCGCCGAATAATATGAAAACCCAAGTGCACCGGACCTCGGTCCACGGCCACCTCGTCATCATCGGCGGCGGCGAAGACCGCCAGCATGCCAAGGCCATCCTCACCCGCTTTGTCGAACTGGCCGGCGGCCCGGAAGCGCGCATCGTCGTCATCACTGCCGCCAGCACGATCGCCGACGACATGTGGGACATCTACGACAAGGCTTTCGGCGATCTCGGCGTGCGCCAGCGCTTCCACCTGCCGCTGGTCAGCCGCCAGGATGCCAACGACGAAGCGAAAGTGCGCATGGTGGCTGAAGCCGACGGCATCTTCATGACCGGCGGCGACCAAAAGCGCCTGCTTGCGATCATCGGCGGCACCGCGCTCGACGCCGCGATGCACACGGCGCTGAAGGTGCACGGCGCCTGCATCGGCGGCACCAGCGCGGGCGCCTCGGCCATGTCGGGCCACATGCTGGCCCAGGGCAAGACCGACCTGCTGCCGCAAAAAGGCACGGTCAGCCTCGGCGCCGGCCTGGGCTTCCTGCATCGCGTCGTCATCGACCAGCATTTCTCGGAGCGCCAGCGCCTGGCGCGATTGCTGTCGGTGGTGGCGCACAACCCCTACCTGCAGGGCATCGGCATCGACGAGGACACCGCCCTGATCATCGAACGCGGGCGCGGCATCGAAATCGTGGGCGAGGGTTCCGTCACCGTCGTCGACGGGCGCACGATGGACACCAACATCGCCGACATCCGCGACCACGCGACGCCGGAACTGATCGACGTGCGCCTGCACCTGCTGCCGGCCGGCAGCCGCTACCGCTTGCCGACGGATGAAGAACCGCTGGAGCGGCCGATGTCGCCCTCGCTGCGCGAATTCCTGGAAACTGTCACAAAACGGAACCCGATCTCATGAAACTCCTCGAAAAGCGCTTCCTGCGCGGTCCCAACCTGTACAGCGCCGCCCCCTGCCTGATGGCCGTCCTCGACGCATCGGGCGCCGCCCCGGTTCCCGGCTTCGGCGCGCGCCTCCAGGCCCTGCTGCCCGGCCTGGCGCTTGACACCCCGGCGGGCCAGGCCGGCGTCGCCTGTATCGCCGACGCGGTCGAACCGGTCGTGATGGAACTGCAGCGCCTGGCCGGCGCCCCCGCCCCGTTCAGCCAAACGCTGGCGGTGCAGCGCAAGCCGGACGCGCGCCGCGCGGTCTGCGGCTACCGCACCGAACAAGTCGCGGGCCAGGCGCTCGAGATGGCCATCCGCATGATCAAGGTGCTGGCGACAGGCGGCGGGGTCGACATCGACGCCGCCGTCGCCGCCCTCAAGGAAACCGCCGGGGACTACGCGATCGGCACCAGCACCGGCGCCGTGGTGGACGCGGCCCGGCGCCGCGGGATTCCCGCCCTGCGCATCACCGACGAAGCGAACCTGTTCCAGCTCGGCTGGGGCAGCCGCCAGAAGCGCCTGCAGGCGACGATCACGGGCGCCACCAATTCGATCGCGGTCGGCATCGCCGGCGACAAGCAGCTGACCAAGACCCTGCTCGAGCAGGCCGGCGTGCCGGTCCCGGCCGGCGCCACGGTCAGCACCCTGGCCGACGCCCAGCGCGTGGCCCGCCGTTTGCTGGGCCCGGTGACCATCAAGCCGCTGGACGCCAACCAGGGCAAGGGCGTGACCACGAGCTGCACCACGTTTGACGAAGTCGAGCGCGCTTTTGCGCATGCGCGGCAGTACGGCCGCCATGTGATCGTCGAACAGTTCCTGGCCGGGCGCGACTACCGCGTGCTGGTCACGGGGTCGACAATTGCGGCGGCCGCGTGGCGCCGCCCTCCTTGCGTCCTCGGCGACGGCAAGGCCAGCGTGCGCGAACTGGTCGAGCGCGAGAACCGCAAGCCGGGCCGGGGCGACGGCCACACCAACATCCTCACAAGGATCCCGATGGACGAGCTGGCCGCGGCCACGCTCGCGAAACAGGGCTTCGACTTCGATTCGGTGCTCCCGGCCGGCCTCAGCGTCGACCTGCGCGGCAACGCCAACTTGTCGACCGGCGGCACCGCCGAAGACGTCACCGACCTGCTGCCCGAGGAAACCCGCGACATCTGCCTGCGCGCCGCCCGCATCATCGGGCTCGACGTGGCCGGGATCGACATCGTCTGCCAGGATATCGCGCAGCCGCTGGGCGAACAGGGCGGCGGCATCATCGAAGTGAACGCCGCGCCCGGCATCCGCATGCATCACTACCCGAGCCGCGGCACACCGCGCGACGCCGGCGCCGCCATCGTCGAGGCCCTGTTCGGCCAGGACGACGGCCGCATCCCGCTGGTCGCCATCACCGGCACCAACGGCAAGACCACGACCTCGCTCCTGATCGCCCATACCGCCCGCCTCGCCGGCCTGCGCACGGGCGTGACCACCACCGAAGGCGTCTACATCGACGGCCGCCTGACGATGAAGGGCGACTGCACCGGTTACCGCTCGGCGCGCGCCATCCTCAGTTCGCCCGAGGTCGATTTCGCCGTGCTGGAGACGGCGCGCGGCGGCATTCTCAAGCGCGGCCTGGCCTATGACCGCTGCGACGTGGCGGTGGTGCTGAACGTGTCGAACGACCACCTCGGCCTGGACGGCGTTGACACGGTCGAGGATCTGGCGCGGGTCAAGGCCGTGGTCGCCCAGCGCGCCTCGCGCGCGGTGGTGCTGAACGCGGAAGACGATTATTGCGTGGCGATGGCGAAAGACCTGGCGGACAGCGTCGAAGTGCTGTACTTCGCGCTCGACGCCGACAACCCGGTGCTGCTGCGCCACCTGGAGCGCGGCGGGCGCGGCGCCTACCTCGAGGACAACACCCTGGTGCTGGCCACCGGCGCGCGCCACGAGGCACTGCTCGACGTGCGCCAGATGCCGGTGTCGATGCAAGGCTGCGCGCGCTACAACATCGCCAACGCCCTGGCGGCCTGCGCGGCGCTGGCCGCGAGCGGCTTCGGCAACGCGGAACTCGTGGCCGGCATGCGCAGCTTCGTTTCCGACAGCAAGCATAATCCGCTGCGCTCGAACCTGTTCGACGTCGACGGCGTGACGGTGATCGTCGACTATGCCCACAACTGCGCGGCCTATGCGGCGCTGGCCGAAACGGCGCGCGCGATGACGCCGGGCCGGGTCGTGGGCGTGGTCGCCGCGCCCGGCGACCGGCGCGACGCCGACCTGGTCGACATCGGCCGCACCTGCGCCGCCGGCTTCGACGACCTGGTCGTGTACGAAACCGAAAACCGCGGCCGCGGCGAAGGCGAAGTCGCCGCCCTGCTGGTGCAGGGCGCGCATCTCGGACGCATCGCCGCCGACAGGCTGGCCCTCGAACTGAACGTGCACCGTGCGATCCGCCACGGCCTGGCCCTGTGCCAGAGCGGCGACGTGCTGGTGTTCGGCTGCGGCTCGTCGATCTCCGAACTGACCGAAGCGCTGCGCCCGACCCGGCCGGAGCTCGCGCGGCGGATCGAGGCCGAGGCGGTGTGAGGCTTGTGCGGACGCAAAACGAATAAGGGCCCTGACGGGCCCATATTTACATCGTCGCCGACGCAATCACAAGGTCTGTGCCAGGATCTTGTCCGCACTCTCCGGATCGTCGACGCGCAGGGCGTCGATGAAGGTCTGGATCGAGGTGCCGCAGGCGAACACCAGCACGTCGCCGGGGCGGCACAGCGACAGGCCGAGGCGGATCGCATTGCCCACTTCGAGCTCGCAGTGCAGCGTGTCGGAGGGCCCGACCACGTTTTCGGCGCCCTTCAGGATAATCCCGACCACTTCGCCGGGGGCGCGGCCGCGGTTTTGCGATTCGTAGATCACCAGTTCGTCGAAGCGCTCGCCGCAGACTTCGCCGATCTGGACCAGGTCGCTGTCGCGGCGGTCGCCCGGCGCGGTGACGATGCCCACCATCTGGCCGGGCAGCAGCGCGCGCGCCATTTCCGACAGCGCCGCATAGGCCGCCGGGTTGTGCGCATAGTCGACGATCACGGTCACGCCGCGCACGTCGAAGACATTGGTGCGCAGCGGGTTGGTCTTGCTGTCGGAGACAAAACTGGACAGGCCGGCCGCGATCTGGATGTTGGAAAAGCCCGAGGCCATCAGCGCCGCCGCGGCCGCCAGTGCATTGGCGATGTTGTAGCGCGCCAGGCCGCCGAAGGAGGCCGGCAGGCTTTCCACCCGCATCAGTTCCTGCTGGCGCATGCCGTCGGCGATCACGATCGCGTTGTCCTGCACGTAGGTGCCGCGCCCGCCCTCGTCCAGGTGCTTGAGCAGGACCGGGTTTTCCGGCTCCATCGAGAAGAAGATGATCTCGACGCCGGGCCTGGCGCGGCGCACCATCTGCACGCACAGCGCGTCCTCGGCGTTGAGCACCAGCACTTTCGCGGCGGACGCGGCCACCACGGCCTTGACCTGCGCCAGGTCTTCGATGGTGTCGATGCCATCGAGGCCCAGGTGGTCCGGCGCCACGTTCAGCACCACGCCCACGCTTGAGTGGTCGAAGGCCAGGCCGCGCTTGAGGATGCCGCCGCGCGCCGTTTCCAGCACCGCGAAATCGACGTCCGGCGCCGACAGGATGGTGCGCGCCGACCAGTAGCCGGTGCAGTCGCCCTTGACCAGGCGCTTGCCGTTGATGAACACGCCTTCGGTGGTGGTCACGCCGGTGCCCAGGCCGGCGACGCGCGCGGTGTGGCCGATCATCAGGGTGGTCGTGGTCTTGCCGTTGGTGCCGGTAACGGCCACCACCGGAATGCGGCCGTTCGAGGGGCCCATCAGGCCTTCGACGATCGCTTCGCCGGCGTCGCGCGCCTGGCCCGCGCTCGGGTGCTGGTGCATGCGGATGCCGGGTGCGGCATTGACTTCGATGACGGCGCCGCCCTGTTCGTCGAGGGGCAGCGCGATGTCGCGGCAGACGATGTCGATGCCGGCCACGTCCAGTCCGATCTTGGCGGCGGCGCGCACGCACAGCGCCCGCGTGATTTCAGGCAGCAAGTCGGTGCAGTCTTCGGCGGTGCCGCCGGTCGACAGGTTGGCATTGCTGCGCAATTCGACGCAGGTCCCGGGTGCCGGTACCGAATCCGGTGCATAGCCCTGGCGGCGCAGCATGTCCTCGGCGTGCGCGTCCAGCGCCAGCGAGGTCAGCACGTTGCTGTGGCCGGAGCCGCGCTGCGGGTTGCGGTTTTCGATCTCGACCAATTCGGTAATGGTGCTGACGCCGTCGCCGACGACATGGGCCGGGCGCCGGAACGAGGCCGCCGCGACCCGGCCGCCCGCCACCAGCACGCGGTAGTCGCGGCCTTCGACGAAGCGCTCGACGATGATCTTGCGGCCGTATTCGCGCGCGAAATCGAAGGCGGTCGCGACTTCCTCGGGCGTCTCGCAGCGGGTGGTCACGCCCTTGCCCTGGTTGCCGTCGAGCGGCTTGACCGTGACCGCCACGCGCAGGCGGCGCGCGATGCGCTGGGCTTCCTCCACCGTGCTCACGGTGCCGCCTTCGGGGACCGGCACGCCGGCTTCCTGCAGCAGGGCTTTGGTGAGCTGTTTGTCGCTGGCGATCTTCACCGCAACATAGCTGGTGTCGCCGGTGATCGTGGCCTGCAGGCGCTTTTGCTTCGATCCCCAGCCGAGCTGGAACAAGTTGGCTTCGTCGGTGATGCGCTGGCTCGGAATGCCGCGCTCGTGGGCTGCGGCCAGCACCGAGGCGGTGCTGGTGCCGATGGCATAGCGCGCGCCGAGGCCGCGCAACTGCTCCATGCGCTCCTCGAACTCGAAGGCTTCGCCGCGCGCCAGCGCACCGACCAGGTCGCAGGCCAGCTGGAACGCAGGCTCGGCCAGCTTTTCGATGGTGTACTGGACAACGACGCGGAACTGGCCCGGGCGCCCGGTCGCGGGGCGGGTGCGGCCATAGCCGACTGCCGGGCCGGCCATGGATTGCAGGGTCAGCGTGACTTGTTCGATGACGCGCGCCAGATAGGTGCCGGCGCGCAGGCGCTGGGCGAAGCCGCCCGGCTGGCTGGAGACCATCAGTTGGCCGTTCAGGGCCGGCAGCAGCGCCAGCAGGGTGTCGTTAAATCCGGGAATGTCTTTTGACGAGATGCCGTACAGGTCTTCCAGGTCGATCACGCTCAGCAGGCAAGGCGTATCGGCGTGGACGTTCGGCCCTCTCAGGAACCGTTGTTCGAGAATGTACAAGGAAGTGCCCCTAATATTTGGCTTGTTATTATAACTGCAATGTCAGCGCCACCGGCCCTCCTTCGGGGCAGCGGTGACGGTTGGTGTGAAACAGGCTCAGGTATCGAGCAGCTGGCTGTACATGCGCGTGGCCATCAGGCCGGCCGCGCTGTGATGGTGCGCGGGCGACATCAGTTCGCCCAGCAGCGCCATCGCCTCGGCTTTCCCGGCCGCGGATGCAACGCGGCTCTCCAACATGCCCAGTTCGTTCTCTCCCGCGGCGTCGCGATCGGTGTCGCGCGCCGCGCGCCGGCGGATCAGCCCGCGCTCCGGGAACTGGCTACCGCGGTCCTGGTGCTCGCCCAGGTTGTCGAGGGTGCGCTGGCGCGCCCGGTGGGTCAACGCGCGCCCTTCCTTGACATTGCTGGCGCCGTGCGGCGGAGTGATGATCCAGTCGCGCAGCACCTGCTGCTCGTAGGCGGAAAAGACGCCGAACATCTCGGCGCGCTCGCCGTGGACCAGCTTCCAGAAGCGGCTGTGCTCGACGTCTTCGCCGCGCTTGATCCAGCCCGCGGTTTCCAGGGCGCCGAGGAAGCCGGGAATCTGCGACGGCTCGCCGAGCCAGTCGTTGACCGAGCGGCCGGCGACGCGGCAGTAATCGGAGTGCATGCTTTTCCCGACGCTGCTCTTCTGCGCCAGCACCCGCACCAGCTCTTCCTGCAAGTCGAAAGCGGCGATGACGGAGTTCGTGCTGGCGCCCAGTTCGTTCAGGCGGTAGCCGTCGAGCACGCGGCGGTAGAAGGCGGCGCGGTCGCCCACGCGCGGCATCAGGTCGACCAGGGCCTGCACCGCCTTCTGCGCATGGCCGCTGGCGGCATTGTCGACCGTGACGTGCAGCGTGAAGTAATACGGATCGATCCCGAATTCGTTCAATTCATAAGACGTGATCAGCAGGTGCAGCGGCAGTTGCTCGTAGCCGAGGTTGTAGCCGATGATCTCGGGCAGCATCCGCTCGGCATTGTGGCCCAGCGCCAGCTGGATCGCACCCTGCACGAAATGCTCCTCGTCCAGGTCTTCCCAGCCCTCGACGCCATGGGCGGCCAGCAGTTTGCGGTAGATCGTGACGTGGTTCTTGCTTGGCGCGCCATCGCCCAGCTCTTCGACATAGGTCTTGATCAGCGGGTGGTAGTCAGGATTGTCCCAGTGCTTGAGCAGGCCGTAGAGCCAGGCGCCGTCGACCAGCTTGGTCGGCGCGACCGACTTGATGAAATTCAGGGCGTGGCTGCGGTTGCCGAAATAACGCCGCGGCGCGCCTGCCTTGCGCGTTGCCAGGTAGTCGCGGTATTCCTGTCCGACCGCTTCGGTGCGGGCGACGATCCAGCCCGGCAGTTGCGCCAGGGTCGGCGGCAGGTCGGCCGGGATATCCTGCACGGCAGCGATCTGCTCGCGAAGGAAGGCTTCGCCGGCACGGGCATTGGCCAGCGGATCGGCGTACAGGGCAAAATACAGCTGCTTGGCACGGTCGGGCCGGGCGGCTTCGTGGCCCTGCGAGCGGACGAGTTCTGGAACTTCGGTAACGAGCGTTTGCGTCATGGGCAGGCGGCCAATAGTCTTGTTGATTAATTACCGGAATTATCCGTTCTTGACTATGCGTTGCGAATCGGCACGCGTGCTTCCACTATGTAAGACTCGGCTTACAAAATAGACAAGCTGACAAGCTGAGGCGGTCATGTCATTTGGTGTGTCCGCCTAAGCCAACAGATTGGGCTATGCGCTGTGAATACGGCACGCGATGCGCGATGCGCACCCGCGCGTGGCGGCAAGAGGCGTAGGATAAGGATTCATCCTTTGCCGCCGGGAGGACCGCGATGGCGCAGACTCAGGTATTGATCGTCGGGGCCGGCCCGAGCGGGCTGGTGCTGGCCTTGTGGCTCAAGGCCCAGGGCGTCGACCTGCGCATCGTCGACGCTGCCGGCGGCCCCGGCACCACCTCGCGCGCGCTCGCGGTGCAGGCGCGCACGCTCGAACTCTACCGCCAGCTCGACCTGGCCGAGCCGGTGCTGGAAGGCGGCTATGCGGTGGGCGCCTTCAATATCTGGGCCGAGGGCGAGCACCGGGCACGGATCGAACTGGGCGCCATCGGCGCCGGCCTGACGCCCTACCCCTTCCTGTTCATCTTTCCCCAGGACCGCCACGAGCGCCTGCTCGAGGCGCGCCTCCTGCAAGCCGGGGTACGGGTCGAGCGCCACTGCAGCCTCGCCGGTTTCGACGAGGCGGGCGATGAAGTCGTCGCTCGCTTGCGCCATGCGGACGGACGCGAAGAAACCTGCAGCGCGCACTACCTCGCCGGCTGCGACGGCGCCCCCTCCAGCGTACGCGACATCATCCAGGCCGGCTTCCCCGGCGGCACCTACCGCCATGTGTTCTACGTCGCCGACATCGAGGGCGAGAGCCCGGCCCTGAACGGCGAACTGCACCTCGACCTCGACGAGTCCGACATCCTGGCCGTGTTCGCGATGGCCCCGCGCGGGCGCGCGCGCCTGGTCGGCACGGTGCGCGACGAGCGCGCCGAGCATCCCGAGCGCCTCAGTTTCGCCGACGTCAGCCGGCGCGCCATCGACAACCTGATGATCAGCATCGAGAAAGTGAACTGGTTTTCGACCTACCGCGTGCACCACCGCGTCGCCGACCATTTCCGCCACGGCCGCGCATTCCTGGTCGGCGACGCCTGCCACATCCACAGCCCAGCCGGCGGCCAGGGCATGAATACCGGGATCGGCGACGCCATCAACCTGGCCTGGAAGCTGGCCGCGGTGCTGCAAGGCGGCGCGCCCGATACCCTGCTCGACAGCTACGAAGCCGAGCGGCGCCCCTTCGCCCGGCACCTGGTCGACACCACCGACCGCGCCTTCAGCTTCATCACGGCCGACGGCCCGGTCGCGGAGGTAGTCCGCACCGGAATCGTGCCGCGCATCATGCCGCTGATGGCGCGCGTGCCGGCGGCGCGCCAGTTTTTCTTCCGCACGATTTCGCAGACCGTGCTGCACTACCGGCATGCGCCCTTGAGCGAGGGCAGCGCCGGCAAGGTGCATGGCGGCGACCGCCTGCCATGGGTGGCGATCGACGGCGGCGACAACTTCGCACCCCTGCCGCGTCCCGGCTGGCAGGCGCACGTGTATGGCGCGGCGCGAACGGAGGCCGCCAACTGGTGCGCGGCGCACCAGGTGCACCTGCGCCAGTATCCCTGGCGCGAAGAATTCCGCGCTGCGGGCCTGGCGCGCGACGCCTTTTACCTGCTGCGGCCGGACACCTATGTGGCGCTGGCCGCCGGCACGCCCGACCCGCGCCTGTTCGACGGCTACCTGCGCGCGAACGGCCTGGCGCTGTCGTGATGACGAAGAGTTGACCGAAGGCAAAGCTGCGCCGCCTCAACGAATTTACGGCGATCATGCGCTGACAAGGCGCCCCCGCGCGGCGCCGTTTCAACCACCTTCGGAGCACCATGGAACTCACCGTCAACAACAGCACCACTTCCGCCTTCCTCGTCACGGTCTTCGCCGAAATGCAGGACGGCAGTTTCGTCGGCAAGGTCATGGCGGAAACCGACGTCCCCTACACGCCGTATTTCGAGAACGAAGTCGACCAGGTGGTCGTGTATATCTCGCCCGACGACGACCAGCTGCAGGCCATCCTGGGCGCGCTCAACGAGGGCCGCCTGCCGTTCGGGGACTTGCAGAATTACGGTTCCTCGGCGGGTGGGACGTCGACGATTCCGGTCTAGATTCACGCGGGCCGTGCACGCCTGCCGGCGCCTTTCAGCTCCGCCACAGGCCGCAGGCGCGTCACCATGACGATTGCGATGCGCCGCTCGACTACCTCGGCCACCTCGAAGCGCAGGTTATCGAGCTCCACCGCCTGGCCGGTCGAGGGTAGCGCGCCGAAGTGTTCCAGCATGAAGCCGGCCAGCGAGCTGTACTCGTCGTTCGTGCTGACCAGCGCCTCGGTGCCGAGCACCTGCTGCAGGTGGTGCAGGTCGGCCGCGCCGTCGACGCGCCAGCAATCCGGCCCTTGCTGGATCACGGCCGGCTGCTCGTCTTCGTCGGGGAAGTCGCCGGCGATGGCTTCGAGCAGGTCGATCGGCGTCACCAGGCCCTGCAGGGTGCCGTATTCGTCGGCGATCAGCACCAGCTGGCCGTGCGAGCGTTTCAGCGTTTCCATCACCTTCAGCACGTCGCCGGACTCGGGCAGGATGATCGGCGTGCGCAAGTGGGCCGGGTCGATCGCGCCGCCCTGGGCCAGGTCGGCCATCAGGTCGCGCGCGCGCACCACGCCGAGGATGTCGTCGAGCTGGCCTTTGCAGACCGGGAAGAAGCTGTGCGGCGTTTCCATGATCTGGGCCTGGATGTCGGCGGCATCGGCATCGATGTCGATCCAGGTGATGTCCGAGCGGTTGGTCATGATCGAACGGATCGAGCGTTGCGACAGGCTCAGCACGCCGCTGACCATGTTGCGCTCGGCCGGATCGAAGGCGCCCGGGGCCGGCGGCGCCAGCAGGACATGACCATCGACCGGGGGCGTGCTCCTGGCGCCCAGCATGCGCAGGATGGCGTCGGCGGTGCGCTCGCGCAGCGGCGTGCGCGCCTCTTCCTTGGCCAGATTGCGCCGGGCCAGCTGGTTGAGCGCCTCGATCAGCACCGAAAATCCGATCGCCGCGTACAGGTAGCCCTTCGGGATGGCGAAGCCGAAGCCTTCGGCGATCAGCGACAGGCCGATCATCAGGAGGAAGCTCAGGCACAGCACGACCACGGTCGGGTGGGCGTTCACGAAACGCGTCAGTGCTTTCGAGGCGAACAGCATCACGCCCATCGATACCACCACCGCCGCCATCATGACCCAGAGTTCGTCGACCATGCCGACGGCCGTGATGACCGAATCGAGCGAGAACACGGCGTCGAGCGCGATGATCTGGGCCACGACCACGCCGAAGCCCGCATAGGCGGTACGGCTGCCGCGGGTCAGCACCACGCCCTCGACCCGCTCGTGCAGCTCCATCGTCGCCTTGAACAGCAGGAACAGGCCGCCGAGCAGGAGGATCAGGTCGCGTCCCGAAAAGGACAGGGTTCGTATGCTGAACAGGGGTTCGGTCAGCGTGACGATCCAGGAAATCATGGTCAGCAGGCCAACGCGCATCAGCATCGCCAGCGACAGGCCGAGCAGGCGGGCGCGGTCGCGCTGCTCCGGCGGCAGTTTCTCCGCGAGGATGGCGATGAAGATCAGGTTATCGATGCCGAGAACGATCTCGAGTACAACCAGTGTGAAGAAACCTATCCAGATATTCGGATCGGATAACCATTCCATGCAGCGTCCCGGCTAATGGTCGAAGTGATAACCATACCATAGCCGGGCAAGGCAATACGGGGCGCACGCATGGCCCGCCGACGCGGTAAAATCCTGTCCTCGTCGGTACACCAGCCCTGCCTTGCCAATGCGTCCCGACCAATTTCATGCCCAGCCCAAGAATGAATGCATCGGTTTCGAACGACAGTGCAATTGACCACGACTACCAGCGCCGGCGCGAATTCGCCAGCCTGTTCCAGGAAGCGCCGATGTTCATGGCCCTGCTCGACGGGCCGGAGCATCGCGTCGAGTTTGTCAACCCGGGCTACCGGCGCCTGATCGGGCACCGCGACATCCTCGGCCAGCGCCTGGCCGACGGCCTGGAAGACGCCGCCGCCCAGGGCTATGTCGCCATGCTCGATGGCGTCTATCACAGCGGGCAGCCGTATACCGCGACGAGCGCGAAATACACGATGCAGGCGGCGCCCGGCGGCCCCGTGCTCGAGCGCTATGTCGACTTCGTGTTCCAGCCGGTACGCGCCGCCTCCGGCGCCGTGAGCGGCATCTTCGTGCTCGGTTCCGACGTCACCGAACGGGTCCACAGCGACATCCGGCGCGACGCCCTGATCCGCCTGACCGACCTGGTGCGCGATGCGCGCGACCCGCAGGAGATCATGTTCGCCGCCTCGCGCGTGCTGGGCGAGACCCTCGGCTTGAGCCGGGCCGGCTTCGGCGTCGTCGATGCCGCGACCGACGACATGTTCGTCAGCCGCGACTGGCAGGCCGAAGGCGTGGTCACGCTGGCCGGCACCATCAACCTGCGCCAGTTCGGCAACTTCATCGACGAACTGAAAGACGGCCGGCACGTGGTGATCGACGACGTGCGCTTCGATGCGCGTACCGAAGCCGCCGCTCCGGTGCTGGCCGCCATGAGCGGCGCCGCCTTCGTCGACCTGCCCGTGATCGAGGACGGCAAGCTGGTCGCGCTGGTGTACGTCAACAGCGCGCAGCCGCGCAGCTGGTCGGCCGACGATATCGGGCTGATCCGCGAAGTGGCCGAGCGCACCCGCACCGCGAGCGAGCGGCTGAGGAGCGAAACCGAGCTCGCCGCGAGCGAGGCGAAGCTGCGCACGATCGCCAACGCCATGCCGCAAATGGTATGGTCGACCCTGCCCGACGGCTACCACGATTACTACAACACCCAGTGGTACGACTTCACCGGCACCGCGCCCGGCGAGACCGACGGCGAGGCCTGGGCGACGATGTTCCATCCCGAAGACCGCGATGCCGCCTGGGAGCGCTGGTCGCACAGCCTGGCCTCCGGCGACACCTACGAAGTCCAGTACCGGCTGCGCCACCACTCCGGGGCCTGGCGCTGGGTGCTCGGGCGTGCGCTGCCGGTCATGGACGACGCCGGCAAGATCATCCGCTGGATGGGCACCTGTACCGATATCCACGACCAGAAACTGGCGGAAAACGAACTGCGCGCTGCCAACCAGCGCAAGGACGAGTTCCTCGCGATGCTGGCCCACGAGCTGCGCAACCCGCTGGCGCCGATCAGCACCGCCGCCCAGGTCATGCGGGTGCGCTACCACGACGCCGAGTATGTGCGGCGCGCCAGCGACATCATCGGGCGCCAGGTCAAACACATGACCAACCTGGTCGACGACCTGCTCGACGTGTCGCGCGTGACGCGCGGCCTGGTCCAGATGGAGCGCGCGCCGGTCGACCTGCAGCTGGTGGTCGGCAGCGCCGTCGAGCAGGCCCGGCCGCTGCTCGAGGCGCGCCATCACAGCCTCTCGATCCAGGTGGACGCGGCGCCGGCCTGGGTCAGCGGCGACAAGACGCGGCTGGTGCAGGCGCTGTCGAACCTGCTCAACAACGCCGCCAAATACACCCAGCAGCACGGCCAGGTCACGCTCGGCCTCGGGGTCGCCGCCGGCGCCGCCGTCCTGACCGTGACGGACAATGGCAGCGGCATCGCACCAGCCCTCCTGCCCCAGGTCTTCGACCTGTTCACCCAGGGCGAACGCACGCCCGACCGGGCCCAGGGCGGCCTTGGCCTCGGCCTGGCGCTGGTGCGCAGCATCGCGCTGCACCACGGCGGCACGGTGGCGGCCAGCAGCGCAGGTCTCGGGCGCGGCAGCACGTTCACGCTGACGCTGCCGCTGGCCGCGGCGCCTGCCTTGATCGACGGGCGCGATGAGGGACGCCATGCCCCTCGCCAGCAGGCCGGGGCCGCGCCCAAGGAGGCGCCGCGGCGCGTGGTGGTGGTCGACGACAACGCCGATGCCGGGGCCTCGCTGGCCGCCGCACTCGAGTCGCGCGGGCATGCGGTCATGCTGTTCGAGGATGCCGAAGCGCTGCTGGCGGCGCAGGAGCTCGGGCCGGTGGACGCGTATGTGCTCGATATCGGCCTGCCGCGCATTGACGGCTACCAGCTCGCGCGCCGCCTGCGCAGGGAAGGTCCCTTCCCGCAGGCGCTGCTCATCGCCCTCACCGGCTACGGCCAGGCGCACGACTTCACGCTCTCGAAAGCGGCCGGCTTCGACCACCACCTGGTCAAGCCGGCCGACCTCGACGAGATCGAACGCCTGTTGCGCGCGGTGCCGGCGCGGCAGGCGCCGGCATAGTCAGGGCATTCTCCGGCCCCGCAGCAGCCAGATCCGGCTGCTCACCCCGGGCAGCATGCCGCTGTTGACGATGGCCAGCTTGCCCGCGCCGTCCACCGCCAGTTTCTTACCCAGCAAACCCTGGTGGCTGCCGTTGGCGCCCCCCACGGGCGCCGCGCTAACCGGCACCGGCGCCGGCGCCGCGAAACTGTCGCCGCCGTCGACGGAGACGGCGATCCGCAGCGCTCCGGGACGTCCCCCGGGCGCCTCCAGCACTTCCCAGACCACGTACACGCCCTTGCCGCCGTCGAGGCCAAGCGCCGGATAGCCGGCGTCGCCCGGCCCGGAAATCGTGCGCGCCTCGCTGAAGGCGCCGGCGCCGCCCGTCGTTCGCGCATGGCGGATGGCTGCGGTTCCGGCCGGCCCGCCCGTAGATTCGGCAAACACCAGGTGCACGACGCCCGCGCCGTCGACCGCCAGGCGCGGCGTGTCGGCATGGCCCGGGCCGGCCTTGACGCGCGCCGCCGGGCCGAAGCTGGCCCCGCCATCGCTTGATCTGGCGACGTGGATGGCGGCGCCGGGATCCTCGCCCACGCTCCAGGCCAGCCAGACGGCGCCGTCGCGGCCGGAGGCCAGCGTCGGCGCGCGCGCCGGCCGCGCATCGTCGCCGGCCACCCTGCGTGGCGCCGTGAAGCTGGCGCCGCCGTCGCGCGAGCGGGCCAGCCAGAGCGCGCCGTGGTATTCGGTCCAGGCCGCGAGGATGTCGCCATTCGCGGCAAGCGCCAGGTCCAGACTGCCGTTCGACCAGGTCGCGCGGTCCAGGCGGCCCTTGCCGTCGCCGCCGCGCGAGCGCGACAGGTTCAGCGGCGCGGAAAAGCTGGCGCCGCCGTCCACCGAACGCGCAAACAGGATCTCGCCGCCGTGCGAGCCCCCCGAAAAGATGATCTCCTGCCACAGCACGAAGATCCTGTCCGTCTTCCCCGGTGCCGCGACGATGCGCGGCTGCCAGGAAAAGGTATCCGGGCTGCGCGAGACGTTCACCTGCCGGCCGTCCCGCGCACCGTGCTTGCGCATGAAGACGTCCTTGCGCTGCTGGTCGACCCAGGCCACGGCCAGTGCGCTGCCACCGGTAAACGCCACGGTCGCATCGTCGACGTAATCGTAGCGCGATGCATTTTGCCGCCACGGCCCGCGCGCGCCGCCGCCGGCGGCGATCTGCACTGGCGCCTGCCACAACAGGCCTGGCTGCGGCGCGGCAGTGCGGGGCGCCGCAGCCGGCAGGGCGAGAGCCGCCGCCAGGGTGGCGGCGATCCGGGACGCGCATTGCATCGTTGCCTCCTGCTAGTTCGTCTGGTTCGACAGCGCCGAACCGGCTTGGTGCCCTGCCCCGTGCGCCCCAAGCGAACTGCCATGCAAATCCAGGTCAGCCGGCCCCCGACACTTCGGCTGCGAGCGAGGGGGCGCCGCTCCCGAGCAGCCCCGGCACCGCGTCCTGCTCGACCGGCCGGCTGAACAGGAAGCCCTGGTATTCGTCGCAATCCATCTCGCGCAGGATGGCCAGCTGGGTCTCGGTTTCGACGCCCTCGGCCACCACTTTCAGTTTCAGGCCGTGCGCCAGGTTGACGATCGAGCGCGCGATCGCGGCGCTGTCCTCATCCTTGCCGAGGTCGCGCACGAAGGCGCGGTCGACCTTCAAACTGGCCACCGGGAAGCGCTTCAGGTAGGCCAGGCTGGAGTAGCCGGTGCCGAAGTCGTCGATGGCCAGTTCGACCCCGAGCGCCCGGATGTCGTGCATCAGGCGGTCGACTTCGTCCTCGCGGCTCATCAGCGCCGTTTCGGTGATCTCGATCTCCAGGCAGCCCGGCGGCACCCCGTGGACGGCCAGGCAGCGCTGGATGGTCGCCAGCAGCGACTTCTGGTAGAACTGGCGCGGCGACAGGTTGACCGCCACCCGCACCGGCTGCCCCGATGCGCGCGACCATTCGCCGACCAGGCGGCAGGCTTCCTCGAGCACCCATTCGCCGATCGGGATGATCAGGCCGGTGCGCTCGGCGATCGGAATGAAGCGCACCGGCGACACCTCTCCCAGCAAGGGATTCGACCAGCGCAGCAGGGCTTCGAAACCGACCACCTGAGCGCCCCGCACCGTCGCTTTCGGCTGGAACACGAGACGCAGTTCGCGCGCCGCGAGCGCCCGCCGCAGCTGCGCTTCCATGGTCAGGCGCTGGTCGAGATCGAGGTGGACGCGGCTCGAGTAGAAATGGATCGTGTCCGACAGGGCGCCCCCGAGCTCCACACCCTGGCCGCCGCGGGCCCCTTGCGCGCAGCGGTAGAGTTCGTCGGGGTTGGCGCCGTCCTCGGGAAACAGGGCCACGCCCAGCTTTGGCCCGAGGAAGAATTCGCGGTCGTCCAGCATCAGCGGCGCCGAGCAGCGCTCGTGCAGCGCCATGGCGAAGCGCTCGAGCGCGGCGCGCCCGCTGCCGGCGTCCACCAGCAGCGCGAATTCGGCGCCGCGGATGCGGGCCACGACCACGCCCTGCCCGCTGTGCTCCGCCGCCAGCGCGCGCAGCAGCTCGCCGATGCGCGCCAGCGCACGCTCGCCCGCCTCATGGCCGAGCAGGTCGACGATTTCATGCAGGCGCTCCAGGCTGAGGGACAGCAGCGCCTGGGCGCGCCCGCTGGCCAGCGCCGTGGCCAGGCGCGCCTCGAACAGGCGCCAGAACTGGGTCTGGTTGGGCAGGCTGGTCGCGCCGTCGAAGTCTGCCAGCCAGGCCAGGCGCGCCTCGGCGCGTTCGCGCTCGGTGATGTCGGTCAGGACGCTGACCAGCTGCGGCTCGCCCGATTCCGCGACCAGCCGCGTTGCCAGCTCGATCACGGTGCGCGTGTCGCCGCCGCTGCCCTGCAGCGGCCCCAGGGTTTCGATGCTGGCGCCGTCGGCGAGCAGGGCGCGGTAGCGGCGCTGCCGGTCGGGGTCGCCGGCGCCGAAGACCTCGGCTTCTTCCACGCCGACCAGCTCGTTTCCCTGGCGTCCGACCAGCCGTTCGAAGGCGTGGTTCGCCATGACGATGCGCAGCTCGCGGTCGAGCACCCAGATCGGGGCGCCCACCGCATTGATGATCGAGGCCAGGTACTGGGCGCTCTTGTCGAGGCGCGCTTCGCTGTACGAGAGCAGTTCGATGAGCTCGAACTGGCGCCGGGCGCCGCGCGCGATGCGCCAGGCCAGCAGGGACAGCACGGCGGCCAGCAGGAGATTGAAGGCGACCGCCATCCACATCCTGCCGTACCAGGGGGCGAGCGCGTCGCTGCGGTTCATGCCGGTGATGATCAGGAGCGGAAAGCCGGGCACGGTATCGTAACCGTACAGGCGGGGCGTGCCGTCGAGCGGACTGGCGGTCTCGAACACGCCGCGCTCGGCGCGCGGCAGGTGCTCGCGATACAGCGGCGTACCGGCATACGAGCGGCCGATGCCCAGCGGATAATCCGGTCCCCGCACCAGCATCGTGCCGTCGCGCTGGAACAGGGTTACCGAACCGCCCTTGCCCAGTTCGACCAGGCCGTACAGGCGCATGAAACGCTCGGCGTCGACCTGGGCGACGATCCAGCCGCCACCGTCGGCGCCCAGCGGCCGCACGAAGTTGATCAGGCGCGCGCCGCTGCGCGGATCGATGTCCGAGACGAAGATGCGCACGCCGTCGCCGCCGGCGCCCTGGCCTGACGCGCGCGCAATATCGGCCAGCGGCGGCAGCGGCGGCAGCGCGGACGCCGCGCCGCCCGGCACGACGTTCGCGACGACGCGGCCGGCGCCGTCGATGATCGCAAGGCGCCGCAGGTATTCCAGCGCGCCGCCGGCATTCTCCCCGAGCAGCACCTGGCCGACGCTGTCGGCGCCCAGGTGCCTGCGGATGCCCGAAGCACGCGCCATGGCGCCGTCGATGGCTTTTGCCACGCTCATGGTCTGCGCCGCCAGCGCGATGGCGACGTTGCGCAGCGAGGTCTTCTGGGCGTCGAGCGTGTCCTTGTAGCTGGCGAACAGCATCGCGGCCGTGACCAGGGCCAGGGCCAGGATCAGGGCGGCCGTCGTGACGACCAGGGTCGCCAGGGAAAAACGCCGGAGTTCGCGCGCGGCGGGGCCTGGCGGCGGTGTCATGGGGCGGGCTCTTGTGAAGGAAGGAGTCGGCGCGATTGTACAACGCAGCAGCTGAGGGCGAAGTTCGCCAGAATAACTCGCTGTTGTTTGATCTGCATCAGTCGCGCGTCTGACGCGGCGCGCGACTCGGCGTAGAGTCGACGGGCGGGGACGCGATACCTCCCCCATTGACGCCTTGCAGGAAGGAGCAGCCATGTTCAAGACGATCATCGTTCACGTCGACGAGCAAGCGTCGATGGATGGGCGGCTGCGGGCGGCCGCCTGGCTTGCCCGAGAGCACGACGCGCACCTGGTGGGCAGCGCCGCCACCGGCCTCTCCTGGCCCGCCTACGCCCTGCTCACCGGTTCGATGGCGGTCACGCCGATCGACGAGTTCGACGGCTTGCGCGAGGCGGCGCGCCGTTCGCTCGCGCGCTTTGCCGAGCGCGCGCGGCAGCTCGGCGTGCAATCGGTCGAAGAGCGCCTGGTCGAGGACGAGCATCGCGATGCGCTGCTGCTGCACGCGCGCTATGCCGACCTGGTGGTCACCAGCCTGGGCGGCGATGGCGGATCCGCCATGCGCGGCCTGCCGCAATACCTGGCGCTGCACGGCGCGCGGCCGGTGCTGGCGGTGCCGCCGGCCTACGCCGGCCAGGCGCTCGGCGAGCGCATCGTCGCCGCCTGGGACGGCAGCATCACCGCGCTGCGCGCCATCAACGCCGCCCTGCCGCTGCTGGTGCGCGCCCGCGCGGTTTACCTGGCGCTGGTCAATCCGGAACGCGGCGGCGACCTGCATGGCGACGACCCCGGCGCCGACATGGCGCTCTACCTGGCGCGCCACGGCGTGCCGGTCGAGGTGGTCTCGGTGCACACCGACAAGCCTGCCGGGGCGGCCCTGCTCGACATCGTCGCCACGCGCGGCGCCGGCCTGCTGGTGGCGGGCGCCTTCGGGCGCAGCCGCTACCGCGAGATCGTGCTCGGCGGCGTCACCCGGGTGCTGCTCGAACGTTCCACGGTCCCCGTCCTGTTTGCGCACTGAGCCCTCCCATGTCCATGGAGCAGGCGATATGTCTTGACACGCTCACCGCGAAGGTGGCCCTCACCGAGAGGCCTGCGCGGCCGGCATCGATGCCGGGCCGCTTCAAGGCAGGCGCGCGCAGCCGCCGGCTTGCGCGCCGTCTTCCGTTATAGTGTTCGAATGAACACATCCACGACCACCGACCAGCATGCAGTGCGCGTCAACGACCGCGAACAGCTCATCTACCTGTTGACCGAAGCGGCCGAGATCGAGCATGGCCTGATGTGCACCTACCTGTTTGCCGGGTGGAGCCTGAAGGCATCCGTTGCCGAGGGCGTGACGCCGGCGCAGCTTGCCGTCATCGACCGCTGGCGCAAGGAAATCCGCAGCGTCGCGATGGAGGAAATGGCCCATCTCGCCACCGTCAACAACCTGTTGATGAGCATCGGCTCGCCGCCGCATTTCCGGCGCCAGAATTTTCCGGTGGCGCCCGGCTACCATCCATCGAGCCTGGTCGTGCGTCTGGCACCGCTCACCCGCGATACGCTGGCCCACTTTGTCTACCTGGAGCGTCCCGAAGGCATGGACCTGCCCCAGGCCAGGGGCTTCGAGTCGGCCCAGGCCTACAAACGGCGTCCGGCCCGCTCGCGCCTGACGCCGACGCTGGAAGATTTCGACACCGTCGGCCACTTGTATCGCGGCATCGGGGAGGGTTTCGAGACCCTGGCCGCGCGCCTCGGCGAAAACGCCCTGTTCGCCGGCAGCCTGGACGCCCAGCTCGGGCCGGAGCTGATGGACATGCCCGGCCTGGTGACGGTGACCGACCTGCGCTCGGCGCTGCACGCCATTGAGGTGATCATCGAACAGGGCGAAGGCGGCCGCCGCGACAGCGAGGAATCGCATTACGCGCGCTTCGTGGCGATGGCCGCCGAATACGACGCCTTCCTGGGCGACGACCCCGGCTTCCTGGCGCACCGCCCGGTGGCCTGCGACCCGCTCATGTTCGCGCCGTTGCCGGGCGCCCCCGGCTGCCACGTCGACCATCCCGACAGCGCGCGGGTGCTCGACCTGGCGAACGCGACCTACGGGCTGATGCTGCGCCTGCTGGCGAGCGGCACCGGCATCGGCGCCGGCGGCCAGGCGCGGCGGCGCCTGGAAATCGATGGTGCGGTTGGGCTGATGCACGTCGTGCATGCGCTGGCCGTCCTCCTGACCCAATTGCCCGCGGGCGCCGAACCGCGCCCGCATGCCGGCATGAATTTCCACTTGCCGCGCAGCGGACTGGTCCTGCCCCAGGTGGGCGCGGGCGCCGCCCTGCTGACCGAACGCGCGAACGAGATCGCGCTGGCGCTCGAGGCGCTGGCGGGCTCGATCCCGGCACTCGACGCCAAGCTGGCCGCGTGCCTGCGCGAGGTCGGCGCGTCGCTGGCCGACGCAGCGTAATCCGGAAAGAGTTCTGCCCTTAAGCCAGGGGAACCAGCGCCGCGCGCGCTGGTCCGATATGGTGTGCGCCCACGCCTGGAGAACATCGTGTTTCTGCACAGCCGGCCCCGGTTATGGTTCGCGCTCGCGCTGCTGCCGCTGGTGTTGGCAGCCCTGCTGGCGCGCCCGGCGCAGGCCGCACCCGGCGTCGGCCTCCTGAGCATCGACGGCGCGATCGGCCCGGCCAGCGCCGACTACATCGTGCGCGGCATCGCGCGTTCGGCACAGAACGGCGACCAGCTGGTGATCCTGCAAATGGATACGCCCGGCGGCCTCGACACCTCGATGCGCAGCGTGATCAAGGCGATCCTGAGCGCCCCGCTGCCGGTCGCCGCTTTCGTCGCGCCGGGCGGCGCACGCGCGGCAAGCGCCGGCACCTATATCCTGTACGCCAGCCATATCGCGGCCATGGCGCCGGGCACCAACCTGGCGCCGCGACCCCGGTCGAGATCGGCATCGGGCCGCAGCAGCCGCAAGAACCGGGCGGCGCCGCGAAGAAACCAGGCGACAAGCGGGCGCCAGACCCTGGCTCGGGCTCAGCCTCGGCAAATAAACAGGTCAACGACGCCGCCGCCTACCTGCGCAGCCTGGCGCAGCTGCGCGCGCGCAACGCCGACTGGGCCGAGCGCGCCGTGCGCGAGTCGGTCAGCCTCAGCGCGACCGAGGCCCTGCGGCAGGACGTGATCGAGTATGTCGCCGTCGACGTCCCCGCGCTGCTGGCCCAGCTCGACGGCCAGGCGGTCACGGTCCTCGGCCAGGAAAAACGCCTGGCGACGCGCGGCGCGGCGCTCGCACCGTTCGCGTCCGACTGGCGCACCGACGTGCTGGGCGCGATCGCCAACCCCGGCGTCGCGCTGCTCCTGATGACCATCGGGATCTACGGCCTGCTGTTCGAGTTCATGAATCCGGGCTTCGTCGCGCCCGGCGTGATCGGCGCCATCTGCCTGCTGCTTGGCCTGTACGCCTTGCAGCTGCTGCCGGTAAATTACGCCGGGCTGGCCTTGATCGCGCTCGGCCTGCTGTTCATGGTGGGCGAGGCTTTCCTGCCCAGCTTCGGCGTCCTCGGCCTGGGAGGCGTGGTCGCCTTCGTGGCCGGCGCCCTGATGCTGATCGACACCGAGCTGCCGGGTTACGGCGTTCCGCCCGGGCTGGTTGCCGGCCTGGCCCTGGCCAGCCTGCTGCTCGTGACCGGCACCGTGCGCCTGGCCTTGAACACCCGCAAGCGTCCGGTCACCAGCGGCGCCGCCGCCTTTGCCGGCGCCGAAGCGCGGGTCGAGGAGCTCGGCGCCGGCGGCCTCGAAGCCTGGGTGCGCTTCGAGGGCGAGCTGTGGAAGGCGGTCGCCGCGCGTCCCCTGCGGCGCGGGCAGGCGGTGCGCGTCGTCGAACGCGACGGCCTGGTACTGCAGGTCGCACCCATCGAACCCCAACCGGGAGCTTCATCATGATCCTCGATATCGGCTTCGGCCTCGCCGCCCTCCTGGTCCTGCTCATTCCACTGCTGGTGTCGGCGATCCGGGTGCTGCGCGAATACGAGCGCGGCGTGGTGTTCCAGCTGGGGCGCTTCTGGGGCGTCAAGGGGCCGGGCCTGGTCATCGTCATCCCGGTGCTGCAGCAGATGGTGCGCGTCGACCTGCGCACCATCGTGCTCGACGTGCCGACCCAGGACGTGATCTCGCGCGACAACGTCTCGGTGAAGGTCAACGCGGTGATTTATTTTCGCGTGGTCGATCCGGAACGGGCCATCATCCAGGTCGCCAATTTCATGGAAGCGACCAGCCAGCTGGCGCAGACCACGCTGCGCGCCGTGCTCGGCAAGCACGAGCTCGATGAGATGCTGGCCGAACGCGAGCGCCTGAACCTCGACATCCAGCAGGTGCTCGACGCCCAGACCGACGCCTGGGGCATCAAGGTCGCCAACGTCGAGATCAAGCATGTCGACCTGGACGAGTCGATGATCCGTGCGATCGCGCGCCAGGCCGAAGCCGAGCGCGAACGGCGGGCCAAGGTGATCCATGCAGAGGGCGAGCTGCAGGCCTCCGAAAAGCTGCAGCAGGCGGCGCTGGTGCTGTCCCAGCAATCGGGCGCGATGCAGCTGCGCTACATGCAGACCCTGTCGGCGATTGCCGGCGACAAATCGTCGACCATCGTGTTCCCGCTGCCGATCGAGCTCCTGACCGGCCCGGGCAAGGCCGGGCGTGGCTACAGCCGCTGAGTTCGGCTCTGAGTTCGGCTTTTCCGAAGGAAATCTTCGTAAAATGCGGCTTTCCCTGCGGCTGCCTGATCTATACTACGCGGACCTTTCTCCCCGCGGCACGCTGCCGCAGCAACAGACTCGACAAGTGAAATACACGATGCCCGTTCCTACCGCTGTCCTGCTTCCACGATCCTGCATGGGGCCATGCAGCCAGGCCGGGCCAAACGCGTGAAGGCCGGCATGCGCTATTCCAACCTGGTCCTCCCGCTGATCTTCGCCGGCGTGCTGGCGCTGCTGCTGCGGCATTTCCTCGGTTCCCTGGCCTGGGCCGGGCTGCTGGCCGTGATCACCTGGCCGCTGCACACGCGTCTGCAGGCACGCGGCTGGCCGCGCGCCGCCTCGGCCAGCCTGCTGCTCGGCGCCCTGCTGCTCAGCTTCATCGGCCCCGCCCTGCTCCTGCTCGACACCCTGACCGACGAGCTGGCCGGCGTGCACCGCCTGATGCTGCAACTGAACGCGACCGGGGTCCCGGTGCCCGACTGGCTCGGCGGCTTGCCCGTCATTGCCGAGTCGGCGCGCGAATGGTGGCAGCAGCACCTCGCGGTCCCGGGCGGCCTGAACAACCTGATCCAGACCTCGCTCGGCGACTTCATGCCGACCCTGACCGGCGCCGCCCGCATCTGGGGCTCGACCATCCTGGCCAATGCGCTCTACCTGTTCCTGACGCTGCTGACCCTGTTCATCCTCTACCTGCACGGCCCGACCGTGGTGCGCTACGTCGACCGCACCGGCATGCGCCTGGCGCCGGATCACTACGGCATGCTGCGCCACGTGCTGCCGCTGTCGGTGCGCGGCACGGCGCTCGGCCTGTGCTCGATCGCCGTGCTCGAGGGCGTGGTGCTGGGCATTGCCTACGCGGTCGCAGGCGCGCCCGCCCCTGTGCTGCTGGGGGTGATCACCGGCTACCTCGCCCTGATACCGGGCGGCGCGCCGCTGTCGTTCACGATGGTGTCGCTGCTGCTGCTGGGCCAGGGCCATTCGGCGGCGGCGCTCGGTTTGTTCGCCTGGGGCACGGTCGAGCTGTTCCTGGTCGACAAATTCGTGCGCCCGAAGCTGATCGGCCACCGCGTCAATCTGCCCTTCCTGGCCGTGCTGTTCGGCCTGCTGGGCGGCGTGTCGACCATGGGCGTGATTGGCCTGTTCGTCGGTCCCTTCATCATGGCGGTGCTGTTCGTCTGGCTGCGCGAAGAGCGCCTGGCCGCCGGCAGCGCTGCACAGGCAGCCGCGATTTCCGACTGAGGCAGGCGCGGGTCAGCTCCGCGCTGTCATCGGCACGTCATGAAGATTCGATATTCTTGGAAGTGTCGTACGATTACCTTAAGATGGCATCCATGGATACGAAAACCACCCTCACAGCGCTCGCCGCCCTGGCCCAGGAAAGCCGGCTGGCGGTTTTTCGCCTGCTGGTGCAGGCCGCACCCGGGGGTCTGGCCGCGAGCAAGATCGCCGAGCATCTCGACATTCCGCCGTCCTCGCTGTCCTTCCACCTGAAAGAGCTGTCGCACGCAGGGCTACTGTCATCACGGCAGGACGGGCGCTTCGTCATCTACGCCGCGAACGTCGCGACAATGAACGGCCTGATCGATTTCCTGACCGAGAACTGCTGCGCCGGGGTGCCCTGCGGCGCGAGTCCAGGTGCCGATTGCAGTCCGGTCGCCAGGCGGGAGTAAGCGACTCGCCTACACCTGTCCATTTCCCTCACTCGAACTTATCCTTGCATGAATATCCTGTTTCTCTGCACCGGCAATTCCTGCCGCTCCGTCCTCAGCGAAGGCATTTTCAACCACCTTGCCCCGGAAGGCTGGACCGGAATCAGCGCGGGAAGTCAACCCACGGGCTGCCTGCATCCGCGTGCGGTCGCCCTGCTTGAGCGCAAAGGGATGTCGACGGAGGGCTATTACAGCAAATCCTGGAATGCGCTGCCGGCGATGCCCGACGTCGTCATCACCGTTTGCAGCAGCGCCGCCGGCGAAACCGCCGGCGAGATTTGTCCCGCTTATCTCGGACCGGTCCTGCGCACGCATTGGGGCCTGGACGATCCCAGCCATGTCGTCGGTACCGAAGAGGCAATCGAAGCAGCATTCGAGCGAACCTGCGAGATCATCCTGGCCCGCACGCAGGCCTTCCTGGCACTCCCGCTGGAAGCGCTGAAAGCCGACAAGGCCAGGTTCAAGGCCGAGCTCGACCGCATCGGCAATCTGCTCCCCTGAGCCCGTCACTTCACGCGGCTCGCCGTCGGCGACCCGCCAATCCATCGATCTGTTACCAGGACCTTTCGTGCTCATCGCATTTCTGATCTTCCTCGCTACACTCATTCTTGTCATCTGGCAGCCCCGGGGACTTGGCATCGGCTGGAGCGCCGCAGCAGGCGCGGTGGTCGCCCTGCTGGCAGGCGTGATCCAGGTCTCCGACATTCCCGTGGTATGGAACATCGTCTGGAACGCGACGGGCGCGTTTGTCGCCGTCATCATCATCAGCCTCCTGCTCGACAAGGCGGGCTTCTTCGAATGGGCGGCCCTGCACGTGGCGCGCTGGGGCAAGGGCAATGGCCGGCGCCTGTTCATCCTGCTGGTCCTGCTCGGCGCCGCGGTGGCGGCGCTGTTCGCCAACGATGGCGCGGCGCTGATTCTCACGCCGATCGTCATCGCCATGCTTGTTGCGCTGCGCTTCTCGGCAAAAGCCACGCTCGCGTTCGTGATGGCGGCCGGCTTCATTGCCGATACGGCCAGCCTGCCGCTGGTCGTCTCGAACCTGGTCAACATCGTCTCGGCCGATTATTTCAATATCAGCTTCGCCCGTTATGCGGCGGTGATGGTGCCGGTCAACCTGGTGTCGGTCGCGGCGACGCTGGCCGCGCTCACCTGGTTCTTCCGCAAGGACATTCCCGCCAACTACGACCTGGCCCAGCTGAAACAGCCGGACGAAGCCATCCATGACCGTGCGACTTTTATCACCGGCTGGTGGGTCCTGGCCATGCTGCTGGTGGGCTTTTTCTGGCTTGACGAGATCGGCGTTCCGATCAGCGCGGTCGCGGCGGCGGGCGCAGCCCTGCTGCTGGCGGTAGCGGCCCGCGGGCACCGCATCTCGACGCGTGAAGTACTGCGCGGCGCGCCCTGGCAGGTTGTCGGATTCTCGCTGGGCATGTACCTGGTCGTGTATGGCCTGCGCAATGCGGGACTGACGAACTACCTCACCGACCTCTTGAACCAGTGCGCCGGGTACGGTGTATGGGGCGCGGCGCTGGGCACCGGCTTCATCATCGCGATCCTGTCCTCGATCATGAACAACATGCCGACCGTGCTGGTGGGCGCCCTGGCGATCGACGCCACCGCCACCAGCGGCGTGGTACGCGAGGCGATGATCTACGCGAACGTCATCGGCGCCGACCTCGGGCCGAAGATCACCCCGATCGGCAGCCTCGCCACCCTGCTCTGGCTGCACGTGCTGGAGGCGAAGAATATCCGCATCTCCTGGGGCCATTATTTCCGGGTCGGGATCGTGCTCACGCTCCCGATTCTTTTCCTTACCCTGTGCGCGCTCGCCCTGCGCCTCAGTTGAGTCAGCCAGAGAGGTCTTACAACATGGACGTCACCATCTATCACAACCCGGCTTGCGGCACCTCGCGCAACACGCTCGGC
The DNA here is from genome assembly GCF_059685915.1 of Telluria sp. LT2P34. Classification (NCBI taxonomy): domain Bacteria; kingdom Pseudomonadati; phylum Pseudomonadota; class Betaproteobacteria; order Burkholderiales; family Oxalobacteraceae; genus Telluria; species Telluria sp. LT2P34. The sequence goes on from NZ_JCASIN010000001.1 coordinate 296,675, forward strand.
CTGATCAGGAACAGCGGGATCGAACCGGCCGTCATCGAGTACCTGCAGCAGCCCCCGAGCCGCGCCGTGCTGGCCGGGATGATCGAACGCGCCGGCCTGTCGGTCCGCGAGGCGGTGCGCAGCAAGGAAGCGCGCTTTGCCGAACTCGGCCTGGATGATCCGGCCACGAGCGACGACCAGCTGCTCGACGCGATGCTGGCCGATCCCATCCTGATCAACCGCCCCTTCGTCGTGACGCCGCTTGGCGTACGCCTGTGCCGTCCTTCGGAGCTGGTGCTCGACATCCTGCCGGCCGCGCAGCGCGGCGCCTTTGCCAAGGAAGACGGCGAACGCGTGGTCGGCGCCGGCGGGGAGCGGCTGGTATGAACAAGATCGAGGGACTGCCCAACATCCGCCCCGAGCACTTCGAGGCGCCCAGCGAAGCGAAGCTGGCGCCGGTCGGTGATTTCAGCCATCCGCCGCGCATCCTGCTGCTCTACGGCTCGCTGCGCGAGCGCTCGTTTTCGCGCTTCCTCAGCTTCGAGGCGGCGCGCATCCTCGAGCAGTTTGGCGCGGAAGTGAAGATCTTCGATCCGATGACCCTGCCGATGGTCGGCAGCGTGCCCGAGACGCATCCGAAAGTGGTGGAGTTGCGCGCGCTGTGCCTGTGGTCCGAAGGCCAGGTATGGTGCAGCCCGGAACGCCATGGCGCGATCACCGGCGTGATGAAGAACCAGATCGACTGGATCCCGCTCGAACAGGGTGCGCTGCGCCCGAGCCAGGGCCGCACCCTGGCCGTGATGCAGGTCTGCGGCGGTTCGCAATCCTTCAATGTCGTCAACACGCTGCGCCTGCTGGGACGCTGGATGCGCATGATTACGATTCCGAACCAGTCCTCGGTGCCGATGGCTTACAAGGAATTCGACGATGAGGGGCGAATGCGTCCCTCCGCCTATTACGACCGGGTAGTCGACGTGATGGAGGAGCTGTTCAAGTTCACGCTCCTGACGCGCGGGCGCAGCGACTACCTGACCGACCGCTACAGTGAACGCAACGAGCGGGCCTTACAGGCAATCGACCGCCAGATCGGCAAGGTCTGAATACTCGCTTGCGCTCAAGGACGGGCGCTGGCCGCTGCCAACTTGCGCACCAAAGCCGGGCGCATCGAATCGGAACCACGCGCCAGCCGGTACAGCTGCCAGAGCTCGCCCTTGTCCTGCGCAGGGGCGACCAGGCGCGTCATGAAGGCCTGCACGCGGGCCAGGGCGCGCTGCAAGGTCGTGGAAGGAAGTGACTGGGTAGTGAACATGATGTCCTCGCTGGTTATCCGTTGTATGCAATCAGTATGGGCGCATTGAGATAGAAATCAAATTGAGGCTCATGATGATCGACATTCAGCAATCGGATATCTTCGGTGCGCTGTCGCTGCGGGGAATCAGACGGTAGAGCTTCCAGACTTTATTCATTTCATCGGTCGAGCTGACCGGGACGACGAAGCGCTGCAGGACCTTCTGCAAGCGTGACACGGTTTCCTTCCGCAAGCCGGCAAGCGGACTGGAACTGGCAGGCTGGACGATGTGGGTACTGGACATGGGAAGCTCGTTATGATCGGATACCGAGCAGTATGATGCTTTCGAGAAATAAATCTAATTGCTTTTAGGAATGATGGATATTCAGCGGCCGTATCTCTGCCGCCTTCTCCTATGCCGGCGCACGAGGGTCATCGACCGGATGCTGCATATGCGCAACATCCGGCAGATTTTTCGATCAGCGAACCGCCGCCACGGCCAGCGCAGTCATGTTGACGATCCGGCGTACGGTGGCGCTCGGGCTCAGGATGTGCACCGGCTTGGCGCTGCCGAGCAGGATCGGGCCGACGGTGACGCCCTTGCCCGCCGCGACCTTCAGCACGTTGAACAGGATGTTGGCGGCGTCCAGCGACGGCATCACCAGCAGGTTGGCGCTGCCGGCAAAACCGCTTTCGATGTCGTACATGGCGCGGATCTCTTCCGACAGCGCGGCGTCGCCATGGACTTCGCCGATCGCCAGCAGCTCCGGCTCGCTCTGTTTCAAGAGCTCGCGCGCTTCGCGCATGCGGATGGCCGAGGGGCGGTTCGACGACCCTTGCGAGGAATGCGAGAGCAGCGCCACTTTTGGTTCGAGGCCGAATTCGCGTAGCGTGGCGGCGGCCAGGCGCGCGATCCCCGCCAGTTCGGCGGCGGAGGGCGCGTCGTTGACATAGGTGTCGGTGATGAACAGCGTGTACTTGTCGAGCACCAGCGCATTCATGGCGGCCAGCACCTCGACGCCGGGCGCGGTGCCGATCTCGTTTTTCACGTGTTCCAGGTGGCTGTCGTAGCTGCCCGTCATGCCGCAGATCAGCGCATCGACTTCGCCCCGCTGCAGCAGGCGCGTCCCTTGCAGGGTCGGGTCTCCCTGGCCTTCGGCCAGGGTATAGTCGACGCCCGCCTGCAGGCGCAGCCCGGCGTCCTTGATGGCGCGCTCGATGGCGCCTTGCTCGCCGATCAGGACCGGCTTGGCGATGCCTTCGTCGACCACGGTCTGGACCGCGCGCAGCACGCGCACGTCGAGCGCTTCGGCATAGGCCACGCGGCGCGGGTTGGCCCTGGCCTTGGTGAACACCGGCTTCATGAAGAAACCCGTGTGGTAGATCATCTGCGCCAGTTTGTCGCGGTAGGCCGCCATGTCCGTGATCGGGCGCGCCGCCACGCCCGAATCCTGCGCGGCCTGCGCCACGCGCGGCGCGATCGCCGCCAGCAGACGCGGATCGAAGGGCTTCGGGATGATGTATTCGGGACCGAAGGCCAGGTCCTGGCCCTCGTAGGCCGAGGCCACCACGTCGCTCGCTTCAGCTTCGGCCAGTTCGGCGATCGCGGTGACGCAGGCCAGCTTCATCTCGTCGGTGATGCGGGTGGCGCCGCAATCGAGGGCGCCGCGGAAGATATAGGGGAAGCACAGCACGTTGTTGACCTGGTTCGGATAGTCCGAGCGGCCGGTGGCGATGATGCAGTCGGGCCGCGCCGCGCGCGCCACTTCCGGGCGGATTTCAGGCTCCGGGTTGGCCAGCGCCAGGATGACGGGTTTGTCGGCCATGGTCTTGACCATCTCGCCGGTGAGCACGCCGGCGGTCGAGCAGCCGAGGAAGACGTCGGCATCGCGGATGATGTCGGCCAGGCTGCGCGCCGTCGTCTCCTGCGCGTAACGCGCCTTGTTGGCCTCCATGTTGGCCTCGCGCCCGACGTGGATCACGCCTTTCGAGTCGGTCACATAGATATGCTCGCGCTTGACGCCGAGGATCACCATCATGTCGAGGCAGGCGATCGCCGCCGCGCCGGCGCCGGAAGCGACCAGCTTGATCTGGCCGATCTCCTTGCCGACAACCTTCAGGGCATTCAGCAGGGCCGCGCTCGAAATGATCGCCGTGCCATGCTGGTCGTCGTGGAAGACCGGGATGTTCATCCGCTCGCGCAGCTTCTTCTCGATGTAGAAGCACTCGGGCGCCTTGATGTCTTCCAGGTTGATGCCGCCGACGGTGGGCTCCAGCATCGCGATCGCGTCGACCAGCTTGTCGGGATCGAGTTCGTCGAGTTCGAGGTCGAACACATCGATGCCCGCGAATTTCTTGAACAGGCAGCCCTTGCCTTCCATGACCGGCTTCGAGGCGAGCGGACCGATGTTGCCCAGGCCCAGAACCGCGGTACCGTTGGTGATCACGGCCACCAGGTTGCCGCGCGAGGTGTATTCGGCGGCCATGGCGGGATTGGCGGCGATTTCCTCGCAGGCATAGGCCACGCCGGGCGAATAGGCCAGCGACAGGTCGCGCTGGTTCGACAGCGGCTTGGTGGCAACGACCTCGATCTTGCCGCGTGTCGGGCTGCGGTGGTACTCGAGCGCATCGGCGCGCAATTGGGTGTCTTTGGCTTCGCTGAGATTGGATTCGGTGGTCATGGCGTCGGCTGTCAATGGTTGAAGCTTAAAGGATATACCAGCGCCGCTGAGGGCGTACGCAATCGACAAGTCTCCCGGAACGCGGCCATTCCGCCGGCATGGCGCAGACACGCCGCAACCCGCATGATAAACTGCGCAACCATAGCAAAAAGGCAGTCATATGAACGAGTTGGTGAAGACCGGTATCGTCGGGCTCGACGAAATACTCCTGGGCGGCATTCCCCGCAATAACAACCTGATCGTCGAAGGCCCGCCAGGGTCGGGCAAGACCACGCTCGGCCTGGGCTTCATCTACCATGGCGCGCTCGACCATGACGAACCGGGCGCCATCGTCTCCTTCGAACTCGACCCCGCCAAGCTGCTGCGCGACGCCGCCGGCTTCAACTGGGACCTGCAAGGCCTGATCGACCAGGGCAAGATCAAGATCATCCAGACCAGCCCGGCCGTGCTGCTGAGCGAGTTTCGCAGCAGCGACGGCGTGTTCGCCGCTTCGCTCAAGGAAATGGGCGCCAGGCGCCTGCTGATCGACGGCCTGACCCCGCTTCGCCTGTACGCCGAAGGAAACGACCTGCCCTTCCGCGAGGACGTGCACCTGCTGATCGAGGGGCTCACTCGCCTGGGCGTGACGACCATGGTCACGGCCGAAAAGGACGAATCGCTGAGCGGCGTGCTGGCCCACGAACGCTTTGTCTTCGACACGATCATTTCGCTCACGCGCGAAGAGACACGGCGCCGCGTCAGCCGCCGCCTGACCGTCATGAAGTCGCGCGGCCAGGATTTCATCACCGGCAGCCACACCATGCGCATCGAGCCGGGCGAAGGCGTGCACGTGTACCGCCGCGCCCAGTCGCGCCCGGTCGCGGCGCTCGACCAGCCCACCTCGGAAGAGCGCCTGTCGACCGGTGCGCCGGCGATCGACAGGATGATGGACGGCGGCCTCTACAAGGGCTCGGTGACGCTGGTGAGCGGCATTTCCGGCACTGGCAAGACCGTGTTCAGCGTTCAGTTCCTGACCCATGCCATCACGACCGGCCACAAGGCGCTGCTGGTCAGCCTGGACGAGCACCCGCGCCAGTTGATGCGTAACGCCAGGTCGCTCGGCTTCGACCTGGAAAGCCTGGTCGAATCGGGCGACCTGTTCATCCACTACGAGTCACCACTGGAACTCGAACTGGACGTGCACTTCGACCGCATTGTCAGGCTGGTCGAGAAGGAAGGGATCGACTGCGTCGTCTTTGATTCGATCGCCGTCTATGAAATGGCCAGCCGCACCGAGGTCTCCGACTTCCTGTACGTCCTCGCCAGCTACTTCAAGAACCGGCTCGCCACGACCCTGTTCAACTATGAAAGCCCGGAGCTGCTGGGCGTGTCCCAGATCAGCGAAGAACTCAAGGGTTCGCACCTGGTCGACAACATCATCCTGCTCAACTACGTGGAGATTTCCACCGTGCTGCGCCGGGCGCTGGCCGTACCGAAGGTGCGCGGCAGCCGCAACCTGCAGGTCACGCGCGAATACGCGATCGGCCAGGGCGGCCTGATGCTGGTGGACGAAAGCGATACCGATACCCAGGCCGTGCCGCAGCTGCCGTTCTCGTCCTACTACGGCCTGCTGTCGCGTTCGCCGTCACGCCAGAGTCCGGCGGTCGAGGAAGCCCTGGCCAGCGGCAATCCCTTGCCGCACTCCGAACATCCGCCCACCGAAAAGCCCCAGTGATCACGGCCGAATTGCCAGACAATGCGCCAGTGGACTGGGACGACTGGCACACGCCGCTACGGCAGTTCACGGAAGCGACAGGCCTTGTCACGTCGGCCTACGACGTGTCGGGCCTGCGCCGCATCGGCCCATTGACGGGATCGCGCCTGGCAAGCCTGCTGGCGTCGCGCTCGACCCTGTGGGCGGTGGATGGTCCGGGCACGGCATTCGAGCGCGAGCTGGTGCGCACGGTGCACGCAAGCGGCGCATCGGTGTCGGCGCAATTCGGCGAGGGTTTGCGGGTCTGCGCCCAGCCGCTGCTGCTGCGCGGCGAGGTGTACGGCGTGCTGGTGTTCGGCTGGCGCTTCGCCGACTTCAGTTCGCCCCTGGCTTGCGAAGCCATCGCCAGGCAGATCGGGCTGACCGGCCACCTGCTGTGGAGCGAAGTGCGGCTCGACGCGCCCGTATCGGAGACGCGCATGGCAACCTACACGGCGCTGCTGGGTACCTTGTCGAGCACGCTGGACCGCCAGCGCGAAACCATCGACGACCTGACCCGGGTGCACCGCACGCGCGAACTGTTCCTGGCCACCGTGTCGCACGAGATGCGCACGCCCCTGTCGGCGCTGTCGATGCGCATCGAACTGATGCTGCGCACGATGCCCGACCTGCCGCCGGCGGCCGTGGGCGGCCTGGAATCGATGCGCGTGCACGTGCGCCAGGAAACGGCCATGGTCGACGACCTGATCGACGCGGCGCGCACCCTGACCGGCCAGATGTCGATCAACCGCACGCCGGTGGTGCTGGGCCAGGTCCTGCGCGACGCCATCTCGACGGTGGAACCGCACGCGCACGCGAAAAATATCCTGATGCAGGTGACGCCCAGCGATTACGGCGACACCATCCGCTTCGAGGCCGACGGGCGGCGCCTGCAGCAGGTGTTCTGGAACCTGCTGTTCAATGCGGTGAAATTTACCCCGGACGGCGGCCTGATCCGGATCACCATCCGCCGCAGCGACGGCGCCGTCGGGATCGACATCGCCGACTCCGGCCAGGGTATCGAGCCCGAGGACCTGCCGCACGTGTTCGGCGCCTTCCGGCTGCAGCAGCACGACAACGCCACCGGCCTCGGGCTGGGTCTCTACATCGCGCGCCGCATCGTCGAGCTGCACGCGGGCACCCTGGGCGTCAGCAGCGCCGGGCGCGGCCACGGCGCCACCTTCGCCATCCGCCTGCCGACGGCCGTCTGAGCCGACATCCGGTCGTCCCCGCACGTCCTTATCCGCAAAAAATTCCTGCTGGAATTTTTGCGTGGGAAATACAACGCGGCAGTAAAAATATTTCCAGTGCACTTTCTCATTGCAAAGACCGAACGATCTTTCGTCAATTGTGAACTCAACCATACAATATTTTTAACAACTTTTGCCTGATTTTATTGGCTCCAAAGCTATAGTTCGTCGCAACCGGCTCATCCAAGAAGCGGGGAAAACACTGCACCGATCGACGACTTTTTTTAGAAGAGACAAGACAACATGCACACCCCCGTTCGCACACTGCGCAGCATCGTCGCCATTGCGGCGCTGGCGCTCACCGGCTCGGCATTCGCCGCCGGCCAGGATGGCCAGACCGTCCACAAGGACCCACGTACCGGCAAGATTCGCAACGCGACCGCCGCCGAAGCGAAACAGCTGAACGACCTGCGCGCCGCCGACCGCGCCGCCCAGAAGGCCGCCCGCGCGGCTTCCGGCGCCCCGGCCGCCGGCGTCGTGCGCCTGCAGCAAAACGGCATCGTCGCCGCCCACGTCGATGAAGAGTCGATCGTCTACTCGGTGGTGCGCCGCACGCCTGATGGCAAGCTCGAAGCCGATTGCATTCACGGCAAGAGCGCCGCGGAACATGCCAGCAATCACCCAGTGACCACGCAATCGAAGGAGCACCAGAATGAAGTCCAGTAAGCCTACCCTGCGCCTGGTTGCTGCCAGCCTGGCTCTTTCCTGCGCCGCCATGGGCTCGGCCCAGGCCGCTGCGACGATCGTCATCAAGAACCTGAACGCGCCTGGCGTCGGCTTCAACGATACGACCCCGGCCGCGCCCGTCGGCGGCAACACCGGCACCACCATCGGTGAGCAGCGCCTGATCGCGTTCACGCACGCAGCCAACATCTGGGGCCGCACCCTGAGCTCCGCGGTGCCGATCGTCATCAACGCGCAGTTCCGTCCGCTGACCTGCACCGCCACAGGCGCCGTCCTCGGCAGCGCTGGCGCCACCCAGGTGTTCGCCGACTTCCCCGGCGCACCCAAGGCCGGCACGATCTATTCGTACGCACTGGCCAACAAGCTGTACGGCAAAGAGATTTCGGACGCCCCCGGCGCGCAGATCAGCGCCAACTTCAATTCCGAACTCGGCAAGCCGAACTGCCTGGCCGGCAGCTCGTTCTACCTGGGCCTGGATGCCAATGAAGGCAACAACATCGACTTCGTCGCCACCCTGCTGCACGAAATGGGTCACGGCCTGGGCTTCCAGACCTTCACCAACGGCGCAAGCGGCGCGATGTTCGCCGGCTATCCATCGGTCTGGGACCACAACCTGCTCGACAACACGACGAACAAACTGTGGATCAACATGACCAATGCTGAGCGCGCGGCATCGGCGCTCAAGCCATCGGGCCTGTCCTGGACCGGCGCCAACGTGACCGCGGCCGTGCCGTCGGTCCTGCTCGCCACGCCCCAGCTGCGCGTGATCGGCGCCGGCGCCCACTCGGCAGCCGGTGACATGTATGCCGTCGGCGAAGCCGATTTCGGCCCGAAACTCGACAAGTCGCCCCTGGTCGGCCAGATCGTCCAGGTCGCGATGCAGGCTGACAGTCCCGGCTCGGCCTGCACGCCCTTCAATGCAGTTAATGCCGAAGCCGTGCGCCGCAAGATTGCCCTGGTCAGCCGCGGCACCTGCGGCTTCGCGATCAAGGTCAAGAACGCACAGGACGCCGGCGCCATCGGCGTGATCGTGGCCGACAACGCACCGGGCGCCGTCACCGGCCTGGGCGGCGCTGATGCGAGCATCGTCATCCCGGCAGTGCGCGTAACGCAAGCCGACGGCGCGAAAATCGTCGCCGGCCTGGCCAAGCCGAACGGCAATACGGCGGGTACCGTCGGCAAGTTCGAGCGCTCCAAGACCTCGAGCTCGGGCGCCGATGCGCAGCGCCGCATCACGATGTTCACGCCGAATCCTTATCAGCCGGGTTCGTCGGTCTCGCACTACAACACGACCGCCACCCGCAACCAGCTGATGGAGCCGTCGATCAGTTCGGACCTCACCCATGCGGTGACGGCGCCGACCGACCTGACCATGGAACTGTTCAAGGATATCGGCTGGTAACGGCTGACAACTGAGCATTGCCGCTGAGATGTAAAACCAGGCCGCCTGTTCGCAGGCGGTTTTTTTGTGCGTGTCGTCAGCGCTGGCCTTTGGCCGGCATGAATTCCATTGTCATGGAATGGGGCGGCGCGCCGTTCCTGGCCGGCCTGTTTGCCAGGTAGGCGCGTCCAGCCGCGTCGTTCTTCAGGTAGCCGTCGAGGAAGCGCAGGATATAGCGGGCGCCGAGGCTGTAGGCGGCCGATACCTCCTGAGGGCTGTATTCCTTGTACGCGGCGCCATCGTCGAGGCGAACGTAGGCCGACCCGAAATGCTGGTGCTCCATCGGATACATCGTCAGCAGGTAGACGTCGGCATTGCTCATGCGGCTGATGAAGCTGCCGCTGATGTCTTCCTTGTAACGGACATTCGACTCCATCGAGGCGGGCGTCTGCGCCAGGAACAGCAGTGGCGTGCGCAATTTCTCGGGGACGGCATACCTGGCCTGCACCGCGAGCGTATTGTAATAACGGATCGCACCGTCGATGCACACCAGCGCCTTGATGCGCTCGTCTTTTGCCGCCGCCAGCACATTGGCGAACCCGCCCCAGCTGAATCCCGCCACCGCCACGCGCGCCATGTCGGCCTGCGGCAGCGTCCGCGCATAATCGATCAGGAAGCGGATATCGTCGGCCTGCAGTTCCGCGTCGTGCAGATCCTTCTTGATATAGCGGCGGGTTTCGCCGACGGTCGGCGCCGCGATCACGATATAGCCGTGGCTGGCCAGGAATTCGGCGATGTCGGCATTCTCGAAAGCCGTGTTGTTGATACTCGGCGCGTAGATCACCACAGGAAATTTGCCGCCTTTCGGCACGGCGTCCCGAACCGCCCACATGGTTTTGCGCCGCTCCGATTCGATTTGCGCCGGGCGCTTGCCATCGGTGACCATCTGCAGCCAGGCGTCCACGGTGCGCTTTTGCGCGCGCGGGGAAGCGTCGAAGTCGGTTTCCCAGCCGACCAGTTGCAGGTAATGGTCGTAGCTGACGCGCTCGCCGCCTTTGAGCGCCGGATACCAGATGACGGTCTGGATCGGCCGGCCCCGATTTTCGGGTTTGGGCAAAAGGCTGGCCAACACGCCACGCTCGGGCGTAAAGCTGCGTGCGCGATCGTATTGCTTGAGGTAGCGGACGCCGACGGCGTGGATGCCTGGTGTGTTGGAGAAGGTGAACAGGCTTTCGGCGCGGGTTGCGCTGCAGGCCAAGAAACACATCAGGCATAAAAAGAGTCGCATTCAGGGGACCATCGCAGTCACCTCGATCTCCACCCTGGCCCGATCCTCGACCAACCCCGCTACCTGCACCGCACTCATGGTCGGGTAATGCCGCCCGATCAGATCACGGTAGGCCACGCCGATCTCTGGATAAGCCGCGACGTATTCCTTCTTGTCGAGCACATACCAGGTCATGCGGACGATATGTTCGGGCCTGGCGCCGCCCTCGGCCAGCACCGCGACGATGTTGGTCAAGGCCTGGCGCACCTGGCCGGCGAAGTCGTCGGTGTGGAAGACACCGTTGGCGTCCCAGCCGACCATGCCGCTGACAAACACCATCCGGCCCGAGCAGGCAATGCCGTTGGCATAGCCGCGTGGTCTTGGCCAGCTCTCTGGCTGCAAAAATTCCATGTTCTGCCTTTACTCGATAGTCGCGCTCGCCGCCGCTTCAGCCAGCAGCTCGCGCGCGATGATCAGCTGCTGCACTTCGCTCGCGCCTTCATAGATGCGCAGCGAGCGGATTTCGCGGTACAGGCGCTCGACCGGCTGTTCGCTGACCACGCCCAGGCCGCCGAACATCTGCACGGCGGCGTCGATCACCTGCTGCGCCGTTTCCGTCGCCGTCAGCTTGGCCATGGCCGCTTCCTTGGTGACGCGCCGGCCTTGGTCCCGCTGCCAGGCGGCGCGGTAGGTCAGGAGCGCGGCGGCGTCGATGCCGGTGGCCATGTCGGCCAGCTTGGCCTGGGTCAGCTGGAAGTCGGCCAGGGTCTTGCCGAACATCTTGCGCGAGGTGGCGCGCGCCAATGCTTCGTCGAGTGCGCGCCGGGCAAAACCGAGGGCGGCGGCGGCAACCGAGGTGCGAAAGACGTCGAGGGTGGCCATGGCGACCTTGAAGCCCTGCCCTGCGGCGCCCAGGCGTTTCGACGCCGGCACCCGGCATGCCGTGAAACGCAGGCGCGCCAGCGGGTGCGGCGCGATGACGTCGATACGTTCGGCGATCTCGAAGCCGGGCAAGCCGGCGTCGACGATGAAGGCGGAAATGCCGCGCGAACCGGGCGCCTCTCCGGTGCGCGCGAACACGACGTAGAAGTCGGCGATGCCCCCATTCGAGATCCAGGTCTTTTCGCCGTTCAGCAGGTAGTCCTCGCCGTCGAGCGTGGCCGCGCAGGACAGCGCCGCCACGTCGGAACCGGCATCGGGCTCGGACAAGGCGAACGCGGCGATCGCTTCGCCACGGGCGACCCGGCCCAGGTAATCGCGCTTGTTGGCCTCACTGCCGAACAGGGTGATGGCGCCGCTGCCCAGGCCCTGCATCGCAAAGGCGAAATCGGCCAGGCCCGAATGCCGGGCCAGGGTTTCGCGGATCAGGCAAATGGCGCGGGTATCGATGGCCTCGCCGGCGCCGCCGTAGCCGATGCCGCCGATTGCGTGGCTCAGCCAGCCGGCCTCACCCAGCTGCGCCACCAGCGCGCGGCAGGCGGCGTCGACGTCATGCCCGTGCTGCCGGGGAATGTGGCGCGCGGCCCAGGCGTCGAGCCGCAGCGCCAGTTCGCGGTGGCGCGGCTCGAAGAAGGGCCAGTTCAGGTAGTCGGTATCCGCCACTTGCTCAATCTCCTTCGAACTGCGGTTTTTCCTTTGCCACGAACGCGTGGTAGGCACGGTGGAAGTCGTTGGTGGCCATGCAGATGGCCTGGGCCTGGGCCTCGGCCTCGATGGCTTCGTCGACGCCCATGTTCCACTCCTGCTGCAGCATTTTCTTGGTCATGCCGTGCGCGAAGGTGGGCCCGGACGCCAGGGTGGCGGCGAAGGCCCGGGCCTCGGCCAGCACGGCGTCGGGCGCGCACAGACGGTTCAAAAAGCCCCAGCGTTCGGCTTCCTCGCCACCCAGGCTGCGCCCGGTGTAGAGCAGCTCGGCCGCGCGGCCCTGGCCGATCACGCGCGGCAGCAGCGCGCAGGCGCCCATGTCGCAGCCGGCCAGGCCGACCCGGGTGAAGAGGAAGGCCGTCTTGCTGCGCGCGGTGCCGTAGCGCAGGTCCGAGGCCAGCGCCAGCATCGCCCCGGCGCCGGCGCAGATGCCGTCGATGGCGGCGACGATCGGCTGCGGGCAGGCGCGCATCGCTTTCACCAGGTCGCCGGTCATGCGGGTGAAGGCCAGCAGGCCCGGCATGTCGAGCTTCGTGAGCGGGCCGATGATTTCGTGCACGTCGCCGCCCGAGCAGAAGTTGTCGCCGGCGCCGGCGATGACGACCGCCTTGACCTCGGCGGCACAGGCCAGCGCGCGGAACAGGTCGCGCAGCTCGGCGTAGGAATCGAAGGTGAGCGGGTTCTTGCGCTCGGGACGGTTCAGGGTCAGCGTGGCGACGCCCTCCTTCACCTCGAACAGGAAATGGCGCGGCTGGTAATTGACAAGGTCGGCGAAGTCGCCGCGATTTCCCGGCAACTGGTGTGGTTCGCCCGTGAGGTAAGGCATGGATTCTCCTAGTGTTGCGCTTGCATGGGAATTTTCATCCCCTGCTTCATGATCGACAGCAGCTCGTACAGCGCCGCCCTTTCGTGTTCGTCCAGCGCGCCCGTCAGTTCCCTGATCCAGGCTTCGTGCCGCGTCGCCATGCGCCCGAAAGCCTGGCGCCCGCCGGGGGTGAGCGTGACCAGGAAAGCGCGGCGGTCATCCTGCACCGGTGTGCGCAGCACCAGGCCTTCCTGCTCGAGCAGGTCGGTGATGCCGGTCACATTGCCGCCGGTGACCATCATGCGTTTCGACAGTTCGCCCATTCGCAGGCCGCCCGGATGGCGCTCCAACTGGGCCATCAGGTCGAAGCGCGGCAGCGTAATGCCGAATTCAAGGCGCAGGCGGCTGCGCACCTCGGCTTCGATCAGGTTGGTGACCGACAGCATGCGCAGCCAGAGTTTGAGCGGGCCGTGATTGTCGTCGCTCAGGCGGCTCTCGACATCGGTCATGTCATCCCTCGAGCAGTTTGGCCGCGACCTGCTGCGGGGTGAGGCCGGCGCCGGCCGCCGCCGCCTGGCGCTCGCGTTCCAGGTTGCGTTCGAGCTGCAGCTTGCCGGCATGGTACTGCTTGGGCCAGGCGATAGCGGTGTAGCCCAGCTTCGCGGTTTCGTGCAGGGTCCAGGCCGGGTCGGCCAGGTGCGGCCGGGCGATCGCGCACAGGTCGGCGCGGCCGGAGGCGATGATGCTGTTGACGTGGTCGGCCTCGGCAATCGCGCCGACCGCGATGGTCGGGATGCCGACCTCGTTGCGGATGCGGTCGGCGAACGGGGTCTGGAACATGCGGCCATAGACCGGCTTTTCGCGTTTGCTGACCTGGCCCGAGGAGACGTCGATCATGTCGGCGCCGGCCTTCTTGAACAGGCGCGCCACCCGCACCGCGTCGTCCGGGGTCAGCCCGCCCGGAGTCCAGTCGTGGGCCGACAGGCGCACGCTGATGGGTTTTTCGTCCGGCCAGGCGGCCCGCACCGCGGCGAACACCGCCAGCGGATAGCGGCAGCGGTTCTCGAGGCTGCCGCCGTACTGGTCGGAGCGCTGATTGGTGAGCGGCGAGATGAAACTCGACAGCAAGTAGCCGTGGGCGCAGTGCAGTTCCAGCCAGTCGAAGCCGGCGTCGGCCGCCGCGCGGGTGGCGCGCACGAAGTCGCCCTTGATGCGTTCGAGGTCCAGGGCGCTGGCCTCGCGCGCCGTTTGCGACACGCCTTGCAGGTATTGCTGTGGCGATGCCGACACCAGCGGCCAGTTGCCATCGCCCAGCGGCAGATCGCTGCCGTCCCAGGCGCGCCGGGTCGAGCCCTTGGCGCCGGCATGGCCGAGCTGGATCGCGATCCTGGCGTCGCTGTTGGCGTGGACGAAATCGACGATGCGCTTCCAGGCCGCCGTATGCTCGGGCGCGTACAGGCCGGGGCAGCCGGGCGTGATGCGGGCGTCGGCCGAGACGCAGGTCATTTCGGCGAACACCAGGCCGGCGCCGCCGAGCGCGCGGCTGCCCAGGTGCACCAGGTGGAAGTCACCGACCGCGCCATCGACGCTGGAATACTGCGCCATCGGCGAGACCAAGATGCGGTTCTTCAGGGTCACGCCGCGCGCCTTGTAGGGCGTGAGCATCGGCGGTATGCCGGCATCGGCTGGCGGCGGCGGCAGGCCGGCCTGGTCGAAAGCGCGGCGGGCGATCCAGTCTTCGAAGCGGCGCACGTAAGCGGGATCGCGCAGGCGCAGGTTCTCGTGCGACAGGCGCTGGCTGCGCGTCAGCATCGAGTAGGCGAACTGCTCGGCCTCCATCGCGGTGTAGCGCTCGACGTTCTCGAACCACTCCATCGAATTGCGCGCGGCGCTCTGGATTTTCAGCACCTCGACCGAACGCAGCTCCTGGTAGGCCGCCAGTACGCTGTCGATGCCCGCGGCGCCATGCGCTTCGCAGCAGCGCGCAAGTTCGATCGCATCCTCGAGCGCCAGCTTGGTCCCGGAACCGATCGAAAAGTGCGCGCTATGGGCGGCGTCGCCCATCAGCACAACGGGCACGCGGCGCCCGTCGATGCGGTTCCAGTGCACCCAGTCGCGGCAGACGATGCGCGGGAAGGTAATCCACATGGCCGAGCCGCGCAGGTGCGAGGCATTGCTCAGCAAGGCGTGGCCGCCCAGGTAGCGGGCGAACAGCTTTTCGCAGAAAGCGATGCCCTGTTCCTGGCTCATGTCGTCGAGTCCGGCCTTGCGCCAGACGGCTTCCGGGGTCTCGACGATGAAGGTGGAAGTGTCGCCGTCGTACTGGTAGCAATGGGCCTGGAACCAGCCATGCTCGGTTTCTTCGAACGCGAAGGTGAAGGCATCGAATTTCTGCTTCGTGCCGAGCCAGACGAAGCGGCAGCGGCGGCTGTCGATCTCGGGCTGGTAGGAGCCGGCGTAGCGGGTGCGCACGCGGCTGTTGAGTCCATCGCAGGCGACCACGAGGTCGGCATCGTAGCGGGCGGCGAGCGCCTGGTCGTCATCGACGTCGGTCTCGAAGACCAGCCGCACGTTCAGTTCTTCGCAGCGCGCCTGCAGGATGCCCAGCAGGCGCTTGCGGCCGATGCCGCAGAAGCCATGCCCGCCGGAAGTGATGCTGCGGCCCCTGAAATGGACGTCGATGTCGTCCCAGTGGTTGAACGATGCGAGGATGCTGCGCGCGCTCGCCTCGTCGGCCGCGGCCAGGTTGCCCAGGGTCTGGTCGGAGAACACCACGCCCCAGCCGAAAGTGTCGGACGGCCGGTTGCGCTCGACGACGGTGATCTCGTGCGCCGGATCCTGTTTCTTCATCAGGAGCGCGAAGTAGAGGCCGGCCGGGCCGCCGCCGATGCAGACGACCTTCATGGCTGGCACGCCCCCTGCGCGGCTTCCTGGCGCAGCTTGAAGCGCTGCAGCTTGCCGGTTTCGGTGCGCGGCAGGCTGGTGCGGAACTCGATCCGGCGCGGGTATTTGTAGGGCGCGATGGTGGCTTTGACATGGTCCTGCAGCGACGTTGCCATGGCCAGGTCGCCGACTCCCGCGGCGGCGCGCAGCACGACATAGGCCATGACCACCTGCCCGCGCTCGGAGTCGGGCGCGCCGACCACCGCGCATTCGGCCACCGCCGGGTGCTGCAGCAGCACCTCCTCGACTTCCGGCCCGGCGATGTTGTAGCCGCTCGAGATGATCATGTCGTCGGTGCGCGCCTGGTACCAGTAATAGCCGTCCTCGTCGACCTTGTAGGCGTCGCCCGTCAGATTCCAGCCATCGCAGACATAGTCGAGCTGGCGCGGGTCGTCGAGGTAGCGGCAGCCGGTCGGGCCCTTGACCGCAAGGCGGCCGATGTGGCCGGGGCCGAGCGGCTGGCCGTCGTCGTCGAGGATGCAGGCGCGGTAGCCGGGGATCGGACGCCCGGTGGCGCCGGGTCGGATCTCGGCGCCGGCACTGGAAATAAAGATGTGCAGCATTTCGGTCGCGCCGATGCCGTCGATCATGGCCAGGCCGGTCGCGTCCTGCCAGGCGCGGCGCGTTTCCAGGGGCAGCGCTTCGCCGGCCGAGACGCTGCGAGACAGGCTGGACAGGTCGTGCTTGCCGGCCAGCGGCGCCATCTGGCGGTAAAAGGTGGGCGCGGTGAAGCAGACGGTGGCGCGGTACTCGGCAATCGCGGCCAGTAGCAGGTCGGGCGTAAGTTTTTCCAGCAGCACGGCGCAGGCGCCGTAACGCAGCGGGAACAGCAGCAAGCCGCCCAGCCCAAAGGTGAACGCCAGCGGCGGCGAGCCGATGAAGACGTCGGCCGGGGTGGTTGCCAGGATCGAGCGCGGGAAGCAGTCGCAGATCGCCAGCACGTCGCGATGGAAGTGCATCGTGCCCTTCGGGCGGCCGGTGGTGCCGGAGGTAAAGCTCAGCAGACAGACGTCCTGGGCCCAGGTATCGACCGCCTCGAAGCGAGCCGGCATGGCAGCCATCAGGGTATCGAGCGCATCCGGATGGCCGTCGTTAAAGGCGAGCACGGGCGGCGTCGCCTTCAGGCTATGGCAGGCGAGATCGAGCTCGGCGCGCAGGTCGGCGGCGCACAGCACGGCGTCGACGCGCGCCAGATCCATGATGGTGGCGAGCTCTTTGGCGCGCAGCAGCGGCATGGTCGGCACCGCGACGCAGCCGGCTTTCCAGACCGCCAGCACGCAGGCGGCCATCATCGGGTTGTTGGCGCCGCGCAGCAGCACCCGGTTGCCGGGGACCAGGCCCAGGTGGGTGCGCAGCACGCCGGCGATGCGGTCGACCCTGGCCAGCAGGTCCGCGTAGCTCCAGCACAGGCCGGCGCCGCGGATCGCGACCGCCTCGCCATGGCCCCGGGCCACCATCCGGTCGAGCAATTCATGAGCGCAATTAAGGCGCTCGGGGTAAACCAACTCTTCCCGCTCGAACAACAATTCCGGCCACTGTTCGCGCGGCGGCAACTTGTCGTTCGCAAACGTGTCCAGGTACGCGCTTCCGTTCATCTTGTCTCCGGCCAGTCGGGGAAGAATGTCTCGACATACTTTAAGCCTAAAGTATCGACGGCGGCAAGCAATTCCCGAAACCGGCCGCGTCCGGCTGCGCTCACGCAGCCGGCTCTTTCTCCTACAATGTGCCCCGCCCGACCCTGACATGCTGCACCGCAGCATCCGGCTATACTCACCAAAAAAAGTACAGGAGCGTTCTGAGCAAGCCATCGATGAGGTGAACATGATTGACCTAGCAAACGCAAGCTGGCCTTTTTTCGGCTTCAACCCCTGGGCCGGGATGTCGACGCCGGCTGCCTCCGGCACCCCCCACAGCACCGGGCAATTCCTGTCAGGCAGCTTCGACAGCGACGCGCGGTCGCTCGACTACAAGCTCTACGTGCCCCGTGCCTGCAACGGCGAGCCGCTGCCGCTGGTGGTGATGCTGCATGGTTGCGGTCAGAGCGCGGCCGATTTTGCCCTCGGCACCGGCATGAACGAACTGGCCGAGGAAGCGCGTTGCCTGGTACTCTATCCCGAACAGTCCTCGCAAGCGAACTGGAACCGCTGCTGGAACTGGTACGAGCAGGCGCACCACGAGCGTGACGTCGGCGAACCGGCGCTGATCGCGGCCCTGACGCGCAGCCTGCTTGCGCAGTATGCGATCGACGAAGCGCGCATATCGGTGGCCGGCCTGTCCTCGGGCGGCGCCATGGCCGTGATCCTGGGACGCACCTATCCCGACCTGTTCAAGGCGGTCGGCTGCCACTCGGGCCTGGCCCATCGCAGCGCGATCGACGGCTTGTCCGCCATGTCGGCCATGCGCGACGGCGCCGAGCCGGCCTGCATGAGCAATCCGACGCCGGCCGCCACGCCGTCGGCAAGCACGCCGGTGATCGTCTTTCATGGCGACATCGACCGCACGGTGCACCAGAAAAACAGCCAGGACGTGGTGCGCCAGACGATCGAATGCCATATGGCCCAGGGCGCGAACCAGGAACGCGCCATGGCCATGCTCGAGGAAACCGGCGAAGCGAGCGGCCGCAATTTCACCCGCCATACGCATCGCGACGACACCGGCGAAGTCATCGCCGAGCACTGGACCATCCACGGCACCGGCCACGCCTGGTCCGGCGGGAATGCGCACGGCAGCTATACCGACGCGCGCGGCCCCGACGCCAGCAAGGAAATGCTGCGCTTCTTCACGCAGCAATAGGATGCAAGCTGGTGCAACCGGACGGCCGCGCGCTTAACGATAGCCGCCCGCAATTCCCTTCAAGCGGGGCGGCTGCACGGCTTGCATTTCGTAGTCGATATCGATGCGGGCTTCGTGCGCGTTGATCGTCTGCCCGGCCGGGGGATTATCGCCGTCGACGCGCACCCAGGAAAGCGACAGCTCCGAAAAATCCTGTACGTCCTGCTGCAACAATAAACTGACGAGATCGAATTCGAGCTTGGCCGGGCCGTGGTGCGAAGCCGCGGAAATCTCGAAGGCGCCCAGGGTGCCGAGAAAACACCTGTCGTGCATGCTTTCCGAATCGATCACGGGCGGCATGTTCAAATACAGGGCATAGAAATAACCGCCCTGGCGTCCTCCCTCGCTCAGTTTGGCGCCGTCGACGACGAATTTGACGGTGCCGACACGGGTGCCGCCCGCCTCGCCCTCCCCCGCCCGCCGCGCCGCAATGATGGCCCCGATTTCCGCCGCATCCTTCCTGCTGAAGGCCAGGCTGGTGGAATACGACTGCTCGTCGAAGGCGACTTTCGCGGCGCCCGCCAGCACGCGGCGCGTTGCCGAGATCTGGCGCCCGGGTACCGGGATATGGCGCTTCTGCGGCGGCCTTTGCCGCGCCCGCAGGCGCGGCGAGGACAGCGCGCCGGCCTTGGCCGCCTGCATCGTTCCCGAGGCCGGGGGCAGCGAGGTCGGCACCGTCACGTCGGCGTAGTCGTAGCCGAGCCAGCCGGGATAATAGGTGCGGTAGCGCTCGATGCTCAGTTGCGGGGCGTAGAGATTCGAGCCGGCCCAGTAGGCGCTGCTGTTGGTGGCGGAATAGGGATTGGCGGTATCCGGAATGCCTTTCCCGTCGGGAAGCGCCCAGGCATGCGTCAGGCGGTCGATATTCGCATGGTGCAGATAAAAGATCGGATCGAAAGGCGATTGCATCGTCGTCATGATGCCGCCAATCAGATTGTGCACCGGGTTATGCGGTGCACTTTCAATGCGCGCCTCGAAAGAATTCGACGTGCCGCGCTGGAAATTAAATACCTCCGGGGCGAATGGCGACAGGGTCAGCGCATTATAGACATTCGCTCCCGCCCGCTGCAGATACAGCGGATTGCCAGGCGACGGATCCGTGAATTCGCTTGGCAATGTTGAATAGGAATAATAATCCCAATACGGCAGGTTCAGGCTCGGATCGCCTGAAGCGATGCGCAGTTGCTGCTCGAAATAATACAGATAGCCGCGATGCCAGGAAATGAAATACGGCACATCATGCGGGCAATAGGTCTGGTGGGCCCGGACCCAGTAATGCAAGGAATTGCGGTCGTTCGGATTGGTATTCCGGCGCATTGCCGCAATGGCGTTCAGAAATGACTGATATTGGCTGCTGCCCTTGAATTGCTGCCACTCCACCCGAATGCGCACGCCCGTATTCGCCAAAGCGATATTCGGGAAGGCTTGCACGGTAGCAGCCCCTAAAATGCCCTTCATCAATTGCCTACGGTGCTGATCAGCGCTTTTCATACCCTGTCCTTTGAGCGAATAATCACGAATTGTGGGTTGCTCAAGTTTAGGATAAGGCTGGGCGAAAGGATCGGGCACGGCGATAAAGCTTGACAGGGCTCACAGCAGAGAACGCTTAAATATTTCTCCTAATTACGGGTTTATCCGGAGGGTAATAAAAGCGGCGATTCCTCAGTCCCCAATCAGGCCAGGATGACCCGGTCGCGCCCGCCCTCTTTTGCCCGGTACAGGGCGGCGTCGGCGCGGCTGACGACATCGGCGCAAGGCTCGCCGGGATGGCGGCTGGCCAGTCCGGCCGAGAAGCTGATGCGCTCGCCGTGCATTCCAGGCACCACCATGCCATTGACGCGCTCGGCCATGCGCTCGAGCACGGCCCGTGCATCGCCGGCCGAGGTATCCGGCAGCAGCAACAGGAATTCCTCGCCGCCCCAGCGCGCCAGCACGTCGTTCGCGCGCAGCGAAGCGCGCGCAGCGGCCGAGAAGCAGCGCAGCACGGCGTCCCCGGTAGCGTGGCCATGGCGGTCGTTGACCTGCTTGAAGAAGTCGATGTCGAGCAGGGCGATGCAGGTTTCGGCGCTGGAGTCCGAGGCCAGGGCCTGGCGCCGCTCCTCGGTTTCGAGCACCTGGTTCATGTGGCGGCGGTTGACCAGTGAGGTCAGTTCATCGATGGTGGCCAGCACCCGGATGGTGTCGAGCGCCTCGGTCAGCTCGCCTTTCTGGCGCTTCAGGCGCGAGCGCAGCTTGCTCATTTCGCCACTCAGCACCGCCGTCGACATCAGCGCGCCTGCCAGGTAGCCGAAAGTGATCGCCTCGGTGATCGGCGGGTAGCGCAACGGGTCGGTCGCCTGCAGCCACCACATGGCCGCGCCCATGCCGACGGTGGCGCCGGCCGACAGCAGCAGGGTCTGGCGCGGGCGCAGTGCGAACATGCAGAACACGATGATGACAACCGTCATCGTCAGCATGGCTGCGCGCAAGGGTCCTGAAATGACATAGGCCCAGATCGCGCACACCAGCGAAAAGACGGCTTGCGACACGGCGAGCTGGTCGGTTCCCAGCCCGAGGCGTGCATGAATGCGGATCAGCACGTAAAACGCGAGTGCGCCGGCGCCGCCGAAAGCCATCAGGCCATGCGTCGCGCCGGCGTCGCTCAGACCGTGCTGCACCTGCATCAGCAGCAGGCTCAGGCATACGATATACAGGACGCAGGTCGCGGCCCAGTATTGCAGCATGCGGTGCAGGCGGGTATCGGTACTGCACAGCAGGACGGCAAGGCGGCGCAAGGTGATCACGACTGCTTCCCGCAGGCTGTGCACCTGGCATGGAGTGGAGAAGGTGAAAGGTGCATCGTGTTCGAAAAGTGGCCGGGCGATTGCGCAGCGCTAAATGGCGCATACGTCATGAGAAGGCTCAAACTGTAGCGAATCGACGCCCCAAAGTCGAGAAATTTACTTGCAAAAGAGAAACAATGACGACATGTGGTTGCAACGCTGCAACCGAAATTTTAAATCCAGTGAAAATACCAGGGGGCTTGTCCGCTCAGGCACCGGTCCCTGGGCACGGACAGGCATGGGCAGGGCTTCCTGTCCGTGCCTGCGGAGACGCTGGCGCCCCGAGCGTTGATCATGCTCCGGGCCGCTGCGCGGGATCTTCGAGGGTCGCCAGGATCGGGCAGGCAGCGCCCCAATTTACGCAACCGAAACCCCGAGGTCGCGCGCAAGCCCGACAAAATGCAAGCGGTGCACGTCCTGATTGGCATATTTCCGGTACCCCGCTTCGTTGCGCGCCGCCGCAATCACGTTGATTCCCTCGTAATATCGAATCATCGTCGCCGAGACGCCTGACGCTTTCGCTGCTGCCCGATATTCATACCCGCACTTCGGCAAACGAGCGCAGGCGTAAAGCATTCCCGAGCACGAACACGCTCGACAAGGCCATGGCGCCGGCCGCGAAGGGCGGCGACAACAGCAGGCCCCAGGCCGGATACAGGGCCCCGGCCGCCACCGGGATCAGCGCCGCGTTATAGGCAAAGGCCCAGAACAGGTTTTGCCGGATGTTGCCGATGGTGGCCTTCGAGAGCGCAATCGCCGTCGGAACGCCTTGCAGGCTGCCCGACATCAGCACCACATCGGCCGCCTCCATCGCGACATCGGTACCAGTGCCGATCGCCAGGCCGACGTCGGCCTCGGCCAGCGCCGGCGCGTCGTTGATGCCGTCGCCGACAAACGCCACCGCGCCGTGTTCCGAGCGCAGCCGCCGGACCGCCTGCACTTTCCCCTCGGGCAGCACGCCGGCAATCACCTCGTCGATGCCGAGGTGCGCCGCAATCGCCCTGGCGGTGCGTTCCTCATCGCCGCTGATCATCGCCACCTTCAGGCCCAGCCCGTGCAGGGCGGCAATCGCCGCCGCCGAGTCGGGTTTGACGGGATCGGCCACGGCGAGGATGGCGGCCAGGCGGCCATCGATGGCGGCATACAGCGGCGATTTGGCTTGCTGGCCCAACCGGGCGGCGGCGAGGGCGAAGCCTGCCACGTCGATGCCGAGCGAGTGCATGTAGCGCCCGGCCCCCACTTCCACGCGGGCGCCGTCAACGACGGCGCGCACGCCCATGCCGGTCACGGAATCGAAACCGGTCGTCTCAAGCAGCGGCACACCTTCCCTGGCTGCGGCGTCGACGAGCGCGCGGGCGATCGGATGCTCGGAGCGCGACTCGGCGGCGGCCACCAGCGCCAGTACCCGGCCGCGTTCGAAGCCGGCCGCCAGCTCGAGGTCGGTCAGCGTGGGCCGGCCCGCGGTCAGCGTGCCGGTCTTGTCGAAGGCAACCACCCTCGCCTCCTTCAAGCGCTGCAGGGCTTCGCCCTTGCGAAACAGCACGCCGAGTTCGGCGCCGCGCCCGGTCCCGACCATGATCGAGGTTGGCGTCGCCAGTCCCATCGCACAGGGACAGGCGATGATCAGCACCGCCACGGCATTGACCAGCGCAAACCCGAGCGCCGGCGAAGGCCCGAACACCAGCCATGCCAGGAAGGTCAGCGCAGCCGCCAGCATCACCGCGGGCACGAACCACATCGTCACCCTGTTGACCATCGCCTGGATCGGCAGCTTGGACGCTTGCGCCCCCTCCACCAGGCGGATGATTTGCGCCAGCACCGTGTGCGCGCCGACGGCGGTGGCGCGCAGGCGCAAGGCGCCCTGCTGGTTGACGGTCCCGCCGACCACCGCGCTGCCCTGCGTTTTCCTGACCGGCAGCGCTTCGCCGCTGATCATGGACTCGTCGACATAGCTGTCGCCATCGAGGACCGTGGCGTCGACCGGAATGCGCTCACCCGGACGTAGCTCGAGGATCTCGCCAACGGCCACCTCGCCCACCGGGATATCCTGCGTGCGCCCAGCGCGTACCACGTGCGCCACCCTGGCCTGGAGGCCGACCAGCCGCCCGATCGCCTGCGAACTGCGGCCCCTGGCGCGCGCTTCGAGGAAGCGCCCGAGCAGGATCAGCGCCACGATCACGGCGGCCGCCTCGTAATACACGTTCACCGTGCCGGCCGGCAGCAAGCCTGGAGCGAAAGTCGCGACCACCGAATAGCCCCAGGCCGCCAGCGTGCCGAGCGCCACGAGCGAATTCATGTCGGGCGCCAGGCGCAGCAGCGCAGGTAGGCCTTGCGTGAAGAAGCGCCGGCCTGGTCCCAGCAGCGCCAGCGTCGTCAGGACAAATTGAAGTATCCAGCTCGGCCCTTGCCCGACTTTGGCCATCACCCATTCGTGCATGGCCGGTACCAGGTGCGCGCCCATGTCGAGCAGGAAGACCGGCAGCGCGAGCGCCGCTGCCAGCAGCAGATCGCGCCTCAAAGCCCTTTGCTCTGCATCCTTGCTGGCCGCGCCCGCGTCGTCGCCGACGCCGGCCAGCGTATCGACCTGGCGCGCCGCGTAGCCGGACTGGCCGAGCGCGGCCAGCAGCGCCGTGGGCGCCGCCACGCCGCGCACGGTCGCGCGTTCCGTTGCCAGGTTGACGCTGGCCTCGGCCACGCCGGGCACGGCCCTGATCGCCCGCTCGACCCGGCCGACGCAGGACGCGCAGCGCATGCCCTCCACGGACAGCTCGACGGTCTGCCCGGGAAGCGCATGGCCGGCCTCGATTGCCGCCCCTTTGCGCAAGATGTCCATGCCACGCCCTCCTGGTGTTTTTGTTTGAGAAACGACAGCCTACACCTTGCCACGGTGGGAAGGAATGCCAGGCCAGAACGCAAAAAGCCCATCAACCGAAGCTGATGGGCTTTTTTACTACCCGCGCAGCGCAGGTCAAATCAAGGATGCAGCAACCAATCAGGCTGCGCGCACGCGGCGACGGCGCAGCATGGTCAGTGCGCCAAAGCCGAGACCGAGCAGGGCCAGCGAACCTGGCTCAGGCACTTCGTTGAAACGGAAATTGTCCATGGCTACGTACGTGCCCGAACCGGGCGTGCCGGCATCGACGCCGCCATAACTATTCAGGACCAGACGATCGATGCCGGTGTAAGCAAAGGCGAAATAGGTTGCGACGTCGTCGCTGATAATTTTGGTCTGGTTGTAGACCAGCACGTTGTTCTTGTAGCCTTTGACATCGACGTTCAAATTGTCGTTCCATGCGGCCGTCAGGAAGGAGCCGTTGAAGTCGAACAGTCCGCCCCCGCTCTTGGTCACAGTCGTCGTCTCGTAGAAAAATGCCGTATAGTCACCAGATGCCAGTCCACGGCAATAGCCAGTGTCTTGAGTGAAATAGGTGCTGCATTTAAGACGATCAGCCTGAGAAAACACCAGGCCGCTGGACGAGATGGAGCTGGCCGTTTCAAAGTCAATGATGCTTGCTTGTGCGCTACCGGCAAAGGCGAATGCAGTGGCGAGGATGGTGGCGAGTTTGGACAGTTGATTCATGATTTTTCCCAGGGGCTAATGCTACATTGATTTATATTAACTATAAATGAAATATAGCAACATTCATGCCAGCTAAGAAATACTCAATGAAATCAATGGCTAAGGTAAACGGTTGAAATTCGCCAGCGCCACGATGTAAAGTTTCTCGACAGAATAAAAGCTTCGCATCCAGAAATACACCGGAAAATTACACAGACGAAAAAAGAGCCGGTAGCATTTAGCTCCGGCTCTTTCTGGGTGGCTGATTGAACAGCTGAATTCTGGTGGGAAGTGCAAGTTTCGAACTTGCGACCCCTGCAGTGTGAATGCAGTGCTCTACCCCTGAGCTAACCTCCCTGACAACGAGGCGTATTATGCCACAGGATTTCTCTACCGTCACCCCTGTAGAGAATAATTTCTCCAAATGCAATTCCCTTTGACGCCCTTGTCGAGGCCGGCAAGCAGCTCTTCATGCTGCGCCTGTTCCTCATCGCTGGCGGACACAACGATGATCTCGCCGAGCGGCACGGCTTCCAGCAGCATGCCGTCGTTCGCGGTTTCCACCTCATGGTCCATCGACAGCGAATTCTGGCCGCGCGTCATCGCCAGGTAGACGTCGGCCAGCAGTTCGGAGTCGAGCAGCGCGCCGTGCAGCTTGCGGTGGGCGTTCGAGACGCCATAGCGGTCGCACAGGGCGTCGAGAGAGTTGCGCTTGCCGGGGTGCATTTCCTTGGCGTTGACGAGGGTATCGATGACGCCGCCGCAATGCGAAACAAAACTCGGCAGGCCGAGGCGCTGGAATTCGTGGTTCAGGAAGCCCAGGTCGAAGGGCGCGTTGTGGATGATGACTTCGGCGCCCTGGATGTAGGCGCGCAGATCTTCGGCAATCTCGTGGAACTTCGGCTTGTCGCGCAGGAATTCCGTGGTCAAGCCGTGCACCGCGAGCGCGGCCTCGTCGGACTCGCGCTCGGGGTTGATATAGACGTGAAAATTATTGCCGGTCAGCGTGCGGTTGAATAGTTCGACGCAGCCGATTTCGATGACGCGGTCGCCGGTTCGCGGGTTCAGGCCGGTGGTTTCGGTATCGAGGACAATCTGGCGCATGGCTTGCTTTTGTTAAGGTTAGGCAAGCCTGCAGTATAACGCAAGCAGGCGCGGCCTAACGGCGGACGGTGGCCGCTCCCCGGTTCGCCAGCACGTCGGCGCGCTCGTTCCCGGGGTGGCCATTATGGCCGCGCACCCAGCGCCATTCGACGGCATGCTGTTGCTGGGCCAGGTCGAGCGCCTTCCACAAATCATCGTTCTTCACCGGCTCCTTGGCCGCCGTCTTCCAGCCGCGCGCCTTCCAGCCGTGGATCCATTCGGAGATGCCCTTCTGCACATACTGGCTGTCGGTATGCAGCACCACGTCGCAGGGACGATTCAAAACGCCGAGCGCTTCGATCACGGCCTTCAGTTCCATGCGGTTGTTGGTGGTATTCGGTTCGCCGCCAAAGATTTCCTTTTCATGACCATCGGCCACCAGCAGTGCGCCCCACCCGCCCGCGCCCGGATTGCCCTTGCAGGCGCCATCGGTAAAAATTTCCACTTTCGTCGTCATGCTGCCGGGTCTTCCTTGATTCGTCATTCTCTGTTGGTTGCCGGGACCGCTTGCGGAGCCCGGTTTGACTTCTTGCTCCATGCCGGCCCGATCAGGTGCATGCCCTTGACCCGCTTGACCGCGTGCACGACATACACCGCGCCCAGGTAAGGCCACCAGCGCTGCCCCGCCGCTTCCATGCTTGAGAAGCGGTCGATCCACTGGGCGGTGCGAAACGGTGGCGCGTAACAACCGAAATGGTTGCGCGTCGGGCCGAGATTCAACAATTTTAACCAGTCTTTCAGGCGGGGCATAGAGATGAATTCGCCTGCGGCCGGCAGGTAGCCGTTGCGCGTGACCTTGCCGATCCCCTGGCGCACGCCCCACAGGCTGGCCGGATTGAACCCGCAAATGATCACCTGGCCTTCGGGAATGAGCACGCGCTCGACCTCGCGCAGCACCTGGTGCGGTTCGGCGGCGAACTCGAGCACGTGCGGCAGCACCACCAGGTCCAGGCTTTGCGAGGCGAAGGGCAACTCGGCGAAATCGAGGGCCACGGCAATCTGCTTGCCGCTCGCCGCGAATTCAAGTTCGTCAAAAGTCGAGGTGCGCGTGGCCGCCTGCCACTTGTTCGGCATGCGGTTGGCGGCCAGCGCGTCGATCTGCGGCACGCCGACCTGCACGGCGTTGTAGCCGAAGATGTCGGCCGTGAGTTCGTCCAGACAAGCTTGCTCGAAGGCGCGCACATAGGCGCCGGCCGGCGAAAGCAGCCATTCGTCGAGCGCTATAATGGATTTTTCGGATGCAGCGCTATCCATGACCACCTCTTTTGCAAAACCATGACCCATTTGCCTGACGGCGCCCGTAACGATTTGACTGTCCTGACCGTACCGGCGTTCAAGGATAATTACCTGTGGCTGATCCATGACGGCCTGCACGCCGCCGTCGTCGATCCCGGCGACGCCGCGCCTGTCCTGGCCGCATTGCACGAACATGGATTGAGCCTCACCGCCATTTTACTCACCCATCATCATGCTGACCACATTGGCGGCGTGCCCGCGCTGCTGGCGCATTTTCCGGTGCCGGTATATGGCCCGCGCAATGACGGGATCGATGCGCTCACCCATCCCCTGGGCCAGGGCGAGCGGGTGCAGGTGCCGGGAATCGATCTCGCGCTCGAGGTGCTCGAGGTTCCCGGCCACACGCTCGGCCATATTGCCTATGTACGGCGTACGCCGGGGCTGCACTGGCTGTTCTGCGGCGATACCCTGTTCGCGGGCGGCTGCGGCCGCCTGTTCGAAGGCACGCCGGCGCAGATGGCAGAGTCCCTGGAGAAACTCGCTGCCCTGCCCGAGGACACGGAAGTCTATTGCGCGCACGAGTACACCCTGGCAAACCTGCGGTTTGCCGAGGCGGTCGACGCCGAGAATGGGGCCTTGCACCTGCGCATGCGCGACGAGACGGCGAAAAGAGCAGCCGGGCTGCCCACCGTGCCGTCAACGATAGGACTCGAGCGCAGCACGAATCCCTTCCTGCGTTACCGCGAGCCGGGCATCATCGCGGCCCTGGTGGCGGCGGGCAAGCTGAAAGAAGGCGCAACGCCGCTGCAAACCTTCGCGGCCTTGCGGGAGTGGAAGAACGTGTTTTAAGGCAGCGCTCAGATTTCCTCGTACAGCGGCAGCGTCAGGAATTCCGCGAACTGTTCAGACGTCGACATTTCTTCGAAGATCACGGCGGCCCTGGCATAGCTCGGGTTGTCGCCATTGGGCGCGGCAGCTTTCGCATTGGCCAGTTCTTCCGGAATCATGGCGCGCACCATCTCGGCGGTGACCTTGCGGCCGTCCTCGAGCACGCCCTTCGGCGAGCGGATCCACTGCCAGACTTGCGAGCGGCTGATCTCGGCGGTGGCGGCGTCTTCCATCAGATTGTGGATCGGGACGCAGCCGTTGCCGGCCAGCCAGGCGCCCAGGTAGTGGATGCCGACGTTGATGTTGTAGCGCAGGCCGGCTTCGGTGATCGGGGTTTCCGGCTTGAAGTCGAGCAGCTGGGCAGCGGTGACCTCGACATCCGGGCGCTGCTTGTCGATCTGGTTCGGACGCTCGCCCAGCACCCTGGTGAATTCCGTCATCGCCAGCTCGACCAGGCCCGGGTGGGCGACCCAGCCGCCGTCGTAGCCGTCGTTCGCGTCGCGCGCCTTGTCGCTGCGCACGCCGCCCATGGCGATGTCGTTCTTTTCCGGATCGTTCTTGATCGGGATCAGCGCCGCCATGCCGCCGATCGCCGGCGCGCCTCGCTTGTGGCAAGTCTTGAGCAGCAACAAGGCATAGGCGCGCATGAAGGGCGAGGTCATCGTCACTTTCGGGCGGTCGGCCAGGCAGAAGTCCTTGTCGAGCTTGAATTTCTTGATGCACGAGAAGATGTAATCCCAGCGGCCCGCATTCAGGCCGGCGCTGTGCTCGCGCAGCTCGTACAGGATCTCGTCCATTTCGAAAGCGGCGAGGATGGTTTCGATCAGCACCGTCGCCTTGATCGTTCCACGCGGCAGGCCGAGCGCTTCCTGGGTGGCGATGAAGATATCGTTCCACAGGCGCGCTTCCAGATGCGATTCCATCTTCGGCAGATAGAAATAGGGCCCGGCGCCGCGCGCGAGTTGTTCTTTTGCGTTGTGGAACATGAACAGCGCGAAGTCGAAAATGCCGCCGGAAACACGCTTGCCATCGACCAGCACATGTTTTTCGTCGAGGTGCCAGCCGCGCGGGCGCACGACCAGGGTCGCTACCTTGTCGTTCAGCTGGTAGGTCTTGCCGTTCTGCTCGAGGGAAATCGTGCGGCGCACGGCGTCGCGCATGTTGATCTGGCCGGTGATCTGGTTGTCCCAGTTCGGCGCGTTCGAGTCCTCGAAATCGGTCATGTAGCTGTCGGCGCCGGAGTTCAGCGCATTGATGACCATCTTGCGCTCGACCGGGCCGGTAATTTCGACGCGGCGGCATTCGAGTGCCTTCGGAATCGGCGCGATGGTCCAGTCGCCCTCGCGGACGTGGCGCGTCTCCGGCAGGAAGTCCGGACGCTCGCCGGCGTCGATGCGGCGCGCGCGTTCGACGCGGGCGGCGAGCAGCTCCTGGCGGCGCGGCTCGAAGCGACGCGTCAGGTCGGCGATCAGCGCCAGGGCGTCAAACGTCAGGATCTGCTCGAAGCCCGGCTTGATCTCGGCGCGGATCTCCAAACCCGGCGGGGTGGCGATGGTCATGGCATTACTCCTCGTGTGTTGGCGTTTGTCATATCATTAAGTATATTAGAGTTAAAGTAGCGAAACGATACAATTACTCACTTCATCTGTGCGTATTTGTCACAGATGGGAGCACGTGTTGGGAAAATTCCGGGAAATATCGACCTTCGTCGAAGTGGTGGCGCGCGGCAGTCTGTCCGGTGCGGCGCGCGCCGAGGGCATCGCGCCGGCCATGATCGGGCGCCGGCTCGACGCGCTCGAAGGCCGCCTCGGCGTCAAGCTGCTGCAGCGCACGACGCGGCGCCTGGTCCTCACCGACGAGGGCGCCGCTTTCCTGGAAGACTGCCAGCGCATCCTGGCCGAGATGGAAGAAGCCGAGAATGCGGTGGCCGAGCGCAGCGGCCATGCCAAGGGACATTTGCTGGTATCGGCGCCCGCGGGTTTCGGGCGCCAGCACGTCGCCCCGCTGCTGCCTTCTTTCCTCGCCGAACACCGCGAGCTCGGCATCAACCTGAACCTGACCGACCGCATCGTCGACGTCGTCGGCGAAGGGGTCGACGTCGCGATCCGCATCGCCAGTCTCTCGGATTCCAACCTGGTCGCCGTGAAACTGGCAGGCAACGCGCGCGTCGTGGTCGCATCCCCCGCTTATCTGAAGCGTCACGGCAGACCGAGCACGCCTGGCGACCTGGAGCGCCATCAATGCCTGGCGATCAGCAGCGAAGGCAGCCAGCGCGGCTGGACCTTCCGTGACGGCGGCAAGACGCTGACCCTGAAAGTACCGGGCAACCTGGTCTGCAACGACGGCGAGGTATTGCACGATTGGGCGCTGGCCGGCAAAGGCCTGGCATGGCGCTCGATGTGGGAAGTGGGCGCGCAGATCGCGGCGGGACGGCTGGTAACGGTGCTCGATGAATATGCGGCGCCTGGAAACGATATCCATGCGGTATTCGCCCAGAGGCGCCATCTGCCATTAAGGATTCGTGCTTTTGTCGACTTCCTGCGCCGCGCTTATGCAGAGCGTCTTGCTCCGGCCGGATAAAGTCGCGTAGTAATGAGAGACGCGTAACTACCGAGTAAAAATCAAAGGCGGCCTGGAACAAAAAGTCCAGACGAAAAAAATCCCCGGCAAGCCGAGGATTTTTTACATCAGTAATTCAGACGATTAGATCGGCTGGATGTTCGATGCTTGTTTGCCCTTAGGACCCGAGGTCACGTCGAACGAGACGCGCTGGTTCTCTTGCAGGGACTTGAAGCCTTGGCTCTGGATAGCCGAGAAGTGAGCGAACAGATCTTCGCCGCCTTCGTCAGGGGTGATGAAGCCGAAGCCCTTCGAGTCATTGAACCATTTAACGATGCCAGTTGCCATTACAATTTCCTATTTCAGTTAAGTGGGCTTACGCCCGTTTATGATCGTTTGAAGTAGCAAGAAAGAAATGACAGACAGACTGCACTTACTAGCTCGAACCCAACGATCCCGTATTATACCGAATAAAACAGATTGCAACCGGTTTTCGCAAAATAATTGTGCGAACCGCTTAGCAATGCTCTAAACCAACTTTGCGCGGCTTGATTTTGAATCGGCAGTAAGGAGAATATAGGGCATCGTCAGGGCTTAAGTTTGCGGTGGATCAAACGGTCCGGTGCAATACTTTTGGATCAAGGCAATAGCGAGAAAGCGGCGCTGTGATACGCGGGAGGCGGCCCGTCCAGGCCTGCCTGCACGAAGTCGTCGAGCGCAGCCAGCCAGGCGCGCCAGTCGTCCTCGCCCACCGAGTCGAAAGCGCGCAGCACGCGCAAGCGCTGTTCCAGCGCACGCGCACCCTGCCCCAGCTCGCGAAAGCCGAAGGTCACAGCGGCGCCGGCCAGCGTGTGCAGCAGCGCCTGCAGTTCGACCACCTGCTGCTGGCTGGGCACGGCCGGCAGGAAATCGGCGCGCGCCGCCTGGATGCGCCCCAGCGTGGCCGGCAGGCCGCTGCGGAAATCGCGGTTGGCCTGCGTCAGGCGGGCGAAGAAGCCGCTGTCGATGCCGGTCACTTGGTACCGAAGATACGGTCGCCGGCGTCGCCCAGGCCCGGCACGATATACGCATGCTCGTTCAGGTGCGAGTCGAGCGAGGCGACATACAGCTTCACGCCGGGGTGCGCGTCGTGGAACACCTTCACGCCTTCGGGCGCCGCAACCAGGGCCAGGAAGATGATGTGCTCTTCCGGTACGCCGCGCTTTTTCAGCACGTCCACCGCGTGCACCGCCGAATTGCCGGTGGCGACCATTGGATCGCACAGGATGAAGGTGCGCTCGGAGGTGTCAGGCAGGCGCACCAGGTATTCGACCGGCTCGTGGGTGTCCGGGTCGCGGTAGACGCCGATGTGGCCGACGCGCGCCGATGGCACCAGTTCCAGCAGGCCGTCGCTCATGCCGATGCCGGCGCGCAGGATCGGCACGATGGCCAGCTTCTTGCCCGCGATCACCGGCGCGTCGATCGTCACCAGCGGCGTCTGGATCGGACGCGTCGTCAGCGGCAGGTCGCGCGTGATCTCGTAACCCATCAGCAGCGTGATTTCCTTGAGCAGCTCGCGGAAGGTGCGCGTCGAGGTGTCGTGCTCGCGCATGTGCGACAGCTTGTGCTGGATCAGCGGGTGGTTCAGGATGTAGAGGCTGGGAAAGCGCGGGTCTTGGTTCATGATCGGCATGGGGTGTGTTCTTTGGTTGAGGCTCGTAACCGGGCATTATCCCAGCCGCGCGCGGATTTGTCGCGTCCAGCTTGTAGAAATTTCATGTCAACTCCTGAGGGCGCGCGCCAGGATGGCTTCCAGGTCGAGGCCGGGCGGCAGCCGGCCGAAGGCGCCGCCGACATCCTGGGCAATGCGCGAGGCGACAAAGGCCTCGGCGACATAGGGCGGCGCGTGGCGCAGCAGCGTCGCGCCCTGCACCGCAATCACCAGGCGCTCGGCCAGGCGGCGCGCGCCGGCCTCGTCGGCGCCGGCCAGGTCTTCCAGGAGCATCTCCACATAGCGCGCGAAGCGGGCATCCTGCGCGGCCGCCGGCGCCAGTTCCGCTTCGAGCACGGCGCGCGCCGCCTGCGGGTGCTTGCCCAGCGCGCGCAGCACGTCCAGGCACATCACGTTGCCCGAGCCTTCCCAGATCGAATTGACGGGAAACTCGCGGTAGAGCCGGGCGAGCGGGCCATCCTCGACATAGCCATTGCCGCCCATGACTTCCATCGCTTCGGCGCCAAAACCCGGGCCGCGCTTGCAGAGCCAGTATTTGCCGGCCGGGGTCAGGATCCGCCCCAGCAGGTGTTCATGGGGATCGTCGGGGCAATCGAAACAACGCGCCAGGCGCAGCGCGAACGCGGTGGCCGCTTCCGACTCGAGCGCGAGGTCGGCCAGTACATTCTGCATCAGCGGCTGCTGGACGAGCGCTTTGCCGAAGGCGGCGCGGCCGCGTGCATGGTGCAGCGCGTGGCACAGGGCGGCGCGCATGATGCCGGCCGTGCCGACCACGCAGTCGAGCCGCGTATGGCTGCCCATTTCCAGGATGGTCGGGATGCCGCGCCCGACCTCGCCCACCAGCCAGCCGCCCGCGCCGCAGAATTCGACCTCGGACGAGGCGTTCGAACGGTTGCCGAGCTTGTCCTTCAGGCGCTGCACGCGGATCGCGTTGCGCTCGCCGTCGGGCAGAAAGCGCGGGACCAGGAAACAGGACAGTCCGGCACAGCCCTCGCCGTCCGCCTGGGCCAGCACAAGGTGGGCATCGGACTGGGGCGCCGAGAAGAACCACTTGTGGCCGACGATGCGCCAGGCGTCGTCGCCCTCGTCGCCGAAGCGCCTGCGCGCATCGGTCGGGTCCCAGCGGGTGGCGCGCGTGGTGTTGGCGCGCAGGTCGGTGCCGCCCTGTTTCTCGGTCATGCCCATGCCGACCAGGACGCCGCGCTTGTGCTGCATCGGCAGCGAGCGCGGGTCGTAGTCGAGCGTCAGTATCTTGGCCAGCCAGCGCTCGCCGAGGCGGCCGGCGCGGCGCAGGGCTGGCACCGCAGCGTAGGTCATGGTCACCGGGCATTGGGCGCCGTTCTCGACCTGGCCGAACAGCAGGTAGGCACCGGCGCGCGCGACCTGGGCGCCAGGGCGCGGTTCAAGCCACGGCTGGCTGTGCGCGCCGGCGCCGATCATCAGTTCCATCAAGGCATGCCAGGCGGGATGGAATTCCACCTCGTCGATACGGCGACCGCTGCGATCGAAGTTCACCAGCCGCGGGCCGTTGGCGTTGGCCAGGCGCGCCAGGTCGAGCACCTCGGCGCGGCCGAGCCGCTCGCCCAGCGCATCGAGTTCGGCTGCGGCCCAGCCGGCGCCTTCGCGCACCAGCGCTTCCTGCAAGGCCGGGTCGGCCAGGAACAGGTTGACGTCGCCGAAGGGCGGCGCCTGGTTCACGACTTCATGCGTGTCGAAGGGCGTCGCAGCGGGTGGCAAAGCGTGGGTCATGGCGGTTCCTGCCCGGGCACTGGCCATGCCCAGGCGGTTATGTTGCGCAAAAGCATCGTTTTAGACCGATAGCTTCCCTTGTTTCTTTCCTATCGGCGACAATGCAAAAGATGTCACGACCCTGCATTATTGGCGATTCGTCAAGAGGCTAACGCAAAGCGCGGCTTGCGGCAAGTTGCCCCTGCTGCGAGGCAGACGACGCGTGAAAGAGGCGCGAACGAGAACGCACGTCCAGAATATTAATTCCTGACGGAATTATTAAGTGATAAAGTCATTGGCGGATTGAACCCATTGCGCGGTTCCACCCTTTCCCGGTTCCAGCAATAAGACAACTATTTTAATAATGCGCTCCAGTTCCGCCGCCGTGCCGATGAACCCGCCGCTGCAGGCCCAGGCAGGTACCGGCCTCGACAGCCTGATGGAGGCGGCCGGGGACGCCGTATTCCAGATCGCCGCGAGCGGCCAGATCCGCGCTGTCAGCCGCCGCGCCGTGCGCCTGCTGGGGATCGACCTGCCGCTCGAGGGAACGCCGCTGGCCGCGCTGGTGGCCGACCACGACGCGCCTGCGCTGCGCACCGCCATTGTCGAGGCCGTTGCGGCGGCCGAACCGGTGCTGGTGCGCGTGCGCATGCGCTGCGATCCGCGCGATGCCGGCATCGACTACCGTCCCTTCGAACTGCGCATCGCCACCGTCAGCAGCGGCGTCCTGCTGGTGGTCGGGCGCGACATGGGCGTCCAGCATGCGACCGAAGAGCGGCTGCGCCACATGGCCACCCACGACGCCCTCACCGAATTGCCGAACCGGCTGCTGCTGGCCGACCGCGTGCGCATGGTGGTGGCGAATGCGCGCCGCTCCGGCCAGGGCTTCGCCGTGGCCACCGTCGGCCTCGACGGCTTCAAGAAAGTCAACGACGGCCTCGGGCACCAGGTCGGCGACACGGTGCTGCGCCAGGCCGCGGCGCGCCTGCGCCGCGCCCTGCGCGACAGCGACACCCTGGCGCGTCCGGGCGGAGACGAATTCGTCGCCGTCCTGCCCGGCACCGTGAGCGAGGCCCAGATCAAGCTCGTCACCGGCCGCCTGCTGGCGGCGCTGCAGTCGCCCTTCGAGGTCGACGGCCACACCATCTATCTCGCGGCTTCGGTCGGCGTCTCCCTGTACCCGCAGCACGCCGAGGACGACGTCGGCCTGCTGGCGCTGTCCGACGCCGCGCTGGCGCGCGCCAAGGAAACCGGCAAGGCGCGCGCGGTGGTCTACAGCGTACGCGAAGAGGGCCCACCGCAGCACGACATCTCGCTCGAGGCGGCCATGTTCACCGCGGTACGCGAGGGCGAATTCCTGCTCTACTACCAGCCGATCGTCGACGCGAAAACGCGCCGCATCGAAGGCTTCGAGACGCTGATGCGCTGGAAGCACCCGACCCTGGGCATGGTGCCGCCGGTGCGCTTCATCCCGATCGCCGAAACCAACGGCCTGATCAACCTGCTCGGCGCCTGGGCCCTGAAGGCGGCCTGCGTCCAGCTGCGCCAGTTCGAGGAAGCCGCCGGGCGCGAGCTCTACATCTCGGTCAACATCAGTCCGCGCCAGTTCCGCAACGACAAATTCCTCGAGGTGCTGGACCAGGCGCTGGCACTGTCCGAGCTGCCCGGCAACCGGCTGGTGCTGGAAATTACCGAGGGCACGCTGATGGTCGATCCGCAGCATGCCGAAACCATCCTCACCCGCATGGCCGAACGCGGCGCGCGCATCGCAATCGACGATTTCGGCACCGGCTATTCCTCGCTGGCCTACCTGAAACGCTTCCCGATTTCGGTCTTGAAGGTCGACCGCGCTTTCGTGAAGGATTTGCCGGGCGCGCACAAGGAAGCGGCCATCTGCTGCGCCGTGCTCGACCTGGCGCGCCACCTCGACCTGGTGGTCGTGGCCGAAGGCGTCGAGACCGAAGAACAGCTGGGCTGGCTGCAGGAGCGCGACTGCCGCTACGTGCAGGGCTACCTGACCGGCAAGCCGATGCCGGCCCATGTCGCCCTCGCCGCCTTGCATGACAACCATTACACGGCATTGCTGCCGCAAGACCGGCGCTGACACCATGACGCTTCAAGCCACCAAGCTCGCCCACTTCGCCGACACGGCCGTCGACACCCCAGCCGCCAACACCGTCAGCGCCGACGCCACCCTCGCCCTGCTGTGGGAGCGGATCCGCCGCCAGGGCGACATGCCGGGCTTTACGCGCGCGATCAATGCGATCCTGGCCTCGATGCGCGGCGAAGACGAACGCGAATTTTCGATGACGCAGACGGTCCTGTCGGACCCGGTCCTGACGCAGAAGGTGCTGCGCCTGGCCAACAGCGGCATGTATTCGGCATTCGGGCAGCGCATCAATACCGTCTCGAAAGCGGTGCTGGTGCTGGGCACCGAAGCCATCGGCCACCTCGCGCTCGGCCTGAAACTGATCGAGGAGATCTCGAAGAGCACGCCGGATACGGCCAATGCCCACGTCGAGATGGAAAAGGCCGTGCTGGCCGGGATGGTGGCGCAGCAGATCGCCTCGAGCGCCGCCACGCGCGACCCCGAAGAAGCGGTGGTCTGCTCGATCCTGCATTCGCTGGGGCGGATGATGGTGACGTTCTACCTGCCCGAACGCTGGAGCGCGCTGCAGGCGGCCAGCGGCGCCGGCAACGAGGGCGCCTCCGCGCCACGCCTGCTCGGGCTGTCGCTGGAGGCGCTCGGGCGCGCCACCGCCGAGCACTGGGGCCTGCCGCGCAACCTGGTGGCCGGCATGCGCACGCTGGAACCGGACCAGAGGGCCGAGGGTTTCGGCCATGACGACTGGCTCGCCGCCCTGGGCACGATGTCGACCCGCTGCGCCGCGTCGCTCTGGAACGACGACGAAGCCGGCGCCGCCGAGGTGCGCGAACTGGCGGCCGCGTTCGCGCCGATGCTGGGCGTGCAGGTCGAAAACATCCTGGGCGCGATCGACCGCGCCCGCGTTGGCGCCGCCGCCGACCTGACGATCGCGCCGCTCGCCAACCCGGCCGACAAGCGGGCGAAAGTCGACGCCGTCACGCGCAAGCGCGAAGCCGGCAACCGCATTCTGATGAGCGGCGTGGCCGACATGCGCGACGCCGGCCCGGGCGTCAACCCCGGCCAGATGATGTCGATGGCGCTTGAAACGGTGTACCAGGGCCTGTCGTTCACGCGCGCCTTTGCCTTCCTGCGCAACCGGCGCGAGGGCAAGTACCTGGCCAAGATGGGTTTCGGCACGGGCACCAGGGCCTTGTTGCCGAACCTGGCCTTCGAGGATGGCTACGAGGCCGACGTGTTCCACGCGGCGCTGGCCAGCGACCGCGTGATCTTCATCGAAAACGCGCAGGACCCGAAGTTCTCCAGCAAATTGCCGCTGTGGTGGAAGGGCACGCTGTCCGAGGCGAGCAGCTTCGTTGTCGTGCCGCTGTGCCTGAACGGCCAGCCGGTCGGCTTCATCTATGGCGACTGGGACGACAGCCTGCCGTCGGTGAACCTGAATCCGACTGAATTCTCGCTGCTGAACGACCTGCGCGGCTTGGTGGTGCGCACCGTCGAGCGGCGCGCAAGCATGGAAGCCGTCGCCAGCCGCGGCTGATTTATGTAAGCTGCGGCGTCTCCACGCGCACATCCCCGCACTGCGCCCGGTGCATCAGGGCATGGTCGATCAGCACCAGGGCCAGCATGGCCTCGGCGATCGGCGTGGCGCGGATGCCCACGCACGGATCATGGCGGCCGAAGGTCTCCACCATGGCGGGCAAGCCCGCCTTGTCGATCGAGCGGCGCGGCACCCTGATCGACGAAGTCGGCTTGATCGCCAGCGACACCGTGATCGCCTGGCCGGTCGAGATCCCGCCCAGCACCCCGCCCGCGTTATTTCCGATAAAGCCCTCGGGCGTCAGTTCGTCGCCGTGCTCCGACCCCTTCTGCGCCACCGCCCCGAACCCGGCCCCGATTTCCACGCCCTTGACCGCGTTAATCCCCATCATGGCGTAGGCGATGTCGGCGTCGAGCTTGTCGTAGATCGGCTGGCCCCAGCCCGGCGGCAGGCCGGTCGCGACGACGTCGATGCGGGCGCCGATCGAGTCGCCGGCGCGCCGCAAGTCATCCATATAGGCTTCCATCCGCGCCAGCAGGGCCGCGTCGCCGGTGGCGGCGAAGAAGGGGTTGTTCGCCACGTGCTCCCAGCCGCCGAAGGGAATCTCGATCTCGCCCAGCTGGCGCATGCAGCCGGCAAATTCCACGCCATGGCGCTCGCGCAGCCATTTCTTCGCCACCGCCCCGGCGCCCACCACCGGCGCGGTCAGGCGCGCCGACGAGCGGCCGCCACCGCGCGGGTCGCGCACGCCGTACTTGTGCCAGTAGGTGTAGTCGGCGTGGCCCGGGCGGAAGGTCTCGGCGATGTTGCCGTAATCCTTGCTGCGCTGGTCTTCGTTCGGAATCAATAGTGCGATCGGGGTGCCGGTCGTGAAGCCCTGGTAGACGCCCGACAGGATCTGCACGCGGTCCGCTTCCTGGCGCTGGGTGACATGGCGCGAGGTGCCGGGTTTGCGGCGGTCGAGTTCGAGCTGGATATCCGACTCGGCCAGCGCCAGGCCTGGCGGGCAGCCGTCGATCACGCAGCCGATCGCCGGGCCGTGCGACTCGCCGAAAGTAGTAACGGAAAACAGCTTGCCGAATGAATTGCCGGACATGGTAGCGGAGGGGAAGTGGCGAAACGACCATTCTACCAGCGTCGCGCGGGCCCGGGACCGCGCCGCGCCGCAGGCCGGGAAACGACAAGCCGGCCAAAGTATTTTTCTCTATGGCAATATTATCGCGTTCAAATACGTATTAACCGCTATACTGCCATGGCAAGAAATGCAGAGCCCAAGCCTGGAGACGGAAATAATCATGCCCGCATCGATCATGCCTGGAGTCGGTGCCGACCCACGCGATACCCTGGTTTTCCTGGACGAGGCGCCGCCGGCGCCGCGGCCTGGCCACGGCCCTGGCCCGCAAGCGGGTCAGCGGCCAAGCTGGCGTATCCTGATCGTCGACGACGACGCCGACGTCCATTCGACCACCACCTTCGCCCTCGCCGGGCTCGAGGTGCTGGGGCGTCCGCTCGAATTCCTGCACGCCGGCTCGGGCAGCGAGGCGCGCGCGCTGCTCGCGCAAGACCGTGAAATCGCCGTCATCCTGCTCGACGTCGTCATGGAGCAGCCCGACGCCGGCCTGCTGCTGGTGCGCCACATTCGCGACACCCTGGGCATGGTCGACGTGCGCATCATCCTGCGCACCGGCCAGCCCGGTTATGCACCCGAGATGGATGCGATCCGCGACCTCGACATCAACGACTACCGCACCAAGTCCGAGCTGACCCGCACCAAGCTCTACACGGCGGTGGCCGCCGCCGTACGCGGCTACCAGCAGCTGCGCGCCCTGAGCCTGGGGCGCGCCGGTCTCGAACGGATCGTCCACGCCGGCGCCGAACTCATGACCCTGCACAGCCCGCGCGACGTGGCGCGCGCCGTGCTGGCCCAGGCCGCGGACCTGCTCGGCCAGGAAGCCGACGGCGTCCTGTGCGCGCGCGACGGCAAGGCGTTGCGCGTGCTCGGCGGCGCCGGCAGCGGACGC
Source organism: Telluria sp. LT2P34 (assembly GCF_059685915.1). Taxonomy (NCBI): domain Bacteria; kingdom Pseudomonadati; phylum Pseudomonadota; class Betaproteobacteria; order Burkholderiales; family Oxalobacteraceae; genus Telluria; species Telluria sp. LT2P34. The sequence goes on from NZ_JCASIN010000001.1 coordinate 336,469, forward strand.
GACCTCGAAGGCGGCCCGCCCGAGGTCCACCTCGACGGCCGCATCGCCGCCAGCCTGCACCGCGCTTTCGAGGAACGGGTTTCCGCCTTCGGCCCGGGCTGCCTGGCGCTCTACTTCCCCGGCAAATCCGGGCGCGACTTCGCCGCCGCCATCCCCTTGCAGCACGCCGTCAGCGAGGGCGCGCGCCGCCTGCTGCGGGTCTTCACCAGCATCGTCGCGGTAGGCCTGGACAACACGGAACTGGTCGGGCGCCTGAACAATGCCGCCTTCGTCGACCGCCTGACACGCCTGCCGAACCGTATCCGCCTGGTCGAGGAACTGGACAAGACGGTCGCCGCCGGTCGCGCCGACGGCGCACGCCTTGATGCCACCCTCACCCTGGTCGACCTGGATCACTTCGCCGCATCGAACGACGCGCTCGGCCACGGCTTCGGCGACCTGTTGCTGGTCGCCGTGGCGGGCCGGCTGCAGGCCTCGCTGCATCCGCGCCTGTTTGTCTCGCGCATCGGCGGCGACACCTTCGCCGTGCTGGGCGACGGCGCGTTCAACACGCCCGCCACGATCCACGCCCTGTTCGAAGCGCCCTTCTCGATCGACGGCCACGACGTGCAGGTATCGAGCACGCTCGGCCTGCTGCGCCTGGCCGAGCACGACGGCGGCGGGGCCGACGCGCTGAAGGACGCCGACATCGCACTGAAGCGCGCCAAATCGCAGCAGCGCGGCGGTCACTTCACTTTCTCACGCGGGATGGGCATCGAAATCCGCGAACGGGTGCGCATGATGCACGCGCTGCGCGGCGCCCTCGGCCGCGACGAACTGTTCCTCGCTTACCAGCCGCAAGTCGACCTTGCCACCCACCGGCCCTTCGGCGCCGAGGCGCTGCTGCGCTGGCGTACCGCGGACGGCAGCACGATCCCGCCCGACCGTTTCATCCCGATCGCCGAGTATTCCGGTTTGATCGTCGAGATCGGCGGTTGGGTGCTGCGCCAGGCCTGCGCCGAACTGATGCGCATCCGGGCGGCCGGCTATCTCGATTTCACGATGTCGGTCAACGTCTCGCAGGCGCAGCTGCGCCATCCGCAATTCATCGACGTGCTGTCGGGCGCCCTGCGCGATACCGGCGCGCCGGCCCAGTATCTCGAACTCGAGATCACGGAATCAATGGCGATGGAAGAGCCGCAGCAGCTGGCCGCGATGCTGGCCGAGGTCAAGCGCACCGGCGTGTCGATCGCGATCGACGACTTCGGCACCGGGTTTTCCTCGCTGTCGCACCTGCAGCGCCTGAAAGTGGACCGGCTTAAGATCGACCGCGCCTTCGTGACCGAAATTACCGGCTCGGCGCGCGGCAGCAGCATCGCCGGGATGGTCATCCAGCTCGGGCGCAACCTGGGCTTGTCGGTGATCGCCGAAGGCGTCGAGGACGAGCGCCAGGCCCAGATCCTGCACGCGCTCGGCTGCCCGCTGGCGCAGGGCTACCTGTTCGCGCGGCCGCTCTCGCCGCAGGCTTTACTCGAGTGGCTGGGCGGGCAGCTCGATTAGCTTCAATCTTCCGCCGCCTCTTCCGCCGGCCAGTCCCGGATATACGCCTTGAGCATCCGGTTCTCGAAGCTCTGCGCCTCGAGCACGGCGCGGGCCACGTCGTAGAAGGAGATCACGCCCAGCAGGGTCTTGGCGTCCATCACCGGCAGGTAGCGCGCGTGCTTTTCCAGCATCATGCGGCGCACTTCGTTGACTTCGGTTTCGGGCGTGACCGTGATCGGGCTGTCGTCCATGTGCTTGCGCACGGTGCCGGCGCCGAGCGCGCCGCCGTTCGAGTGCAGCACCTTGATCACTTCGCGGAAGGTCAGCATCCCGACCAGGTCGCCGTACTCCATGACCACGAGCGAACCGATGTCCTTCTCGGACATCGTGTTCACCGCGTCGGCCAGCAGCGTTTCCGGGGTGACCGTATAAAGAATGTTGCCTTTCACCTGCAGGATTTCCGAAACTTTCATATTGGCCACCCCGGCGTCAGTTAATGATTTCACTAGTCTTTTCTTTGATTGAATTTTTGCGAATTTTTTTGCGAATTGTTTGCTGAAGGCATAACACGAATGTAGCTTAAGCCTAGCAGAAAAACCAGATTCACAGGGGCAGTTGCATGGTAATGAAACAATGTTACGATGCTGGCCATCGAATTTTCTCCATGAGTTCACCATGAGCGGTCCACGCACCCCCGGCTTCGATACGCTGTCGCTGCACGCAGGCGCCGCCCCCGACCCGGCCACCGGCGCACGCGCCACGCCGATCCATTTCACGTCCTCGTTCGCCTTCAAGGATTCCAGCCACGCCGCCTCGCTGTTCAACATGGAGCGCAGCGGCCACGTGTATTCGCGCATCTCGAACCCGACCAACGCCGTGCTGGAAGAGCGCATTGCCGCGCTCGAGGGCGGCGTGGCCGGCATCGCCACCGCCAGCGGCCAGGCCGCGATGCACCTGGGCTTGAGCACCATCGCCGGCGCCGGCTCGCACATCGTCGCCTCGCGCGCGCTCTACGGCGGCTCGCACAACCTGCTGGCCTATACCCTGAAGCGCTTCGGCATCGAGACGAGCTTCGTCGACCCGCGCGACATCGACGCCTGGCGCGCCGCGATCCGGCCGGAAACCAAGGTGCTGTTCGGCGAAACGCTGGGCAATCCTGGCCTGGACGTGCTCGACATCCCGCGCATCGCCGGACTCGCGCACGAGCACGATTTGCCGCTGATGGTCGACGCCACCTTCACCACGCCCTGGCTGCTGCGTCCCTTCGAGCACGGCGCGGATTTGATCTTCCACTCGGCCACCAAGTTCCTGTGCGGACATGGCACGGCGATTGGCGGCCTGCTGGTCGACGGCGGCAGCTTCGACTGGCAACGCGCGCATGACCGCACCGGCCGCTTCGCCGAACTGTGCACGCCCTACGAGGGCTTCCACGGCATGGTGTTTGCCGAGGAGTCCACCGTCGGCGCTTTTGCCCTGCGCGCGCGGCGCGAAGGCCTGCGCGATTTCGGCGCGGTGATGAGTCCGCACAACGCCTTTGCCGTGCTGCAGGGGATCGAGACGCTCGGCCTGCGCATGGAGCGCCACGTCGCCAACACCCGCCGCATCATCGATTTCCTGCTGTCCAATCCGGCGGTGGAATCGGTGTCCTATCCCGGCCTGGAGAGCCATCCCGATTACGCACTGGCCCAGGCCCTGCTGCCCAAGGGCTGCGGCGCCGTGTTCACCTTTGTCCTGAAGGGCGGGCGCGCGGCCGGCGTGCGCTTCGTCGACAACCTGAAGGTCTTTTCGCACCTGGCCAACGTGGGCGACGCCAAGTCGCTGGTCATCCATCCGGCCTCGACGACGCATTTCCGGGTGCCGCCCGAGCAGCTGGCGGCGTCCGGCATTACCGAGGGCACGATGCGGCTTTCCGTCGGCCTGGAAGACGCCGAAGACCTGATCGACGACCTGGCGCGCGCGCTCAAAATCTCGCAGAAAGGCAGCTAAGTGATCCTCGACATCGATGGCCGGGCGGCCTATTCTTACACCGGCGGCAAACCCTTCGACGCGGCGCTGCCGACCGTGGTGTTCCTGCACGGCGCGCAGAACGACCATTCGGTGTGGGCGCTGCAGTCGCGCTGGTTCGCGCACCACGGATTTGGCGTGCTGGCGGTCGACCTGCCGGGGCATGGGCGCAGCAGCGGGCCGGCCCTGGCCAGCGTGGAAGCGATGGCCAGCTGGCTGCTGGCGGTGCTGGACGCCGCTGGCATCGACCAGGCGATGCTCGTCGGGCACAGCATGGGTTCGCTGATCGCACTCGAAGCCTGTCACCGGGCGCCGCAGCGCGTGCGCGCGCTCGCCTTGCTCGGCACGACTTATCCGATGAAGGTCGCCGACGCCTTGCTCACCACCGCGCGCGACGATGAAGCGACGGCGATCGACATGGTGAACATCTGGTCGCACTCGAGCATCGCCCACAAGCCCTCGAGTCCGGCGCCGGGCTTTTCTGTCATGGGCGGTGCGAAGCAGCTGATGGCGCGCATGTCGGCGATCAATCCGGCGCAGCTGTTCCATACCGATTTCTCGGCCTGCAATGCCTACGCGAATGGCGAGGCGGCAGCAGCGAGCGTGCGCTGCCCGACCCTCTTCATCTTCGGCAAGCAGGACATGATGACGCCGCCGCGTTCCACCAAACTGCTGGTCGGCGCCATCGCCCATGGCAAGGTCGTGCAGGTGGACGCCGGTCACGCGCTGATGAGCGAACAGCCCGATGCGGTGCTCGATGCGCTGGCTGAATTTGCGGTAAGCCTCGATCGCGCTCCAGGCTGAGCGGGCAGCCGGCGCGGGGCTGTCGTTCGAATTCGCGACAGGGGCGTTGGCGCGCGCTTTGCGTTCTATAATACCAACGATGAACCCGACCCTGACCATCCTTGTTTTGTACTACTCGCGCCACGGCGCCACCCGCAAGCTGGCCGAACTGATCGCCCAGGGCGTGGAGAGCGTGCCCGGCATGGAAGCGCGCCTGCGCACTGTGCCGGCGGTCTCGACCGTGACCGAGGCGAGCGAGCCGGCCATTCCGTCCAGCGGCGCGCCCTATGTCGAGTTGTCGGACCTGGCCGAATGCGCGGGATTGGCGATGGGTTCGCCCACGCGTTTCGGCAACATGGCGGCGGCGATGAAATACTTCCTCGACGGCACCGCGGCCGAATGGCTGGCTGGCACCCTGTCCGGCAAGCCCGCGGCCGTGTTCGCCTCCACGGGCAGCCTGCACGGCGGCCAGGAAGCGACCCTGCTGTCGATGATGATTCCGCTGCTGCACCACGGCATGCTGGTGCTGGGCTTGCCCTACACGAATCCGGAACTGATGACCACCTCCAGCGGCGGCAGTCCCTATGGCGCCACGCACTGGTCCGGGATCGACGGCGACAAGGCCGTCACGGAAGACGAAAAGCGCCTGGCGATCGCCCTCGGGCGCCGCCTGGCCGAAGCTGCATCGAAGCTGCAAACACCTTTGCAAACAACATTGCACTCACCTCTGCAGGGACCACGCTGATGCAAACCCCTAAGCTCTTTCTCGGTGGCGCCATCGCCAGCCTGGCGCTGTTGATCTGCTGGCTGGTCGCCTGGGAAATGTGGGTCGCCCCGCTGCGCCCGGGCGGCTCGCTGCTGGCACTGAAAGCCTTGCCGCTGCTCTTGCCCTTGCGCGGCGTCATCAAACGCGACTTGTACACGCTGCAATGGTCGTCGATGGTCATCCTCCTGTATTTCACCGAAGGCGTGGTGCGTGCCTGGAGCGACCTGAACGAAGTGTCGCGCTTCATGGCCATGGGCGAAGCAATCCTGGTGTGTGTCTATTTCGCCTGCGCCCTGCTCTACCTGCATCCCTACAAAAAGGCCGCGAAAAAGCTCGCCAAGGAATTGCTCGACAAGGTAAAAGTGCCGCATGACTGAGGATGCCGCATTGAAAACGGATCACTGAAGCCGCATGACTGACGAATTCGTCGGGCGCTGCCGCGAGATCATCGGCGCGCCCTGGGTACTGGCGGACGAACCCGCGATGGCGCCCTATCTGACCGACTGGCGCGGCCGCTTCACGGGGCGCGCCCGCGCGGTGCTGCTGCCCGCCGACACGGCCCAGGTGGCGCAACTGGTGGCCGAATGCGCGGCGGCGCGCGTGCCGATCGTGCCGCAGGGGGGGCGCACGGGACTGGTGCTGGGCAGCGTGCCCGACGCCAGCGGCGCCGCGGTCGTGCTCTCGCTGCGGCGCATGAACCGCATCCTGGAAGTCGACACGACCAACCGCACCATTTTGGTGCAGGCGGGCGCTGTCCTGCAAGACATCCAGGAAGCGGCGCGCGAGGCCGGCCTGCTGTTTCCGCTGTCGCTGGCCGCCGAAGGCAGCTGCACCATCGGCGGCAACCTGTCGACCAATGCCGGGGGCACGGCGGTGCTTCGGTATGGGAATACCCGCGACCTCTGCCTGGGGCTCGAAGTCGTGACCGCGACGGGCGAGGTCTGGGACGGCCTGCGCGCGCTGCGCAAGGACAACACCGGCTACGCGCTGCGCGAGCTGTTCGTGGGCGCCGAAGGCACGCTGGGCGTGATCACGGCGGCCGTGCTGAAACTCTACCCGCAGCCCAAGGCATCCATGACGGCCCTGGTGGCGATGGATTCGCCCGGGCGCGCGCTGGCACTGCTGTCGCTGATGCAGGACCTGTGCGGCCCGAGCCTGACGGCCTACGAACTGATGTCGGACTTCTGCCTGCGCCTGGTGGCCGCTCACTTCCCGCACCTGCCACGGCCGTTTACCGGGACCCATGCGCAGTATGCCTTGCTGGAAGTGTCGAGCAGCGAATCGGAAGAACACGCGGTCCGGCTGCTCGAATCCGGCATCGAGGCCGCGCTCGAAGCCGGCCTGGCGATCGACGCCGTGGTGGCGATGTCGAGCGCGCAGTCCGGCGGCCTGTGGCAGCTGCGCGAGCACATTCCGCTGGCCCAGGCCAGCGCCGGCAAGAACATCAAGCACGACGTGTCGCTGCCGATCTCGCGCATCGCCGACTTCATCGCCGATACCGACGCCCAGCTCGCCGCCGCCTTTCCCGGCTGCCAGGTGGTGTGCTTCGGGCACCTCGGCGACGGCAACCTGCACTACAACGTGGCGCCGATGCAAGGCGTGACGCACGACGTTTTCCTCGGCAACCAGGCGGCGATCAACCGCATCGTGCATGACAGCGTGAGCGCCTTCGACGGCTCAATCTCGGCCGAGCACGGCATCGGCGCGCTCAAGGTCGACGACCTGAAACGCTACAAGGATCCCGTCGAACTGAACATGATGCGCGCCATCAAGGCCGCGCTCGACCCGCTCGGCATCATGAATCCCGGCAAAATCCTGTGAGCGGCGGCGGCCTGTCCCCCTTGTCCGTGCTGTCGCGCTGGATGCTGTTCGGCGAGTGGCGCGCCCACCCGCTGCGCGCCGTGCTGGCCGTGGTGGCGATTGCGGTCGGCGTGGCGATGGGCTTCGCCATCCACCTGATCAATGCCGCCGCCTTCAACGAATTCTCGGCCGCCATCAAGAGCCTGTCGGGCCAGGCCGACATCCAGGTGCTGGGGCGCGAGCCGACCTTCGACGAAACGGTCTACCCGGTGCTGGCGCAATACCAGGGCGTGGCGCTGGCCTCGCCGGTGCTCGAGCTGCAGGCGGCCGTGCCCGTGGCAAAAGGCTCGCTGCGCCTGGTCGGCATCGACCCGCTGCGGGCGGCCTACATCGCGCCCGACCTGCTCGGCGTGCCGGCCGAGGGGCGCGGGGCCGATGTGCTGGGCGACGCCACGATCTTCCTGTCGCCGGCGGCCCGGGCCTGGCTGACGCCCGGCAAGGATGTGCCAGCGGGTCACAAGCTCACTCTGCGTGCCGGCACCACGGACTTTTCGCTGCGCGTGGCCGGGCCGGTGGCGCGCGCGCGCGCCGGCCAGCGCTTCGGCGTGATGGACATCGGCGCGCTGCAGTGGCGCCTCAAGCAGCTCGGGCGCCTGTCGCGGGTCGACCTGAAACTGCAAGACGGTGTCGATCGGGCGCAGTTCGAGCAGCAGCTCACGCTCGATCTCGAACGCCGGTTTCCCGGGCGCTTCCGGATCCAGCAACCGAACGACAGCGACCAGGAAAGCCGCAACAATAACCTGAGCCGCGCCTACCGCGTCAACCTCACCGTGCTGGCCCTGGTGGCCCTGTTCACCGGCGCCTTCCTGGTCTTCTCGACCCAGGCCCTGTCGGTGATGCGCCGGCGCAGCCAGTTCGCCTTGCTGCGCGTGCTCGGCGTCGAGCGCCGCCAGCTGCTGCGCCAGGTGCTGGTCGAAGGCGCCAGCCTGGGCGTGCTCGGCGCCGCGCTGGGCGTGGCCGCCGGCTATGGCCTGGCCGCGCTGGCCTTGCGCCTGTTCGGCGGCGACCTTGGCGCCGGCTATTTCCCGGGCATCAAGCCGCAGGTCGTGTTCACGCCGGTGGCGGCCCTGGTGTTCTTCGCGCTGGGCCTGGGCGTGGCCCTGCTCGGCTGCCTGGCGCCGGCCTTCGAGGCGGCGCGCGCCAGGCCGGCCGTCGCCCTGAAGTCCGGCAACGACGAGGCGGCGCTGTCGCGCTTGTCGCGCGTCTGGCCGTCGCTGGCCTGCCTGGCGCTGGCCGGAATCTGCGCACTGGCGCCCCCGGTATTCGAGCTGCCGCTGTTCGGCTATTTCGCGATCGCGCTCCTGCTGATCGGCGGGATCGGCCTGATGCCGCGCCTGGCGTCGAGCACCTTCCGGATGCTGAACCGCCCGCTGCTGCGCCATCCGAGGGCGCCGCCGGTACTGGCGCTGACCATGGCGCGCCTGGCGAATGCCCCGGGCCAGGCCTCGATCGCGCTCGGCGGCGTGCTGGCCAGCTTCAGCCTGATGGTTGCGATGGGCATCATGGTGTCGAGTTTCCGGGGCTCGGTGGACGACTGGATGCGCCACATCCTGCCGGCCGACCTGTATGTGCGCAGCGCCGCCGGCGGCAGCTCAAGTTTCTTCGGAAAACCGGAACAGGCGGCGATCCTGGCTGCCGCCGCGGGCAAGCCGGTGCAGTTCCTGCGCACCCGGCCGATTTCGCTGGCATCGAACCGTCCGGACGTGATCCTGATCGCGCGCGACATCGACGCCGCCGATCCTGGCCGCCTGCTGTTCCTGGTCGAGGGGTCGAACCCGTCGCGTCCGGTCCCGCCCGGGGCACGCCCGGCCTGGGTGTCCGAAGCGATGCTCGACCTGTACGGCGCCCGGGTCGGCCAGGTGCTCATGCTGCCGCTGGGCGGCCGGCCGGCGCCCTTCTTTGTCGCCGGCGTCTGGCGCGACTACGCCAACCAGTCCGGCTCGGTCGTGGTGCGCCTGGGCGACTACCGCGCCCTCACCGGCGCCGACGAAGTCACCGACGCCGCCATCTATGCCGGGGACGAAGCGGCTACCGACGAAGTCGAGCGCGCATTGCGCAAGCTCCCCTTCGGCCCGGCCCTGCAACTGGCCCGCCCCGGCGAAATCCGCGCGATGAGCCTGCAGATTTTCGACCGCAGCTTCGCCGTCACCTATCTGCTCGAAGCGATTGCCATCGTCATCGGCCTGTCGGGCGTGGCGGCTACTTTTTCCGCGCAGACGCTGGCGCGCGCCAGGGAATTCGGCATGCTGCGCCATGTCGGCGTCACGCGCAGCCAGGTGCTGGGCATCCTGGCCTGCGAGGGCGGCCTCCTGACCCTGCTCGGCGTGGCCTGCGGCTTCGCGCTCGGGCTGGTGATCAGCCTGATCCTGGTGTTCGTCGTCAATCCGCAGTCCTTCCACTGGACCATGGGGCTGCACCTGCCCTGGGCCCTGCTTGGAACGGTGGCCGCGGTGCTGGTGGCGGCGTCGGTCGCCACCGCCCTGGTCTCGGGGCGCTTTGCATTGTCCGGCGGGCCGGTGCGCGCCGTCAGGGAGGATTGGTAATGCGTGCTCTTTTATTGCTGTTGCTGTTCGCGTGCCAGGCCTGCCTGGCCGCGCCGCCCGCGTTTGCCCCGGTCACACCGACCCGGGGCCTGAACTTCCCGGCGGATTTCGGCGCCCATCCGGAATTTCGAACCGAATGGTGGTATGTCACGGGCTGGCTGAAGACCGCCGGCGGCAAGCCGCTCGGCTTCCAGGTGACCTTCTTCCGCAGCCGTACCGAACACGACCCGGCCAACCCGAGCGCGTTTGCGCCGCACCAGCTGGTGATCGGCCACGCGGCGGTTTCCGACCCGTCCCACGGTCGCCTGGTGCATGCCGAGCGCAGTGCGCGCGAAGGGTTCGGCCTGGCCTGGGCCAAGGCCGGCGACACCGACCTGAAACTCGACGACTGGCGCATGACACGCGCGCCGGACGGCAGCTACCGGGTGCTGGTGCGCTCGAACGAATTGAGGCTGGAACTGGCGCTCACGCCCACCCAGCTGACCCTGGTGCAGGGCCAGAACGGCTACTCGCGCAAGGGCGCTTCACCGCAGCACGCGAGCTATTACTACAGCCAGCCGCACCTGAAAGTATCCGGCACGGCGAGACGCGCCGGCGCTGCCGGGCCTGTTACCGGCAGCGCCTGGCTGGACCACGAATGGTCGAGCGAAGCGCTGCAGCCGGAAGCGAGCGGCTGGGACTGGGTCGGCGCCAACCTCGACGACGGCTCGGCGCTGATGGCTTTCCAGATCCGCAAGAAGGGGAATGGACAGGAGGGTGATAAACTATGGGCGCACGCGACGGTGCGCGCGCCCGACGGCAAGATCACGCGCTACGCACCCGGCGAGGTCAGCTTCACACCGCAGGCGCGGTGGAAGTCGCCGCGCACGAATGCCGATTACCCGGTTGCCACCACGATCGCCACTGGCGGCACGCGCTGGCAGATCGCTCCCCTGCAGAACGACCAGGAGCTCGACTCGCGCCGCTCGACCGGCGCCGTCTACTGGGAAGGCGCGGTGACGGTGGCGCGCGACGGCGTGCCGGCCGGGCGCGGCTACCTCGAGATGACCGGCTATGTGCGGCCGATGAAACTTTGACCTCATTGACAACGATTCCATCCAGAACAACAACAAGCGACACGATGACCAAGCATTCCCCCGGCAGCACCCTGGACTCCACACCGGCAAAAGGCAGCCTCGCGGCCTTCAAGGGCCTGCTGCCCTTCCTCAGACCCTACCGCCGTCAATTCATCCTGGCCGGCATCGCCCTGCTGTTCGCGGCCGGCGCCACGCTGGCCATTCCCGCAGCCTTCAAGCAGATGATCGACCTGGGCTTCGGCAGTGCGGCCGATGGCGCCACCAGCGAGGGCATCCGCCACATCGACAGCGCCTTCCTGGCCCTGTTCGGCGTCGCCACCGTGCTGGGCCTGGCCACGGCCGCGCGCTTCTACATGGTGTCGTGGCTGGGCGAGCGCGTCACGGCCGACATCCGCAGCGCCGTGTACCGCCACGTGGTGCACCAGAGCCCGGAATTCTTCGAGACCACGCAGACCGGGGAGGTGCTCTCGCGCCTGACCACCGACACCACCCTGATCCAGACCGTGGTCGGCACCAGCATCTCGCTGGCGCTGCGCAATACCCTGCTCTTCCTCGGCGGCCTGGCCATGCTGTTCGTGACCAGCGCCAAGCTCACCGCCATCATCCTGGCCCTGCTGGTGGCCGTGATCGTGCCGATCGTGCTGTTCGGACGCCGCGTGCGCAAACTCTCGCGCGATTCGCAGGACCGCATCGCCGACGCCTCGGCCCTGGCCGGCGAAATCCTGAACGCCATGCCGACCGTGCAGGCTTATACCCACGAATCGATCGAGGCCGAGCGCTTCGGCGCCACCGTCGAAGGCGCCTTCGGCGCGGCCATGCGGCGCATCCGCGCCCGTTCCTTCCTGACCATGCTGGCCATCGTGCTGGTGTTCGGCACCATCGTCTTCGTGCTGTGGCTGGGCGCGCATGCGGTACTGCGCGGCGAAATGACCAGCGGCGACCTCGGCCAGTTCATCCTGTACGCCGCCATCGTCGCCGGTTCCATCGGCGCCCTGGCCGAAGTGATGGGCGAAGCCCAGCGCGCCGCCGGCGCCACCGAGCGCCTGCTGGAACTGCTGTCGGCGCGCGCCGACATCCGCAGCCCGGCGCATCCGCGGCCGCTCCCCGCACGCCAATCCACTGGCGCCGCCCTGGCCCTGCAGGACGTCAGCTTCGCCTACCCCTCGCGCCAGGACACGGCGGCGCTGTCGCACGTCACGCTGTCGATCCGCCCCGGCGAGACCGTGGCCGTGGTCGGCCCTTCGGGCGCCGGCAAGACCACCCTGTTCCAGCTGCTGCTGCGCTACTACGACCCGCAGTCCGGGGCGATTACGCTCGACGGCGTCGACATCCGCGACCTCGACCTGCACACCCTGCGCGGCGCGATCGGCATCGTGCCCCAGGACACCGTGATCTTTTCGAACGACGCGATGGAAAACATCCGCTACGGCCGCCCGGAAGCGAGCGACGAGGAAGTCATCCTTGCGGCGAAAATGGCGGCGGCCCACGAATTCATCGAACGCCTGCCGCAGGGCTACCGGTCCTTCCTGGGCGAGCGCGGCGTGCGCCTGTCGGGCGGCCAGCGCCAGCGCATCGCGATCGCGCGCGCCCTGCTGAAAAACCCGCCGCTGCTGCTGCTCGACGAAGCGACCAGCGCCCTCGACGCCGAATCCGAGCGCCTGGTCCAGGGCGCGCTGGAGGCGGCAATGGTCGGCCGCACCACCGTCATCATCGCCCACCGCCTGGCCACCGTGCAGCGCGCCGACCGCATCGTCGTGATGGAAGACGGGCGCGTGGTCGAAACCGGAACCCATGCCTCGCTGGTGGCGATGGGCGGGATTTATGCCAAACTGGCGGCTTTGCAGTTTCACCACATCCATGTCGAACATCCGACGTCGAATGTTGCGGGTTAACACCGTTTCGGGCCTGATTCGGCACAAACTGGCGGTTTCGTATTGATTTAGAGCAATAGGCGAATATGATGGGCAATGTCCTCATCTTATTTTGCCTCCCATGTCAAACAATAAATATCACCTCGCTAACTGGAGTGTCGGCACGAAAATCAGTGCCTTCACCTTCACCCTGGTCGGCGCCATCATCGTTGCGCTGATCCTGACGATCAGCTACACCACCGCCGCGATGCTGGAAGAGCGTGCGACGCAGAACATGCAGAACGAGCTCAATGGCGTCGTCAGCACCGTCGAGCTGTTCAACAAGACGGTGTCGAGCGAGGCGGTCAGCTTCGGGCGCGTCTTCAAGAGCGGCTTCAAGGGCGCTTTCGAGCTCGACGAGGCGACGACCGTCGACATCGGCGGCAAACAGGTTCCCACCCTGAAGCACGACGGCCAGGCGCTGAACCTCGACTTCAGTGCAGCCGACCGTTTCAGCCAGGAGACCGGCGGCAACGCCACCATCTTCGCGGTCACGGGCGACGATTTCGTGCGCGTGAGTACCTCGGTGAAGAAGGAAAACGGCGAACGCGCCGTCGGCACCCAGCTCGACCGCGCCAGCCCGGCCTATGCGGCCATGAAGGACGGCAAGGTCTACGTCGGACTGGTCAAGCTGTTCGGCAAGCAGTTCATCACCCAATACGAGCCGGTGCGCGACGCCGCCGGCAAGGTCGTCGGCGCCCTGTATGTCGGGATCGACATCAGCGCCGACCTGGCCATGTTGAAAGACCGCGTCCGCAAGATCAAGGTGGGCGACACCGGCTATTTCTACGTCCTCAATTCGGCGCCGGGCAAGAGCTACGGCGAGCTGCTGGTGCACCCGGCGCGCGAAGGCGAGAACATCCTCGACAGCCGCTCGGCCGACGGCCGCGCCTTCATCCAGGAGATCCTGGAAAAGAAAAGCGGCACCATCGCCTATGAGTGGCAAAACCCCGGCGAGGCTTCGTCGCGCGAAAAGATCGTCGCATTCGCCCCGTTCAAGGACTGGAACTGGGTCGTCGCCGGCGGCACCTACCGCGACGAAATCACGGCGCAGGCGCGCCAGCTGCGCAACCGCTACTTCCTCTTCGGCCTGGTCGCGCTGGCATGCTTTGCCGCCGCCCTGTATGCGTTCGTCCGCGTCTCGGTCACCCGGCCGCTGGGCGCGGCCCGCGACGCCGCCGTGCGCATCGCCGACGGCGACCTGACGGTGCAGATCGAACGCCGCAACAACGACGAAATCGGCCTGCTGGCCGACGCCATGAACGGCATCAGCAGCAAGCTCTCCACCGTGGTCGGCCAAGTGCGCCTCGGCGCCGAGCAGATCGCAACGGCCTCCAGCGAGATTTCGTCCGGCAACCTCGACCTGTGTTCGCGCACCGAGCAGCAGGCCGGCAACCTCGCCAGCACCGCCACCTCGATGGGCCAACTCACCGGCACCGTGCGCCAGAACGCCGACCACGCGCGCCAGGCCAACGAGCTCGCGGCCAGCGCCTCGGCCATCGCCCAGAAAGGCGGCAGCATGGTCGCCCAGGTGGTCGATACGATGGACTCGATCCAGCAGTCCTCGCGCAAGATTTCGGAGATCACCGGCGTCATCGACGGCATCGCCTTCCAGACCAACATCCTGGCCCTGAACGCGGCCGTGGAAGCGGCGCGCGCCGGCGAGCAGGGGCGCGGCTTCGCGGTCGTGGCCACGGAAGTGCGCAACCTGGCCCAGCGCAGCGCCGCCGCGGCCAAGGAAATCAAGACCCTGATCGCGGCCTCCAGCCTGGATGTCGCGGCCGGCAGCAAGCTGGTCTCCCAGACCGGCGCGACGATGACGGACCTGCTGGCCGGCGTCGGCCGGGTCACCAGCATCATGGCCGACATCACCGCCGCCAGCCTGGAACAAAGCAGCGGCATCGAGCAGGTCAATCGCGCGATCGGCGAGATGGACGAGTCGACCCAGCACAACGCCGCGCTGGTCGAAGAAGCCAGCGCCGCCGCCCAGGCGATGCAGGACCAGGCGGCCGAGCTGGCGCGCGCCGTGCGGCTGTTCAGGCTGGACGAGGCGGCGCCGATGCTGGCCGCGCCGGCGCGACGGGCTGCGCTGACGCACGGCTGATAGGGCGCATCGTTGCGCGTGGGATGGCTGACGATCTGCGTCGTTCCGCGTGGGCACGGGGTCCGAACGCGGTCCGGCCCACCCTGGTTCGGTGTAAAGTGGCAGCCCCACTCCAGGAGCCGACCTTGCTTGATGCCGAACTGATCCGCCGCTGCCACACTGTTTTTCCAGGCCACCGCGCCCGCACCCCGGCCGAGACCTTCGCCGCCATGGCGGCGTGGTGCGAACAGCAGGGCGTCGAGCACGACGTCTACGGCAGCGGCGAGCTGGTGGAAGCGTTCGAAAACAAGGTCGCAGCCCTCCTCGGCTGCGAAGCTGCCGTGTCCTGCATCAGCGGCACCATGGCGCAGGTCACGGCCCTGCGCCTGGCCTGCGCGGACCGCGGCGGCAAGCCGGCCGCCCTGCACCCCACTTCCCACATCTTTGTCCACGAGCGCTCGAACTACCAGCTGCTCGGGCATTTTGCCGCCCTGCGGGTGGGCGCCCCCCATCGCCCCTGGCTGGCAGCCGACCTCGAAGCCGTGCCGGACCGGCTGGGCGCGATCGGCATCGAAATCCCGATGCGCGAGATCGGCGGCCAGGTATCGCGCTGGGATGAACTGGAAGCGATCAAGCTGCACGCGCGTGAGCGCGGCGCGCACCTGCACATGGACGGTGCGCGCCTGTGGGAGGCGGCGGCCGGCTATGGCCGCAGCGTGGCCGAGATCGCCGCCGGTTTCGATTCGGTCTACGTGTCGCTGTACAAGGGCATCGGCGGCCTGGGCGGGGCCATGCTGGCGGGATCGCGCGAATTCGTCGAACGCGCCGCCGAATGGTTCCGGCGCCAGGGCGGCAACGTCGTGCACCGCTCGCCGTATGTGGTGGCCGCCGCCATGCAGTTCGATGCACGCCTCGCGGCCATGCCCGACTACTTCCGGCGCACGCAGTTCCTGTACGAGGCCCTGCGCGCGCACCCGCTCATTCGCGTCAATCCGGCCGCGCCCGCCGCCAACATGCTGCACCTGCACCTGCCGGTAGGCCGCGAGCGCCTGCTGGCGATCCGCGCCGAGCTGGCGGAGAAGCACGGCATCTGGCTGTGCAACCGGGTCTCGAACGGGGTTCTGCCGGACAGCTCTTACTTCGAACTGTACGTGGGCGACAACCTGCTCGCCATGCCGGACGCGCGCCTGCGCGAGGCGCTGGCCATTTTTGCGGAAGCGCTGGTGGCATAAGCTACAATCTTGCCTTTTCCCCGGAAGGTGAGCGATGCGCCAATATCTCGACTTCATGCGCCATGTGAAAGAGCATGGCACGCTCAAGACCGACCGCACCGGCACCGGCACGCGCTCGGTCTTCGGCCACCAGATGCGTTTCAACTTGCAGGACGGCTTTCCGCTGGTGACGACCAAGAAGGTGCACCTGAAATCGATCATCCATGAACTGATCTGGTTCCTGCAAGGCTCGACCAACATCGCCTACCTGAAGGAAAACGGCGTCTCGATCTGGGACGAATGGGCCGACGCGAATGGCGAACTGGGGCCGATCTATGGTTACCAGTGGCGGAACTGGCCGGCGCCGGGTGGCCAGCACATCGACCAGATCAGCCAGGTGCTCGACCAGATCAGGAATACGCCCGACTCGCGCCGCATGATTGTCTCGGCCTGGAATGTGGCCGATGTGCCGCAGATGAAGCTGCCGCCCTGCCACGCGCTGTTCCAGTTCTATGTCGCCGACGGCAAGCTGTCCTGCCAGCTCTACCAGCGCAGCGCCGATATCTTCCTGGGCGTGCCCTTCAATATCGCTTCGTATGCGCTGCTGACCCACATGATGGCGCAGCAGGCGGGCCTGGAGGTGGGCGACTTCGTGTGGACCGGCGGCGACTGCCATTTGTATGCGAACCACATGGAGCAGGTGGACCTGCAGCTCGGGCGCGAGCTGCGCCCGCTGCCGCAGCTGCTCATCAAGCGCACACCCGATTCCCTGTTCGACTACCGCTTCGAGGATTTCGAGGTGCAGGGCTACGATCCGCATCCGGGGATCAAGGCGCCGGTCGCGGTGTAGACGGCAAGCGCGCGTGAATAGCGGGAAAGTGCTGGCGCTGGCCGGCGCCGACAGCCTGCGCCTCGACGGCGCCGGCATCGTCGGCAATCGGCATGCGCATGCGTTCTCGCCGCGGCAGCTGCTGCTGGCAGGCTGGCCGGCTTACGACGCGCTTGCGCTGCCGCCGCAGGCGCTGCGCGAAAACATCCTGATCGATGTCGATACGGCCGGCCTGGTGTCCGGAACCGTCCTGCGTATCGGCAGAGAGTGCGCGATCCGGCTGATGTTCCAGTGCGAAGCCTGCGGCGCGCTCGACAGGCACCGGCCGGGATTGTCACGGGAAGTCGGCGCGCGGCGCGGGATGCTGGCGCGCGTCGTCGCCGGCGGCACGATCCACCGCGGGGACGCGATCCGGGCGCTGCCCGCTCCCCTGCCCGCCTGGCCCGAGGACTGGCGCGCGCGGGTGGCGCTGGTGCTCGATGCCGTGCCGCCCGGCGCGGTGGTCGAGTACAGGCAGCTGGCGCGCCTGGCCGGCATCCAATCGACCTATTGCCGCGCCTTCCCGCGCGTGATCGGCAAGCTGGGACCCGCGTACGCCGCCAGGGCGGTTACCGCGAATTCAAACAGCACCCTGCCCAGGTGGGAAGGCAGCGGCCTGTTCGAGCGCGAGGAGCGCAGCGCAACTTGACAGGAAGAGCAGCCGGCGACACCATCTGGCCCTGACATTCACGAGGACTACCATGAGCCTGACCATCGTCGTGGCGATCGACGCCCAGCGCGGCATCGGCATCGATAACAAGCTGCCCTGGCACCTGCCCGAAGACCTGGCGCATTTCAAGCGCGTCACGCTGGGCCGGCCGATGATCATGGGCCGCAAGACCTTCGACTCGATCGGCCGCCCTTTGCCGGGCCGGCGCAGCATCGTCGTGACCCGCAACCCGGCATGGCGCCACGAAGGTGTCGAAACAGCGGCTTCGCTGGAAGCGGCGATCGCCATGGTGGACGGGCTGGAGGCCAGCATCATCGGCGGCGCGCAGATCTTCGAAGCGGCGCTGCCGCTGGCCGGGCGCATGATCGTGACCGAGATCGCGCACAGCTTCGAGTGCGATACCTTCTTCCCGCCGATCGACCCGGCCGTGTGGGTCGAGACCGCGCGCGAAACGCATCGCTCGGAGGCCAACGGCTACGACTATGCCTACGTGACTTACGTGCGCCATGCCTGAGCGCAACCCGCTACCCTGTTAAAAAATCTACACCGGACAGCGGATTTTCTGCGAAAATCCGCTTCTTATTTTTCGGTGCCGTGCGTGGCGGGCCGCCCAACCCGGGCGCACCCGCTCCCACGGCGCTTCGCATTGGAGCTGTCAATGAAATTTCGTTTCCCCATCATTATTATCGACGAGGACTTCCGGTCCGAGAACACCTCGGGACTGGGCATCCGCGCTCTCGCCGCCGCGATGGAAAAGGAAGGCATGGAAGTGCTCGGCCATACCAGCTATGGCGACCTGTCGCAGTTCGCGCAGCAGCAGTCGCGCGCTTCGGCCTTCGTGCTGTCGATCGACGATGAGGAATTCGGCGGCGGCTCGGACGAAGAGACCGACCATGCACTGATGCGCCTGCGCGCCTTTGTCGAAGAGATCCGCCACAAGAATTCGAACATCCCGATCTATATCTACGGCGAGACGCGCACCTCGCGCCACATCCCGAACGACATCCTGAAGGAGCTGCACGGCTTCATCCACATGTTCGAGGACACGCCGGAATTCGTTGCGCGCCACATCATCCGCGAAGCCAAAGCCTACCTCGACGGCCTGGCGCCGCCCTTCTTCCGCGCGCTGGTGAACTATGCCTACGACGGCTCCTATTCCTGGCATTGCCCCGGCCACTCGGGCGGCGTGGCTTTCCTGAAGTCGCCGGTCGGCCAGATGTTCCACCAGTTTTTTGGCGAGAACATGCTGCGCGCCGACGTCTGCAACGCCGTCGAGGAACTCGGCCAGCTGCTCGACCATACCGGCCCGGTCGCGAAATCGGAGCGTAACGCCGCCCGCATCTACGGCGCCGACCACTGCTATTTCGTCACCAACGGCACCTCGACCTCGAACAAGATGGTCTGGCACAGCACCGTCGCGCCGGGCGACATCGTCGTCGTCGACCGCAACTGCCACAAGTCGATCCTGCACTCGATCATCATGTGCGGCGCGATTCCCGTATTCCTGATGCCGACACGGAACAACCTCGGCATCATCGGCCCGATTCCACTGGAAGAGTTCACGCCCGAATCGATCGCGCGCAAGATCGAAGCGAATCCGTTCGCGCGCGAGGCGAAGGACAAGAAGCCGCGCATCCTGACCATCACCCAGTCGACCTACGACGGCGTGGTGTACAACGTCGAGACCCTGCGCGAAATGCTGGACGGGAAAATCGACACCCTGCACTTCGACGAAGCCTGGCTGCCGCACGCGACCTTCCACGACTTCTACAAGAACATGCATGCGATCGGCCGCGACCGCCCGCGCGCCAAGCAGTCGATGATCTTCTCGACCCAGTCGACGCACAAACTGCTGGCCGGCCTGTCGCAGGCCTCGCAGGTGCTGGTGCGCGAATCGGAAACGGTCAAGCTCGACCAGGATGCCTTCAACGAAGCCTTCCTGATGCACACCTCGACTTCGCCCCAGTATTCGATCATCGCCTCCTGCGACGTCGCCGCGGCCATGATGGAAGCGCCGGGCGGCACCGCCCTGGTCGAGGAATCGATCCTGGAAGCGCTGAACTTCCGCCGCGCGATGAAGAAGGTCGATCGTGAGTTCGGCAACGACTGGTGGTTCAAAGTATGGGGACCGGACGTCGAGTCCGATGAAGGCATCGGCACCCAGGACGACTGGATGATCCGCGCCGAGGACGACTGGCATGGTTTCGGCAATCTGGCCCCGGGCTTCAACATGCTCGACCCGATCAAGTCGACCGTGGTCACGCCAGGCCTGTCGCTGGACGGCAAATTCGGCGATACCGGCATTCCGGCCTCGATCGTGACGAAATACCTGGCAGAGCATGGCGTGATCATCGAGAAGTGCGGCCTGTACTCCTTCTTCATCATGTTCACGATCGGTATCACCAAGGGCCGCTGGAACACGCTGGTCACGGCGCTGCAGCAGTTCAAGGACGATTACGACCGCAACAAGCAGATGTGGCAGGTCATGCCGAAGTTCGCCGCCGCCAACCCGCGTTACGAAAACAGCGGCCTGCGCGACCTGTGCACCTCGATCCACACCTTCTACAAGCAGTACGATGTGGCGCGCCTGACGACCGAAATGTATTTGTCGGACATGGTGCCGGCGATGAAGCCGTCCGATGCCTTTGCCAAGATGGCGAGGAAAGACATCGAGCGCGTGGCGATCGAGGACCTGGAAGGCCGCACCACCGCGATCCTGCTGACGCCTTATCCGCCGGGCATTCCGCTGCTGATTCCGGGCGAGCGCTTCAACAAGATCATCGTCGACTACCTGCGCTTCGCGCGCGACTTCAACGAGCGCTTCCCGGGCTTCGAGACGGATGTACACGGCCTGGTCAAGCGCGAAGTGAACGGCAAGCGCGATTACTTCGTGGACTGCGTGCGCCAGGATTGATGGCCGCACGTACGTAGGGTGGGCGGGTTCCCCGCTCACGCGTTCAACCACCCCGTGGATTGCCCCATCATTCTTTGTTCGGGCTCTGGTTGAACGCGTGCGCGGCATAGCCGCCCACCCTAGCGCCGCTTGAGCTCCACGACCGGCGCCGCCACCAAGGCTGCATTCATCTCCCCCCGCGCCTGCACGATCACGCTGCGCGCCGAGGTCAAGCCGAGCACGCCCATGATAGCGGCCACGAACAGGTCGGGCCAGCCGCTGCCGGTCTGATACACCCCGAGCGCCGCCAGCAGCACCGCCACGTTGCTGATCGCGTCGTTGCGCGTGCACAGCCACACCGAGCGCATGTTGGCGTCGCCCTTGCGGTAGGCGAACAGCAGCACTGCCACCAGCACGTTCGCGGCCAGCGCCGCAAAGCCGATGGCGCCCATGGTGGCCGCTTGCGGCACCGTGCCGGCCGCCAGGTGCCAGAGCGCGGTGCCGATCACGAACACGCCGTAGGCGCCCATCGACGCGCCCTTCACCAGCGCGGTACGCGAGCGCCAGATGGGCGCCAGGCCGAGCACGAACAGGGAAATGCCGTAGTTGGCGGCGTCGCCGAAAAAGTCGATGGCGTCGGCCAGCAGCGAGACCGAGCCAGAGGCCCAGCCGCCGACCAGCTCGACAACGAACATGAGCGCGTTGACGGCCAGCGCGATCCAGAGGACGCGCCTGTAGCCTGGGTCGACCGGCGGCTGCTTCGAAGAACAGCCGCCGCTGCAGCAATCGGCCATGACGGCCTCCCGCTAAAGTCAATGCAGATTCAGGTTTTCGGCAGGGTGACGCCGACCTGGCCCTGGTATTTGCCGTTCCGGTCCTTGTACGAGGTCTCGCACACTTCGTCGCTCTCGAAGAACAGCACCTGGGCGCAGCCTTCGCCGGCGTAGATCTTGGCCGGCAGCGGGGTCGTGTTCGAGAACTCGAGCGTCACATAGCCTTCCCATTCGGGCTCGAATGGCGTGACGTTGACGATGATGCCGCAGCGCGCATAGGTGGACTTGCCGAGGCAGATCGTCAGCACATTGCGCGGGATGCGGAAGTATTCCATCGTGCGCGCCAGGGCGAACGAATTCGGCGGAATGATGCAGACATCGCTTTTCACGTCGACAAAGGACTTCTCGTCGAAATTCTTCGGGTCGACGATGGTGCTGTTGATGTTCGTGAAGATCTTGAACTCGTCGGCGCAGCGGATGTCGTACCCGTACGACGAGGTGCCGTAAGAAATGATGCGCCGCCCCTCTTCTTCGCGCACCTGGCCAGGGGCGAACGGTTCGATCATGCCGGTTTCCTGCGCCATGCGGCGGATCCATTTATCGCTCTTGATGCTCATCGCTGGGTTCTCTCTGATGTAAAGCTGGCAATCCCATGATTTTACGCGATCTTCAAGCCGATGCGGCCTGGCGCTTGCGCGGCAGCGGGCGCTGCACCAGCAGCCGCTGGATCATGTAGTGCGTCAGCTGCGCGGCGCGCGCCGGGTGCTCCATCGGGTACAGGTGCGTGCCTTCGGTCATCACAAAATTGTCGCGCACCAGCTTGCGGGTAGCGCCCAGCCCGGCCTGGCGCAGTTCTTCCGAGCGCGTCGCGCCGATGAAACCGACCGGCACCGGGAAGTTGCGGCGCAGCACTTCGCCCAGGTGGTGCGGCAGCGAGTTGTAGATCAGGGTTTCGACGTCGCGGTCGAAGCGCAGTTGCACGCCGTCCGGATGCGGGCTCAGGCCGACCTCGAGGTAGTCGTCCAGCACGCCCGGCGCCCAGGCCGCGAAAATATCCTTGGACATGAAATGCTGGCGCGCCGTGGCGCGGTCGGCCCACACATTGCGGCGCCGTTCGGAAAAACGCGCGGGCGAAAAGCGCGAGGCCTTGCCCAGCAGCTTGACGAAACGCCAGGCCAGCGCGCGCCAGCCCGCCACCACCGGCGAATCGAGCATCACCACGCAGTGCGCCAGGTCCGGCCGGCGCGCGGCCGCCATGGTGCCAAGCATGCCGCCGAGCGAGTGGCCGACCAGGATCGACGGTTGGCCGTAGGCGTCAAGCTCCGCGATCAGTTCCTCCACCAGCCCATCCCAGCCGTCGCCGACGGGAAAACGCGGGTCGTGCCCGACCATGTCGGTGGCGCGCACCTCGTAGTGCGTGCGCAGGCCGTCGAGCAATTGGCGATAACTTCCGGAGGGGAAGCTGTTGCCGTGGCAAAAGTGAAGCAGGGGTTTGGACATGGTGCGGGGGACGCCGGGCAGAAGGGCTCGATTGTAACGGCGGATTGTCCCGCTTGTGTCCTGATTAGAGGGAAACGCCTACAGGGCGCTAGCGCCCATGCCAGTAGCGCGGGTGCTCGCGGCGGTATTCGCGCACGGCGATGCCGGCGCCGAAGTCGAGGCTGATGGCGCCTGATTCGTCGCTGCGCAGGCGCTGGATGCCGAGGGCGCCGTAGCGCTCGAAGACCTGGCGTTTCGGGTGGCGGAAACGATTCCGGTGGCCGACCTGGAACACGGCGATCGACGGCTTCACGGCGGCAAGAAAGGCCGGCGTCGACGAGGTGCCGCTGCCGTGGTGCGGCGCCAGCAGGACGTCGGCACCCAGGGCCTGCGGCGCGGCCCTCAGCAACTGCGCCTCCTGGGCCGCTTCGATATCGCCGGCCAGCAGGATGGATCGGGCGCCGGCAGATACCCGCAACACGCAGCTGCGCGCATTCGGTTTCAGGCCGGGCTGGAGGTAGCTTGCCGGGGCAGGATGCACCATCTCGAACACGACGCCATCCCACTCCCAGCGCTGGCCGGACTCGCAGCGCCGATGCAGCCTGGCGGCGCCCACCACAGGATGCTCCGGCCCGAGCGAACTGGCGACCCAGTCGACCGGCAGCGCCGCGGTCAGCGCCAGGGCGCCGCCGGCGTGGTCGACATCGCTGTGGCTGACGACCATGGCGTCGAGGCGCCTGATGCCGCGCGCCCGCAAATACGGCAGGATCACGCGCGTGCCGCCGTCCTGCCCGGGCGCGTACTGCGGGCCGGTATCGTAGAGCAGCCGGTGCCGCTCGGTTTCCACCAGCAGCGCCATGCCCTGGCCGACGTCGAAAGCGGTGACCGTGAAGCGGCCTGGCGCGGGATGCGTCGGCAGCAGCAGGAACAGCGGCAGCCAGGCCGCGGCCCCCGTCCAGCGATGCGGCCAGCCGCGCGGCGCCAGCATCCAGGCCGTGCCAATCAGCGCCAGCACGAACAGCCAGGGCGGCGGGGCCGGCGCGCTCCACACGGCAAGCGGCAGCGCAGCCAGCCAGGCAAGCACCGTGGCCAGCGACTCGACCCCGAGATGGGCCGTCCACAGCACCGGGGTCGAGAGCGGCGCCGGCAACAGGCTGCCGAGCAGCGCCAGCGGCGTCACGACGAAGCTCACCACCGGAATCGCGACCGCATTCGCCAGCGGCCCGACGATCGACACCTGCGAAAACAGCAGCAGCGTCAGGGGCACCAGCCCCAGCGTGACCGCGTACTGGGTGCGCGCGGCCAGCGCCAGCGTGCCGCGCAGGCCCTTGCCCTTCCCGCCCCGGCCCAGGCCAGCGTAGAGGATGGTCGCCACCGCACAGAAGGACAGCCAGAAGCCCGGCCAGAGCACGGCCCAGGGATCGATCAGCACCACCAGGCCCAGCGCCAGGCACAGGATGCGCGACACGCTGGCCAGGCGCCCGGTCCACAGCGCCAGCGCCACCACCGCCAGCATGTACAGGGTGCGCTGCGCCGGCACGCCGAAGCCGGCCAGCAGCACGTAGAGCAGCGCCACGCCGGCGCCGGCCAGCGCGGCCACCTTTTGCGCCGGCAGGATCAGCGGCAAGGCGGCGGCGGTGAAAAAGGAGCGGCGCCAGAGCGCGGACGCCACGAAGGCGGACAGTCCGGCGATCATCGTGATGTGCAGCCCGGAAATGGCGACCAGGTGACTGACGCCGGTACGGTTGAACACCTCCCAGTCCGACTGCCCGATGCCGCGCTGGTCGCCGACGACCAGCGCGACGATCACGCCGGCATAGGGTTTGGCATCGAGCGCGGTGGCGATGCGCTCGCGCAGCAGGTCACGTCCGCGCTGGACGACATTGCCGGCGGTCGGCACGAAATCGTCGAGCAGGCGATTCCGGGGTCCCGCGCGCACGTAGCCGGTGGCGCGCACGCCCTGCCCCAGCAGCCAGGCCTCGTAATCGAAACCATGCGGGTTGGCGTTCCCGTGCGGGCGCTGCAGGCGCACCCTCAGGCGCCAGCGCTGGCCGGGATGGATCGACGCGCCGCCGTTCGCGCCGCGGTACCAGGACAGCGCCAGCTTCGGCGGCACACCGGCGCCTGGCGTCAACACCGTCTCGACTGCGAACTGGAAGCGCAGGCCCTGGCCGAAATCGTGGGGCAGCTTGTCGACCGTGCCGACGATGTCGAGATCGCGCCCTTCATCGGCCTTGTCCAGCTGCTGGGCGAGCACGGCGTGGGCGAGGCAGGCCGCCCAGCAGTAGCCGAGCAGCGCCCCGGCGACGGCGGCGCAGAGGGGCTTGCGCGACAGCGTCAGCAACAGCAGCGCTGCGAGTGCACAGGCGACGATTGGCCAGGCGTCCGGCAAGGCGGCGCAGGTTTGCAGGACGGCAGCGCCGAGCACGAAGCCGAGGATGGCGGAGCGCATGGGCGCGTTGGGGCGATACGCGCCGTGTCGTCAGAGCGGGAGGCGGCGCTTCATGCGGGCTCCGCGTCGTCACTCGCGTCCTGCTGCTCCGCGTCTGCCAGCCGCACCAGCCGCCATGCCCCGCGGCGCTCGATCGACTTGGCCGAGTTCGCGGAACGGCTGAAGCCACCTGGCGCAAGAGCGAAGCTTGCCGGAGGCAGCAGGCTGCCCTGGGCAAACCACCGTGTTCCATCCAGCGCGCGCGGGTCGTCGCAGAGCCACCAGCCGCTCGCCGGGCAAGGATGTCCGGTAGAAGCAACGCTGCCGACCGCTACTCCCGCTTGCTCCATCACGCCCGGTCCGGTGCCGGCCGAGGTGATGCTGCCCGCAGCCACCGGCGTCGCCTGGGCGAGCGGCAGTAGCGACGGCACTCTTGCCCGGCCACGCTTGTCGACCAGTTTCCAGGAAGTCCGGGTCTTCGATTCGAAGCTCGGCTGCACGCCGCGCAGCTTTTCCCATACGGATTGCGGCGGCAGCAGCAGGGCTTGCGGCATGCGCGCGCCCTTTTTGATGTACTGGCGCTGCCCGCCCAGCACGCCGATGCCCTTGCCGCCGTCGCTGCATTGCCACCAGCCGCTTTGAGGGCAGCGCTCGCCGGCACTGATGTAGGTGCCGATTGGGATCGGTGGTGGTGCAATGGGGCCGCTTGTTTTCGGCTGCGCGGGCCGCACGCGAATGCTGGACGAAATCCTGTCCCACATGCCCATCGCGGCACCTTCCGACAACGAGGACGGAACCGGTCCGTGGTTGCCCTCGCCGGTATCCATCTGGAAAACGATATGGGGTAGGAAAATGTTGTCGGTCGTGCCAGGCACCTCCCACCAGAAGCTGTAGACGATCGCGTCGTTCAGTTCGTGAACGCGTTCAACCAGTTCCTCCCCAGGAATGCCCCAGATTGTGCGCGGCCCCCCGCGCAGCCTGGAAAAGCGCATCCGCTCCATCAAGGAAAATTGTGATTTTGTCGCAGCGTCCCGTTCAACAAGTCCATCCTTATCGGGCTTGAGGCCGGCGGCAAGAATCAGCAGGAAGCGGATATCGGGCTTGCTCGGCAGTCCCGCGAACATCGTGATCCGTTCGAGTTGATCGGCCCTGAGCGGGTCACGGAGGTAAGCGCCGTCCATACAAAAACCAGGCTCGGTGGGAACTTTATTTTCAGGGTTCGGCACTAGCTTGACCGCAAGTTTTAGAACATCCCCGACCTTGTCCGGAAAGTAGAAATCGGACGCCACGTCGACACTGACACCGTTGCCATGCATGAGGGCCTCGACGGCGACACCTTCGTGGCGGTAGCGCTCGATTTCCAAGCCATTCGATGCGGTGCCTTCCTTTACTTCCCGGCTATGTACCAAAAGCTTACCGGTCATCCCGCTATCGCCTCTGATCTCTTTCGCCACTTCCAAATTCCGGTTGCCGCCCAGCCTATCCGGCTTGGCCTTGAGCTGCGCTTCGCGCTCCGCGAGGCGCGCTTGGAACTCGTGCATCGTTTCGCGGAATGCCACGATGGAAAAGCCGTCAATGCTGGGGTTACTGAACTCAATTCGCGCCTCTTCCGGAAAATCAAGCAAAAATCTTCCGACGCACACCGTTTTCATTTTCTCGGTCATCCGCGCTACCTCGTGTTTATCCTGACGCGCCATTTCGTGTTGGTGCAGGACCGCACCTAAAGCCGAGGCCGCCGCCAGAGCCGCGATAACGATCCCGGCCGGCACTTTTGCCAGCATGTTATGGATCCAGTGTTTCACGACAGCTCCTGGGCGATCTTTACAATCAAGCGAAGCGTGAGCTTGAGCATGTCTTCATTGTTATAGGACCCCTGATGATCGTAGCCTTGAGTAGGGAACACCTGCTTCACATTGCCAGCCAGACCAGCCCCGGATTGACAAGGAACCGTTCCGTCGCCGCGGACATCTTGCGGCTCGGGCTCAAAATGCAGCTCCGCCTTACCCTCGACCAGAACGCGCCTTTGACCATTTGGCGTATGTCCGAGGAAGATCGCCTCCGACACGTTCGCCGTCGTTAAAGCACAAGCTGAACCGGCTCCTTGCCGCGCAACCCATCGAACGTGGCCATATGACAGTTCATGTTGATCGTCGCCGTAAAACGCGTAGGTATTGGGATGGTAATAATCCCCTAATGAGCGGTGAAACTGTTCGGCAGTTGCAATAGCTGACTTGATTTTCAATTCGACGCCTCCGGGTTTCTTTGTGTACTTCCTCGCTGGATCAGCGAGCGCCGGATTGATGAGGCGGTACCACGACGTCAGGTTTCGGTACAAATCATAGGGATTCGGCGCTCCTGCGTTAGGCAAGTGCAGATAATCGGCAGAGGTCTCGCTGTACCGCACAAGGTCATCCTTCGTGCCGTAGCCTGACTTGCGGGGGGCGCCAATCGACTTGACGACACGCACATGCAGCCACGGCTGTGGGTAAAGGTGATTCGGCAATAGTTCAAGCGCCCCGGGCGATGTCGCCAGGACCGGTGTTGTCTTGTCAGCTGTGCGTCCCAGAATCATCGCAGCTCCGGACGCTTTGACATTCTCCGCAGGTCCGTTACCTGGACTCGACGATTCTGTTCCGCAGGCGATCCGGCGGTAGGCAACCGGTGCTCCCAGTGCAGGCATCACGCCGTGAACTACCCCGGCGATTTTGTCGGGGATGCGCTTGGCGCATGCTCGCGCCACTAATCCACCCATGGAATGGGTCACGAGAATAACCTTGTCGCAACGCCGTTTAGCCTTTCGCCAGGATTGCATGATGTCGAGGATGCGCTTTTCCAGCACG
Source organism: Telluria sp. LT2P34 (assembly GCF_059685915.1). Lineage (NCBI taxonomy): Bacteria > Pseudomonadati > Pseudomonadota > Betaproteobacteria > Burkholderiales > Oxalobacteraceae > Telluria > Telluria sp. LT2P34. Next base: position 364,180 of record NZ_JCASIN010000001.1, read on the forward strand.
ATCGACGACGTTTGACAATCTTCGAGCCAGCAATAACCTAGCGAGTAAACCGGAAAATAGTGCTGGGCGTGTTTTTTGAGCTCCTCTTGCGTCAGCGGCGCGAAGTCACGCAGACCCCATTTCTTCGGATCGCAGGCCATTACATCCTGCCAGTGCTGTTTGATAAAGTGCTTCTTCTTTGGAGCGTCGTACCCGAATGTCTGGTTCAAGCGCATCTCCAGGGCGTAAAGCAGGGGACCGTACGATTCGGCATGCACCTCGCCCCAGCCGCGACGGCGCACATGCTCTTCTTTCAAAACATAGTCATCATCGGAGTCGGGGAGGACAACGGGGCCGCTGTCGTCGACCTCCAGGGTTGGAGTGTCCAACAGAAGTTGCCGGTCCTTTGGGAAAAAGCGGTCCCATCTGGCAGCTGCACGCAGACCTTCGGCCTTCCCGTTTGGCGGACGCCAGACCGGGTCGCCAGGCCGTACTTGCTGATTTCTTTCATCGCTTTTTCTTGCCGGCTGTCCTACGCGCCTGGCCCTGAGATTGGTCCCCATGATGCCGGGTACAACAATAACCGGCACGATACTATTCGACGGCATGAGGGCCAGGCCACGCAGGGTGTAATCCTCCGAGGACATAAAGGAATCGATCTCCCAACCCCCATTAGGCAAAGGCAGGGCGGGTGGCAAGGGCCTTGTTTTTTCGCTCATGGGGCTGACAGGTATCGAGCGGCGTTCAAGGCAGCAGCTCGAAACGCACCGGCCCCATCGCGGCGCCCTGGACCAGTGCCGTGCGCCCGTCTTCGTCGCTGACACCGTCGATCGCGCTGCCGTCAGCGAGGTGGGCGATGTAGCGCTGGTTGGGAATCGGTTCGCGGGTTTGCAGGTGGCGCAGCACCAGGCGCTCGTCGGTGCGGATCTTCGAGGAAGCGAAATCGAGCGTCGCCGGGGTGCCGCCGCCACCGCCCGAGCTCTTGACCGCGCTGGCCTTGACGATCTGCTGGCCGGCGCTTTGCTGGGTGATCGTGCCCTCCGCCCATTCGGTTTGCGCGCCTGTCGAGACGATGCGCACCAACGGCGCCTCGATGTAGATGGCTTCCGACGAGATCAGGCTGATCCTCCCCGAGGCCTTGATCTCGACAGTGCCCTGGTGGGCCTCGAGCGCCACGTTGCCGCGCCCGGCGACCAGCTTGATGCCCAGGGTGTGCGCGAAGGCGCTGATCGAACGTGCCGCGCGCACGAACAGGTTGCCACCGGCGGAAATCGCGGCGTCGCCGCCGCTGACGACGTCGACCTGTTTCTCGGAGCCGAGCGCCACGTTGTCCTGGCTGGCCAGCACGATCCCGGCCGGCGCCGTGACGGCGACCATCGGCGCGGCCGCGTTGGCGCCGGCCGCACCTTGCGCCACATTGGACCCGGCATCCCATGCCTTCAGTTTGTCGACCAGCTGCGCCATGCGCGCGCCGCCCTCCTCCTGGCCGGTGTGCTGCGCGGCCAGTGTCGCCATCTCGTCCGCAACGCTCTGCATCAGTTCGGCGAGGCCAACCAAGGCGCCCCTTGCCAGCTGCGCTCCCTCGCCGGCCTTCGATGCCTCGGCGCTCACCAACACGCCTTCGCGCCCGCGGATGGCGACGGCGCGCTCGCTGCGCAGCTCCGCGCCCTCGCCCCGGGGCTCGGCCGCGCCATTCGCGCGCGGGCGCGTCAGCCAGCCGAGGTTCAGCTGGGAGGCGCCATGGTCGCTCGCCAGCTGCGCGCTGATTTCGCCGTGGGTGTCGTCCAGGCGCAGCTGGTTGCCGCGCTGGCCGCCGACTTCGCGGCTGCGCAGGCCGGCCAGGTAGCGGTTGCCCGGCAGTTCGCCATCCGGGCTGAGCGCCGGCGGCGCGGCGCGGCTGTTGAACAGCTGCGACAGGATGATCGGGCGGTCCGGGTCACCACCGAGGAAGGCGACCAGCACCTCGCTGCCGACACGCGGCAGGCCGAGCGCGCCGCATTGCTGGTGGCTGCCCGGCCCATTGCCGGCCCAGTTCGACGCCACGCGTACCCAGGCCGAATCGGCGGGCGCGCCGGACGCTCCGGCGCCGTTCGCATGGCCATGGTCGGCCGGGCGCATGCCGGGAAAACGGATCTTCACGCGCCCCAGCGCGTCGCAATGCACTTCCTCGTTTTGCGGGCCGACGACGATCGCGCTTTGGAGCTGCGGGTGCGGCAGGTCGACCCGCGGATCGTAGGCCGGCACGAAATGCACGCCACGGCGCACCGCCGTGAAGCGCACGTGCACCCGCGCCGCCTTGCCCTCTTCCTGCATCGGGGCCGGCCAGTTCCAGCCGCTCCTGGCCAGCAGGCGCTCGACGCGCGCCGACAGCTCGCCCGGCAGGTTGTTGCAGACGCTGGTCTGCAGCTCGGTGATGACGAACTGGCGCTCGGCGACCGGATGGGTATCGATCTCGGGGTGGCCCGCCAGCGTGAAATACTGGCCGGCGCAGAAGTCGCGCACGCTGCCTTCGCCACGGAAGCATTTCGCTTCGAACTCGTGGCGCGCCATGCGCAGCTGGCCGAGGCGCCAGCCATCCTCGAAGTCGTTGCCGGCGTGCGGCGCTTCGACCAGGTAGTCGTCGAGGCTGGCGGCAAAACCGCTGCCCAGGGCGCCCTGGTCGCTGCCGGCGCGGGTGGTGGCGGCCATGAAATGGGCGCCGCCCGGATTCTTGTAGTCCCAGCTGTGGCGGGTGGTGCTGCCCGGCTGCAGTGAACGCGCGCCGGCCCAGGAGCTCACGGTGTCGCGCTGTTCGCTGGCGTCATCGCGGTGGTAGCGCACCGTGCCGGCGGCGTTTTGCGGCAGGTTGGCGCCATCGGCGAACAGCACCAGGGTGTGCGCCGGAATCCGGTCGCGGGCGGAGTCGATGCGGGCATCGACCGTGCTGCTGCGGCTGCGCCCGGCGCGTACCACCCAGGAGATGCCGCGCCGGCGCAACAGGCGGCGGACAAAGGCGGCGTCCGATTCGTTGTACTGCATGGTCTGCTCGCGCCGCGGGTAACGGTCGACCTCGAGCAGCGGATCGAGTTCGTATTCGAAGGCGCCGGCCAGGGTGGTGTTCGCATGGCGCCACTCGTCGAACAGGATCTGCACGATGTCGACTTCGCTCTGCTGGCGAAAAATGCGGCTGTTGACGCGCTTTTCCATGATCGACAGCGCGTCGCGCAGCACCAGCTGATAGGTGGCCAGGCCGCCATCGCTGTCGCCGGAACGCGCTTCGACGACGATGCCGCAAATGCTGCGCAGGCCGCCGCGATCGGTGACGACCTGCACTTCGGCCGGCAGCGCGATCAGTTCCTTCAGCGGCAGGGTCGGGTCGCTGGCGACGCAGGCGACGCGGTACTCGATGCCGCCGCACACCGCTTCGACGCCTTCGACCCGCTGCGGCAGCAGAATATCGTCGAGATGCCCATCGAGGAGGCCGTCGGCGTGGGCGAGTCGCAAGCGCAGGACACGGTGCGCGGTGCTCAGCGACCGCTCGTGCTGCAGCACGCGGAGGAACTCGCTCGCGCTATCCAATTGCGTCTCCCAGGCCCAAAAACCCATGGTGGCACGAACCCGACAATACCAAGTTGCGTACCATCATCGTGCACAGGGCCAAACGGACTGAACTTTAAGCTGCGCGGGCACATCGGCTGTACGGATACACAGTTGATCCCGTCACGGGCGAAAGGTTCCGCCGGGCGCGCCGGTCAGGCCAGCAAGGGGCCCAGGCGCGGCAGCGCCGCGATCGCGCTGCGCCGGGTGGCGGCGCGCACCTCGGCCGGGTCGATGCCGCGCAAGGCCGCGAGCGCAGCGCCGATTGCCGGCAGCTGTTCCGGGCTGTTGCGTGCCGGGTGGATCCAGGCCGGCGAGATGTCCGGCGCGTCGGTCTCGAGCACGATCCGGTCGAGCGGCAGCGTGCTGGCCAGGCGCCGGATCTGCAGCGCGCGGGTAAACGTCATGGCGCCGCCGAAGCCGAGGTGCATGCCGAGCTTGATGAAGGTAATGGCCTGCTGTTCGCTGCCGTTGAAGGCATGCGCAATGCCCCCTGGCGGGGTCACCTGGCGCAGGTGTTTCAGTACCTGGTCCTGGGAACGGCGCACGTGGGTCAGCACGGGGAGCGAAAAATCGCGCGCGATGCGCAGCTGTTCCTTGAAGAAGCGCTCCTGCTTGACGCGCATCGCCGGTTCGCACAGCTGCGGGATGAAGAAGTCGAGGCCGATCTCGCCGATGGCCACGAACCGCGGGTCGCCCATCGCGTTTTCCACCGCGAGGCGCAGCGCGGCCAGGTCGTCGTCGCTTGCCTGGGGTACGCAGATCGGATGGATGCCGAGCGCATAGCAGACATTGGGCGACCCGTGCGCCAGGCGCGAGACCGCCTCAAAATTGCCGCGCTCGACAGCCGGGATCACGATCATCGACACCCCGAGCCGACCGGCGCGCGCGGCCACCTCCGGCGCCTCGGCGCCGAATTCGGCCGCGTCCAGGTGGCAGTGGGTGTCGATCCACATGGGCTTTACGCCTCCAGCGGCTGCAGTCCGTGCTCGGTCAGGCGCAGCGCGCGGTCGCAGCGGCGCGCCAGTTCCATGTCGTGGGTGACGATGACGAAGGCGGTGCCGAGGGTGCGCGACAGCTCCAGCATCAGGTCGAAAATGACCAGCGCCGTGGTGTGGTCGAGGTTACCGGTCGGCTCGTCGGCCAGCACGCAGGCCGGCTGCGTGACCAGCGCCCGGGCCAGGGCCACGCGCTGGCGCTCGCCGCCGGACAGCTCGCCCGGGCGGTGGATGACGCGCTTGCCCAGGCCCACGCGCTCGAGGATGGCCTGCGCCTTGATGCTTGCCGCCGCGTGCTTTTCGCGCCGGATCATGAGCGGCATGGCGACGTTGTCGAGCGCCGAGAACTCGGGCAGCAGGTGGTGGAACTGGTAGACGAAGCCGAGCGACGCGTTGCGCAGGTCGCCGCGGCGGGTCTCGGACAGGGTCGCGAAGTCTTCACCAAGCAGGGTCACCGCGCCGGTCGTCGGCGTGTCCAGGCCGCCGAGCAGGTGCAGCAGGGTCGACTTGCCCGAACCGGAAGCGCCGACGATGGCGACCCGCTCGCCGCGCGCGATCGAAAAATCGACGCCGTCGAGGACGCGCACCTGGTAGTCGCCCTGGCTGAAGGTCTTGCCGAGGCCGCGGCAGGCCAGTACCGGGGAATTGGCCTGGCCGAGCGCATCGGCGTGCAATGCGTCAGGCTTGAGTTCGTTATTCATAGCGCAGCGCCTCCGCAGGTTTCACGCGCGAGGCCGACCAGCTCGGATAAAGCGTGGCGGCAAAGGCCAGCAGCACGGCCACGCCGCCGATTTTAAACACGTCCGGCCAGCGCAAATCCGAAGGCACGGCGCTGAATTGGTAGATATCCTTGGACAAGAACTGCACTCCCAACAGGTTTTCGATGAATGGAACGATGAGGTCGATGTTCAGGGCGACCAGCACCCCGCCGCCCACGCCAAGCGCGGTGCCGAGCAGGCCGGCCACGGCCCCCTGCACCATGAAGATTTTCATGATCGAACGCGGCGAGGCGCCCAGGGTGCGCAAAATTGCGATGTCGGCCTGCTTGTCGGTCACCGTCATCACCAGCGTCGAGACCAGGTTGAAGGCGGCGACCGTAACGATCAGCGTCAGGATGATGAACATCATCTTCTTTTCGGTCTGTACGGCGCCGAACCAGACGGCGTTGAGCTTGGACCAGTCGCGCATGGTCAAGTCTCCCGACATTGACTGTTCCAGCTCCGCGGCCACCTGGGGCGCGGCATGCATGTCGGCCACGCGCAGGCGCAGGCCGGCCGGCGCCCCCAGGCGCTCCATTTTCTGGGCATCCTCGAGGCCGATGAAGGCCATGCCGGCATCGAACTCCTGGTGGCCGGATTCGAAAATGCCCGACACCGTGAACGAGCGCATACGCGGCAGCATGCCGGCCGGCGTGGTCTGGGCCTGCGCCAGCAGCATCGTCAGCTTGTCGCCGGTCTGCACGCCCAGCGCAGCGGCCAGGCCATAGCCGAGCACGATGTTGAAGCTGCCTGGTGCGAGCGAGTCGAAGCTGCCCTGGCGCATGGTGGAGGCCACGCTCGACACCTTGCTCTCGGCGCTCGGCAGCACGCCGCGGATCGTCACCGGCCGCATGACGCTGTTCTTTTGCAGCAGCCCCTGCGACTCGACAAACGGCGCCACGCCCAGCACCGCCGGATTGCGCAGGGCTTCCTGTGCGGCGGCGCGCCACTGCGGCATGTCGCCGCGCTCGTCGAATACTTCGATATGCGCCAGCACCGACAGCATGCGGTCGGTGACCTGCTTCTGGAAGCCGTTCATCACCGACAGCACGATGATCAGGGCCGCCACCCCCAGGCCGATTCCGGCCACCGAAATAAGGGAGATGAAGGAGATGAAGCCGCTGCGGCCAGTGCCCTTGCCGGCGCGCGTGTAGCGCAGGCCGACCAGCCATTCGTAGGGCAGTGTGTGGACAATGCTCATAAAGGATTATTCGTAACGCAAAGCTTCGGCCGGCCTGGTGCGCGCGGCCGCCCAGCTCGGGTAAAGGGTGGAGAAAAAGGCCAGCAGCACCGCCACGCCGCCGATGGTCGCCACGTCGCGCCAGCGCAGGTCGGAGGGAATCTCGCTGATCAGGTAGATTTCCTTCGACAGGAACTGGGCCCCGGACAAGCGCTCGATGGCCGGCACGATGACGTCGACATTCAGCGCCACCGCCACCCCCAGCGCCACGCCAAGCGCCGCGCCCAGCACCCCGACCAGCGTGCCCTGCACCATGAAGATCTTCATGATCGAGCGCGGCGACGCGCCCAGCGTGCGCAGGATCGCGATGTCGGCCTGCTTGTCCTTCACCGTCATGACCAGGGTCGAGACCAGGTTGAAAGCGGCCACCGCGATAATCAGGGTCAGGATGATGAACATCATGCGTTTTTGCGAGCCGACGGCGGCGAACCAGATCGAGTTCACCTGCGACCAGTCGCGCAGCACGAGTTCGCCCGCGCGGCTGCCCGCCATGCTGGCGCGCAGTTCGGCAGCCACCCGCGGCGCCTGGTGCAGGTCGCGCAGGCGCAGGCGCAGGCCCAGCGGCCCGCCGGTCTGCGCGGCCGCGGCCGCGTCGTCCAGGTGCGCGAACACCAGCGCGGAATCGAATTCGTAATGGCCGGCCTCGAAAATGCCCGAGACGACGAAGGACTGGGTGCGCGGCATGACAGTTTCGCCGGGGCTGGCGGCGGCGCCGGGGTCGCCCCCGGCCATCAGCATGGCCAGGCGGTCGCCGACCTGGACGTCGAGCGCGGCGGCCAGGGCGCTCCCCAGCACGACATTCATCGATCCGGCCGTCAGCGAGTCGAAGCTGCCCTGCTTCATCTGGCCCGCCACGCTCGACACTTTCGCCTCGAGGCCGGGCAGCACGCCGCGCATCAACACCGGCTTCATCACGCCGTCGCGCAGCAGCATGCCCTGGGCTTCCACGAAGGGCGCGCTGGCGGCCACTTGCGGGTTCGTCGCGGCATCGCGTTCGACCGCCTTCCAGTCGGGCATCGTGCCGCGCACGTCGAAAATTTCGACGTGGGCCAGCACCGACAGCATGCGGTCGGTGACTTCTTTCTGGAAGCCGTTCATCACCGACAGCACGACGATCAGCGCCGCCACGCCAAGGGCGATGCCGGCCACGGAAATGAGCGAGATGAAGGAAATGAAACGGTTGCGTCCGCTGCGCTTGCCGGCGCGCGTATAGCGCAGGCCGACCAGCCATTCGAACGGCAAGGTGTGGACAATGCTCATGAAATTCCGGTTGCAAAACGATGAAGCCGTGGCGGCCTTGCGGCGGCCACGATGCGAATTTCCAAAATTCTAACACTTCAGGCGCGCGGGCAAGGGAACGGACGCCTGGCCAGCCCGGATGCCCTACAATCACGCCATGGCCCACATCACGCTCGTCCTGCCCTTCGCCCTGCCGATTCCCGAGTTTGCCCCCGACCTCGTGCGCGCCCTCGCACCGGATGCGCCGGCGCTCGCCGCACTGCTGTCGCGCACCAGCCGCCATGCGCGGGTCGCCGCCGACGATTCGGTGCGGGCGCTGCCGCACGAGCAATGGCTGGCTGCCGCCCTGGGCCTGTTCGATGCGCGCCGCCCGGCCCTTGCCGCGGCCGCCATGCGCGGACGCGGCATCGAGCCGGGCGCCGGCACCTGGTTCATCGTCAACCCGGCGCATATCGAGATTGCCCGCACCCACCTCCTGATGGCCGACCTGCGCGACCTGCGCCTGAAAGAGCATGAAAGCCGCGCCCTGTTCGAGTCGAGCAGGCCGTATTTCGAGGAGGCGGGCCACGACCTGGCCTATGGCGACGCCCAGACCTGGTTCATGCGCGCCGATGACTGGGCCAGCCTCGACACGGCCACGCCGGACGCCGCCGTCGGCATGGACCTGACCGACTGGATGCCGCTCGGCCCCCAGGCCGGCGCTTTCCGGCGCCTGCAGAACGAAGTGCAGATCCTGTGGCATGCGCATCCGGTCAATGCCGAGCGCGAGGCGCGCCGCCTGCCGCCGATCAATGCCTTCTGGGCCTGGGGCGCCGCCGAGGCGGCCCTGAAGCGAGGGCCGGAACCGCGGCTGGCCGCCTTCGACGCCGCGCCCTGGGTCGACGCGCTGGCCGACACCAGGGTCAGCGACCTGGCCGCCTTTGTCGCCGCCCTCGACGCCAAGGCGGGAACCGACACCATCCTGGTCTGCGGCAGCGTGGCCGCGCCCGCCATCGGCGCCGACTGGGGCGGCTGGATTGCGCAGATGGGACAGCTTGAAACGGCCCTGTTCGCCCCCATCCTGGAAGCCTTGAAGCGTGGTCGCCTGCGCTCGGTCAGCCTGGTGCTGAGCCACCGCGAAGCCCACGCCGTCTGCACCACCACCGCCCTGGCGCAACGCGCGTTCTGGCGCCGCCCCACCCTGGACCGACTGCTGTGATGACCCGTATTTCCACCCGCCCCTGCCCGTTCCGCCAATCCGAACTGCTGCGCCAGGGCGGCGTGCATCCCGTGCTGGCCCGCGTCTATGCCTCGCGCGGCCTGGTCGACGCGCGCGAGCTCTCCAGCGAGCTGTCCGCGCTGGTGCCGCCCGGCGGCCTGCGTCACATCGATGCCGCCGCCGTGTTCCTGGCCGATTCGATTGGCGCCGGCAAGAAGATGACCATCGTCGCCGACTATGACTGCGACGGCGCCACCGCCTGCGCAGTCGCCCTGCGCGGCCTGCGCGCGATGGGCGCGCAGGTCGACTACATCGTGCCGAACCGTTTCGAATACGGCTATGGCCTCACGCCCGAGATCGTCGAACTGACGGCGCGCGAAAAGTCCCCTGACATCATCATCACCGTCGACAACGGCATCGCCAGCATCGAGGGCGTGGTCGAGGCCAACCGGCGCGGCATCGAAGTCGTCGTCACCGACCACCACCTGCCCGGCGACGCGCTGCCGTCGGCGCGCGTGATCGTCAACCCGAACCAGCCCGAATGCGGCTTCCCGAGCAAGCACCTGGCCGGCGTCGGCGTGGTGTTCTACGTGCTGCTGGCGCTGCGCGCCGAACTGCGCCGGCGCGGTGTGTTCGATGCCGCCACCCAGCCGAAACTCGACAACCTGCTCGACCTGGTCGCGCTCGGCACCGTGGCCGACGTGGTCAAGCTCGACGCCAACAACCGCATCCTGGTCGCCCAGGGCATCAAGCGCATGCGCGCCGGACGGATGCATGCCGGCGTGGCGGCGCTGTTCCGCGTGGCCGGACGCGAAGCGCGCTGCGCCTCGCCCTTCGACCTCGGCTTTGCGCTCGGCCCGCGCCTGAACGCCGCCGGCCGCCTGCAAGACATGTCGCTCGGGATCGAATGCTTGATCACGGACGACGAAGGCCGCGCCTGGGCCATCGCCCAGCAGCTCAACGAGATCAACCTGAAACGGCGCGAGATCGAAGCCGAGATGCAGGACACGGCGCTCTTGCACCTGGACGCCTTCCAGCCTGCCGACTCGAGCACGATCGCCGTCTTCGACGACAGCTGGCACCAGGGCGTGATCGGCATCGTCGCCTCGCGCCTCAAGGAAAAATTCTTCCGCCCGACGATCACCTTCGCGCCGGGCGGCCCGGGCCTGATCAAGGGCTCGGGACGTTCGATCCCGGGCTTTCACTTGCGCGATGCGCTGGACCTGGTGTCGAAGCGGGTACCGGGACTGATCGACAAGTTCGGCGGCCATGCCATGGCGGCCGGATTGACGATGAAGGCGGACTCCTTCGACGCATTTTCGCAAGCCTTCGAGGCCGTGGGCCGGGCCTGGCTGACCCAGGCCCAGCTGGAACGCGTGATCGAAACTGACGGCCCGCTCGAGGACGAGTTCTACTGCACCACTTTTATTGCGCTGATGGACGGCCAGGTCTGGGGCCAGGGCTTTGCGCCGCCCGTCTTCTGCGACGAATTCCGGGTGCTGAGCCAGCGCATCCTGAAAGAGAAGCACCTGAAACTGCTGCTCGAGAAGAACGGCCGGCGCTATGACGCGATCTGGTTCGGCCACACCGACGCTCTCGGTGAACGGGCCCGGGTCGCCTTCAGGCTCGATGCAAACGAGTACAACGGGGTGACCAAGGTGCAGCTGCTGGTGGAGCACGCCGAGCCGGTGTGACGCATTAGCGTTTGCAATCGCAGCCGCGATCGAACACGACTTTCCAGTTCCCCGGCCCTTCCAGCTGCCACACCGAATTGAAGCGCCCGATCTGCCGGCCCGTCGCATCCTTCACCGGCCCGCTGCTGAAGGCGAGCGTCCCCGACCCCAGCACCTCGACTTCATCGGGCTCCCACGAAAACGGCGCCGCCGGCCCGACGAAATGGCCACGCCACGCCAGGGCCACCGCATCCCTGCCGCGCTGCGCTCCTTCCGGGCTCATGAAAACGGCTTCGCGCGAGAGGAAGTTCGCGAAGGCGTCGAAATCGCGGCGCGCCATGGTGGCGGCGAAACTGCGTTCGGCCTGCATCACCTGCCGCCGCAGTTCCGGCGGCGTCGCACGCGTACCGCGCGCCAGGGCGAAGGCCGCGACGCCAATGACGATTGCTGCTACCAGGACAAGACCCGCCGAGCGCCAACGCATGAACTAACCTTTTCTTTTTAGCAATTTTGTTCGATTCTGGCATGCGCCTGCGCGCTTGACAACCAGCGTGTGGATATCCCTTGCACTGACTCCAAAAACGGAGTATAAAAACTCCATAAACGGAGGAATCCATGCAACCCGCTACCAATCTCGCTTACGCCTACCCGACCAGCCGCTTCGAACCGGCGCGGCTGGTGGACCTGAATTCGCGCGCCGAACGCGAGCGCCTCTCGAAAGCGGCCCTGAGCGGCTTCTTCAAGCTGGCGCTGGCCTGGCAGCTGCGCGACGACGATGCGCGCGAGCTGCTCGGCGGCCTGTCGGCGTCCACTTACTACGACTGGAAAAAGAATCCCGACCGGGTGCTCGAAGTGGACCGCATCACCCGCATTTCCTACCTTCTCGGCATCTACAAGGCGCTGCACATCCTCTACGGCGACAAGCTCGCCGACGAATGGGTGACGCTCCCCAACAGCAACCTGATCTTCGGCGGCCGCACGCCGCTCGCCTGCATGCTGGGAGGGGGCCTGCTGGCCATGCAAACCGTGCGCAAACTGCTCGACGCACGGCGCGGAGGGCTTTGATCTTGGCCAGCGTTCCCGTGACCAGCCTGCGCCAGTTCGATACCTGCCGCCTGATCCCGTCGCGCTTCGCCGACCTCGAGGATTCGGTCCTGGCTCCATTGGCCGATAACGACGCCGTCCTGCGCGACCTGTTCGACCTCGACAACGCCACCAACGAGCGCCTGCGCGGCGAGGCCGGGCAGCTGGCAGGCATCGGCATCGACGAACTGGTCTTCGGCGTTCCGCAGTTTCGCATCATTAACGCCGCCTACACCTATGCCCGCCCCGAAGGCAGCCGCTTCAACGACGGCGAGCGCGGCGCCTGGTATTGCGCCTTCGAAGCCGAGACGGCGCTGGCCGAGGTGTGCTTCCACAAGGCGGTCGAGTACCAGGAAATCGGGCGCTTCGACGACAGCGTCAGCTACCAGGCAATGCTGGCCGACTTCAATGCGGGCTTCCACGACATCCGCGGCAGGCGCGGTTTTGCCAAATGCCTCGATCCGCGCAGCTATGTCGCCTCGCAGCAGCTGGCCGCCGAACTGCTGGAAGGCGGTTCGATGGGCATCATCTATCCCAGCGTGCGGCATGCCGGCGGCACCAACCTTGCCTGCTTCCGTCCCGCCCTGGTGGGTAATGTGCGCAAGGGCCCTGCCTATCGGTTAACATGGGCGGGTTCGCCCGTGCCGACGGTCGAGCTCCTATGAACTACCATGAACAGCATGAAAACCGATCCTGAACGCGATACCGAACTGCACGACAAGATCAACCGCGAAACCGGCCGCATCCGATGGGACGAGCTGGAGCGCCACTTCGCCCAGGACAACGTCATCTACGTCAGCGAAGGACTGGACCTGATCGAGGTCGCCCTGCGCGTGTCGCACGACGACAAGGACAGCATCGCGCGCTGGATGCGCGAGGGCAAGGTGGCCAAGGTGTCGGATTTGCAGGCCGAAACCTGGGCCATTGGCGATGTAGCGCTGTGGGCCTCGGTGGTGCACCCGTTCATCCTGGTCCAGCCGGAAAAGAAACAAGTCCACTGAATTTCGCCTATTTCAAATTGCACATGCTATTGCAAAATCCATAAGACATGGATGTTGCATATTTGCCGCATGGCATTTATTTCCGTGGCTCCACTGTTATACTCCGGGTAAGGCCGTCGGGCAACCAAGCCCGGCGCATCCCTTTGTCCAGCGCGGCAGCGCCGCCACCCGGAAGGAAATCCACGTGAAGAACCTCAAGATCGGTGCCCGACTCGGCATCGGATTCGCCATTGTCCTGTCCCTGCTGCTGGCCGTGACGGTCACCGCCATCGTGCGCATGCAGGCGGTCGGCGACGAAACCCACCGGCTGGTCGATACCAGCATCAAGAACCAGCGCAATGTCGCCGAGTGGGGCAAGCTGATCGAAGTGAACAACGCCATGATCCAGACGGTGTATGTCACGTCCGACAGCGCGGTGATCAGCACCGTCGAAGCGCGCATGAAACAGGTCTCGGCCCGCTCGACCGAACTCCAGAACACGATCGAAGCTTCGCTGCGCAACCCCGCCGTGATCGAGCAGTTCAAGGTCGTCAAGGGCAGGCGCGAGCCTTACCTGAATGCGCGCGCCGCCCTGTTCCAGGCCAAGGATACCGGCGATGTCGAAGGCGCCGACCGGATCTACAAGGAGCAGGTACTGCCGGCGGGCAGCGTCTTCCTGGCCGAGATGAACAAGCTGGCCGCGATGCAGATCCAGGCCGCCGACACCGTCGCCGCCGGCATCATCGCGTCCAACGACAACACGCGCCTGCTCTTGATCGGCCTGGGCGTGGCCGCCCTGTTGCTCGGCGTGGGCTGCGGCTGGTTCATCACGCGCTCGATCACGGTGCCGCTCGGCCACGCCGTCGGCTTTGCCCAGCGCGTCGCGCGCGGCGACCTGACCAGCCGCGCCGCCGCCGAGGCGCGCGACGAGACCGGCGACCTGCTGCGCGCGCTGGCCAGCATGACGGGCGCCCTGGCCGGCATCGTCGGCCACGTACGGGGCGGCACCGGCGCCATCGGCGTGGCGGCGAACGAAATCGCCAGCGGCAACCTGGACTTGTCGAGCCGTACCGAACAGCAGGCCTCCTCGCTCGAGGAGACCGCCTCCTCGATGGAGGAACTGACCTCGACCGTGCGCCAGAACGCCGACAATGCGCGCGAAGCGAACCGCCTCGCCAAGAGCGCCGCCTCGATCGCCGGCCAGGGCGGCGCGGTGGTCGCCGAAGTGGTCACCACGATGGGCTCGATCAACGACTCTTCGCGCAAGATCGTCGACATCATCAGCGTCATCGACGGCATCGCCTTTCAGACGAATATCCTGGCGCTGAACGCGGCAGTGGAAGCGGCGCGCGCGGGCGAACAGGGCCGCGGCTTCGCGGTCGTCGCCGGTGAAGTGCGCAACCTGGCGCAGCGCTCGGCAGCCGCCGCCAAGGAAATCAAGACCCTGATCGACGACTCCGTCAACAATGTCGCCGCCGGAGCCAGGCAGGTCGACCGCGCCGGCGCCACCATGAACGAAATTGTGCGCAGCATCGAGCACGTCACCACGATCATGGCCGACATCGCCCATGCCAGCGAAGAACAGAGCGCCGGCATCGAGCAGGTCAACGCCGCCATCGTCGACATGGACCGGGTGACCCAGCAGAACGCCGCGCTGGTCGAGCAAGCGGCGGCCGCCGCCGAATCGATGCAGGAGCAGGCCGCGCAACTGGCAGAGGTGGTCAGCACCTTCAAGCTCGACGAAGCCGGTGCACCGGCGCGCCGCGCGCCGGCTCCAGCCAGCGACGCCGCAGCCACGCGCCTGGCCCTGGCAGCTGCGTGATCGCATTTCGCATGACACCCTTCTCACGGCCTGTCATGCAACTGTCATGAAACTGTCGTGCATGCGAGTTGCATATAAGCAGCATTTGACGAAAGCAATTGCTAGCACCTCGCAACTCTGCTCTTAATTACAAGTAAAATTGATTGATTTACCGGTAACTGCCTGGAATTCGCTAGGAGAACACAGAATTACGGGTACATTCATCAAATCGGCTATACTCCGAGAAAACGTAGGAATATTGATGAATAGCAATTTAATTGACGAGGACGCGATCCTCACTACCAGCGAAGCCGCGCGCATGCTGGGCGTGGCGACCAGTACCGTCCAGCTGTGGATGGAAAGCGGCGCCATTGAGTCGTGGAAAACGCCGGGCGGCCACCGCCGCACGCGCCAGAGCCATATTCATGCCCTGATGAACAAGGTGAGCGGACAGGCGGCCACCGAAGAGCCGCGCGTGCTGCCGACGCCGACGGATCCCGAATTCCTGCCGTCGGCGGACGCCACGTATCCGATCTCGGCCGACGAGGCGCTGCGCCTGGCCGCGCTGTCGGCCGCGAATCTCGTGGATACGCCCGGCGAAGAGCGTTTCGACCGCATCGTGCGCCTGGCCTCGAAGGTGACCGATTCGCCGATCGCGCTGATATCGCTGCTGACCTCGAAGCGCCAGTGGTTCAAGGCGCGTGTCGGCCTGGGCGCGCAGCAGACGCCGCGCGAGTGGGCCTTCTGCTCCCACGCGATCCTCAACGACGCCCCTTTCGTCGTCGAGGACGCCAGCGCCGACGAACGCTTTTCCGGCAACCCGCTGGTGCTGGCCGACCCGCACATCCGTTTCTATGCCGGCGTGCCGCTGCGCGACCGCTCGGGCCAGGCGATGGGCACCCTGTGTGTGATCGACCGCGAACCGCGCAAACTGCGCGCGGCCGAGCTGCAGGCGCTGATCGACCTGGCGGCGATCGCGGCCGACGAGATGGCGACGACGGCGGCACGCGCCTAAATAATAAGCTTAAGGAGCGCTGTGCTGCAGGGCGTGCGCCGCCTGCCGCATCAGCAGCTCCGCCTTGCGCGGATCGGGTTCCGTCAAGGCCAGCTGCTGCAGCGCGGCCGGATAGCCCAGCGCGGCGGCTTCTTCCAGCCAGCGCCGCGCCGCAGGCTCGTCCTTCGCCACACCCTCCCCCGCAGCGAGCATGTTCGACAGCGTAAACATCGCTGCCGGCAGCTGTCCGCGCGCGGCGATCCCGACCAGGTGGGCGGCGCGCGCGGCATCCTGCGGCACGCCGCTGCCGTGCCGGTGCATCAGCCCGAGCCGGTAGGCCGCCTGCGGGTCAGCTTGCAAAGCGGGCTGCGGAGCGGGCTGCACTGCGGCCATCGGCGACCCGCTCGCCAGGCAGGCCGCCAGCACCAGTGCTGCCCGCCTCATTTCGACAAGTCGACTGCGTACAGGGCAAAGCCCTTGCCCAGGCCATCGTCGGCGCGCACCAGGCTTACATTGTCCAGCCCCGCCTCCTTTGCCAGTCCCAGCATGCCGGGCGCCGAATGGAAGACCACCGGCCCGGCCGTCGCCACTTTCGTGAACCGCCAGCTGCGCGCCGCGCCGTGCTGGGCGCGCTTCAATTGCTGGACCTCGCGGATATACGCGATCAGCACGTCGCGGCTGGTGTCGGGCGACGCCAGCACGGTCTTGCTGCCGTCCAGGCCCGGGAAGTTGCCGCCGCCGCTGGCGCGGTAGTTATTCGTCGCGACGATGAATTCCTGCTCGGGCGTGACCGGCACCCCACGCAGGGCGAGCTGGCGGATGCGCTGGCCAGGCGGCCGGGTCAGGTCGATTTCGTAGCTGATCTCGCCGGAGGTCGGCGTATCGAAGTTATAGCTCGGCACCGTCGCGTTGACCAGCTCCTGCGGCGCCGGATTGGCCGGGTCGATCGTGTTGAAGCGCCGGGCCGAGGTCTCCAGCCAGGCACGCAGGGTGGCGCCGTCCACCTTCACCGCGTACAGCGCGTTCGGATACAGATACAGGTCGGCCGCGTTGTTCAGCGCCAGCTGGCCGGCCGGGACGTCGGTGAAATCGAAAGCGCCGGCCGAACCGCTCTTGAACGGCGCCGACATCGACAGTACAGGGAGCTTGGCGTACTGCGGCAGATTCGCCTCGACGTACTTCTTCACGTAAGCAGTCTGGGCGGCGTTCACCACGGCAATGGCAGAGGTATCGCCCACATCGGCAAAATAGGTCGTCATGCGGAAGTCGCTGGCGCCGACCGGGGTTTTTACGTACCGGATCGTCGCCTCGTGCTCTTCGCGGATCAGCGCCGCTACCCGCGGGTCGGCGGCGACGAAGCTCTTGTCAGGCTGCTGGGCGCTGCGCGCCTCGACGCTCGTCTTGTCCTTGTCGATGCGCCAGCGGCGCCCGTCGGCGCGCAGGTGCAGCGCGATCAGGCCCAGGTGCTTGCCCCACAGGTTGGCCATCACCGTCGGCACCCCATGCACCAGGCCTTTGGTCTTGTCCACGCCGGGCAGTGCGAACTGCGGCGCCGTGCTGGCGGCGTTCGGGAACAGCTGGTGCGAATGCCCGAGCAGCATGGCGTCCACGCCCGGCACTTGCGCCAGGTGCCAGTTGGCGTTTTCCATCTGCGCCGTATAGGGGCTGGCGTCGAGGCCGCCGTGCGAAATGGCCACCACGATGTCGGCCCCTTTCCTGCGCATCTCGGGCAAGTACTTGCGCGCGGCCTCCACCACGCCGGTGGTGTAGACCTTGCCTTCGAGGTGGCGCTTGTCCCAGGACATGATGGCGGGCGGCGTGAAGCCGATGATGCCGACCTTCACCGTCGCCGTGATTGCCCGTCCTGTCGCGTCGCGCGCCTGCACCCGTTTTTCGATGATGCGGTAAGGCTCGAAGAGCGGCTTGCCGGTCTTGACGCTGTAGACGTTGGCCAGTACCTGCGGAAAGGCAGGGCCGGCGCAGCGTTTCGGCTGCTTCACACCCGCCACCCGGAAGCGGCTGCCCGTCACCTGGTTCAGGAAAGCCAGGCCGTAGTTGAATTCGTGGTTGCCGATCGCCGAGCCATCGTAGTTCAGCGCGTTCATCACCTTGTAGATGGCGAGCGTCTGGTCGCAGGGCAGCGGTTTCACCAGCGCCTGGTAGTCGGCCAGCGCATTGCCCTGGATGGTGTCGCCGTTATCGAAGAGCACCGTGTTGGCATATTCGGCACGGGCCTGGGCGATCAGGCTGGCCGTGCGGTCCAGGCCGATGGAGGGCTCGGCGGCGAGCTTGTAGTAGTCGTAACCGACGACGTTCGCGTGCAGGTCGGTCGTTTCCAGCACGGCCAGCACGGCGCTCGCACCTTTCGGCGCATGCGGCGCGCCGAGCGCCGGTGCGGCCAGGACGGAGAGCAGGATGCCAGTCTGGCAAGTAAGTACGGTGCGTGAAATGCGCATGGAAACCCTTCGGATGTCGACCGCGCGATCATACGGCAGCGGCCCGGACGACGACAAGGGCGACTGGGGTATAATCGAAGGTTCGATTCCACCACTCACATTGCCAAAATCATGGAAGCTGAACGCATCAACGCCATCTCCGCCCTGCTGAACGACCTGACCGGTCGTGAGGCCGAACTTCGGAGGTATCTTTGACTTCGATCGGAAGTCAGAGAAACTAGAACAGGTCAACGAAGAACTCGAAGACCCGACCGTCTGGAACGACCAGAAACGCGCCCTCGATCTCGGTAAGGAGAAAAAGGCGCTGGAAGGCGTCGTGCTGACGCTGGAAAAGGCGAAAGCCGACCTGGCTGACGCCGCCGACCTGTTCGAGATGGGCCGCGAAGAAGGCGACGAGGACACCATGGAGGCGGTTGCGAGCGACCTCGATGGCATCCGCGCCATCATCGAGGGCATGGAATTTCGCCGCATGTTCAGCAACCCGATGGACCCTGCGAGCTGCTTCATCGACATCCAGGCCGGCGCCGGCGGTACCGAAGCCCAGGACTGGGCCTCGATGCTGCTGCGCCAGTACCTGCGCTATTGCGAGCGCAAGGGCTTCAAGGCCGAGATCATGGAGCAGTCCGACGGCGAGATCGCAGGCATCAAGACCGCGACCATCAAGGTCGAGGGCGAGTATGCCTATGGCCACCTGCGCACCGAAACCGGCGTTCACCGCCTGGTGCGCAAGTCGCCCTTCGACTCGGCCAACGGCCGCCATACCTCGTTCACCTCGCTGTTCGTGTATCCGGAAGTGGACGAGTCCTTCGAGGTCGAGATCAACCCGGCCGACGTGCGCATCGATACCTACCGCGCGTCCGGCGCTGGCGGCCAGCACATCAACAAGACCGACTCCGCGGTGCGCCTGACGCACGCGCCTTCGGGCATCGTCGTGCAGTGCCAGAACGACCGTTCGCAGCACCGCAACAAGGCCGAGGCCTTCGACATGCTGCGCGCCAAGCTGTTCGAACTGGAAATGCGCAACCGCATGACCGAGCAGCAGAAACTGGAAGACTCGAAGACCGACGTCGGCTGGGGCCACCAGATCCGCTCCTACGTGCTCGACCAGTCGCGCATCAAGGACTTGCGTACCGGTTTCGAGACCGGCAACACGAAAAACGTGCTGGACGGCGACCTCGACGACTTCATTTCGGCCTCGCTCAAGCAGGGCGTGGCGTAATGCAGCGGGCGCTCATCTTCGACATGGACGGCACCATCGTCGACAACATGGCCTTCCACACGCAGTCGTGGGTGACCTTTTTCGAGCGCCGCGGCCAGGACATCGATGCGGAAGAATTTTTCCGCACCACGGCCGGCCGCCAGGGCAAGGAAATCATCCGCTCGCACCTCGGCGAAGATCTCGATGACGACGAAGTCGCGATCCTCAACCATGAGAAGGAATCGGTCTACCGCGAGCTGTACGCACCGCACCTGAAAGCCGTTCCCGGTTTCGGGGAGCTGGTCCGGCAGGCACGGTCCCGGGGATTCGCGCTCGCCGTCGGCACCGCCGCGCCGCCCGCGAACGTCGACTTCACGCTCGACGGCCTCGACCTGCGGCGCCACTTCGATACCGTGGTCGGCGCCACGGACGTTGCGCGCGGCAAGCCGCATCCCGACGTGTTCCTGGAAGCGGCGCGCCGTTGCGGCGCCGCACCGGAAAACTGCATCGTGTTCGAGGACGCGCCGCTGGGCGTGGAAGCGGCGCGCCGTGCCGGCATGCGCACCGTGGTCATCACGACCACCCTGCCGGCCGCCAGCTTCGCCGAATTCGACAACGTGATCGCCATCGTTTCCGACTTCTCGGCATTGTCGCTCGACGCCCTGTTCGCCTGACCAAATCAATAACACTGGATTCACCATGACTACGGAAAACCAAGAGAACCCGGCCGCGCCTGCTGCGGCGGCCGACGAGAACAAGATCATGACCGAGCGCCGCGCCAAGCTGGCGGCGATCCGTGAAAAAGGCGTCGCCTTCCCGAACGATTTCCAGCCGCAGCACAAGGCGGCTGAACTGATCGAGGGCTTCGGCGCACTCACGCGTGAAGCGCTGGAAGAAAAGGCGGTTCCGGTGGTGCTGGCCGGGCGCATGATGCTCAAACGCGAAGCCGGCAAGAAGGCCGCTTTCGCCACGCTGCAGGATGCCTCGGGTCCACGCGCCGATGGCCGCATCCAGATCTACGTCACGCTCGACGCCACCGGCGAAGCGGCGATGGACGCTTTCCGCAGCTACGACCTGGGCGACATCCTGGGCGTGGAAGGCACCCTGTTCAAGACCAAGGTCGACGAACTGACGATCAAGGTGACGAAGCTGCGCCTGATCACCAAGGCGCTGCGCCCGCTGCCGGACAAGTTCCACGGCCTGGCCGACCAGGAAACGAAGTATCGCCAGCGCTACGTCGACCTGATCATGAACGAAGACACGCGCCGCACTTTCAAGGCGCGCACCGCCGCCCTGTCGTCGATGCGCCGCTTCATGGAAAAGAACGAGTTCATGGAAGTCGAAACGCCGATGCTGCACCCGATCCCGGGCGGCGCCGCTGCGAAACCGTTCACGACTCACCATAATGCGCTCGACATGCAGATGTTCCTGCGTATCGCGCCCGAGCTGTATCTGAAGCGTCTGGTGGTCGGCGGCTTCGACCGCGTGTTCGAGGTGAACCGCAACTTCCGCAACGAGGGCGTGTCGATCCGTCACAACCCCGAATTCACGATGATGGAGTTCTACGCGGCCTACACGAATTACACCTGGCTGATGGACTTCACCGAGGCGATCATCCGCCAGGCCGCGGTCGACGCCCAGGGTACGGCGGTGCTTTCCTACGGCGGGCGCGAACTGGACCTGTCCAAGCCCTTCCAGCGCCTGAGCATCGTCGAGGCCATCAACAAGTATGCGCCGGGATATACGCCGGAGCAGCTGGTCGATGCCGAGTTCGTCAAGGCGGAACTCAAGAAGTTCGGCGTGAAGCCCTTCGCCAACGCCGGCCTGGGCGCCCTGCAACTGGCGCTGTTCGAGGAAACCGCGGAAGCGCAGCTGTGGGAGCCGACCTATATCATCGACTACCCGGTCGAGGTGTCGCCGCTGGCGCGGGCGTCGGACACCCGGGCCGGCATCACCGAGCGCTTCGAGCTGTTCATGGTAGGCCGCGAGATCGCCAACGGTTTTTCGGAGCTGAACGATCCGGAAGACCAGGCTGCGCGCTTCCTGTCGCAGGTCGAGGCCAAGGAGGCCGGCGACGATGAGGCGATGTATTACGACGCCGACTATATCCGCGCACTCGAATACGGCATGCCGCCGGCCGGCGGCTGCGGCATCGGAATCGACCGTTTGATCATGATCCTGACCGACTCGCCGAACATTCGCGACGTGCTGCTGTTCCCGCACTTGCGCAAGGAAGACTGACCGGTTTGATTGGATAAAAAAAAGGGGCGCATTCGATGCGCCCCTTATTTTTTCGCGAACGTTTATTGCACGATCGTATAACAAGGCACATACGCCTTGCCCGGCAGCTTCATCCGGCTCTGCTCGACAAACGAGGCCAGCAGCGCATCCATCGGGCCCATGATCTCGCTTTCGCCCTGGATTTCGTACTTGCCGAATTCTTCGATGGCGCGGATGCCCTCTTCCTTCACGTTGCCCGCCACCACGCCCGAAAACGCGCGCCGCAGGTTCGCGGCCAGCAGGTGCGTGTCCTGGTTCTTGTGCAGCTTCAGGTTGCGCATGTTTTCGTGGGTCGGCTTGAACGGCTTCTGGAATTCCGGGTCGATCTTGAGCAGCCAGTTGAAGTAGTAGGCGTCGCTGCGCGCCTTGCGAAATTCGCGTACACCCTTGATCCCGGCCTGCATTTCCTTGGCCACCGCATCCGGATCGTCGATGATGATCTTGTAGCGTGCCTGCGCGCGCGGGCCCAGGGTCTGGGCGATGAAGCCGTCGATCTGCTCGAAGTAGTCGCGCGCCGTGGCGGGACCGGTGAAAATCAGTGGGAAGGGCATGTCGGCATTGTCCGGATGGAGCAGGATGCCGAGGATGTACAGGATCTCTTCGGCGGTGCCGGCGCCGCCCGGGAACACGCAGATGCCGTGGCCGGTGCGCACGAAGGCCTCGAGGCGCTTTTCGATGTCCGGCATGATGACCAGGTCGTTGACGATCGGGTTCGGCGATTCGGCGGCGATGATGCCCGGCTCGGAAATGCCGAGGTAGCGCCCGCGGCCGAGACGCTGCTTCGAGTGACCGATGGCGGCGCCCTTCATCGGTCCCTTCATCGCGCCCGGGCCGCAGCCGGTGCAGATATCGAGCTCGCGCAGGCCGAGCGCATAGCCGACTTCCTTCGAATAGTTGTACTCGACGCGGTTGATCGAGTGTCCGCCCCAGCAGACCACCATGTTCGGACTGATCTGCGGCTGCAGCACGTTGGCATTGCGCAGGATATGGAACACCGCGTCGGTGATGTCATCCGGACTGGCGAGGTTGAACTTCGGGTTCTCGGTCACTTCGAAATGGACATACACGATGTCGCGCAGCACGGCGAACAGGTGCTCGTGGATGCCCTTGATCATCTTGCCGTCGACGAAAGCCATCGCCGGCGCGCCGCGGATGTCGAGCTTGATGCCGCGCTCGCGCTGGATCACCTTGATGTCGAAGCTGCTGTAGCGCTCGAGCAGTTCCTTGCCATCGTCAATCGAGCTGCCGCAGTTGAGCACGGCGAGCGCGCATTTGCGGAAAATGTTGTACAGGCCACCCTGGCTGGTATCGAGCAATTTGGCCACTTCGGCCTTCGACAATATTTCCAGCCGGCCTTCGGGGGAAATGAGGGTATCG
Organism: Telluria sp. LT2P34; assembly: GCF_059685915.1. Taxonomy (NCBI): domain Bacteria; kingdom Pseudomonadati; phylum Pseudomonadota; class Betaproteobacteria; order Burkholderiales; family Oxalobacteraceae; genus Telluria; species Telluria sp. LT2P34. Next base: position 387,010 of record NZ_JCASIN010000001.1, read on the forward strand.
ACGACTTCGTAATTCATGCAGGTCTTCCTTATTAAATACGCAGGAACTCCGGAAATAGAGTCCTCCGGCAATATCGCTGGCTGTTTCACCAATATACGACAAGTGGCGGCGCCATGCCTGCGCGTCTGCGTGGCTGTGCCCGATAAATAGTGCAATTGAGCAACGCATTGCGACACCTGCGCGCGTGTTTACCACAAGGGCAAATATTTTTCTTGTGGTAAGCAATTTCTACTAAAATGCATCCCGACTGGAAATTCCGGCAAGTCTGGCATTCCAACAAAACAGTTATTCTCAAAACACCATTTCGGGAGGACCCGCATGAGCGGTGCAGCTGCTATACCAGGCAAGGAAGTTGCCATTCCAGAGTTCAAACAGATCATGGGCCATCCGGCTCCCCTGTGGATGCTGTTCATGACCGAATTCTGGGAGCGCTTCGCGTTCTACGGCATTCGTTGGGCCCTCGTGCTCTATATCGTCGCCCAGTTCTACGGTGGCGCCGCCGTCGGCCAGGCCGACGCCAACCTGACCTACGGTTCCTACCTCGCGCTGGTGTATGCCGGCGCCGTCTTCGGCGGCCTGATCGCCGACCGCGTCATCGGCTACCAGCGCTCGATCCTGATCGGCGCCGTCTTCATGGCCGCCGGCCTGTTCATGATCACCCTGCCCGACCCGGACATCTTCAAGATGGGCCTGGCCACCATCATCGTCGGTAACGGCATGTTCAAGCCGAACATTTCGACCATGGTCGGCAAGCTCTACTCGCTGGGCGACACCCGCCGCGATTCGGGCTTCACCATCTTCTACATGGGCATCAACGCCGGCGCCTTCATCGCCCCGATCCTGACCCAGATCCTGGCCCAGGAAATGGGCGACGGCACGACCCCGGCCTACAAGGTCGTGTTCTTCGTGTCCGGCATCGGCATGCTGATCAGCCTGGTGTGGTTCTACATCGGCCGCAAGACCCTGGCCGGCATCGGCGCTCCCGAGCCACAGGCCCAGGGCCGCGGCCGCTCGATCGCCGTCATCATCGGCAGCATTGTCGTCATCCCTGGCGTCTACCTGCTGCTGAAACTCGGCGCCGGCACCCTGCAAATCATCCTGACCGTGCTGTTCCTGGCGCTGGCGGCGATGCTGATGATCGAAGGTATCCGCAACGGCAAGGTCGCGCGCGACAAGACCATCGCCATGATGATCATCTTCGCCTTCAACATCCTGTTCTGGATGTTCTTCGAGCAGGCAGGCAGCTCGTTCACCTTCCTGGCCGACCAGATCGTCGACCGTGACCTGAACGGCTGGGTCTTCCCGGTCGCCTGGTTCCAGAGCGTGAACTCGATCGCGATCATCATCTTCGCCCCGATCATCGCCGCCATCTGGGTCATGCTGGGCCGCCGCAACGCGAACCCGTCGATCCCGCGCAAGTTCGGCCTGGGCCTGATCTTCAACGCCCTCGCCTTCGGCCTCCTGATGTTCGCCCTGGGCAGCCTGGTCGACATGGACAACAAGATCCCGTTCTGGACCCTGTTCACGGTCTACTTCATCCAGTCGGTGGGTGAACTCTGCCTGTCGCCGATCGGCCTGTCGATGGTCACCAAGCTCGCCCCGGTGCGCCTGGTCGGCCTGGGCATGGGCGGCTGGTTCCTGTCGACCGGTATCGGCAACAACCTGTCAGGCATCTTCGCTTCGCACGTCTCGGGCGAGTCGGGCATGTCGATCGCTTCGGCGCTGGACGGCTACACCTTCGGCTTCTGGTCGCTGATGGCCGGCGGCGTGCTGCTGTTCCTGCTGGCTCCGCTGATCCAGAAGCTGATGCACGGCGTGAAGTAATACCTTTCCAGAGTCAAAAGATGAACGGCAGCCTGCGGGCTGCCGTTTTTTTTGGGACGGCGTGGGCGGAGCCCACCCTACGCACGGCGGGTCTTCGTAGGGTGGGCTCCGCCCACGCAATGCATCACCAACAAGCACACAAGCTTACTTCTCAGCCCTCTCGCGCGCCACCCAGTACAGCAGCACGACGATCGCCGCATACGGGATCAGCGACAGCAGGTCCGCGTTCGAGCCCGACACGAAGGGGTTCGAGCCCTCCGCCCATGTTGCCATCATGCTGTCGAAATTCGTCAGCACGCCGGCCGTGATCGCGATCACGATGCCGGCCAGCGCGCCGCCGGCGATATAGCCCGAGGCCAGCAGCGTGCCCGAGCTGCGGTCTCCCGCGGCGACCCGTTCCTCGTGGTTCAGTTTGGCGTACTGCGGCAGCTTGCCGTTGCGGCGGTCGGCCAGCCAGCGCACGGCGCCGCCGACCGCGATCGGCAGCGTCGACACCAGCGGCAGGTAGACCCCCACCGAAAAAGCCAGGGCCGCGATGCCCGCCATTTCCAGCACCACCGAAATCATCACGCCGAACAGCACCAGGGTCCAGGGCAGCTGCTGGTCGAGGATGCCCTTGATGATGTAGGACATCAGCACCGCCTTGGGAGCATCGTACTTCTTGACTTCGGTGCCGTCCGGGCGCTTGTCGTACTTGCCGTTGATGCCGGGGTCGACCAGGTAGGCCAGGCGGCCGTCGTCGGCCACCAGGTATTTGCCGGCCGGCCCGCCGACGCTGTCCGCTTTGCGCCATACCTTGTAGCTGGCCGAGTCGGTCGCGGCCTGCGGTCCTTGCAGGCGCTCGGTCTCGACCAGCTTCGCGGCGTCGACGACCAGGCCTGGCGCCACTTGCGCGGCCGGAACGTACACGGTGCCGGCATCGTTCAGTTTCAGCAGGATCGGCCCGAGGATCAGCGCCGAGGCAAAGGCGCCGCACAGGATTGCGTACTGCTGCAGGCGCGGCGTCGAGCCGACCAGGAAGCCCGTTTTCAGGTCTTGCGAGGTGGTGCCGGCATTGCTGGCGGCGATGCAGACGATGGCGCCGACCGACAAGGCGGTGACGTAATACTGGCCGCCGGTCCAGCCCAGGGCCAGGAAAATCAGGCAGGTGAACAGCAGCGTGGCGACCGCCATGCCGGAAATCGGGTTCGAGGACGAGCCGACTTCGCCGGTCAGGCGCGAGGACACGGTGGCGAACAGGAAGCCGAAGACCAGGATCAAGAGCGCGCCGAGCAGGTTCATGTGCAGGGGCGTGGCGAAAGTGATGATGGCGATGATCGCCAGGCAGCCGATGGCGACCCATTTGAAGGGGATGTCCTGGTCGGTGCGCAAGGGAGCGGCCGTATTTGTGCCCCGGTCCTTGCCCATGCCCGCCAGCCCGCCCTTCAGCCCGCGCCAGATCGAGGGCAGCGAGCGCACCAGCGAAATCAGGCCGCCGGCCGCCACCGCGCCGGCGCCGATGTAGAGCACATAGGCGTCGCGGATGTCGTCCGGCGACATGTCGCGGATCAGCATTGTTCCCGGCGAGACGGGCACCGTCAGCAGCTCGCCGAAAAACTTGATCATCGGGATCAGGAGCAGATAGGACAGCACGCCGCCGGCCGCCATCGTGAAGGCGATGCGCGGGCCGATGATGTAGCCGACGCCGACCAGCTCGGGCGACACTTCAGCGCCGGCCGAACCGGCTTTCAGGGGCGCGCCGAATTCGAAGTTGACGACATCCTTCCAGCCCTTGAGCGAGACATTGGCCACCTTGTACAAGAGGCCGACGCCGAAGCCGGCGAAGATGATGGCGGCGCGCCGCTTGGCATCGCGCGCGGCGTTCGAACCGGCTTCGCGCACCTCGCCCGCGGCGGCGCGCGAGGTATCGGTGGCCGCCGCTTTCAGCACTTCGGCGCAGGCCGTGCCTTCCGGGTATTTCAGCTCGCGGTGCTGCTCGACGATCATCGTGCGCCGCATCGGGATCATCATCAGGATGCCGAGCAGGCCGCCCAGCACGCCGACCAGCATCACGCGCGAGATTTCCAGGTCGAAGCCGAGGATCATAATCGCCGGCATGGTCACGCCCAGGCCGAAGGCGAGCGATTCGCCGGCCGAACCCGCGGTCTGGGTGATGCTGTTTTCCAGGATGGTCGATTCGCGCCCGCCCATCTTCTTGAACACCCCGAACAGGGTGATCGCGATGACCGCCACCGGAATCGAGGCGCTGACCGTCAGCCCGACCTTCAACACCAGGTACAGAGAGGAGGCGCCGAAGACCATGCCCAGCACGACGCCCATCACCATGGCGCGAATGGTCATTTCGGGGAGCTGGGCGTCGGCGGGAATATACGGTTTGACGGCGGCGGGAGGAAGAGCGTCGGGGTCGTAGGGCATCGGGGGTCCTGTGAGAGCGGCTTACGGGGAGCTTAAGGGGGCGCTGCGCCTGACTATGGCATACGCTTGACTGGAAGAAAAGCGGATTATAATGCCCCGCAGGCCTGCCTTTTTGGGTGGACCACAGCAGGAGAATCGCCTTGACCCAGTCCCCCCGAGCCTTGCGGCGGCAGCGCCGCGAAGGCGGCTTCATTTTCTTCATCCTCGCCGCGATCGTCCTTGCCATTGCGGCCGCCGGTGTCTGGTTCCTGTTCGCCGTCCTGCCGAACGTTCCCTCGATCGACGCCGTCACCGACTACAAGCCGAAGATCCCGCTGCGCGTGTACACCAGCGACAATGTCCTGATCGGCGAATTCGGCGAAGAGCACCGCGACTTCGTGCCGATCGCGCAGATTCCGCCCATGATGAAAAACGCCGTGCTGGCCATCGAGGACTCGCGCTTCTACCAGCACAAGGGCGTCGACTGGGCGGGCGCGGCGCGTGCGGTGGTGTCGAACCTGCGCGGCGGTTTCGGCTCGGGCGGCGCTTCGACCATCACGATGCAGGTGGCGCGGAACTTCTTCCTGTCGCGCGAAAAAACGGTGTCCAGGAAATTCAACGAAGTCCTGCTGGCCAAGAAGATCGAGGATGCGCTCACCAAGGACCAGATCCTCGAGCTGTACATGAACCAGATCTACCTCGGCCAGCGTTCCTACGGTTTCGCCAGCGCCGCGCGCAGCTATTTCGGCAAGAAGCTCGACAAGCTGACCCTCGGCGAAAGCGCGATGCTGGCCGGCCTGCCGCAGAACCCTTCGCGCAACAACCCGGCAGTCAACATGAAGCGCGCCAAGGCACGCCAGGAGCTGGTGCTGCGCCGCCTGCGCGACCTCGGCCAGATCGACGAAGCGCAGTACACCCGGGCCGTCGGCGAGACCATGCGCGTGCATGCGCGCCCGAAGGAATTCGGCACCCACGCCCAGTACGTGGCCGAGCTGGCGCGCCAGGCGGTGTTCGCCCAGTACGCCGAAGAGTCGTACACGCGCGGCATCAAGGTCACCACCACCATCGTGGCGCGCGACCAGGAAGCGGCCTACGATTCGGTGCGCCGCAACGTCCTGGCCTACGATGCGCGCCATGGCTACCGCGGCCCGGAAGCCCGCATCGAGCTGCCGGAAGACGCGACCGAGCGCGAGGAAGCCGTCATCGAAGCGCTGCAGAAGCGCCCCTCGAGCGATGGCCTGGTACCGGCCATGGTGCTGGCAAGTTCCAGCAAGTCGGTCAAGGTGTTCACCCTCGACGACGACGAGATCACGATCAGCGGCGCCGGGCTGAAGTTCGCGGCAGCCGGCCTGTCCGGCAAGGGCAAGGAAAGCCAGCGCATCGCGCCGGGCGCCATCGTGCGTATTACCAAACAGGGTAAAGACAGCTGGAGCATCGTCCAGGTGCCGCAGGTGGCCGCCGCTTTCGTGGCGCTCGACGCCGATACCGGCGCCTACCAGGCCCTGGTCGGCGGCTTCGACTACAACCTGCAGAAGTTCAACCACGTCACCCAAGCCTGGCGCCAGCCCGGTTCCGCGATCAAGCCCTTCGTGTATTCGGCGGCGGTGTCGAAAGGCTATTCGCCGGGCGCCCTGATCCTCGATGCGCCGCTCGACATGGAAGGCGAAAACGCGGGCGCGACCTGGTCGCCGCAGAACGACGACAACGTCTTCAGCGGCCCGATCACGATGCGCTACTCGCTGGCGCATTCGAAGAACGTGCCGACCGTGCGCCTGCTGCGCGCGATCGAAGTCCCGTACGCCCACGACTACCTGGCCAAGTTCGGCTTCGACCTGGCGCGCCACCCGCAGAACTACACGATGGCGCTCGGCACCGGCGCCGTCACGCCGGAGCAGATGGCGAGCGCCTATGCCGTGTTCGCAAACGGCGGCTATGCGGTCAAGCCCTATCTGATTGCAAAGATCGAGGACGGCGACGGCACGGTGCTGTTCCGCGCCGAGCCGCCGGCGCCGCGCCAGGAAGGCGCCCGCGTGCTGGACGCGCGCAATGCCTGGATTACGGATTCCATGCTGCGCGACGTGACCCGCTACGGCACCGGCGCCGCCGCCACCAAACGATTGAAACGCGGCGACATCGGCGGCAAGACCGGTACCACCAACGACGCGGTCGACGGCTGGTTCGCCGGCTATGGCGCGAACGTGGTCGGGGTGGCATGGATGGGCTATGACGAACCGCGCTCGCTCGGCGGCAAGGAGTTCGGCGCTACCCTGGCCCTGCCGATCTGGCTCGACTACATGCAGGTGGCCCTGGCCAAGCGCCCGGAAACCGCGCGCGCCGAGCCGGAAGGCATGCTGCGCGAGAACGACGACTGGATCTACGCCGAATTTGCCGAAATGCCGCAGCTGCGCGCGATCGACATCGAGCTGGCGGCGCGGCCGGCGCCCATCGAGCCCGATGACGAAGAGCAATTCGAGCCGGAGGAAGACAGCCACCCGCGCGCCGACAGCCTGCCGCCGCAGCCCCAGCCATCGCTCCCGCCCGGCAATCCGGTCTACGTCCCGACGCAGTAGAAGGCGGCTAGCGCCCTGCGATGACCTCGCCCAGCGACCTGGCCTCGGGCTCCCAGGCCTGCATCCCCCAGCCTGCGCCGGCGACCGCCAGGGTGGTCAGGATGAAGGGGACGATGGTGCGCCGCACGGCACTGCCCATCCAGTAGCGCGGATCGATCAGGCGCAGGCGCCGGTACAGGCCGGCCGCCAGCAAGGCGTCGACCATGATCTCGGCAAAGAGGATGGGCGCCGACCAGATCACGAACAGGGACGACAGCGCAATCGACACGGCCAGCAGGATCACGGCCACGGGAATTGCGCCCTCTTCCGCATGCGCCGCGACCTGCAGCGGCTTGTCGATGATTGCGTCGATGCCGCTCTGCGCCGTGCCGAAATCGGCATTGGCGCTGGCGCCGCCGCCATCGAAAGTCCCGCCGCCGCTGAAGTCCGTGGCGCCACCCCCGCCACCGTCACCGCTTCCGCCACCACCGCTATTCTGCAGCGCCATGTCGGCATAGTCGGCCGCGCTGGTGTGCAGCCACACGAACAGCAGGAGCAGGAAAACGATATACGCCACGCCCATGGCAAGCAGGTAGCGCAGCGCCATCGTCTCGAGCCCGGCGCCGAGCATCGCCACCGAGGCGCCGAATCCGGCCAGCCCGGTGAGCGACACCAGGATGAACATCTGAATCCGCGGAAAGCCTTCGACCAATAGACGCGCGCGCAGTCTTTCCACCGCCATGGCCCGCGTCAGCACGCGGGGGCGGCCAGCCGTATTTCGCATCGTTCGCTTCTCAGTTGTGGATATATTTGGTGAACACGTCGCTGAAATCGCGCTTGGTGTGGGTATCGAACATGGCCGTGTTCAAGGCTGCCAGCAGCTGGGTGTATTGGCTGACCAGCCCGCCGTCGCCCGGTGCCAGATTGAGCTTGTGCACGGAGGCGGTGGCGTCGAGCGTACGCAGCGCATTGTCGCGGCAGACGGCATCGCGCTGCTGCTGCTTGCCGATCGAGATCAAGGCCTTGTAGATGTCCTTGACCTGCTCGATGAAGGTCTTCTTGACGTCGATCGAGAACTGCAGGCTGTCGAGCTTGAACTTGAGTTCGACGTCCATGTCCAGGGTGCCGGCGGTCTCGATGCTGACACTGCTGATCTGGTGCGACGCGTAGTCGTAGCGCTTGATCGAGCGCTTCGACGACATGGCCGAGTCGCCATCGACGTGGATCAGGGCCAGGTTGGTGAAGCAGTACTCGTCCTTCTTGCTCTTGATGAGGAAGAAAATCTGTTCGCCGTCTTCGCTGAACAGGTAATCGTCGGCATCGACCTTGCTGTAATCGGCCGGCCCGACGATGACGCCGATGTCGCTGATGCCGAGTGCTTCCGCCGCCATTCGCTTGAACATGATCGCCTCCGTGTGATGAAGCGGTGACCTTATCACTAATTGGCAGGGATAAATATTCGGCCGGGGTAACCGCCTGGTTTTTTAATCCCAGGCGTCGATGATCCAGTCCGCCGGCTTGCCGTTCGGCTGGCGCGGCAGGGCCGGGCCGAACGAATACGCCGCGGGGCGCTCGGCCGCGGCGAGCCGTTCGCCGATCCAGCCGGCGAGCGCTTCGCGCAGCGGCGCCGGCCCCGGCGCTCCCACTTCCGGTACCACGAAGGCCTTCAGCCGCGCGCCCTCGTCCGCGCGCATCGGGCGCACCACGCATTCCCGCACCGCCGGATGCATGGCCAGCACCTCGGCCACGTAAGCCGGGAAGACGTTGGTGCCGCCCACCTGCACCGCGCTGTCGATGCGCCCGTTTGGCAGGAAGAGCTCGGGTCCGCTCCACAGCAGCCGGTCCTGCAGCGCATGGCGTTCGACTGCGCCGCCCGGGGCATCGCGCTCGAGGACCTCGCCGGCATCGGTGCGGCGCCAGTAAGGCAGGAGCCGGTACGGCGCGCCGGCGGCATCGCGCCAGCCGACGCCGCCGGTCTCGGAACTGCCGTAGACCTGCAGCAGGCGCAGTCCGCCCGCCGCCAGGCTGGCTGCGACGCTGTCCGGGCAGGGCGCGGTCGAGGTGACGCCAATCACGTCGGCCGGAAAGCGCGGATCGAGCGCCGCCACCTGCGACCAGTAGTCGGGGTGGGCCACGACCAGGTCGCCCGGCGCCAGCTGCGCCGCCAGCGCAGCCGGGGAAGCGGCGCGCAGGTCCAGCACCGGGAGCGCCGGACACCCGGCGGCGGCCTGGGGCAATAAGACCGTGAACAGGAATCCATATATATGATGCGCCGGCACTGCGGACAGGATCCGGCGCCGCTGCGGCACCAGCCTGGCAAGCTGGTCGACTTCGCGCCACAGGCTCTCCAGGGAATGGGTGCAGCGCTTGGGCGCGCCCGAACTGCCCGATGTGCGAAAGACCAGTTCGGCGTCATGGCCTGCGAGGCTTGCACGCGCCGCCTCCACCCAGCCGGCCAGCAAGGTGCGCGCCAGCAGCGGGTCGTCCATGCCGGAACGGCCAAAGCCGAGCAGGTCGCCGAGGGCCGTGGCAGCGCCCATCAAGTCAAGCGAGTCGGCGCCAAGGTCGGCAACCAGGTCCAGGCCGGACGGCCACGGCTGCGGCGCCAGCATGCGTCCAGGGCGCGCCTGCGCCAATTCGAAGGCGACAAGGTCGCGCACGACGCGCTCGAGGGCACAAGGGTTGCGCCACCACTGCACACGCGCGAAAGAAGTCATCGGTCCCATTTCATTCAATACTGTGGCCGGATCGTGACAGCGGAGACACAATCCTGTCAACCACGCGATAAAATCGTCAATTCCGGCATTGGCGGAGATTGACACACGCGTTCAGCCATGCCAACATTTAGTTTCCGCAAATCAATTAAAAGTCGATCTGCATAGCCCAAGGCCCACATGACCCACACATCCCCTACCTTCGACGCCCGCGACCTGATCGAGCTGCTCGACACTTTCGACCAGGAACAGATCGACGCACTCGGCTTTGGCGTGATCGGATTCGGCGCAGACACCATCGTGCAGCGCTATAACGCCTTCGAATCGCAGGCGGCCGGCCTGTCGCCGCAGCGGGTGATCGGGGAGCCGATGTTCATCAACGTTGCGCCCTGCCTGAATAACTTCCTGGTGGCGCAGCGCTTCGAAGACGCGACCGAGGCAGGAAGCGAGCTCGACGACACGCTCGACTATGTGCTGACCCTGCGCATGCGCCCGGTCAAGGTCAAGCTGCGCCTGCTGGCCAGCGCGGCCAGCGCCACCCGGTACGTCCTCGTCCAGCGCCGCTGATGGGCACCGACGAGAACCTCGAAGCGCTGCGGGCCGAGCACGAAGCGCTGATGCAGTTCCTTTACCTGGCCCCGGTGGGCCTGGTACAGGCGGGCATGGACGGCGAAATCGTGATGATCAACCCGATATCGGCCCAGCTTCTGATGCCCTTGTCTCCCGACGGCAACCTCGCCAACCTGTTCGACGCCCTGGCCGACGTGGCGCCCGACCTGCGCCTCCATTGCCGGCAGTTTCCCCATCCGCACGGGATGGTCCTGGAAGGCGTGCATATTCATCTGAGCCACCTGGGCGCGGACAATCCTGATTTGAAGAAGCCGCATATCCTGTCGCTGAGCCTCATGAAACTCGACCAGATGCGGCTGATGGCGGTGATCCACGACGTGAGCGCCGAAGTGCGGCGCGAGCGCCAGCTGCGCCAGAGCGACGCGTGGCTCAATGCCATCCTGACCCGCATCAGCGACTATGGCCTGGCCGCCCTCGACCGCCAGGGACGCCTGTGCGACTGGAACGACAGCATCGCGCGCGTCACCGGCTTCGGCGAACACGTGGTTGGCTCGCCCTATTCCGTGTTTTACCCGCCCGACGCCATGACGCCCGAGCACCTGCTCGACCGCCTGCGCGAAGCGGACCACAATGGGTGGAGCATGGACGAGGGTCTGCGCCTGCGCGCCGACGGCAGCCAGTTCTGGGGCAGTGCGCTGATCGCGCCCCTGCCCGAGCGCGACACCTTCGATCTCGACGATCCGCACGCGCCTGCCTATTGCCTGATCCTGCGCGACATCAGCGACAAGCGGGCGGCCAGCGAGACCCGGCGCCAGGCGGCGTTCAGCGACCACCTGACCGGCCTCGCCAACCGCCGCGCCTTCTTCGAAGCGGCCGAGCTGGAACTGGACCGCGCCGTCCATACGCCGCGCCAGCTTGCCATGATCGTATTCGACGCCGACCATTTCAAGCACATCAACGATCGCTACGGCCACCCGGCCGGCGACCGCGTCCTGTGCGACCTGGCCGACGCTCTGCGCGAGACCTTCCGTCCGGTCGACACCGTGGCGCGCATCGGGGGCGAAGAGTTCGCGGTGCTGCTGCCGTCGACTGGCATGGCCCAGGCAGTGGCGCTTGCCGAACGACTGTGCACGCGGGTGGCGGGCCGGCTGGTGGGCGCCGATGGCGGCGAAATCGCGTATACCGTCAGCGCCGGCGTGGCCGCCCTGGAACTTGGGGCCGGAACCCTGCCTGAAACCGTTCCGCGAAGCATCGACGTCCTCATGAAACGCGCCGACCAGGCGCTCTACGTTGCGAAAACCGGGGGCCGCAACCGCGTCTCCGCCTGGACACCGGACCTGCCCCTCGATGAAAACATTCCACAGCGAAGCCGCAATGCAGATTGAACAGATCGATGCCTACGAGGCGTTGGTGCAGTTCCTGTACCGTGCCCCGATCGGGCTGGTGCAGACCGATCTCGCCGGCGTCGTCGACATGCTCAATCCGATGGCATCGAATCTGTTGATGCCACTCGTCAGCGACGGCGGGCTCGACAACCTGTTTGCCGTGCTCGAGGACGTCGCTCCGCGAGTACGGCAGATGGCCGATGCGTTCGACCAGCCATCGGGCGTGATCTGCGACGCCCTGCGTGTACCGATCGAGGGCGTGACCGCACCCGGTGCGCCGCAAGTGCTGTCGATCAGCCTGATGAAACTCGACACCTCGAGGCTGATGGTCGCCATCAGCGACGCCACCTTCGACGCCCAGCGCGAACAGGAGACACTGCGCCGGCGCTTGCGCAGCGCAGCACGTATCGATGCGCTGACACGCCTGCCAAACCGGGAGGCTGCGCGCGACCAGTTGCAGAATCTGCTCAATCGCAGTGGCGCAAAGAACGCCGCAGGGGAATCATTCGCCCTGCTGTTCCTGAACTGCGACCGCTTCCGCCAGATTAACGACACCCTCGGCCAGTCAGCCGGCGACCGCCTGCTCGGTTCGATCAGCGAACGGCTGCTCACTGCGCTGGCCGACCGCATGCGCGCCGGGGGCCTGGCGCCGGGCGCCATCGTCGATCCATCCGCTGGCGGCGCCGGACTCGTGGCACGGGTCGGCGGCGACGAATTCGTTGTCCTGCTCGATGGCCTGCAACATCCGGACGAAGCCGAGCGGCTGGCGGTTCGCTTGCTCGATGCGCTGGCGCGACCGCACGAGCTGGACGGCGCCCAAGTAGCCTGCCGCGCCAGCGTTGGCGTGCTCTGGGGCAGCACCTGGGATGCTGCGGCCGATGAAGGGCCCGACGCCGACGATGCGATCCGCGACGCCAGCATCGCCATGATCGAAGCCAAGCGCGCCGGCGGCGCGCGCCATGTGGTGTTCGAGCGCGCCATGCGCGAGCGCGCCGAGCGCCGCGCCGACATCGAGTCGCAGCTGCGCCTGGCCCTGGCCGAGGAACAGCTGTTCGTGGTCTACCAGCCGGTGGTCGGCCTGCGCCCGGATGGCGGCATCGACCACTCGGCCGGCGTCGAGGCGCTGGTGCGCTGGCAGCATCCGACGCGCGGCCTGGTGCCGCCCTTCGATTTCATCGGCGTGGCCGAGGAATGCGGACTGATCGACCAGATCGGCGACTTCGTGCTCGAACGCGCCTGCCTCGATTTCATGCGCTGGCGGGTGCTGCTGGGCGACGACGCTCCGCGCCTGATGGCGGTCAACCTGTCGCGTGCCCAGCTGGCCCAGCCCGACTGGGCCGGCAAGGTGGCCGCCACCCTGGCGCGTACCGGCATGCCGGCAGCCTGCCTGCAGCTCGAGGTGACCGAAAGCCTGGCCGCCCAGGACGAGCAGATCCAGCTGCGCCTGCACGAGCTGAAGGCGCTCGGCATCAAGCTTGCGCTCGACGATTTCGGGACCGGCTACTCTTCGCTGTCGAGCCTGCACTTGCTGCCGGTCGACACAGTCAAGATCGACCGCTCTTTCGTGTGCAAAGCCGACACCAGCCACCATCACCGGGTGCTGATCGAAGCAACCGTCAAGGTGGCGAGCAGCCTGGGCATGAATACGGTGGCCGAAGGCATCGAAACGGTGGCCCAGCTCGAAACCGTGCGCGCCCAGCAGTGCGCCAAGGGCCAGGGTTACCTGTTCAGCCGGCCGGTGGTATCGGAGGCACTGGTCGACTGGATCCGGGAACGGGGAGCAGGCTTGCAGCAGGCGCGAACCGGCTGAGCTTGCCGTCTGCCCAGTCCTACAAGGCGTCCGGTGGTGTTCCTATAGCGCCGCCGCCAAGGCCGCCGCATCATGGAAACCTGTCATCACCTTGATCGGATAACCATGAAGCTAATCACGACAGCATGCACGCTGGCCGCCTGCGCCGTCCTGGCCGCCTGCGGCACCACTACCAGCAACACGGACTCGATGGCGACCAGCGTGTCGGGCAGCTCCAGCGGCTCGATGACCAGTGGCAGCACTGGTGCACCGGGCGCCAATCCCACCTCGGGCACTACCGGCGGCACCGACCCGAAGGCCGGCAGCGTCGAGGGCGCCAGCGCGGCCACGACGGGCGAAAAACGCTGATTTTCACAAGTGTTGCATGGAAACCGTCCGCGATCTCCTACACCGACTCTCGCCTGCTTCCTATAGTGAACGCAACAGGACGCTTGCATGATGAACACCTCACACAACCAAAGAGGGAGAACAATATGAAACGCACCACTCTGAACGTGATCATGGCCGGCTTGATGGGCCTGGGCCTGGCGGCCTGCAGCTCCACCGGCACCTCGACCGACGGCACCATGGGCAGCGGCGCCTCGGGAACGATGGGCACCAGCAGCGGCAGCAGCATGGGCACGACCGGGACCACCGGCACCACCGGCACCAGCAGCAGCAGCAGTATGGACTCCGGCTCGGGCACCTCGGGCACGAAACCCGCCGGCACCACGGGCACGACCGGTACCTCGGGCACCACCGGAACCACCGGCACGACCACCAACACCGGCACCGGCCGCTAATTTTGCGGCGTTCGTCCGGCGCGCTTCCGGCGTGCTGAAGGGCCGGGTTTCCCGGCCCTTCTCGTTTCCGTCCCCAGTTCGTTGTCGGGTAGAATCGGAGCTCACACCGGCCGAGACTCTCCCACAATGAAAAACTGGTTTGCGCGATGGATCGGCGGCGCCCCGCAGCAGGGCGCGAGCCTGCCGTCCCCACCGTCCCCGCCTTGCGCGCCCGTCGACTCCGCCTCCTCCACGCCTGACACGGCGCCCGCCGGCGGCGACGTCGACCTCGCCTTCTACCGCTGGCTCGCCGGCAGCGCCGCTGCCGACGCGGCCCCGGCCACCGAACGCCGCATCCTCGATGAGCTGGCACGGCTGGCGCTAAGCCCCGGCAAGGCAGCCGAACTGGTGCCCCGGGTACCGGCCGTGATTCCCGAACTCTTGCGTGGCCTGCGCGACGAAAGCGTCGCCGGCGCCGAACTGTCGCGCATGCTGGCCCAGGACGTGGTGCTGGTGGCTGAAGTCATCCGCGAGGCGAACAGTCCCTATTACCGACCGCCCTCGCCCGTGCGCAGCATCGAGGGCGCGGTCATGCTGCTCGGCCAGAACGGGCTGCGCATGCTGCTGGCGCGGGTGGCTTTTCGACCGGTGATCAGCATGCAGTCCGGGCGTTTCGCAAAACTGGTCGCGCCGCAGGTCTGGAGCCAGTCCGAAAAATGCGCCCAGGCCGCCAGTTCGCTGGCCCCGTATTTCGGCGCCAGGCCCTTCGACGCCTACCTGGCCGGGCTGGTGCAGAACGTCGGGCTGATCGTCGCCTTTCGGCTGATCGACCAGCTTCTCGACAAGGCCGGCAGCGAAGACCTGCTGCCGGGCTCGGACGCCTTCGGCCTGGCCCTGCTCGGCCACGCGCGCCGGATCTCGCACCGCATCGCCCTCGAGTGGGGTTTCCCGGACAGCGTGGCCGACGCCATCGACAGCGCCGGGTTGCCCGGCTTGAATCCCGCCGCCCGCGTGCTCGCCGTCTCCGACCGGCTCGCCAAGCTGCGGCTGCTGGTCGACGCCGGCGCACTGGCGCCCGACGACGACCTGATGACTGCGCATATCGGGCCGCGCCTGCGCCCCGTCTTCGACCAATTGCGCCCACAGGAGGATTGAATGCCGTTTCCGATTGAAGAAAAACTGGTCATCGGCGTCGCTTCCAGCGCCCTGTTCGACCTGGCCGAATCGCACCAGGTCTACCTCGACAAGGGACCGGACGAATACCGCGCCTACCAGGAACGGCATCTCGACGCGGTGCTGGGCAAGGGCGTGGCCTTTCCCTTCATCCGGCGCTTTTTGAACATCAACAAATGCTTTCCGGGCGAGTCGCCGGTCGAAGTCGTCCTGTTTTCGCGCAATTCCCCGGAAACCGGCCTGCGCGTGATGCGTTCGATCGCCCACTACGGCCTGGACATCTCGCGCGCCGCCTTCATGGCAGGAAAATCGCCCTATTCCTACCTGCCGGCCTTCAATGCCTCGCTCTTTCTCAGCGCCCACGAGGCCGACGTCAAAAACGCCATCGATGCGAACTATCCGGCCGGTCTGGTGCTGCCCTCGCTGATCGACGACGAGGACGAGGACCTGGAACTGCGCGTCGCCTTCGACTTCGACGGCGTGCTGGCCGACGACGAATCGGAAACGGTGTTCAAGCGCAATAACGACCTGGACGAATTCCACGCCCACGAAACCCTGCATGTGGCGCGTCCGCACGCGCCGGGACCGCTGGCGAACATGTTCCAGAAGCTGTCGATGCTGCAGCGCCTCGAAGAAGAGGCCCAGCGCCGCGATGCCGGCTACCGCCGCATCGTGCGCATCGCCATCATTACCGCGCGCAACGCGCCCTCGCACGAACGCGTCGTGACCACCCTGAAAAGCTGGGGCGTCTCGGCCGACGAAACGTTTTTCCTCGGCGGCATGGACAAGTCGCGCGTGCTGTCGGTGTTCAAGCCGCATATCTTCTTCGACGACCAGATGACCCACCTGCGCGCCTCGCCCGGCGGGACCATCCCGATGGTGCATGTGCCCTTCGGAGTCGCCAACCGGCGCCAGCCGGCTTAAATTTCCAAAACTTTCAAGACCAGCTTCCCATGAAAAAATCCGATGCCAACCCACAGTCCCCCGGCGCCGGCGCCGTGACGGACCTGCCTCCTTCGCTCCTTGCCGAGCTCGACAAATGGGCGGCGCAGCTTGCGGAGAGCGCCAACGCTCCCACCCGCGAGGCCCTGGCCCAGGCCGGGCGTGAGCTCGAGGACCTGGCCGCGGCGCGTGCCCAGGCCGAGGCCCTGGCGGCCGAACACCAGGAGGAAATCGAGCGCCTGAACGCCGAGCTGCGCAACGCGCGCCAGATCGCGATGGACGCCCTGGTCGGCAAGGCCAAGGATCAGCTGGCGATCGAAGGCAAGGATGCCCAGCTGGCGGACCTGCGCTCTCAGCTCGAGCGCAACGTGACGGCGTCGGCCGCACAATCGGATGCCCGCCTCGCCGCCGAGATGGACCTGGTCGGCGCGGCCGTCGCGCGCGACAGCCTGGCAGGCGAACTCAAGGACATGCGCGCCCAGCTCGCCGCCTCGCTGTCGGAACGCACGGCCTTGCGCGCGGAGCTGGAAACCCTGCGCGCTAGGCTCGCGAAGGCATCCTGATTACAGGCTGACCGAGGGCGTGCGCTTCAGGCAGCGCAGCGTGAAGGTCGAGCGCGTGTGGCTGACGCCCGGCAGCTTGTACAGCTTCTGGCGCAGGAAACGCTCGTAGCCTTCGGTGCCGGATACCGCCACCTTGATCAGGTAGTCGAATTCGCCCGACAGCAGATAAGCCTCCATCACCTCGGGCAGCCCGGCCAGCGCATCGGAAAAGCGCTGGAAGATGTCGTCGTCGTGGCGGTCGACCCGCACCTCGATGATCACCGTGTCCGGCAAGCCCAGGGTGCGCTGGTCGAGCACGGCGACATAGCCGCTGATGTGCCCCGACTCCTCGAGTGCGCGCACCCGGTGCCAGCAGGGCGTCGGCGACAGGTTGACCGTCTCGGCCAGCTTCTGGTTGCTGATGCGGCCGTCCTGGCTGAGCGTGCGCAAAATCTTGCGGTCGATCTCGTCGAGCACACCGTCCTTCATATCTGATATTCCTCTTGGTAATAACACGTATCGTAGACAATCCTTCCGCATTTTAGTCTATTCATGGAAGAACCTTCTTCCAAACAAAGGATATGGCCGGGTGAACAAAAGAACATTCCAGTTGCTGCACATTAAAATAATGTTTTGCGCTTGCAGCATTTTGTTCTGGAGTCTTCGTGTCGGAAGCAGTTTCACACGCGGGGCTCGGGCTGAGGACGGGTTCCCCGTCGCCCGAGTTGCCGCTCATGCTGGTCACCCCCCTGTTTTTCGCCGCCAACCTGCTGGTTGCACGCTGGGCCGACAGCGCCGGCATCCCGCCGCTCTTTCTCGCCTTTGGCCGCTGGGCGCTGGCGTTCGCGATCCTGCTCCCGAGCGTCGGGCCGCGCCTGTGGGCGCTGCGCGGCAGCCTGCGCGCCAACTGGCAGCGCATCCTGTTGCTGGGCGCCCTGGGCATGGGCCTCGCGGTCGGGCCGCAATATGTCGGCGCCCGCGCTACCAGCGCGGCCAACATCGCCATCATCTTCGCCGCCTGCCCGGCCCTCGTGAGCCTGCTGGAAACCCTGGTCTGGAAGACGCCGCTGTCGCCGCGCCAGGCCGGCGGCATGCTGCTGGCGATCCTCGGCATCCTGATCGTGCTGGCGCGGGGCGAAGGTGCGCTGGGCGCCCTCGCCTTTGGCGCCGGCGACCTGTGGGTGATGCTGGCCGCCTGCGGCTGGGTGCTGTACACGGTGCTGGGCCGGCGCCTGCCGCTGCCGCCCATGCCGGCCACGGTCAAGCTGGCGGCGCTGATCGGCGGCGGCGCGCTGGTACTGCTTCCGTTCGCGCTGGTCGAAGGCATGCGCGGCGCCGTCCCCGATTTCACGGACCCGCGCCTCTACCTGGCGCTGGCATTCCTGGCGCTGGTGCCCAGCCTCGGCGCCTATTTCTGTTATGACCGGCTGGTGGCCGTGGCGGGCCCGGCGCGCGCCAGCATGTCGGTCTACCTGATTCCACTGTTCGCCACGCTGGCGGCCTGGCCGCTGCTGGGCGAGGCGCCGCAGGCCTACCATGCGCTCGGTTTCGGCCTGATTCTGGCCGGGGTGCTGCTCCCGAACCTGCGGCGGGCTTGAACAGCAGGCGTGCGGGGGGCTCCAGGGTGGCTTCGTCTATAATGGACGACCCTTCGGAACGACTGAACACTGCCTGCCTGCATGCCTTTCGACCTCACCAAGCACCTCCCCAAGCCCGGTAGCCGTTTCGTCCTGCCTGCCCTGTTCGGCTCGTCCGACGCCTATGCCCTGGCAAGCGCCGCCCTCGCCTTCAAGGCCAACAAGCAGATGCTCACCGTGGTCGTGGCCAACGCCAGCGACGGCCAGCGCCTGCTCGACGAGATTCCCTGGTTCGCCGACGGTGAAAACGGCAAGCTGTCCTGCCACCTGCTGCCGGACTGGGAAACCCTGCCCTACGACGCCTTTTCGCCGCACCAGGACCTGGTGTCCGAACGCCTGGCGACCCTGCACGAAATCCGCAACGGCCAGTGCGACGTGCTGGTCGTGCCGGCCACCACCGCCCTGGTGCGCCTGGCGCCGCCTTCCTTCCTGGCAGCCTATACCTTCTTTTTCCGCCAGGGCGAGAAGCTCGACGAGGCCCGGCTCAAGGCGCAGCTGACGCTGGCCGGCTACAGCAATGTGTCGCAGGTGATGTCGCCCGGCGAATATTCGGTGCGCGGCGGCCTGATCGACCTGTTCCCGATGGGCTCAGCGCTGCCCTACCGCCTCGACCTGTTCGGCGAAGAGATCGAAACCATCCGCACCTTCGATGCCGACACCCAGCGCTCGCTGTACCCGGTGCGCGAGGTGCGTTTGCTGCCGGGCCGCGAATTCCCGATGGACGAAGCGGCGCGCACGCGTTTTCGCAGCCGCTGGCGCGAGCGTTTCGAGGGCGACCCGTCCAAGTCCACGGTCTACAAGGACATCGGCAGCGGCATCGCCTCGGCCGGCATCGAATACTACCTGCCCTTGTTTTTCGAAGAGACCGCGACGCTCTTCGATTACCTGCCGGACGACAGTCCGCTGGCCTTTGTCGGCGACATCGATGGCGCCGTCGGGCGCTTCTGGATCGATACCGAATCGCGCTACCGCTTCCTGAAAAGCGACCGCGATCGGCCCTTGCTCGAACCGCGCGAACTGTTCCTCTCGAACGAGCAGTTCTTCACCTGCGCCAAATCGCGCGGGCGCTGGAACATCGCGCGCGGCATGGAAATACGGGACGTGGGGGCCTCCGAACTGTCGGCGCCGATCCCCGACATCGCGGTGAACCGCCGCCTGGAAGACCCGCTGGCGAATTTGCGCTCTTTCCTGTCCCGTACCGGCTGCCGCGTGATGATCTGCGCCGAATCGAACGGCCGCCGCGAAACCCTGCAGCAGTACTTCAACGAGTATCGCCTCGAGGTCGTCCCGGTGGAGGGCTTCGCGGGCATGCTCGCCAGCGACGCGAAGGTGGCGCTCGGCGTGGCGCCGCTGCAGGCCGGCTTCGAGCTGCTGGAAGCATCGAGCGGCTGCATCGCCTTCGTTACCGAGACCGAGCTGTACGCCGGTTCCGGACGGCGTGCCGGCAAGAAGAAGCAGGAAGCGACCAGCCAGGTCGAATCGATGGTGCGCGACCTGTCGGAGCTGAAAATCGGCGACCCGGTGGTGCACATCAACCACGGCATCGGCCGCTACATGGGCCTGACCAGCATGGACCTGGGCGAAGGCGAAACCGAGTTCCTGCACCTGGAATACGCCAAGGACACCAAGCTGTATGTGCCGGTGTCGCAGCTGCACGTCATCTCACGGTATTCCGGCACCTCGCCCGAGGACGCGCCGCTGCATTCGCTCGGTTCAGGCCAGTGGGACAAGGCCAAGCGCAAGGCCGCCGAGCAGGTGCGCGATACCGCCGCCGAGCTCTTGAATCTGTATGCGCGGCGCGCGGCGCGGGTCGGCCATGCCTTCGAATACTCCAGCATCGATTACGAGAACTTCGCCCAGAGTTTCGGCTTCGACGAGACGCCCGACCAGGCCGAGGCGATCACCAACGTCATCAAGGACATGACGTCCGGCCGGCCGATGGACCGCCTGGTCTGCGGCGACGTCGGCTTCGGCAAGACCGAAGTCGCCCTGCGCGCCGCCTTTATCGCCGTCATGGGCGGCAAGCAGGTGGCGATCCTGGCGCCGACCACCCTGCTGGCCGAGCAGCACGCGCAGACCTTCGCCGACCGCTTTGCCGACTGGCCCGTGAAAATCGCCGAGCTGTCGCGCTTCAGGACCGGCAAGGAGATCAACAACGCGATCAAGGGCATGGCCGACGGCACGCTCGACATCGTGATCGGTACCCACAAGCTGCTCTCGCCCGACGTGAAATTCACGCGCCTGGGGCTGGTGATCATCGACGAGGAGCACCGCTTCGGCGTGCGCCAGAAGGAAGCCCTGAAAGCCCTGCGCGCGGAAGTCGACGTGCTGACCCTGACCGCGACCCCGATCCCGCGCACCCTGGGCATGGCGCTGGAGGGCCTGCGCGACTTTTCGATCATCGCCACCGCGCCGCAAAAGCGCCTGGCGATCAAGACGTTTGTGCGCAGCGAAGACGGTTCCATCATTCGCGAAGCCTGCCTGCGCGAACTGAAACGCGGCGGCCAGATCTACTTCCTGCACAACGAAGTCGATACCATCGAAAACCGCCACACGATGCTGCGCGAGCTGCTGCCGGAGGCGCGCATCGGCGTGGCCCACGGCCAGATGCACGAACGGGACCTGGAAAAGGTCATGCGCGACTTCGTGGCCCAGCGCTTCAATATCCTGCTGTGCACGACCATCATCGAGACCGGCATCGACGTGCCGACCGCGAACACGATCATCATGCACCGGGCCGACAAATTCGGCCTGGCCCAGCTGCACCAGCTGCGCGGGCGGGTCGGCCGCTCGCACCACCAGGCCTATGCCTACCTGCTGGTCTCGGACGTGCAGACCCTGACCAAGCAGGCGCAGCGCCGCCTGGATGCGATCCAGGCGATGGAAGAACTGGGCAGCGGCTTCTACCTGGCGATGCACGACCTGGAAATCCGCGGCGCCGGCGAAGTGCTCGGCGAAAACCAGTCCGGCGAAATGCTGGAGATCGGCTTCCAG
This sequence comes from Telluria sp. LT2P34, assembly GCF_059685915.1. Taxonomy (NCBI): domain Bacteria; kingdom Pseudomonadati; phylum Pseudomonadota; class Betaproteobacteria; order Burkholderiales; family Oxalobacteraceae; genus Telluria; species Telluria sp. LT2P34. Next base: position 408,305 of record NZ_JCASIN010000001.1, read on the forward strand.
CTGTATTCGGACATGCTCAACGAGGCGGTGCGCGCGCTGAAAGCCGGCAAGGAACCGGACCTGGCGGCGCCCTTGTCGAGCACCACCGAAATCAACCTGCACGTGCCGGCCCTGCTGCCGGCCGACTTCTGCGGCGACGTCCACGAGCGCCTGTCGATCTACAAGCGCCTGGCCAACTGCGAGAGCCAGGGCAAGGTCGACGACATGCAGGAAGAGTTGATCGACCGATTCGGCAAGCTGCCGGAACAGGTCAAGGCCCTGATCGAGACCCACCGCCTGCGCATCGCGGCAAAAACGGTCGGCATCGTCAAGATCGACGCCCACAGCGAAGCGGCCAGCCTGCAATTCATGGAAAAGCCGCCGATCGACCCGATCCGGATCATCACGCTGATCCAGAAGAACCGCCACATCAAGCTGGCCGGCCAGGACAAGCTGCGCATCACGGCCAGCATGCCGGATCTGGCGGCGCGCGTGCTGCAGGTGAAGCAAACCATCAAGCAACTGCTGGCCTAGGCGAGGACGGAGCGATGACGATGAATCTGGTGGTGCAAGGGCCGCAGGCCACGCAGGCGACCCTGGAAGCGGTGGCCGCCCTGGCGCGGCCGGCGCGCATGCGGGCCCTGGGCGAACATGCGCTGCGCGCCGAGGGCGTCGTTGCCTCAAACGACATCGTCCTTGCGGTGCAGGCGGCGGCGCTAACCGCGCGGGTGGATGCCACCTTCGTGGAGGCCGGGCGCAGCTTGTCGGATTTTGCGCTGGTCGCGATGGACATGGACTCGACCCTGATCACCATCGAATGCATCGACGAGATCGCGGACATGCAGGGCTTGAAGGCCGAGGTGTCCGCGATCACCGAGGCGGCGATGCGCGGCGCACTCGATTTCGCGGCCAGCCTCGCGCGCCGCGTCGCCCTGCTGGCCGGGCTGGAGGCGACCGCGCTGGAGCGCGTCTACGACGAGCGCCTGCGCCTGTCGCCGGGCGCCGAGACGATGCTGGCGGCGGTCAGGGCGGCCGGCCTGAAGACGCTGCTGGTGTCGGGCGGCTTCACCTTCTTCACCGCCCGCCTGCAACAGCGCCTCGGCCTGGATTACGCGCATGCCAACGTGCTCGAGGTCGAAGATGGCCGGCTGACCGGGCGCGTGCTGGGCGGCATTGTCGACGCCGAGGAAAAGCGGCGCACCGTGCAGCGCGTGTGCGCGCAACTGGCGATCGACCCGCGGCAGGCGATCGTCATGGGCGACGGCGCCAACGACCTGAAGATGATGGGCATCGCGGGCCTGTCGGTGGCCTTCCGCGCCAAGCCGGTGGTGCGGGCACAGGCCGACGTGGCGCTGAATTTCAGCGGGCTGGATGGGGTGCTGGCGGTGCTGGCGTAACTTTTGTACATTGTATTAAGCAAACAATTGCTTGGACACAAATAAGCACAAGCAGAATCTCAGCCATTCCTGCGCTGACGCAAAACTCCTGTCGCGCGTCGCTTGAGTCGGCGAAGTCCTCGATTTAGATTGGGTAAAGCGCCCAACCGTTCGAGGAGTCCACCATGAAAGCCGTTCCGTCTGACCAGGCCGAGAACTCTGCCGAACCCGCCCTGCGTGCCGATCAGGCGCGCCTCGGTCCCAGCCGGCGCCGCTTCCTGATCGCCGGCCCTGCTCTCGGCGCGGCGCTCGCCACGCCCTTTCTGCCCGCGCAAGCCCAGACCGGGCCGTCCGCGCGCTGGTGCGCCACCTGGGGCGCCGCGCCGGCCGGGCCGCCGCCGTCAAGCAGTGTGCAAAGCTATACCGGCCAGACGCTGCGCCTGATCGCGCGCGCCAGCATCGGCGGCGCCCGGATACGGATCCGCGTCTCGAATGAAATGGGCAGCACGCCGCTGCACATCGGGCGCGCCACGATCGGCCTGCGTACCGGCGGCGCGTCCGTCGCCAGCCTGCGCCCGCTGAGCTTTGGCGGCGTCGCCTCGATCACGATTCCCGCCGGGGCGCCCGCGCTGTCCGACCCGGTCGAGCTGGCCGTGCCGGCCCAGGCCGACCTTGCCGTCAGCCTCTACCTGCCTGGCACGGTGCAGGCCACCACCATCCACGACGCCGCCCTCCAGACCAATTACGTGTCGAGCGCCGGCGACTACACTTCGACCATCGCCCTGCCCGTGGCGCGCGCGATCTCCTCCTGGCCCTTCCTGACCGAGATCGACGTCGACGCCGCGGCGCCCGCCATCGTCGTGCTGGGCGACTCGATCACCGACGGCGCGCGCAGCACGGCCAATGCCAACCGCCGCTGGCCCGACTACCTGGCGCGCCGCCTGCAGGCAGCGCTCGGCGCGGGCGGGCGCATCGGCGTGGTCAATCGCGGCATCAGCGCCAACCTGCTGCTGGGCGATTATTCGACCGCCCTGCTGGCCGGGCGCGACACGCTCGAGCGCTTCGACCGCGACGTGCTGGCCACCAGCGGCGTGCGCTACCTGATCGCCCTGATCGGCATCAACGACATTTCCTACAGCCCGGGCTCGAACCCGATTCCCGTTGCGGAAATGGTTGCCGGCTGGCGCCAGCTGATCGCGCGGGCCCACGCGCGCGAAATCAAGGTCATTGGCGCCACCCTGCCCCCGTTCGAAGGCTTCGTGTATTACACGGCCGCGCGCGAGGCGGTACGGCGCGCCGCCAACAACTGGATCCGCGCCAGCGGCGAATTCGACGCCCTGTTCGATGTCGAGGCGGCCCTGCGCGACCCGGCCAATCCGGCGCGCATCCTGCCGGCCTATGACAGCGGCGACCACCTGCACCCGAACGACGCCGGCTACCAGGCGATGGCGAATGCCGTCCCCCTGGCGCCCTTTGTTTCGAGCAATGCAACGAGCGAGCAAGGCTAGCGCTTGTAACAAGCTGTAATTCGCGCGGCGCAATGGATATGAGAACACTATGATGGGCATATCAGGAGAACCGTCATGAAAAAACTCATTGTTCTTATCGCCAGCGCCGCCACCCTGGCGGGCTGCGCCGCTCCCGGCCCGGGACCGGGCAATGTCGGCAGCCGTGGCTATGCCCAGGCCGGTGACCCGAACGGCTGGCAAACCGTTTCTGTGACACCGGTGCCGCTCGGTACCGGCGCGCGGGCCGGAGACGCCGGCGTTGTCACCAGCTCGAACGTCGTCGTCAATCCGGGGGCATACCAGGGCGGCTACCGGAGCGCCCCCGTGTATGGGCAGCAGCCGGTGTACGGCTACCCGCCGGTTTATGTCCAGGATCCGTACTGGACGCCGCCAGTGTCGATCGGCCTGGGCTTGAGCTTCGGCCGCAGCTGGAGTAGCGGCCACCATCACCGCCGTCACTACCGCCGCCGCTGATCCAGCGCGAACGGCATGACTGAAAGGCCGCCTTCCCGGGCGGCCTTTTTTCGATGGGTAGCGATTGCGCCATCGCTATAATGGGCGCTTTCATCCCCCACAGGCCCCCATGGACACCTCAAAATTTTCACGCTACCCCGCTTCGCGCGCCTTCTGGTTCCTGTTCGGCATGAGCCTGGGCAGCATGGGTTTGTGGAACGGCATGCAGCGCGACCTGATCGGCGAGACCCTGTGCGGCGCCGGCCTGGTGCTGCTCGGCATCCAGGGCCTGCTGCGCCCGGTCGTGCTCAGCCGCGTCGCCAGGATCAGCAAGGAAGAGATGACGCGCGAGGTATCGATCGGTTCGGACGTGCTGCACGGCGCCCTGTCGCTGGCGATGGCCGCGACCCTGCTGGTCGGTATCGTCCTGAAGTACGTGGTGAAAATTTAACCGAAGAGACCCCTGGCGTTCAGGATGGCCCAGGCGATCTCGGGCCGCTCCTGCAGGCGCTTGCGCAGCGCCGCCGGCACCGATTGCCTCAGCTTTTTGCACAAACCCGGTTTTTCCTCCAGCACGATGAGGATGCCGCGCACCGTGCGCACCTCGTTCGGGCCGGGCTCGATGCGCAATTCGGCGCCGATGTTCCGGCGGATCAGGGCCTGCAGGTGTTGCAGGTCTTCGTAGCTGTCGACGCGCTCGATACGCTCGATCAGCTTCTGTTCCTGGCGGCGGTCGATCGCGAGCGGGCGCAGGTCGGCGCCGGGCTCGGCCAACAGGCGCTCGCGCTCGCAGACACAGGCGCCGGGCGGGCACTCGACGCGGACGGGGAAAGGCAGATTCGGCAGGGATGCGCTCATGCTAGCCCTCCTGCGCCAAGGGCGCAGCCACCGCATCGAGCAGCGCCGCCATGCGCTTGTAGTGCGAGCCCTTCCAGAACACGCGGCCGCAACTGTCGCAGCGCGTGAATTCCCGATGCTCGATGCGCACCGATTCCGGCAGCTGCGCCAGCACCTCCTCCCTGGGCACGGGGCGCAGCGGCCGGTTGCAAGCCAGGCACAGGGTGAAGGGCCGCACCAGCGGCGCCAGGTCCAACCTGTCGCAAAGCTCGCGGAACTGGGACGCCGGCGCGATGGCATGCAGGTAGCAGCCGCGCGTGACGCAGCGGCGCTTGAGCAGGTCGCGGTCGCGCGTCAGCAGCACCCTTTCCTCCTCCAGGGCGATGGCGGCGATCTGCCGGTCCTGGAATGCGTTGTCGTAGAGGGTATCGAAACCGGCCATGCGCAGCAGCCGGGCCAGGCCGCCCAGGTGGGCGTCGGCCACGAAGCGCGGGCGACAGGCTGGCGTCTGCCGGGCCACGCGCGAGGACTGCGGATGGACGTCGACCCGGTCGCCCTCGGCCAGCAGCCGGTCCAGGCCGCACGACTCGCCATTCACCAGGATCAGTTCGACCTCGGTATGCGGCACGCCGAGCGCCTCGATCATGTGCTTGGTGGTCGCGGCGCGCGCGCAGGGCACCGTGAACGCATTCCCGCGCCGCCCGCGCGGCAGGAAATCATTCAGTTCTTCGTGGAAGCGAAACGTCGCCGTGGCCATGCCGCCAGTATCACCCTGAAATGGATGCGCGGGCTAGGGCGGGTTCGCTTTGCCGGCATGCGCGCAAGACCTCGAGGGCATTCGGCACGGCCTCCCCGGCCGCCGTGTTGTCGAAGATGACCCAGGCGGTGCGCCCGGCTTCCTGGCAGGCGTCCAGTTCGCGGCCCAGGGCGGCCAGGTACTCGTCGGTATAGGACGAGTAATAGATGCGCGGCGAGCCGTGCAGGCGCATGTAGACAGCGTCGGTGGTCGGCACGTGCGCACCGGGCTGGCCGGCGGCGGGGTCGGCGATCACACGGGTGACGCCGCGCTCGCGCAGCAGTTCGGTGGCGGTCTCGCTGAACCAGCTGGGGTGGCGCCCCTCGCAGGCGATCATGCAGGCGAAGTGTTCTTGCAGGCGCAGGAAGAAGTCGCGCACGGTTTCGTCGTGGAAGGCGAATTTCGGCGGGAACTGCACCAGCAGGCAGCCGAGTTTGTCTTTCAGTTCGCCGACCTCGCTTGCGAACCGCGCCAGCAGCTCGTCGATATCGCGCAATTGCGCGTCGTGGGTGATCGAGCGCGGCACCTTGACGGCGAAGCGGAAGTCCTGCGGCACGCTCTCGGCCCAGCGCGCATAGGTTTGCGGCCGGTGCGGCTTGTAGAAGGACGAATTAATTTCCACCATTGAAAAGACGGCGGCATAGCGTTCGAGATGACTGCCGGCCTCGGGGAAGGCAGCTGCTGCTTCCTTGGGAATGTTCCAGCCGGCGCAACCGATGAAGTGCGGGCAGCTGTCGGTCGTTTTTTTCATTGGTTCTTTTGCAAGTATGCTCGGACCGATTGTACGCCCGCGCAAGAGGCCACGTCGCATGCTTGAGCCGGGCGTGGCGGCAGCCTGCGCGCGCGCGGCTAAAATAGGTCCTTGTCAAAACCAGCGAGGAGTTACAGTGAGCGACCCGATCCATATCGTCTGCCCCGAATGCGATGCCGTCAACCGCCTGGCGCCGGCGCGCCTGGCCGACCAGCCGGTGTGCGGCAAGTGCGCACAGCCGCTCTTTCCCGGGCGCCCGCTCGATGTGTCCTCCGAGCGCTTCGCGCGCCACATCGGACGCAACGATATTCCGGTGCTGGTCGATTTCTGGGCCGAGTGGTGCGGCCCGTGCAAGGCGATGGCGCCCGCCTACGCCCAGGCAGCAGGCAGGCTGGAACCGCGGGTGCGCCTGCTGAAGGTGAACACGGAACTGGCGCAGGACCTGGCGGCGCGCTTCGCGATCCGCAGCATCCCGACGCTGGCCCTGTTCAAGGGTGGGCGCGAGCTTGCGCGCCAGCCGGGTGCAATGGACGCAGGCAGTATCGTCGCCTGGACAGAGTCCAGGCTGTAGAGTCCAGCTGACGATGCGGGCATGGGGGCGACAAATCGCGTTAGCGAAATCGCCACAAATCGCTGCTACAATCGGGCCAGGCGGGGTCGTCCCGTGCAGAACCACCCGGAGGAATCATTCATGTCGCAGCAACTCGTTCTGGACCGTGGCACGGAAGACGCCAAGCAACTGGCGCGCATCCTCTACCTGGTCCATGCCTGTACCTTCTTCTTTTCGCTGGGCATGCTCTCCTTTTTGCCGCTGATCGTCAACTACGTCAAGCGCCCGGACAGCAACGGCACCCTGGTCTACAGCCACCACACCTGGATGATTCGCTCGTTCTGGTTTTACTTCCTCTGGATGGTGGTCGGCGGCATCCTGTTCGCGACAATCATCGGCATTCCGGTTGCCTGGCTGGTCTGGACTGTGGCCTGGGTGTGGAAGGCATATCGTCTAATCCGTGGTTTTTTGGACCTGAACAGCAACAAACCCATGCCAGTTTGATGGACGCTTGACGTATTTCGCCCTTTTCGCAGCTAGAATACTTTCCTGACGGCACCACTCGCATCACATAACTCAGTTCAGGGCGAAATATGAAATCGGTTCAACAGGAAGTCGACGAGCGCAGCACGCTCGCGGGCACCAACAAATTCGAGTTGCTGTTGTTCCGCCTCGGCGGCGACGACGACGGCAACCATAACGAGCTGTTCGGCATCAATGTCTTCAAGATCCGCGAGATCGTGGCCATGCCCTCGATCACGGCGGTCGCCGGTTCGCCGGCGCACGTGCTCGGCGTCGTGAACCTGCGTGGCCAGATCATCCAGGTGCTCGACCTGCCCGCGATTGCCGGCGTCAAGCCGAAAACCGGGCTCAACATCATGCTGGTCACGGAATTCGCGCGCACCACCCAGGCCTTCGCCGTGGAAAGCGTCGAGGAAATCGTGCGGCTCGACTGGAGCCAGGTGATGTCCGCCGAGAGCAGCGCCGGCAGCGGCATGGTCACCAGCATCGCCCGCCTCGAAGGCGAGAACGGCGAGCCGGGACGCCTGGCCCAGGTGCTCGACGTCGAAACCATCCTTCGCAACATGAACCCGGATGCCGGTCCCCCGATCAACGCGCAGACGGTCGGCGCCAAAATCCAGATCAAGCCCGGCTCGATCATCCTGGCGGCGGACGACTCGGTGGTGGCGCGCGCGCTGATCGAACAGGGCCTGGACGCGATGGGCCTGCCCTTCGTGATGACCAAGAGCGGCAAGGAAGCCTGGGAACAGCTGGCCAGCATCGCCAATGCGGCCGAGGCCGAAGGCAAGACCGTCTATGACAAGGTGGCCCTGGTGCTGACCGACCTCGAAATGCCGGAGATGGACGGCTTCACCCTGACCCGCAACATCAAGAAGAGCGCGCGCCTGGCGAACCTGCCGGTCGTGATCCACTCGTCGCTGTCGGGCACGACGAACGAGGAACATGTCAAGAACATCGGCGCCGACGCCTATGTGGCGAAATTCTCGGCCGAGGACCTCTCAAGCACGCTGCGCCGGGTGCTCAAGCAATAGATCGAAACAAGCAGCGAAGAAAAAGGGGAGCGTCGCAGGTCATGCCTGCCACGCTCCCCTTTCTACGTCCATCGTGCTTCAGCGCTCGCGGGCCGCCTCGTGCCAAGCCTTCTGCATGGGCGAAAGCAGGTATTCGAGCACGGTACGGGTGCCCAGCAGGATCTCGGCATTCGCCTGCATGCCTGCGCTCAGGGGAAAGCGCGTGCCGTTCGCTTCGAGCGAGGCGCTCTTCAAGCTCACCAGCGCCTTGAAGGTCGACGGCTGCGCAGCGCCCGACTTGCCCGGCGCGCCGGCATTCTCGCCGCTCTCGACCGAGTCGGCGCCGATGTGCTCGACCGTTCCCTGCACCATGCCGTATTTCTGGAACGGAAAGGCCGCGAACTTCAGGCGCACGGTCTGGCCCTGCTTCACAAAACCGATGTCGTCGTTCGTGAGCCAGACTTCAGCGCGCAGGGTTTCGTCGTTCGGCACCAGCGTCAGCAACACGGTTCCCGGCTGGACCACGGTGCCGCTGGAGTGGGTGGCAAGTTCCTTGACGACGCTGTCCTGGGTGGCTTTCAGTTCGAGCAGCTGCTTGCGGTGGGTCTGCTTCGCCAGTTCCTGCGACAGCTGATCCACGGCGCGCTGCGCTTCGCCGCGCTCGACGTGCAGCTGGCGGCGGTAGTCCGAATCGATCTGCACCAGCTTCATCTCGGACTGCTGGACGCCGGCCCTGGCCGACTCGATCATGTGGTCCTGGGTCGCCAGCTCCTGCTCCTTCTCGATGCGCTCGCGCCGCTTGTCGCTGACCAGCACGCCGCCGGCGAAACCGTCCTTGCCGAGCTTTTCGAAGGCCTTTTCCTGCTCGCGGTAGTGCGGCAGGATGGCGCTGAACTTGCGCTGGATTTCGAGCGCGGCCGCCAGGTCCTGGCGCGTTTTGGCCAGCCGGCTCTGTTCCTCGGCCAGCGCGGCCTGGAAGGCGGCGCGGTTGGCGCGGTACTGGGACTGGGCGGCGGCCAGAAGATGCGGCGAATCGCCGGCCTGGGCCGGGAACGGCGCATTCGCCAGTTCCGCGTCGACCCGGCGCAGGGCCAGGCGCTTGCCCTGCAAATCGGCCTGGATCGAGTTTGCGTCGGCATCGGTGTTCAGGGTATCCATGCGCATCAGCACCTGCCCGGCGCGCACCAGATCGCCCTCCTTCACCAGGATGTCCTTGACGATGCCCGATTCCGAAGGCTGGACGATCTTCACATAACTCTGCGGGACCAGCTTGCCCTCGGCCACCGCGACGATGTCGAGCCGCCCGAGCACCATCCACACCGCCAGCAGGACCAGCAGGACGAACAGGGCCCAGAGCACTTTTCGCCCGAGCGGATTCGGGCTGGCCGCCTGCAGGCGCAGCAAGGGTGGCGAGAAATCGAGTGCGCTGGACGCTTTGGCCGTGGATTTTTTCACGTTCGGGAATTCTTATGGGTTGTAAAGGGAATGCCCCCGACCAGAGAATTCACTGGCCAGGGGCATCCCGCCTCTATCGATTACGGCGTTTTAGTGACTTACTTGAGCTTCTTGACGCCCTTGCCGAGGCCGTCGAAGCCTTTCAGCTCGGCCCCTTCGCTTCCCGACAGCGACAAGCCAGCGCCGCCGAATCCGCCGGTCGACCCGAGGAAGCCCAGGGTGGCCTTGGCCAGGACGCCGGTATCGGCGCCATTGCGCTCGTCGAGCCAGGTCAGCGACTGCTTTGCCGCCAGCGCTTCCGACACCGCCAGGTCCACTTTCAGCCAGGCACCGAAGCTCTGCGCCGAGGTGGTATTGCCGATGCTGCTGGCTGGCTGGCTGAACTCGACGATCTTGCTGGCGCTGAGCAGGGCCGGCACGCCGAGGGCGTTCGTCTTGGCGGCAGCCGCCGGCTCCGCTTCGCTCGCCTCGGCGCTCGACGCGGCCAGGCCAGCGGCGATGCCGGTCTTCTTGCCCCCCTTGGCGCCTGCATTGCCCGGATTGCCCGGACCGGTGCCGGCGCCGTCATTCTGGTTGACGTCGTGGCCAGGGGGCGGCGCATCCTCGCCGTTGCCGAGGCCTTCGTTGCCGTGGCTGACCGACAGCGTGAACACGTCGGACACCGACAGGCTGCCGGCGGTGCTGCCGCTGGCGGCCACCGCGTCGGTCGCGGTCACGCGCACCTCGATCGCACCGACCTGCTTGGGCGCGGTGCCGGCAAAGCTGCCCGTCGCGGCGTCGAACTTCAGCCAGTCCGGCAGTGCGGAACCGTCGGCCAGGGAAGCGGCGTAGCTCAGCTTGTCGCCCTGGTCGAGGTCCTTGAAGCTGTCGCCCGGCAGCTGGAACGAGAAGGCCTTGTTGAAGTTGAGCTGCTTGTCGGCGAGCGCCTTGACGACGATCGGGGCGTCGTTGGCGCCGCCGACGGTGATGTCGAGCGTCGCGCTGCCCGCCGCAAACCCGTCGGTCGCGCCGTAGCTGAAGCGATCGAAGGCGGAAGCATCGCGGCCGAGCGACTGCACGGCGGCGGCATCGACCTGGTAGACATAGCTGCCGTCGGCATTCAGGGCCAGCGTGCCATGGCTTCCGGCGAGCGTGGCGGCGTCCGCCACCAGCACTGCGCCGGCATCGACGTCGCTGTCGTTGGCCAGGACGTTGCCGCTGACGCTGGCGGCATCTTCCGATACCCGGGCGCTGTCGGCCGCCAGGACCGGCGCGTCGTTGGTGCCGGTGATGCTGATGTCCAGGGTCGACATGCTCAGTGCCTGGCCGTCGGTTGCGGCGTAGCTGAAGCTGTCCACGGCCGACTGGCCTGCGCCAAGCGACTGCACCCGGGCGGCGCCATTATCGAGGCTATAGGTGTAGCTGCCGTCGGCAGCCAGCCGCAGGGTGCCGTAGACCCCGGTGTAGAGGCCTGGCGCTGCCACGGCAAGAGTGGCGCCGCTGTCGGCGTCGCGGTCGTTGGCGAGCACATTGCCGCTGGCGGCCAGCACGTCTTCTTCGGTGACGCCTGCCGCGTCGGCGGTGACGACCGGGGCATCGTTGGTGCCGGCAATCGAGATGTCCAGGGTCGACGCGACGCCTTCGATGCCGTCGGTTGCGATATAGACAAACGAGTCGGTCACGACTTCGCCGGCATTCAGGGCCTGCACCTTGGCAGCGCCGTCGTTCAGGCTATACGTGTAGCTGCCGTCGCGGGCGATCGTCAGGCTGCCGTAGATGCCGGCGATGATGCCTGGCGCGGCGACCTGCAGCACCGTGCCGTTGTCGACATCGCTGTCGTTGGCGAGCACATTGCCGCTGATCGTGGCCCCGCTGTCTTCGGTGACGGCGTTGGCATCGGCTTCGGTCACGGCCGCATCGTTGGTGCCGATGACCTGGACATTGACGGTCGCGGTCGAGGTTTCGCCCATGTCGTCGGTAATCGTATAGCTGAAGCTGTCGTTGACGACTTCGCCCTGCGCCAGTTCCTGGAAGCGCGCGCCGATGTCGTAGCCGACCACGCCATCAGCCAGGCTGAGAGCCGCGCCGATGCTCGACGCACCAAGCGCGATCACGGTCACGACGTCGCCCGCATCCGGATCGGTGTCGTTCGCCAGCAGCTGGGTGACCGGCACGGTGACCAGCCCCCCATCCTCGAATACCACGACGCTGTCGTCGAAGGCCGTGGGCGCCGCGTTGAGCAGCGCCGCCATGCCGCCCCGATCGATGGTGGTGCCGTCGTCGAAGACGATTTCGGTCACGCCTTCGGTCTGCGCGAGCCAGTCGACCAGCACCACCCTGTCGCCGCTGGAGACGATCGTGAGCACCAGGTCATTGCCCGCCTGCTCGGCGTGCAGGTCGGCCGCCGTCAGGCCGCTGCCGATGCTCAGCGTGCCGCCACCCTGCGCATCGACGATGCGGTCGATGCCGTCTCCGATGCCGAAGCGGTAGGTGTCGCTGCCCGCGCCGCCCAGCAGCAGGTCGTTGCCGGCGCCGCCTGCGAGCAGGTCGTCGCCGTCCATGCCGGACAGCAGGTTGTCGCCGCCGTTGCCGCTCATGTCGTTGCCGAGCGCGTTGCCCGCGCCGGTAATGTTGTCGCTGCCGGTCAGGATCAGCTGTTCGACGTTCGCACCCAGTACATGGCTGGCGCTCGCCAGCACGGTGTCGACGCCGTTGCCGGCTGCCTCGACGATCGTATCGCCGGCGTTGTCGACAATATAGGTGTCGTCGCCGAGTCCGCCCTGCATCAGGTCGGCATCGAGGCCGCCGTCCAGCAGGTCCCTGCCCTCGCCGCCGGCCAGGGTGTCGGCGCCGGCGCCGCCCACCAGCGTATCGTCGCCGGCGCCGCCGTCGAGTGTATTGGCGCCGCTGTTGCCGGTGATCGTGTTGTCGCCCGCGTTGCCGGCGCCGCTCAGGCTGGCGTTGCCGGTCAGGACCAGGTTCTCGACATGGGCCGAGAGCGCATGGCTGGCGCTTGCCTGCACGGTGTCGACACCGCTGTCCGCGGCCTCGACCACCACATCGCCGGCATTGTCGACGATATAGGTGTCGTCGCCGGCGCCGCCGGCCAGCGTGTCGGCACCGAGGCCGCCATCGAGCAGGTTGGCGCCGCTCGAGCCGAGGATGCCGTTGGCCAGCGCATTGCCGGTGCCGGCCAGGTTGCCGGCGCCGAGCAGCACCAGGTTTTCCAGTTCCGCGCCCAGGGTATAGCTGAAGTCCGCGCGCACGGTGTCGATGCCGCCGCCCGCATTTTCAGTGACCGTGTCGGCGCCGTCGACGATGTAGGTGTCGTCGCCGGTGCCGCCGCTCAGCTGATCGGCGCCGAGGCCGCCGATCAGGGTATCGTTGCCGGCACCTGCGCCGACGATGTCGTCACCGTCGCCGCCGTCCAGCACGTTGTTGCCGTTGTTGCCGGCAACAACGTTACGGGCCGCGTTGCCGGTACCGCTGAGGTTCGCGTCGCCGGTCAGGTACAGGTATTCCATGTTGGCGCCGAGCGTGTAATCGATGCTCGAATAAACATAATCATTGCCCTCGCCGGCCTGCTCGATCACCTGGTCGGCGGCGCTGTCCACGGTGTACAGGTCGTCGCCCGTGCCGCCGGTCATGGTGTCGGCCCCAAGGCCGCCGTCGAGCTGGTCCCTGCCCGCGCCGCCGACCAGCACGTCGTTGCCTGCCATGCCGTACAGGCTGTTGTTGGCGTCGTTGCCGGTCATGGTGTTGTCGAGCGCATTGCCCCAGCCCAGGATTGCCGCCGAGCCGGTCAGCACCAGGTTCTCGACGTTCGCAGCCAGCGTGTGGGTCGCGCTGGAATACACGATGTCGGTGCCGCCGCTGGCATTCTCCACGACCTTGTCGAAACCGGAATCGACAATATAGGTGTCGTTGCCGGCGCCGCCAGCCATCGTATCGCCGTTGGCGCCACCGTCGATCAGGTTGTCGCCCGCATTGCCCGTGATCGCGTTGTCCAGCGCATTGCCGGTGCCGGCCAGGTCGTCGGCGCCAGTCAGGACGAGGTTCTCGAGGTTCGCGCCCAGCGTGTAGTCGATCGACGAGCGCACGGTATCGAGGCCGTTGCCGGCCGTCTCGGTGACCAGGTCCTGCGCCTCGTCGACCACATAGACATCGTTGCCGACGCCGCCCTGCATGTTGTCGGCGCCGCTGCCGCCGTCGAGCGTGTCGTCGCCGAAACCGCCGATCAGCGTGTCGGCGCCGGCTTCGCCGTTCAGTGCGTTGCTGCCGTTGTTGCCGGTAATAAGGTTATCCAATGCATTGCCGGTGCCGCTGGTGTTGGCGCTGCCGGCCAGCATCAGGTTCTCGACGTTCGCGGCCAGCGTGGTGCTGATCGAGGACTGGACCGTATCGAGACCCTCGTCGCCGTTCTCGATGACCAGGTCGCCCGCGTTGTCGACGACATAGGTGTCGTTGCCAGTGCCGCCAGCCATGTTGTCGCTGCCGGCGCCGCCGTCGAGCATGTCGTTGCCGGCATCGCCCTGCAGGCGGTCATTGCCTGCTTCGCCGTACAAGGCGTCGTTGCCCTCGCCGCCCACCAGCAGGTCGGCACCGATGCCCGCGAAGATGCTGTCGTTGCCGGCAAGGCCGTCGAGTACATTGGCGCCGTTGTTGCCGCGGATCGTATTGTCCAGCGCATTGCCGCTGCCGTCGATGTCGGCCAGGCCGGTCAGCGTCAAGTTGTCGACGTTGTCGGTCAGCGTATAGGTGATGTTCGATTGCACCAGGTCGCTGCCCTCGCCTGCCGCTTCGACCACCAGGTCGCCGTCGTTGTCGACAGTGAAGATGTCGTCGCCCAGGCCGCCGGCCATCCGGTCGGCGCCGGCGCCGCCGTCGATGCTGTCGTTGCCGGCGTCGCCGGCCAGGGTGTCGTCGCCCGCTTCGCCGTTGATCGTGTCGTTGCCGTTGCCGCCGTTGACGGTATCGTTGCCGGCGCCGGCATGGACGATGTCGGCGCCATCGCCGGCGTTCGTCGTGTTGTTGCCGCTGTTGCCGACGATGGTGTTGTTCAGCGCGTTGCCGTCGCCGTTCAGGTCGGCAGTGCCGGTCAGGCTCAGGTTCTCGACGTTCGCGGTCAAGGTGTAGTCGATGTTCGAACGGACGGTATCGAGGCCCTGGTTCACGCTTTCCTCGACGAGGTCGCCTGCGTTGTCGACGACATAAGCATCGTCGCCCGTGCCGCCCTGCATCAGGTCAGCGCCGAGGCCGCCGTCGAGGCTGTCGTGGCCGCCCTGGCCCGCCAGCTTGTCGGCGCCGTCCAGGCCGAACAGGGCATTGCCGGCTTCGTTGCCGGTCACCACGTTGTCGAGTTCGTTGCCGGTACCGCGGCTCGAGGCAAAACCGGTCAGGGTCAGCTTCTCGACCTCAGCAGCCAGGCTGTGGTCGATGCTCGACTGGACCAGGTCGACGCCTTCGGCGCCGTTTTCCGTCACCACGTCGCCGGCGTTGTCGACCACATAGGTGTCGTCGCCCAGGCCGCCGGCCATGGTGTCGAGGCCGGCGCCGCCGTCGAGGATGTCGTTGCCGGTATCTCCCTGCAGGCGGTCATTGCCGGCGTCGCCGTTGAGGCGGTCGTTACCCTCGCCGCCGACCAGCTGGTCGGCGCCGCTGTTGCCGTTGATCGTGTCGTTGCCGGCGCGGCCATCGAGGACGTTGGCGCCGGTGTTGCCGTTGATGACGTTGTCCAGTTCGTTGCCGGTGCCGTCGATGTCGGCGGTGCCGGTCAGCGTCAGGTGATCGACGTTGTCGACCAGCGTGTAGCTGATGCTCGATTTGACCAGGTCGCTGCCGCCGTTGGCCGCTTCGACCACCAGGTCGCCATCGTTGTCGAGGATATAGGTGTCGTCGCCGCTGCCGCCTGCCATGCGGTCGGCGCCCAGGCCGCCGTCGAGCGTGTCGTTGCCGGCGTCGCCGAACAGGCTGTCCTCGCCCGCTTCACCGTTGAGAAGGTCGATGCCGTCGCCGCCATGGACGAGGTCATTGCCCGCGCCCGCATCCACCTGGTCATTGCCGGCAGCGGCAGCGAAGGTATTGTCGCCGGCGTTGCCGGTCATGGTGTTGTTCAAGCCATTGCCGGTGCCGTTGAGGTTGTCGGCGCCGGTGAGGACCAGTTTCTCGACGTTGTCGAGCAGGGTGTAGTCGATGCCTGAACGGACCGTATCGATGCCGGCGCTGATGGCCTCAAACACCTTGTCGCCGGCCTGGTCGACGACATAGGTATCGTCACCGGCGCCGCCGCGCATGTCGTCGGCGCCGCTGCCGCCGTCGAGCGTGTCGTTGCCGAAATTGTCGATCAGGGTGTCGTTTCCGTCCAGGCCGCTCAAGACGTTGTTGCCGCCGTTGCCCGTCACGACGTTGTCGAGTTCGTTGCCCGAACCGCTGACGGCGCCGCCGCTCAGCGTCAGGTTCTCGACGTTGGCGGCCAGCGCGTGGTTGACGCCTGCCACGACCCGGTCGACGCCGTTGCCGTCCAGCTCGACCACCCTGTCCAGCGTGTTGTCGACGATATAGGTATCGTCGCCGCCGTCGCCTTGCAGATAGTCGGCGCCGAGACCGCCATCGAGGGTGTCGTTGCCTTCCAGGCCGAACAGCGCGTTGGCGCCGCTGTTGCCGCTGATGCTGTTGTCGAGTGCATTACCGCGGCCGTCGATGGCAGCGCCTCCTGTCAGCGACAGGTTCTCGACGTTGTCTGTCAAGGTCGTGGAGATGCTGGACTGCACGATGTCGGTGCCGGCGCCGCCTGCTTCGATCACGCTGTCGCCCGCATTGTCGAGCACATAGGTATCGTCGCCGCTGCCGCCGTCCATCTGGTCGGCGCCGAGCCCGCCATTGACCGTATCGTTGCCGGCGTCGCCGAACAGCGCATCGTCGCCGGCATCGCCGTTCAGGATGTCATTGCCGTCGCCGCCATGGACGGTGTCGTCGCCGAGACCCGCGTGTACGGTGTCGACACCTGCGCCGGCCGTGATCGTATTCGCTCCGGCATTGCCGGTGATGATGTTGTTCAACTGATTGCCACTGCCGGCCAGGTCGGCCGCGCCGGTCAGGACGAGGTTTTCGAGGTTCTCGCCGAGCGCATAGTCGATCTCCGAGCGCACCGTGTCCAGGCCGCTGCCTGCCGCCTCGAGCACGACGTCGCCACTGGAGTCGACGACATAGCTGTCGTCGCCGCTGCCGCCCTGCATGTTGTCGTCGCCCGCGCCGCCGTCGAGGGTATCGGCGCCGGACCTGCCGGCCAGCGTGTCGTTGCCGCCCAGGCCGCTCAGGACGTTGCTGGCGTCATTACCCGTGATGACGTTATCGAGCGCATTGCCGATGCCGTTGATGTTGAAAAAGCCCGTCAGCGTCAGGTTCTCGACATTCTCCGCGAGCGTATGCGTATCGCTGGACTGGACGGTGTCGATGCCCTCCCCCGCGTTTTCCAGCACCCGGTCGCCCGCAACGTCGACGACATAGGTATCGTTGCCCTCGCCGCCGACCAGCGTGTCCACGCCGCCGCGCCCGTCCAGTACGTTCGCACCGGTGTTGCCGGTGATCGTATTGTTGAGCGAATTGCCAGTGCCGTTGATGTCGCCGGTGCCGGTCAGGACCAGGTCATTGACGAGTGGAGCGAGCGTGGTGGTGACGGGCGAAGTGGTTGTGGTCATTGCATTTCCTCTTGTGTACGGCGGACGGCGTTGGGGATTGAATCGGGGTTTGACTTAAGGATGGAGCCGTGCGGCCTGGGCCGGTGTCGACGGCGGCACGACCTGCATCTTGGGCGCCGCTTGCGCGGTCTTGTCGAAGCTGAAGACTTCGTCCACCTGGAGGCCGCGCGGGATCTGATGGGTAATGAAGACCATCGTGACCTTGCCCTTGAGCGAGTTCACGGTGCGGGCGAATTGCTCGGCGGTCGCCTGGTCGAGGTTGGAGACGGCTTCGTCGAAAATCAGGATGGCCGGCTTGCGCAGCAGGGCGCGGGCGATCGCCAGGCGCTGGCGCTGGCCGCCGGACAGGCCGGTGCCGCGCTCGCCGATTTCGGTCTGGTAGCCCTGCGGCAGCTTGTCGATGGTCTCGTGGATTTCGGCGGCCTTGCAGGCGGCGATCACGTCCTCGAAACTGGCGTGTGGGTAAGCCATCACCAGATTGTCGTAGATCGTGCCCGAAAACAGCACGGTTTCCTGCGGCACCACGCCGAACACGCCGCGCAGTTCGTTGGCGGCGAGGAAGCGGATGTCGCGCCCGTCGAGCTGGACCTGGCCGTCGCCCGGCTGGTAAAAGCCCAGCATCAGCTTGGCGAGCGTGCTCTTGCCGCAGCCCGACGGACCCATCAGGACGCTGAGGCGGCCCGGCTTGAAAGCGATGTTCAGGTTGCGGTACAGCCAGGGGTGGTGCTCGGAATAGCGGAAGGAGACATTCACCAGGTCCAGGGCGCCCAGGCTCTTGGCTTCGCGGCTGGGGATCAGGGCATACGGCTCGGCCGGCATGTCCATCATGTCGCCCAGGCGCTTCACCGCGATGTTCGCCTGCTGGAATTCCTGCCACAGGCCGGACAAGCGCAGCATCGGCTGGCTCATGCGGCCGGCAAACATCTGGAAGGCCACCAGCATGCCGACCGTGAAGCCGTCGTTGCCCATCACCAGCACGGCGCCGACCAGCAGGATCGACAGCGTCATCACCTGCTCCACCGCATTGGCGGCAACGTTATACGTATTGCCGATTTGCTTGGTGGAGAAACCGGCCGCCAGGTACTGGGCCAGCAGGTCGCTGTACTTGCGGTCGACGTCCGGCTCCATCTGCAGCGACTTGACGGTGCCCATGCCGGCCAGGTATTCGGTCAGGAAAGCCTGGTTGCGCGCGCCCAGCATGAACTGCTGGTTCAGGCGCTCTCGAAACAGCGGCGTCACCAGCACGCTCATCAGCGCGATCACGCCCAGCAGCCCGACCGCGATCAGCGACAGCTGCCAACTGTAGCTGAACATGACGGCCAAGAAGATCAGCAGGAAAGGCAGGTCGAGAATCAGGGTCACGGCGGCGCCGGAAATGAAGTCGCGGATCGTCTCGACGCCCTGCAGGCGCGCGACCAGGGTGCCGGTCGGGCGCTGCTCGAAATACGGCAGCGGCAGGCGCAGCATGTGGCGGAACACTTCGCTCCCCAGCACGGCATCGATGCGGTTACCTGTGTGCAGCACCAGGTATTGGCGCAGCCAGGTCATGACGGAGGTGAAGACCATGAACATCAGCAGGCCGACGCCGAGCACCAGCAGCGTGTTTTTGGTCTGGTGCACCACCACCTTATCGATGATGGCCTGGGTGAACAGCGGCGTAGCCAGGCCGACCAGCTGGATCGCCAGCGAAGCGAGCAGCACATCGCGCCAGATCCCCTTGTGTTTCAGCAGTTCGGGGACGAACCAGCCAAAGCCGAAGGGCTTTTTTTCCTGTGTGAAGCCGGCGATGTCCTCGTCATCCTTGCCGCCGACCTCCGGCTCCTTGCCGAACAGCAGGATGGTCGGGGCGAAGCGCAGGGCGGCGTCCTCGACCATGATCGATTCGGGGGTATCGCTGCCGGCACGGAAGACGCTCAGCACCTTGCCGTCGGTTTTCAGGACCAGGACCGGGGACGGGGTCGCTACTTCTCCTTCGGACCGGAGGAAAGCGATGGCGGGCAGCGGCAAACCCTGCCAGTCGATGCCGGCCAGTTCGCAGCTGCCGCTACGCATGCCGAGGCTGCGCGCCATCTCGTGGACGCTGCCGACACTGTAAGGTGGAGGGAACTGCTGGGCCACCAGGGCGCTGTCGAACGGAATGCGATACAGGCCGCACAGGCTCCCCAGAGCCCACAAGACTTCCTCACGTTGA
This sequence comes from Telluria sp. LT2P34, assembly GCF_059685915.1. Classification (NCBI taxonomy): domain Bacteria; kingdom Pseudomonadati; phylum Pseudomonadota; class Betaproteobacteria; order Burkholderiales; family Oxalobacteraceae; genus Telluria; species Telluria sp. LT2P34. Next base: position 427,409 of record NZ_JCASIN010000001.1, read on the forward strand.
AGCGTGTCGGTAAGCGACATAAACCGTTTTTTCCAGGTGTGTTTGAAGGGGCGCCGGGATGATCGATTCATCACCAGTATTTCCACATGGAAAAATTTTAGCATGCTTGTTGCCGCAAGGAAATGGAAAAGCGCAAAACTCGACCCGCTTTCAGGCAATCTGCGAGGGAACCGTGTTGTTCTTAATTAATTGTTGGAAGAAATGGACGAAAAAAAACCACCGCAGGGCGGTGGCATGGGTGCCGGTGTCGCGGTGGCGCCGCGCTAAGGCAGCTGGCCCAGGGCTTGCTCGATGTCGGCGATCAGATCATCCGGATCTTCCAGCCCGATATTGAAGCGCACCAGCACGCCCTTGCCCTGCCAGTCGCGGCGGATCGCCGACATCCGGTAAGGCATCACCAGGCTGTTCGCGCCGCCCCAGCTGTAGCCGAGGCCGAACAGCGCCAGGGCATCGACGAAGCGGTCGAGCTGCTCCTCGAGGTAGCGCTGGTCGAAAATCACCGAGAACAGGCCGCCGGCGCCCGAAAAATCGCGGCGCCAGGTGGCGTGGCCAGGGCAATCCTCGAAGGCGGGATGCAGCACCTTGGCGATTTCCGGGCGGCTCTTGAGCCAGGCGGCGACCTTGCGCGCGCCCCGGTCGTGCGCCTCGAAACGCAGTTTCATGGTCGGCAGGCCGCGCATCACCAGATAGGCGTCGTCGGCGCCAACGCCCATGCCGAGGCGCATGTGCGCCATGGCGAGCCGGTCGTGCACCGCACGCTCGCGCGTGATCAGCGCGCCCATCAGTACGTCCGAGCCGCCCGATTGGTATTTGGTCAGCGCATGCATGACGATGTCGACGCCGAGGTCGAAGCCGCGCAAGGCCAGCCCGGCCGACCAGGTATTGTCGAGCGCTACCAGCACCCCGCGCGCATGGGCGGCGGCGCAAATGGCCGGCAGATCCGGCACTTCCATCGAGACCGAACCAGGCGCCTCGGTCCAGATGAGTTTCGTATTCGGCTGGATCAGGTCGGCGATACCGGCCCCGACCAGCGGATCGTAGTAACGCGCGGTGATGCCGAAATCGTTCGTCAGCCAGCGCCCCAGCTCGCGGTTCGGGTTGTAGACATTGTCCGGCAGCAGGACGTCGTCGCCGGTCTTCAGCAGGGCGAAGTCGACCATCGCAATCGCCGCCAGGCCCGAGGGCGCCAGCAGGCAGTGCACGCCCCCTTCGATTTCGGCCAGGCGCGCTTCCAGCGTGAAAGTGGTCGGCGTGCCATGCAGGCCATAGGTATAGGCGGTCTTTTCCTTCCACTGCCCGGAGCGCATCGCCGCCACGTTCTCGAACAGCACGGTCGAGGCGTGGTGGATCGCCGGCGGATAGGCGGCAAAGCCGCCAGGGGCGGTGTAATCGGTGTGGACGATCGTCGTCTGGAGCGACTTCTTTGCCATGACTGTTACGCCAGGGTGGCCCACAGGTCGTGGGCGTCGGCCTTCGTCACGACCACGTCGGCGAACTGGCCCACGGCCAGCTTGCCCTTGCCCTGCACCAGCGAGCGCTTGATGTGGACCACGCCGTCGATTTCGGGCGCATCGGCGCTCGACCTGCCGATGGCTTCGCGCGGGCCGACTTCGTCGACCAGCACGCGGATCGTCTTGCCGACTTTCGCCTGCAGGCGTTTGAGCGAAATTTCTTCCTGGAGCAGCATGACGCGCGCGCGACGCTCTTCGCGCACTGCTTCCGGCACCGGATTGTCGAGCAGGTTGGCGGTCGCGCCCTCCACTGGCGAATAGGCAAAGCAGCCCAGGCGGTCGATCTGCGCTTCGCGCAGGAAGTCGAGCAGGTATTCGAACTCGGCTTCGGTCTCGCCCGGGAAGCCGGCGATGAAGGTGGAGCGGATCGTCAGGTCCGGGTTCATCGCGCGCCAGGCCAGGATGCGGTCGAGGTTCTTTTCGCCGCTGGCCGGGCGCTTCATGCGCTTGAGCACGTCCGGGTGGGCATGCTGCATCGGGATGTCCAGGTAAGGCAGGACGTGGCCGTCGCCCATCAGGGGAATGACCTGGTCGACGTGCGGGTAGGGATAGACATAGTGCAGGCGCACCCAGGCGTCGTACTGGCGCGCCAGCTGGCCCAGCGCTTCGGTCAGCTGGGTCATGTGGGTCTTGATCGGACGGCCGTTCCAGAATCCGACCCGGAATTTGACATCCACGCCGTAGGCGCTGGTGTCCTGCGAAATCACCAGCAATTCCTTGACGCCGGCCTTGAACAGGTTTTCCGCTTCCTTCAGCACGTCGTGGATCGGGCGCGAGACCAAATCGCCGCGCATCGACGGGATGATGCAGAAGCTGCAGCGGTGGTTGCAGCCTTCGGAAATCTTCAGGTAGGCGTAATGCTTGGGCGTGAGCTTCACGCCGTGGTCCGGCATCAGGTCGATGAAGGGGTTGTGCGTCATCGGCAGGTGCAGGTGTACCGACTCCATGACCTCGGCCATCGCATGCGGGCCGGTCACGGCCAGCACCTTCGGATGGACCTTGGTGATGATGTCTTCGCCGTCCGCATTCTTTTTCGCGCCCAGGCAACCGGTGACGATCACCTTGCCGTTCTCGGCCAGCGCCTCGCCGATGGCGTCGAGCGACTCTTGCACCGCAGCATCGATGAAGCCGCAGGTGTTGACGATGACGAGGTCGGCGCCGGCATAGGACTTGGCAGTCTGGTAGCCTTCCGCGCGCAGCTGGGTCAGGATCTGTTCCGAGTCGACCAGCGCCTTCGGACAGCCGAGCGAGACGAATCCGACCTTGGGGGCGGCGGCGATGGCAGCGGCGACTTCAGCAGGGTTGGCGGTAGTGACAGGTGCGGTATTGCGGCGGAGTTCGAGCATGGGCGGCGGGAGGCAAACATTCTGGGCAATCGGAGATTGTACCTGAAGCGGCGCTCGCGGGACACCCGAGGGGCGGTTTTGGCCGGGATGAGGGGCGGATGTACAACGCCCGGCGCGGGGCCGGGCGTGCAGATCGCCGATGGCGATTACTTCTTGTCGCCTGGCGTCGTCGTTCCCGGCGGCGGGAAGGGAAAGGCACTGAACAGCGCCTTGCTCTGGTTCTGCATCTGCTCCTGCATCTGCACGAACAGGTTCTTGCTCTGGTCGATGTAGTTGTTCATCATCCCCTGCATCATCGGTCCCTGCACATTCATGAACTGGGCCCACATTTCAGGGCTGAACGGCTTGCCTTCGACGGCGCCGGCAGCATTGCTGGTGAACTTGTTCTGGATGTCGGTAAACGCCTGCACGTTCTTTTCCAGGTAGGAACCCATCATGCCCTGCATCGCATGGCCGTAGTAACGAATGATCTGGGCCAGCACCACGCTGGTGAACATCGGTGCGCCGTTGGCTTCCTCTTCCAGGATGATCTGCAACAGGATGCTGCGCGTCAGGTCTTCGCTCGTCTTGGCATCGACCACGGTAAACGTGTCCGCTTCGAGGACCAGTTGCTTTACGTCCGTCAAGGTAATATAAGAACTTGTCTGGGTGTCGTAGAGGCGACGGTTCGGGTATTTCTTGATCAGGCGTTCGCTACTGTTTTTTCCACTACTCATCTCAAATTCCATAAAAAAGCCGGCGTTAGTCGCGTCAAGCCAGGCGCACCGCGCCCGACCGGACAAACCAACTAAAAATACCACGTTCGTTGCGCAGGTGCAGCAATTATTACGCTAGCCGGAGCGATCAGCTGCCGTCCGCGCGCACCTTCACATAGCGGCCCGGCGCCGGTTCTGTCGGCTGGTACTGTGCATTTCCGGGCTGGGCCGGGGCCGGCACTTCGGCGCCACCGTTTTCCTGCAGGAAGCGCGCCCATTCCGGCCACCAGCTGCCCTTGCGCTCTTCAGCGCCGGCAATCCAGTCCTCGGCCGACAAGGGCGCGGCCTTGGCAACCTTCTCGCCCTTGCCCTTCTTGCCGCCCTTTTCGTTCCTGTCGTTCTTTTCCACCCCGTCGTTGACCCAGTGGCTGCGCTTGTTTTTCGCGGCCGGATTGATCACCCCGGCAATGTGGCCGGAAGCGCCCAGCACGAACCGGTTCGCACCGGCCTTGCCGGGATTGAGCAGATTCATCGACGCGTAGGCGGCCTGCCAGGGCACGATATGGTCTTCCTTCGAGCCGTAGATGAAGACCGGGGCGTCGATACGGCCGAGGTCGACCGGCACGCCGCACACGGTCAGCGCGCCCGGTACTTTCAGCTTGTCCTCGAGATAGGTATTCCTCAGGTACCAGCAGAACATCGGGCCCGGCAGGTTGGTGCTGTCGGCATTCCAGTACAGCAGGTCGAAGGCTGGCGGCGCCTTGCCCTTCAGGTAATTTTGCTGGACATAGTTCCACACCAGGTCGTTCGGGCGCAGGGCCGAAAACGTCGTCGCCAGGTCGCCGCCCGGCAGGATGCCGCCCTTGGCCAGCTTTTGCTCGCGCTGCGCCACCTGGCTCTCGTCGATGAACACCTCGAGCACGCCGGTGTCGGAGAAATCGAGCAGGGCCGTAAGCAGGGTCAGGCTGGCAGCCGGCTGGCGCTCGCGCGCGGCCAGTACCGACAGCGCGGTGGCGGCGATGGTGCCGCCGACGCAAAAACCGAAGACATGCACTTTGTCCTGGCCGCTGATCGATTTGGCCAAGCCTTGGGCGACGTCGATCGCTTCGATCGCGCCGCGCTCGACGTAGTCATCCCAGGTCACCTGGCCCATCGATGCGTCGGGATTGCGCCACGACACCATGAATACCGTATTGCCCTGCCCGACAACGTAACGCACCAGCGAATTATCCGGCTGCAGGTCGAGGATGTAGAATTTGTTGATGCATGGCGGAATCATCAGCAGCGGCACGGCGCGCACATTCGGCGTTGCCGGGCTGTACTGGATCAGCTGGAACAGCTCGTTTTCGTAAACGACGTGGCCGGGCGCGGTGCCGACGTTCACGCCGACTTCGAAGGCCGATTCGTCGGACTGCGAAATGCGGCCTTTCTGCATGTCGGCCAGCATGTTCTGCAAGCCCTTGCTCAGGCTTTCGCCCTTGGTCTCGATCAGCTTGGCCTGGACTTCCGGGTTCGTTGCGAGGAAGTTGGCAGGCGACATCGCATCGACCATCTGCTGCACCGCGAAACGGATTTTCTGGCGTTCGCGCGGAGCGGCCTCGACCGCATCGGCCAGGGCCAGCATGAATTCGCCGTTCAGCAGGTAGGATGCGGCGGTGAAAGCGGAGAACGGGCTGGCCGTCCACTCGGAACTGGTGAAGCGCTTGTCGTGCAGTTCCGGGGACTTGCCGGACATGAAGTCCTGCCACAGGCGGCCGGCTTTTTGCAGGTAGTCCTGGCGCAATGCGTCGAGCCTGCCCTGGGACACGGTCACCCCAAGTTCCTTGAACACGCCGGCGAGCGGGTTGGCGGCGCCGACATGGACCGCGGCGTCCGAGCCGGGAGCGACGGAAGGCGTCGCCCAGGATTGCCAGGCGGTCGGGTTGGCGAGCTGGTTCATCCAGGTGGCGGCGAAAGCTTGGGGGTCGGGCATGTTCATGTCGGCGTGCCTTGTTAGAATCGGGTTGTCAACCGGAGAAAAGCATGTGGATTGTTGCAATTGGCTGGATTTATGTCGTCGTCCTGATGGCCGCAACGGAAACATCCGTCACGGCAGGTGTGATGACATTTTTAATTTACTGCATGATACCCCTGTCCATACTTTTTTACCTCACCGGTTCGAAGCGGCGCCGTGCAAGGCGCATGGCGGCGCAGCCGGCCGCCACGGCCGGCGAGCACACGCCAATGACGCCTGCCAGCGTGACGCCGTCGAAAAAAGCCTGCGATGGCCCCGGGGGCAATGACGCCGGCTGCGATGGCAGCGACGGTGGCGGCGATGGTGGCGGTGGCGGCGGGGACTAGAAAGTATTGATGACGCCGGGCGGCGTCATTTGAGCCAGATCAAACTTGCCTGGCGCCCCGTCACGCCATCGCGGCGGTACGAGTAAAAGCGGTCGCGCTCGACGGCCGTGCAGCGCAGGCCGCCGGCCACGCTGGCCACGCCATCCTGCGCCAGCATCAGGCGCGCCAGGGCGAACATGTCGGCCGTGTACTTGGCGCCGCGCTCGGGATGGCGGGTAAAAGCGAAACCGACGTCGTGGCCGGGTAGCGCCCGGGCGAAACTGTCGTAGACATCCTGCCCGACTTCGAAGGCGGTCGGCCCGATGGCCGGTCCCATCCAGGCAGTGATCTCGCTGGCGCCGGCGCTGCGCATCGCCGCCACGGTCTGGCCCAGCACGCCGCCGGCCAGGCCGCGCCAGCCGGCATGCGCAGCGCCGACGACCTTGCCGTCCAGGTCGGCAAACAGCACCGGCAAACAGTCGGCCGTCAGGATGGCGCAGACCACGCCGGGGGCGACCGCGATGCTGGCGTCTCCGGTGCGGGTCGGCTGGCCGGGGCCAACCGTGGACGCGTCGACCACGTCCGCGCCGTGTACCTGGGCGATCCAGGCGGGCCGGCCCGGCAAGTGCGCCTGCAGGCGCGCCCGGTTTTCCGCGACGGCGGCCGCGTCGTCGCCGACGTGCAGGCCGAGATTCAAGCCACCCCCGCCCTGCCCGTCGTCCCAGGGCGCGTTCGACACCCCGCCGCGGCGCGTGGTGGCGAGCGCGCCGATGTTGGATGGGGCGTCGGGCCAGTCGGGAAACACCAGCCAGGCGCGGTCCACGCCCTTGTCCATCAGACCGCTTCCGGTTCCGGAATGCCGGCGCGTGCGATCAGCTCGGCGAAATCGTCGGCCAACGGCACCACCCACTCGCAGGCTTCGCCCGTTTCCGGGTGCACCAGGCCAAGCCGGCGCGCCTGCAGCGCCTGGCGGTGGAAGATCGGATTCAGGTGGGTCTTGCCGTAAGTGGCGTCGCCCACCAGGCCGTAGCCGATCGACAGCATGTGCACGCGGATCTGGTGGGTACGGCCGGTCTCCAGGCGGCACTGCACCAGGCTCACCGGACGGCGGTCGATCGAGCCTTCCGCCAGGCGCGTGTAGTGGGTGATCGCCGGCTTGGCGCCCAGGCTGCTCGAGACCGCCATCTTGATGCGGTCCTTCGGGTGCCGTCCCATCGGCGCGTCGATGGTGCCCGACAGCTGGGGCGTGCCCCAGACCAGGCAGAAGTATTCGCGCTTGACCGTGCGCGCCTGCAGCTGGCGCACGAGGTCGGTCTGGGCGGCCAGCGTCTTGCCGACGACCATCAGGCCGCTGGTGTCCTTGTCGAGGCGGTGCACGATGCCCGCGCGCGGCACCGAGGCCAGTTGCGGGGCATGGTGCAGCAGGCCGTTGAGCAGCGTGCCGGTCCAGTTGCCGGCGCCGGGGTGCACCACCAGGCCGGCCGGCTTGTTGACGACCAGGATATGCTCGTCTTCAAAGATAATATTCAGAGCGATGGCTTCGGAAGCGAAGGCGGTATCCTCGGGCGCCGGCTGGGGCGAGACGACGATGGTTTCGTCGCCATAGGCCGTATCCTTGCCGCGCGCCGGCTTGCCGTCGACCAGCACATTGCCCTGGTCGAACCACATCTGCAGGCGGCTGCGCGAAAACTGCGGCACCAGGCCTGCCACGACCTTGTCGAGGCGCTGGCCGCAGGCTTCTTCGCCGAGGCGTAAAGTAATCGGGGAAAGGTCAATGCCCGTGGGCAGGAGGAGGTCCGGAAAATCGGAAGACTCGGCAACGATTTCATCGTCGAAATCGGCATCCAGGGGCAAATCCGCCGAATTCGGCGCGGTTGTTAATATCACGTCAGTCCCATCGGCTATAATCAGCCGTTCGTTGAATCTCGGTAAAACTTTTCTGCAAAAAGCTATGCAAAAAAAACTGTTGGTGGTGGTTGCTACAAGTGTCCTGCTCGGCCTGTCCGGCTGCGGCATCCTGCCGGACCGTGAAGACGAGACCAAGAAGTGGTCAGCGGAGAAATTATACGCTGAGGCACGTGGGGAGATGAGCTCCGGTCAATATGCGCAGGCCATCACGCTCTTCCAGCGCCTCGAATCGAATTATCCGTTCGGCACCTACGCCACCCAGGCGCAGATGGAGATCGCCTACGCCCATTATAAGGCGCAGGACCAGGCCGAGGCGATGGCCGCGGTGGAACGCTTCATCAAGCTGCACCCGAATCATCCCCAGGTGGACTATATGTACTACCTGCGCGGCCTGGTCAACTTCAACGACCAGATCGGTTTCCTGAGCGTGATCTACTCCCAGGACCCGACCGAACGCGACCCGAAAGCCACGCGCGAAGCCTTCGCCGCGTTCAAGGCCCTGGTCGACAAGTTCCCGAACAGCAAATACGCGCCTGACGCCATCGCGCGCATGAATTACCTGATCAATGCGATGGCCGCCTATGAAGTGCACGTGGCGAACTACTACTACCGCCGCGGCGCCTACCTGGCCGCCGTCAACCGTGCGCAGAACGCCGTGGGCGAATACCCGCAGTCGCCGTCGCGCGAAGAGGCGCTGTTCATCATGATCCGCTCCTATGACAAGCTCGGCAACCTCGCGCTGCGCGACGATGCCCAGCGTGTCTTCGCGATGAATTATCCGAACAGCCGCTTCACCAACCCGAATGCCGCCGGCAGCGCTTCGTGGTGGAAGTTCTGGGCGAAAAAATAAGGCTTTCGGGTGGGCGGCTTCGCCGTCTGCCCGGGCTCGTCCGTTCTACAGCGCGACTTTCCGCCTGAATACCCAGCGCCGCTCGCTCGACTCTCCCGCCACGTATCCATAGCCGTCCCCATCGAATTGCTTCAGGGCTTGCGGGTCCGTGATGCCGTTGCGGATGGCGTAGCGCGCCATCATTCCCCGTGCACGCTTGGCAAAGAACGAGATGATCTTGTACTTGCCGCTCTTCCAATCCTCGAACACCGGGGTGACGATTGGCGCCGCCAGCAGCTTGGGCTTGACCGATTTGAAGTATTCTTCCGAGGCCAGGTTGACCAGCGTCGACGCGCCGGCCGCTGCCAGGTCGGTGTTCAATGCCTGGGTAATCGTTTCGCCCCAGAAGCTGTACAAGTCCTTGCCGCCGGGGTTAGCCAGCCGCGTGCCCATCTCCAGGCGGTAAGGATGGATCAGCTCGAACGGGCGCAGCAGGCCGTACAGGCCCGACAGGATGCGCAGGCGGCCGGCCGCGAAATCGAGCGCGGCGGCATCCAGGCTGCGCGCATCGAGCCCGGCATACACGTCGCCATTGAAGGCCATCAGCGCCGGGTGGCCTTCGCCGTGTTCCAGCGTCCAGCTCGCGTAACGGCCGACGTTGAGCACCGCGAGCGGATCGGAAATGCGCATCAGTTCTGCCACCTGGCCGGGCGACAGGTCGCGCAGCACGCCAATCAGTTGCGCGGCGCGCCCGGCGAAGCGCGGCGGCGTATGCTCCATGGCGGGAAACGGGGTGTCGAGGTCGAGCGATTTGGCGGGCGATAAGACAATCAGCATAGATACTTGGAACAGTCAGCGGTATTTAATTCACTTAGCATATTAAAATTTCCCACATGATACTCGCTTCCCCTTCCGCTTGTGCCGGCCCGGTCGTCATCGACACCAATGTCTGCCTCGACCTGTTCGTCTTCCACGACCCGCGCTGGGACAGCCTGTTGCGAGCCCTCGAAAGCGCGCAATTGCGGGCTGTCACGCGAGCCGACTGCCGCGACGAATACCTGGCCGTGCTGCGCTACCCCCACCTGCCGCTCGACGACGAGCGGCGCGCACTGGCGGCGCAGCGTTTCGACGACCTGATCGCGGTCGTGGCGCCGGACAGCAAACCGATCCGGCTGCCCGTCTGCAGCGACCGCGACGACCAGAAATTCCTCGAACTGGCGCGCGACGCCGGCGCCGCAGTCCTGATCACCAAGGACAAGGCCCTGCTGAAACTCGGCCGCAAGACGCTCCAGGGCGGGCTGTTCCGGATCATGCTTCCCGAAGCCTGGGTGAAGGCGGTACCCGCACCATGAGCACTTTTACGTCCCCTGCCCTCCATTCGCGCCTGCCCGCGGTCGGCACCAACGTCTTTTCCGCCATGTCGGCCCTGGCCAGCCAGCACGGGGCCGTCAACCTCGGCCAGGGCTTCCCCGATTTCGGCTGCGAGCCGCGCCTGCTCGACTACGTGAACGAGGCCATGCGCGCCGGCCACAACCAGTATCCCCTGATGACGGGCGTGCCGGCGCTGCGCGCGGCGATCGGCGCCAAGATTGCCCGGCTCTACGGCCACAACTACGACCTCGATCGCGAGATCACCGTCACCGCCGGCGCCACCCAGGCGCTCACCACGGCCATCCTGTGCTGCATGCACCCGGGCGACGAGGCTATCGTCATCGAACCGGCCTACGACAGCTATGCGCCGGCGATCGCGGTGGCCGGCGGCACCATGGTGCCGGTGGCCATGAGCGTGGGCGAGCACGGCTACAGCCTGCCCTGGCAGCAGGTGGCCGCCGCGGTGACGGCGCGCACGCGGCTGATCGTCATCAACTCGCCGCACAACCCGACCGGCTCGATCCTGCGCCGCGCCGACCTCGACCAGCTCGCCGCCATCGTCGACGGTACCGGCATCCTGGTGCTGTCGGACGAGGTGTACGAGCACATGGTCTACGACGGGCAGCAGCACGTGTCAGTCGCCAGCCACCCGCAACTGGTGGAGCGGGCTTTCGTGGTCTCGAGTTTCGGCAAGACTTACCATGTGACGGGCTGGAAAGTCGGCTACGTGACGGCCCCGGCCGCGCTGAGCGCCGAGTTCCGCAAGGTGCACCAGTACAATGTTTTTACCGTCAACACGCCGATGCAACACGGTCTCGCGCGCTACATGGCCGATCCCGCGCCTTACCAGGAGCTGCCGGCCTTCTACCAGAGGAAGCGCGATCTGTTTCGCGCCGGGCTCGCCGTCACCCGCCTGCGCCCGCTGCCCGCGGACGGCACCTATTTCCAGTGCGTTGCATATGAGGGTCTCTCCAGCCTGCCGGAAGCGCAGTTCGCAGAATGGCTGACGACTGAATGCAAGGTTGCGGCGATTCCGGTGTCGGCCTTCTACCGCGACGCCAGGGAGTCGGGGATCGTGCGCTTTTGCTTCGCCAAGGAAGACGCCACCCTGGAGCTGGCGCTCGAGCGCTTGAAGAAACTGTAAAACGAAGTCGTCGTACGCGCCGCTGTCAGCGCGCCAGTTGCGCGATCTTGCGCTCGACAAAGCCTTGCAGCTCGCCCGACAGGGTGCCGAGCGTCCTGGCCTGGCGGAAGGCCTCGAGCGCCTCGGCGTTGCGCTTGTCCGCCTGCAGCGACATTCCCAGCCCCATCCACCACACGGCATTCCCGGGCACGCTGCGCAGCGCCGCCTGGTATTGCTCGACCGCTTCGCCATGGCGTGACTGGCGCGCCAGGGCGCCGGCCAGAAAGGCGTGGTAGTCGCCATTGCCCGTCGCATAAGGCAGGGTGCGCAGCAGCGTCTCGATCCCGCTTCTGCCGCGCTCGATCTGCAGGCGCGCCAGCAGCATCGCCAGCGCCGGCTGGCGCGGATCCAGGCCGAGGGCCTGCTGCAGCTGAAGCACGGCTTCATCGCCCCGGTTGTTTTCGATCAGCAGGCTGACCAGGGTCTGGCGCGCCGCCTCGTGCGCCGGCTGGGCGCGCAAGGTCGCCTGCAGGCCGGCAATCGCCTCGCCGACGCGGCCGTCCTGCAAGGCCGCCAGCGCCGCGCGGTAACTGTTTTCCGCGCCCTGCGCATTGGTTTCGACACGGCCCTGCGCCCTGGCGCCGGCCGGCCTGGCGCTTGCGGCGGAAGTGGAAGCGGGTGCGGCGGCGGCCAGCGGGGCGGCGGCAGCGCCGCCGGCTTCTTCCCTGCGTTTCAAGGCGGCGACGAAGGCCGCGTCGGCTTGCGTGCGCGCGGCTGCGCGTGCCTGCTGTGCGCGCAGGCGTTCGCCGGCGGCGGCGCGCTCGCCGGGCGGCAGCGCCGCGATGCGCGCTTCCTCGGCACGCCAGCGCGCCGCCAGCCGCAATTCCTCGGCACGGGCACGCTCGCTGGCGACGGCCCAGGTCGTCGTCGTCGCCGCCAGCTGCGCCTCGGTCGGTCCGGGCGCCGCTGCGATGGGCAGCGGCGCCCTCGGCGCGACGGCAGCTTGCCGGGCGGCGGGCGCTGGTTTTTCGGGCTGCGCTTCCTCGACAGGCTTGCTGTCGGCGCGCACCGGGGGTGTGGCGACCTCGGCGACGGTGACTGGCTCCGCATCTGGCTGCGGCGGCGTGGCCGGCAAGGCGACCGGCGCCGCTATTGGCGCCACCACAGGCGCCACCACTGGCGCCGCCACTGCCACCGGCGCCGGCACGGCCACTGGCTGCGCATCATAGGTTTTACCCTTGAGCGGCAGCAGCACCCAGGCGCTTGCGCCGAGCGCCAGCACCAGCAGCGCCGCCGTGATGGCCGCGATGCGCCGCACCGGCGGGCGCCGTGTATCGAGCACCACCGGCTTGACCTCGAGCGGCACGCCGCCGTCGCGCGGACCGCCGCGCGCGTCGAGATCCTGCAGCATTTTATTAATCAGGCTCATCGTGCAAATATCCACGCAAGTGCGGCGCTGACCCCCGTCAGGGCGCCCAGGCCGGCCAGCCACGGCCAGATACGCGGCTTGAGCGCCATGGTATCGCGGATGGCGGCGCCGACGTGGTCGGCGCGTACCAGCTGCTTGCCTTCGCCGTAGCACAGCATCAGGGCCTTGTTCGCCAGGATGTTGACCAGGCGCGGGATGCCGCCGCTGGCGCGGTACAGCTGCTTGATGGCGCCGTTCGAAAACAGGCGCGCCCCGCCATAGCCGGCCACCCGCAGCCGATGGGCCACGTAAAAGTCCAGGTCGTCGCGGCTGAGGGGGCCGAGGTGGTAGTGAAAGGTGATGCGCTGGGCGAGCTGGCGGATCGACTCGAGTTCGAGCTTGCGGTTCAGTTCGGGCTGGCCGAAGAGCACGATCTGCAGCAGCTTGCGCTTTTCGGTTTCCAGGTTGGTCAGCAGGCGCAGCGCTTCCAGGGTCTCGACCGGTATCGCCTGGGCCTCGTCCAGGCAGAGCACGACCTGCTTGCCAACGCCTGCCAGCTCGAGCAGGCGCTCGGTCAGCGCTTTGAGCATCTGGTGCTGGGCAACGTACTTGTCGAGCTCCAGTTCGAGTTCGTCGGCCAGCGCCAGCATCAGGGTGCGCGGCTCGAGGAAAGGGTTCGGGATATAGGCCGTGACGAAGCCCTCGCCCAGGGACGCCATGAACTTGCGGCACAACAGTGTTTTACCGGTGCCGACTTCGCCGGTGATCTTGATGAAGCCTTCGCCGCTCCTGGCCGCGATCAGCAGCGTATTGAGCGCTTCCTGCGAGCGCGGACTGCCGAAAAAGAAACTCGTGTCCGGCGTAATGCCGAACGGCAGTTCGCGCAGGCCGAAGTGCTCTGCGTACATTACTTGCGCTCCAGGGTGCGCGGATCGAGCCCCTCGATGCGGCGCGTTGCATCGAGCAGGTCCTGGCTCCAGTTGTTGCTGCTGTCGACAATCGTCGGCTTGATCAGCACCACCAGTTCGCGCTTCTGGTTGACCTTGTTCTTGTTGCGAAACAGCGCGCCCAGCACCGGCAGGCGGCCGGCGCCCGGCAGCCCGCTGGTGTCGTCGGTGGCCGCCTGGCGCATCAGGCCGCCGATCGCCACCACCTGGCCGTCGCGCCCGCGCACGATGCTGTCGAGTTCCGAGGTCGACGAGGCCGCCAGCGGCAGCGTCAGCGAACCGGCCGAACCGAGGTCGATGCCCTTGGTGATGGTTGTCACCTGGCTGACCGAGGGGTGCACGTGCAGCAGGATGTTGCCCTTTTCGTCGATCTGCGGGGTGACGTCGAGCACCACGCCCGAGAAGAAGGGTTGCAGCGTGACGCTGGGGGTCACCACATTGCCGGCGGCGCTGGAACTGGTGGTGGTGGTCACGCCGGTGACGAAGAACTCGTCGGTGCCGATCTTCAGCACGGCCTTCTGGTTGTTGACGGCCGCGATGCGCGGGCTCGACAGCACATGCACGCTGCCCTGCTGCTCGAGCAGGGTGATCAGCGCCGCGAAATTATTCGTCTGGAAGGCAAAGCCGAACAGGGCGCCGGCGGCATTCGCCGCATTCGACAGCGAGAAGCCGGTACTGGCGGCCAGGCCCTTGCCGTTCGCGATCGCGGGCGGCTGGCCGCCGTTGAAGGGCAGCGGCGCCAGGTTCGCGCCCGGTGCGATGAGGCCGGTCGAGACGCGGTTCGAGCTCGAACTGCCGAGCGCCGAGAAGCTGGCCCAGTTGATGCCGCTCTGGAACTGGTCGTTCAGCTCGACTTCGAGGATTTTCGCTTCCAGGATGACCTGGCGGTCGACCGAGAGCTGGGTCGCCTTCAGGTACATGTCGACATTGCGCAGCTCGTCGGGCATGGCGCGGATCACGAGTACGCCCGACTGCGGGCTGACCACGACATTGCGCCCGCCTTCTTTTGAGCCGACGATGGTCTCGATCGAGGCCTTCAGGTCGACCCAGAAATCGTTGCTCGACAAGGTGTTGACGTCGGTGCTGTCGCCCTGGCTGCCGTTGTTGCCGTTGTTGCCGCCGCCGTTGTTTCCATTGTTGCCGTTATTCGGCGAATTTTGATTCTGCTGGCCGGTCTGCTGGCCGCCGCCGCCGTTATTGTTGGCGCCGGCGTTCGCCACCGAGGTCGAGGTCACGCGCAGGTTGGAGGAACCGCGCCGGCTGCCGACCAGGTAATTCACATGGAACATGCGGGTCTGCATCGTCAGCGGCCGGATCGTGATCCGGGTGCCGTCGACCTTGTAATCGTAGCCGTAGAGCTCGCGCACCGCTTCCAGGGTCTCGAGCAGGGTCACGTCCTTCAGGTTGGCGCTGATGTTGCCGCTGACCTCAGGATGGACCAGCATGTTGTAGCGGGTGCCGGCAACGATCGAGCGGAAGAACTGCTGCGCCGGCACGTTGTTGAAGGAGACGTTGAAACGTTCCTCGAGCGCGGGCCGGGCTTTCGGCAATTCGCGCGCCAGGCTGCTCGCTTGCGGCAGCAGCGCATTCGCGACCGCCTCCTCGGCCGGCGCGCCGCGGCCGGCGGCGCTGGCCGTCGCCACCTCGCGCTTGATGGTGTCGTAGGTAGCGTGCGGCGGCGTGTTCTGGCAACCGGCCAGCAGCGCGCAGGCAAGGGCGATTGCAAGAAGAGGGAGTGGTCGCATGGCTGTAGTTTCCGTCAATTTGTATCCGTCAGTGGGATCTGTTGCGCGGACCGTGCGCGTGCGATGCCGCCCGCCTTGCCGGTTGCCGGTCCATCCAGGGTGAGCACCTGGCGCGCCCGTCCGCGCACCAGTTCCACCTCGTTTTGTGCAATGCGCGCGACGCGGGCGCCCTGGTACAGGTCGCCCAGGCGCAGGGTCTCGCCATCGATGACGGCAATATGGCGTCCCCCCGGCTGGCGCGCGATCAGCACCGACTGCAGCTGCGGCCCCCGTTTCTCCGGCGCCGCAGCTGCAGCAGAGCCGCCCTCCAGGCGCGGGCTCAGGCTGGCCGGCGGCCGGGTCGGATCCTGCAGCGGCTGGGCGCCGGCGCCGGCCCACGGCAGCAGGAGCGCCGACAGCAGCGCACACCGCGTGGCAAGGGTCCTCACAGTTTCATCCATTTCGCGTCCAGGCTCAGGGTATGCAGGGTCAGCGTCAGGCGCGAGCTGGGCCAGGTTTCCGCTTCCAGCTGGGCCCGGCCCCAGAAGAGTTGCGTCGGCATCGATTCGAGCCCCGCCATGTACCCGATCATGTCCAGGTAATTGCCGCGCACGGTCACCTCGATGCCGTGGCGATACAGCAGCGGCGCCGGCGCCGGCGCCGCAGCAACAGCCGCGCCCGGGACGGCGCCCGCAGGCGGCGTGGCCGGCGCTGTGCCTGCCGCGACGCCGACCGGCTCGACCGCCAGCGTGCGCATCGACACCAGCTGCAGCCGGCCGTGGGCGCGCAGGATGGTTTCGACAAGCGGCGCCATGCGTTCCGGCGCCACCAGGCCGTTCTGCATCGCGCGCAGGCTGAGGGCCAGCGCCTCGGTCTGGCCGCGCGCCGCGGCCAGCTGCGCGCGCGCCGGGGCGTCGGGGTCGACCTGGGCCGCCTCGACCCGGGCGCGCACTTCGTTGTCGATGCCTTCGATATTGTTTTGCTGCTGCACGATCTGGTTGCGCAAGGCTTGCTGTTTCGCGAACATCGGCTGGAAGCTGAAGAACCAGGCCAGGAACACGATGCCGGCCGCGCAGGCGGCAAACAGCATGACGCGTTCGCGCAAGCTGAGCGCGTCGATGCGGGCCGCCAGCCGGAGGAAGGTGTTTTTCATGGCTTGGGCGCCTCCGCGCCGGACGACAGGCTGAATTCCACCCAGGCGGGGGCCGCACCCGCCGCCGCACCCGCCGGCGCTGTGTTCGCCGCCGGCGCGCCAGTGATGTGCATGCTGCCGAAGCTCTTGCCCTGCATGACAGGCTCGCGCGTCAGGCGGTTCAGGTAGCCGGGCACGCGGCCCGGGTCGAGCGCGCGCCCGCGTACGCCGATCTCGCCGCCGCCGCTGCCGCCGCTATTAGCGATAGTCACGCCGGTCAGCCACAAGCCGTCGACGTGCTGGCGCGCCAGTGCGCGGAAGTATTCGGCATAGCCGCGGGTATTGCCCAGCTCTCCGCGTTCGAGCACGTTCGACACCTGGCGCAGCGCGGCCAGCTGGCGCTGCGCCTCGGCCAGTTCGGCGTCGATCGCCGGATCTTTCTGGCGCGGCGCGAAATCGGTCTTGACGCTGGCCAGGCGCGCCTCGGTTTTGGCCAGCTGGGCCGCGCCGGCCTCGGCCTGGGTTTGCATGGCCGCCACCCGCGTGCCGGCGTACAGCCCGAGCGCCAGCACGCCGAGGCCGATGGCGGCCAGCGAGACGGCCATCGTGCGCGCCGAAAAAATCTTCTTCTGCTGCAGGAAGACCGGGTTGAACAGGTTGATCTGCTGGCTCACAGCGCCGTCTCCTCATGGCGCAAGGCCGCGCCCAGGGGCACCAGGAAACGCTGCTGCTGCAGCGGCGCGAGCAGCTCGGGCGTGCGTTCGAAGTCGAACACGCTCGCCAGGTCGAGGGTATCGACCGGCGTGTACAGGTTGCTCGACAGGTAGGCGTCGAGTCCTTCGATGCTGGAAGGCGCCAGCACCAGCTTCGCGACGCTGATGAAGGAATACTGGCGCTCGAAGTTGTCGAGCGAGCGCTGCAGTTCGAGCGTGATGCGGTCGAAGCTGGCGTTGCGGCGCTCGACGTCCGGGTCCAGCAACTGGTCGAGCCCGAGGTCGATGCGGCGCGCCAGATACAGTTCGCCCTTGAACGACACGGTCAGCAGGCCGCCCTTGCCGCCGAAGGAGAGCATCGCCACGCCACGTCCCGGCGGCTCGACCAGGGCCGAAATATTGCGCTGGGCGATCTCGGGGATATCGATCACGGCCAGCTCGACCTTCGCCGCCGTGAACAGCTTCTGGCGTCCCTCGATGGTGCTGTTGCGTGCGGCGATGGCGAACATCGAATGCTGGGCGCGCACGGCCGCCTGCGGGTCGACCGGCAAGTCGAGCACGTCGATGGTGGCGTCGTCCACATGGAAGTCGAGCATGTCCTTCAGGCGCCAGCGCACTGCCGTCTTGAGTTCGTCGGCGGCGACGTTCGGCGCGTCGACCGACAGGATCTGGTATTCGCCATGCGAGAGCACGGTGATCGAACGGTAGGCATGGGCGTGCAGCTCGCGTCCCGCCTGCGCCAGCAGTTCGGCATGCTTGGTGCCGGGATAGAACACGGCCTGGCGCACCTGGGGACGCATGTCGGGCGCGGTCTGCATGCTGATGGCGGCAAGGCCGTCGCTTTGCAGCGCAATGGCGAGCCAGCCTTCCCTTTTCTTTGCTTTTTTAAAAAAACGCATGCGGACCGATATTCAGTGAAGCGCGAGTGAAGCGACGGGTCAATGTAATGACCATAAAAACTTGATTATATTCAAGATTGACGCAAACATTGAAAAAATCGGAGGCATTCCACGACCAATTTGCGACACCGGCCGCGGCGCGCCGGGAGCGTTCAAAAATACATTTCGCGCACGTAGATGACGGGGCTGCGGTGGCTACCGAAACTTACCCGGCCAAGCGTACTTGGCAGCCAGTCCCAGCCCCGGAACTGCAGGGTCATGAAGCCGCTGCGGCTGGCGCCGTTGGGCAGCTTGCCCGGCGCGCGCAGCCACAACACCCCGGCGCCGCGGTTGATGAGCACCTGCTGCGGCGTCGACGCGCCGACCACGGCCATGTCGCAGGGCGTGGCCTTGCCGGCGAACTTGGGCGAACAGGCCACGAAATGGGCCAGGCTGGCGGAGGCGCCCGCCGCGTCGGCGTATTCCGGCGTGGGCAGCCAGCCGCGCGCCGCGCCGGCCCAGTATTCGGCCCGTAATCCCAGCGGCGTGCGCAGCAGGTCGGTGCCGAGCGCGTTCGGCAGCTTCAGGCGGCCGTTCAAGACCAGCAGGCCGCCCTCCTCCGACGCTTCGCCAAGGCGCAGCGAGCTCACCACCGTGGCGCCCTCGCCCCTGGTTTCGCTCGCCGTGGCGCGCACGAATACCGCCGTCGGGTTGCTGGCATCGGTCGCGCGTGGCTTGTCGGCCGAATAGCCGACCGGGAGCCGGTAGCGCGCCGTGGTCCTCATCACGTCGGCTTGGCTGCCGGTCGCGGCGTCGGTCTCGTTCCGGGTAGCGTCGATGGACACGGCCGTCGCGCCGACGTTCGGCAGCAGGTTGACTGCGAGCGGCGCGCCACCCCGCGTCTGCACGGCCTGCAGGGTGACGGTCCTGAACCAGTCGCCGGTAAAGTTTTTCAGCCGCTCGTTGTTGGCGTTGTAGGCCTCGACCGTGATGTCGAAGGCTTGCAGCGAAAAGACGGCGCCGCGATCGTCGCGCGGGCAGGCGATATCGGCCGGCAGGCTCGCCGGGCAATGGAACGGACCGGTGACGATCGTGTTGAAATAGGCCGGGTAGAAGCGCCCGACCGGCGCCGCCTGGCCGTCGACGGCCACGCCGAGGTAGCGGTTGTTGCGGGCGGCGTCGGCGGGGGCGGCGGGATCGGCCAGGGCGGTCGTGAAGTCGATCGCGCCAACCTCGCTCCACGATGCCTCGGCGCGCATGATGCCGTCCTTCCAGCTGCGGGCAGCGCTGTCGTTTTCGATGAAGACGCCCTGGCTTTTCAGGCTCACCCCCGGGTGCGGGGCGATGCCCAGCACGATCAGCGGCGGCGCCTTCTCGTTGCCGAAGTTCGGCGCATAGCTGGTGTTGTCGGCCAGGAGCGCGCCGATCTCGAGCGTCAGGCGGGCGCCGGCCGGCGCGAAACCGGTGCTGCGCGGCGTCGTGTTGCCGGGATTCGGGACGACGCCGTGGCGGATGCTCTTGAACACGATCTGCTTCGGCGCACTGACGAATTCTTCGGTCAAACTGGTGTTGCCGCGTTCCAGCATCCTGAGCCGGATCTGGCCGATATCCCTGTACATGAACTCCTGCGGCACCGACGCCTTGTTTGGCGGGAACACCACGTTGACGGCGCCTGACCAGGCCGGCGCCTGGCCGGTCGCCGCGCAGGCGGGAATCGTGGCGCCGGCATACGTCGACCCGACCGTGCCGGCCGCCGGGTTGCCGCACTCGAGCGCGAATTGCATCGATGCGCTGGTCGCCGCACTCGTGCTGCGCACGGCCGGCACCCCGGCGGAAGTCGCCGTGATGTGGATGGTCGCGGCGGCGCCGCCGGTCGTCGATGCACTGTAGAGCTTGCACCCCTGCCCGGGTGCGCCGATGGCGATGCCTGGCGTGCACATGCTGTCGGTAAAGATAAACGGGTCGCTCGTCACCGGTGGCGGGTTGCTCGCGTCGTCGCGGCCGGTCGCCGTGGCAGTGTCGAAGGCCGAATTGTTGGCGGCATTGTCGTCGCCCGTGCCGGTCACCGTCGCCTTGCTGGTTTTTTCGCCCTGGCTTGTGACCAGGGCCTTGACCACCAGCGGCGCGGCATTCGTGCCCGGCGCGATCGCTCCCGTGTACGTGCAGGTCCCGTTGGCGCCGTTGGCGGTGCAAGTCCAGCCGCTACCGCTGCCGGACACGTAGCTCATGCCGGCCGGTAGCGTGCTGGTGACGGTGATCGGACCGGCCTCGGTGTAGGGTCCGTTATTCCTGACCGTCAGCGTGTACTCGGTTTGCCTGCCGACCTGGAGCGCGCCTGCGCGCGTCAGCGCGATCGACAGGTCGGACACCGCGATGGTCGGCACCAGCAGGATTTCGGCGTTCAACAGCACCAGATCCTGGCCCGTGCGGTACCTGGTCGTGACGACCGCATCGTCCAGGTAAGACAGCACGACGGTGGTGTCGTAGGCATCGAAGTCGATTCCGTAGGAGGCGCTGTCGTTGTTGATGTTGCTGCGCGAGTTGAACTGGTTGCCCGCGGGGTTCAGCGCATCGCTCAGCTCCTTGCCTTCAAACAGCAGACGCTCGCCGTTTGCCGCCAGCGTCGGGTCGCCTTCCCAGGTGATGAGGCCGATGCGTGCGCGTTCCTCGACCGCAAGCAGGGTCTGGTTCCAGCGGAAATTGTTGGCGTTGACGACCACTTCGCTGTTTTGCAGGAACTGGAAGCCCTCGTAGATGTTCAGCACGCGCTCCGGCTGCGAGGCATGCGAATAGACAACCAGCAGTGAAAAGCCGCCGAGCACACCCTGCGAGGTGCACCACGGGTCCCTGGTATCGACGGTCAGGCCTGAAAAATTGTAGGTGCCGCTGCCCTTGGCCTTCACCACGGCCGTCACGTCGGCGGCGCCGCCGAAATAGTTGTAGCCGCCGCCGACCGTCCCGGACGTATATTTGCGGCTCGCGGTCACGTTGACCTGCTCGAAGCTGACGGTGCTGTCGCTGGCGCCGGAACCGGCCCAGTACAACTGGGCCGAGAGGACGGTGGCGTTCGCCGGCAGCGTCAGCGTCGCGCTGCGGTTGGTGCTCGACGCCGTGACCGTGCAGGGATTGATCTTGTTCTTGTCGTTGCCCTTGCCGTTGTTGCCACGATCGTCGGTATTGCTTCCGGTGCGCAGCGTGACCTGGGTGCCGGTGAAGTTGACCCGGCCGTCGAACGACTTCCACAGCGCGATCGGCGTGTCGGCGCGCGCACCGCAAAGGAAGGCGCAGAACAGGACCAGCATCGACCAGGCCTGCAGCGCGAGGCGCGCCGGCCGGTTCAGGTTCACGGGCCTCAAATCTGCACCTCCATCACGCGCCGCACGTAGTCCGGGCTGGCCGAGCCTTCCGGGCAGGCGCCGGCAGCGGCGGGTGCGCAGGCGACCGAGCGGATGATCCAGCGGTCGAGGTCGACAGTGGGGTCGGTCGATTCCGGGCCGTTGACGCGGGTACAGGTGACGCCGACGGAAAAGCCGCCCAGCACTTCGCCGGACAGGACGACCGGGTGGATCGTCCCGGGCGCGCAGCCGCTCCCGCGCAGGCGCTGGAACAGCCCCCACTCGATGCCGGCCCGCGCCGCCTGGTAGGCGCGCGCGCCCTGCTCGTCGAGCAGCACGCCCTGGCGCTGGGCTGTGAATACGCTCACCAGCGCCGCCGCGAGGCCGGCCAGCACCACCAGCAGGAAGATCGCCGTTACCAGCCCGGCGCCGGCGCTGCGGCGGCCCGGAATAGACAGGCAGCGAGCCGGCCCGCAGCTGTGTGCGACAGGAGAATGCGTCATGGTGTGTTGTCCACGTGAACCTGGTGCACCAGGCGAATGGTGCGCTCGGCCGCATCGCCGCTGCTGCGCGTATGCAGGGCCAGCGCCAGGATGACGAGCGCACTGCGGCGCAATTCGTCTTCGCCGACGCCGTAGCGGAAAATGTCGGCGCAGGCGGCAACGCGGCGCGCCAGCACGGCGTTGGTGCCGCCCACGGGACGCTCCTGCATGTCGAGCGCGACCGGATAGCCGGCATGGCGGCGCAGTACGAAAGCGCCGCCCTCGGCCTCGCAGCGATAGCTGACCGGGCCGTCGACGACCTGGAAGCGGCGCCCCGGCGAGGGCATCGGCTCGTCGCGGTTGCCGAAGGGGTTATCGACCAGCACGATCTCGCCCGCCCCGCGCTCCGCACGCTCGCGCACCTGGGCGATATTGCGTTCCATGCCGGGTGCATTCAAGGCATAGGCGTCGGCCGGCGCCATGCCGGGGCCGAGGTTGTAGACGACGACGAACTGGCCGGGCAGCACGTCCGCCTGCAGGCCGCCCACCACGCTAAAGCTGGTGTTGTTGCCGACGAAGTCGAGCGGCGTGCCGGTCGTCGCCTCGTCTTCCACGGCGAGGTAGCGCCCGCCGGTGGTCGTGAGCAGGAATTCGATGGCGTCGCCGTTCGGGCTGACGCGCACGCTGTTGGGCAGGGCCAGGCGGATTTCGCGCGCCATGCGGCGCAGCGCCAGGTCGGCTTCATCGCTGGCCTCGGCGCGCGCGACGGTGTCGACATAGCCCAGCAGCGGCGCGCGCAGGAAGACGGCGACGATGGCGCCGATGATGCCGAGGATGACGATCGCAATGACCATCTCGACCAGGGTGAAGCCGCGCGCATGGCGCCGCCGCGCGGGCGCTCCGGGCATCGGGCGCGGCATCACTGCCCCCCTGGGACCGGCGCATAGCGCGCGCGGTAACCGTCCAGCACCACCGGATCGCCGCCGTCGAAGCTGACCGTGACGCGGATGCGCAGCGCGTCGGCGTCGGCGTCGGCGCCGGCGCCGGCCGCGGGCGCGATGTCGCCCAGCCGGTCGGGCGTGATCGAGACGGTCGCGCTGTAGCCGGCGACGCCGAGGGGGCGGCCGAGGGCGTCGAGCAAGGCGCCGTTGTTGTCGCTGAAGGGCGAGGCCGGGGTGTTGGCGGCGGCCACGTAATCGTTGACGTTGTCGAAGGGGCGCATCGCGGGCGCTTCGTTGCCGAAGGCTTCGCCGACGGTGCAGGCGGCGCTGCTTTGCGCGCTGTCGGCATTGTCCGAGCGCGGATCGCAGAAGGTGAAGCCGGCCAGCCGCACTTCTTCCAGCAAGCCTTCGGCGATCATCAGGGCCTGCTTGCGGCGCAGCGGGTCGCTGCTGTTGGCGGTGGTAAAACTCATCACCGCGAGAATGCCTCCGAGCGCAATCGCGACGATCACCATGAACAGGATCAGTTCGATCAGGGTCACGCCGGCCTGGCGAGCTCTGTCAATCGACATAACCGGTCTCCGTTTCGATGCCGATCGAGCTTGTCAGCGCGTCGCCCTTGACGCCGATGGTCAACCTGCCCGGCAGGCCAGCGCCGGCACTGGCGCGGCCCAGGCCGTCGAAACGGATGGCGGCGGGCGGAACGCTCATCACGATGCCCGCGGGCGCGCCTTCGCACAGCCAGCCGTCGGCGCCGCAGGCGCTGCGGGTGGCGCTCGACATGCTGTTGGCGCCGCCCGGCGCGGCCACGCGCTGCGCCGGCGGGCAGGCGTTCTGCGCGCTGAAGCACAGCGCAACGCGGTCGGGCGCGAGGAGGACGAAGACGGGACGGTTCTGGGCGACGGCGATTTTCTGCGCCTGGCGCAGCATCGACTTGACCTGGTCGGTCCAGGCGGCGGCATCGAAGCTGGAGCGCTCGAAAAAGCGCGAGACGGCGACCGTCGAGACGATGCCGACGAGGACCAGGACGACGATCAGTTCCACCATGGTGAAGCCGCGGTGGCGAAGGGGAACGGAGACGGGGGCGGACACGCCGCCGTGGCCGGGTGCGCGACAGCTTCGTCGTCGATGCAGGCCGGCCACGGGTATCAAGCTGAAGGGATTACTCGCAGTTGCGCACGCGTGCGGCGTTGTCGGCGCCGGTGCCGACGGTGTAGACCGGTGCGGAGTCACGCGTCATGGCGGCGGTGTACAGTGCGAAGCAGGTGGCGGCGGTCGGGGTTCCCACGATGCTGTTCGGGACAACTGCCATGGCGTCCGCGCCCACGGTCGGACGGTTGGTGCCCGAGCCCTGGGTGAAGACGGTGTAGTCGGCGGCGGTCAGGCCCGACGCTTCGGCCATGGCGGTCGCCTGGGCCTGGGTGGTGACGGCCGGGTAGCCCGAAGCCGCGGTCATGGTGACGTTGACGCCTTCGATTGCGATGCTGGTGCTTGCAGGCGCCATCAGGACTTTACCGTGGGTCATGGCCGAGGTCGCGGAGAGAGCACCTTTGGCAGCATTCAGGCTGGCCAGGCGCGCTTCGCCGCCCAGGGAGGCAAAGCGCGGCAGCGCGGTGGCGGCCAGGATGCCCAGGATGACGATGACGACGATCAGTTCGATCAGGGTGAAACCGCCTTGCTGCCCTTTGATGCTCTTGTTCATTTAATTTTTCTCCGAGAAGTGTAGACGCGGTTTCAAGACCGCAGTGTTGTTAAAGGCCAGGGCTTGACCGTCGATCTGATCGAGCACCAGGCCAATGCCTGCTGCCCTCGATCCGTTTGCTGCGCCCGGATCAAGCCCGCCCAACAATTCTACCTTGAAGATCAGAACTTTTTGTATCCCCGTGGAAAAACTTTTATGTGCCGACGGTAGATAAACAAGTGTCTCGGCGCTGCGGTCAAAATACCAATTTCCCGCCGGTAAACCCTCTCTCGGCGCGGAATAGTACTCACCCAGGTAGTTTTCCGGTGCCTTCTGTAGCCAGCGCATCGGGTTTTGATGTGCAAGTGTCATTAAAAGCTCCTTGCCGCCATGTGCCGCGGCCTCGGCCGAACGCATGGCGAGGGCTGTCCTCAAGGATCCAATCAGTTGTTTTGCAGCAACACGCTCGGTTTCGGCCTGGTAGGTGGTGAGGCGTTCCAACAACATTCCGGCCAGTAGCGCCGTCAGCACGGCGCCGACAGCCAGTTCCAGCCGCGTCGCCCCGCCCTGGCGGCGCCCACCCCGCGCTGCCATGCCAGTCGTGGTCATCGCTGCAGGGCCGCCTTGCCCAGGTCCCAGATCGGCAGGAAGATACCGAGCGCCATGACCAGCACCATCACGCCCAGGAAGACGATCAGGATCGGTTCGATCTGGGCTGATAAGGTCTTGAGTTCGTAGTCGACTTCGCGCTCGTACATCAGGGCGATTTCGTCCATCAGGTCGTCGAGCGAACCGGTTTCTTCGCCGACGGCGATCATCTGCAGCACGATCGGGGTGAAGACGTTGGCCGCGGTCGAGGTCCGCAGGATGCTTTCGCCACGCTCGACGCCGTCGCGCATCTGCTCGATACGTGCCGACAGGTAGGCGTTGTCGGCAGTCTGCGCCACCACCGTCAGCACCTGCACCACCGGCACGCCGCTGCGCATGGAGAGCGCGAAGCTGCGCGCAAAGCGCGCCATCGTCGCCTTCAGGATGATCTTGCCGGCGATCGGGAAGCCCAGCTTGCGCTTGTCCCAGCTGTAGCGGCCGGCCGCGGTGCCGGTCCAGGAGCGGAAGGCGAAAAAGCCGCCGACCGTGGCGCCGAGCAGCAGCGGCCAGTAGTCGACGGTGAAGCGCGAGGTCGCCAGCAGGATGCGCGTCATCAGGGGCAGCGTGGCGTGCATGCTGGCGAAGACCTTGGCAAAGGCCGGGATCACGAACAGGTTGACGACGACCATCGCCGCGACCATCGCGATCATCACGAAGCTCGGGTAGCGCAGCGCGCTTTTCACGCGTCCGCGCATGTCGCGGTCGAACTCCAGGTGGTCGAACAGGCGCAGGAAGACTTCTTCCAGGCGGCCCGTCATTTCGCCGACGCGCACCATCGACAGGTAGAAATTACTGAAGCATTCCGGGTGGCGCCGCATTGCGGCGGACAGTTCGCGGCCGGAATCGAGCGACTCGCGCAGGTCCTTGATCACGCGTCCGAAAGCCGGACTGGTGGCGGACTCCTGCAGGCCGGCCAGGCCGCGCATGATCGGCACGCCCGATTTCAGCAGCGTGTGCATCTGGCGGCTGAACAGCTGTACGTCCATCGACGTCACCTTCTTTTCGCGCAGGCGGCGCCAGAATTCGCCCATGCCGCCGCCGCTGCTGGTCTTGCGCGTGACGACGATCTCGACCGGCGTGACGCCGGTGCCGAACAGCTGGTCGGCGACGGCGCCGGCATCGAGCCCCTCCAGCACGCCCTGCATCAGTTCGCCGCGTGCGTTGCGGGCTTTATAGGCGAAAAATGGCATCGTTCGTGTACTCAGTCGTCAGTCTGGTTACTGATGCGCATCGCTTCGCCGATCGTCGTGCGTCCCTGCACGGCCAGCTGCACGGCGTGGCGGCGCAGCGTCTCGCCGTTCATTTCCGCGTGCGCCACCTTCAGGAAGTGGCTCGGGTCCGGATGGTTCGACGCCTCGGTCACCGCGCGCGTCATCTCCAGCAGTTCGTAGACGCCGGTGCGTCCGCGGTAGCCGGTGCCGTTGCAATGCGAGCAGCCTTTACCGTGGAAGAACTGGGCCTGTTCGACGAAATTGCCCAGTTCCGCGCGCAGCCAGGTCTGTTCGGGCGGGGTTGGCGGATAGGCGGTGCTGCAGCTTTCGCAGATCACCCGCACCAGGCGCTGCGCCAGCACGGCCTGCAGCGAGCCGCCGACCATGTAGCGCGGCACGCCCATGTCCATCAGGCGCAGCGGGGTCGAGGCGGCGTCGTTGGTATGCAAGGTGGATAACACGAGGTGGCCGGTCATGGCGGCGCGCAGGCCGATCTGGGCGGTTTCCTGGTCGCGCATCTCGCCGACGAGCACGATGTCCGGATCCTGGCGCAAGGCCGAGCGCAGCACGCGCGCGAACGACAGCTCGATCTTCTCGTTGACCTGCACCTGGTTGATACCCTGCAGGCGGTACTCGACCGGGTCTTCGACGGTGATCAGCTTCTTTTCCACCGAGTTCAGTTCGGCCAGCGCGCTGTACAGCGTGGTGGTCTTGCCGCTGCCCGTGGGGCCGGTCACCAGCACCAGCCCGTTCGGACGCCCGACGATGGCGCGGAAGCGTTCCAGCAGCTTGCGCGGCATGCCGATCGACTCCAGGCGCAGCGTGTTGCCGGCCTGGTTCAGCAGCCGCATGACGACCGATTCGCCGTACTGTGTCGGCATGGTCGAGATACGCACGTCGATGCGCTGGTTCTTGACCTTCATGGCGAAGCGCCCGTCCTGCGGCAGGCGCTTTTCCGAGATATCCAGGTCGGCCATCAGTTTCAGGCGCAAGGCCAGGGGCGTCGCGATCTTGATGTCGGCCTCGGTCTGCAGGTGCAGCACGCCGTCGATCCGGAAGCGGATCTGCAGGCGCCCTTCCTGCGGCTCGATATGGATGTCCGAGGCGCGCACCTGGGTCGCGTCGTCGAACACCGACTGCAGCAGTTTGACCACCGGCGCTTCTTCCAGGCCAGGGTTGGCCGTCATGGCGCCGAAGTCGACGAAGGCGTCGCCGACGTCGGCCTCGACCTCGCGTGCGAAGTCGGTGATCTCGCCGGTGCGGCGGTAGATGCGGTCGATCGTGTGCAGCACCTCGGTCTCGTTGACGACCGCCAGCTCGACGTTCTTCTTGAGCAGGCGCGCGATCTCGTCGTAGGCGAACAGGTCGGTCGGGTCCGATACGCCCACCAGCAGGCCGTCCCGCCGTTCTTCCAGCACCAGCGCGCGGAAACGGCGCGCGGCCGTTTCCGGCAGCAGGCGCACCAGGGTGTCGCTGATGTTGTAGAACTTCAGATTGATGTAGGGGATGTTCAGCTGGCGCGCCAGCGCACCCGAAATCTGCTCCTCGGTGACGAATCCATTCTCGACGAATACCCGCCCCAGCTTGCGTCCGGTGCGCTTCTGGTCGGCCAGCGCCTGGTTGAGCTGCTCTTCGGACAGCAGCTTCTGCTGGACGAGGATTTCGCCGAGTCGGACTTTTTCTGGCCTTGCCATGACAGCCTTTGCGGATAATCTTTCGAATGGAAAACTATTTTAAGGCAGAACTGCGGAATATTGACTGGTAGAACTGATTTTGTGGCTGAAAGGCCGCGTTAAAGAATGGGCGTGTAAGATAAACAAGGCCGACAAAACGTAGGAATTCCCGACCATGCCCTTGCCAGACCACCCCGCTCCCCGTCGCCGCCTTTACCTGATGCGCCACGGCAGCGTCACTTATTTCGACGCCGCCAGCAAGCCGGTACTGCCCGAGCAGGTGCCACTGAACGAGGCTGGCCGGGCCGAGGCCGACGCCGCCGGCGCCGC
Source organism: Telluria sp. LT2P34 (assembly GCF_059685915.1). Taxonomy (NCBI): domain Bacteria; kingdom Pseudomonadati; phylum Pseudomonadota; class Betaproteobacteria; order Burkholderiales; family Oxalobacteraceae; genus Telluria; species Telluria sp. LT2P34. The sequence continues at coordinate 455,614 of NZ_JCASIN010000001.1, forward strand.
CTTTGCCGCTGCCGGCCTGCGCTTCGACCGCGTCATCACGTCGAGCCTGCCGCGCACAAGGGAAACCGCCGCGCGCGTGCTGGCGGTCACGGGGCAGCAGATCGAGCCTGAGCCCTGGCCCGAGCTGGCCGAGATCCGCGGCGGGCGCCTGGCCAGCATCCCGGCGGACGAACTGAAGCGCGCCTTCACCGGCGCCTTCGACGGACTGGTCGACTCTGGCCAGCGCTTCCTCGGCGGCGAGTCGGTCGGCGAACTGATGGACCGGGTACATCCGGCGCTGGCCCGCCTGCGCGCCGATGCCAGCTGGAACACGGCCTTGCTGGTGCTGCATGGCGGCGTCAACTGCGCCATCCTGTCGCTCGCCCTCACCGGCCAGCGCCTGTTCCTCGGTGGCCTGGCCCAGGCCGCCGGCTGCATCAACGCGCTCGATGTCGGCAGCGCGCCGAACGACTGGGTGGTGCGCTTCGTCAACTATGTTCCGCCCGCCCCGCTCCAGGCCGAGGCCCGTAGCACGACCATGGAACAATTGTTCGCGCAATACCGTGGAGTGCGGTAATCCTGGCGGCAAAAAATAAGTACGGTCGTTCGCTTTACCGCTGATTCCTCGGCTACAATCTGTCGACAACCAACACATGGGGAGACGCCAGTGTATGAAGAGATGATGGGAACCAAGCCGGTGTCCGAGCGCCAGCGCTTCGACGTCGAGGCCCTGGCGGCCTGGCTGCGCGCCAACGTAGCCGAGTATGGCGGCGGCCCGCTCGAGGTCGAACAGTTCAAGGGCGGGCAATCGAATCCGACCTTCAAGCTGCGCGCGGGTGAGCAGCAATATGTGCTGCGCACCAAGCCGGGCCCGGCCGCGAAGCTGCTGCCCTCGGCCCACGCCATCGACCGCGAGTTTCGCGTCATGCGCGCCCTGCATGGAGCCGGCTTTCCGGTGCCGCGCCAGGTCGCCCTGTGCCTGGACGAAGCGGTCATCGGCCGCGCGTTTTTCCTGATGGAATACGTCGAAGGCCGCGTGCTGTGGGAGCAATCGCTGCCTGGCATGACGCCAGCTGAGCGCGGCGCCATCTACGACGAGCTGAACCGGGTGATCGCGCAGCTGCATACGACCGATTACGCGGCCATCGGCCTGCAAGACTACGGCAAGCCCGGCAATTATTTCGCGCGCCAGATCGAGCGCTGGACCAAGCAGTACCAGGCCTCGCAAACCGAGCCGATCGAGGCCATGGACCGCCTGATCGAATGGCTGCCGAAAAACATCCCGCCGGGCGAAGATACGTCCATCGCGCACGGCGACTTCCGGCTGGACAACATCATCTTCCACCCGACGGAGCCGCGCATCCTCGCCGTGCTCGACTGGGAACTGTCGACCCTGGGCCATCCGCTGGCGGACTTTTCCTACCACTGCATGAGCTGGCACATCCCGCCGGGCAAGTTCCGCGGCATCGCCGGACTCGACTTGGCCGGCCTCGGCATCCCGGACCAGGAAAGCTATATCCGGCGCTATTCCGAACGCACGGGCAAGACCATCCGCCCGGAAGACTTCAACTTTTATCTTGCCTACAACATGTTCCGGCTGGCCGGCATCATGCAGGGCATCATGAAACGCTATGTCGACGGCACCGCAGCGAGCGCGCAAGCCCTGGAGAACGGCAAGGGGGCCCGTCCGATGGCCGAGATGGCCTGGCAATTCGCGAACCTTTGAGAAGAACGAGGACGACCATGGATTTCGACTATTCCGACCGCTGCAAGGACTTGCGCGGCCGCCTGCTCGCCTTCATGGACGAGCACATCTATCCGAACGAAAAAGCGTTCAAGGAAGAAGTCGACCGGAACGGTGCGCGCGGCAACCGCTGGCAGCCGCTGGAACTGGTCGAGCGCCTGAAACCGCTGGCACGCGATGCGGGCCTGTGGAATTTGTTCCTGCCGAAATCGCCGCGCGCCCCCGAGGGCCTGTCGAACCTCGACTATGCGCCGCTGTGCGAGCTCATGGGCCGTGTAGCCTGGGCGCCCGAAGTCTTCAACTGCTCGGCGCCGGACACCGGCAACATGGAAACCCTGGAACGCTACGGCCTGGAAGAGCACAAGCGGCAATGGCTGGAGCCGCTGCTGCGCGGCGAGATCCGCTCGGCCTTCGCCATGACCGAGCCGGACGTCGCCTCCTCGGACGCGACCAACATCGCCACCCGCATCGAGCGCGACGGGGATGACTATGTCATCAACGGCCACAAATGGTGGATTTCAGGCGCCGGCGACCCGCGCTGCAGCATCTTCATCGTCATGGGCAAGACCGACCCGTCCGCCGCGCGTCATCAGCAGCAATCGATGATCCTGGTCCCGGCCGATACGCCGGGCATCACCAACAAACGTGCGCTGCCCGTATTCGGCTACGACGACGCCCCGCACGGCCACTGCGAGCTCCTGTTCGACAACGTGCGCGTCCCGGCAGCCAACATGCTGCTGGGCGAAGGCCGCGGCTTCGAGATCGCCCAGGGCCGCCTGGGGCCGGGCCGCATCCATCACTGCATGCGCGCCATCGGCGTGGCCGAGCGCGCCCTGGAGCTGATGTGCAGGCGCCTCGACAGCCGGGTAGCGTTCGGACGCAAGATTTCCGAGCAAGGAGTCTGGCGCGAGCGCATCGCCGAAGCACGCATCCGGATCGATACGGCGCGCCTGCTGACACTGAAAGCTGCCTGGATGATGGATACGGTCGGCAACAAGGGCGCCCAGGCCGAGATCGCGATGATCAAGGTGCTGGCGCCGACCGTGGCCCAGGACGTGCTCGACTGGGCGATCCAGGCCCACGGCGCGGCCGGCGTGTCGGACGATTTTCCACTCGCTTACCAGTGGGCCGGGAACCGCACGCTGCGCCTGGCCGATGGCCCGGACGAGGTGCACCGCAATGCCGTGGCGAAGCTGGAATTGGCGAAGTACGCGTAATTCAATTGGTGGGCTTGCGCCGGAACATCGCCATGCCCGCGATCGTGCACACGGTCTCGCCACGCTGGTTGGTGGCGATCCAGGTCGACCAGACCACGCCGCGGTCCGGCTTCGAATGCGACGCCTTTACCTGGGTGGTCCGGTAGCGCAGCGCCAGCGTGTCGCCGCCGCGCACCGGCAGCAGCCAGCGCACGCCGTCCAGGCCGGGCGAACCCATGCTCGATTCGGCGAAGGGCATGCCGTCGACCACCATGCGCATCATCATCGCGCAGGTATGCCAACCGCTGGCGATCACCCCGCCATACATCGACGCCGCCGCGGCTGCCCGGTCGGTGTGGAAGGGCTGCGGATCGAACTGGGTGGCAAAGGCGATGATTTCGTCCTCGGTCACCAACCGCTGGCCGAGCTCGATTTCCTGGCCGGGCGCGAAGTCCTCGAAATACCATGCCTTCTTCACGCCGCCTCCGTCACCGCAAAACCCGGCTGGGCGATGAAGCGCGCCAGGTGGTGGTCGGCATCGCCGAGCGTCAGTTCGATCATGGCCAGGCGCTTGAAATAATGCGAGGCCGGCAGCTCGTCGGTCACGCCCATGCCGCCATGCAGCTGCACCGCCTGCTGGCCGATGAAGCGCGCCGCCATGTTGATGCGGTATTTGGCGGCGGAGACGGCGCGGCGGCGCTCGTGTGCATCGCCTGCGGCCAGCTTCACCGCCGCCAGCAGCGCCATCGAGCGCGCCTGCTCGAGGTGAATAACCATGTCCGCCATGCGATGCTGGAGCGCCTGGAATTTGCCGATCGGCGCGCCGAACTGCTGGCGCGTCTTCAGGTAGTCCAGCGTGGCCTCGAACAGCGCTTCCATGGCGCCCAGCGCCTCGAAGCACAGAAGGCCGGCGCCATAGTCGAGCGCGGCGTCGAGGATCTCGCCGCCCTCGCCCGCCGCGCCGAGCAGGCTGGCGGACGGCGTGCGCACATCGGTCAGGCGGACATCGGCCGCGCGCAGGCCGTCGAGGGTACGGTAGTCGGTGATGGCGATGCCGGGTGACTCCGCCGGCAGCACGAACAGCGACACGCCTGCCTGGTCGCGCGCATCGCCGCTGCTGCGCGCCGATACCACCAGCATGCCGGCCTGGGCGCCGTGGAGCACGACCTTCTTTTCGCCATTCAGGATCCAGCCGTCGCCCTCAGGCTCGGCACGGGTGGCGATGTCGAACATGTCGTGGCGCGACTGGCGCTCGCCCAGGGCGCAGGCCAGCAGCAGATCGCCGCCGGCGACGCGCTCGAGCAGCGCGCCATGGGCGCCGCCCAGGCGCAGGAACTCGGCGCCCAGCATGGTGGCGACATAGGGTTCGACCACCAGGGCCCGCCCCAGCTCCTGCATGACGGCGTACATGTCGACCGCGGTGCCGGCAAAGCCGCCATGGGCTTCCGGCAGCGGCAGCGCCGTCATGCCCAGCTCGGCCAGCGTGGCCCAGGCGGTGCTCGAGACGCCGCTCTCCGAATGAATGATCGCGCGGCGCGCCTCGAAACCGTAGTCGCGCGCGGTCCAGCGCTTCAAGGCGTCGGCAAACTGGCGCTGGTCCTGGTTGAAATTGAAGTCCATGCGCTCTCCTTACAGGCCCAGGATCATCTGGGTGATGATGTTACGTTGGATCTCGTTCGAGCCGCCGTAGATCGAGGTCTTGCGATAGTTGAAGTAATGCCCGGCCAGCGCGGCCGCATCGTTGTCGTCAAATGCACTGTGTTCAGTCTCGCCCTCCAGGTAGGCCGCATCGAAAGGCAGCGCCATCGGGCCGGCCGCTTCCACCATCAATTCGGTGAGCGCCTGCTGGATCTCGGTGCCGCGCACCTTCAGCACCGAGGCCTCCGGGCCGGGCGCCTTGTCGGCGCGCGCCAGCACGCGCAGCACCGTCATCTCGAGCGCCATCAGTTCGATCTCCAGGCTCGCGATCTTGGCGGCAAACGACGGGTCCTGGATCAGCGGCAGGCCGTTCTTGCGCTCGCGCGCGGCGAGGGTTTTCAGGAACACCAGCTCGCGTTTCGAGCGGCCTACCCCGGCGATGCCGGTGCGCTCGTGGCCGAGCAGGTATTTGGCATAGGTCCAGCCGCGGTTTTCCTGGCCGACCAGGTTCTCGACCGGTACCCGCACATTGTCGAAGAAGACTTCGTTCACTTCGTGGTCTTCGTCGAGCATGATGATCGGGCGCACCGTGACGCCGGGCGCATGCATGTCGATCAGGAGGAAGGAAATGCCTTCCTGCTTGCGTACGCCACTGTCGGTGCGCACCAGGCAAAAGATCATGTCGGCATGCTGGGCCAGCGTGGTCCAGGTCTTCTGGCCGTTGACGATGTAATGATCGCCATCCTTGACGGCGGTCGTCTTCAGCGAGGCCAGGTCGGAACCCGCGCCCGGCTCCGAATAGCCCTGGCACCACCAGTCCTCGCAGGACAGGATGCGCGGCAAGAAATAGTCTTTCTGGGCCTGGCTGCCGAAGGCCATGATGACCGGCGCCACCATGTCGACGCCGAAGGGCATGATGCGCGGCGTGCCGGCGCGGCCGCACTCGTCCTCGAAAATGTGACGCTGCACCGGAGTCCAGCCAGGGCCGCCGAATTCGACCGGCCAGCCCGGCGCCACCCAGCCCCGGGCTGCCAGGATCCGGTGCCAGCGGACGTTGTCGTCTTTCGACAGACGCAAATGCTTGCGGACCTTGTGCTGCAGGTCGGCCGGCAAGCTGGCTTCGAGAAAGGCCCGCACTTCGGCGCGAAACGCCAGGTCCTCGGCAGAATAATTCAGGTCCATCCGGTCTCCTTGTCTTGAATGCGCCGCCATAAAAAGCACGATCGTTCACAAGGATTGTACCCGAAAAAAAGCCGGGATTTACCAAATGAAAAAAGGTGGCAAGCCCTTGCGGGCCATGCCACCTTCCTGAACCAGCCGGGCGACTTGCGCCCGGAAATGACAACTGGCTTACGGCCGCGCCGCGCCCATATACGGCATCACGCGCGAGGCCATCCGGGTGTCGGTCTTGAGCATCGCCGCTTCGTCGGCCAGGATGTGTGCGGCTTCCTGCAGCAGCACGTCCTTGGCATCCTTGGCGGCTTTTTCCGCGGCGATTTCCGCCGACAGCGCACGTTCGTCGGCCTGCAGGCCGTCGTCGCGCATCGGGGTGTTGCGCGCGGCGACCACTGCCTTGCTTGGGCGGGTCGGCTCCGGCACCTTGCTGCGCGCTTCCTTGCCGCCTGGCGCTGCGGCCGGCTCGTCGGTGCTGCCGCCCTTGCCTGCGGCCAGGCGCGCTTCGCGCATCTTCGACTTCGCGTCCTGGGCGTCGCGTTCCTTGCGGCGCACCGTTTCGTTCAGCGAAATCGAATTTTCCTTGCGCAGCTTCATCACCTCGGCGATGTCTTCGCGCAGTTCCTGGAAGTCCTTGTCCTTGGCAATGCGCGCTTCGTGACGCTGCTGCAGCGGAGCGACGAGTTCCTTCAGGTCGCCCGAGGGCATGAAGGTGGCCGGCTTGATCGCCACCCATGGCAGGGCATTGTCGAACGAGGACTCGCCGAAGCTCTCGATGTCGGAGGTCACCGGCAGCTTGATGTCGGGCGTGACGCCGCGCAGCTGGGTGGTGCCGCCGTTGACGCGGAAGAACTGGGCGATCGTCATCTTCAGTTCCCCGTAACGCACTTTTTCGGACTGCGAGAAGCGGTCGAGGTCGATCAAGGTCTGGACCGTGCCCTTGCCGAAGCTCGGCTCGCCGATCACGAGGCCGCGGCCGTAATCCTGGATCGCGGCGGCGAAAATTTCCGAGGCCGAGGCCGAGCCGCGGTTGATCAGGACGCCCATCGGGCCATCCCAGGCCAGGCCGGCGGTGGTGTCGTTCTCGACTTCGACGCGGCCTTCGGCGGTGCGCTGCTGCACCACCGGGCCCTTGTCGATGAACAGGCCCGTCAGCTCGACCGCTTCGGTCAGCGAGCCGCCGCCGTTGTTGCGCAGGTCGATCAGGACGTTGTCGACCTTGTCCTTCTTCAGTTCGGCCAGGATGCGCTGGACGTCGCGCGTGGCGCTCTTGAAGTCCTTGTCGCCCTTGCGGCGCGCCTCGAAGTCCTGGTAGAAGGTCGGCAGCGAGATGACGCCGATGCGGCGCGTGACGCCGCCATCCTTGACCTGGATGATCGACTTCTTGGCGGCCTGCTCTTCCATGCTGATCTTCTTGCGCACCATCGAGACCGCGACGTGCTTGGCGTCGACGCCGGCGTCGCCCGGGATCACGTCGAGGCGCACGGTGGTGCCCTTCTCGCCGCGCACCAGCTGCACGACATCGTCGATGCGCCAGCCGAGCACATCGGTGAAGGGCGCCGTGCCCTGGGCCACGCCGACGATGCGGTCGCCGACCTTCAGCTTGCCGGACTTGTCGGCCGGGCTGCCCGGCACGATTTCGCGGATGACCGTGTATTCGTCGCGCGATTGCAGGACGGCGCCGATGCCTTCGAGCGACAGGCGCATGGCGATGTCGAAGTTGTCCGCCGAGCGCGGGCCGAGGTAGTTGGTGTGCGGCTCGATCGCGGTGGCATAGGCGTTCATGAACATCTGGAACACGTCTTCGTTGTTCAGCTTCTGCAGGCGCGTGACATAGCTGGCGTAGCGCTTGTCGAGCGTTTCGCGGATCGCTTTTTCTTCCTTGCCGGCCAGTTTCAGGCGCAGCCAGTCGTTCTTGACGCGCTTCCTCCACAGGTCGCGCACTTCGTCTTCGTTCTTCGCCCAGGGCGCTTTCTCGCGGTCGAGCTGCAGGGTTTCGTCAGCCGTGAAATCGAGTTTCGTCTTGAGCAGGCCGCGCGCGTAGTTCATGCGGTCGGCAAAGCGCTGGTGATACAGGTTGTAGACCGTGAACGGCATCGTCAGGTCTTCGTTGTTGATGGCGTCGTCGAGGCGCGTGCGCATCGGCGCGAAACGGTCGATGTCGGCCTGCGTGAAGTAGAGCTTCTCGCTGTCGAGCGTTTCGAAGTAATTGTCGAAGATTTTCTGCGACATCGCATCGTCGAGCGGAGTCGCCTTGTAGTGGTAGCGGCCGAGCACGCGCGAAGCCCACAGCGCGGCCTGGGTCTGCGCGGCAAGCGGTTTCATCTGCGTGGCCAGCTGGGGCGCGGCGACTTTTTCCGGCTGTGCGGTGACAGCCGGTGCGGATATGGCGCAAGCCAGGGCAACCATCAACATCTGCTTCTTCATTATTCGTTCTCCGAACGTGAACTTATTTGTCTGCCTGCAAGCCTTTTCGATACCGGGGGTATCGCTCACGGCGCTGTGCCAATCCATTCTACAGGATCGCGCGTCCGCGCAGAGGCGGCTTCTACGGGGCGTGCGCGCAAGATTAAGGCTGGCTTAAGGACAGGGCGTCAGCTTTTTACAAACTGAAACAGAAGATCATGCCATTCGACAATTATCACGACGCATGCCGCGATCGCCAGCCAGGGCCAGGAACGCATTGCCAGCCGCCAATCGACGGGCGAGGGCCAGAAGGAAAGGAACTGCGGCGCCAGCAGCGGCGCCAGCGCCAGGTCGATGGGACCGAAGCGCCAGCCGGGGCCGGTACGCCAGGCCGCCACCGCGAGCGGCACCAGCAGCACCAGCAGCGGCGCCAGCGCGGCCGGGGCCGCGTTATACCAGCGCAGGTTGGCGAAGGTGACCGACCCGAGTTCCCAGACCCGGCCGCGGCGGCGCGGGATCAGGTTGATGCCGACCGGCTCGGCGTTGCTGAGCAGGCCGACGCCGAAATGCGCCAGCTCGTGGCACAGGGTGCCGGCGGCAGTCAGCAGGAAAAACGCCGGATGCGCGCGCGACAGCATCCAGAACAGGAAAGCCAGGGCCAGCGAGGGCAGCAGGTAAAGGAGGATATCGGTATGCGCGGTCTGCGCGCACACGAAAGCCGGCGCGCCGGACAAGAGCGCGGCGCAGGCCGGCAGGTTCATCAGGCAGTCTTGGGGGCGTAGAAGCAGCGTCCGCAGGCCTGGCGATAGCTTTCGTTGCCGCCGATGCTGACCTGCTCGCCTTCATGGATGCGCCGTCCTTCGGCGTCGACGCGCACGTTCATCGTCGCCTTCTTGCCGCAGCTGCAGATGTTCTTGATTTCCTCGATGTCGTCGGCCAGCGCCAGCAAATACGCCGAACCGGGAAACGGATCGCCGCGGAAATCGCTGCGCAGGCCATAGCAAATGACCGGCACGCCGCGCACCTGGGCCAGCTGGTGCAGCTGCTGCACCTGGTCCTTGGTGAGGAACTGGGCTTCGTCGACCAGTACGCAGGACACGGCCGGCGCGGCTGCGAGGAAATTCGTGCCGCCGTCGAAGGTATCGACCTGGCGCTGGGGGCCGAGCCGCGAGGTAATGACGCCGACGCCGTAGCGGTTGTCGATCGCGGCGGTGTAGAGCTTGACCTGCTGGCCCTGCTCTTCGTAATTGTGGGCCACCTGCAGCAGCGCCGTGGACTTGCCGGCGTTCATCGCCGAATACCTGAAATAGAGTTTAGCCACTGCCTGCCTTGTGTGCCGGTCTTGCGCCGGTGAAGTGAATCGTGATCGTGATGCGCGAAATTATAGCAAGTGCAAGCGGTCAAGCGCCAGCGGCCGGCCCGCCTTGTTGAGCGACGATCCGGGCGGGGTTGCCAACGACGGTGGCGCCCGGCGCAACGTCGCGCGTGACGACACTGCCGGCGCCGACGATGGCGTCGTCGCCTATCGTCACCCCCGGCAGGATGATGGCGCCGCCGCCGATCCAGACATTGCTGCCGATCGTCACCGGCAGGCCCGACTCCAGGCCGCTGCGCCTGACGGCCGGGTCGCGCGGGTGGTCGGCCGTGTAGATCTGCACCGCCGGGCCGATGCGGGTGTCCTCGCCGATGCTGACCCGTCCGCCGTCGAGGATGACGCAGTTATAGTTGAGGAAGACATTGGCGCCAAGGTGGATGTTGTAGCCGTAGTCGCAATAGAAAGGCGGGCGTACCAGCGCGCCCTCGCCCACCGCGCCCAGCCGCTCCTGCAGCAGTGCATGCCAGGCGGCGGAGCCGTCGCCGAGCGCCGCGTTATAGCGCGCCAGCCAGGCGCCGCAGGCTTCCAGGTCGGCCTGCAGTTCCGGCGCGCTCGGGTGGAACAGCTCGCCCGCCAGCATTTTTTCCTTGTCGCTCATGGTCATGGCAAGCCCCCCGCCGCTTATTGGCCCGGATGGTATTTGCGCTCCAACGCCTTCTCGATGTCGGCCTTGTAGAACAGCACATCCTTGAATTCGCCGCGCGCATACATCGCGGCCTGGTCGGCGAAGTGTTTCGATGCAGGATTGCTGCTCTGGCCGCCCGCCAGGATGCTTTTGGCACGCAGTTTCGGACCGAACTCGACGGCGGCGACGAAACTGTTGCCGCGGTCGCCGTAGATGCGCTTGGTCTTTTGCTTGGCGACCATGCCGAACGAGGCGAGCGAGCCCCAGTTGGCCGAGGTGAAGGCGACCGGATAGCTTGGTTTGCTGTCGTCGTATTGCTGGTCGACGTCGCCGCTGATGCGCTGGAAGCGGTTGATCTCGCCCCAGGGCGTCTGCCAGGTGCCGAAGTCGGCGGTCAGCTTGGCGCTGGCGCGGCTCAAGGCGTCGAGGCGCTCGCTCGCGCCGATCCGGCTGCTGATGAAGTCGACCGTCGGGATGCCGGCAGCACGCGCCTTCGGCGCGGCGGCCGCCACCATTTCCTGGCCCCAGTAGACGGCCAGCGCGGTCGGCACCGAGTCGGCGGCAAAGCGCAGGTTCCAGCCGCGCAGCGCCGCCACTTGCGGGCCGAGGGTGCTGCGACGGGCGTCGCCTGGCGGCAGCGCGTCGAAATCCTTCGCCAGCTGCGGCACCAGCGGCTCGAAGGCGGTGAGATAGCTGTCGTAGGCAGCGGCGATCAGGCTGTCGACGGTGAGCCCTTTGGCGTTTTTCAGCACCCGCTCGGCGTGCAGGCCGCGCGCGTTCTCCGGCAGCGACCACATGTAGGCGGGATAGTCGGCCTGCTTTGGGCTGTTCGCCCCGGAAGCGCTGAACGGCCAGTTATTCGTGTTCGAGATATAGCCGCTCGCGGGATTGAACAGCGTGATCGTGTCCTTGACGGCGTGCAGGCCCTGCCATTCGGTGGCGGGGTTGCTGCCGTCGACCGGTTTGCTCCAGTCGAAACGCGGATCGCGCTTCGGGATGAAGTTGCCGTGGAAATAGGCGATGTTGCCGTCGGCGTCGGCATACACGGTGTTGTTCGACGAATTGGTGCGCAAGGCCATCGTTTTGCTGAAGTCGGCGTAATTGCGCGCCTTGGTGCGGCTGTAGGACTGGGTCAGGGCTTTGACGGGCTCGTCCATCATTTTGACGGCGACCCATTTGCCATCCTGGGCGCGCACGATCGGGCCGTGGTGGCTGAAATACGCCGTCACCGTGCGGCTGGCCATGGCGCCGCTCGCCGTCTTGTACGGCAAGCTCACCGGCACGGCGCGCAGGGCGCGTTCTTGATTGCCGTATTTGTAGAAGAACTTGCCGCCGCGCTCGACCACGGTTTCCAGGTACTCGTCGATGACGTCGCCGCCGCCCGAGGTGTGCATCCAGCCGGTCTTTTCGTTGAAGCCCTGGTAGATGAAGAACTGTCCCCAGGTCACGGCGCCATAAGCGTTCAGGCCCTGCTCGCTGACCATGTGGATTTCGGGGCGGAAGTAGAAGGAGGTGTGCGGGTTGATCAGCAGCAGCGGGCGGCCGGAGGCCGAGAGTTTCGGCGCGATCGCAAAACCGTTCGAGCCACGCGGTTCGGCGTCGAGCACATTCCGGTTGTCGGCGACCTTGTCTGCCTGAAGCGCCGGCGCCAGGGCGGCAGGCTTGCCATACAACGCTTCCAGCGCCTTCAAATCGATCGACTCGATGTCGCCGCCGATGCTGCCTTCGCTGAACGACAGCGCCATCCACGGCTCGAAATGCGTGATCAGCTTCGGTTTGACTTGCGGATGGGTGTGCAGGTAAAAGTTCAGGCCGTCGGCAAAGGCCTTCATCAATTCCTTCAGCCAGGCCGGGCTGGCTGCGTACTTGGCCTGCATGTCGGCCGGCTGGATGTACATCTTCATGCGCAGGTCGCGCCAGATTTCCTTCTCGCCCTCGACTTCGGCCAGGCGCCCCATCGCATTGATGTAGTTCAGCTCGACGCGGTTGAAATCGTCCTCGGCCTGGGCGTAGAGCATGCCGAAGACCGCGTCCGCATCGGTTTTCCCGAACACGTGCGGAATGCCCCATTTGTCGCGCATGATCGTCACCCGCGCCGCCGTTTTTTTCCAGTGCGCCAGCTCGGCGGCGGATGCCGTGCTTGCCGCTTCGATGCCCGGCGTTGCCGGAGCCGCCAGGGTCGGGACGGCGGTCATGGCGAGGAGCGTGCCGGCCAGGGTGCTTACGAAGCTGCGGTGCAGGAACATGCGGTGGTCTCCGGTGTCGTGATGGTGTGGGTGGGTCTGGGCCTCAGCCGCCGGCGTTGGCCAGCTTCTGCTTGAGGATCTCGTTTTCGGTCAGGAGCGTCGCCATGCGGTCCTTCAGGGCGGCGATCTCGGCGCGCAGTGCGGCCTTTTCGTCGATCGGCTCGCCGTCCGGCCCCAGCCTGGGCGGCTTGCCGGCCGCCTTTTTCTCGCGCACCTGGCGCGCAGCTTGCTGGAGTTCCTTGCGCCCGCCGGCGACGGCGGCGTTCTGCTCGGATTCGGTGAGCGAGGCCACGTTCGCCGCGGCATTAATTGAAATCGTGCCCGAGCGAACCGCTTTGACCAGCTGCGGCGTCGCCGCTTTCTGGATCCGTTCGATCTGGCTGATGGTGTTCGACGACACCCGCGCCGCCTTGGCCACGTCTTCGCGCGTGTTCCACGGCGGCGGCGGGCGCGCGTCCATGTCGTCGGGGTCGGGCTCGGGCGGCGCCTCGGCCATCTTCTGGGCCATGCGGGCGGTGACGATGTCTTTCTTACGCAGCGCCAGCAGGCCGCGCTGGAAGTCGGACACGCTGCGGCGCGCCAGGTGATTGTCGATCATCCACAGCATGACATCCTCGAGCGAGTCGAAGCTGTTGTTATGGACGGTGCGAAAGGGAATGCCGTGCTTGCGGCAGATGTCGTAACGGTTGTGGCCGTCGATCAGGGTCTCGCGCCACAGCACGAGGGCGTCGCGGCAGCCCTCGGCCAGCAGGCTGCGTTCCAGCGCGGCGTATTCGATGTCGGCAAGCGGGTCGACGAAGGCCCGCAACTGGTCGTTGATGATGATGTTCAATTCTTGTCCTCGTACTTCTTGCACGCCCTCATGGCGCCGGGGGCATGCTACACCATTCGCCGGCCGGGCTGAAGAGTACGAGGTGGCCGCAGGCCCTGCACAGGCGCCCGCGCGTGTTGAAATGTTGCAATCCTGACCCGAAGCTGCGCGCCTGTGCTACACTCCTGCGCGCTGCCCGGATGGTGAAACTGGTAGACACCCGGGACTTAAAATCCCGTGCTCGCAAGGGCGTGCCGGTTCGATTCCGGCTCCGGGCACCAACAAATTCTCGCGCAGCGTCGCAGCAAGTTCCCCTTCAGCCGTCCTCTCCGCGTGGACAGAATCGCTGAATGTCTCAGTTCCTCTCAATGTGCAAACACCTGCTGCCCAATCAGCTTCAGGGTGCGACGCCTGCCGCTCTCCCCAGTGTCTCGGCATTGCTGATCGTCGTCGACATCGGCAGTGTAAACGCAAGGGGGACCAGAGAGACAAGCGATTGGTATGGCACCGGTTCGCACTGGTTTCCGCCGGCACGGCAGATACGGACCCGTACCAGGCGGATGCAGCCGGCATCGTGGGGATCGCTCATGCACACTTCCTGGTTGCGTGCAGGGTTGGCAGGCAGGGTCGCGAGCGGGATCGGCGTCATTGCCAGAGTGGCCCCATCGCGCGTGATCGCCATATAGTCGATGTTGACCTGAGCATCAGTAATGGGCTCACCGAACATCAGGAATCCCGGGGAGTTCCGGAAGACGGCCCGTTCGCGGACGCGTTGCATGGCTGGCCCGTCGCTGAAGTCGGTATTGGTCGCCAGGGCCGCCGCCCGGCGCGTCACCTCCTGCAACGTATTGCAGATATACATGGCGCGCGCGAGCTCGATCACGCCGAAGATCAGCGTCAGAAAGAACATCAACACCAGGGCGAACTCGACCGCTGCCCCACCCTGCTGCGTTTTCAGTGCCGGGCTGGCGCCCCTGGCTCGTTCAGTTACCCGCATAGCGCATCGTGACGTCTGCCGTCAACAGCAGTCCGTCCTCCCCATAGTAAGCAGACGTAAGAGCGCCGAAAATGTCGTCGCGCATTCGCACCTGGATGACGGTACGGACTGTGGCCGGAACCGCGAATCCGCAGGTCGCAAAGTTGCATTGCACATCGATGGCGATTGCTTCCACGGCGGAATTGAGTACCGCCGTCTCTGCTTGCGCGATCGATCTTGCAACCACTGCCATTGGCGCTCCCGTTGTCCGCATTTCAATCTGGGTGGCCGTGGACAAGAACCGCGTCGTATCGTGTGCTGCCTTCTGGATGACGCTGTAATACCAGAACACCCTCGCGAAAAAGACCAGTCCAGTCACGAACAGGATGAGAATTGGAAGAACGAGCGCCATTTCGATGGCGGCGCCGCCCCGTTCGCGGCGGCGAAAGTAGCTACTCGAGCGTTTTTTCATGGATAGAGCTTCACGTTTGAACCAAGGGATTGTTCGGACGCGAGTCCTGCAAACTCGCCCACCAGCGATGTTGCGTCGGCCTGCACCGTCATGAAGAACTTGCCGATACCGAGCACTGTCGCGCTGTTGCCCGGGACTGGGCACGCAAGCAGCGGGACATTCAATACGCGGCGTCCACGGATGCTTCTGCGGCTTGGCGCGCGGAAGTACTGGCCGCCGGTTTGCGCGTACGGAGTAGACGATGGATACGTTCCCACCTGAGGCTTTCCGGGGTTGTACAGCGTGGCCCAGTCGCCGGTGCCGAAGGTGCTGTATCCGGCGGCAGGTTCGGGAAGGCCGCTGGTATAGGCACTGAATCGCGCCGCCTTGGCGTACGACCATAGCGGCCCGTACTGTGCTGCCGTCGTGCCCGCCGGCGTATCGTCGGGGCCGACTACAGTCCAGCGCTTGCCGTCTGCGAACGATTGCGCTGCTGCCTGGCTGGTCGGCACCGTGGCCATCCAGGGAACACTACCGTTATCGTGCCTGTACTCCCTGATATTCGCGTCCGGGGGTGCGGATTCCGGACTGCAGGGAGCCGCGTACGCATCGAACCGGGAGTTGAAGCTCCGGAATAGCTCGTTCTGCGGAAATGGCGACGATACGACAATGCTCCCACCTGAAACACGTGCCATTGCCATCGTACCCGTGCAGACGAAGGGAGCGACGGAGGTGGCGTTGAACGATGGCGTCGCGCCGACCGTCCCGGGCGGAACCAGTGGGTTGATCAGGAAGGTGCTGGCCGACGCGCTGGAATCCGGATTCAACTGCATCAGGTCATAGGCCGCACCGCGACGAAAGCCGTACTCTTCCAGCTCCCCCTTGTGGTTTCGTGCCTGCTCGGGGCGCATGGCGCAAATGCCGATAGGCGTCACGTTAATCGCAGAGCGTCCCGCTGTTGCAATGGCGGAGGTCGAAACTGTTTGTTGTTCCGGTGCCAGGACATGGATGAACAAGGTGCGGACGTCCCCATACGCCGGGTCAAGGCCAGCGGTATCAACCCGCGCGAACAGCAGCCCGGCGGGACTTGATGCAGCGGTGCCTGCATCTATCCAGGGTCCCGCAGGCGAGCGTGCAAACTGGATAGCCGCATCACGCCACTCCATCGTCTGCGTCGAGTATTGGTAGGAAACGCCACCAACGACCGTTCCCGGCAGGGTAATGAAGCGCTCGGATGCCCGCAACAAGGCCTTTGCCACGCCCGCCGAGGATCCGTTCAGTTCTGCAGCTGCCGCCAGCGCCACCGCGTCGGCCGCGTTCTGCATTTCGACCTTGCGGTTGTAGACCATCGACAGATCGAGCGCGAGGCCGAAGAAACCGAAAATCACCAGAACCGAGGAAATGAACATGATGGCCACGGCACCAGACTCCCGGCGCAATCCCGGTGCGCGGCGTGCGACCGCAGCGCGCGATGCATCATTCATAGCTCAACCCTTTCCCTTGCACTCAGGCGGTTGTCCAGGCGCGGACCCAAAATTAATTCTAACTTTCAATAACTAGAAACAATTGACGTGGCGCAAGCAGTTCAGATCGATCCATTCTGACCGGTCTACCTAGGGGAATTGATAAAGCTCAATAGATATGTTGCTTTGAGGAAGATACTGAGGAGATTCCCGGTGACACCCTACGGAGGCGGCATGGAAATCGATGAGATCAAGGCCATTGTTCAAAGACGCAACAGTGCCTTCGCAGGCCTGCTAAGTGCCACATTCGGTCTTGTTCTCATGGAAAGCGCGAACGTGGTCCTCCAAGCCAGCGCCAGGGCGCATGTCCTCAGCCTCGCCGTCGGCGCCGCGCTGTTGTTGCTCATGGTCCGCTCGCTCTTGAAGAATGGGGCGCAAGCCGCCAAAGCTTCCGCAGGCATCGGAAACGGGAGAGCGGACATTGGCTTGCGTACGGCTAACGCTGTTGCCTGCGTCGTCATGGCGTATGCCAGCTACGCTGCGTCGACGATGCTTTTTGATGCCTTCGTCACGCCCTTCTTTCTTTTTGCCGGGGTGCTTGTTCTCTTGCCCTGGCACAGAATCGCCCGCTCCGCAGCACAGTACCTGGCATGCTGGACGGCCGTTGTCACCGGCCTTGCATGCACCCTGTTGTCAGTTGAAACCGCGGCCCTGCCCTTGCTCCTTCTCGCTGCGGGCTGGCAGTTATGGCTGCTCACGGCCGCATGCTGGGTGCGGGCAAGCTTCCACAAGCCTGCCCGCCGTAGCGGCATGAGCAAGCCGCGCGCCTGACCGGCATCTTCAGCCTGCTGGGTTCGAGGCGTCACGCCAGCTGGGCAAGCTTGCTAGTGCCCCGGCTGCGACGCCAACTCCGCCACGTCGACCCGCCCCGCATGCGGCGCCGGCATTTCCCCACGCGCCGCGATTGCGCGGTCCGCCCTTTCGTAGACCCGCGTGCTGTGACGCCACCAGAGCACGCCCGCCACCACGCCGGCGGCGACGGCGACCGGCGTGGGCGCCGCCGCCAGCACCATCAGGTTGTTGACCGCGGCGCCGCCCCATACCGAGCTCGCGGATTTGATGACCAGGCGCTTCTGCGGCTCGGGCAGGCGCTCGGCGAATTTGACCAGGCCAATCTTGGCGCCGGTAAGTGCGATGAGGCCGATGGGCGACGTCGACACCAGCGGATTCATTTCGACCGCGCCGCTCGAGATCGCCAGGCCGGTGCTGATGCCGTCCGCCACGGCGGCATGCATGGCGTTCTTGTCGAGTCGTTCGATCTGCTTTTCCGGCGCCTGCAGTGGGGGACTGCCGGTGGCGCAGCCGGCGAGCGTGGGAACGACGAGCAGGATGAGGGCAAGTGTCCTGGCCAGGTGAAGTTCGAATGCGGTGCGCAATGCAAGCATGATCCAGCTCCTTCCAATGTCGACTCGGTCGAAATCCGCTGCCAATAGGCAATGTCAGATTGGCAAGCTCAAGGATCAGTAAATACCTTTGGAATAAGTGCGAAATGCGCGGTAACAGCGCGGGAACTGACCGAGATCAGGAAATGGAAGGCTGGGGGCGAGGCGGGCCGACAGGTGGCATTACTCGAGGCGAAACAGGCGTGCGGCACGCTGCAGAACGGTCCTGGTCACGGTGGACAGGCGCAGCAAACGTCACAGCGCCTCGCTCGGCGCTGCGAAGAACAGGTCTCAGCTTCCCTGGTAAATCAGCACCGCGCACACAGCCGCGGCCACGACCAGCAAGCCGTACAGAAAATAGCGCATCGCCGTCGCCAGGCCGGTGACGGCCTTGTTGGCGTCCTCGTTCAGCATGCCGCGCTTGCGGCTGTTATTCATCAGCATCGCGATGAAGACGAAGGTGCTGAACAGGACCAGGACAAATTTCATACCGGGTGCGTCCGGCGCTCAGGTGCGGGTCAGGACGATGGCCAGCGAAATCACCGACAGCAGCCCCGAGAAGGCGGCGACCACGCCGATCGTGCTCAGGCGCTCGCGCGCCGACTGCATGCGGGCCACCAGCTGTGCATTCTGGTCGGCCAGCTCGGTGATCACCTTGGTTGCCTCGCGCACCTGTCCGTGCAGCTGGGCGATGGTGGCCTCCTGCTGCTCGATGCGCGATGCCAGGATCGCAATGTCCTCGTCGATGGGTGCGTTCGCCATCGCTTCGCCCAGGTCGAACCCGGGTTCCGGCACGCCGCGGCGCGCCGCCGTTTCCCAGAGCCTGCGTGCGCTGCCCGCCAGCTGGGGCGCATGCGCGATCACTTCACTCCATGGAACTGCCTTCAACATCTTGAGCCAACTTGCTGCCGCCATTTCGAATCCTCCGTATTTTCCAGTGTGCAGGATAGCATTCTGCTACTCCCTCGCCCGCCGGTGCCGGCCAATCGTGCGCCCGGCGCTTTTGCAGTACCATGTTTTCCATGTGTGGACGATTTGATCAGAGCCAAACGGCACGGTATTACGCGAGCGTCTTCGGCTGGGCCGATGCGCACTTCGACAGCGCATCCGCGCCCGCCTTCAATGTGTCGCCGGGCAGTTACCGGCCCGTCATGCATGTGCAGGACGGCGAGCGGCGCATCGACGATGTGTTCTGGAGCTACCGCGCCAAATGGGCCGAAGGCAAGGTGCCGATCACGATCAACGCCCGCCTCGACAAACTGAGCAATCGCTACTGGAGCCGCTTGCTGAAGAACGGACGCGCCGTCGTCCCGGCCGAAGGCTGGTATGAATGGACCGGCGAAAAAGGCAAGAAGCAACCCTGGCACATCCACCGCAAGGACCGCGCGCCGCTGTTCATGCTGGCCCTGGCGAATTTTGGCAGCTTCACGGAAAACCGCGCCGAAGCCGGCTTCGTGATCGTCACCGACGACGCCGCCGAAGGCATGCTCGACATCCACGACCGGCGCCCGGTGGTGCTCGAAGCCGCCGACGCCGCGCTCTGGCTCGACCCCGACCTGCCGCCTGAGGGCGCGCTCGAACTGGCGCGCCGGGCGGCGCTGCCGCCCGAGGCCTTCGAGTGGTTCAAGGTGACGCCCGAGGTGAACCGGGCCGGCGCCAACAGCCCGCAGATGGCCTTGCCGATCCCGGATTAATTTTCGGCTTATTCCATTACCGTCACCAAGGCGACCACGCCCATCGACACGCCGATCAGCACGCCGATGCGATTGCGCAAGCGGCGGCCACGTTCGAGAATTTCCTTGGCAATGCGGCGGCGCGGCCGGCGCGCGCCGTCCGGGGCGGGTGCTTGCGCGGCTTGTTCCGATCTTGTCTTGACAGTGTCCATCTTTGGCTTTCTGTGAAACAGGCTTGCACCCCGAAAGAATCGATTCTACACGAAGCTCTTGACAGATCAACACGCATTGTGTGCGCCGTGTCAAGACGCCGAACTCGAATTCGCTCGCGATGGCGCGATCGTAAAAAACCCGCGCGCCTTGCGGGCGCGCGGGTCGGCTCACTGGGGAGCAAAGGATGAAGCGGGTGCTGGCCGCCTCTTAGTGCTGATAGGCGCCGATGTCGACACCGACCGTCGCATTGCGTGGAAGGCCGACGATATCGGTGGTCGGTGCGTAGGTTGCGATGCCACGGCGAATCACCGGCGAACTCAGGCTTGGCTTGAAGTTCGGCATCGCGGCGGTACGCGAGTAGCCGACCATCAGCGGATCCGAGGTGATCGTACCGCTGTGGGTCAGGCCGTTGCGCAGTTGCCAGTTGTAGGTCGTGTTCTTGAACACCAGGTTGTTCCTGTAGGTATTGCCGGTGCCGGTCTTGCCCTGCTCCGAGATGCCGTACTTGTTGTCGTACACGATGTTGTTATGCACATGCACGTTGTTGGCGCCAGCCGTGGTGAAGTAGTAATTACCGCCGCCGACGATGATGCCGAAGTTCGACGCGCTCACCGTGTTGTTGATGATCTTCAGGTTGGTCGCATCGTGCCACAGGTGGATCGCGGCCGAACCGACGCGGTAGACGACGTTGTTCTTGATCGTGCCCGAAGTGCTGTGATAAATGCCCTGCACATAGCTGCAGCCGGCCGGGCCGATGTCGTGCACGACGTTGCCGATCACATCGCCCATCACGCCCTTGTAATAGCTGTCGACGCCGATGGCGGAACCGCCGGCGCTGCTGCAGGCGATGGTGTTGGCAGTGTGGTGCACGTGGTTGCCTTCGATCACGTTATACGAACCACCGGTGTAGATGCCGAGCGTCCACTTGGTGCCGCCGGCCAGTTTGCTGCCGTCGACTTCGAAGCCGATGATGCTGACATAGTGGCCGCGGTTGTCCCAGGCGGTCTTGTTGATCGAATTGGTCGGCGGCACAATCTTGGCGCCCCATTTGGTGGTCGAGACCCAGTAGATGCGGCTGGCGGCAGCGCCGTTGGCAACCGTCTTGAAACCGCCGGCATAGGTGCCAGGCGACACGAACACGGTGGTGCCGGCGCGGGTAACGGCGCGGGCGGCGCGGGCCAGGGTCTTGAATGGCGCAGCCTTGGTGCCGGCAGCGGTGTCCGAGCCGGTTGGCGCGACATAGTAATTCACGGCGGTGGCCGGCAGGGTCGCGCTGGAAAGCACGCTCGGGGTGGCGCTCAGGTCGTCATAGCCGGAGAGCTTGACTGTGGTCTGGGCACTGGCGTTCCCACCAATAACAGCACAGGCTGCGAGCAATACGGTGACGGTGTGACGAACGATGACCTTGGTACGAACTGCGGACTGGGCTTGCTTTTTCATGGGGAAATTTCCTGAGGTAAAAAATGAATACGTAAACTTTGAGCGGTGGAAACTGCTTTAGTTCAACTTTTTCCAAAATAAATTTCCTTCGGGTACTATTCTTGCAAGCATTATTTTTACAAGGAAACAGTTATTAGCGAATTGCTTCCCTGATCCGGCCCCAAACCTGTCTGTGTCACCGGCTGTGGACGCAAAAAACCCGCGCGCCTTGCGGCTACGCGGGTTGCGGAAAGCAATGCCAGTCAGGGCTGGTAGAGCCCGGGCCGCTCAGTGCTGATAGGCGCCGATATCGACCCCGGTCGCGCCATTGCGCAGGCGGCCGTTAATATCGGTAGCAGGTGCATGGGTCGCGACGCCGCGCCCGATCGCAGGCGAGCTGGGGCTGGGCCGGAAATTCGCCAGCCAGTAGCTGCGCGAATAGCCGGCCAGCAGCGGATCGGAGGTGATGGTGCCGCTGTGCTCCAGGCCATTACGCAACTGCCAGTCATACGTCGCGTTCTTGAAGACCAGGTTGTTCCGGTAGGTATTGCTGGTGCCGGTCTTCCCCTGCTCCGAAATGCCGTGACGGTTGTCGTACACGATATTGTTGTGTACATGTACGTTACTGGCGACGCCATTCGTAAAGTAGAAGTCGCCGCCGCCGACGATGATGCCGAAGTTCGACGCGCTCACGGTATTGTTTGCGATAACCACGTCTTTCGCGTCATGCCATAGGTGGATGGCCGCGGAACTGACCTGGAAGACCACGTTGTTTTTGATCGTGCCCGAGGTGCTGAAATAGATGCCTTGCACATAAGGGCAGCCCTCCGGCCCGATGTCGTGCACGACATTGCCGACGACCTCGCCCATGACGCCCTTGTAATAACTGTCGACGCCAATGGCCGAGCCACCTGCGCCGCTGCAGGCGATCGTGCGCGCGATGTGATGCACGAGGTTGCCCTCGATGACGCTGTACGCGCCTCCGGTATAGATGCCTACAGTCCACCTTGTGCCGTTGCCGACATTCCTGCCGTCGACTTCGAAACCGATGATGCTGACGTAATTCCCGCGGTTGTCCCAGGCTTTCTTCCTGGTCGAATGGGCTGGCGGCACGATTTTCGCTCCCCACCTGGTGGTCGAGACCCAGCGGATGCGCGCCGACGGGGTACCGCTGGCCGTCGTCCTGAGGCCGCCGGCGTAGGTGCCCGGAGCAACGAAAACGGTCGTACCGGGACGGGTCGCGGCGCGCGCCGCGCGGGCCAGGGTCTTGAAAGGCGCTGCCTCGGTGCCGGCTGCGGTGTCCGAGCCATCCGGCGAGACGTAGTAATCATGGGTCGTGGCGGCGGTGGCGCCGGTACATGCCAGCAGGAAGGTGGCGGCAGCTGCGGTAAGTAAGCTTTTCATCGATAGTCTCCTGACGTAGGTGCGAGCCATGCGTAGAAAAACCCGCGCGCCTTGCGGCTGCGCGGGTTGGCTCGATGCGACCTCAAGCGCCAGTCAGTGTTACGTAGTTCCGACTGGCGCCGCTTGGTCCTGCTCAGTGTTGATAAGCGCCGATGTCGAAGCCGACCGTCGCGTTGCGTGGACGGCCATCGATATCGCTTGCCGGTGCGTAAGTCGCGATGCCGCGGCCGATCACAGGCGAGCTGGCGCTGGGCTTGAAGTTGGGGAAGGCAGCGGTACGCGAGTAGCCGGCCAGCAGCGGGTCCGAGGTGATCGTGCCGCTGTGGGTCAGTCCGTTGCGCAACTGCCAGTTGTAGGTCGTGTTCTTGAACACGAGGTTATTCCTGTAGGTGTTGCCGGTACCGGTCTTGCCCTGCTCCGAAATGCCGTACTTGTTGTCGTACACGATGTTGTTGTGCACGTGAACATTGTTGGCGCCGGCCGAGGTGAAGTAATAGTCGCCACCGCCAACGATGATGCCGAAGTTCGAGGCGCTCACCGTATTGTTGATGATCTTCAGGTTGCTTGCATCGTGCCACAGGTGGATCGCGGCTGAACCGACGCGGTAGACGACGTTGTTCTTGATCGTGCCCGACGTGCTGTGATAAATACCCTGCACATAGCTGCAGCCGGCCGGCCCGATGTCGTGCACGACATTGCCGATCACGTCACCCATGACTCCCTTGAAATAGCTGTCGACGCCGATGGCCGAGCCGCCCGCGCTGCTGCAGGCGATGGTGTTGGCCGTGTGGTGCACGCGGTTGCCTTCGATCACGTTATACGAGCCGCCGGTGTAGAGGCCCAGCGTCCACTTGGTGCCGCTGCGAATCGCGCTGCCGTCGACTTCGAAGCCGATGATGCTGACGTAATTACCGCGGTTATCCCAGGCGGTCTTGTTGGTCGAGTTTGCAGGAGGAACAATCTTTGCGCCCCACTGCACCGTCGAGACCCAGTAAATGCGGCCGCTTGCCGTACCGTTGGCGGTCGTCTTGAAGCCACCGTCATAGGTGCCCGGTGCCACAAACACAGTCGTGCCCGGCTTCACAGCGGCCTTTGCGGCGCGTGCCAGCGTCTTGAATGGAGCGGCCTTGGTACCGGCGGCGGTGTCCGAACCGGTCGGCGCCACATAGAAATTGTTCGGCGTGGCCGGCGTAGCGGTCGGTACCGTCGGCGGCACAGGTTGCGGGGCTGGGGCGGGTGCAGGAACCGGTGCGGGTGCTGGGGCCGGTGCTGGGGCTGGGGCCGGTGCCGGCGCCGGTGCCGGTGCCGGTGCCGGTGCTGGCGTTGGCGCCGGTGCTGGTGCTGGTGCCGGTACGGTGCGGTTGCGGTATTCCGTGGTCTGCTTCAACTCCGCTTCGATCTGTCCGATCGTCGTTCCTCGCGACATCCGCTGCACCCAGTAAGCGAGGCCGGCGGGGTCTGGCTCACGGTTGAGCAGGGTGCGGTACAGGACGGTCACCTGGCTGGCGTAGCGCGCAGAGGTTGAACCAGTACGCGCGGCGTCGTAGCCGGCGACCGTGTAGCGATCCGCGGCTTGCACGGTGGAAGCGGCGCAGAGGATAAACAGGGCGGACGCCGTGGCGCGGGTGATGACATTGAAACGATTGGCATTGAGACGATTCGAGCTTGCTGAGACGGATTGCTTATTCATGCAGAAATTCCCTAACGTTTTAAAGTGAATGCATAACTTTGAGCGTAGGAAACTGCTTAGGTTCAATGTTTCGGGCACATTATTTCCGCGGAGTAGCATTGTCACAAATATTGTTTTCTCCGAGAAACCTATTTTGGGCGTGATAAAGCCCGCGCGCCTTGCGGCTGCGCGGGCTGGCATGACCGGCCGTGGCCGGTGCGATCAGTCTGCCCGGTGCTGGTAAGCGCCGACGTCGATGCCGGTGCCCACGTCGCGTACGCGGCCGTCGATATCGCGCGCCGGTGCATGCGTGCCAATGCCGCGCCCGATCAGCGGTGAACCGGCGCCTGGCCTGAAGTCCGGCATTGCAGCGCCACGCGAATAGCCGGCCAGCAGCGGATCCGAGGTGATCGTGCCGCTGTGGGTCAGGCCCTTGCGCAACTGCCAGTCGTAGCTCGTGTTCTTGAACACGAGGTTGTTCCTGTACGTATTGCCGGTGCCGGTCTTGCCCTGCTCCGAAATGCCGTACCGGTTGTCGTACACGAGGTTGTTGTGGACGTGTACCTTGTCGGCGCCCGCGCTCGTGAAATAAAAGTCGCCGCCGCCGACGATGATGCCGAAGTTCGACGCGCTCACCGTGTTGTTGATGATCTTCACGTCCGCGGCGTCGTGCCACAGGTGAATCGCCGCCGAACCGACGCGGTAGACGACATTGTTCTGGATCGTGCCCGAGGTGCTGACATAGATGCCTTGCACATAGGAGCAGCCGGCCGGGCCGATGTCGTGCACGACGTTGCCGATCACATCCGTCATCACGCCCTTGAAATAGCTGTCGACGCCGATGGCGGAACCGCCGGCGCTGCTGCAGGCGATGGTGTTGGCCGTGTGGTGGACGCGGTTGCCTTCGATGAGGTTGTAGGAGCCGCCGGTATAGATGCCGAGCGTCCACTTGGTGCCGCTGCGAATCGCACTGCCGTCGACCTCGAAGCCGATGATGCTGACGTAATTGCCGCGGTTATCCCAGGCGGTCTTGTTGGTCGAATTTGCTGGCGGCACGATCTTCGCGCCCCACTTGGTGGTCGACACCCAATAGATACGGCTGGCGGCACTGCCGTTGCCAACCGTTTTGAAACCGCCTTCATACGTGCCCGGGGCAACGAAAACGGTGGTGCCTGGCATGGTCGCGGCCTTCGCGGCGCGGGCCAGGGTTTTGAACGGGGCGGCGCTGCTGCCGCCAGCGCTGTCGGAGCCGGTGGGCGACACGTAGTAATTGTTGGGGGTGGCTGGGAGGGCGCTGCTGACCTGGGCGCTGGCGCCATGCATGGCAGCGGCGGCGAGCAGAACGGTGGCGGCGCAACGCAGTTTGGTCGCTGCAGGGAGGGGGAAGTTGACGTGATTCTGCATCTGAAAGTTTCTCCGCAAAAAGTGAATAAGCTTTGAGGGCGGGAAACTTCCTTAGTTCAAACTTTTTGGATATAAATTTTCTCGCAATAACAAAGACGCAAAACCGTTTATTCGTTCGAAATCGAACAGCGTTCTGATCTATATCGTGTTTGGAGTGGCAACTAAGATGCCGAGGCCGGTGTCTTACCTGGTAACCAAATAACGCAAACGCTGCGCGGAGACCCCGATGGGCATTTATATGCAACTGAGAGAAACGCTGAAAGAAGGCGAGCACTACGCCGGCATCATCCTCGGCAAGGACGGCGCGCCCGACCACCATCTGATCCTGCTGCCCGGAGACGCCGCCGACACCAGTTGGCCGGGTGCGATCGACTGGGCCATCGGCCAGGGCGGCGAGTTGCCGAACCGGCGCGAGCTGTCGCTGCTGTTCGCAAACCTGCGCGAACAGTTCTCCCGCGAATGGTACTGGTCTTCCGAACCGCATGAAACGCGGGCCCAGCTGGTGTGGGGCGAGAACTTTGCCAGCGGCATCCAGACGGTCTACGGCCGCCCCTTCCGCGGCCATGCGCGTGCGGTGCGGCGGGTGCCGATCGAATAAGCCGGCGCGCGGCGGTGGCGCCTGCGCGAATGACGATGGTGTGTGCAGGTGCAGGCGCCGGCCCGCTATACCGACGCCGCGCGCGCTTCCGCCTCGGTCATGCCCGCGCCCTCGCGCTTGCGCTTGGCCGCAACCATGCCCACGCCCAGCAGCGCGAGGCCGAGCACGGTGCCGATCGATGAGCGCGGCAGCCCGCGCATGGCGGCGCTCGTGATCGCGGTCGGGCTGTCGCGTTGCGGGTCCGAGCGGCGCCGGCCCTGGGCGCTGCGGTTGCCCGCTTCGCCAGCATACAGTGCGATCATCTCGCGCACGAAGGGCATGATGTCCTGGGGACCGCGACCGGTCACCAGGTTACCGTCGCGCACCGTTTCCTGGTCGAGCCAGGTAGCGCCGGCGTGCACCATGTCGTCGCGCACGCCGGGCCAGGAGGTCAGGGTACGACCGTTCAGCAGGCCGCTCGAGGCCAGCAGCCAGGGGCCGTGGCAGAGGCTTGCGATCGGTTTGCCCAGCAGATCGAAAGCGCGCACGAAGTCGCGCGCTTCAGACGACTGGCGCAGGGTATCCGGGTTCATGAAACCGCCCGGTATCAGGAGCCCGTCGTAGTCGCGCGGGTTGACGTCGTCGACCTTGAAATCGACCGCGACCAATTCCGCCGGCATGTGCAGGTTCATCGCACGGATCTTGCCCGAGTGCAGGGAGACGATATCGATCCCGGCGCCCGCCGCGCGCAGGGCCGCCACCGGCGCCGTCAGTTCCACTTTCTCGAAGCCGTCCGCCACCAGCACGGCGATACGCTGTCCCGTCAGTTTCTTGCGTCCAGTCATGGTGTCCTCCCTGCAGGATGTATGCGGGCAGTCTACCGAAACGCCCCGGACAGGGAGCGTCCGCTTCGGGGCGACAATTATCTGGCCGACAGTTACCTAGCGGGCACGACAGCGCGGCCGATCGGCTCCTCGACATTCGCCAGGAACCAGGCCGTCGCCGTCATCACGGCCACATGGCGGCGCAGGTGGTCGGGATCGATCTTGTCGAGCGTGTCGGCGGCGGTATGGTGGTAGTCGAAATAGGTGGAGGTATCGAGCAGCGGTGCGAAGCTCGGCACGCCGGCGCGCTCAAGTCCCGACAGGTCGCCGGTCGCCAGGGCATCCTCGCGCCGGAACAGGCCGGCGCCGATCGGCTGCAGCGCCGCCTGCAGCGGCGCGAAGATGCGGCTGGAGGTGGCCGGAATGCTGGCGCGCAGGCCGAACGGGCGCCCTGCCCCATTGTCGCTCTCGATCGCGCCGATGTGGTTCGCCGCGTTCGCTTCGTTCGCCGCCAGGTAGGTGCGCGCGCCGCGGGTGCCGTTTTCCTCGTTCATCCAGGCGATCATGCGGATCGTGCGGCGCGGCCGGTAATCGAGTTTCTTCAGCGTCTCGAACACCGCCATGGCGCTGGCCACGCCCGAGGCGTCGTCGTGGGCGCCCGTGGCCAGGTCCCAGGAGTCGAGGTGACCGGACACGATCACGATTTCGCCCGCCTTGTCGCTGCCGGGCCAGTCGGCGATCACGTTGAAGCTGTCGGCGTCCGGCAGGTTTTGCGGCGTGAGCACCAGGCGCATGGTCAGCGGTCCACGCTTGGCCAGGCGGCGCATCAGGAGCGCGTCCTCGACGGTGACGGCGGCGGCGGGAATGCGCGCCCCGTCCTGCAGTCCGGTGTTACCGGTATGCGGCAGGCGGTAGTTGGCGCCGCCGACCGAACGCACCAGCGCGGCTGCCGCGCCCATTTCCGCCGCGATCCGCGGTCCGTTGCTGCGGTAGTTCGAGCCCTGGCCATAGGCCTGGCCGGCCAGGCCGCGATCGGCCATGCCCTGGTCGAAAGGCACGTCGAACAGCACGATGCGCCCTTTCACTTCACCCGCGCGCGCCTTCAGCTCCTCGAAGTTCGAGACCACGACCACCTGCGCGCTCAAGCCTTCGGGCGGGGTGGCGCCGGAGCCGCCGAGGGCGGTCAGCACGACACGCTGGCTGATGCCGGCCGGGCGGCCGCGGTACTCAGTCAGTTCGCCGGTTTCGATGCCGCGCACCCAGTGCGGCACCTTGACTGGCTGCAGCGTCACCTTCGCGCCGAGCTTGCGCATCGCTTCTGCCACCTGGGTCACCGCCGCCGCCGCCCCCGGCGAACCGGACAGGCGCGGGCCGATGAGGTCGGTCATGTCCGCCAGGCGCTCCCAGGCATAGTCGCTCGCCATGGCCGTGTCGCGGATCTTCGCCAGCGCGGCCGGGTCGTTGCCGGGGCTGGCTGCGCCGGCTGTGCCGATGAAGAGCGTGGCGGCAGCCAGGCCGAGGGCGTGCGCGTGGGCGAGTGAGCGGAGGCGATTCATGCGTTCTGACTTTCGATGGTTACGGGAAAGACAAGGTTAGCGCATCCTGCAGGTTTTGGCTGTCTTTACACGCGCCGGTCCCGAACGCCGGATTCAGGCCGGAACCAGCCGCAGTAAGGTGATTTCGGACGGGGCGCCGAAGCGTTTCGGCGGACCCCAGTAGCCGGTGCCGCGGCTGGTGTACACCCACAGCTGCCGTACCCGGTGCAGGCCAGCCACGAAAGGCTGCTGCAGGGGCACGAATAAATTCCAGGGGAAGAACTGGCCGCCGTGGGTGTGCCCCGACAGTTGCAGGTCGAACCCGGCCGCGGCGGCCGCCGGCGCGCTGCGCGGCTGGTGCGCCAGCAGGATTTTCACGGCGTCCGGCGGCGCGCCGGCAATCGCGGCCGCCGGGTCGCTGCGGTGGGCAGGGTTGAAATGCTGGGCCGAATAATCGGTGACACCGGCGATCGCCAGCGTTGCCGCGCCGCGCCGGCGCAGCACGTGGGTGTTGAGCAGCACGGTCAGCCCGAGGCGGCGCACTTCCGCGATCCACTCCTCGGCGCCCGAATAGTATTCGTGGTTGCCGGTCACGAAAAAGACCCCGTCCGGCGCCGCCAGCCGCCCCAGCGGCGCGGTATGCGTGGCCAGGCGCTGCACGCTGCCGTCGACCAGGTCGCCGGTGACGGCGATCGCATCGGCGCCCAGCGCATTGACGCGCTCGACGATGGCGGCCAGGTAGGCGCGCCGGATGGTGGGGCCGACGTGGATATCCGAGATCTGCGCAATCGCATAGCCGTGCAAGGCCGCGGGCAGGCCGGCGATCGGCACATCCACCCGCACCACGCGCGCGACGCGCCGGGCATTGACGAAGCCGATGAAGGTCACCGCCAGCGCCAGCAGCGGCGCCGCCACGGCCGACCAGGAAGCAAGGCCCGGATGGCCGAAGCCGCTCAGGCCTTGCAGCAGCCAGGCCAGCAGCAGCCCGATATCGCGCAGCAAGGTCAGTACGAACAGGGACGAAAACAGGCCCATCGCCAGCAGTCCGGCCCAGGCCAGCCCCTCGGACAGGCGGCCGCGGCGCAGCGACGAGGACATCAGCCCGACGGGCGCCAGCAGCAGCGTCGACAGCAGCATGAGCGTGGTCAGGACCAGCATTCCCGGACGCTCGCCGCCGATGTCGAGCAGCAGGCGCAGGCCGATGTACACGTGCAGCACGAAGTGCAGGGAAAAGACGACGGCGAGGTTGCGGCGCGCGGACATGGGAACTTTGCAGGAAAGGTGACCCGGAGCAGATGGGGCGGCCACGCCGGTCTGCAAGGCTTCCCGGAGAGATTGTTACAGCGCCTGAACCACTTGTAATAATCTGTATTAGATGGTGAACGCGACGGCGGCCTTCGCTATAGTTCACTCATGCCACGGCGTGACAGTGATCATCCCGATCCTCGTTGAGGCAAAAAGGAACAGCCATGTTGAACAAAAAATGCTTTGGTGCGGTGATCCTGGCCGCCGTCGCCGTCTCGCCCTCGGCATTCGCTCAAGACCGTGGCGTGAATACCGCGGTGGGCGCGGTGCTCGGCGCAGCAATCGGCCACAGTGCGGGCGGTAGCCGCGGCGCCATCGTCGGCGGCGTGCTCGGCGCGGCAGTCGGCAACTCGGTCGGCGGCAGTCATTACAATGACCGCGGTTATTACAACAACGGCGGGTATTACAGCAACAACTACAACAACGGCGGCTATTACGACAACCGCGGCTACGGCAACGGTTACGCGCAGACCCAGGTGTACGTCGAATCGCGTCCGGTGTATGTCCAGCCGCGTCCGGTCTACTACGAAGCGCCGCGTTATTATCGCCAGCCTGAAGTCGTGTACGTTGCACCGCGTCATCATCGCCGCCACCACGGCTACCGCGATCATGACCGTGGCTACCGCGACAATTACCGCGACGGCTATCGCCGTTAATTCCCTGCCTCGCGCAAGCGCATGACCCGAAGCCGCGTCCCCGACGCGGCTTTTCCATTTCCTGTCCCCCTTTTTCTCCCACCCTCCGCTAGACCCGGTCGGCGGCGCCTTGCCGCGGCGATCGGAGGAAGCATGGTTCAAAGCGGCGATATCGTGACTTTGTCGGGCGGCCACTACAGGCTGCGCGCGCAGCTCGCCGCTTCCGCCTATGGCGTGGTCTGGCGCGCCGAACCCGAGAATGCCGGGGACGGCAGCGCGGTCGCGCTCAAGCTGGTCAATCGCACGCAGATGGCGCGCGCCGAGCCCGCCCTGCGCGAACACTGGCGCGCCTGCGCCGAGCGTGAAATCGCCTTTCTCTCGCAGCTCGCGCCCTGGGACGCGCGCCATATCGTGCGCATGCTCGACCATGGCCTGCACGAGGGACTGCCGGCGATCGCGCTCGAGCTGCTCGACGGCGACCTCGCCTCCT
Source organism: Telluria sp. LT2P34 (assembly GCF_059685915.1). NCBI lineage: Bacteria > Pseudomonadati > Pseudomonadota > Betaproteobacteria > Burkholderiales > Oxalobacteraceae > Telluria > Telluria sp. LT2P34. The sequence goes on from NZ_JCASIN010000001.1 coordinate 486,287, forward strand.
ACATGACGGCGCAGGCCGGACGTGGCGAGCGCATCGGACTGGCCCGGGCGCTGGCCTGGCTGGCGCAAGTCAACGGCGCGCTGGCCAGGGTGCACCAGCATGGCTGGCGCTATCTCGACCTGAAACCGGCAAACCTGCTGGTCGACGGCGCGGGCGGCATCCTAAAACTGGCCGATTTCGGCACCAGCCGCAGCCTGTCCGATACCGCCGCCCATTCCTACGCCGGCACCGCCAGCTGGCAAGCGCCCGAGCAGTTCTTTCCCTACGCCCAGGCGGCCTACCTCACCGACGCCCGTACCGATTATTTCGCCATGGGCGCCTTGTTCTTCTACATGGTGACGAACGGCGCGACGCTGAGCTATTCGGGCGCCTGCGCCGATGCCTGGCGGGTCCACGGCTTGGCTGGCGCCGCCCGCCTGAGGCAGGCCTGCGGTGGTGCATTGCCGCCGATCCTGCTGGAAGCGGAAGCCGCGCAATTCCTGCACTGCGCGGCCGATGGCAAGGGGGGTGGTGACGAGGCTGGCGACCCGTGCGCCGCCCTCGCACTGCTGCGCGCCCTCCTCGCTGCCCGAGCCGAGGACCGTCCGCGCCACGCGCTCGACATCAGCCGGATGATCGCGGCGGCGCAAAACGCTCCCGCGGCAAACCCGCAATGGCGGAGGGCCGCCTGATGCGCGCAGGAGCCGCGCGCCTGGCTGCCGGCGCCATCCTGTTCGGGCTGTGCGCCCTGCAAGGCCTGGCCGTGCTGCGCAGCCCGCCGGCCTGGCTGCCGGCGCACATCGCGATCCGGCTCGCGCCGGGCGCCGCCATCGAACCGGAACGCGCCGCCCTGGCGCTGCCGGGAGCGGGTGGCTCGCTGCGCCTGCGCCGCGATACGGCGGGCCGCTGGTGGGCCGGCAGCACTGGCGGCCCCCTGCGCTTCGAGCGCGCCGGCCGGCTCACGCGCAGCGCCTCGACGGCCCTGCGGCCGGGCGCGCGCTTCCAGCTCGGCGCCCTGCGCTACACGGTCGAGGCCGCCGACGGCAAGACGGTGCGCTTCGGCGACGGCCGCCAAACCTGGCGTTATGACGGCGCCAGCGTCTGGCGCGACGGCGAAGCGCTGGCCGCGTGTCCGGACGCCGGGCCCGGCGCGCGCCTGGCCGGCGTCTGGAACCGCTGGCTGCCGGGCTTGCTGTCGCCGCTCGCGCTTGCGCGCCCGCTTTCCTTCGGCGGCAACCTCAGTTGTGGAACCCGGGTCGGCAACCCGCATGCGGCGCCGGGCAGCGCCATCCTGCGCATGGTCGACGGCGCGCCGCTGCTCATTTCCGCAGCCGGCGACGGCGCCACTCCAAGCCCGCTCATCGTCGAGCAAGGCGGCCTGCCCCAGGAGCTCGCGCTAACGCAGCAGCTACTGGGCGGCGTCGATGCCATCCTGGTCGGCCGCACACGTTTCGACACGCGGATCGAGGACGGCGCGCTGCTGCTGCGGCCGGTCAGCCGGGTCGCCGTGTCGACGCTGCCGCGCGCTGCGCTGCCGGACGGCGTGGCCTGGCAATGGGAAAAGCGCGACCCCTGGGCCTGGCCGTCCTCGGCAACGCTGTGCACGTTCGGCGCGCTGGCCGCAGGCGCCCTGGCCTTCGTCGTGGCCGGGCGTATGCGCGGGCGCGCCGGCATGGCGGACGCCGCGCGCTTTGGCGCGGGCATTGCGCTGTGCCTGGCCGGCCTGGCGCTTCTGCTGGCCCAGCGCGCCGGCGCCGCGCTCGGTGTCGCCTGGTCGCTGCTGGCATGCTGGGCGGCGCTGTGGTACGCGCTGAGCTGGCGCGGCGCCGGCGCCGTGCTCCTGAGCGGCCTGCTGCTGCTGGCGGCCGGCCTGCTGCTCCAGCTCGAACTCGGCCTGGGCGCCCCGGATACGTCCTGGCTGCGCCACTTCCAGAAGACAGCGGCCGCCACGCTGCTCGGCCTCGGCGCCGCCGGCGCCGTCAATGCCCTGCGGCGCGCTCCGGGACGGCCGCCGATGTCCCAGGCCCGGGTCGAGCTGCTGCTGCTCGTACTGGCCGCCTGCGCGCTGGCGGGACTGCTGCTGCAGGTCGGCTGGGGCAACGAAACCGGCGTGTTCGACCTGCAGCCGGTGGAATTCGCGAAACTGGCGCTCACGGTGCTGGCCGCGCACTGCATCGCGCTCGGCCTCGGTCTCGGTTCCGGCACCGGCGCGGGAAGCGCCCTGCTGCGTACGCTGCGCCTGGCCGCGCCAGCCCTGCTGTTCGTCCTCCTGCTCGGCGTCGCGCTGGTCCAGGTCGACGATTATTCGCCCCTGATCCTGCTGCTGGTCTGGGGCGCGGCCATGCTGCTGGCCTGGTCCTTCGGCGCACGCCGTCCAGGCGCCGCGCTGGCGGTGGCGGCGCTCGCCTGCACCTGCCTGGCCGGCGTGTGGCTCGTGCGCACAGCTGGTCTCGATGCGGCCGGCGGCTGGCGCTTCTACGGCGAGCGTTTCGGCGTCTGGCTCGACCCTGCGGCCCACCCGCACACCGGCCAGCAACTGCTGCAGGGGGCCGCCGCGATCGCCGGCGGCGGCTGGCTTGGCGCGGACGGCGTTTTCGGGATCGCGGCGCTGGGCCAGGGCGCCGTCGAAGCGCTCGCAATTCCGGCAGTCCAGGACGATTTCGCGCCTTCCTTCCTGCTGCAGCGGCACGGCCTGGCGGCCGGCCTGGCGCTGTGGGCGCTGCAGGCCGCTTTCCTGTGCGCGCTGCTGCACGGCGCGCTGCGCGCCTGGCAGGGCGCGGTGCTGGCGCGCGATTTCCGCCACGCCTGGGCCGGGCGCTTCCGCTGCTTCGTGCTGTGCGGCGGCGCGGCCTTCCTGTTCGGCCACTTCCTGCTGTCCTGGGGCACCAACCTCGCGTTCTTCCCGATCATGGGGCAGCCGATGAGCTTCCTGTCCGCGGGCGGCTCGCACCTCCTGTTTTTCATCTTCCCCCTGCTAGCCTTTGCCACATCAGGCGCCACCATCATCGAGGAGAAATGAATCATGCCGGTCTACGTCCAACACCAAACCCTGAGCCGCGTCAGCGACGTGTTCAATGCCGAGGCGATCTGGCAGGCGCCGGGCCTGGCGCTGTTCAACCGCCGCCCGCTGCTGCGCGACCTGCTGGAAAGAGCGCCGCGCGAGCAGCGCGGCAGCGCCGTGACCCGCTGCTTCTCCCACGTGACCCTGGTGCTGCCGCAGGACGAGGTCGACGATGACCGCCACCTCACGCGCGGCGCGCGCGTGCGCGACCTGGCGCAGACGCTGCAGGCCCTGCACCAGAAGGATTTCGGCGACCTGCTCGGCAGCGACGACGTGCGCTACCACGTGCTCGGCTCCGAGCGCCTGGAACCCGGCCACGTCGAAGTCAAATTCGGCCACGCCGTCTACCTGCCGGCGCCGGGAGAACAGGTGCAGTACAGCGTCAGCGTCTCGCGCGACAGCGCCATCTGGCAGCCGGTGTGCGCGGTCTATCCGAACCAGCGCCTGACCGTGCTTGGCCGCGATCCGGTGAGCAGCACCCACGCCGTGCCGGCCTGGCCCTTCGGCGCCGATGGCGCCATCCTCCTGATCAACGACGGGATCGAGGCGCCGCTCGAGGTGCAGGTGCGCCCGAAAGACGCTTTCGAGTGCGGCTTCGACGCCGCCGCCGGCTATTACACGATCCGGGCGAAGCGGGACGAGGCCGGCGCGCCCGCGCCGCGACTGCTGCTGAAAGTCACCCAGCACGCCGCGGCGGGCGCACCGAAGGCGCAAAGCGCGCTCGCTCTCCCGGCCGCGCCGGTCGCGCGCACGCCGGCCGTCTGGAAGAGCCGTGAACGCAGCATCGACGACGCCGAACTCACCGCCATGCCGGTCCTGCAGCGTGCGCGCCAGGCAGCGGAGCCCGCGCCGGCGCAGGACGCGACCTACGCGCCGGTCGCGCGCCAATGCGTGGCGCTGGCCGCGATTGCCCTGCCGCGCCTGTCGCGCTACCGCGACACGGGCGCCGCCGCCGTCGAATTCGGGATCGACCGCCAGCTCGCCGCGGGCGCGCTCGATGCGGATTGCCTGATCGGCTTTGCCGTCGACGATGCCGATGAAGTCCACGCGATCGGCAAGGACGGCCGCCAGCGCATCGCGGTGCCGAACCGCTTCGCACCGCTCGACGGCGTCGACCTGCGGGTGCTGGCGCCTGCGCCGGCCATGCTCGACCGTTACTGCGCGATCGTCTGCCTGCCGCAGGTCCAGGGCACGCCGGTCCTGGCCGGCGCCCCGCTCGCCTTTGGCCGCGGCGCCCCCGCCCTGGCCGGCCTGCGCGTGCTCGATGCCGCCACCTGCCTGCGCGGCGCCGATGGCCTCGACCTCGGCGGCGCCGACCGCCTCGGGCTCTCGCGCAACGGGCTCAGTCTCGAGGCGACGGTGGAAGGCTGGCGCGTGAACCGCCTGTCGCCGACGCAGGCGCTCTACCACCTCGACGCGGAGCTCGGCTTCGTCGCCGCGATCGAGACCGCCACGCCGGACGCGCCCTACCTGGTGCCGAACGGCCACCATGTCGTCGCCGGGCACTACGTGCTGCGCGTCGAAGCGTGAACGCCATGCCGGCCTCGATCCTGCCCTTCGCCTGCCTCGCGGCGGCGCTGCTGGCGACGCTGGCGCTGGCGGCGCGCCTGACGCCCGGCGCCTGGTGGCGCCGCCCGAACGCACGGGCCCTGGCGGTGCTGGCAGCCGGTACCTGCGTCATCGGCGGCGCCTTGTGGTGGATCGCCGGTCCGCGGGACGATCCTCCACACAGCGTTGCGGCCGCCGTCCAGGCGCCGCCGCAGGGGCGCAGCTACCGGGTCGCCGAGGCGCTCAACATGCGCGCGGCGAACGGCGTCGGCGCCCGCCGCGTGACGGTGCTGCCGGCCGGCTCGACCGTGACCGCGACCGGCCGCATCGATGGCGACTGGTGGCAGGTGCGGGCCCAGGTCGACGGCCGTCCTATCGAGGGCTGGGCCAGCAGCCTGTGGCTGCGCCGTGGCGACGAAGCGCGCTGATTCAGTCCGGCGCCGCGACGGCAAAGCGCATCGGGTTGACCTTCAGCCCCTTCACGCATTGCAGCGGACCGGTGCGCTCGAAGCCGAAGGCCTCGTACACCGGCACCGCGAAGCTCGATGCGTTCACCGTAAAGGCGCCGCTGCCGCCGCGCGCGATCGCCGCGGCGCGCGCCACCTCCCACAGGCGGCGCGCCAGTCCCTGCCGGTGCCAACGGCGGTCGACGAACAGGTGGTACAGGTGGTCGTGGTTGCGGATGGCGATGAAGCCCGCCAGTTCGGCGCCATCGACGGCCACGTGATAGACATGGCCGCCCTGCACGAAGCCGCGCAGGCCTTGCTCGTCGTTCTCGCGCAGGAAATTGGCGGCGCCTTCGGGCGGCGCGTCGTGCACGATGTACTCGAGGGCGCTGGCGCGAAACAGGCGCGCCATGGCGGCCAGGTCGTGGTCTTCGCAGGGACGGATCAGCATGGAAGAGACAAGCTTTGCCAAAACTGCAAGCTAACATATGATGAATGTCCACATCAAGCGCGTTTCAACACATGTTCGAACACCTGAATTTCGGCGCACGGCTGGACGTGGCGGCGCACAGCGCCGTCGGCGCCGGCCCCGTCATGCGTCCTGAAAACCAGGACAACTGCCTGCTGATCGATGCCGCCGGAAACGCTTGTTTTCTTGCCGGCGGCCAGCCGCAGACAAGCACGGTGGCAGGCTGGCCGCCTGGCCACGTGCGCCTGGCAGTCCTCGACGGCATGGGCGGGCATAGCCACGGGCGCGAAGCGGCGCAGGCGGCGGCCGCCGGCCTGCTGGCGATTCCCGCCTGCCGCAAGGCCGGCGCCCTGTCAGGCCACCTGGAGCGCCTGCACGACACGCTGCAGCGGCGCTTCGACGCCCTCGACGACGGCATGCCCCGCCCCGGAACCACGCTGACGCTGCTGGAACTGCCGCCCGAGGGCCAGGGCGAGGCCCTGCTCTGGCATGTGGGCGACTCGCGCCTGTATGAAATCACGGCGGGCGGCGCCTTGCCATTGACCGTGGACCACGTTCCGGCCACGCTGGCGGCGATGGCCGGGCTGCTGGACGAAGACGCCTGGCGCCGCCAGGTGCACGGCCGCCATGGGCCGCAGATCGCCCAGGCCTTCATCCTCGGGAACACCCTGGCCGACCCGGCGCGCCTGGACGACGGCCTGTTCGCAATGACGCCCGACTCTCTTCCGCCCTGGCTGCGCGCGCTGCCGGACCGGCGCGCCATCACACTGCGTGGCGATGCGCTCTATTTGCTCGCCACCGACGGTTTCTGGTCCTGCTACGACCCCGCCGCCTTCGTCGCCCGCTGGCCGCGGCTGCTGGCGCAGGATGGCGCAGGCGGGGCGGCCGGCGCGATCGCCGCCCTGTTCGCGGAGATGGAAACGCGGCCGCCGGCCGGCCTGCAGCCGGACAACCTGACGGCGATCGCCCTGCGCATGCGCAATCCGGCGCGCGACGAGACGGCATTGCCGCAACACCCTTAGCGCAAGGATGGCGCGCGCCATGGCGGCATGAATACTGCTAAGCTCTGCCGATCCACGAGGTCAGCCATCCATGAACCGTTGCAGCCATCCCGAGCATCCGCACTGCACCGTCTGGGTGATGCCGGGGGAATCCGCCTGTGCACATGGCCACATACAAGCCGTGGCGGCGTCGCCGGCCGGGTTGAACCCGGTTCCCGAGCGGCCTCCCGTGCCCAAGCTGGCGACCGGCCCGATCACGCCGGGCGCCCCTACGCCGGGCGCCCCCGCCAGGCTGCGCCCGCACCTGCGCGTCAGCGGCTTCGACCCGCGCGCGGCCGGCGGACGCCAGGTACTCAAGCTCGAATTGCGCGGCATGCCGGCCGATGCCGCACCGAAGGTCGGCATGTCGGCCAGCTCGCGCCTGCGCCTGGACGGCGGCGCACGCCACAATTTCATGCGCACCGGGCGCGGCGAGTGGCTGCCGGTCTTTCTCGAATTTTCCTCGCGCGGGCTCGAACACGGCCAGTACCGGATCGAGCTCGAATTGCACAGCCGCCCGGTTGAGGCGGGGCCGGGACGCACCTGGGTCGCCACCCTGCTGATCCTGGCGCCGCGCCGCGATGCCAGCCTGCGCGACATCCACCAGACCTTCCTCGCAACGCACAAGAACGTGCGCGTCAGCGCCACCGACGCCTCGATCGCGCGCGTCAAGGCGGGCGTCGGCGGCGGCAGCGTCGATATCGACGTCGAGGCCAGCAATGCCGGCATCGCCCACCTCGACCTCGACACGGGCAGCGGCGGCGGCAAGATCGACCTCGGCTTCTCGAACATCGCCTGGGACGAAGATCTGATGGAGATCGACCAGCCGCCCAGCCAGCCTGCCGTCGGGGCCGCCGGCGAGCCGGCGCCGCGCCATCCCTGCCCGGCCAGCACCGGCTGCCTGGTGTCCGACGCCCAGGCGCCGCTGCGCTACCTGCGCCTGTTCGCGCTCGACGAATGCGTGCTCGGACGCCGCGATGACGGCGCGCCCGAGGCCGACCTGCTGCTGGCGCACCACGGCCCGGACGGGCCGGACCGTGAAGGCCTGACACGCCGCATCTCGGCGCGCCATGCCCTCATCCGGCGCGGGCGCGATGGCTTCGTGATCGAAGACGTGTCGCGCTTCGGGCTGCTGCTCGACGGCGCCTGGCCAGGCAAGCACACGCCGGTGCTGCTGCGCGCCGGCATGCGTATCGAACTGACGGCCAGCATACCCGGGGTGGCCGTGCTGGAAGTCGGCGCGATCCTGCCCAACGGCGTTGTGCTGCGCCGCGTCGACGCCGGTGCGGGCCACGAAGCGTTTGTCCTGCTGGAACCGGAGCGTGCACTGGACGACGTGGGCGGAGGTGTGCGTGGAAATGCACCCAGCCTGCCGCCCCTGTTCCATCAACATGGCGGCTTCTGGCAACAGGACCCGGCAGGCGGCGCTTCAAGGCCGCTCACAGCGGGAGGCGCGCCGCGGTTTGCCGCCCGCGCCTATCCGGAGCGGGACGACGGCGCACGGGCCGGCGCGCTGCCGGGCTCAGTGCCGCATCAGGAAGAAAATCAGCGAGACGCCCGCCAGCAGGGCTGCCTGCAGCGCAAAGACGACGGCGGGGATGCGCAGTTCCTCAGGGATTTTCATGGCGTGTCCTTCCAGGGCCCGTAAAAACACCGTTTGAAAGCCCCAGCCTACGCCGTCCGTACAGGGCGTGCGCACGCTAGCCAGTGAGTAATCGACCTCAGGAAATGTCCTGAACGCCTAGCGGCGCGTCCTCGCCCTCGCGCAATTCGCGCACCACCCGGAAGCCCACGATATCGTTCGACATCACCGCCGAAAAGGCGTTGCGCAGGGCCGAGCGCAGGTAGCGCGGGTTGTACAGCCAGCAGCCGCCGCGCAGGACCCGGCGCGGGCGGTCGCCGCCGCGCTCGCCGCCGCGCCCAGGGCGGGCCCCGCTCTCTTCCCAAGCGCTGCCGTCGAGCGGCGCGCCCTCGTAATTGTCGTGCATGACATCCTGCACCCATTCCCAGACGTTGCCATGCATGTCGTGCAGGCCCCACGGGTTGGCGGGAAACTGCGTGACCGGGGTGGTGCCGCGCCGGTAGTCGCCGTGGGCGCCGCCGTTCCAGCTGAAGTTGCCGTCGTAGTTGGCCCGGCTGGGGTCGATGTTGTCGCCGAAGCTGAACGCGGTCCTGGTGCCGGCGCGGCAGGCGTATTCCCACTCCGCCTCGCTCGGCAGGCGGTAGCGCGCGCCGGTGGCCTCGGACAGCCAGTCCAGGTAGCGCTGGGCATCGCCCCAGGAAACGCCCACCACCGGATGCGAGTCGAGCTGCACGAAGCCGGGCGCAAAAGGGTCGACCTCGCCGCCCGGCTGCCACCCGGTCGCCGCGGCAAAGGCGCGCCATTCGCCCACCGTCACCGGATAGCGGCCCAGCGCGAACGGCCGCTCGATGCCGACCCAGTGCTGCGGCGTTTCGCGCGCCAGCCAGCTTTCCTGGGCGCCGCAGGCCATCGCGATTTTCCGTTCGTGCTCGGGCGAGCCCATCTGGAAGCGGCCCGCCTTGACCACGACCAGCTCCGGCCCCAGGCCGGCGCCGTCCTGGAAGCTGTCGCGCAGCAGCAGCGGCGCGGGCGCCGGCGCCGCATCCGCCGGGGTGGAAGCGGCGGGCGTGGCGGACACGGCCGCGTCTTGGGGCGCCGCGCCCGGCATGGCCTGCACGCGGGCGCGCTCCTGCTCGGCGAGATAGGCCGCGGCGGCGCGCGCCTGCAGGGCCTTGCGCTGCGCCTCTTCCTGCGCCTCGCGGGTTTTCGCCACTTCCTCGGCGCGCCGCGCGATCAGCTGTTCGCGCAGTGCTTCGCGGCGCAGGCGGCGCGCGGCGTCGACCTGGACGCGCTCGCGCTTTTCCTGCTCGCGCACCAGGCGCACGGCGGCCGCCCGCACCGCGGCGCTGGCCTGGGCGCGCGCCGCTTCGCCCGGGTCGGCGGCGGGCGCACGCTCCGGGCCGGCGGAAGGCGGCGCAGCGGCCGGCGCAGCTTCGTCTAGCGGCGCCGGGGCACCGCGCGAGGCGGGTTGCCGCGCCAGTTGCGCCAGCAGTTGCGACACGCTGTGCTGGCGCTCCCCGGGCGCCTCGGCCAGGCCAGAGCGCAGCGCCTCCCACTGCGCATCGAGCAGCCCGTCCGGCCGCAGGAAGGCCGCGCCGGCAGCGGGCGCGGCGCCCGACAGCATCTGGTGGATCATCACCGCCACCGAATACACGTCCAGGCTGGGCGCCGGCAGGCTGCCGGGCGCGCCCGCTTCCGGCGCCCGGTAGCCCGGCGTGCCGGAGCGCGCCGGCGCCTCGATGGCTGCCTGCATGTGCACGCCCGGACCGGCGCGCGCTCTGGCGGCGATGCCGAAGTCGAGCAGCTTGACCTCGCCGTGCGCGGTGACGAACAGGTTGGCCGGCTTGATGTCGCGGTGGACCAGGCGATGCCTGGCCCAGGCATAGTCGAGCGCCTCGCCGATCGGCGCCAGCAGCGCCAGCACGCGCGCCAGCGGCAGCGGCCCTTCGCGCGCCAGCAAGCGGCCCGCGTCTTCGCCCTCCAGGCATTCCATGATCAGGAAGAAGCTGGAGGTGGCCGGGTCCTGCGCCCAGTCGTAGACGCGCACGATGTGTTCATGGGCCAGGCGCCGCGCGCGCGTGGCTTCCTGCACCAGCAGCCTGGCGTGGCTGCTGCTTTCGGTCAGTTCGGGCGACAGGATCTTCAGCGCCACCTGGGCGCTGTGGCCGAGCGAGGCGTGGGTGGCGAGGTCGGTGGCCTGCCAGACCTGGCCCATGCCGCCGGGCGCGATCAGGCGCTCGAGCCGGTAGCGGCGGTTGGCGGGGCCGACGTGCTGGCCCTGCATCAGGCCCAGTTCCGTGTGCGGCGCGCCCGGGGCGCTGCCCTCGCCCGGGGCGTGGGCGGCGTCCAGCAGCGCGTCCCTGCGCTGCTCGAACTCGGCCCCGCTCAGCAGGCCGTCGTCGTGCAGGGCGCGCAGCTCGCGGATCTTGTCGATAGCTGTCTGCATCGGGTCGGCGCTCGGCTGGGTCCGGACTAGGCGTGCAGCGCGGCGCCGCAGGCGCCGCAGAAACGCTCGCCTGGCGCCACCGGATGGCCATGGACGCAGGCACGGACAGCCTGCGCCTGGGCCGCCAGCGCCGCCTTGTTGACGTCGTTCTGCAGCGCCAGCAGGTCGAGCTGGTGGCGCCGGTCCTTGTCGGCCTCGAGTTCGCGGCGCAGGCGCTCGCGCTCGGCCGCTTCCAGCGCCCCCACCGCGCCGCCGGCCGCCACCACCCCGGCCAGCGCCCCCAGCTGGCCGGCATCCATCGTCGCGTGCACCCGGGTTTTCAGGTAGTCCGACAGGATCGCCGCGTTCGGCGCGGCGGCGACCGCCAGCTTGGTGGTGTCGTCCAGCGCATCGAGCGCGCCGGCGCGTTCGATCTCGAGGCGGGCGCGCTGCAGTTCGTGCTGCCAGGCCGCCTCCTGCTCGGCGCGGCGCTGGGCGTGGCGGCGCTCCTCGGCCATCAGCTCGACTTCTTTCGCCTGGCGTGCCTGGCGATGCTCAGCATCGAGGGTGAGCAGCAGTTTTTCGTGCTGGGCGATGGCGTCCTGCTGGGCGCCTGTGCGGCGCAGCGCGTCGACCTGCTGCTTCACCCCTTCGACCTCGAGGTCGGCCGCCTGCAGGGCGGCGCGCGCCCTGGCATCGGCCTGCTGCTCTTCCCATTCCGCTTCGCGTTCGACGGCGCGGCGGCGCGCGCTGTTGGCCAGCACGACCAGCGCGAACTGGGCCTGGTGTTCCTCCTGGTCGAGTTCGGCGGCGCGGCGCGCGGCCACCGTTTGCGCCGCGCGCAGGCGGGCCAGTTCCTCGCGCTGGCGCGAGGCGTCCTCGATCGTTGCCGCCTGCTCGACCTTGTTGCGGATCTGCTGGACCAGCAACTGCTGCGAGAAGCGCTGCTGCGCCAGGCGGCGCGCCTGCAGCGTTTCCTGCTGGGCCAGTTCGAGCGCGCCGCGCATGCGGATGCGCGCCATCGCCTGCAGCTGCGCCCACTCGGCCTGCTCGCCCGCGCGCTGGGCGCGCTTTTGCAGCAAGTCGTGTTCCAGCCCGGCCAGCACTTCGCCGGCCCCGCGCTCGATGGCCTCGCGCCGCGAGCGCGACTCGGTCACGCGCGCATACAGGTCGATCTCGCGCGCGCGCACCGCCTGGGCCCGTTCGCCATTGGCCAGCGACAGTTCGGCGCGTTCGAGCGTTTCAGTCTGGCGCAGCTCGAGCTGGCGCAGGCGCAGGCGCACCGCCTGCTCTTCGCGCCCGATGCGCTTCCATTCGGCTTCGTCGTACAGCTCATCGAGCTGACGCGCGTGCTCCATCTGCACCCGGCGCTCGTCGGCGGCCAGCCACAGCGTCCCGATACGGGCGCGGTTGGCGTCGAATTTATCGTGGCGCAAGGCCAGCGTATCGACCTGCGCCACGCCCAGGCCGAAGCCGGCCAGCAACAGGCGCAGCGCACCCTGCAGGCGTTCGTCGAATTGCAGGCGCAACTCGCGCTCGCCCGCCATCTCGCGCAGCGAGCGGGCGCCGACGAATTCCGCCGCCAGCTGGCGCACACTCGGCGCGAGCAGCTCGCGCAGCTGCTCGCTTGTGACGGTGCCGGGCATGGTCATGAAATGGCGCGCAAAGGCGGGCACGTTCTCGATGCGCAGGCTGACGCTGAAGCGGCTCGACACCACCAGGTGCTCGCTCGTTTCCAGGTCATCAAAAGCGAATTCGACCGGCAGCGCGCCGGTCCTGGTGACCAGGATTTCGGCGTGGCCGTCGCGCAGCAGGTGGTTCAGGCGCGTGAAGAAGCCTTCGATCTCGTACTCGCCCTGCGGCACTTCGGTCGCTTCCCCGCCCTGCAGGATGTAGGCGCGGGCGCCGGCCGGCACGCGCAGGGTCTTGACGAACAGGCCCGAAAGCGCACGCACGCCGAAAAACACGGCCAGTTCGTCGGGGCCGGCGACCCAGCGGTTCTCGACCAGTACCGGGCTCCTGCCTGGCGCGCCGGGCGTGAGGCCGCAGCCGGCGCAGTAAGCCGCGCCATCGACGTTCTTGCGCGCACAGCGCGGGCAAGGGGTACCGCCAAAACCGAACATCTGGAACATGATCCGACTCCATCCTCTGGTGATGCTAATAGCGACTGCTGACTGATTCTATCAGCCGGCAGCCGACAAGCGTCTGACAAAAGCCTCAGGGCAAGAGGCGTCGTCGAAGACAGTACGCGAGTACGGCGAGACGATGCAACGCTGCCATGGGGCTATTGTCAGGCGCGCTAAATGATTCCGATGCGGTCGATGCAAGCCAGGCTGGCGCCTTTGCGCCGCAAGGCTTCGTTGAAGCCCTCCGGCAAATTGGCTTCCCAGGCGCGCGGCAACAGCACCCGGTCGCCGGATTGCACTTCGCGCTCGATCAGCGCGCACTTCGGGTGCAGGCCCTCGACCGCATCGACCTGGCCCGCATGCCAGGCGCCCGAACATCCGCTGGCGATGATGCGGCCGAGCGGGACGAACTCGCGCCCGCGCGCGATGCGGTCGGCCAGCACCAGCGCCAGTTCCCAGGAACTGCCGTGCAAGCCATCCTGGCCGAAGCGCACCGTCGTGCGCCAGCGGGCGCCGGCCTGGCCGTCGAAGTGGCGTGCCCCCAGCAGCGCATGGCGCACCGCCGCCTGGCGCGCGCCGTCCAGGCCGGGCGCGGCGATCGCATCCTCGTCTGCCGGGTCCGATTCAGGCAGCGGATAGACGCTCACTTCGACCCAGCACAGCGCGTCGTTGACGCCGCCGCTGTGCAGCGGGAACCAGGCGCGCGCGCTCGACACCGAGGCTGCCACGTCGGGCTGGCCCGACAGGGCCCCGAGATGCTGCAGATGCCCGGCGCCGCCGAGCAGGGTTCCCGGCGCAGCGCCACGCAGGTCATGGCCCTCGACGCGGCCGCGCTCCCAGGCGTCCGACCAGCCGTTGGCCACCAGGCCCTCGCGCGCCGCCACCAGGCCGCGCACGGTGCGGTCGGCCAGGACGACGGCCAGTTCCCAGTCGCGTTCCCGCGGGCCCGGCGCGCGGTCGATGCTGATGACGACCTGGTCACGGCTGTCGTGGCGCGCCTCGGTCAGCCGCGCCAGGCGCGCCACCTGCGCCATGCGCAGCGCCAGGGCCGGCGCACCGGGTGCGCTGCACTTGAGCTCGGCCCGCCCGCCCCGTGGGCGACGCGTGGCCGTCACCCATGCCAGGCTGCCGTCGGCCAGCAGGCTGGCGACGCGGGCGCTGTCCGGCCATGCGCTCCGGGCCTTCATGCGTCTTCCTCGGCCGGCGCCACCCGCTTGCGCCCGTCCATGGCATGTTCGAGGTTGGCGACGATGCGGTCGGCATCGTCGAGCAAGGCGGCGATTCCCGCATCGTCGGCGGCGCGCTCGAACCTGGCCAATAGCGCCCAGGCTTCGTCGAGGGCGTTCGCGGCCCGCACGCTGTGGCGCGCGCGCCGCAGTTGCTGCGCCGGCGCCAGCGGCTGGCCGGGTGCAGCCAGGCTGAGCGCCGGCATCGTATTCGCCGCCAGGCTGAGCAGGTCGAGGCGGTTCAGCAATGCCTGCTGCTGGCGGAACAAGCCTTTTCCCTCTGGCAGCGCGGCCAGCCGCAGGCCGCACATCAGGCCGGGCAGTTCCAGGAAAAGGCGGCGCAGCGCGCGCGCGTCGTCCCGGGCCGGCTCGAGCTCGGCCGACATCGGGGCCGACATCGTGGCCCCGATGTCGGCGGCTGGCATGGCGTCGGCGCATTGCACCGCCACGCGCGCCTGCAATTCGCGCGCGTAGTCGCGGCTGCCGGCCAGGTCGACCGGCACGCAATCCTCGACGGTCACGCCGAAGCGCGTATACATCAGCTGGTTGAAGCCGCCCCGAAAAGCGTTCCACTCGTCGAGCGTGGCGCAGGGCGGCAAGTGCAGGTTGCCCTGGGCCAGCTCGCGCTGCAGCGCGGCCTCGGCCTGCGCCGCGAAACCGGCCAGGCTGGTTTGCGCCGCCGCTTCGCTCGCCAGGTAAAGATCGAAACGCTGCTGGGCGACGCGCGGATCCGGGCTGTCGACCACAAAACTGGTGGCGAGGCCAATTTCGGGCGCGGCGGCAAACGGCGCCAGCAGGCAGCGATACGGACCGGGATGGAAGCACCATGCGGCCTCGCCTTTGGCCAGCACCATGCGCCCGCCCGCGCTGACGCGGCGCGTGTGGCCGCCGGGGCCGGCGACGACGCCGATGGCGCCCGCCGGCAGAGAGCAGTTCGAGTCGATTGAACGCGCGATGAGCTCCGTCCCGAGCCCGGCGGCGTCCGCAGCCGGGCTGCCTGCGATCCGGCCGAACAGCTCGAACATCATGGCGCGGGCGTCTCTGCAGGCAGCACGCTGAAGCGCGCACCGGCGCCCTGGAAATGGACGGACGGCGCATCCGCGAAAGGCCATGGCGCTTCGCATTCGCCGTCCGGGTCGAGGCGGCCTGCCAGCACCTCGGCGCCGGCGCCGTCGAGCACGCGCACGGGCGCTGTCGCACGCAGCAGGCGCGCGGCGAACGGCGCATCGGGCAGCAGTTGCAGGATCACGCTGCGCGCGCCGGCGGCATCGACGAAATGCAGGCGCCAGTAGCCGTCGTCGGTGCCGAGCACGTCGAGCGCGGCGCCGCTGTCGGCGGCGCGCAGCATGCCGCCGCTGCCCGTCCAGGAAGCTTCGTTCGCAGGCGCAGCCGATGACGCCGCGGCGTGGCGCGCCAAAGCCAGCGTACGCAGGCGCCGCGTCGTCAAGGGCGATGCCTGCAGCGCGGCGCGCTCGCCGCCGGTCAAGGGACGGCTGGCGTCCAGGGCCGCCAACAGCACCGCGTCGGCCAGCACCAGGCGGTCGCCTTCGACCCGCGGGCGCAGCAGCAGGCGCCCGCGCAGCTTGCGCTCCAGGTCCGCCTCGGTAATCGTGTTCGTGCTTCGTGTATTCACTCTGTCCTCCCGTTTGTAGTGCTGCTCCATGCTTCCCCCTGCAGCCTGCCGATGGCCGCATCGCGCCGCTTGCGCAAAGTGGGCAGCGAGACATCCATCAAGGCCGCCAGCTGCGCCATTGTCGGCAGCGCGCCGGTGGCCGGGTCGCACCAGGCATCCGGATAGCTGTCGTCGACGCCGCCGAGCAGCTTCAGGTAGACCGCCAGGCGCACCGGCAGCGCTTCGCGCGCCAGCAGCCGCGCGCTCCAGCTGCCCGCATCCTCGGCCAGGCCCGCCGCACGAACAAAGCCGGGGGGCAGTGAAACCGACTGCGCGCGCGCGAGTTCAAGCGGATCATCCTCCGGCGGCGCCGCGCCGCTCGTGGCGCTTGGTTCCGGTGCCGGAAACGCGTCCAGCTCGTCCTGCGCCGCTTCCAGGATCAGGTCCGGACCGGGCGTGCACGCTTCCTCGGACTCGCTCAGCACGCGCTGAACATCTTCCAGCCAGGCGCCGGCGGCTTCGCGCTCGTGCAGCCAGTCGGCGTCGCGATTGCTCGACAGGGACTCGTATTCGCCGATCTCGGCCAGCATCTCGCGGATCTTGCCGGGATTGTTCTTCAGGCTGTCGAAGCGCTTAGATCGCGTGTGCAGCGGACCGGCGGCGCCACTGAAGCGTTCCAGGGTTTCGGACCAGCGCATGATCCACTCGGGACGGCAGGCGGCGATGGTCTGCAGCTGGCGCACCTCGATCGGCAGGCTGGACTCCAGGGTGCGCCCGAGGATGGCGCCGACTTGCGCGCGGTGCTCGCGCCAGCCGGCGAACAAGCGCGCGAGTTCGCCATAGGCGGTGTCGAGCATGCGGTAGGCATAAATGCGGTTCGGGCTGCAGGGACGGCCGCAGGCGGCCTGGTAGTTGTCGGCGTCGACCTTGTCGCGCAGGACGGCAAACATGTCGTTCACCTTCTTGCGCAGCGACGCTTCACCGCCCGGCTGGCGCCAGAACGCGGGAACGCGCGCGTGCTCCTTGCCCAGCGCGCTGCGAAAGGCTTCCCAGTCGGCTGGCCGCGCCGCCAGTTCGTAAGCGAGCAGCAGGGCCAGTTCTCCGCTCGAATCGCCGTAACTGTTGGCGCTCGCATGAAAGCGCGCGCCGCCGCGCTGGGCGTGCAGCGCCTCGGCCAGAGAATCGACGTACAGCGCCAGCGACGCCTCCAGCGGCGCCGGGGCCAGCAGCTCGAGCGGGTTGCAGCGCGCAAAGGCATCGAGCGAGCAGGCGCCGAGCAGTTTGCGCACGCCTTCCCAGCCAGGCTCCTGGTACCGGGTTCCCGGTAAACGCATACCGTCCTCTCCATCCAATGTTGTTTCGGGCAAACGACTTTTGTCAATCATGCCACAGGAGCTGGAGGGGAAGGCGCGCTGGAGCGCGTCAGTTCGCTTTCGTCCTGGACGCCTCCATCAGCATCGAGCGCAGCAGCGCGGCCACCACCGGCGCCGCATGCTCGCCGCCGGTGGCGCCGGAGCGGCTGACGAAGGCGGCAAACGCGAGCCGGCGGGTCTGGCCGGGGATGCTGCCGGGCTCGAGCCAGCCGGTGAACCAGACCGTCGCCTGGCCATCCTGGCCAATCGGCGCGGTGCCGGTCTTGCCGTACAGGCCGGCGCGCAGGCCATCGAATTCGCGCGCGCGGAAGGCGCTTGCGGCGGTCCCGCGCGTGACGACGCCCTGCAGCCCCGCCCGCACCCGGTCCAGGCGCACGCCGAGCGGCGCGCCAGGCGCGTTTTGCGCAGGCCGCCCGTCGAGGCTCAGGAGCAGGCGCGGCACGATGGCGCGGCCTTCGCCGACCGCCCCGGCGACCATCGCCATGTGCAGCGGGGTTGCCTGCATGCGCAGGCCGATCGCCATCTGGCGCACTTCGTGGCGCGAGCCGATCGGGTCGATCCCGGCGCGGCTGGCCTGCAGCGCATCCCAGTGGCGCCAGTCGTAGTCAGCCGGCAGCAGGCCGCCGTCGAGCGCCAGCGCCCCTCCGAAGCCGAGGCGGCGCGCCATGTCGGCGATCGGACGTATCCCCGCCAGCGGGTGCGGCCCGAGGCCCGGATCGGAATCGGCTTCGAGCGCGCGCAGGCTGGGCGCGCCGCCGCCGGCTTTTCCGAACAGGCTGGCGTCGCCCAGTTCGGCGGTCCAGGCGAACCAGGTATTCAGGCTGTAGGTCAGCGCCTGGGCCAGTCCCAGCTTGCCGTCCTGGACGCGGCGCTCGAGGGTGCCGTCGCGGAAGTTGGTGATGTGCGCCAGCTTGCCGCTGGCTGGATAGCTTGCGGCGCTGCTGCGGAAATCGAAGCCGGCGCCGCGCGCCAGCGCATCGATCGACGCCAGCGGCATGCCCTGCAACAGCGCATCGAGGCGCGGATCGCGCTGCGCCGCCAGCTCCAGGCCGAGCGCGCTGACGATCTTGAAGGTCGAGCCGGGGCTGCGTTCGGCGCCGCCGTCGTGCTGCAGCGCCGCCTGGCGCAGGGGACTGCGCGCCGGATCGACACGGTCGAAGTCGCGCACTTCGATCCAAGGGGTTGCCGGCGCCACGCCGGCGCCGGCGCTGGCGGCGGCCAGGATGTCGCCATTGCCCGTGTCGAGCAGCACCAGGCCGGCCTGGCGCCCCGGCGGTGGCGCGGCGCCACCCTGGCAGCGCACCCCGTCCCAGCGGCCGCCGCGCAGGCCGGCGCACTCCAGGGCATCCTGGCTGGCGCGCTGCAGGCCGAGGTCCAGGCTCAGGCTTGCGGCGTGGGCGCGGCCATTCGGGGACGGCAGCCGCGCCAGCATGCCGGCGATGCTGTTGGCATGCCCGGCGTGCAGGCCCAGCAGCGGCGCCAGGCCAGCCGACCGCGCCGCGGCGCTGGCGGCGCCGGCCTGCCAGAGCGGCGCGCCCGCGCGGTCGGCCAGCAGTACCGGCGCGCCACTCGCGGCGGGCGGCGCGCTGAGGGCCGGCATGGACGGCTGCGCCAGCGGCTTCCAGGCCAGGCGCTGGTGTTCCACCCGCAGGTGACGCCAGGCGGCGTCGCCGCTTCCCGCCATGCCGGCCAGGTCGAGCGGCGCGGCGTCGATCACGATGCGGCGGCTTCCTGCCAGCGGAGTCAGCACCAGCTCGGCCACATCGCCTGGCCCCAGGCAGGCGCGCCCGCCACAGACCGGGCGCAGCGCGGCCACCCGCGCTCCCTCGACGGCGCGCACGCGTCCGGCCAGCAGTACGGCAATGCGCTCGGCGCCGCTGGCTGCCCGGGGAAGCGTCAGGGCCAGCCGCGCGCTGGCGGCGCCGGCCGGCCAGTCGGCCACCCGCTGCCACGGCGCCCAGCCCTCGGGCAGGCGTTCGAACAGGCGCGAGGCCGCCAGCGGCATCGGCGCGCCGCCGGCGAGCGCGACGGCGCCGGCCTCGGCCTGCCAGGCACCCTGTGCATCCGGGCGCACGCGCCAGGCCAGCAGGCGCCGTTCGGCATTGAAGATCCGGATCTGCTCGCGCACATAGGCGCCATCGGCGCGCCCGTGCAGGCGTTCGAGCAGGCGGCGCGCGCTGTCGTCGAGCAGCACGCCATCCCAGGCGCCGAGGTCGGCCGAGCGCTGCGCGGCAGGGGCGGCGCGCCAGGCGGCCAGGTCGCGCGGCGCGGTTTCGATCATGCCGGAGTGCGCCAGGCGCACCAGGCCGCGCGCCTGCAGGCTGTCGAACAGGGCGCCGTCCTCGAGGCGCGCCGGGGCCACGTTCGGCACCCGGTAATCGCCCGGCGCCAGCATGGCGCTGCGCACGGCGCCGTGCCGTGGGAAGGCGGCTACGAGGGCCGTTGCCGCCAGTCCTGGCGCAGGACGGTAACGCGTCAGCACCAGTTCGCCTGCCAGGGGGCAGGCGCCGCTGGCACGGCGCGTTACCCGCAGCGCGTGCCGGCCGGCCCACAGCAGCCAGCCGTCGCGCCCGAGCACGGCCGCGCCGCGCGCGCCGCTCGACACGGCGCCGGCCGCCGCATCGCCGATCCAGCGCGCCTGGGCTCCGTGCCAGGCCAGCTGCAGCGTTTCGCTGGCGGCCGTGCCCGTGATATCGACGCGCGGCATGGCGTCGCCGGCCAGTACCACGTTCCTGAGCGTGACGGGCGCCGCGCCGGACTCGTTGCGCGCGACCCAGCGCGCCACATCGGCGAAGCGATAGCCGATCCGCAGCGGCGCCAGGCGCGCGCCGCTCCCCTCCAGCGTCTGGCTGCACAGGTCGATGACGACCGGCTGCGCCGCGCGCATGCCGGACAGGACCAGCAGCGCCCCGCCCGGCTGGGCTTCAAGCGTGACGCCGGGTTGCACCGGCACGCGAAAGGCCAGGCCGGGCAGCGCCGGCTGAAAGGTGGCGAGCGAACGCAAGCCGGCCTCCTGCGAGCGGCCCGACACCGCCGCGCCGAGGGAGCGCGCGTGGCCGGCGATGACGGCCGCACCGGCAATGGCCAGCACACAGCCGGCCATGCCCAGCCAGAAAACCGGGCCGGCAGGGATGCGAAGGCTGAGCGGCGCTGCCGGCGTCCGCGCCGGCTGCGCCCTGGCGCGCCCGGCACGCAGGTTGCGCGCGCGCCGCCATGCCAGGCGCCGTGCGCGCAAGCCTTCGAATAACGTGGCGATCATTCCTCCATCCCTTCCTCCTGGCGGCCGCGGCCGATGCGTTCCCGGGACTTCCTAGCGGGGGGAGAGGAAAAGCATGCAGATACGGCCGGGTTGACCGGAGTTGGCGGCACGTCGCACCGGGTTTTATGCAGGCCATCCCGCTTTTCATGCGGCTTGTCGCAATCCGGTGGCCCTCCCTCACCGGCGGGACTAGAGTGGACACATTCCCCACCACCCCTGCAAGGAGAAACACCGTGAACCTCGTCAAGCACATGGAAGCCGTTTTCGTCGTTGCCCTCGCAGCAGCCGGGTCGGCAAGCTATTTCACCGACGCCCTGCCGCAAGCCCACGCCAGCCGGGCCGTCATCCAGGATTCGAGCATCGCCACCGAAACCAGGATGGCGGTCGTCGTGGTCAAGGGCAAGCGCCTGAGCCCCGCGGAAAAACAGTTCCTCGTGCTGGCCGAGCGCCGTGCCGGCGGGAGCCGTATTTGATTGCCCGCCGCACCCGGGCCATGTCCTGCACGGACATGGCCTGACCCCCTGCCTGCCCCCGCTTTATCGCTCTCCCAGCCCCGTAGTTGCAACAACTTTCCCCGGTTCTGTATCAGATGTAAGCACTTGCGTCAAAGGCCCCATTGCGTCCTCGCGATTGATAATATGAATCATCCGCTTTGGATTATGGAGACCAAAATGAAACGCAGCCTTCCTCTCGTTACCCTGATCGCACTTGGCGCCGCAGCGTATGCACCGCTGCCATCGATGGCGCAAACCGATGTCCAACTGTATATCGGCACTGCACCGCCGGCGCCCCTGTACGAACGCATGCCAAGCGTGCGCCGGGGCCACGTGTGGGTGCCGGGCTACTGGGCATGGAACGGCCGCCGCCATCACTGGATCCCCGGCAGCTATATCGTCGAGCGTCCGGGCTATGTGTATGCCCCGCCGGCCTGGCAGCAGCGCGGTGGCCGCTGGTACATGCAGCAAGGCGGCTGGTCCTCGCACCGCGGTGACCGCAATTATGCCTACGGTAATGGTGGCTACGGACGCGACGCTTACCACGGCGGCCGCGACGGCTACTATGGCGGCCGCGACCGCGACCGCGACGGTATCCCGGACCGTTACGAGAATCGCCGCCGCGACACCGACCGCGATGGCGTGCCGAACCGGTATGACCGCGACCTCGACAACGATGGCGTGCCCAACCGCCATGACCGCGATCGCGACGGCGATGGCCGCCGCAACGACCGCGATTACAACCCGAACAATCCATACCGCCGTTAATGGATGAAGCGAAATGAAGAAGCGCCCCGAAAGGGGCGCTTTTTTGCTTTATGCTGGCGGGATGACCGATCTCTTCCGCCTGCAAACCGCCGCCAACCGGAGCGAACTTGCCGCCTGCCGCAAGCTCGTCCTGCGCGAGGGGCTGCCTTTCGAGAGCGCGCTGCGCCAGGTGCTGGAGGCAAGTGCCGGCGCGGCCGGCATCGACGCCCTGCTGGCCGAACGCGCCGCACTGCGCCGCGCCGAAGCGGCGCGCGTGCTGGAACGGGCGGCGGCGCGCCGGGCGGAGCGCGCCTTGCGCGAGGCGGGCAAGCTTGGCGCCCCCACCGCCTGGAGCGGCTGGTTCGACGGCTCGGCGCGGCCCAATCCCGGGCGCTGCGGCATTGGCGGCCTGCTGCGCGGGCCGGCGGGCGAACTGATCGAACTGTCGCGCGCGGCCGGCTACGGCAACAGCAGCGAAGCCGAATACCTGGCGCTGATCGCGGTGCTGGAAGCGGCCCTGGAGATCGGCGCCGGCGGCTGCGGCGAGCTGACCGTCTACGGCGACAGCCAGGTCGTGATCGACGACGTCAAGCGGCCGTTCGACAGCAGCGCGCCCGTGCTGCGCCCCTACCACGCCCGGGTCAATGCCCTGCTCGCGCAGCTGCCGGCGGCCAGGCTGCGCTGGGTGCCGCGTCACCGCAACCGGGACGCCGACCGCTTGTCCCAGCATGCCGGCAAGCTGCCGGCCATCGAGGCCGACATCCTCAGCCTGCTGTAACCCGGCTGCCGCCTAGAACTTCAGCTCCAGCGTCGCCCGCAGCGATGGTCCTGCCGGGAAGCTGAAGTTGCGCACCACGGTGCGATTGGCTTCGACGAAGGTCGAGCGGTTCGAGAAATCCTCGCCCAGGATGTTCGACAAGGCCACGCGCAGCTGCTGCTTCGGAGTGAACTTGTAGAGGGCATAGGCTTCCAGGTCGCGCCGTCCCTTGAGGAAGGCGGTCTGGCGCTCGGACACCTGGATCGTCGCGTCCTGGCGCCAGGCCAGGCTGGCGCCGGTGGTCAGGTCGCCCTTCTTGTAGTCGACGCCGAAGTTGCCCGACAGCGGAGCCTGGCCATCGAGGCGGTTGTCCGGGCCCGGCACGCCGTCCACCTTCGACCAGTTGGCGCTGACGCTGGCGCGCAGGTCGATCGCGGGCGCATCCTTCATCAGCGCTTTCAAGGGGAACTTGGTTTCCAGTTCCAGCCCGCGCGTGATGGCCTGGCCGGTATTCGTCGGCATCGCCACCCAGCGCGCACCGTCGAAACTGACCTGGCTGCGCGTATAGCCGTCGATGCGGCGCATCGAGCCGCTGATCGACAGCAGCGCGCCTTCGGCCCAGTAATGCTCGTAGGAGGCGTCGATGCCCAGCGCCAACTCGGGCTTCAGGGCCGGATTGCCGGCGAAATCGGGATCGGTCGAGCGGTTGTCGATCGAGGTCTGGCGGCGCGGCATCAGTTGCGGCAGGTTCGGCGCCTTGTAGGTGCGGGTCAGCGCAAGGCGGACCTGGTCGCCCTTGGTGTCCGGGAGCTTGTACAGGGTTTGCATCACCGGGCTCCAGACGTTCGAGCTCGATCGCGCGCTGGCGAAGGTGTTGCCGGTGGCGCGGGTGCGGATGCCTTCCCAGCGCGCGCCGAGGTACAGCGACCAGCGCGGGGTCAGGTTCCATTCGTCCTGCGCATAGGCCGCAAAGCGCGTCACCTCCGCCTTGAACTGTTCGCCCCCGCCCGGCAGGCCGGGCAGGACAAAGCGGCCCGCTTCGGTCTCGGTGCGGACGTCCTCGCGCACGCCCCAGCCGCCGTCCCAGCCCATGGCCAGCGCGTGGCCGTCGAAAATCGTCCGGCTGTACTTGCCGACCGTGGTCGCGCCCAGCTCGTCGGCTTCGTTGAGGATGGCGGTATCGAGCGGACGGCCGGCGCCGGCCGGGGTCCAGCGCCGCTGGGTGGTTGTGTTCTGGCCGCCGACCACGCCGGCCTTGACGTCGAGCTTGGCGCCGCCGGCCATTTTATGCACCCAGTTCAGCTCGGTACGCAGGACGTCGTTGTCCGAACGCGTGGTCGATTCGGTTTCCGGATACGGCGATGGCGTACCCAGCGTGGTGGTCGTGACTTCGTGGTTCTGGTTACGGAAACGCGCCACGTTCACGAAGGTCTGCGCGCTCAGGGTATCGCCGTTTTCCAGGGTCCAGTTCAGGCGCGGGGCCAGGTTGAACAGGTTCAGGCGCCCTTTTTCGTCGCCCAGCGTCGCCCGAGACAGGGTCTGGCGGCCGCTCGCGTCAAAGGCCTGCTCATCGCTCGGCGGCCTGCGCGCGAAGCCTTCGTACATGGCGCTGCCGGCGATCGCATACGACATCTTGCCTACTTTGTCCGACAGCTGGAAGTTGGCGGTCGGGCCATCGAAGCCGCCGCCGGTGCGCGTGCCGATCTTGAATTCGCGCTGGCCGGTGCGGATGGTTTTCTTCAGCACGATGTTGATGGTGCCGGCCACCGACTGGGTCGAGAACTCGGCGCTGGCCGCGCGCAGCACTTCGATACGCTCGATGACGTCGGGCGAGAGCGAGTCGATCGAAAAGCCGGCGGGCGCGCGTTCGCCATTGACCAGGATCTGGGTATAGCCGGCGCCCAGGCCGCGCATGCGGATCTCGCCGCCGCGCCCGTTCGGGCTGCTGACGGTGATGCCGGGCACGCGCTTGAGCACGTCGGCCACGCTGGTGTCGCCGTATTTCGCGATTTCTTCCTGGCCGACGACGATCTTGGTGGCGGTGTCGTCGCGGCGCGGATCGTAGCCCTCAGCCGTGCCGCGCACTTCGACCTTCTGGATCTTTTCTTCAGGATCGGCGCTCCTGGCCTGCACTGGCTTGGCGGCGGCCGGCGCCGGTGGCGTTTCCTGGGCATGCAGGGGGAAGGCGATGGCCAGCAAGGCGGCCATCACGGTCAGGCGAAGCGAAGAGGAGATATACATATCAGACCAGCAAGTTTATGAGATCGTATTGTCCGTGAGTTTTCTCCGTTTGGGTTACTCTGTAGCACATATTTTCGATATGCATGCCCCGCTGTGGTAGGGATCCTTGCTTTCGCAGCGAGACCATGCGCTACACTTGGCAGATGCGCCGTGCAAACAAAGATATGCACGAGAACGCTGCTTATTTATAATTCGCCATCATCACAAGTAATAAAGGGCTGCCATCGTGTCCGACCGTTTTAAAGTACTGCCGCAATATCTGATGCCGAAACAGGCGATGACGTCGTTCGCGGGCCGCGTCGCCGGCCACCGCGGCGGAGCGATGACGACCCGCCTGATCCGCTGGTTCGTCGGCAAGTACGGCGTCAACATGGACGAGGCGGCCAATTCGGACATCGCCAGCTACGCCAGCTTCAACGAATTCTTCACGCGTCCCTTGAAGGACGGCGTGCGCCCGCTGGCCCAGGCCGATTTCGTCTGCCCGGTCGACGGCGCGATCAGCCAGTTCGGCGCGATCGACGACCACCACATCCTGCAGGCCAAGGGCCACAAGTTCACAACGGCCGAACTGGTCGGCGGCGATGCCTCGCTGGCCGCCCACTTCCAGCACGGCAGCTTCGCCAATCTGTACCTGAGCCCGAAGGATTACCACCGCCTGCACATGCCCTGCGACGGCCGTTTGACGCGCATGATCTACGTGCCGGGCGCCCTGTTCTCGGTCAACCCGACCACGGCGCGCGGCGTGCCCGGCCTGTTCGCGCGCAACGAGCGCGTGGTGTGCGTGTTCGAGTCCGAGGAGTTCGGCACGTTCGTGATGGTGCTGGTCGGCGCCACCATCGTCGGCAGCATGGCCACGCCCTGGCATGGCGTGGTCAACCCGCAGCGCCTGGGGCGGGTCGCCGAATGGACTTACGAGTCACAGCCGGTGCTGCTGAAAAAGGGCGAGGAAATGGGACGCTTCCTGCTCGGGTCGACCGTCGTCATGCTGTTCAGGGAAAAGACGATCGAGTTCAATCCTGACTGGGCGCCGGAGCGCAAGGTGAGGCTGGGCGAGATGATGGGAAACCGGCCGGCTTGAAAATCAGTCGGTAATTTCCACCTCAACGTCAAACCACAGGCTTGGCCTGGCCCTTGATACCGATGCGGGATTCGCATTCAAGCTGAAATTCATCTTTTATGGGGCGCCACTGACCCGAATTTCAGCGCCGGCCGGCCAACTACTCGCCAGCAACGAGATCGCCAACAGGCAGTGTCGATCCAAGCCACTGCTTAGCGTTTTTAATATTCTCATTCCGCTTCTCCGCATGTGACTTCTTCCATCATGTCCAGAAACGCGCGCGTCTTGGCCGGCATCAGGCGCCGCCCCGGAAACACCGCCCAGCCGGTCGCCGCCGGCAAATCCCACTCCGGCAGCACCCGCACCAGTTCCCCTTTTTTCACCAGCGGCAGCGCGAACAGTTCCGAGGTGGCGGCGATGCCCGCGCCGCTGACGGCGATGCGCGCCAACAGATCCGGCGAGTTCGCGGTCAGGCGGGCCGGCAGCGCGCGCTCCCAGCGCACCTTGCCGCGCGTGAGTATCCAGGGCAAGGCGCCGCCGCTGCGGCTGAGCAGACAGAGCACGTCGTGCGCCAGCAGGTCGTCGGGATGCTCGGGCAGGCCGCGCAGCGCCGTGTAGCACGGGGAAGCGTAGAGGCCGAAGCGCTGCAGGGTGATGCGGCGCGCGTTGAGCGAGGCGTCGTCCGGCAGGTCGCCCATGCGGATCGCGATGTCGAAGCTTTCCGTCAGCAGGTCGACCCGGCGCGGCGACAGATCGAGTTCCACGCTCACCGCCGGATAGCGATCCAGGAAGCGCCCGATCATCGTGCTCATGCCGAGGTTGGCGAAGTCCGCCGGCAGGGAGATGCGCAGGCGGCCGCTGGGCGCGCCCTGGCGGTGCTGGGCCAGCGCGCCTGCCGCTTCCGATTCTTCCAGCACGCGGCGCGCGTGTTCGAGCAGGCTGGCGCCGAACTCGGTGACGACGAGTTTGCGCGTCGTGCGCTGCAGCAGGCGCTCGCCCAGGCGCGCCTCCAGCAAGGAGATGCGGCGCGAGACGGTCGATTTCGGTTGCTTGACGCGCTCGGCGGCGCGGCTGAAGCTGCCGGCCTCGACAATGCGGGCAAACAGCAGCAAGTCATTCGGTTCGACATCCATGATTGTTCCACTGGCTGAATAATGTTATCCATTCTAGCGCCTTCCGCATTGTTTTTGGAATGGATACACTGACTTCATTGCCTCACCAACCCCACATGAAGGAAGCCAGATGAACATCCTGCAAATTACCTCCAGCCTGCGCGGCGCCGAATCCGAGTCGAGCCGTGTCGCCGGCAGCATCGTCGCCCGCCTGCTCGCCGCCAACCCGGGCGCGCATGTCGTGACCCGCGACCTGGCGCGCGATCCGCATCCGGTGCTGGACGAAGCGACGCTTGGCGCCCTGTTCACCCCTGCCGAAAACCGCAGCCCCGAACAAGCCGCCCGCGTGGCGCTCGACGACGCCCTGATCGCCCAGGTGCAGGCTGCCGACGTGGTCGTGATCGGCGCACCGATGTACAACTTCGGCATCCCGGTCCAGCTGAAAAGCTGGTTCGACGCGATCGCCCGTGCCGGCGTGACCTTCCGCTATACCGAGAGCGGCCCGGAAGGCCTGCTGAAGAACAAGAAGGTGTTCGTGGCGACCGCCCGCGGCGGCGTCTATCCGGTCGACGCCGACCCGCAGGTGCCCTTCGTGCGCATGCTGCTGAACTTCCTCGGCATGACCGAGCACACTTTCGTGTATTCGGCCGCCCAGGCCATGGGTCCGGAAGCCTCGGCCCAGGGCCGCGCAGAAGCCGACGCCGCCGTCGCCGCACTGGCTTGATCATGGACACCGTGACCAGGGCGCGCGGGGTCGAGCGCGTGATCGCCGGCCAGGCCGTCATGGACGGCGCCGGCGTGAAGATCAACCGCGTGCTGACCGGCGCCTTGCAGCGCCGCCTCGACCCCTTCCTGATGCTCGATGCATTCGGCAGCGACAAGCCGGGCGACTACATCGCCGGCTTTCCCGAGCACCCGCACCGCGGCTTCGAGACCATCACCTACATGCTGGCCGGCAGCATGCGCCACCGCGACAGCGCCGGCAACGTGGGCCTGGTCACCAGCGGCGGCGTGCAGTGGATGACGGCAGGGCGCGGCGTGATCCACTCCGAGATGCCGGCCCAGGACGACGGGCTGATGGAAGGCTTCCAGTTGTGGCTCAACCTGCCGGCGAAAGACAAGATGACTGCGCCCTGGTACCGCGACATTCCGAACGCCGACATCCCGCGCCTTACTCTCGACAATGGCGTGACCGTGCAGGTGATTGCCGGGACCAGCCACGGCGTGGCCGGCGCCGTGCAGCGCCCGGGTACCGAGCCGCTCTACCTCGACGTCGAACTGCCGGCGGGGGCGTCGTTCGAGCAGCCGCTGCCTGAAACGCACAACGCCTTCCTTTACGTGTTCCGCGGCGAGGCGGTGGTGGCCGGACGCGGCGTGGCGCAGTCGCGCATGGCGATCTTCGACAACGCCCCAGGCGCCGACGCCATCGTGGTCAAGGCGGCGGTGCCAACCCGCCTGCTGCTGCTCGCGGGCCGGCCATTAAAAGAGCCGATCGCGCAGCACGGCCCCTTCGTGATGAACACCCAGGCCGAACTGCAGCAGGCGTTCGAGGATTTTCGCGCGGGGCGCTTCGGCGGATAGTCGGGCCTTGCGTTAAACTGCCTGCCATGCCCTTGACTCCGATCCTGCTCGATTGGCTCTCGCGCGCCAGCCACGCGCTGGGCTTCGAGACCATCTACCGCTTCCCCGCCGGCCACCCGTACGCGCGCACGCGCTGGGAGCGGGCCTATTTCGATGTCGCCTCCGACCTCAAGCCCGACGCCATCGAACGCAGCCTGTGCGAATCGATCGCGAACACCCCTTCGGTGCTCGCCTACATCCAGAACCCGACGCCGGCCATGCAACGCACCCTGCTCGGCGTGGTCGAGACCCGCCTGCGCCGCTCGGGCGCGGCGCCCCTCGAACTGGTGGCGCTGCTGGTGGAGGCCTACCGCAGCCCGCACACGCTCGAAGCAAGGCCCGGCCTGCGCGCGGCCATCGAAGCGACCGAGGGCCAGGACATGCGCGAGCGCGTGCATGCGACGCTCGCCTTCCTGGGTGCGATGCCGGCCGCCTTCGATGTCATCGAGGCGCAGGACTGAAAGCGGCGCTGCCCTGCAGATTGCTGGGGAAACGACGCTCGCGCAGCAGCATGAACGGGGTCTCGACCACCCGGTACAGCAGCCAGCCCGACAGCACGGACAGCGCCAGCAGGGCCAGGATCGCCGGCGGCGTCTGCGGCCCGTAGCCCCACTCGGCCAGCAGGGGCGCGGCGATCGCGCACACTCCCCGGTGCGCCAGGTAGATCGCATACGACCAGAGCGCGAGGCTGCCCGCGCCGGGCACGCGCAGCGCGCGCAGGAGCGAACGCTTCGACAGCGCGGCCAGGATCAACAGGCCGAAGCCGAGCGCCAGCAGCGGGTAGCCGAACACGGTCGCGGCGAAGCTGTAGCGATCTTCCAGCAGCAGCCAGAAGGTCATGGCGGTCACCGCGCTGCCGGCAAGCAGCCAGCGGTTGCCGTCCTGTGCGAGGCGTGACCAGATGCGCGCATGCCGGTTTTTCAGCAGCGCCAGCGCCACGCCTGCCACCAGTTCGTCGAGCCTGCACAGGCTCGAGTAATAAATGAGCTTGTAATAAAACCAGGTCCCGTATCGGGCGCCGTCGACATGCTCGCTCCAGAGGCTCCAACGCAACAGCATCCCGCCCGCCACCACCAGCGCGAGCACGGCCCAGGCTCCGGCAATGCGCCAGCGCAACGCGGCGCCGAACAGGGCCAGCGCCGGCAGCAGCAGGTAAAACTGCTCTTCGATGGCGAGCGACCAGCTGTGCGAGAAGGCGGTGCCTGGCGCCAGGGCGAGGTTCTGGGTAAAGCTCAGGTAGCGCCACAGTGGCGCCAGGGGAGCGCCCTCGCGCCAGGCCGGCCACAAAAAATAGATGGCGAGGATCACAACATAATTCGGCAGCGTGCGCAGCAGGCGGCGCGCATAGAAATTCTTCAGCGAGAGGCCGGCATCGGTGCGCATGGCGGCAAAGATCTGGTTGCCGATCAAATAGCCCGACAGGGCGAAGAACAGGTCGACGCCGGTCCAGCCGATCCGCCCGACCCAGCCGAAGGTGGCGTCGTCGTTCGACACGAACAGGGTGTAGTGGTGCAGCACGACCAGCGTGACGGCGAGCGCACGCAAGGTATCGAGGCCGTGCAGGCGCAGGCTGCCCGCTTTTCCCGATAAAATAGCGGCACCGTTATTTCCCTGGATTACCACGCATGCACTCCCTTCCGAACCTGCAATTCAAATTCGTCAACTATACCGGGATGCAGGAAGGCCCGAGCGTGATCATCATGGGCGCGACCCATGGCAACGAAATCTGCGGCACCGAAGCGATCCGGCGTGTCATGGCCGAGCTCGACAGCGGCGCGCTGCGCATCGAGGCCGGCAGCGTCACGTTTGTTCCGATCGTCAACCCGCTCGCCTATGCGAAAAACGAGCGCAACGGCGACCGCAACCTGAACCGCAACCTGTTTCCGAAAGAGGCGCCGCAAGACTTCGAAGACCGCATCGCCAACTGGCTCTGCCCGCTGCTGGCCCAGCACGACGTGCTGCTCGACCTGCACTCGTTCAACGCGGCGCACGGCGAGCCCTTCGTGATGGTCGGCCCGGCCAACAACGACGGCCCGCTCGAGCCCTTCGAGCACGCCGAAAAGGAACGCGCCCTCGCCCGCCGTTTGGGCGTGCGCCGCTTCGTCACCGGCTGGCTGGCGGCCTATGGCGGCGGGGTGCAGCGCCGCGCACGCAGCACCGGGGGCAATGCGGCCGAACTGGAAACCGTGCTGCGCTATGGCGTCGGCACCACCGAGTTCATGCGCACCACGGGCGGCTATGCCCTGACGCTCGAATGCGGCCAGCACACCGATCCACAAGCGCCGCAAGTGGCTTACCTCGCCATCATGAACACCCTGGCCCACCTCGGACTGATCGACGCTCCCCAGCCGGAACCAGTTCCCTTCGAAGAGATGGAGGCGCTGCAAATGGTGGTGGTGCACGACAAGCAGGACGCCCTGGACGCCTTCATCAAGCCCTGGGCCAGTTTCGACGCGGTGGCCGAAGGCGAGCAGATCGGCACCCGCGCCGACGGCACACCGGTGGTGGCGGAATTCAGCGGCCGGATCCTGTTCCCGGACGCGAAAGCCGGGGCCAATTCGGAATGGTATTACCTGACGCGGCCGAATCCGGGCTTCGGCCGCGACTGATGCGGCGGGTGAGGAACTGGATCAGGCGCGGGCGTTGTCTGCGCCGCGGTTCTGAGGGATAATTCGCAGCATGAACGATACCGCAACCCTCCCCCCGCTTCCAGACCGGCTCTCGATCGACCCGAGCAGCCCTTTTCATAACCGCGACGTCTTCCAGCACGACATCGGCATCCGTTTCAACGACAAGGACCGCCACGACGTCGAAGAGTACTGCCTGAGCGAAGGCTGGATCAAGGTCGCCGCCGGCAAGACCCTGGACCGCAAGGGCAAGCCGATGCTCATCAAGCTGAAAGGCAAGGTCGAGGCCTTCTACCGTTAATTGCATGCCGCGACGCGCGCGCCGCGGCTTTTCCGAACGATGCGAACGGCGCCCTGGTGGCGCCGTTTTCGCGTGGCAAGGACGCGTTAAGCCGGGGTCAGCAGTTTCAGCCCGGCGATCCCGAGTGCGATCAGGCCAATCGAGCCGATCCGCAAGGCGCCGGCCGGCTCGCCCAGCATCATCATGCCGAACGCGGCCGTGCCGATGGTGCCGATGCCGGTCCAGACCGCATACGCCGTGCCCAGCGGCAGGTTGCGCAAGGCCAGGCCCAGCATGCCGACGCTCAGCAGCATCGCCAGCAGCGTGAACGCCGTCGGGATCGGACGGGTGAAGCCGGCGGTGTATTTCAGCCCGACTGCCCATGCCACTTCAAGCAGTCCCGCGATTACCAGGTAAATCCAGCTCATCTCGACCTTTCGTGGGACGCGCCCGCTTGTAAAAATGGCGGCGAGTATATCACCGTGGAGCGCAACACTGTTTCGCTGACATGCAAGCGAAGCGCGCGAACCGCTTTACGGGGCATGCATACGTTTTCCAAGCGTTGCAATCATGATATTCTTGCGCGATTCGACATGGCCAACCCGCTTGCGGCCCCCGCCGGCGTCCCCTCCTGAGGAACTACCTTGAACATTTTTGCACCCCGCGTCACCGTCATCGCCCTGGCCATCGCGTCCGCCCTCGCCCTGAATGCGACGGCCAATGCCGCGCCGGCTGCCCGCGCCGAGAACGCCTACCTGTCGCAGCAGGACGCGGCGGCCCGTTCGGCGCGTGTCTCGAACGTCGATTACGCGCTCGAATTCACGCTGACCGGCGAACCGACCTTCAGCGGTGTCACCACCGCGACCTTCGACCTGGCTGACAACGCCGCTCCGCTGACGATCGACCTCGACAAGGCCACCGTGAAATCGGTGACGGTCAACGGCAAGAAGGTCGATGCAAAGTACAACAACTGGTTCATCACGATCGCCGCCGCCGACCTGGTCAAAGGCCGCAACACCGTCGTCATCGCCTACGAGCGCCTGCACAGCACGAATGGCGAAGGCCTGCACCGCATGGTCGACCCGGTCGACAAGCGGGTCTATACCTATTCGCATTTCGAGCCGGCCGCGGCCCACCAGATGTTCGCCGTCTTCGACCAGCCTGACCTGAAGGCCACCTACAAGGTCACCGCGATCGCCCCGGCAGACTGGCACGTGATCTCGACGATGCGCGAGAGCGCGATTGAAAATGCGGGCGCCAGTAACGCCGCGCCAATGCGCCGCTGGGTCTTCCCGGCAAGCAAAAAACTCAGCCCCTACAACTTCTCGCTGCATGCCGGCCCTTACAAGGTGTGGGAAGACAAGACCGGCAAATACCCGATGCGCCTGTTCGCGCGCCAGTCGGTGGCCGCCCAGGTCACGCCGGAAGACTGGTTCCGCTACACCAGGCAGGGATTGGGCTTCTTCGATAATTATTTCGGCATTCCTTACCCGTTCGAAAAATACGACCAGCTGCTGGTGCCGGACTTCCTGTATGGCGCCATGGAAAACGCCGCGGCGATCACCTTTGCCGAGGCGGGCTTCCTGCACAAGGCGAAGATGACCGACGCCCAGCGCCAGTCGCTGGCCTCGGTGATCATGCACGAGATGGCGCACCAGTGGTTCGGCGACCTGGTCACCATGCAATGGTGGAACGGCCTGTGGCTGAACGAGAGCTTCGCTTCCTTCATGGGCACGCTGGCCACCGCCGAGGCGACCGAATTCAAGGATGCCTGGCAGAGCTTCTACTCCGGCGGCAAGCAGGCCGCCTATGTGCAGGACCAGAAGCTGACGACGCACCCGATCGAAGTGCCGGTGCCCTCGACCCTGAACGCGTTCGACAACATCGACGCCATCACTTACTCGAAAGGCGCCTCGACCCTGGTCCAGTTGCGCCACCTGCTGGGCGCGGAAACCTTCCGCAAGGGCGTCCACAACTACCTGACCAAGTATTCGTACAAGAACGCGAAGCTGGACGACTTCATCGGCAGCCTGGGCGAGGCGGCGGGACGCGATTTGTCCGGCTGGACGCGCGAGTGGCTGTACCAGGCGGGCGTAAACACCATCGCCGCCAACTTCAGCTGTGCGAACGGCAAGATCAGCGCCTTCACGCTGCAGCAGAGCGCGCCGAGCAAGGCCTTGCCGACGCTGCGCGAGCAGCGCGTGCAAGTGGCGACGTTCAAGCTCGAGGGCGGCATGCGCTCCCTGCAGACCGTGCCGGTCACCTACAAGGGCGCGACCACCCGTGTGCCGAGCCTGGTCGGCACGGCTTGCCCGGACCTGGTCTACCCGAACTTCCAGGACTGGGGTTTTGTCAAAGTCCAGCTGGACAAGCGCTCCTTCGAGACCGCGCGCGGCAACCTGGCCAAGGTCGACGACGCCCTGTTGCGCACCATGCTGTGGCAGAGCCTGTGGGATGGCGTGCGCGACAGCAAGCTGCCGCTCAACGAATTCATCAAGACCGCGCTCGTCAATGCACCGCTGGAAAAGGATTACACCCTGCTCGGCGATGTGCTCGGCAAGGTGGCCGTCGCCCGCGAATACATGGACCTGATGGGCGCGAAGTCGGCCTGGGCGACGCAGACCGGCGCTGACCTCGAGACGATGGCATGGAATGGCGTGCTGGCGTACAAGGGCAACGACAACTTCCAGCGCCGCTGGTTCGGCAGCTATGTCTACCTGGCCCGCACGCCGGCCGCGCTCGACCGCCTGGCCGCCATCGTCGACGGCAATGCCTCGGTCGAAGGCCTGGCCATCAACCAGGACCTGCGCTGGTCCATCATCCGCCAACTGAACCGCTTCGACCATGCCGGCAGCGCCGCGCGCATCGACGCCGAACTGAAACGCGACAATTCCGACGCCGGCCAGGCCGCGGCGCTGGCCGCCACGGTCGCCCGTCCGGACCCGAAAATCAAGGCGCAGTGGCTGGGCACGGTGGAAGACCTGCAGACCAAACTGCCGTTCTCGAAAGTGCGCACCGCCATCAACAACCTGTATCCAGCCGAGCAGAACGTGCTGGGCGAACAGACCGCGGCCAAGCGCCTGGCGCAATTGCCGGCGCTGGACAAGGCGGCCGGCCCGGTCTACATGCGTGCCTATGCCAATTCGCTGATCCCGACGGGCTGCACCCCGGCCAGCGTCAAGCGCCTGGACACGGCCGTGGCGCAGATGAAGACCTTGTCTGCCGGTACCCGCCGCACCCTGCTCGACGCCCAGCAGGAAGACCAGCGCTGCGTCACCATCAAGGGGGCGATGACGGCGCCGAAGTAAGTTGCGCATGACGGGCACGGCGCCGCCTTTCCGCAGGCGGCCGCTGACGCCGCTCGCGCTCACCCTGGGCCTGCATCTGCTGCTGGTGCTGGCCTGGATGAGCGGCGCCTCGCACGAGGTTCCGCGCGCGGCGCCAGAGACCGCATCGACCTTCGTGTTCGTCAGGGCCGCGACCGAGCTCCGGTCGAGGCCGGCGGCCAGTGCCGCTCCTCCTCGTTCTCCTCCTCTCCGGACGCGTGCCCGTTTGCCCGTCAGGTCGCAGGCGCCATTGCCGACGCCTGCGGCGACGCCGGCTTCGGAACCCCTGCAAGCGGCGCCGCCCGCCGAGGCGCTGGCGCCAGCCCTGCCCGGCGAGCTGCTGGCCACATCGAAACGCATGGCCGGGGGCATTGACCGCGAACTGCGCAAAGGCAGCAGTCCCATTACTGCCGAGCCGGAGCGCAAATGGGAGCGCTTCGCCGCAGCCTTCGCGGCCGCGCGGACAGGTATCTCGCGAGACACGATACTCGAAAGCCATACCGCGGCGGACGGGGTCACCATCTACCGCAAGACCGTCGGCGACCGGGTGGCCTGCTATCGCAGCGGCAGCGTCGGCGGCCTGGGGCCGGCGGACGGCCACTCGGCCGGGAAGACGTCCTGCCCGAGTGGCGCGAGCTGGACACGTCATTAATTGACCGGCGGGCTTGCCGCCACCTGCCCGACCAGCCGTCTGCACCGCCTATGGTTTTTTCCTCCTCGATTGATCAGCTGCACCCGCAGGCACGCACAAGTCCGCCACCCTGCGCCACGCCCCTTCCGCTGCGCAGCCCTCCGGCGGTGACTGCCGTAACAACTGGCCCAAGCCGAGCGGCGCCACATCGTTCACGCGTACGTCGCGCCCGATCGGCAGGCAGACGGCGTCATGCCATGCCGCAGCGTAGCCGCGCGGGGTCGGCAGCGGCCCGCGCAGGCGCAGGGCGGCGTCCTCGCATTCGGCCCGGTTGCGGTAGACGCCGCGCAGGCTGCTGCCCTCGAGCGTGACCTCGAGATGCCACTGCAGGTACAGCAAGAGCACGATCGTGAACATGCTTGTTTGAGCGGCGCACGGCTGATCCGGTTCCGCGAGCGGCTAGAATGGGAGTTTTGCCGGCCGTGCCGCCTGGAAGGACTCGAATTGACCTGGGATTATCAGCATCCTTTCACGCTCGCCCTCGCACCGGGCGCCGACGACATCGACGGCCTCCAGCACACGAACAATGCCGTCTACGTGCGCTGGTGCGAGCAGGCCGGCTGGGCCCATTCCGAGGCGCTCGGGCTGGGCATCGACGACTACCATCGCCTCGACCGCGCGATGGCGATCCGGCGCGGCGAATACGACTATCTGTTGCCGACCTCGCTGGGCGAAGCGCTGATCCTCGGGACCTGGCTGGCCGGCGGCGACGGCAAGCTGTCGCTGGAGCGCCGCTTCCAGCTGCTGCGCGTGAGCGATGGCGCGACCGTCCTGCGCGGGCGCTGGGAGCTGGTCTGCATCGGCGTCACGAGCGGCCGGCCGCGCCGCATGCCGCCCGAATTCATCGCGGCATATTGCCCGCAAGGCCTGCCCGAGTGAGCCATGCATGGGCCGCTGCGAGCCGCCTTGCGTCCGCTCAAAGGCAAACTTGAGCGATTGGGGCCGGGCACCTGGCGCGCCGGGGGACACTTGAATGGTGTCCGCCGTCCACGAGGAGCGCCATGTCCCGCCCAGTCGTCCGAACTCCAGCCCCCTCTGCAGATTTCTTCGCCAGGCTGCTCTTTGCAAGCATGTTCTGCACCGCCCTGCTCGCGCTGTGCGGCTGCCGCATGCGCGATGGCTCGTCCGAACAACTGGTGATCCCGGAGGTCGTGCGCACCAACCTGTACGTCGCCCCCGGCGGTTCCGACGCCAACCCCGGCACGCAGGCCGAGCCCTTCCGCACCATCAAACGCGCGGCCCAAGTGGTCACGCCCGGCACCACGGTGTATGTCGCCGCCGGCCAGTACACGGGGGGGTTTCGCACCACCGTCAGCGGCACCGTGGAAGCGCGCATCATTTTCCAGTCGATGGAGCGCTGGGGCGCAAAAATCGTTCCGCCACTCGACTCGAATACCACCAGCGCCTGGGACAACCGCGGCAGCCATGTCGACATCGTCGGCTTCGAGGTCGACGGCACCCACTACCAGAGCGGCAACAAATGGCTCAGCGGCATCTATAACGGCGGCTCGCACAACAGCATCCGCCAGAACCACGTGCACCATGTCGGCCTGGACGTTCCCTGCGAAAGCGGCGGCGGCTCCGGGATCGGGGTCGACAGCTATTACAAGGGCAAGCATGCCGAGGTCATCGGCAACAATGTGCACGACATCGGCCCGGCCGACTGCCGCTACCACCACGGCATCTATGTCAGCACGCAGGCCAGGGTGCGCAACAATGTCGTGTACCGGGTGTCGGGCGCCGGCATCCACCTGTGGCACGACGCGCACCGGGTCGACATCACGGGCAACACCGTGTCCACCTCGGGCTCGGGCATCGTCGTCGGCGGCGGCGACTTCTATTATTCGAAAGGACCGAACGACTACACCGTTGTGGCAAACAACATCGTGTTCGACAACAAGTACGGCGTCCTCGAGCAAGGCGCGACCGGCGACAACAACCGTTACGAACACAACCTCGTCTTCCAGAACGCGACCGCCGACTGGCGCCTGGCGCCCGGGCGCCAGCACGTCGGCACGATTGCGCAAGCGCCCGCCTTTGTCGAGTACAGCCGTACCGGCACTCCGGATTTCCGCCTGAGCGCCAGGTCCCCCGCGATCGGCAAGGGCGCCGCTCTCGCTCCCGAGCAGGACTTCCAGGGCAAGCCGCGTACCAAAGCCACCGGCTACGACATCGGCGCCTTCCAGCACTGACCGACTGCCCCCTGCCGCGCCGTCCCAACAACCGGGCACGGCGCGGTTGCAGCGCCGGCCGCCGCGCCACGGCGCATCCGCGCTACAACAAATCCGGCTTTTCCTCTTGTCCATGTTGCCGTGCCGCTATAAAATTCTCGGCTTTGTTTTTATACGCCAAGTTTTATTCCCCCACACCGCAGCCGGCGGCAAGCCAGACGGAGAAAACATGAGTCACCACCTGCTGCGCGCCGCGGCCTTGCCCACCCGCAGCCAGCGCACTGCCCTGCGCCTGCTCAACCTGTTCGGCTGGCAGCTGCGCTACAAGCCGCTGCCCGGCCCGCACGGCATCGCCGTGGTCTACCCGCACACCTCGAACTGGGACTTCCCCATCGGCCTGCTCGGCAAATGGGCGCTCGGCCTGCCCTTCCGCTGGCTGGCCAAGGATTCGCTGTTTCGCGGCCCGATGGGGGCGGTCATGCGCTACTGGGGCGGCGTCGCCGTCGACCGCCGCGCGCCGATGGGGGCCACCCGCATGCTGGCCGAGCGCATGCTCGGCGAAAAATGGTTCTGGGTGGCGATTACGCCGGAAGGTACGCGCGGCTACCGGCCGCATTGGAAGAGCGGCTTCTACCACCTGGCGGCGGAGGCGAAGGTGCCGCTGCTGCTGATCGCGCTCGACTACGCGGCCAAGGAACTGAGCCTGGTCGACATCGTCCACCTGAGCGGCGACCAGGACGCCGACATGGCCGCGATCGCCGCCCTGTACCAGGGCAAGCAGGCGCTTTATCCCGAGCACGCGGCCCCGATCCGCCTGGCGCCGCCGCATTCCGGTCCTGACCGCCGCAAGCAGGCCTGAGCGGCTTAGAGCGCCTAACAAAACCTCCATAGCTGCGTTGCAGCTCCTCCCCGTACAGTCGTACTGTCTTCGTCGCCGCGCCGGGTGGCCGTATCCCTTGCTCTGACGGTTTTGTTAGACGCTCTTATTCGCCCGCTGCGCCCTGCCCTTCGCGCAGGAACAGGGTCTTGTACCAGATCGCGGTGGCGCGCCAGGCGCCGCCCGGCGTTGCGCAGTATTCCGGCAGTTCACCGACCCGGGTGTAGCCAAGCCGGGCGTACAGGGCCTCGGCGTTCGATCCGGCTTCGGTGTCGAGGAAGAGCAGGCCGCGCCGCAGCGCCAGCGCCTGCACTTCGGCAGCCGCCATCAGGGCCGTGCCCACCCCCAGGCGCCGCGCGCCGCTGTGCACCAGCAGCTTCTGCACCTCGGCCCGGTTGACGCCGTTCGGCTTGGTGCACAGGTCGAGCTGCACCGTGCCGACCATCACCTGCTCGTGCCAGCCGGCCAGCAGGATGCGGGTGCCGGCCGCGACCGCATCTGCCGCGTGGCGCCAGTAGGCGTCGACCGTCGCCTCGTCGAGCGGCATCAGGAAGCCGACCGATGCGCCGTGGGCGACGGCGTCCAGCAAGAGCGTGCGCAAGCGCGGCGCGTTGGCGGCAACGCCGGCGGCGTCGAGCATCCGAATCTGCATGTGGTTCTCCTGGTTGCAGGGACTTCAGGTTCGGGCCAGGCGGTCCCAGGCCATGGCCGTACTCAAAAATATGTCTCCGTCCAGCGCAGCGAGCAGCTCGCTGCGCTTGAGGCGGTCCATCACCGGCCCCTTGACCTCGGCCAGGTGCAGCGTCACCGCGCGCGCCGCCAGCATCGCGTTCAGTTCGGTCAGCGCGAACAGCGCCGAGGTGTCGATCGCGTTCACGGCCGACAGCACCAGCACCAGGTGGCGCGTGTCGGGGCGGGCGGCCAGTTCGTCCTCGATGCGCTCGTTGACCGCCTCGACGTTGCCGAAGAACAGGCCGGCATCGACCCTCAGCAGCAGCAGGCCCGGCGCGGTATCGGCCGAATAGCGCTCGACATTGCGGAAGTGTTCACTGCCGGGAATGCGGCCCAGCACCGCGATATGGGGCCGGCTGGCGCGCCAGATCAGGGCGCCCATCGAGAGCGCGACGCCGATCACGACGCCCGCCTCGACACCCAGCACCAGCACGCCGCCGGCGGTGGCACCCAGGGCGGCCGCGTCGGCGCGGTCATAGCGCCAGCTGGTGCGCAAGGTCACGGTTTCGAACATGCCGAGCACGGCGACGATGATGGTGGCCGCCAGCGCCGGCAGCGGCAGGAGGGCCAGCCAGCCGGTCGGCGCCCACAAGGCCAGCGCCAGCAGGCCGGCGGCGATCAGGCTGGCGAGCTGGGAGTTGGCGCCGGCCGCGAAATTGACCGCCGAGCGCGACATGCTGCCGGTGACGGGAAAGCCGCCGGTCAGTGCGCTGCCGATGTTGGCGGCGCCCAGGCCGATCAGTTCGTAATTGCTGCGCAGCTTTTCGGCCCGTTTCAGGGCCAGCGTCTGCGCGCCCGACATACTGATCAGGAATACCATGAAGCCGATCAGCAGCGCCGGCTGCAGCAGCGCCTGCCAGTGGCCGCCCGACACGGCCAGGTTCAGGCCCGGCAGCCCGGCCGGCACCGTGCCCACCGTCCGTACGCCCAGCGCCTCGAGGTCCAGCAGCGGCACCAGGGCGGTTGCGCCCAGCACCACGAACATCGGCGCCAGCTTGGCCCCGATCCCGGCGGCGCGCGGCGACAGGCCGGCGCCGCGCAGGCCGCGCGCCAGCCAGCGTTTCGCCAGCAGCAGGAAGGCCAGCGCGCCCAGGCCGAGGATGCTGCCCGCCGGGTGCGGGCCGAAAGGCAGCTGCGCCCAGGGCGTGCCCAGCAGAACCGGCACCTGGCCCAGGGCGATCACGATCGCCGAGCCCATCGTGAAGCCGCTCATCACCGGGCGCGAAAAGAAATTGGCGATGAAGCCGAGGCGCAGCAGGCCGCAGACCAGCAGCACGGCGCCCGACAGCAGGGCCAGCTGAGCCGCCAGCACCGTGTACAGCGCGCCGCCGGCCAGCGCCAGCGGCGCCAGGCTCGAAGCCGTCATCAGCGAGATGATCGCCATCGGCCCCACCGACTGGGTGCTGCTGGTACCGAAAAGCGCGTACAGCACCGGCGGCACGATGCTCGCGTACAGCCCGACCACCGGCGGCAGGCCCGCCACCAGGGCGTAAGCCATGCCTTGCGGGATCATCATCATCGCCACCACCAGCCCGGCGCTGATGTCGCCAGGCAGCATGGCGCGCCGGTACTGCTTTACCCAATGCAGCATTGATTACAGCATCGCCAATTCAACGCAATTGCGACCCGCGCGCTTGGCGCGTGCCAGTGCGGCGTTGGCGCGCACGGTCAGCGAGTCGGCGCTTTCCTGCTCGCCGAGCTGGGCCACGCCGAGGCTGATGGTGACCCGGTCGACGCCGGGCATCTCGGTCGCTTCGATTGCCGTGCGCAGCTTTTCGGCCATCTTCAGGCCGTCGATCGCGCTCGTGTGCGGGGCGATCACCTGGAATTCTTCGCCGCCCGTGCGCACCAGCACATCGCTGGCGCGCACCAGTTTTTGCGCGGCTTCGGCGACGGCGCGCAGCACCATGTCGCCGACCGGAT
Organism: Telluria sp. LT2P34; assembly: GCF_059685915.1. Lineage (NCBI taxonomy): Bacteria > Pseudomonadati > Pseudomonadota > Betaproteobacteria > Burkholderiales > Oxalobacteraceae > Telluria > Telluria sp. LT2P34. Next base: position 527,088 of record NZ_JCASIN010000001.1, read on the forward strand.
GACCGTAACGGTCGTTGACCATCCGGAAGCGGTCGATGTCGAAGGCGATCAGCGCCAGCGGCACGCTGTAGCGGCGCGCGCGCTTGATCTCCGTGTCCAGCAGCTCTTCGCCGTGACGGCGGTTCGCGACCGCGGTGAGGGCGTCGACCGTCGACAAATGGGTCACGCGCGCCAGCATCGCTTCGCTTTCGCGGTTCATGTCGGCCAGGCGCAGGCCGCCCGCCGCCAGCTCGGCCACTTCGGCCAGGCCATCGAGCTCGATGCGCGAAAAGCTGCGCGCAGCACGGAAGGACAGGCACAGCGAACCGCGCGGCGCGCCCGGCCCGTCCGGCGGAATCGGCAAACCGAGCACCATCCCGATGCCATGCTCGCGCAGCGCCTCGGCCAGTAGCGGCTCGCCCGATTTTTCAGGATCGTCGAGCAAGGCGACCGCATTCGCGCTGGCCGCCAGCAGCCCCGGGAAGGCGTGGCGCAGCGGCGACTGCAGCAGGCGCTCGCCGCGGCCCAGCAAGCGCGCCAGGTTCAGGCCGCGCTCGCCGGCTTGCGCCTGCAGGCGCAGGTCGCCGCCCGGCTGCAGGTTGAACAGCGCGGCATGCACCACGCCCGGCCAGGCGCACAGGGCGCGGGACAGGCGCTCGGCCATGGGATCGAGTTCCTCGCCGCCGCCGATCGCTTCGCGCGCCTGGACACGCAGGGCATCCATACCAGCCTGCTCGCGTTCGCGCGGGGACAAGGGCGCCACCGGCGTAATGCCTGCCAGCAGGCGCGCCGCCACCGCTTCCTGCAAGGCGCCGTCGGGCAAGGGAGCGATTGCGTACTCGACCGGCCCGCAGGCCATCAGCGGCGCCAGCCAGCGGGCGTTCGAGAACGGGCACAGCACGAAGGTCGGCTGCCCTGCCCGCGCCGCCACCAGCGCCGCCAGGCCGGCATGGTCGAGCTCGGGGTCGAAGCGCTCGAGATCGATCACGAGCAGGTCGACCGGACCCTGCCCCAGCAGTTCGAGCGCGGCCTCGGCGCCATCGGCCAGCCGCAGGCTGCCGAACTGCGCGCCGCACAGGGCCTCGAACTCGGCGCGGCGACCGGCTGCCGGGTTGACGAACAACCCGGCGTGGGTGCCTGGCGGCGGGGCCTGCTGGGGCATGGTGCTCTCCTTGACGTGCAGTTGGGTGAAAGGGTTAAAAGCGCTGCCGATTTTGACACACTTACCCCGCCCCGAACAGGCGCAGCGCCCATCCAGTGCAGACGAATTGGTAACTGACTAGCAACTGAGTAGCGCGCTGTGTGTGTAAGCGCACCGTCGCCGGGCTTGCCGCGTCCGATACTGGTCCGATCTCGAACCCATGCAAAGTGAAGGAAGTGCGATGGCCAACCAGGACGATGTCGCCAACGACCAGAAGGCGATCCAGAACCGCCAGGACCAGATCGATGCCGGCAAGAAGGAGCAGCCGGAAGGAAAGCCGGTCCAGATCGGCGCCGGGCAGCCGGTGCCGCCGATGCCGGCGCAGCACCTCGCCAAGCCCGGCATCGAAGCGCAGATGGAGGTCAAGCCGCGCTTCATGGCCGAAAGCTACAAGGGCAGCGGCAAGCTCGAAGGCCAGGTCGCGATCGTCACCGGCGGCGACTCCGGCATCGGCCGCGCCGTCGCGGTGCTGTTCGCGCGCGAAGGCGCCGACGTCGCCGTGCTGTACCTGAACGAAGACGAAGACGCCGCGGAGACCCGGCGCGTGATCGAAGCCGAAGGCCGGCGCTGCATCACCATCGCCGGCGACGTCAAGGACATGGCCTTTTGCCAGCAGGCGGTCGACAAGGTCGTTGCCGAATGGGGCCGCCTGGACGTGCTGGTGAATAACGCCGCCTTCCAGATGCATGCCGAATCGCTGCTCGACATTACCGAAGAGCGCTTCGACGAAACCATGCGCACGAATATCTACGGTTACTTCTTCATGGCGAAAGCGGCCCTGCCCCACCTCAAGCGCGGCGCCGCCATCATCAATACCGGCTCGGTGACGGGCCTCAAGGGCTCGAAGATGCTGCTCGACTATTCGTCGACCAAGGGCGCGATCCACGCCTTTACCATGTCGCTGGCGGCGAACCTGCTCGACAAGGGCATTCGCGTCAATTGCGTGGCCCCGGGCCCGGTCTGGACGCCGCTCAATCCGGCCGACCAGTCGCCCGACAAGATCGTCCATTTCGGCGAGAGCACGACCTACGGCCGTGCGGCGCAGCCGGAAGAACTGTCGCCGGCCTATGTGTTCCTGGCCTCGAACGCGTGTTCGAGCTACATCACGGGCATTGTGCTGCCGGTCACCGGCAGCGTCGGCGAATAAGAATAGAACAAGGAGAATCGGCCATGGCACGCAGCATGTGGAAAGGTGCGATCAGCTTCGGGCTGGTGCACATCCCGGTCGAAATGTACGCCGCGGTCAGCAACAACGGGCTCGACCTGAACATGCTCGACCGCCGCGACTTTTCGCCGATCGGCTTCAAGCGCTACAACAAGAACACCCAGAAGGAAGTCGGCTGGGACGACATCATCAAGGGTTACGAGTATGCCGAGGGCGAATACGTCGTGCTCTCGGACGAAGACCTGCGCCGCGCCAACCCGGAATCGACCCAGACGATCGACATCCTCGCCTTTGTCGACGCCGCCGACGTGCCCCTGATTTACTACGACCAGCCCTATTACCTGGCTCCCGGCAAGGGCGGCGACAAGGTCTATGCGCTGCTGCGCGACGTATTGAAGCGGGTCGGCAAGATCGGCATCGCCCACGTTGTCATCCGCGTCAAGCAGCACCTGGCGGCCCTGGTCTGCGTCGGCGATGTGATCGTGATGAACACTCTGCGCTATGCCGACGAGATCCGCGACCCGGGCGACCTGAAGATCCCCGCCAAGGACGCGAAAAGCGCCGCCGTCACCGACAAGGAACTGAAAATGGCGATGGCCCTGGTCCAGGGCATGAGCGAGGACTGGGCGCCGGAGCAGTACCACGACACCTACCGCGAAGACGTGATGGCCCTGATCGAAAAGAAGATCAAGGCCAAGGAAACCAAGACCATCACCATGCCGGACCCGGACGAAAAACCGGCCAAGGCGACCAATGTGATCGACCTAGTGGCCCTGCTCCAGGCCAGCCTCGGCAAGAAGCCGGGCAAGGCCGCGCAGGCCGACGAGGACGAGGACGACGACGAACCGCCGCCGCCGAAGCGCGCGCCCAAGCCCGCCGCCGCAGCTGCGGACGACGACGCGCCGGCCCCGCGAGCACGCAAGGCAGCCGTGCGCGAGACCGAGGAAGTGGCGGCCAGCGCCAAGCCGAAACGCGTGGCGGCCAAATCGGCCAAAGCGGCGCCGGCAGCCAAGGCGGTCGCCAAGGCGCAGCCGGTGCGCCGCAAGAAGGCGGCCTGACGGATGGAAGGATTTCTCGACTTCCTGCAATGGCCCGCAATGGCCGTCAGCCTGTACGCCGCCTTCATGGTGGGCTCGAAAAAACCCGGCAAGCGCATCTTCGGCTTCTGGATGTTCATCGTCAGCAACATCATGTGGATCGTCTGGGGCTTCCATGACGAAGCCTGGGCCCTGATCTCGCTGCAGGTGGCGCTGATGGCGATGAACGTGCGTGGTATCTTCAAGAACGAATCTTGATTGCGAGGCCTGCGTCACGCCCGCCAGGACGGCGGACGCGGTGCAGGCCATTTAAAACAGCGGCATTGGCTGCTCAATAACGGAGGTAAGTATGCGTAAGATGATCATGATGGCGATTGCCGGCTTTATCTGGAAAAAAATCCAGGCACGGATGTTCACCAGCGGCCATGTGCAGAAGGCGCCGACCCGCCGCTTTTAACAGGGCGCCAACCGGTTCACGCAGTAGACGGGACGTGCTTCGGCGCGTCCCGTCGTGCTTTCAGGGTGCAGCGACATCGATCACGATGTCCCCGATCGGATACTCCCTGCGCACCCTTTTGCGCGCGCCGCCGGCCTCCTTCGTGCTGTACTCCTCCAGCACGAAAGGCAGGGACTCGCTGTCGAGGATATCGGGCGCAGTCGTCAGCTGAAAGTGCAGGTGGGGCCAGCGAGCGTCGCCGGAATTGCCGATCCGGCCCAGCACCTGGCCCTGGCGGACGCGCTGGCCGGTCTTTACCTTGACGCTACCCGGCTGCAGGTGGGAATACGATGCGAAGTGTCCCTTGCCCAAATCGATCACGATCGTGTTCCCGGCAACCGATGCCATCGTGACAGGTACTGCCGGCGCAAAGCCGGCGGCAGTGCGCGGAACATTGTCCGGAAGGCCGTCCCGCGCATCGACGACGACACCGTCTGCAACGGCGACCACGTTTTCGCCATACGCAAAATAGGAGCGCACATCGCGCGCGTCACCAGCGAATTGCTGGCCGTTTTTCCATTTCTTCCAGTCGATGGCGTAGCGCCGTGCAATTTGCGCTCTTCCTTCGGTAACGATCAGGCCCATGCGGTGATGCGACTCCAGGCTGGGTCCATTTCCCGCGGTCCATCCGGCCCCGGCAATCGGCGCTGCAAGCACGCGCGGCGCTGCCCGGCTCACCGATAATGCAGGACCGATCGCAAGCGCACCGTTGACCTGCATCCGGTGATGCAGGGTGTCGGGAAGCGCAAGGTCCTGGTCGAAAACGAGGCAAAGAAAGGCGACGGCGCTATTTCCGGCCGCGAGATGACCGTCGAGCTTGTCCTGGCCGACAGCCACCAGGCGCGCGGCAAGTTCCGGACCGGAAAAGCGGGCCAGCAGCCGGCCGGCCTGGGCGGGGCCGGCGAGCACGTCGAGGCTTTGCAAGACCATCGCTTCATGCGCGAAATTACGCAGGTGTAACTCGTAAAAGAGATACTGCAGGCCACCGGACGGCAGCGCGGTCGGCGCCACCGGTGTTCGCATTTCAAGCTGGACCGGCGGGAACATCGGCGCTGGCCGTGCAAGCAGCGCACCCTCGGCCGGCAACTGGCCAGCCATCGTACACCCGGCCGGCAGTGCCCCCTGGCCGGCTGGCGCCGTCCCCGCCATCCCCGCACCGAGCACAAGGAGAGCGACTCCTGCGTACCGCTTCGCCAAACCACCTGCCATTGATGACCACCTGCCTCGACAAAAGAAGCGGCAATTTTAACCCAGGCATTTGTCAAAAGGGCATCGTCGGCAGGAATGGCGCCGACTTAGAGCGTCTAACAAAACCTTCAGAGCAAGGCGCGGCGACGAAGACAGTACGACTGTACGGCGAGGAGCTGCAACGCAGCTATGGAGGTTTTGTTAGGCGCTCTTACTCTGGCCCTGCATACCCCAGCTGCTTCATCGCCGCCGTCAAGGTCTTGGCCGCCTTGGCAAATCCCTCCCACGGCGCGTTGCCGACGGCCAGCCGCTCGCCGATATTCTTCACATTCCACTGATCGCTCGAGCTCATGCCAGGCAGCTCGTCCCAGCCCACCGGCACCGACACACCCAGGCCTGGACGGGCCCGCACCGACCAGGCGCAGACGGTGGTGGCGCCGCGGCCGTTGCGCAGGTAGTCGACAAAAATCTTGCCGACGCGGTTCTTGGCGCCGCTTTTAAAGGCGATGCGCTCCGGCAGCGTCGTGGCCAGGTGTTTCACGATGGCCTGCGAGAAGCCCTTGACCGTGTCCCAGTCCTTGCCGCCCTTGATCGGCACCACCACGTGCAGGCCCTTGCCGCCGCTCGTCTTGAGGAAAGACGGCAGGCCGAGCTGCTCGAGGAAGGCGCGCATCAGCGTGGCCGCTTCCTGCATCGCCGGCCATTCGACGCCCTCGCCGGGGTCGAGGTCGAACACCATGCGGTCGGGCTTGTCGTAGGACTTGCCGAAAGCGTTCTGGGTGTGAAATTCGATCGCATTCCACTGCGCCGCCGACAGGATGCCGGCGACGTTGCCCACTTCGAGCATCGGCGGGTGCTCCGGGTCGAGGTCTTGCGCCATCTGCTTGATACCCGGCAGCTTCTTGATATCGGCATGCTTCTGGAAGACCAGCTCGCCCTTGATGCCGGCCGGGGCGCGCACCAGCGACACCGGGCGGCCCTTCAGGTGTTCCATCATCAGGTCGCCGACCTGGGCGTAGAAACGCACCAGGTCCATCTTGGTGGCGCCGCTTTTCGGGTCGACGACACGGTCGCCGTTGCTGATTTTTAAAGTGGCCGGCAACGCCACCTCGGGCGCGTCGCCGTCGTCGACCGCCGCGGCCTTGACGCTGGCTTTCTTCGGGGCCGCTTTCTTTGCCGGCTTGGCCGGTGCTTGCGTTTCTGCCTGCATCTCGATGTCCTCCATTGACCGTGCAACCTCGCGCGTGATTCCCTGCGCCGGTTTGTCCGTGCGCAGGCCCTGGAATACCGGGTGGCGCACCGCACCGGCACTCGTCCATTCAGAAAAACTGACCTCGGCGATCAGTTCGGGCTTGACCCAGTGGTGCTTGCGCCCCGGGACCGAACGCGGCGGGAAGGGGCTGGTGTCGGTATCGAGCGCCTTCAGTTTTGCCGTGACGTCGCGCAGGCTCTCGGCATTGAAACCGCTGCCGACGTTGCCGGCGTAACGCAGCACGCCCTCCTTGTCGTAGGTGCCGAGCAGGAGCGAGCCGACGCCGGTACGCGATCCCTTCGGGTCGGTATAGCCGGCGACGACGAATTCCTGGCGCTGGCCGCATTTCAGCTTGATCCAGTCGGGCGAGCGGCGCGATACATAGCGCGAATCGCGCCGCTTGCCGATCACGCCCTCGAGGCCAATCTTGCAGGCAGCCGCGATCAGCCCTTCCGGATCGGTGCCGAACTCGCTCGAGAAGCGCACTTTTTCCGACGCCCTGGCCTGGCCGAGCGCCGCTTCCAGCAGCGCGCGGCGCTCGACCAGCGCCACATTGCGCAAATCATGGCCGCCCAGGTAAGGCGCGTCGAACAGGAAATACAAGATGCTGGCGCCGCCCGTGCCGTCGAACGCCAGCTGCAGCAAGCCGAAGTTCGGCCGGCCGTTGGCGTCGTGGACGACGATCTCGCCGTCGTACCAGCCGTCCGGCAGGCCCATCTTTTCCAGCTCCTGCTGGAGCGGGCGCAGCTTCTCGGTCCAGTCGTTGTTGTTGCGGGTGATCAGGCGCACGGCGCCGTCTTCGATGCGGGTGAGCATGCGGTAGCCGTCGAACTTGACTTCGAATACCCATTCTTCGGGATGCGGTGGCGGAGCGTCGACCAGGGTTGCCAGCTCGGGCGCGAACTCGGCGGGCAAGGCCGCCTCGACCGCGCCTTCGGGCGAGCCTGCGGCCGCGGCCTTTGCTTTCGCCGGCCTGGCCCTGGCTTTGGCTGGCGCTTTGGCCGGCGCCGTCTTTCCTTTTGACGCCGCCTTTGCCGGCGTCACTTTGGCAGGCAGCTTCTCGCTCGTGCCCGGCATCGGCAAGGCCTTGACGCTGTCGGGCAGCGCGTCGACCACCGAGTATTCCTCGGCCGGGCGGACATACTCGTCCTTCTCCTTGATCAGGAGCCAGGCTTCCTGTTTCTCGCCGCGCCCCTTCATGCGCACCAGCACCCAGTTGCCGTGCATTTTGTGCCCGCGCAGCCGGAATTTCAGGTTGCCCTTGCGATAGCCCTCGTCCGGATCGCCGACCGGCTCCCAGGTGCCCTTGTCCCAGATAATGACCTTGCCAGCGCCATACTGCTTCTCGGGAATGGTGCCTTCAAAATCGGAATACGAGATCGGATGGTCTTCGACATGCACGGCCATGCGCTTGTCGTGGCTGTCGTAGCTGGGCCCTTTCGGCACGGCCCAGCTTTTCATGGTGCCGTCGAGTTCGAGCCGCAAATCGTAGTGCAGGCGGCTCGCCCAGTGTTTCTGGATCACGAAAGTCAACGCGTCCGCGCCGGGCTGGCCGCCCTCGGCGGGCTCCGAAGTGATCGAGAAATCGCGCTTGGCTTTGTAGCGTTCGAGTGCGTCGGGCATGGGGACTCCTGCAAATTTCCGATGCAGCCAGTCTAGGTTGTCGAAGCCGACGCGACTGTACGGCAGCTAACGAATCGCCCCGCGATCGCGCCGATTGTAACCGGATGTAAATACGGTCAACGCCCCCGAACGCGCTCGCGTTATCGGCGTGCACCATATAACAAGCACGACGCTCAAGCCCGCCGTATTTTTCGCCGTACTCGCAGAAAGACAGGGTTCGCCCTGTCTTTTTTTCGCCCGAAGGCACATGCCCTACAATGTGCCTTACTCTTTCCGGAGCGCGCCATGCACAACATCGTCTTCCTCGACCGCGACAGCCTGATCGCCAAGGTGCGCCGTCCCAACTTCGCCCACGAATGGACCGACCATCCCGCCACCAGGCCGGAGCAGGTCGTGGAGCGCCTGCGCGGCGCCACGATCGCGATCACCAACAAGGTGCCGCTGCGCGCGCAGGTGCTCGACGCGCTGCCCGACTTGCGCATGGTGGCCGTCGCCGCCACCGGTACCGACAACGTCGATCTCGCGGCCTGCCGCGAGCGCGGCATCGTGGTGGCGAACATCCGCAACTATTCGCTGGTCTCCGTGCCCGAGCACTGCTTCACGCTGATCCTGGCGCTGCGGCGCAACCTGCGCGCCTACGTGACCGACGTCGAAGCGGGCCGCTGGGAGCGTTCCAGCCGCTTCTGCCTGCTCGACCATCCGATCGGCGACCTGGCCGGCAGCCGGCTCGGGATCGTCGGCTTCGGCGCACTCGGGCGGCGCGTGGCGCAGATCGGCCAGGCCTTCGGCATGGAAGTGTGCACGACCTCGCGCTCGCCTGTGGCGGATCCGGGCGTGGCCGGGGTGAGGCCACTGGCGCTCGACGAACTGCTGGCCACCAGCGACGTCATCAGCCTGCACCTGCCCCTGACCGCTGAAACGCGCCACCTGATCGGCGCGCGCGAACTGGGCCTGATGAAGCCGACCGGCCTCCTGATCAATACCGCGCGCGGCGGCCTGGTCGATGAAGCGGCGCTGGCCGAGGCGCTGATGCGGCGCACGATCGGCGGCGCCGGCTTCGACGTGCTCGCAAAGGAGCCACCCGACCAGGACAATCCGCTGCTGGGCCTGCGCCTGCCCAACTTCATCCTGACGCCACACGTGGCCTGGGCCAGCGCCGGCGCCATGCAGACGCTGGCGGACATGCTGGTCGAGAATATCGAGGCCTGGGAAGCGGGACGCCCGACCAACGTGGTCGGCTAGCTCGCGGCTAGCTGCCCGCGGCCAGCGGCAGCTCGAGCACGAAGCGCGTGCCCCCGCCAGGAAGGCTGTCCGGCCCGCTCTCGACTTTGATCGCGCCGCCCAGCAGGGTGGTGACGATCGTATACGCGATGTTCAGCCCGAGGCCGGTGCCGCCCTGCCCCATGCGGGTCGTGAAGAAGGGGTCGAACACGCGTGCCAGGTGCTCCTCCGGAATGCCGCGGCCGTCGTCGACGAATTCGATCCGCACCCGGTCCAGGTCCAGCAGGCGGGCCGACAAACGCATGGCGCCGCCCGGCCCTTCGAAGGCGTGCAGCAAGGCGTTGTCGACTAAATTGATCAGCACCTGCCCGAGCGGGCCGGGATAGCTGTCCATCAGGATCCCGGCCGGCACGTCGACCTCGAGCGTGTGGCCGGCCAGGCGCACCTTGTTCATCATGGTCGCCAGGATTTCATGGCAGGCGCGCGCCAGGGCGAACCGGCGGCGCTGGGCGCTGGCCTGGTCGACCGACACCTGGCGAAAGCTGTTGACCAGCTCGGCCGCCCCATGCAGGCTGCGCATGATCAGTTCCGATGCCTCGCGCGCCGCGTCGACATACCCGGCCAGCTCGGAGCGGCGCAAGGCTCCGCCTTCCAGGCCGTTCGCCAGGTCCAGGGTCTTGTCGTGCAGGGTGCTGGCCATCAGCAGGCTGTTGCCGATCGGGGTGTTGAGTTCGTGGGCGACACCCGCCACCAGCGAGCCGAGCGAGGCCAGTTTTTCCCGCGCCGCCAACTGGGCCTGGGCTTCCTTCAACTGGCGGTAAGCCTCGTCGGCCGCTTCGCGCTGCCGTTCGGCCTCCTGCTTGCGCTCTTCGGCGGCATCCTTTTGCAGCACCAGTTCGGCCGTGCGCGCCCCGACCTCGCGCTCGAGCCGGTCCTTTTGCTGGACCAGCACGCGCACCCGCAGGCGGTAGGCCAGCGCCGCCGTCGACACCACCAGCACCACGGCGAGCAGCCGGAACCAGGGCGTTCTCCACCAGGGCGGCGTGATGGTGATGGCCAGCTGCGCGGGCGCGGCGCTCCAGACGCCGTCCTTGTTGCTGGCGCGCACACGGAACACGTAGTCGCCCGGGTCGAGGTTGGTATAGCTGGCAAAGCGCTTGCCGGCGTCGGTCTCGACCCAGTCCGCGTCAAAACCCTCGAGCCGGTAGGCATAGCGGTTGCTGGCCGGCGCGGCATAGTGCAGCGCGGCGAATTCGAAGCCGAGCACGGCTTCGCGGTGGTTCAGCGTGATGCGCCCGGCGCCCACGCCGCCGTCGGCGTACGGCAGGGCGCGCGACTTGTACGAGACCAGGAAGTCGGTGATGCGCACGCTTGGAGGATACGGGTTGTCGCGGATCGCGTCCGGCAGGAAGGAAGTGATGCCGTTCACGCCGCCGAAATGCATGCGTCCGTCCAGCCCATGCGCGCTCGAACCGACGAAATAGGTGCCGCTCTGCAGGCCGTCCTTGGCCGTGTAATGCTTGTAGCTGCCGCTGCCCGGATCGAGTACGCTGATCCCGTTCGTCATGCTGGCCCAGAGCTTGCCGTGCGCGTCTTCCAGCACGGCGCCGATTGGCAAGGCTTCGCGCGCGCTGGTGAGCGGGAAATGCCGGAATGCGATCTTGCCGGCGGCGTTCTTCTCGAGCCGGTGCAGGCCGCCCGCGGTGCCCACCCAGAGCCGCCCGTTCGCGGCGAGCGTGGTCGTGTAGACGCGCTGGTTGCGCAGGCTGGCGGGGTCGGACGGGTCGTGGCGGAAGTGGGTGAAGCGCCCCGTGCCGCGGTCAAAACGATCGAGCCCGTTGTCGGTACCGATCCAGAGCATGCCGTCGCGGTCTTCGGCCATCGAAAACAGGGTGTCGTTGCCCAGGCTGGCCGGGTTGCGCGGATCATGGCGCCAGGCTTTCTTGAGCGTCAGGTCGGCATTCAACTCGAACAGGCCGCCGCGCGTGACGACCCAGAGCCCGCCGTCGCGCGTGCGCACCACGTCCTGCACCGATGCGGTCCCGATACCGGGCAGCGCGACAGGGTGGAAAGGCCCGCCGTCCACGTCGCACCAGGCCAGCAGGCCGGCCCCGCCCACCCACATGCGCGCGCCGTCGACGCGCAGGCTGTGCACCACATCGAAGGGCAGCACAGCGGGCCGGCCGTCCTTCGTCCAGCCCTGTTCGGTGCGGCCGGTGGCCGGATCGAACAGCACCAGGCCCGCCCCGATGGTGCCCAGCCACAGCTTGCCGTCCGCGCGCACGGCAATGTCGCGCGTCTTTTCGAAGCCGACGCGGTAGCCGCTGTCGGGCCGGAAGCTGAACAGCGAAAAACCGCCGCTGGCCAGGTCAGTGCGGCTGACGCCGGCGAAGCGGCTGCCGACCCAGAGCGTGCCGGTCCGGTCGACCCGCACCGAGGCGACCTGGTTATCGGACAGGCTGTAGGGGTCGCCCGGCGCGCTGCGGTAGGTGACGAAGCGGCCGGTGGCCGGCACGCGCCATTTCAGCCCGTCAAGATCGGTGCCGGCCCAGAGCCTGCCGTCGCTGTCGTGATGCAGCGCCGGCACCCGCACGTCGCCCACGCCCTCGTCGGCGCCGATGCGGCGTCGTTCGGGCGTCGCCGCGGCGATGTTCCAGGCTTCGAGTCCGGCCTCGGTGCCGACCCAGAGCGTGCCGTCCGGGCCGATCGACAGCGCCAGGATGCGGTCGCTGCGCGGATCGCGCCCGGCCGGGGCGGCCTGTTCGAGCGCGCGCGCACCGGGCGCCAGGCGCGCCACGCCACGCGCGGTGCCCGCCCACAGCACGCCGCGGCCGTCGAAGGCCAGCGCGGTGACCGCCGCGCCCTGGGCGAGGCCGCCGATGCTGGCGGCGGCGCCGCTGGCGGGATCGAGGCGCGCCAGGCCCTCGCCGGTGCCGAGCCAGAGCACGCCATGGCGGTCGGCGGCGATCGCATTCACGCTGCGATGGGCGCCGAGCGCGTAGCGCACGAATTTGCCGCTGGCGGCATCGAAGCGGGCCAGGCCGCCCTTGGTGCCGAACCAGAGCCGCCCCTGCGCGTCCTCGAAGGAAACGTTGACGAAGCTGTCGGGCAGCGATCCGGGGTCGAGCGGGTCGGTGCGGTAGCTGGTGATCTTGTAGCCGTCGTAGCGGTTCAGGCCGGCCTGGGTGCCGAACCACATGAAGCCCTGGCGGTCCTGCAGAATGGTGAGGACCGACTCCTGGGACAGGCCCTGCTCGATCGAAACGCGTTCGAAACGCAGGTTGCTCGGTCCGGCAGCCGCGACGGCATCGCACAGCAGCATGGACGATAGCGCCGCGCGCAGCAGATGGCCGCTTGCGCGGCGGAGAGCGCGGCCAAGTGCGCGCCTGGTGGTGCCCAACATAGTTTTTTTCTGGTCCGAAACTGATCAGCTAATCTAACAGAGGAAGCGAAAGTGTTGAAATAAATTAAGACTTCCGCAAACAAGATGGCGCTGCTATAATTTGCCTCACGGGGCGGCTGTAGCTCAGCTGGATAGAGTACTTGGCTACGAACCAAGGGGTCGTGGGTTCGATTCCTGCCAGCCGCACCAACCAATACGAAGGGCCAGATCGGTGATCTGGCCCTTTTTCTTTGTGGCCTGCACTTGTCATTGCTCATGGGCGCTGCTATAATGCGTGCCTCGTGCGGCTGTAGCTCAGCTGGATAGAGTACTTGGCTACGAACCAAGGGGTCGTGGGTTCGATTCCTGCCAGCCGCACCACCGATACAAGAAAATGGCTCAGAAGCGATTCTGGGCCATTTTTCTTTGGGCAACGCCCAAAAGTGGGTCTTTGCCAATTAACAAACCGCTGCTATAATCATGTCTTACGCGGCTGTAGCTCAGCTGGATAGAGTACTTGGCTACGAACCAAGGGGTCGTGGGTTCGATTCCTGCCAGCCGCACCAGCATTAAAGAAATGGCCCAGAAGCGATTCTGGGCCATTTTTCTTTTCGCCTTCCGCAGCATTCCCACACCCGCCAGTCTTAAACGGGACTTATTTCCCCGGCGGCCTCCGCAGAGGATTCGGCCTTCTCTTTTTGTAGGCGAACGCCGACATCAACGAGGCAATACCCAGCAGTTTTCCGCTCAACAATTGCTTTGGTTTCGCGCTCCTATGAGGCGATGCACCGAGCTTTCCATTCAGCGCTTGTTTTCCGCATGAAAGCGGGTGTGGCCGTGGCGTCACACCTCTTGCATAAGGCGCACGTGCGCCCTCCCCTTTGCTAGCATGAAGTCCCCGATTGCCATAACCCGGCCGCAGGACGCGGCTGATTTCTTGCGAGAGGTAGCTATGAAAAAATCATTAATTGCTGCAATGGTGTTGGCAAGTGCAAGCTTCGGATCCTCGGCGCTGGCGCAAACCGACGTCAGCAGCCCACCACAGGCGCTCAACCTGGTCGACAACACGGCATTCTTCGGCGACAGCTTCACGGAAGGAAATAGCGGCAATACCTTTGCCGATCGCTTCACGTTCACGGTCGGCGGTACCGTTCCGCTGAACATGGATGCGATCGTGGCCTCGGTCAGCCGCAGCGCCGACGTCGGGCTCGACATCACCGGCCTGTCCGTGTTCAACGCTGCCGATACCCTGATCGCCACGGGCTCGTCGATCCGCACCGGCGCCACCGACGTCTGGAGCGTCAGGGGCGACGGTCTTGCAGCGGGTTCGTATTACATTCGCGTAAACGGCAACATCGTGTCCGACGACGGCGCCTCATTCGGGGGTGCGGTGATGCTCATGCCGGTGCCGGAACCGGAAGCCTACGGCATGATGCTGGGGGGCCTGGGCATCCTGGGCTTCCTGGCGCGCCGCCGCAAGGCCAAGCGCGACTGAGCTGGAAGCTGAAGGTGCACGACGGAGGCGCTTCGGCGCCTTCGTCGTGCTCTCGCGACCAGCAAGCGCGCCTGAGAACGCCCTCAGAGCAAGGCGCATCGTCGCAGACAGTACGCTAGTACGGCAAGACGAATGCAACGCCGCCATGAGGGCGTTGTCAGGCGCGCTAGGTGCGCAGCTTCTTGATGATGCTGCGATTGCCCAGGATTTCCTCGATCTGCTCGAAGCGTACCGGCTTGACCATGTGGTGGTCGAACCCTGCCTCGAAGGCAAGCTGGCGGTCCTTTTCCTGGCCCCAGCCGGTCACCGCGATCAGGGTCGTCATCGGCCCGCAGGACAGCGTGCGGATGCCGCGCGCCAGGTCGTAGCCCGACATCTGCGGCAGGCCGATGTCGAGGAAGGCGTAGTCCGGGCAGAAGCGCGCGGCGGCAGCCAGCGCGTCCTTGCCGTTGTGGGTGATGACCACGCTGTGGCCCATGGCGGTCAGCAAGGCGCCGATACTGTTGACGAAATCGACGTTGTCGTCGGCCAGCAGGATGCGGTAGGTTTCGGTGCTGATGAAGGCGGCCGGCGTCGGCTTGGCCGGCATTTCGGGCTCGACCACGATCGGCAGGCGCACGGTAAAGCGGCTGCCGCGCCCCAGTCCCTCGCTCTGGGCGGCGATCGTGCCGCCATGCAGCTCGACCAGCTTGCGCGCCAGCGACAGTCCCACGCCCAGGCCCGCATTTGTGCGCTCGAGCGTCGAATCGACTTGCACGAACATGTCGAACACCGAGTCGAGCATGTCGGGCACCAGGCCGATGCCGGTGTCCGAGACTTCCAGCACCAGGGTCTTGTCCTCGACCCGGCTCGACAGGCTCACGCGCCCGCCGCGGTTGGTGTACTTGGCGGCGTTGTTGAGCAGGTTCGACAGGATCTGCGCCAGGCGCGTCGCGTCGCCATGCAGGAACACGGGACGGTCGGGCAGGTCGATCGCCAGTTCGTGGCCGTGCAGTTCGATGTACGAGCGCACCACTTCGAGCGCATCGTTGACCACCGCCTTCAGTTCCACCCGGCCCATCTTGATGGCGAACTTGCCGGTATTGATGCGCGAGACGTCGAGCAGATCGTCCACCAGGCGCACCATCTGGCGCAACTGGCGTTCCATGATGTCGGTGGCGCGCTGGGTGGCCTGGGCGTCGCCGCTGCGGATGCGCAGGATGTCGAGGCCGGTGCGGATCGGCGCCAGCGGATTGCGCAGTTCGTGCGCCAGGGTCGCCAGGAATTCGTCTTTCCTGCGGTCGGCCATGATCAGGGCGTCCTCGGCCTTCTGGCGCACGTCCATTTCGTGTTCGAGCGTGCGGTTGGCCGCCTGCAGCGCCTCGGCGCGGCGCCCGATCTCGGCCAGCATGTCGTTGAAGGCTTCGACCAGCACGCCGATCTCGCCGCTGCCGTGGCCCGGAACGCGCAGCGTGAAGTCGCGCCGCTGCATCACCTGGCGCGCCACGCTGGTCACCGCTTCCAGCGGACGCGTGATCGCCGCCTGCAGGCGCGAGGCGACCAGGGCGGCGATCACCAGTGCGCCCAGCATCACGCCGCCCAGGATCAAACCATAGTTGAGCAGGCGCTCGAGCAGGCCGAAGCGCGAACGCAGGTAGACGGTGCCGATCTGCTCGCCGTTCTCGACGACCTTGTGCCAGACCTCGAGTTCGCCGCGGGCGATGTGGACACCGGGCGGCTGCGGCTTCGGCGGCAAGCGTCCGTCAGTGCCGGGCCGGGCATAGGTGGCGAAGGGCACGCCGGCGCCCGTGTACACGGCGCCGGCCAGGATCTGCGGGCGCGCGCGCAGCACGGCCAGCTGCTGCTGGGCGGTGCCGGCGTCGTTGAACGACAGCGCCGGCCCGGTCACGCTGGCCATGATGTCGGCCTGGGTGGTGAGGTCGTCGACCCAGTAGCGCTGGAAGGTGCGCAGGTCGAGCAGCAGCATCGCGATCGAGGCCGACAGCAGCGCCGCCAGCGTCGTGAACACCGCCATCTTGATCAGTTTGCTGCGGACGGAACCGGCGTCACGCACGCCCTCATGCACGCCCTCATGCGCGCCCTCATGCGTGCCATCACGCACGCCCTCACCCATACTCTCGCGCGCACTCATCAGCTGCTTCCTTTGACGACGCGGTTGGCCACCGTCAGCAGCCGCGAGCTGAGCTTGACGTGGTTCTTCTCGGCCGAATCAAGCGACACGTCGAAACGCACGCGGTCCTCGATGATCCTGAAATTGATGACGCTGCCGTACTGCAGGCCAAGCTCGCATTCGGTGACGGACATCAGGGCCGTCGGAGCGCCGCGCAGGATGCGGGCGGTGCGGGCGTTATCGTTGCCGGCCACGAACAGCAGGTGGACCGGCGCGGCCATCTCGCCTTCGCGCAGGCTGCGCACCTGGATCGGGCGCCCGAGTGCATGGCGGCCGGCCACCACCCGCGCCAGTTCCGCCGCCATCTCGTCGGAACCGATGACGCCGATCGTCACCGGGGCGGCGCTGTCGCCGAAGGCGCTGGCCGGAAACTCGGCATACGCAAGGAATTTGTAGAGGAAGGCGGCTTTGACCCGGCGCTCGAGCACCTGGGTGCTGCCATTCTGGGCGAGCGCCGGAATGGGAAGCAAGGCGGGCAGCAATGCGGGCACCAGGGCCGGCAGCAAGGCAGGCAGAACCCCGGCCGTTCCCGCCAGCGCAAGGCGGACGCCCACGCCGGCCAGCGACCAGCCGGCCGCGCAAGCCTTGAAGGGCCGGCGTACACACAGGTTCAGCATTCGGGAAAAACAGTGTCGAATCATTGGCCGGGTTAATGTGGAATGTCGCGGTTTGCCCGACTCGATCGGATCGTCGCCTGGCGCTCGTGTTGTCAGGCTGGCGCTCAAGACATGTTATGACGCATGTTATGTTTGCCATAGTAAAACATTTTAAAGCGCGCTCCAAGCGCCCGCATTCTCGCGTGCGACCCTGCAACAGCTATTCGCCAAACGCATGACCGTCATTGCCAAAGGAAATTGGCATCTTATATTTCCTTAGGGCATAATTCTTTTGTCTCCTCTATTGTCCTCCTCGGAACATAGATTCAGCCCGCTCTCGAGCGGGCTTTTTTTTGGCCGGCGCGCATGCACGGTCGACCCATTGCTTTTTTCATGCCAGCTGCATACAAAGTGAGGCGCCCGCCGTGGCGCCGTGCTCCAGCGCTGCGCTATTTAGTGTACGATTCGGCCACGTTTTTGAATATACAACAGGTTGTTCCCCATGCTTCCATCCAGTAAATCCGCCCTTGCCAGTTCCGCCTACGACTGGAGCGCCAGCGCTCTTGGCGATCCCGCCGGATGGCCGCAGCCATTGCGCCTGGCGGCCGACCTGATGTTCAACACGCCGCTGCCGATGCTCCTGCAGTGGAGCCCGGGGCAGCCGGACGGGCAGCCGGTCGTACTGTGCAACGAAGCGTACGGCCGGCTGGCCGGCCCCGCTTTTGGCCGCGTTCCCGGCGGCGG
Source organism: Telluria sp. LT2P34 (assembly GCF_059685915.1). NCBI lineage: Bacteria > Pseudomonadati > Pseudomonadota > Betaproteobacteria > Burkholderiales > Oxalobacteraceae > Telluria > Telluria sp. LT2P34. The sequence goes on from NZ_JCASIN010000001.1 coordinate 544,637, forward strand.
CGTGCCCGCGATGCTGCCGCCGCCGGTGGCGGCAGCCGGCGAATCGGCAACCCGCGCCTGGCAGGGCGAGGCAGTCTGCGTCGCCCACTGTGGCATCGACTTCGACGCCCGCGGCCAGGAGCGCTACGACCTGCACCTGACTCCGATTCCTTTCGAGGCCAGGGTTGGCGGCGTTCTGTATGCGCTGGCCCCGGCCAGCGCCAGCGTTCCCCAGGCCGCAGCCGAGCCGGGCACGCTCAGCATCCTCGTGGTCGAGGACAACCTCGACTCCCAGTACCTGGTCTGCGAAATGCTCAAGGCTTTCGGTTACGAAGCCGACGGCGTGGCCCACCCGGACGATGCGCTTGCGCACCTGGCCGCCAGCCCTTACCACGTCCTGTTCACCGACGTCAGCCTGCCGGGCATGTCGGGTGTCGACCTCGCGCGCAAGGCGGTCGCGGCCTATCCGCACCTGAAGGTGATCTTTGCCTCGGGTTATGGCGACACCCTGCTGCGCCACCTCGACTTCCCTTACCAGTCCCTGCAAAAGCCGTATGAACTCGACCAGCTGCAGCACGCGCTGGGCCAGGTCGCGGACCAGTTGCGGGCGCAAGCCTGAGTGCGGCCCGTGCCTATGCTGCGCGCCACGCGAACCATGTGCACCGCCACTAGCGCGTCGTCGGGCGCAATCCGGTCTGCGGGAGGTTTGCCGTGAGCCAGGAGCAGGACGACCTCGAAATGATGCGCGCCGCGGCGCTGCGCAACGCCGGCAACGGCCTGGCGGCGCGCCAGCGCGCTGAAGCCGAGCTGCTGGCGGCCAGGGAAGCCTTGCGCCAGGCCCATGAACGCATGGAGAACATGCTGGAGAGCCTGACCGAAGCGTTTTGCGCGGTTGACTTCGACTGGCGCATCACCTATGTCAACGCGCGCGCGCTCGAACTGCTCGCGCCGCTGGGCAAGACCCGCGAAGGCCTGCTCGGCCACAGCCTGTGGGACGAATTCGAGGAACTCGAGGGCAGTACCCTGGCCGGCGAAATGCGCCGCGCGATGGACTCGCGCCAGACCGGCAGCCGCGAATTCTTCTATCCGCGCCTGGCCAGCTGGATCGAAGCGCGCATGTATCCCTCGCCCGACGGGCTGACCCTGTATTTCCACGACGTGACGCAGCGCCGTATCGACCAGCAGGCCCTGGTCGACGGCAGCAACCGCCTGCAAGTGGCGCTGGCCGCCGGCCGCCTCGGCGACTGGTCCTGGGACGCCGCAAGCGACCGCGTCAACCTCGGCCAGCGCGCCGCCGACATCCTCGGGCTCGAACCGGAAACGCCGCATCCATGGTCGGCACTGCGCGCCCGGCTCGACCAACCGGACCGGGAAGCGGTGCGCCGCGCCGTCCTGCATGCATTCGCCACCCAGTCCGACCTGTCGATCGAATGCAAGCTGCTGCCTGAAGGCGGCCAGGCGCGCTGGATCGCCCTGGTCGGGCGCGCCGATTATGCCAGCCCGGGCGAGCGCGACAGCGTGGTCGGCATGACCGGCGTGGTCCAGGACGTGTCGAACCGCAAGACTGTCGAAGACTCCCTGCGCCAGAGCGAGGAAACCCTGCGCGCGCTGGCCAACACCATCCCGCAGCTGGCCTGGATGGCCCAGGCCGACGGCGCCATCGTCTGGTTCAACGAACGCTGGTACGACTATACCGGCACCACGCTCGAATCGGCTGTCGGCTGGGGCTGGCAAAGCACGGTTGAGCCCGACGCCCTGCCCGCCATGCTCGAACACTGGCGCGAATCGATCCGCACCGGCGAACCCTTCGAGATGGAATACCCGATTCTCGGCTCCGATGGCCAGTACCGCTGGTTCCTGACACGCGTGAACGCCGTGCGCGACCGCCATGGAGTCGTGGTGCGCTGGTTCGGCACGAATACCGACGTCGACCAGGTAAAACGCGCCGAACAGGCGCTGCGCGAAGAATCGAAGGTACTCGAACTGCTCAACAGCACCGGCAGCGCGCTGGCCTCGACGCGCGACCTGCGCTCGCTGCTGCAGGTCGCCGCCGACGCGGCCAGCGGCATCGCCGGCGCCCGCTTCGGCGCCTTCTTCTATCACGGCAAGGAGAGCGACGGACCGAGGTTCTCCTTGTATACGCTCTCGGGCGGCACCGCCAACGAATTCCAGAGTTTCGGCGAGCCGCATGCGACGGCCCTGTTCGGCGCCGGCTTTCGCGGCGCCGGCCTGGTACGTTCGAGCAATATCCGCGACGACCCGCGCTACGGCCAGTCGCCCACCGAGTTCAGCCTGCTGTCGGGCCAGCCGACCGTGCGCAGCTACCTGTCGGTGCCGGTCACGGCCGGCAGCGGCGAAGTGCTCGGCACCATGTTCTTCGGCCACCCGGAACCGGGGGTGTTTACCGAGCGTACCGAGCGCATCGTGCGCGGCATCGCCGCCCAGGCCGCGGTTGCGCTCGACAACACGCGCCTCTACGAAGCGGCCAAGCAGGCTGCCGAAGAGCGCAAGGTGCTGCTCGAGAGCGAGCGCGAAGCGCGCGCCGAAGCGGAGCGCTCGAGCCAGATGAAGGACGAATTCCTGGCCACCCTGTCGCACGAACTGCGCACGCCCCTGTCCGCCATCCTCGGCTGGGCCCAGGTATTGCGCCGCGGCGGCAAGGACGAGGCCGACCTGCAGCGCGGCCTGCAAACCATCGAGCGCAATGCGCGCGCCCAGGCCCAGCTGATCGAGGACTTGCTCGACATGAGCCGCATCACCTCGGGCAAGGTCTTGCTCGACATGCAGACCCTGAGCCCGCTCGGCTTCGTCGATGCCGCCATCGATACCGTGCGCCCGGCGGCCGACGCCAAGGACATCCGCATCGAGAAACACTACGCCGCGGCGCCCGGCATGATCGCCGGCGACCCGGCGCGCCTGCAGCAGGTGGTCTGGAACCTGCTCTCGAACGCGATCAAGTTTACGCCGCGCGGCGGCGTGGTGACGGTGGAAGTGGGCGCCGAACCAGCCACCGCCGCCGGGGCCAGCCCCGGCTCGGTCACGGTGACCGTGCGCGACACCGGCGCCGGCATCGGCCCCGAATTCATCACCCACGTCTTCGAACGCTTCCGCCAGGCCGACGCCTCGATGACCCGCCGCCACGGCGGCCTGGGCCTGGGACTGGCGATCGTCAAGCACCTGGTCGAGCAGCACGGCGGCCTGGTGCGCGCCGAGAGCCCGGGCGAAGGCCAGGGCTCGAGCTTCACGATCGAGCTGCCGCTGGCAAAGGAAACACCGAAAGCCTCGGCGCGCAGCCGCATGATCCGCAGCTCTCCGGCGCCCATGCCGGAAATCACGCTGCGCGACCTGACCGGTGTATCGGTGCTGGTGGTCGACGACGACCGCGATGCGCGCGAACTGATCCTGCGCATCCTGACCGACTGCCATGCGCGGGTACGCATCGCCGGCAGCGCGCGCGAAGCCTTCGAAGCGCTCCAGGCCGACTTGCCCGACTTGCTCATCAGCGACCTGGGCATGCCCGAGGTCGACGGCTTCGAGCTGCTGTCCTGGGTACGCGCCCTGCCGCGCGACCGCGGCGGCCTGCTGCCGGCGGTGGCGCTGACCGCGTTTGCCCGTTCCGAAGACAGGCTGCGCGCCCTGGAAGCCGGCTTCAGTTCCCACATTTCCAAGCCGGTCGAGCCGAGTGAACTGATCGCTGCAGTCGGTTCGCTGGTGCTTCCTGCTGCCACGCGCAAACGATTGTGATCTTCCTACCATCTGACGCGGCGCTGTCCTACAAGAAATTTTTGACCCTTTGCTAGACTACGTGAAGTGGGAAAGTTGGATTGCTTGAATGAAATTTGTTTCCATCCAGTACCTATTCGACGAGAAGAAGCATGCCGAGCAGACAAGAAATATTAAACGCTAAAATCCTGGTCGTAGACGACTCGCCTGACAATATCGAATTGATGGAAGAGATATTGCGCGAGGAAGGCTACGCCAACGTCAGTTCGACCATGGAGCCCGAGCAAGTCTGCCCGCTGCACCGCGAGCACAACTACGACCTGATCCTGCTCGACCTGCAAATGCCTGGGCTGAATGGCTTCCAGGTTATGAAGAGCTTGAAGGAAATTGAAAAAGGCGGTTACCTGCCCGTGCTGGCCCTGACCGCCCAGCCAAGTTTCAAGATCGCGGCGCTCGAAGCCGGCGCCCGCGACTTCATCAGCAAGCCTTTCGACCTGCTGGAAGTCCACAAACGCATCCACAACATGCTGGAAGTGCGCCTGCTCTATAAGGAACTGGCGCAATACAGCCGCGCCCAGCAGGAACTGGCCCTGCATGACGCCCTCACCGGCCTGCCGAACCGGCGCCTGCTGGAAGACCGCATCGAAACGGCCCTCCAGCACGCCAACCGCAGCCACGCCAAGGCGGCGATCATGTACCTCGACCTGGACGGCTTCAAGGCAATCAACGATACCTATGGCCATGCCTATGGCGACGAAATCCTGAAGATGGTGTCGCAGCGCCTGCTGGCATCGTCGCGCAAGGAAGATACGGTCGCGCGCCTCGGCGGCGACGAATTCATGGTCGTGCTGGGCGATATCCACAGCCTGGCCGACGCCCAGGGGCCGGCCGCCAAGCTGGTCGAAGCCCTGTCCGAGCCCTTCTTCATCAACGACCTGACCCTGCGCCTCTCGACCTCGATTGGCATCAGCATCTATCCGGACGACGCCGAATCGGTCGACGCCCTGATCAGCATCGCTGACTACGCTTTGTATGAAGCCAAACGCGCCGGCAAGAACCGCTTCTGCTCGACCGCGGGTTCGCGCGCCGTAGCGGTCAAGCCGGTGGCCAAGCCAGCGGAAGAGCTGGTGCCGCACCGCTGATCGGACGGGGGCCTGTCCATGGACGACGCCCCTGCGCGATTGTCTTGGGGTGGCCCGGCCCACACTACAAATGCAAGAGCCCTGTGACCCGCATTGAATGCAGGCACAGGGCCGTTTTCACGCCATTCCCGACTATTTACGCCGAACCAACATCCTTCGGCTCGCTATCCTTGGTGCCGACGTTGTTCTGTCCGCACGCCGCCTGGTTGTGCGCGGCGATGGCGCCGGCGTTCTGGTGGTCGCGTGCGGCCTCGACCTTGTCCGGCGCCACTTCAATGCGGGTGATGCCGGAATCGACCGAAATCGGGTCGCTCGCGGGGAAGGTCATTTCCACCGCTTCGTCGAGCAAGGTTTCCTTTGGACCGTGGCCCGATGGATGCTCGACACTCGCCATCATCTCGATCGCCACCGCATGGGTGATGAACTTGAGCTGGGAGAGCTGGCGGATCGTGGTAACGCCGAAACCTTCCTCCAGCGCGCGCGCCTCTTTTTCGCCAATGCCCCTCAGGGCCGTCAGTGGGCTATCCACCAACTCGCGCAGCGACTTCCCGTGGAACTGTTCGTTAACAATTTCGTTGATATTCATTTTTATCCTCTTAAGTGAGCGGCCTGTCCTCCATCATTGACACAATGGAACCGGACACAGTTCCACTATCGCATAGGGCATGAGGGGCGTATGTGCGGTGTCGAACACGCCAAACAACAGCTCGCCCGATTGCTCGAAGACATTAGAAATTGCCATGGTAGAATTTGCGGCACCAAAGTTCGTCTTTACTTTGGAAAACAAGGGCCTGTCTGCTATCCTTTTGATCCGGCAGAAACCAGCCATCCCGACGAACGCAGGAACGACGTGTCCACTACCGACAAACCCAAGATTCTAGTCGTCAACGACGATGCAGCCAGCCTGTTGGCCCTCTCGAGCCTGCTCGACCAATGGGCGAACGAGACCGGCTATGAGGTGATGACTGCACGCTCGGGCCAGGAAGCGCTGCGCCAGGTGCTGTTGCACGACTTCGCTGTGATCATCCTCGACGTCAACATGCCCGGCATGGACGGCTTCGAGACGGCCGAGGCGATCCACCAGCGCGCCCGCTCCGCCGACATCCCGATCATCTTCGTCACCGCCTTCCTGGCCGACGAGATCGACCGCCTGAAGGCTTACCAGCGCGGCGCGGCCGACTTCCTGTTCACCCCGGTGATTCCGCAAATCCTGCACGCCAAGGTATCGGTCTTCGTGGCCCTGGCCAACAAGAACGAGCAACTGCGCCGCCAGGCCGACAAGCTGTCGCAGCGCACGCTCGAACTGACGGCCACCAACGAGCGCCTGATGAGCGAGATCGAGGAGCGCCAGGCCGCCGAGCGCAAGAGCCACGCCAAGGACGAGTTCCTGGCCATGCTCGGCCACGAGCTGCGCAATCCGCTGTCGGCCATTTCCAGCGCCGCCGCGCTGATCGACATGCCGGGTGCGCCGGCCGAGATGGGTTCCAGGGCGCGCCAGATCATCCAGCGCCAGAGCCAGCACCTGTCGCGCATCGTCGACGACCTGCTCGACCTGTCGCGTGCGATGTCGGGCAAGATTCTGCTGTCCCGTAAACCGGTCGACCTGGCCAGCCTGGTCGGCGCCTGCCTCGATACCTTCCGCGCCACCGGCCGCACCGGCGGCTACCGCATCAATGTCGACCTCGAGCAGAACTGGGTGGACGGCGACCCGACGCGCCTGGAACAGATCGCGACCAACCTGATCGACAATGCGATCAAGTACACGCCGGCCGGCGGCACGATCGACATCACGATCGGGCTCGATGGCGACGAAGTCCTGCTCACCGTGCGCGACACCGGCGTCGGCATCTCGGCCGACCTCTTGCCGCACGTGTTCGACGTGTTCGTGCAGGGCGCCATCAGCCTCGACCGCGCCCAGGGCGGCCTCGGCATCGGCCTGTCGCTGGTGCGGCGCCTGGTGGAACTGCACGGCGGCACCGTCAACGTGACCAGCGGCGGCGCCAGCGAGGGCAGCGCCTTCAGCATCCGGCTGCCGCGCGCGCAGGCGCCGCAACTCGAAGCGCCAAGCGTCGAGCGGTTCGAGGAGTCGGGCGCAAGGCCGGCCGTGCTCCTGATCGAGGACAACGAGGACGGCCGCGAAATGATGGCGACCATGCTGGAAGTCTATGGCTACCCGGTGCTGCAGTCGGGCGATGGCCTCGACGGCGTGGCCCTGGCCACCAGCCACCTGCCGACGGTGGCCCTGGTCGACATCGGCCTGCCGGGCATCGACGGTTACGAAGTCGCGCGCCGCCTGCGCGCCAACGCCGCCACCGGCGCCATGCGCCTGATCGCGCTGACCGGTTACGGCCTGGCCGAAGACCAGCGCCGGGTGCTGGAAGCGGGTTTCGACATGCATTTGGTGAAACCGGTGGACATTACCCAGCTTCTCGGCGCGCTGGGCGAACCGGCGGCCGTGCCAAGCACCGCGGCCTGAATCTCGCTGCCACATGAAAAAGGCCGCACGGCGCATGATGCGCCGTGCGGCCTTTCTTTATTCAATGAAGCTTACTGCGACGCTTCGATTTCCTTCTGGCGCGCCTGCATTTCCGCGCCGAGGGCGGCCAGGTCGAGACCCAGCTCGCGCGTCTTCGGGAACATCTCTTCTTCTTCTTCCTCGACGTGGTGCTCGACCAGTTCCGACAGCACTTTCACCTTGGCGTCGTACAGGTCATCGCCCGGATCCATTTCCATGATCTGCGCGATCAGGTCCTTGGCCGAGGCGTGCTCGACGACGGCTTCGTCGACCATGTCTTCGTCTTCCTTGTCCGAGCTGGCCTCGCGGGTGGCCGGATAGAAGATTTCTTCCTCGATCGTGGTGTGCATGATCAGCGCGTTGCAGATTTCGTCGGCCAGCTTTTTCTTGCTGACGGTGGCGCGGTCGGTCATGTTTTCGAAACGCTCGAACATGGCTTCGACTTCGCGGTGCTGCTTTTCGAGCAATGCAATGGCGTCGATCTTGGCGGCGGTATTTGGCATGGGAACTCCCTCAAAGTTTACAATTTTAATAAGACATCCAGGGCTCCAGCATCGCCGCAAACCTGCCCGTCTACTGTTCGGGAACGCACGTTGGGACGCCTGTGTGCGCACTTCGGCGCCCAAGCTGTTGTATGATTTGGGAAACTTTCATCCGAGCCCACAATGAGCGCACCAGAACCGCAGCACCACCAACCGGAACTGGAACAGCTGGTTGCCGAACGCACCGCCGAGCTGACCGAGCTCGTCGCCCACCTGCAACGCTGCTGGGACGACGACCGGCGCCTGCTGGCGCGCCAGCTGCACGACACCCTGGGCTCGTCGATGACCGCCCTGACGATGCACCTGGGCCTGCTGTCGAAAGGGCTGAGCGACGCCAAGTCGCTCGACCGTGCAGCCCAGATGAAGAACCTGCTGAACGGCATCATCGAGACCAACCGCAAAGTGCAGTTGACGCTCTGGAACGACAAACTCGAATTCCTGGGCATCAAGGCGGCGCTGTCCGAACTGGTCACCGAATTCAGCCAGGAGCACGGGATCGAAGCGAGCGCCAGCCTGCCGGACGACGACGACGCCTATTCGCGGGTCCAGAACGTGGCCCTGCTGCGCTGCGCCGAGGAAGGCTTGCAGAATGCACTCAAGCATGCCGGCGCCAACAAGGTGGAAGTGATCCTCGACGACGATGGCGAGCAGCTGATGCTGACCGTGCGCGACAACGGCGCCGGCACCCCGCATCCCCATGCGCTGTCGCTGCGCTGCCACGGCCTGCGCCTGCTGCGCGAACGCGCGCGCGACCTCGGCGGCTCGCTCAACTTCGCGCCGGGCGCCAATGGCGGCATGGTGCTGACGATGACGCTGCCGCGCAACGCTGGCAGCGACGCGTAGGGTGGGCGGCTACGCCGCTCACGCGTTCAGCAGACGCCGGATCGCTCGTGAAGAAGTAGTAGTTATCTAATGCAGCTTGACCAGCGGCGTCGTCCGCCGGATCAGGAAGCGCGCCAGCGCCAGCACCCCGGTACGAACCGATCCGAGCACGGCCTGGTGATGCATCAGGTGCAGGCTGGTGTACATCAGGCGCCCGATCATGCCTTCGACAAACCAGCTGGCCCCCTTCAGTGAACCCATCAGGCTGCCGACGCTGGTGGTCTTGCCCAGCGAAACGAGCGAACCGTAATCCTTGTAGACATAGGGCTTGCCGGACGGCGCCTTGCCCGCGGTGCGGCGCAGGAAGCCTTTAAGCAGGAAATCGGCCTGCTGGTGCGCCGCCTGGGCGCGCGGCGGCACCGGCTGGCCCGAACCGTCGATGCAGGCCGCGCAGTCGCCCAGCGCATACACGTCCGCCACGCCGGGCACGCGCAGGTGGGCGTCGACGTCGATCTGGCCGCCCTTGTTGGTCGGCAGTCCCAGGGTGCCGAGGAATTCCGGCGCGCGGATGCCGGCCGCCCAGACGCACATGCTTGCCGGGTAGACGTTGCCCTTGTTATCCAGGACACGGTCCGCCTCGATTTGCGTGACGCGGCAGTCGGTGACGACCCGGATGCCGCGCTCGTCGAGGAGCTTGAGCGCGGCGCTGGACACCCGTTCGGGCAGCGGCGCCAGGATGCGCGGCGCGCCTTCGAGCAGCGTGATGCGCACGTCGCGCTTGACCTGCAGGCGCGAAAAACCGTAGGTGGCGTAGACACCCGAAGCTTCACGCAGCTCGGCCGCCAGTTCGACGCCGGTGGCGCCGCCGCCAATGATGACCACGTCCAGCGCGGCATTCGCGTCGGCGCCTTCGGCCCTGGCCTGCTCGGCGGTGGCCATCAGGCGCAGCAGGCGCAGGCGAAAGCGCTCGGCGTCTTCAGTGACGTTCAGGGAAATGGTGTTTTCGCGTGCGCCCGGCACGCCGAAATAGTTAGCGGTGCTGCCCACTGCAATGACGAGCGAGGTGTAAGCGATGCGCCGCTCGTGCAGCACGTCTTCGCCGTCGGAAGCGCGCACCGCGCCGACCGTCAGCTGGCGCGCGCCGGCGTCGAGCGCCGTCATCGGGCCGTAGACGAATGTAAAGCCGTTGTCGTGGGCCAGCATCTGGTAGGACAGGCCCTCCTGGTGGATGTCGAGGGTGCCGGCCGCGACTTCGTGCAGCGAGGGTTTCCAGATATGGTAAAGCCGGGAGTCGACCAGCATCACCTTCGAGGGCCCGAGCTTGCGCCCGAGTTTGCAGGCCAGCTCCAGGCCGCCTGCCCCGCCACCAACGATCACGAATTCGCTCTGCAAACCTGCCTCCCGGGTTGTCATTGGCTACCTGACAAGTGTACACCCGGAGCAAGTTCGGCGTTGGCAAACCGGCATTTACCGGTCAGTGACCCTTGTCGTGGCCCTTGCCGCCGCCATGCTTGTCGTGCTTGCGATCGTGCTTGGCTTCGTGCTTGTCGCGCTTATCGTGCTTATCGTGCTTGCCATGGCCGTCGTCGCGATAGACCTCGCGATACTCGACCTGCTGGCGCTCGGCGCGGTAGCCGTCGTGACGGTCGCGGTAACGCGGCGCATAGGTATTCGTATACCAGTCGTCGCGCACGAACATGACCGGACGCGAGCAGGCGTTGTAACGGCCGCAGTGTTTCGACCAGTTCTTGCGATGGCCGGGCGGTACGCGCAGGTAGACTGGCTCGGCCCGGTAGCGTGCTTCGCGCACGATGATCGGTTGGGCGTACAGCACCGGCGGCGGGCCGAAATCGCCAATGTCGATGCGGCCGTAGAAGCCGGGCTGGCCGATGTTGATGCTGACGTTCTGCGCCGCGGCCGGCACAAGCGCCGACAGCAGGGCGACGCCGGCTGCAAGGGATGCGATCAGGGATTTCATGGAAGGTCCTCTCATTGTGATGATGCAGGGACTTTAACAGTGACTGGGCGAAAACTTTGTTCGCTGCGACACACAGTTACAACTTATTCATGGGCGCTGGCGTGCGCCCTCGCTTTCCGCATTCGCTATCATGGACACAAAAGGAGGGATCGCCATGTCTACCCTGCGCTGGAGCATCGTCGCCCTTGCCTGCCTGCTGGCGAGCGGCTGCAAGGATCGCCAGGAACCGGTCAAGCCGATCGCCCCGACACCTGTCCTCATCTTCATCGATTACTGAGGACCGCATGGCCAGGCGGGCGGCCTGGAGCGCGGCACGTTAAACTGTCGCCTGTTTCCAACTGCCCCGAAGGTAAGCCATGTCGTTCCAATCGCTCGGTCTCATCGACCAGCTCGTCCGCACCCTCGAGACGCTCGCCTACACGCAACCGACCCCGGTCCAGTCGCAGGCGATTCCCGCAGTGCTGGCCGGGCGCGACGTCATGGCCGCGGCTCAGACCGGCACCGGCAAGACCGCCGGCTTCGCCCTGCCCCTGCTGCAGCGGCTCGCCATGGAAGGCGGCCAGGCGGCGCCGAATTCGGCGCGGGCGCTGGTGCTGGTGCCCACGCGCGAGCTGGCCGAACAGGTGCATGCCAGTTTCAAGGCCTATGGCCTCGGGCTGCCGCTGCGCACCATGGTGGCTTACGGCGGCGTCAGCATCAATCCGCAGATGATGCGCCTGCGCAAGGGCGTCGACCTGCTGGTGGCCACGCCGGGGCGCCTGCTCGACCTGCAGCGCCAGAACGCCTTGAAACTGAACGGCGTCCAGATGCTGGTGCTCGACGAAGCGGACCGCATGCTCGACCTCGGTTTTTCGCGCGAACTCGACCAGGTCTTCGCGGCGCTGCCGAAGCTGCGCCAGACGCTGTTGTTCTCGGCCACGTTTTCCGAACCGATCCGGACGCTGGCCGCCAAGCTGCTGCGCGACCCGGTCAGCATCGAAACCGCGCCACGCAACACGACGGTAAAAGCGATCCGCCAGTGGGCGGTTCCGGTCGACAAAAAGCGCAAACCCGAACTCTTCATGCACCTGCTCAAAAAACATGGCTGGGGCCAGGTGCTGGCGTTTGTGAAGACGCGCCGCGGCGTGGACGAACTGGTCGAACTGCTGCTGGCGAAGGGCATCGACGCCGATTCGATCCATGGCGACAAGCCGCAGCCGGCGCGCCTGCGCGCACTCGACCGCTTCAAGGCGGGCGAGGTGAAAGTGCTGGTGGCAACCGACGTCGCCGCGCGCGGCCTCGATATCGACGATTTGCCGGTGGTGGTGAACGTCGACCTGCCGATCGTGGCCGAAGATTACGTGCACCGCACCGGCCGCACCGGCCGCGCCGGCGCCTCCGGGGACGCGGTCTCGCTGCTCTGCGCCGACGAAGTGCAGCAACTGGCCGCGATCGAACTGCTGACCGGGCAGGTGCTGGAGCGCATCGTCGAGGCCGGCTTCGATCCCGACCACCGCGTGCCGGAAACGGGGATGGGCGGCCAGGTCGTCAAGAAGCCCAAGAAGCCGAAAAAGCCGAAGGGCGAGGCCAAGGTGGTGACGGAGGATGTGCGTTTCCGGCGCTGAAATATTATTTCACCTGCAGCCTTCCATGAAATTTTATTTCAGTCCAGCGTCAAGCGGAATGTGCGCACGCCCTCTTCCCCCGCCGGGAATACCTCGAAGCCCAGCTTCTTCACCAGTCCGATGATGCGGTTGTTTTGCGGCAGCGCCTCGCCGACGATTTCGCGCGTGCCGCGCGAACGGCAATAAGCGATCAGTTTCTCTATCATCAGCCTGCCCAGGCCAAGACCCTTGAGGTCGGAGCGCACCGTGACCGCGAACTCGGCGCTGATGTTGTCCGGGTCGGCGACCACGCGCCCGACGGCCAGCGTTTCCGGCGCACCGTCCGGTCCCGGCCGGGTGGCGATGAAGGCCATTTCGCGGTCGTAGTCGATCTGGGTGAAACGGGCCAGTTGCGAGGGCTGCAGTTCGCGCACGCGCACGAACATGCGGTAGCGCACGTCGTCCGGCGTCAGCGCGTCGAAAAATTTCAGATGCGCCGGGCCGTCTTCCGGCCGCACCGGGCGCAGCAGCAAGGGAGCGCCCTGCCAGGCGATGGTTTCTTCCAGCTCGCGCGGATAGGGACGGATCGCCAAGCGGTCGAGCGTGCTGCCGGAACGGTCGGCCAGGGCCAGGCGCATGCGCGCGTCCAGCACCAGCGCGCCGCTGGCGTCGGCCAGTAGCGGGTTGATGTCGAGCTCGACGATTTCCGGAATGTCGCACACCAGGCGCGAGACCTGCACCAGGGTCGCCAGGATCGCGTCCATGTCGGCCGGCGGATGGTTGCGGTAGCCGGCCAGCAGGCGCGCGACGCGGGTGCGCCCGACCATGTCGCGCGCCAGCACGAGGTTCAGCGGCGGCAAGGCCAGCGCATGGTCGTTCGCCACCGCCACCGCCATGCCGCCCTGGCCGAACACGATCACCGGGCCGAACACCGGGTCGGTCGCCGCGCCCAGGATCAGTTCGTGGGCATCGAGCCGGCGCGCCATCGCCTGGACCGAAAAGCCCTCGAAGCGGGCGTCTGGACGTAATTCGCTGAAGCGCTTGCGTACGCGCTCGGCCGCCGAGCGCACGGCGCGCTCCGAGTCCAGATCGAGCGCCACGCCGCCGACATCGGACTTGTGCATCACATCGGGCGAGACGATCTTTACCGCCACCGGAAAGCCGATGTTGCGGGCCGCGACGACGGCCTCCTCGACCGTGGCGGCGCCGCGCGTCTCGACGATCGCCATGCCGTAGGCGCGCAGGATCGCTTTCGCCTCGGGATCGGTGAGCAGGTAGCGCCCGGTCGCGAAGGCTTCGCGCACCAGCGCGCGCGCCGTGCCGCGCCCGCCCGCGCCGATGCTCGAGACCGAAGGCGGCACCTGCATGAGGAGGTGCTGGTTCTGGCGGTAGTGGACGATTTGCAGGAAGCCGGCGACCGCGTCTTCGGGGGTATCGAAAGTCGGCATGCCGGCGTTCGAGGCGGTCTCGCGCGCCGCTGCCAGCGAATCCCCGCCCAGCCAGCACGAGAGCACGTTGCGCGACGCGCCGCGCGCAAGCGGCGCGATGGCGGCGGCGACGGCGGCGCTGTCGACGCCGGCGACAGGGGCGTGGATGAGGAGGATCGCATCGAGGCCGGGATCCTGCAGCAGGAGCTCGAGCGTTTCCCGGTAGCGTTCCGGCGCTGCGTCGGCGGCCAGCGTCAGCGGGTTGGCAAGCGCCATGCGTGCCAGCGTGCCGCCGCCCAGCAGCAGCGCGTCGCAGGCCAGCATGGCGGGGCCGGCGCCGTTGGCGAGGATGGCCAGGCGCTCGCCGTGCAGCGCCCTGGCATGCGCCAGCGTTTCGACCGCCGCGAACAGTTGCTCGGTGGTGTCCACGCGCAGCATGCCGGCGCGCCTGATCGCGGCATCGAAGACCGTGTCCATGCTCGCCAGGGCGCCGCTTTCGCTGGCCGCAGCGGGCGCGGCCTCCCTGGTGCGCCCGGCTTTCAGCACCAGGGTCGGTTTGCTGCGCGCCGCCGCCCGCGCCGCCGACATGAACTTGCGCGCGTAGCGCAGCTCCTCGACATACAGCAGGATCGAGCCGGTGGCGCCATCGTTGGCCAGGTAGTCGAGCACGTCGCCGAGGTCGACGTCGGCCGAGTCGCCCAGGGCCACCACATGCGAAAAGCCGATACCGCGCGAACGCGCCCGGTCGAGCACGCCCGTCATCAGGGCGCCGGACTGCGACACGAAGGCGATCCTGCCGGGCAGTGCGCCCCCCTGCGCCAGGCTCGCGTCCAGGCCGATGCCCGGCACCAGCAGGCCGGCGCTGTCCGGACCGAGGATGCGCAGCAGGTAGGGGTGGGCCGCGTCCAGCATCGCCTGCTTGAGTGCGCGTGCGCGCTCCTGCGTCACGCCCGCCGGGTCGCTCCCGAACACGAGCGCCGCGCGCGTACCCTTCTCGCCGAGCTGGCGGATGATCGCCGGCACCGTCTCGAGCGGCGTGCAGATCACGGCCAGGTCCGGCGCAATGGCCAGTTCGGCGACGCTGGCGACGACGTCCAGGCCGTTCAGGACGGTGTACTTCGGGTTCACCGGATGGACCGTGCCGCGAAAGCCGCCGGCTGTGAGCTGGTGCAGCAGCCTCGCCCCGAGGCTGCCGGGGCGCTCCGAGGCGCCGACCAGCGCCACCGAGCGCGGCGCGAACAGGCGGCCGAGGTTGCGGATGCTCATGCAGTCCTCTGTGCAGCAGCGGAACCGGGTTTCAATGGACCTCCATGAGCACACACCTTCCACGCGGCCGCCTCGCGGGCCTTGTCGAAGGATACCCCTACAGCGCATCCCGGCGCGCACCCGACAGGGGCCGCGCCAGCGGGGCCAAGGGCGCCATCGGCATGAGCAGGTAGCGCATGTCGGTGCGGTCGGCGCGCCGGGCAGCCGCTCCCGGCGCCGCACCGGGGTCGATCAGAAAGCCGTCGCGCCCGAGCCTGGCCCCGGGCGCTTGCCTGCCTGCCAGCCGCCCGGCAGCCACATCGCGGCCGCGCAACACCAGCTGCACCTCGAAGCCGACGCCGGGTTCGGCGACCGCCCGCAGGATCGCGTGCAATGTGCGGGCGGCTGGTCCGCCGGGCAGGAAGCGCGCGAAGGCATCGGCGCCGAGCGGACCGATGCGCAACCCGGCGCGCAGGTCGGGCCGCCAGCTGCGCTCGCCCAGCAAGGTGTTTTCGCCGAGCCGGGCGTTCAGGCCCAGCGCCGGCTGTTCGCCAGGCGCGAGCAGGTTCCAGTGGCCGACGGCTTCCTCGATTCGCATGGGCTCGCCGAAATAGCTGGCCAGCAGGCGCTCGAGCACGGCGGCCGACTTCGGGCGCTGCTGCAGCATGCCGGCGAAGTGGGCAAACAGGGCGTCGGGCGGGCCCTGTGTGCCCTGTTTTCCGACTTCGCCGCCGTCCACGCCGGCCAGCGCCGTCAGCCGCGCCAGGCCGGCGCCGGCCGGCCCGGTGCCGGCCTGGGCAAGCCCGGCCAGTTCGATGCGGTTCTTGTGCCAGGCCTCGACATACAGCGCCAGCATGCGCCCGGACAGCAGGTCGAGAAAGGCGCGCGGCGCCTGGTCGTCGCGTTCGAGCTGCCAGGCGGCGATCCGCTCGGTGAAATGCAGAGGCAGCGCGCCGTGCACGCCGAGCAGGCCCATGAAGCCGGGGGTCAGCGCGAAGCCGCCGATACCGGAATCGTCCGCGGGCGTCGGCGCCAGGCCTTCGATCTCCCCCGCCGGAAAGCCCAGGCGCAGGCTGTTCTCGAAACGCAGATGGCTGCGCAGGGCGTGCGCGGGCGCGACTCCCTGCCCTGCCAGCCAGGCCAGCAGGATGCGCACGGCCTGTACGAATTCGAAGTCCTGCGGCGCCGCCAGCAGCCGGTCGATCAGGCGCGCAGTTTCTCGGCCGTGCGGGGCGCGCATGCGAGGATCTCCTCTCCGGACTGCTGCGATACGAGCTCGAGCCGGGTAAAGCAGTTGAGCTGGCTGTTGAGGGCAAAGTAACGGTCCATCACCTGCGCAAAAGCGTACAGGCTGCTGCCCTCGAAAGCTTCCTCGTCGACCGTCATGCGGATGCCCACGCCCGGCATCAGCGACGAGACCGGCCGGGTCTTGAGCCAGGCGCGCACGGTGCCGTGCTCGAGGCCGACGATGCCGGCGATCTGGCGCCGCGAAACGGGTGAGGCCGGCAGGTCGTAGAGCGCGAGCATTTTCTGCAGGTCGCCCAGGGCGGCGGTGGTCAGCCCGGCATAATTCAGGGCCAGGTGCGACACCAGGCGCCAGTGGGCGCCGTGGCCGCCCTGGATGCGCTGCGCCGCGCTCGGGCGGCGCAACAGGCGAAACGACGCCGTCCCCGCCTGCGACTCGGCCACCAGGTCGCCGTCCGGATCGCCGTAGCGCAGCCTGGCCGGGAGGTCGCGGTTGGTGCAGGTCAGTTCGGTCGAGATGGTGGCGCCGGGGGCGTCCAGCGGGCTGAATCCGGGGTCGAGCAGCAGCAGCTTCACTTCGTGCCCGGGGCTGGCCTGGGCCAGGGCCTCGTCGCGCCGCGCGGCCCAGTAATGCTGCGGCAGTGTCGAATGACCGGCATCCTGGCCGGCGCCCCGGCCGACGGCGAACAAGGGCGCGAACTCGGTCACGCTGCGCGCGCCATGCGCTTCGCGTACGACGCATACCCGGTCGACGCTGTGGATCTCGTAGGCGGCCGCATGCGCCGCATCGGCGGCCAGCGGGTACTCGGCGCGGGTGTGCGACAGCGCGATCGGGTCGCCGCCCTTGCGAAACAGGTTGACCACCGGCGTGCAGCCGAGCAGCAGGTTGCGCGCGGACAGAGGCGCCAGCAGGCGCGCCGCGCTCGAATCCGGCGCCACCCGGACCAGGCCCAGGTGCAGCGTGAAGCGCGCGCAGCCCGCCGGCAAGCACTGCGCCGCCGCTTCCAGGTCGAGGTCGATGAAACCGAATTTGTCGGGGTAGGTGAAATATTCGGTCAGCAGGCGAAACGCGGGGTGCGAACGCGCCGGCGCCGGCAGCACCGCTTCCTCGTCGCCGAAGCCGGCCAGGCTCAGGGGTGAAGCCGCCAGCGCGGCCCACTCGCCGCTGCCCTCGGCCTGCACGCAGGCCAGCGCCGGACGCAGCAACAGCGCGTCGATGAGCGCGGCGCGCAGCGATGCCTCGCCATCGACGAAGATGCGCACGCGCGCCAGGCCGCGCCGGCACAGTTCGGAGACCGGGGCAGCTGCCTCGAACCGGATGGCGATGCCGGCCGTGGTGCGCAGCGCGTGCAGCACGCGCGGCACGGCGCTGGCCTGGGAGAAGCCGGCATGCGTGATGCGCAGCTGCCCGGACGCCACAGGGTAGACGGTCCGGAACTGGCACACGGTGCCCTCGACCTGGGCGCTGCGCAGCACCGTGCCGCGCGGGATCATGGCATGTTCCGCGGCGGATGCGCCCTGCCCCGGCGCCACCACCTGGGCGATGGAATACGACGGCATTGGCCGCAGGTAATGGGGATACAGGCTCTCGAGCAGCGACTCGGTGAACTTCGGGTAGTCGTCGTCGAGCCGCTTGTGGATGCGCGCGCTGAGCAGGGCGACCGACTGGATCAGCCGCGCCACGCTCGGGTCGTCGTAGCTGTCGCCGGCGATATGCAGGTCGCTTGCCGGCTTGGGAAAGCGCTCGCGAAACGCCCGTGCGTACTGCCCGAACACGGCCAGCTCTTCTTCGAAATAGCGCAGCATCTCATCCATACGTTCTCCGAAACCGCTCCAAAAATTGCTGAAGACCAAGATGCATGCTGGCATGTCGATTGCGCAGGATATTGATGGGGGCTAAACTATTTTCCGTAAGGAAAAACTTGTGCGCGAGTAGATGTGCTACTGTGCGTTGCCGGGATGCGCAATGCCCCGGAAAATGTTCTACGCGGCTTCGCCGTCCCTTCTTTGAGCCGAGGCTGGCGCTCAGTTTCATCCGCCTCAGGTTCTCCAAATGCCAAAACGCAACACCAAGTCCCTCGACCGCCTGTCTCTGGCCGGCTTGACGGTATCGAGCGCCGCCGCGCTTGTTTTCATCGCGATCGCCGCCCTCGGCGGGTCGACCGGGCTGGTACTCCCCGGCAGCGCCATGCTGTTCATGGCGCTGGCAGTCCTGTTCGGGTTCAGCTTGCGGAGGCACGGCGCCGCCACCCCTGCCCTCGACAGTGCCTTGCCCTTGCTGAAAGCGGGCGCGCTCCAGGACGCGATCTTCAACAGCGCGAATTTCTCCAGCATTGCGACCGATGCCCAGGGCGTCATCCAGATTTTCAACGTCGGCGCCGAGCGCATGCTGGGCTATACGGCGGCGGACGTGGTGGACAGGATCACGCCGGCGGACATCTCGGACCCCCAGGAAGTGATCGCGCGCGCCAGGACCCTGACGGCGGAACTCGACACGCCGATCTCGCCCGGCTTCGAGGCGCTCGTCTTCAAGGCTTCGCGCGGGATCGAGGACATCTATGAACTGACGTATATCCGCAAGGATGGCAGCCGCTTCCCCGCGGTGGTATCGGTCACGGCGCTGCGCGATGCGACGGGAACGATCATCGGCTACCTCCTGATCGGCACCGACAACACCGCGCGCAAGCAAGCCGAGGCGGCGCTGATCCGGGCCGGCGCCCTGCAGCTGGCGATCTTCAACAGCGCGAACTTCTCGAGCATCGCCACCGACGCCCAGGGCGTCATCCAGATTTTCAATGTGGGCGCCGAACGCATGCTCGGCTACGCGGCAACCGACGTCGTCAACAAGATCACCCCGGCCGATATCTCGGACCCCGACGAAGTCATCGAACGCGCCGATTCGCTCAGCATGGAATTCAATGCCTCGATTTCGCCGGGCTTCGAGGCCCTGGTGTTCAAGGCCTCGCGCGAGATCGAGGATATCTACGAACTGACCTATATCCGCCAGGATGGCAGCCGTTTCCCGGCGATCGTGTCGGTGACGGCGCTGCGCGACGCCCAGGACGCCATCATCGGCTACCTGCTGATCGGCACCGACAATACCGCCCGCAAGCAGGTCGAGGAAGAGCAGGAGCTGCTCGACCAGAGCCTGCGCGACCAGCAGTTCTATACGCGCTCGCTGATCGAATCGAACATCGACGCCCTGATGACGACCGATCCACGCGGGATCATCAGCGACGTCAACCACCAGATGGAGTCGCTGACCGGCTGCACCCGCGATGAACTGATCGGCGCACCCTTCAAGGACTATTTCACCGATCCCAAGCGCGCCGAGGCAGGCATCAAGCGCGTCCTGCGCGAAGGCAAAGTCACGAATTACGAACTGACCGTGCTGGCGCGCGACGGCAAGGAAACCGTCGTCTCGTACAACGCCACGACCTTCTATGACCGTGGCCGCAACCTGAAAGGCGTGTTCGCCTCCGCGCGCGACGTCACCGACCGCAAGCAGTTCGAGGACAAACTCCAGGAAAACAACATCGAGCTGGAACTGGCGAAAGGCGCGGCGGAAAAAGCCAACCTGGCCAAATCCGATTTCCTGTCGAGCATGAGCCACGAACTGCGCACGCCGCTGAACGGCGTGCTGGGCTTCGCCCAGCTGATGGAATCGGCGACCCCGCCGCCCTCGCCTTCGCAGCAACGCTCGATCCAGCACATCCTCAAGGGCGGCTGGTACCTGCTACGGCTGATCAACGAGATTCTCGACCTGGCGATGATCGAGTCGGGCAAGGTCACGGTCTCGGCCGAGCCGATGTGCATGGCCGAGGTGCTGCGCGACTGCGGCGTGCTGGTCGGCCCGCAAGCCATCCGCCGTTCGGTCGAGGTCAGGCTGCCCGACTTCGAGGAGGCCTGCTATATCCATGCCGATCTCACGCGCGTCAAGCAGGTCATCATCAACCTGCTGTCGAATGCGATCAAGTACAACCGCCCCGGCGGCACGGTCACTGCGCGTTGCGAGACCCTCGCGGGAGAGCGCGTGCGCCTGTATATCAAGGACACCGGTATCGGCTTGTCGAAAGAGCAGATCGCCCAGCTGTTCCAGCCATTTAACCGGCTCGGCCAGGAGCGCAGCACCGAGGAAGGCACGGGTATCGGGCTGGTCGTGACCAAGCAGCTGGTCGAACTGATGGGCGGCCAGATTGGCGTGGACAGCGCACTTGGCGTCGGTACCGAATTCTGGGTCGAGTTCCCTGCCTCGCAGCGGCCGGAACTGGCCGACATCAGCGACTTGCTTCCCCTCAGGCGTTCTGGAGAGCGCAACGGCTCGGCGCCGGCACAGCGCACTGTCCTGTATGTCGAAGACAATCCGGCGAATCTCGCCCTCGTTGACGAGCTGATTGCGCGGCGCGGCGACCTCCAGCTGCTCAGCGCGGTCGACGCCCACCTCGGCATCAACCTGGCGCGCACCTGCCAGCCCGACCTGATCCTGATGGACATCAATCTGCCCGGCTTGAGCGGCTACGGCGCCTTGAAGATCTTGCGGAGCGATCCCGTCACCGCACGCATCCCGGTCATCGCGCTCTCCGCCAACGCGGTGCCGCGCGACGTGGAACGCGGCATCGAGGCAGGCTTTCTGCGCTACCTGACCAAACCGATCCAGATTGTCGAATTCATGGACGCGCTCGACGTGGCGCTGCATTTCGCCGAAGAGCACGGACTTGGCGAGGACCTCGAGCCGGCCTTGTAGCGGCAAGCCGGCGCGTGAAAAGAATCTGTTTCCGCCCCGGCAGGTGCTAAGATGAATTTCCCCGCAGTCGACTCCCGACGAAGTACGAAAGTCACATTGAAAAACGTTTTCTCCGGATGAACGCTGAACCTACGCTCGACCAACATCCCGTCAATCTTGCCAATTGCGCGGACGAGCCGATTCATGTGCCCGGCACCATCCAGGCGCATGGCGCGATGATGGTGCTGGACGGCGCGGGCATGCTCGAAGCATGGAGCGCCAACGTCCCGGCCCTCCTCGGCATCGAGGTGCGCGCCGGCATGGCGCTGGAGGCGCTCGGGCTGCCTGAAGAGGTCGCATCCATGGTCGCGCAGTGCCTGGCCCTCTCAGGCGGAGAAACATTCCCGCTGGTGATGCCCGTGCATATCGGCGACCGCGATTTCGATTGCGTGAGCCATGCGTATCTCGACCGGGTCATGGTCGAGTTCGAGCTGCGCGATGTGTCCCTCGACACGGTCGGCATGTTCGCCCTGCGGGCCCATGGCGCGCTCGACCGTCTGAAGCGCCAGACCAGCATGTCTTCCCTGTTGCAGATGGCAACCGACCAGGTCAGGGACATCACCGGCTTCGACCGCGTGATGGGCTACCGTTTCGGCCAGGACGGCAGCGGCGACGTCATCGCCGAGTCGCGCATCGCGACGCTCGCGCCCCTGCTGGGAATGCGTTATCCGGCCTCCGACATTCCGGCGCAGGCAAGGCGGCTGTACGTCATGAATACCTTGCGCCTGATTCCCGACCTGAACAGCCAGGCGGTCCCGATCCTGGGCCGCGCGGGCGCCGCCCCGGTCGACATGAGCCACTGCGTGCTGCGCAGCGTGTCGCCCGTGCATATCGAGTACCTGCGCAACATGGGTGTCGGCGCCTCGATGAGCGTCTCGATCATCGTCGACGGCCGCCTGTGGGGCATGATCGCCTGCCATCACCTGCTCCCGCGGCGCGTGCCGTATGCGATCCGCATGACGGCCGACGTGATCGCCCAGGTGCTGGCGGCCACCGTGCAGACGCTGGAAGCACAGCAGCGTGCGGCGGCGATCGAGCGGGCCGCGCGCGTGCGAACCGACCTGATGCAGGTCCTGTTGCGCGACGAGGACGCCTTGCGCGAAGTCGGCCTCCAGGCCGAGGCCATCTGCGCAGCGCTCGATTGCCCGGCGCTGATCGTGACCCAGTCGGGCCGCCACATCGTGCACGGCGATATCGAGGCCGGTACGGCGGCGGCCGTGGTCAGGGCGCATCCCGCGGCCGGCGCAGGCCTGATCGAGCGCCTCGGCATCGAAGACTGGCCCGCGAGCGCGCGCGGGGAGATCGGCCAGTGGCCGGGGATGCTGGCGATCTGTTTTGATCCCGCCACGGATGGCTGGGTCATTGCGATGCGGCCAGAGCAGGTCGTCTCGATCCGCTGGGCCGGAAAACCCGAGAAAATCATCGAGGTAGGTCCACTGGGCGCACGCCTGACGCCACGCGGCTCCTTCGAGGAATGGCTGGAGACCGTGCGCGGCCGGGCCGAGGCATGGTCGCCGACCGTCCTCATGATTGCGCGCGACATGCAGGAGGAACTTCACCGGGCCAGCATTTCGCGCCAGGCCGAAATCGACCTGGCGCGTGCGCGCCTGATGGCGATGCTGGGCCACGACCTGCGTGAACCCCTGAACGCCATCCAGATGGCGGCCTCGCTGCTGCAAAAAGGCGGTCCGGCGGCGCCGATGGGTGTGCGCATCCAGGCCTCCGGCAACCGTATGAGCCGCCTGATCAGCCAGGTGCTGGATGTGAGCAAGATTGAAACGGGGATCGGCTTCGGGCTGCGGATGGGGGCCATCGATCTGGGCCCCGTGCTGCGCGACCTGGTCGACGAGGCGGCGGTCGGCTACCCTGATGTGAACTACCGCTTGAGCGGTATCGGCAGCGCAATCGTCATGGCCGACGCCGATCGGCTGGCCCAGGTGGCGTCGAATTTGCTGAGCAATGCGCGCAGCCACGGACGACGTGCCGAAGCGATCGACATCGTGGTGTCGATCAAGCCGGGATATGCGTCTTTTTCGGTGAGTAACGTCGCCGATCCGCTTGCCGGCTCCGTCGTCCAGACCCTCTTCGCGCCGTTCAAGGCGGCGTCCTTGCACAACCCGCAAAACCGCGGCGGCATGGGGCTGGGACTCTACATCACCGAGCGCATCGTGACGGCCCACAACGGCACCATCGCTTACGCCCACGTCAACGGGCGCGTCGTGTTCACCGTGGCGATCCCGCTGGCTTAGTTGCCTGCTTGCTGGGCGTGCCCGGCAATTGCCGCGAGCACCGAGGACACGTTCACCGGCTTGACCAGGTAGTGATCGAATCCTGCGGCCCTGGCCAGGTCGCGCTTCGCATCTTCGCTGTAGCCGGTCGTGGCGATCATCAGCGGAGCGTTCTGCCCGTGCTGCGCCTTGATGGCGGCGACCACCTCGAGCCCGGTCAGGCCGGGAAGGCCGAGATCGCACAGGACGATATCGAAGCGCTTGCCGAGCGCCAGGCCCAGTCCCTCGGCGCCGTCGAAACTGTTGGTGACCCGGTGGCCCTCGATTTCGAGCAACATGCCCATGATCTCGTTGGCATCCACATTGTCTTCGATGATGAGGATATCGAAGGCGCCGTCCAGAGGCGCGGCCGGTGCCGGCGGGGGAGGCGCCAGGACGGTCCCGAGCGGCAAGCTGATTGTGAAACTGCTGCCCGCGCCGGCCCCGGCACTGAACAGTGCCGTCCTGCCCCCGTGCATGCTGACAATCGTCTTCACCAGCGCCAATCCGATCCCGAGTCCGCCTGACGCGCGTTCGAGGGTGCGCTTGCCTTGCGTGAACAAATCGAAGACATGCGGCTGGAGCTCGTGCGCAATGCCCGCGCCATTGTCGCTGACGCTCACCTCGACCATCGCATCGCGGCGCACCGCGCTGATGGCGATCGCGCCATCCATGTCGGTGAACTGGCTGGCGTTGTTGAGCAAGTTGGTGAATACCTGCACCAGCCTGACCAGGTCGCCGTCGACGACTATCCCGTCGTCCAGCAGGTCGACCGTCAGTCGCTGACGGCGCCGCAGGATGCCTGGATGACTGGCTTCGACCGCCGCGTGGATGATCTCGCCCAGGGATACCGGAGCTAGCTGCAAGACAATTTTCCCGCTCACCGCCCGCGAGGCATCGAGCAGCTCGTCGAGCAGGCGCGACATGTGCGTGATCTGCCGCTCCAGCACCCGATGGGCCTGCGCCACTACTAGATCGGTTTGCGCGGCGTTGGCCAGCAACTGGCTGGCCATCGTCATCGACTGGAGGGGATTGCGCAGCTCGTGGGACAGCATGGCGACGAATTCGGTTTGCGGCGCGTCGTCGGTGCGCGCGGGCGCTATCCCGGGAAGCTCGGCATGCGCCGCCTCGCGCGGGTTTTGGCGGATTTCTTCGAGCAGACCGGCCACTGTGGCACGCAAGCCGATCAATTCGATTTCATCGCGGACATGGCGTTCGTCGGAGGACAGGGGCGGAGGTAATTCCGCTTCCGGGAAAGCGGCAAAATCAGGAGGCATGGCGTAGTCCATTGAATAGTACTTTACGCCCTGCCATCACCTCCAGGTGCGACACGTACGCCAGCTAGCTTGCTGCTTACAGAAGCCCGTACCATACTCCCTATCGAGGGTGAGCGGGGTAAAACAATCGGGACAGGACTCCCCTTGGTCCAGGCTGTGGCCAGAATCGCGCCCTCGACTTCCAGAAACGAAAAAAAGCAGGCTTGCTGTGACTTCCAGGCGTCCAATCCGGCACGGATTGTGTCAAAATAAACTGTCCACGTGACAATTGGCCTGACGGGCAGGCAGGTAAATCAACGAAAGCAGGGCAAGCATGGAATCGTTCGGCAAAAACATTCTTGTAATTGACGATAATTGCGACGCCGCCGACATGACGGCCCAGATGTTGCAGCTCTACGGTTTGAAGACCGAAGTTGCCTATGGGGGAATGGAAGGTCTGGCGCTGGCCCGGTCCAGGCATCCCTATCTGATTTTCCTCGACATCGGCATGCCTGTGATGGACGGCTACCAGGTGGCCGAGGCGATTCGCGCCGATAGCAATCTCGATGGCGTCAGGCTGGTCGCCCTGACGGCATGGGGCGACGAAGCATCCCGGGTAAAAGCGCGCGCTGCCGGCTTCGACGCGCATCTGACCAAGCCTGCGAACATCGGTCAGCTGGTTGAACTGGCAGGCGGTAAATTTTCGGGCTGACTCGTCATGCCCCTGAATGGGGCGCGCGCTTTTATTGGCGCGATGGTTCGTCAGCGAACATCGACCCTTGGGTGAGTTCCGCATAATCGGCTCTTCTTCATGGAGACCTTATGACAGAAGTACGCACAGGGCAGGCGCCGCAAAGGCTGGAGCGCGAGGAATTCCGGACCCGGTTCATGGATGGGTTTTTCGATCCGGCCTACCGCGAAGTAGCAAGCGAGCTGGCCGCGGTCGAGGAAATCGCCTGGCTGGCCTACCGCGACAAGAGAAAAGCGCCGATCACGGTCAAAGCCGGCGCCGGCTTCGCCGATCCCGCGTACGACTTGTCGATCGAATGGAAAACCACGCGCGACCGGCTGCTGGCGGCGGAGGTCCACCAGAAAAAGCCGGACACGCAGAGTCGCATCCTGTTGATCAACGCGTCGGCGCGCAACGACGGCAGCTGCCCGGGCGAGATCTCGAAGTCCTGGCGCTTGTCGAAGATCGCACGCGATGCGCTCGCCGAATTCGGCGTCGAGACCGACCTGCTCGACCTGTCGCGCCTGACATCCGACTACGACCGCCACATCCATCCCTGCAAAGCCTGCGTGTCGACCGCCATGCCGCTGTGCCACTGGCCGTGCAGCTGCTATCCGAACCACGCCGAGCGCCAGACCGGCGACTGGATGAACGAGATCTACGAACGCTGGGTCGCCGCGCACGGGGTCGTCATCCTGACGCCGGTCTACTGGTACCAGACGCCCTCCCCCCTGAAACTGATGATCGACCGCCTGGTATGCGCCGATGGCGGCAATCCCGACCCGAGTTCGACGCAAGGCAAGGATGCGCACCGGGCCAAGGAGATCGAGCTTGCCGGATGGGACTATCCGAAGCACCTGGCGGGACGCGCATTCGGACTGGTCGTGCATGGCGACGTCGCCGGCATCGAAGGCACGCGCCGCTCGCTGTCGGACTGGATGGGCTGGATGGGACTGGTCGACTCGGGCCGGCTTGGCGAGCTTGATCGCTTCATCGGCTACTACGAATCGTATGCCGAGAGTCACCAGACGCTCGACCGCGATACCGATGTGCAGGAGGAAGTGCGCAACGTGGCGCGCGCCGTGGCGCTGACCGTGCAGGGGCTGCGTTCTGGGCAATTGGTGCCGCCGGAAGCGAAGTTGAAGGCGCCGCGGGTGAAGTAACTGCGTTCGCCATCGCTCCTACAAAGAATGGCGATTTTTCTTATATCCCCCCCGGCCACCCACACCGCGTTAGCGAAACACTGCCTGGGCGACAGAGAGGGAGGTCACCAACCAGGGGCCGACGTCGTAGGTATATAGCGATCATTCGACCATCACCAGCGAACAGAACACCCGGAGCACGCACGGTTAAGTCAAAACAAGCATGCTGCCTCCGGATCGATCGCATCCGGAATGCACGCTGGCCGGTGTTTTGCAAAGCGCTCGATTCAAAAGTAAACGGTAGCTGTAATAGTCGATTTATAGCTGTCGGGCGCCGGCGTGCTTTGCGGCGGAATTTCGCCATGAACCGTGTGAGTGACCTGGGCGCCGCTGCCGACATTGGCGACGGTATCCGTACCCTGGGTGTTGCCCCACAGCATAGCGCCGGCGGTTTGATACAGATTCACGCGCACGGTACCCGCATTCCCGCCTGTACCGCTCAGATAGCGGGTCGTGCCGCTTGATCCCGTCCCGCTGCCGGCGTTGAGCCCGAGGTTGTACGGCGTCGTATCGGTACAGGTGACGTTAATATTCGACGTCGCATTTACCGAAGCGGAAATCATGCCTTGGTTCTGTCCAAAATCCATATTCCCGGCGGTGGACACCGTGCAATCAGCGACAATCCTAAGCGTGACATCGAAGTTCGCAGCATTACTGCCATTGCTGTAGACCGCGGCGTTGGTTGCGACGGGTAGTGCAGTTGTAATGGCAGCGCCGAAGAGGGCGATACGAAAAATTTTGCGTGGGGTCATGGCGTTTCCTAAGTGGCAGTGGTCGGAGTGTTCGTGCGTTGCAACAGTTAACTTCGTCTATTTGAATAAGATGGCATTTTTGGTGATACTTCTTGGCTTGGTTGCCTGGTCCTTTTCGATGTCTAGAAATAGATTGTTGCAGTAACCGTATCGCTGTAATCCCCTGGCGATGGCGTCATTTGAGCTGGCACTTTGCCGTAGACGGTGAGAGATTGAACGCTGCCATTTCCAACTCCCCCAAGCAGCGCGGATCCACCGCTGCCATCTCCCCAGCTTGCACCGTCGTAAGTTGCGGACAACTCATACGATATGGTTTCGGGTGCCGCAGCCTTTCGCATGCGGCGTGCTCCGACGTTGCCACTTACCGTCCCCCCATTCAAAGCAATCTGGTAAGCGGTCCCATTCGTACATTCCACTAACATTGTCGCGGTACCCCGGACCAGTCCGCGCAACATGCCGTTGCTGCCAAATTTCAGCGCGCCTACGTTGATGAGGCAATTATTGCTGACTGTCGCTTGCGCTTCGAAGGCAAATGAAGAACTGCCGCCAGTCATGCATGAAGCAGGACTGGATCCGGAATAAAAGGAATAGTTAAGCGTGCCGTATCCAGAAAAGTTGTTTGTGTAGACGGTGTCTGCGTTGCCCACCGTGGACGCGCCCTTCAGGGCAGCGGCGGGCAGCTTGCCGTAAATAGTGAAGGCACGTTTGATCTGTCCTAAACTCAATAGCCCACCCAGGTTGCTATTTATTGGCTGCGTTCCCCCTGAGCTGACGTTATCGCCCCATATGGTCGCCTCTCCGTAGCTTCCATCTCGGTAAAGATTAAAAGCAATTGTTGCACCATCCCTGTTCATCGTGCGTGACCCAGGACTGCTGCCACTGCTGCCAGCCCCCAGACCGACGCAGACTGCGACATTCGGAAAAAGCGGCAAGGCAGGAATACCGGCCATCAAGCTCCAGTTGCATGTGATCGTTAACGTACCGTTCGCGTAATAGTCAGTGCCTGCAAGCGGCGCAACGACGCCGAAGGCGACATCTGTCATTGACGCCGTGCAGTTATCGGCGCAAGCGTTACCGGAGACGGAAAGCAACAACACCAAAAGAAACGCTCTCATATGCTTCATTGGACGCCACCGACTGAGCGGCACGCAAAGGGTCCGAGCACGGGCAACTGTCCAGTTACCGGTGTAAATTGGAGCGTCACTTCGCAGCGGTCATCGCCCTCACCGACTACCAAGCGGTTTTCTTTTCCCATACCATCAAGAAAGACAATGCCGTCGTACCCGACGACGGACTTGTACGCGCTTCCGACCAACGTAACCGAAGCGCCGGCCCTCAAGGGCTTGCCGCTGCTGTCGTGCAAAATCAAGCTCGCCGCCGAGTAGCGGCCGATAGGGAAGCGTGCCACGACGCCTGCACCACGCCGTGGCGTCACGGCTAACTGATTCACGTCAATGCGCGCATCAGCGGGCAATTCGGAAGCATCGATCGACACCGCATTAGCAGCATAAGGAACCAAATCAGGTATCAGGAGATGGCCACGCACGTCGGTTCGCCCCATCGCGCGGTTCTCCAGCGTTACCGGAATATCGGCCATCCCAGTGGATACCAGAACGAACCCTTCTCCAAGATGGCGGGCGGTATGGAGCGCGCCGTCCAGCCAAACCAGCGCGCCGCTCAACGTCGCTGAGCTATTGCTGCCAGTTTTGTTACGCTGGGCGAGGATATCTAGCTGACTCACCTTGCCGGCATATTGAAGCTGTGCTTTGGCATAGCCGCTTCCATCGATATGGCCTGCCTGCGCCGCCCAGCCGAGGCCATTACCGGCATCCGGTGCGCGTTGCAGGCTGACATGACGGCTTCGAGCTCCGGCGTTGGTGCCCGAGCTGACACTGCCGCCGATACGCCCGCCAAAGTTCATGCTCAAAGTCGCGTGCAAGCCACGAGCGTCCCTTTCATCAATGTGTCTATAACCGCTGAGGGTGAAATAGACCGTGCGGCGCATCGTCACCGAATACGTCAGCGCAGCGATGCGGGCGCGCGGCTGTAATGGCACCGCATAGTGGACAAAACTGATGCTCGCGCTCTGGCGCTGTGGTAAGGACAAGCTAAAATTAAAACGGTCGTTACGCAGTGGCGTGGGCGAGCCCTCGTCATTCGCCAAATCTGCATAGCCGCGGCTTGCGCGCAACGACTGCAGGTCGATGCTGAAGTCCGGAGAGACGTACCGATAGCCGACGCTTCCCTGGCCGCCCCGTCGCTGGCCGACGCTGGCCGCAACCGAGGTATTGATGACCCCTGCTTGCCCAAGCCGCGCTACCACTCCCGCGCCAAGATTGAGCAGGTGGTGCCCTGCTTCGATGTGACTCTCCAGGGTCAAGGCACTGTTCGCGCCATGTCGAAGCGAAGCACTGATGGCAGGACTGGAGGCATAAGAAAAAGAGCGCACACCATAGTTACGGCGCAATGTGCCAAGTTCCATGGCATAGTCATTGAGCCCTTCCGCCATTAACCGCGTATCGACGTACAGAGGCAAGGATGTTTCGACGGTGCGTCCGAGGACGTCGCGGGTCACGATAGTTGCATTGCCGGCGCCGTTGAAACCAGTAATGCGGCGGACAATGAAAGGACCGACCGGAACCTGCGTATTCAATTGCTGACTGCCGTTGACATAAAGTGACACCGCACTTGGCACGACAGCCGAGCCAAGTGCCACCTCCAGCGGGTACGGCAGCAAGTCAGGACGTAAGTCGAAATTCTTGCGTAACTGTATGCCACCCATGCGAAGCGAGCGGCTCCATGGCAGCGAGGTGGTGATGACATCTCCCACCTGGACAGTTCGCAGTGTTACGGGATCGGACAGACTCCAGAATGTATCGTAACGGACATAGCGATTATCTCCGCTCAGATAGGCGTGTCCGTTGGTGCTGAAGACTCCTGCTGGTCCGAAATAACGCAACTCATGTAGAGCAGCAGCGTGCGCCCCTCTGTTAAGCTGGCGAAAGAGATCATAGTTAAGCAACAATCCAGGCGACACCACCCCAGTTGAGAATGCGCGTTCACTGCGCGCGTTGAGAATGGTAGGCTCCCGTATCGCGTCAGCCACGCTTATCGCAATCGTCTGGCTGGATGGATCATATCGGTAACTGAGGCCGGCTACGCTGTCCAGATCAACATCCTCAGCGCGTACAATTCCCAGTAGGCCAGGTCGCAAGCCCAGCTCGCGAAAATTGTCGACACTGCTGTGCAAGCGCTTGTCCTTTGTTGTGAAACGCAAAATCATGCCGGTTGCTTGTCCATTCAGGCTTACTTCAAGAAAAAGTTCACTACGGCTGTCCTGTGCATAAGCGCGACCACCGACAAGCAGAAACAAGATGCACATGCACACCCGTACCGTAAGCATGGTTTGCTAACGCAGCGGAACGACGGTAATTGCTGCCGCATTCACAATCGCGCGGATTGTGACCGCATTATCGAACTGAATGGATGCGTCAATCGGTAGCGACCACTCCCTCTCCTCCCCACTCAGCACATAGCCAAGCAAACCTTTACTGATAAAAATGTCATCGCCCTTATTGGAAGCCAATATGGTTGGGCCGAGCTGAGCGTGGAGGCCGCCTGTATTCAGGACACGCAACATCCACTTTTCTCGCTTGCGCAAGAGTGTCCATTGCAGTTTAGGAGCAGCTGCGATCGCCACTGGCGTGACGAAGACAGGCACTGAATATCGGAGGCGAATCTCCACACCTCTGGTGCTCGCGTGATCACCAGGAATTTCGTCAATTAACATCCGAAAGCTTTGCTCGGCAGGAATGTTTGAGGGGGAACGACGAATCAGCCTGACTTTCTGACTACTGTGCGGCGCTATTGCAACAAGCGGCGGGCTAGCGACCAGCTCATCCGTGCGAGTCAATACATCTTCGCCTCCTTTTTGCGACCATTGGAAGACACGTACCTGACCATGAACAGCGTTATCGCCAAGGTTTTGCAGGGTAATGCTTGCTGCAACCTGTCCGCGTTCGAACCGAACGCTGACAGGCGAAATCTGCAAATTGGCGGAGCTGGCTGGCAGTCCAATGATCAGGCCGAAAGAAACAGCCAAGCCCAAGATTGCGGTTGCAATGACGCGCGTCATCGCGATCCTCCATTGCGCTGCGGTTCGGCTCGCAACTTTCCCAACTTCGCTATTGGCAAGGAACGCATGCCGGAATTGTGCGTGCCTGTGACGGTCCTCGTGCACGGTTCGCGAGATTTCACTACAAAGTTTGTATGTTCTGCGCTTTTCATGCTCGTTAGTGAAACGAGGAGAAGTACGGTAAGCCCGGCGAAACTACCCAACACAATACCTACGCTAAGGTTCAGGTCTGAACTATTCATTGATGTTGCATTGCCCTGTTAAAAAGACTAGTTCAGCCTGGCCACGGGGCCCAAGCTGAAATCTCGACGCATGTCGTAGTCATTCTTGAAGGATACTGGCCTGTCCT
This sequence comes from Telluria sp. LT2P34, assembly GCF_059685915.1. Taxonomy (NCBI): domain Bacteria; kingdom Pseudomonadati; phylum Pseudomonadota; class Betaproteobacteria; order Burkholderiales; family Oxalobacteraceae; genus Telluria; species Telluria sp. LT2P34. The sequence goes on from NZ_JCASIN010000001.1 coordinate 576,312, forward strand.
AATCACTCATCCGAGTGTTTCGCCTAGTTGCCACGGGAAAATTCCGTGCTCTTAGAAAACAATTATTGTATTAGGAACAAGGCAAATCATCGACTGGCTAGCCCTGAAAGTGATGCACAATAAGTGATGCAAAAAATTTATGACGGGATCGGTCTGGCGCCGCTAGTGCATGCTCGCGGCCTCCACGTTGGCCGCACAGTCGCAGTCTTGACAATTGGCGACGGGACAGCGGATCTTGACGATCTTTTGTGCAGGGAAGGCTACGTGGTCACAAATCGCGCTGATCTCATTGCGGCATCGGTGGCAATTTCAACTTGCCTACCGAGTTTGGTGATCTTGGCGTTTCAGACATCATCCGACGATCGCAAGGCCAATGCATGGTTGCGATCGCTTAAGGCAGATTTAACAACTGCCCAGCTACCAGTGCTGGTAGTCGGCTCAGACGCTCGACCGTGTGCGCGGATGGCGTCACTCGAAACAGGCGCCGACGGTTGGTTGCTACAAGCGCAAGTTGAAAGTGAATTATGTCTTCAGATTCGCAATCTATTGCTGTTATTGAATGCAGCGGATCACCGTGCTAGCGGATATGGAGAATGCCAGTTGCAGTCAGCCGCCCTGGACGCGTTACCCGCTACTATTGCGGTGCTTGACCGCAACGCAACGCTGGTGGCCGTAAACAAAGCCTGGCGCGACTTTTCGGAGCAAAATGGGCTTGATCCAGCATACAACTATGGAATCGGCAGCAACTATCTTGAAGTATGTGAACGCGCTTCCCTATGCCCGGAGGACGATAGCTACACCGTACCTGACGGTATACGAGCGGTACTCAGCGGCGCTTTACGTCATTTTTCGATCGAATACCCTTGCCATGCGGGCCACCAACTGCGGTGGTTTTTAATGACAGTAACGCCGCTAGGCAATGAGCTCGCAAGCGCAGTTGTCATGCACATGGACGTGACGGAGAAATACATCGCCGCCGAATCGCTGCGCGACAGTGAGACACAGTTTCGGCAGATGGCAGACAATATCCGAGAGGTCTTTTTCCTCGTCGACGGCCCAGGCGGGCGCCTGTTGTACGTCAGCCCCGCTTATGAAGAAATTATCGGCAGGAGCTGTGCAAGCTTGTACGTTGATCCTGATTCATGGATGCTTGCTATGCCTCCCGCAGAACGGGCCCGCTTTGTCGCTGCGTACGCTAGGCATCGCGCGACTGCGAACGAGCACTTTAACTACGTCTTCCAGATCGTGCGCCCAGACCAGCAAGTACGCTGGATATCCATGAAAGTTTTCAGGATTAGTGGCGCCGATGGATTGCCGACGCGATTCGCGGGCGTGGCTCAGGATATTACGGAAGAAAAAAATGCAATTCGCGACTTGCGCGAAAGTCAGCGCCGCTTTTCGGAATTGCTAAACAACACCAGCTTGCTGTCAGTAATGCTCGACCTTCAAGGGAACGTAACGTTCTGCAATGACGCCTTGTTACGCCTTGCTGGCTTGTCCCTTACTGAGCTCATTGGCGGCAATTGGTTTTCAACCTGCATGGCAACCGAACACGGTGAGGCAATGGGGCATTTTCGCGATCTGCTTTCGGATCCGAAACAGCTACGCTACGAAGATGAAATCCTTACCGCGAATGGCGAACGCCGGCTCGTCTGTTGGAATAGCTCGGTTTTGCACGACCGCAGCGGTAAAGTGATTGGTGTCGCCAGTATCGGCGAAGACATCACTGAACAAAAAAAATCAGCACTTAAAATTCTCAAGCTCAACGCCAACCTGGAAAAAATTTCGACACAACTCTTGCATGCTCAAGAACAGGAGCGCATCAATCTGGCGCGTGAATTGCACGACGACCTAGGCCAGCAATTAGCACTGCTTAAGATAGACCTGCATCATTTGCAGCGCTTTCTTACCGAGTTAGCTGCGCACGAGGCATGGGCCAACATCGACTCCGCAGTGTCGGGTCTAATCGCGCAGATTCGAGTCATCTCAGTGTCGCTGCGTCCACTCTCACTGGACTACCTTGGCCTCGAATCGGCGCTGCGTCAGTTACTGGAGCGCCAATTTGCTACCGGAACATGCCGCTGCATCTTCGAATACGCGGGCTTGCCGGAGAGGCTAGCCGCGCCAATTGAAATCGCCGTGTATCGCATCGTGCAAGAAAGCATTACCAACATAGTTCGCCATGCAGATGCGACCAGCGTCGTCGTGGAGGTCAATGGAGGCGAATCTGGTCATGAACTTGAGTTGATCATCCGTGACGACGGCATTGGCTTCGTCGATCTGGTCAGCACCATGCGCACTGACGGCAGCGGAGGCGGGCTGCTCGGAATGAAAGAGCGAACCGAGCTGCTTGGTGGCACATTTAATGTTAAATCGTCCGCAACCGCAGGCACCCGCATTGAGGTTGCCTTCAACTTAGAATCGACATGACGCCCAAAAAAACAATTCTTCTGGTGGACGACCATGTGTTGGTGCGGGCAGGCATCCGTAGTTTGATTGAGCGGCTTGGCGAATTTACTGTAATTGCCGAAGCGTCTGATCCGGACGCAGCAATGCGTGAGGTAGCCCGGCACGCTCCGGACATTGTCATAACCGACATCACGATGGGCAAAGAAAACGGTCTTGACTTAGTGCGGCTGCTAAAAGACAAGTTTCCACAGACTGCGACAGTAATTTTAAGCATGCATGCTTCTGAAGAAATGGTTACCGAGGCGCTCCAGCAAGGCGCGTCTGGTTACTTGTTGAAGGAGTCGGCACCTGCCGAGTTGGAGATCGCACTGAACGCTATAGCACGTCGGGAAATCTACCTCAGTCCCGCAGTCTCTACCAAAATGATCCACCGTTTCGTACGCGCGCCGTCACCCGAGCAAAAACAGTTTCAATCGCTAACTGCCCGACAATTGCAGATCCTGACCATGATCGTCAACCGCAAAGGCACGAAGGAGATCGCGTTTGAACTCGACCTGAGCGAAAAAACAGTCGCAGCACACAGGTCACAACTGATGGAGCGGCTTGGCGTGCGCGACGTCGTTAGCCTAGTGTTGCTAGCGGTTAAGCGCGGGCTGGTCCCCGCAGAAAATTAGTCCCATCGCCGGCTGAGGCTGCACCGAACAAACACGCGTACACCAAGCAAGAAATCCGCTCGTTACATCCAAGTTTATTTCCCGGACCATCAGGCCACCCCCAACCCATACTGAAAACATCGCCTGATGGTGCGTGAGCAGCGCGCCTTGCTCTCACATTCACGAAAGACATTCTTGGATACATTCTGCAGATTTAGCTATGACGATTGTCTCCGACTTTGCCGCGATCGAGATTCAAGCATGGGAACGACTGACCACGAGCTGCGGCCTTCCGGAAGAGCGAGAGAGGTGCAACGGCAAATCAGGTTGCTGCAGGTAGGGGACTCGGATCAAGATGCGGTGTTAGTCAAACTGGCGCTGAACAAGAGCGGCTTTCACGTAACGTCAGCCCGCGTTCGAGACGGTCTTACGCTTACCGAAGCATTGAAGCAGCATTGGGATGCGGTGCTCTCTGATTTTTCCATGGCTGACTTTAGCGGAATGGACGCGCTGACGCTGTGCCGATCACTGGCAGGTGACATACCGTTCATCCTGATCGCTGAAAGCAATGAAGAAGATGCCGTAGTTGCCGTAATGACAGCAGGAGCCAACGACTACGTGATGAAGCACAATTTAACACGGCTCGCTCCTGCTCTAACGAGAGAACTACGTGGAACTGTTAGCCGCTCCAGTGTGTATCGCGCTGAATTAACGCTGCACGACACCCTTAGCCCTGACAGTGTGTTGCTTCCTGCCGGGCCGGCTTCAGCCTTGATCACTGATTTTCACCGCCAAAATCTTTCGTTGAACGAGGAATTTAATGCTGAATCAGGATGGGTCGATGTGTCACGGATAGAACTGGAAGGTGATCTACAGGCGACATTAGCTTCAACCGATCCCAAGCAGATCGATTCCATCATCGATGGGCTTATCGCCAAGGACTGCCGGACTGGCGCGACCGGTACGGAGCTGAAAAAAACACGTTTGAGCCTGGTGTATAGCGCCTGCGCTCCTTCACCGCGCAATCTTTTCACGGCCGGTTGCGCTACGAAGAGGCCGGATCAATCGCTCGGAAAACCCGCTCAGTTCAATCCCCTGAAGGAACTGGCAAATCGGCGCTTAATGCATGACCGGGTCAAGCAAGCGCTCGCACTAGCAGAGCGCAGCGAGCAGCATGGCGCTCTTCTATACGTCAACTTGGATAATTTCAAGTGGATCAACCATACCTACGGTAAAGAAGCCGGAGACCACATGCTGAAGCAGGCCGACGCACGCCTGTCCGCTGCCATACGTCCGCAAGATACCGTTGCACGCACAGGGGGCGATGAGTTCACCATCATTCTTGAGCAACTCGACGGCCTTTCAGACGTGGTGGCCAGCAGAGTCGACGCCATGGCGCGCAAAATCATCAGCGAATTGAACGCGCCGTACACGCTAAACGGTGCCGCTTACCGGATAGCGGCGAGTATCGGCATTGCGATTTTTCATGGAAGCGAGCACAAACCGGATCAATTGATGAAACAAGCCGAAACTGCACTGTACGCGGCCAAAACAAACGGCCGTAACAGGCAAATGACATTCAACCCCATCATGCAGGCACGTATTGACGAGCGCAACGCAATGGAGGGCTATGTGCGACTGGGGCTGGAAGATAACCACTTCGAACTCCATTATCAACCGCAAGTCGATAACGCCGGCCGGCTTGTCGAAGTCGAAGCATTGATACGCTTACGGCATCCTGAAAGGGGGTTGATCATGCCAGCTGACTTTATCGGCGTGGCAGAAGACACGGGTTTGATCTTGGAGATGGGCTACTGGACGCTCCAGGTGGCCTGCAACCAATTGCGCAGTTGGTCATTTAATCTGGCATCGGCTCATCTCACCGTTGCAGTAAACATAAGCACGCGGCAATTCAACGATGTCGATTTCGTCGCTCACGTGCTCGACATCGTTAAACGTAGCGGTGCAAACCCGGATCGATTAATTTTCGAAATCACTGAGAGCTTGCTGCTAGACGATATCGACCTTACTGTTAGTAAGATGAACGCCCTGCGTTTGTGCGGCATTAAGTTTTCACTTGACGATTTCGGCACAGGCTTTTCTTCATTGTTGTATTTAAAACATCTACCTCTGCACGAAATTAAGATTGACCGCTTATTTGTGAAGGATGTCGTTAAAGAGAGTAGCGACGCTGTCATCGTGCGAGCAGTGATAGCGCTGGCGCATAATTTCGGTTTATCGGTCGTCGCAGAAGGCGTGGAAACGTGGGAGCAACGTGAATTCCTTGCTAACAGCGGTTGTTCCCTCTTCCAGGGCTACCTGTTCGGCCGACCTGACCGTATTGAAAAACTTGATAGATACGTCACCTACCGTGCCTACTGGCCTCAATAGGGAAAACGTTATGAAATTAAAAGAACAGCCGATGGGCGGCTTGATTAAACAGGCATATCTCCAATTGATAGACGCCGTTTATAACGAAACTGCTCGCCGATCTCGTTCACCTCATAGCTGATGAATTGACTACCTTGATGAGAACGCAATCTAAGACAGGTACCTTGATCAGGTCGCATAGATCGGTCACTCGTGACTGGATTGACACGATCAGATCGTTTTACCAGCCGGCTCAAGTTGCCCACGATTCTGACATCGGGTCCGCCAGCATTGCAACGAACGCGTCGTACGTAAGCGGCCGGGAAATCAAATACCCCTGAAGATAATCGCAACCAAAACCCGTCAGTATGTCACGTTGCGCCTGGGTTTCGACGCCTTCCGCGATCGTCTCGATCCCCAGTTGATGGGCCATATTGATGATTGCCTGCGTTAATGCCATGTCCCGGGCATCGTGCTCCAGATTCTTTACGAACGACTTATCGATTTTCAAGTAATCAAAAGCGAAACTTTTTAGATATGCGAGCGCCGAATAGCCCGTCCCAAAGTCATCCAGCGACACTTTCGAGCCGCTTTGCTGCAATCGCTTCAGACATTCTCTGACATGTTCGAAATCGCTGATCAGCATGCCTTCCGTAACTTCGATCGTAATGCTCCCCGGCGCCAGGCCCGAGCCAGCCAGCCGGTCGATCCAACTATTCGCCACGTCCTGCTCGAACTGGACAGGTGAGCTATTCACGCTCAATTCAATGACCGTGCCATACTCCTCCTGCCAGCGCCCCACGCTGGCGATCGCCTGATCGATGACCCAGTTCCCGATCTCGACGATCAGGCCGGACTGTTCGGCCAGGGGAATGAACTGGGCAGGTCCGACAGCGCCGAACACAGGGTGCGACCAGCGCAGCAAGGCTTCGGCCTTTGCGATCCGCCCGCTCGCCACGTGAATGATCGGCTGGAAAAAAATGTGCAGTTGATTACGTTCCAGCGCGTGGCGCAATTCATTCACCATCCTCATTTTTTCCAGTGCCGCTTCCTGCTGTGAGGGAGCGAAATACTGGAGGCGCTTGCCACCGCTGCGTTTTGCCTGCACCATCGCCAGCTCCGCTGCCTTTACCAGCGCTTCCGCGTGAGAAGCATCGTCCGGAAAGACGGCAATGCCGATACTTGCAGAAAGATACATGCCCCCGTTCCCGTCCATCCCTGATGCGTGCTGCGCATCCTTGGCAAGCGGTACAGCAATGGCGTTCATGACTGCCTGGGCTGTCATTTCAAGCTGAGCGCGCGGGCAGTCCGCCAGAATCACGCCGAAGCGATCGCCGCCCAGACGGGCCAGTGTCGACGTCCCCGACAGGCAGGCTTTTATCCGGTCCGACATTTCTACGAGAACGCGGTCGCCTCCGGCGTTTCCAGCCATCTCGTTAATTTCGTTGAACCGGTCCAGGTCCAGGCATAGCAGGCCGACACAATCCGGATCGGCGCCGATCTTCTTCAGCTCCTGTTCGAGGCGATCCAGGAAGAGGCCCCTGTTTGGGAGGCCCGTCAGCTGATCGAAATTTTCCCGAACCCAAAGTTGCCGATCCTTGCGCTTGTGCTCGGTCACGTCCGTGAAGTGAATAGCACGTCTGAACGCGTTTTCGTCGCCTGCCCGCAATATATTGATGTCAACAGAGACGTCGATCATCGTGCCGTCGCTTCGACTGCACCGTAGCTCGCCTTCCCACTGGCAGGGTTCGTCGAACGCGGCATGCAGCGTCGCGGGCAGTTGCGCAGGGGATACAGCAAGCAAGCTGCTTGCCGTCCTCCCGATCACTTCGCCGGATGTGTATTTGAACAGAAGCAGGAATGCGGGATTGGCGTCAACTACGACATTGAGACGGTCGGTGATCAGGATTGCGTCGGATGTGGTGCGGTAAATCAGGTCCGCCATCTGCATCGACTCGCTCAGCTTGCGCCGTGCCGTCGTGTCCTGGACCATTCCCCATATCCGCGTCACTTCATCGCCCGTTTTCGTCGCCCGCCAATGCGCCCGCATCCATTTGCGCGAACCGCTGGGCAGGACCATCTCCGCATCCATGTCCTCAGGCGCCCCGGTGTCGAGCGTATGCCCGAGTGCCTGCTTGATCCGGCGTCGCTGACCGTCGTCGTAGTGCGACAGGAACATCGCCAGGCTGAGTTGACGATCCGGTTCGAATTCGTGCAGCCGCGCAAGCTCGGCCGTAAAGGAAAATCGATTTTCCACCACGTCGATTTCCCAGCCGCCGATATGGGCCAGGGAACTCATTTCGTGCAACAGATTCTCCTGTTCCCTAAGCTTTTGCTCTTCGCGGCGCTTTGCAGAGACGTCGCGCCCGACGCCCAGCACACCCATTATCGTGCCGTCGCCACGCTCGACGGGTGTCTTGAGCAGATCGAACGTTCTAGTCTCGCCTGAACTACTTCCGAGCACGAGCTGTTCGTAAACAAGGCTCTGACATGTCTTAATGACTTCTTCATCACGGATTTGGTGCTGCCGCGCTACTTCCAGCGGGAACAAATCGTAATCTGACTTTCCTAGGATTTCATGCTGGGCACGACCAAGCAAGGTTGCAGCCGCTCGGTTGCAGGCAAGGTAGATGCCATGGGTATCCTTGAGGAAGATGGCGTCCGGGCAGCTTCGTACGATTGCATCCAGCAATGCCTTGTCGTCCCCACAATTCGATTTTTGCCTACTACTCACGCGCCGCGATCCCTCCCATAAAGCAAGGGTTACAAGTACGGACGTCAGCAGCGTCGGGCCAATCCGTTCAGCGTGCGCGGCCCGATGTAGTGGCCTGCTGGCCATGTTCGGGGCTGTCGTGGCAATTGCCCGAGCGTTCGATCTCAGGAAAGCGGCAGAAAGGGCAAGTGCTCCGAAAAGAATTCCACGCATTGATCACCCATGAAGCAATTGGTTGTCTACTAACGCCGTCTGTGTCCAGCCACGATAATAAACAGTTTTTATCGAATCCTGACGAACCGTGGAGCATCCACCAGGGGCGAACAGCACGAATGTCGTATTCCAGGCGGGTGTTTTTCCGTTGCCTGTGCCCGCGCCTCCTCCTACCAGCACGAAAGCTGCTGGACGTGTCCAACGTTATCAAAGTTGTCAAGCTCGGCACTGGCGTATCGGCAGGCTAAGGTACTGGTTGCGGGCCGGTTGAATACATTCGTCGATCACGCATTACGCGTGCATGCGCCTGGCACGGTCCCAGCTAAACTTGTCGTGCCCGGCGAGGAACTGCCCCGCGCCCTCATCGCGGCTGCGCCTTCGTGGCCCGTTTCTTGCATGGTTCGATGCATGAAACGAATCGATCGACCCCTCAGCCTGCGCATTGTCGTCGTCACCAGTGGCGACGCGCTGGCTGGCGATGCCGCCCTCGCTGCCCAGGCCTGCCGTAGCGCGGCGCTGCGCATCGGCTTGCTCGAGTCCGGTTATGACATTGTCGCCTCGCTCCCGCCAGACATCTTCCTGCCCGAGCGGATCGCCCAGTTGCAGCCTGACCTGATCATTGTCGACAGCGAGTCCGATGCGCGCGATGTGCTCGAGCACATCGTCATCGCCACGCGCGAGGAACGGCGGCCGATCGTGCTGTTCACGGAAAATGACAGCACGGCGACGATGGAAGCGGCGGTGGCCGCGGGAGTCTCGGCCTATATCGTGGCCGGCCTGCGCGCCGAAAGGGTGCGTCCGGTACTCGACGTGGCGCTGGCGCGCTTCAGGCGCGAACAGAAGCTGCTGGGCGAACTGGCGGACACGCGCCAGAAGCTCGCCGAACGCAAGGTCATCGAACGCGCCAAGGGCACGCTGATGGCGCGCCACCGCTTGACCGAACAGGAAGCCTATGGCCGCTTGCGCAGCGTGGCGATGAACAAGAACATGAGACTGGCCGAGATCGCGCAGCGCATCCTCGACGTCGAGGACTTGCTGGGTTAGACCCGGCGAAAGGAACCGCATGACAGGCTTGGCAAGCAAGGGCGCCACCGTTGGCGCTAAATTCGGCGACCAGGGCGCGGGATCGGACCGGCCGGAAAAGGAAGTGCTCAGGATAGGCTTCATGCCGCTGGCCGACTGCGCGCCGCTGGTGATGGCGTCCATCCTCGGCTTCGACGAAAAATACGGCGTTCGGCTGGTGCTGGAAAAGCAGCACTCGTGGTCCGGCATGCGCGACCGCCTGACGAACGGCGAGCTCGATGCGGCGCAGGCTCTGTACGGCTTGCTGTATGGCCTGCAGATGGGCATCGGCAGCGCGGCGCGCGACATGGCGGTGCTGATGAACCTGAACCAGAACGGCCAGGCTATCGTGCTCTCCCGCGCCATCGCGGCAGCCGGCGTCAGGGATGGCGACGGGCTGGCACAGCTGATGCGCGGACAGCCGCGCCGCTACACCTTCGCCCATACCTTCCCCACCGGGAACCACGCGATGTTCCTGTGCTACTGGCTGGCCGCCTCCGGGATCGATCCACTGACGCAGACCCGGCTCGTCACCCTGCCCCCAAGCCAGATGGCGCCCAACCTGGAAGCCGGCCACATGGATGGCTTCTGCGCGGGCGAGCCCTGGAGCAGGCGCGCAGTGATCGAGGCGAGCGGCGTACTGGCCGCGCCCAGCAGCCAGGTCTGGCCCGACCATCCCGGCAAGGCGCTCGGGGCCCGCGCCGATTTCGTCGCCCGCCATCCGAACACCTGCCGCGCCCTGGTCGCCGCCATGCTCGACACGGCGCGCTGGCTCGACGCCTCGCCGACGAACCGCGAAGCGGCCGCCGAAGTGCTGGCCAGCCCCGCCTATGTCCATGCCGATATCGATCTGCTGCGCGCAAGCCTGGTTCCGCGACCGAGCGATTTCCCGGGCCTGCGCTTCTTCGGCGACGGCGAGGCCACTTACCCGTGGCTGTCGGACGGGATGTGGTTCCTGACCCAGCAGCGGCGCTGGGGACTGCTGCGCGAGGACCCGGATTTCGCCGCTGTGGCGCGTGCGGTCAATCATCTGGATATCTACCGCGAGGCGGCGTTGCAGGCGGGCGTGGACCTGCCGGCTGGCGACATGCGCAGCAGCAGGCTGATCGATGGCAGGGTCTGGGATGGGAGCGATCCAGCCGGCTATGCCGCGTGGCCGGGAATTCCCGGTGCGGCGCAGCCTGTCATCGCTTGAATTGAATTCCAGACCAGCGCGGTGCGGCGTCCCGCATCATTTCAGCGCATGGTGCACTGCAATGTAGCGCCTCCACGAATCTGCAAGGCTGTGCGCCCCGCCCGGGGCCTGGCACGGCTCTTGCACTTACCCTGACAGGATCAACGACGATCCTTCGGCACCACAACAGTTGGTCCAATGCTGGACCGGCCTTTCGGACAACGGCGTCCGCCTCCCTGGAAACTACCACGGGATGCGGACGCCTTTTTGTTTCATGAACGAGGGATACCATGACCAGCAAAGCAAACAGCATCACGCTCACCGACTTCCATACGCCCCAGATGCGGGCCTTCCACCTGACCTGGGTCGCATTTTTCATCTGCTTTTTTGCCTGGTTCGCCTGCGCGCCGCTGATGCCGGTCATTAAAGGCGAGTTCGGCCTGTCGGTGGCGCAGATCGCCAACATCAACATCGCCGCCGTCGCCATTACCATCCTGGTGCGCCTTATCGTCGGCCCGATGTGCGACCGCTACGGTCCGCGCAAGACCTATACCGCCCTGCTGGCCCTGGGCGCGATTCCCGTGCTCGGCGTTGCCTTCGCGCAGAGCTACGAAAGCTTTCTCCTGTTCCGCCTCGGTATCGGGGCGGTCGGCGCCAGCTTCGTCATTACCCAGTACCACACCTCGGTGATGTTCTCGTCCAGGGTCGTCGGCACTGCCAACGCGGCCGCTGCCGGCTGGGGAAATGCCGGCGGCGGCGCGGCGCAGGCCGCCATGCCGCTGCTGCTGGGCGCACTCGTCATGGCGGGCGTCAGCGAAACGCTGGGCTGGCGCCTGGCGCTGGTGGTGCCGGGCGTGGCGATGCTGCTCATGTCCGTCGTCTACTGGCGCTATACGCAGGATTGCCCGGCGGGCAACTTCAGCGAGCTGCGCGCGGCCGGTATCCCGTTCGAGGGCGGCGGCAAGGGCGGCCTGGCGAGTTTCAAGGCAGCCTGCCGCAATCACCGCGCCTGGCTCCTGTTCGTCACCTACGGCGCCTGCTTCGGCATCGAGATCTTCATCCACAACATCGCCGCCATCTATTACGTCGACCACTACGGTCTCTCGCTGGGCGCGGCCGGCATGGCGGCCGGGAGCTTCGGCCTGCTGGCGCTGTTTGCCCGTGCCCTGGGCGGCTGGCTGTCGGACCGCAGCGCAGGAAGAGCGGGCGGTGACCTCAACAGCCGTGTCACGGTCCTGTTCGTACTGATGATCGGCGAAGGCCTGGGCCTGCTCTGGTTCGCGAACGCCGAAGGCGTCGCCTTTGCCCTGCTGGCGATGCTGATCTTCGGCCTGTTCACCCACATGGCTTGCGGGGCGACCTACGCGCTGGTGCCCTTCGTCGCACCCAAGGCGCTCGGCGGCGTGGCAGGCATCGTCGGCGCCGGCGGCAATGTCGGCGCGGTGCTGGCGGGCTTTCTCATGAAAGGTACCGGCGACGTGCGCCAGACCCTGACGATCCTCGGCGGCCTCGTGGTCGTCGCCAGCCTGTGCGCACTCGGCGCCCGTTTCAGCAGTACCGCCGTCAATGCTGGCGCCGCCGATCCCGCAGCGGCCAGCGCGTAAGGAGAACAGCATGGACATCATCGTCATCGGCCACGGCATGGTTGGCCACAAATTTGTCGAGTCGCTCGCCGCGGTGGCGCCGCACGTGCACATCACGGTGCTCGGCGAAGAGCCGCGTCCGGCTTACGACCGCGTGCACCTGTCCGACTTCTTCGCCGGGAAGACGGCCGACGACCTGTCGCTGGTCGCACCCGGCTTCTTCGACCGCGCCAACCTGGCGCTGAAACTGAACGCGAAAGTGGTCGCCATCGACCGCGCCGCCCGTGCCGTCACCCTGGCCGGCGGTGAAGTACTGTTCTACGACAAGCTGGTCCTGGCCACCGGTTCCGCGCCCTTCGTGCCGCCAGTTCCGGGCCGCGAGCGCGCCGACTGCTTCGTGTACCGCACCATCGAAGACCTGGAAGCGATGCGCGAATGCGGCGCCCGTTCGCGCACCGGTGTCGTCATCGGCGGCGGCCTGCTTGGCCTGGAATGCGCCAAAGCGCTGCGCGACCTGGGCCTGGAAGCCCACGTCGTCGAGTTCGCGCCGCGCCTGATGGCGGTCCAGGTCGACGATCCGGGCGCCGGCGTGCTGCGCCGCCGTATCGAGGAGCTTGGCGTCACGGTCCACACCGGCAAGAACACGCTGGCGATCGTCGACGGGCAAAACGCCAGGCACCGGATGGAATTTGCCGACGGCACCCATCTCGATACCGACATGATCGTTTTTTCGGCCGGCATCCGCCCACGCGACGAGCTGGCCCGCGCCAGCGCACTGGCGCTCGGCCCGCGCGGGGGCGTCGCCATCGACGACGATTGCCTCACCTCCGACCCCCACATCTATGCTGTCGGCGAGTGTGCCGCATGGAAGGGCCAGCTGTTCGGCCTGGTGGCGCCGGGCTACGACATGGCGCGCACCGCTGCGCGCCACCTGCTGGGCGCACCGGGCGGCTTTGCCGGCGCGGACCTGAGCACCAAGCTCAAACTGATGGGCGTGGACGTGGCCAGCATCGGCGACGCCCATGGGGCGACGTCCGGCAGCCGCAGCGTCCAGTACCTGGACGAGCGTCGCCAGACCTATAAAAAGCTGGTCGTCAGCGATTGTGGCAAGCGGCTGCTGGGCGCGGTGCTGGTCGGTGACGCCGCCGAGTACGGAACCCTGCTGCAGATGGCCCTGAACGGCATCGAACTGCCGGAATTCCCGGAAAGCCTGATCCTGCCGCAAGCAGGCGCCCTGCCCAGGCGCGGCCTGGGCGTCGACGCGCTGCCCGATTCGGCCCAGATCTGCTCCTGCAACGACATCTCGAAAGCCACCCTGTGCGCGGCCGTGCAGGATGGGGCGACCAGCATCGGCGCCCTGAAAAAATGCACCAGCGCTGGCACCGCCTGTGGCGGCTGCGTCCCGTTGGTCACGCAAGTGCTCACGGCCGAACTGGCCAGGCAGGGTATCGCCGTCAGCCGCGCACTGTGCGAACACTTCAATCATACGCGCCAGGAGCTGCATCACCTCGTGCGCATCGGCCGCATCAAGAGTTTCGGCGAACTGCTTTCGCGCCACGGCACGGGCCTGGGCTGCGACATCTGCAAGCCGGTCGCCGCGAATATCCTGGCCTCGACCTGGAATGATTTCGTGCTCAAGCCGGAACACGCGAGCCTGCAGGATTCGAACGACTACTTCCTCGGCAATATCCAGAAGGACGGCACCTACTCGGTGGTGCCGCGCATGCCGGGCGGTGAAGTCACGGCCGACGGTTTGATCGCGGTCGGCACGATCGCCAAGAAGTACGGCCTGTACACCAAGATCACCGGTGGCCAGCGCGTCGACCTGTTCGGCGCCCGCGTCGACCAGCTGCCGCCGATCTGGGAAGAGCTGATCGCGGCCGGCTTCGAGTCCGGCCACGCTTACGGCAAGTCGCTGCGGACAGTGAAATCCTGCGTCGGCTCGACCTGGTGCCGCTACGGTGTCGGCGACAGCGCTGCCTTTGCGATTGCACTGGAACACCGCTACAAGGGCCTGCGCACGCCGCACAAGGTGAAATTCGGCGTGTCCGGCTGCACGCGCGAATGCGCCGAGGCCCAGGGCAAGGACGTCGGCCTGATCGCCACCGACAAGGGCTGGAACCTGTACGTGTGCGGCAACGGCGGCATGAAGCCGCGCCACGCGGAACTGCTGGCCTCGAACCTGGACGAAGCGACGGTGGTGACACTAGTCGACCGCTTCCTGATGTTCTATGTCCGCACCGGCGACCGCCTGCAGCGCACCAGCACCTGGCGCGAGCACCTCGAGGGCGGCCTGGACTACCTGAAGCAGGTCGTGGTCGAGGACAAACTCGGCATCGGCGCCGAACTCGAAGCCGACATGCAGGCCGTGGTCGACACCTATGCCTGCGAGTGGAAGAACGCGGTGGAGGATCCGGAGGTGCGCAAGCGTTTCCGCCATTTCATCAATAGCGAAGCGAAGGACGACAACGTCGTCTTCATGCCGGAACGCGGCCAGGTCCGTCCCGCCACCATCGAAGAACGCCGCCGCACGATTCCCATCGTCGTGGCGCATTGAGGAGCCGACCATGCACCGGGATTCGCAAGCAAGCCAATTGCACCACTGGAGCGCAGTCTGCGCGTTCGACGAGATCGTTCCCGACACCGGCGTGTGCGCCCTGCTCAACGGGCGCCAGGTAGCCGTGTTCCGCGTCGGCCTTGAAACGCTCTTCGCCATCGATAACTACGATCCGAATTCGAACGCGGCCGTGCTCTCGCGTGGGCTGGTCGGCAGCCTGGGCGAACGGATTGTGGTTGCCTCGCCCATCTACAAGCACCACTTCGATCTTGCAACCGGCGAATGCCTGGAAGCGCCGGCGCACTCGGTGAACAGTTACCCGGTGCGGGTCGACCAGGGCACTGTCTGGGTTGCAGCATGAAGCCGCGCCTGGTCGTCATCGGCAACGGCATGGCAGGCATGCGCACGGTCGAAGAGCTGTTGAAACTCGACGCCGGCCTCTACGACATCACCGTCTTCGGCGCCGAGCCGCACGGGAACTACAACCGTGTGCTGCTCTCCCCGCTGCTGGCGGGCGACAAGAACGTCGACGAGATCATGCTCCATCCGCGTCCCTGGTATGTCGAAAACGGCATTACCCTGCACGCGGGCGACCCGGTGCTGCGCATCGACCGCAAGCGCCGCGTCGTCATTGCCCGTTCTGGCATGCAAGCGCCGTATGACCGCCTGCTGCTGGCAACCGGTTCGACACCCTTCGTACTGCCGATTCCCGGCAACACCTTGCCGGGCGTGGTCGGCTTTCGCGACCTGCACGATGTCGACATCATGCTCGCCGCTGCCCGCCAGGGTGGACGCGCGATCGTCATCGGCGGCGGCTTGCTCGGCCTCGAAGGGGCGCACGCCCTGATGCGGCGCGGGATGGACGTCACCGTCGTGCATCTGGCCGCGAGCCTGATGAACCAGCAGCTCGACGGCGAAGCCGGTCGCCTGCTGAAGGACTCGCTCGAGCGCGCAGGCCTGCGCATCCTGTTGGGCGCCCAGACCAGTGCAATCGCGGGCGAGGGCAAGGTCGAGAGCGTGCGTTTCGCCGACGGCAGCGAATTGAAGGCCGACCTGGTCGTGATGGCCGCCGGCGTACGTCCGAACGTGGCCCTGGGCCGCGAAGCCGGCCTGCATTGCGAGCGCGCCATCGTGGTCGACGATACGCTGCAAACCTATGACCCGCGCATCTACGCGGTCGGCGAGTGCGTCCAGCACCGGCGCGCCACCTTCGGCCTGGTCGCACCGGTATGGGAACAGGCCCGCGTCTGCGCCGCCCACCTGGCCGGCGCCGGCCACCGCCGCTATGTGCAGGCAGCCACCGCGACCAAACTGAAAGTGACCGGTATCGACCTGTACTCGGCCGGGGACATCGCCGGCGGCGCCGGCAGCGAAGAGCTGGTGCTGCGCGACCGTCACAGCGGTGTCTACAAACGCCTGGTGCTCGAGGGACCACGCGTCACCGGCGCGGTGCTGGTGGGCGACGTCGGCGACGGCCCCTGGTATTTCGATCTGATCCAGCGCGCCGCCGACGTAACGGCTTTTCGTGACCGCCTGCTGTTTGGCGAAGCACTCTGCGGGCCCGCCACATGAAAGAAGGAAGACCATGGACATGACCCTGCCCGTGCCAACCGTGCGCACCACCTGTCCCTATTGCGGCGTCGGCTGCGGCGTGACCGCCACCGTGCGCCCCGGTACGATCCCGATCATCGCCGGCGACGCCGCGCACTCGGCGAACCAGGGCCGCCTGTGCGTCAAGGGCGCAGCGCTCGGCGAGACGCTGGACCTCGACGGCCGCCTGCTGCATCCGCTCGTGCGCGAGAACGGCGCCATGCGCCCGGCCGGCTGGGACGAAGCCCTGACCCGCGTTGCCCGCGGCTTTGCTTCGATCATCGCCGAGCACGGACCGGATGCGGTGGCCCTGTACGTCTCCGGCCAGCTGCTGACCGAAGATTACTACGTCGCGAACAAGTTCATGAAGGGCTATGTTGGCAGCGCGAACATCGACACCAATTCGCGCCTGTGCATGTCGTCCAGCGTGGCCGGCCACAAGCGCGCCTTCGGTGAAGACCTGGTGCCCGGCTGCTACGAGGACTTCGGGCTGGCCGACATGATCGTGCTGGTGGGCTCGAACACGGCCTGGTGCCATCCGATCCTGTTCCAGCGCATCCTGCAGGCGAAAGACGCGCGGCCGGCGCTCCAGGTCGTGGTGGTCGACCCTCGCCGCACCGCAAGCGCCGAGTCGGCCGACCTGCACTTGCCGATCAAGCCGGGCACCGACGTCTGGCTGTTCAATGGCCTGCTCAGCTACCTGGCCAGGCACGGCCACGGAAATGCCGCCTACGTCGCGGCGCATACCGAAGGCTTCGATGCCGCGCTGGCCACCGCCGACGTCGATTGCAGCGATCCGGCCCAGGTCGCCCGCGCCTGCCGCATCGACCTGCCCACGCTGCTCGCTTTCTACCAGGGCTTTGCCGCTACAAATAAGGTGGTCACCGCGTTCTCGCAAGGCGTGAACCAGTCCTCCAGCGGCACCGACAAGGTCAACGCGATCATCAACTGCCACCTGCTCACGGGCCGCATCGGGCACCCCGGGATGGGCCCGTTCTCGCTGACCGGCCAACCCAACGCGATGGGCGGCCGCGAAGTTGGCGGCCTCGCCAACATGCTGGCCGCCCACATGGACCTCGACAAGCCGCTGCAGCGCGAGGCCGTGCGCAGCTTCTGGGAGTCGCCGCGCATTGCATCCAGACCCGGCCTGAAAGCGGTCGACCTGTTCCGCGCACTGGAAGCGGGCACCGTGAAGGCTGTGTGGATCATCGCGACCAATCCGCTGGTCAGCCTGCCCGACGCCGACCAGGTGCGGCGCGCGCTCGACAGATGCGAACTGGTCGTGGTCAGCGACATCGTCGGCGCCACCGACACCACCGCCTACGCCGATGTGCTGCTGCCGGCGCTGGGCTGGGGCGAAAAGGATGGCACGGTGACCAACTCCGAGCGCTGCATCTCGCGCCAGCGCGCCTTCCTGCCGGCGCCGGGCGAAGCGCGTGCCGACTGGTGGGCATTGTGCGAAGTCGCGCGGCGCATGGGTTTTGCCGGTTTCGACTACGACGGCGCCCACGCGATTTTCGACGAGCACGCGCGGCTTTCCAGCTGGCGCAAGCTGGAGGACGAGGCCGGACGCCGCGTGTTCGACCTCTCGGGCATGGCCGGCATGAGCCGCCAGGCCTATGACGCGCTCGAGCCGATCCAGTGGCCGGTGCTGCGCGACGCGGAAGGCGCGATGACAGGGACGAAGCGCCTGTTCGCCGACGACCGCTTCGCGCACGAGAGCGGCCGCGCACGCTTCATTGCGACCGCCCCGCGGGTCCCGGTGCATGCGGTCGACGAGGAATTTCCGCTGGCGCTCAACACCGGCCGCCTGCGCGACCAGTGGCACACGATGACGCGCACCGGCAAGTCGCCGCGTCTGGCCGGCCACACGCCGGAACCCTTCATCGACTTGCACCCGAACGATGCCCTGCTGTGCGGCGTGCGCGAAGGGGAACTGGCGCGCGTCACCAGCCGCTGGGGCGCGATGGTCGCGCGCGTCACGCACAGCGGCGGTATCGCACGCGGCAGCGTGTTTGCGCCGATCCACTGGAGCGGCCAGACTGCGTCGGACGCGCGCGTCGGCGCCGTGGTCAACCCGGTCGTCGATCCGGTCTCGGGCGAGCCGGAATTCAAGCACACGCCGGTGCGGGTCGAACCCTTCGTGGTGGAGTGGCAGGCATTCGTGCTGAGCCGCACCGCGCTGGCGGTGGACGGCGTCGCCAACTGGACGCGCGTTCAAGGCGATGGCTTCGTGCGCTATGAGCTCGGCGGCCGGGGCCCGGCGCATGCCGGCTGGGCGCGAGAGCTGATGGGCGTGCGCGAGGACGCCGACTGGATCGAGTACGACGACGCCGGCGCCGGCGCCTACCGCGCTGCGCATGTTGTCGACGGCAGACTGGAAGCCTGCGTGTTCGTCGCGCGCCGCGGAGCCAGACTGCCGCCGCGCCAGTGGCTGGCCGGCCTGTTCACACAGGGGACGCTGGCGCCGGCCGAGCGCGCCACGCTGCTGGCCGGCCGCGGGCCGCAAGGCGGACCGGATCCGGGGCCGACGGTCTGCTCTTGCTTCGGTGTCGGACGCAACACAATCTGCACCGCGATCCGCGAACGCAAGCTCGAGACGACCGCGCAGGTAACGGCTTGCCTCAAGGCAGGCGGCAACTGCGGGTCATGCCTGCCGGAGATCGCCAAGCTGCTTGGTGTAAAAGATCCCACGCCTGAGCTGGATTGAACCGGCTTTTCGCAGAGCTCACCGGAGGACGTTTCAGCCGCTTTCTGCTATGAAGACGGACGAAAAAAAGCCACCTTGCGGTGGCTTTTTCTCTCAAACTTGGCGGAGACGGTGTCTGCCATTTACTCATCCAGCAACGCACCGCTCTGCCTCGTTTCAGGTGCGCACATGTGGAATGATCGACCTGTTCCAAATTTACTTGCAACAAACCGTCTCAAACGTTAGCATTCAATCACAAACCCTTTGGGGGGTTGAATGGGGGGCTTTCGTGCCGCGTCTTGCCAAGGAACTCGGACCGCTCGACATCAAGCGCTTGACGAAGCCCGGATACCACTCTGTCGGCGGGGTGCCTGGCCTATTGCTGCAAATTTCCAAAACGGGCGCGCGCTCGTGGTTATTGCGCGTGATGGTCGGAACCAAACGCCGCGAGATTGGACTGGGACCATATCCTGCAATTGGCCTCGCTCTTGCCCGACAGAAGGCTCAGGAACACCGAGACAATATCGTGAGTGGCATCGACCCGGTTGCCGCTCGTGCCGCTGCGCGTGCGTTGTTGATTCAACAGCAGCGCGAGGAGTTGGCGCTGTCGTGGACCTTCCGGTGTTGTGCGGAAGAATACATCCGCTCAATGGCACCAGGTTGGCGCAGTGCCAAGCACGCCCAACAGTGGCCAAGTACACTCGAAAAGTACGTGTACCCGCTTATAGGCGAGCTTCCTGTCAGCGCCATCGGAATTGACCATGTCCTCAGTGTTATCAAGCCGTATTGGCTGACGAAGAACGAAACTATCAACCGTGTACGTAGCCGCATCGAACTGGTTCTCGACTGGGCAACTGCAATGAAATACCGCCAAAGCGAAAACCCTGCACGATGGAAGGGCAACCTCGACAAGCTACTAGCCAAGCGCTCGACGGTAGCGCCGGTAAAGAACCACCGCGCACTCGACGAGGCAGCTCTTCCAGCTTTCATGACAGAGTTGCGTCAGATCGAAGGGATCAGTGCGCGTTGCTTGGAGTTTGTGATACTGACGGCCACAAGATCTGGTGAGGCCCGGCTGGCTAAGTGGACCGAAATCGACAGAATCACAAACACCTGGCACATCCCTGGGCCGCGCATGAAGTCCGGTCGGCCGCACCGAGTACCCTTGTCGATGCCCACGCTCGAGCTATTGGACATGCTGCCCCGCATCAACGAGGAAGCATTCATCTTCCCTGGTCGTATCGCTGGCAAGCCCCTGTCTGACATGTCGCTATCTGCTGTAGTTCGACGAATAGGGGTGGATGCAGTTCCGCATGGCTTTCGCGCATCGTTCTCTTCGTGGTGCGCAGCGTCGACAAGCTATCCGGCTGATGTGCGGGAAATGGCCTTGGCACATGCCATCGGCAATGAAACCGAAGCAGCCTACCAGCGTTCGGATCTGTTCGACAAACGCCGGCGCCTGATGGCTGATTGGGCGTCATTTTTGAGTGCCGTACCTAAAAACTAAGACCTGAACTGGAACGATGAACAACGAGACGGATAACGATAAGAACAAAATCGACGAGTGGGCTGAATGGCGTGTCGACGAACTGGATCCTGACAACTACTTGCTTATTCCAGAGTTTGGTGTCAAACCGGAGTCGGTGCAATTCAAGGGCTTCCGCTGTCCATTGGTCTATCCCGGCGTACCTCACCGCGAGGTAAAGAAAGCGGTCCGCGAAATGCTAGCAGCCGCAAGATTGAGGCTCAGGACACATTTTAATTCGCTGGCGGAGGTTTATCGTCTCTTCGATGAAGTTCTCGACATCGACGATCCGGCAGAAATGAACGAGCGACAGCGTGAAGCGAACTTCTACATGCTGATCGTTATTCGTCTCAATCACGCTGTAGCACCTCAGTCGCCCGACGAAGAGCGAATGGGATACCTCGCTGATGCGTCGTCGCTTCTCGCCGGCTGGCAGATGATCGGCCTCCACGAGCTGCCGCAAATGCTGACGAAGCGCCGCGGCAGCAATGGCGGGAAAAAGAGCGGCGAAACGCGGGCAGAGACGGCGATTGACAAAAAGGCTGTCGTAGCCGCTGCGAAAGAACTCGGCTGGCCAAACAAGATCTGGGGAGTGCAAAAGAAGCTCTCAGCAAAATTCGATTGCGACCCCAGCTACATTCGCAAGATCTTAGCCGCCGCAAAAAAAATTCGGGACTGAACTGGCTTCAGTCCTGTTTTTTTGATCAAAGTCAGGACTGAAGCCAGTTCAGTCCCGAATTTTAGATGCAGGAAAAAGTCGATTGCTGCAGGAAAATTCTCTCAGCGCGTCACGTC
This sequence comes from Telluria sp. LT2P34, assembly GCF_059685915.1. Lineage (NCBI taxonomy): Bacteria > Pseudomonadati > Pseudomonadota > Betaproteobacteria > Burkholderiales > Oxalobacteraceae > Telluria > Telluria sp. LT2P34. The sequence goes on from NZ_JCASIN010000001.1 coordinate 597,645, forward strand.
ACGACGCAGAGAGGGTCAAACGATGGCAAAGGTCTATTCCCGCATCACTCAAGTTGCATCCACCCGCGGCCGCCCGGGCCGTTATCCAGTATCTCGGGCCACGATCTGGCGCTGGGTCGCTGCCGGTCATTTTCCCAAGCCCATCAAACTGAGCGCTGGCGTTACTGCTTGGGATAACGCCGACCTCGACGCCTTCGACGCAAAGCGCGCCATGGAGGGCTCGCTCTAATGTACGCGGCCTATCCTGACCTTTACCCAGCCCAGCTCCGCGTGGCGATCCTGCAAACCGTCGGCGCGGCACCCGAGCATATTGATCCTGATGGCTTCACCCGCTTCTCCACAAACAGCAGGCCATCCGACACGAGCGGCTGGGTGTATGCCGCAGGCAACGGGGTTTACTATTTCGGCTGCTGGCGCCAGGGCGTCCAGGGCTGCTGGCCGGAGCGACACACCATCTTGGGAACGCGGTACATCACGCCGCGTACCTCGCGCAGCAATGGTGTTGCCGTCGAAGAAGAATTGCAGGAGCGTGCGCATATCAATGCTCGCACCTGGGACCGTGCGGCTTCCATCAAAGCACAGTCGCCCGTCGGAACCTACCTGCAGAACCGCGGACTGGGTCTGACCGACTACCCGTGCTCGCTGCGCATGTCCGTCCTGCCCTACTACGACGGAGATGTCGAGCGCGGGCGCTTCCCGGTCATGCTGGGTGCAGTGACCGACAAGGACGGCCAGCTGCTCGCCCTGCACCGGACATTCATTACGGGGGACGGCCACAAGGCAGCGGTCGAGACCCCGAAAAAGCTGACTCGCGCGAGCGCGACCATCGCTGGCGCGTCCATCAAGCTGCGCCCGCCGGAAGTCATCGCGGGCAAGCTGACTGTGGGTGTCGCCGAAGGCATTGAAACGGCCCTGGCCTGTTGGCTCGGGGCGCAGGTGCCGACCTGGAGCTGCGTGAGCGCCAACGGCATCAAGACGTTCAACTGGCCGCCCAAGCTCGAGCACTTGGTGATCTTCGCAGACAACGATCTGTCTGGTGTCGGCCAGGCTGCCGCCAACGCGCTGGCAGCACGGGCCGCAGCGGCCGGGCTGGAAGTCCGCATTCTCGTCCCCACTAACGCCGGCGCAGACTGGCTCAATGTCTATCAAGGAGAAGCTGAATGACCCTATCACTGATGAATGTCCTCGGGACGCCGCCCACCGATGGCTGGCCGGACGAACCGTTGCCGCTGGTCGTCGAACTGCCGCCCGCAGCACCCTTCCCTATGGATGCGCTGCCGGCCGTGATGGCAGACTACGGTCACGTGATCCAGCGCTGCACCCAGGCACCCGATGCCCTCGTCGGTAACTCTCTGCTGGCTGCCGCCAGCCTCGCCGTGCAGCCGTATGCGAACGTCCAGCTGCCGCACGGTGCGATCGTGCCCACCAGCCTGTACGTGATCAGCGTCGCGGAATCGGGCGAGCGCAAGTCGGCAGTCGACCGCCTCGCGTTGCACCCGCACGCACTCTTCGAGAAGGCCAGAAGCGACGAACAGCGCGAAGCTGTCGAAGAGCGTAAACGCCTGCCAAAAGCCGAGATGGAAAAGACCGAGGTTCCACGCGAAGCCGTTTTCTTGGCTTCGGATCCGACCGTTGAAGGATTGTGCAAGCTGTTGTACAACGGCCTGCCCAGCATCGGCGTCTTCAGCGCCGAGGGTGGGCGCTTTTTGGGCGGTTACGGCATGAGCGACGACGCTTCGCTGCGCACTGCTGCAGGCTTGTCGCTGTTCTGGGACGGCGCGCCGGTTGATCGGGTGCGCGCTGGCGACGGTGCCTCGAAGCTGTACGGTCGCCGTGTCGCACTGCATCTGATGGCGCAGCCGCGCGCGGCCTTCCAGTGGCTTCAGAACCCGATCCTGAAGGACCAAGGGCTGTTCTCGCGCTGCCTGATCTCGTACCCGCAGAGTACGGCTGGCACTCGCCTATTCCGCGAAGAGCGTGCTGATGAGACGCCGGCTGCGGCAAACTATGTGGCGCGCATGACGCAGCTGCTGGGCGGCACTTGGCCGATCAACGAATTTCACGAACTGCAGCCTCAGACGATGCGCATCGTTGGTGCGGCACGCGGCCTGTGGATCGACCAGCACAACCAGATCGAGCAGGCAATCACTGGTGAACTGCGCGAGATCCGAGGACTGGCGAGCAAAGCGGCCGAGCACCTCGCCCGCATCGCCACTGTCCTCACGGTGATGAACGATCCCGCAGCAACCACCGTGACCGAAGACGCGATGCAGCGCGCCGCAATCCTGATGGAGTTCTACTTGGGTGAAGCCCTGCGCCTGTCCAACGTGCAGCCCCAGCATGAACAGGCCGAACTGGCGAAGGTCCTGTGGACCTGGCTGATCCAACGCGGCAAGCGCTACATCACCCTGCCGGAAATGGCGCAGTACGGCCCCAGCAAGCTGCGCAAGGCTAAAACGCTGCGCATGCTGATGAACGTGCTCGGTGAGCATTACCTGGTGCGCCCCGCACTGGAAGGCACCGTGGAATACAACGGCAAAAAGCGCCATGAGGCTTGGGAGGTCCGGCTGTGACCTTCCGCCTGCACATCCCGGGACGAGACAATGCAGGCACCACGGGCGGTGCTAATCCTGCGAATCCGCTAACCGGCGACGCTCCGGTTAGCAGATCAGCAGAATTAGCAACGCAGGCAATCACCACGCCGCCGAACCAACTGGTTGTGATTAGCGAAATAGCACGATTAGCGGACGTCGATGGTTCTGTCATCACAGCCGGCGCTGACCCGATGCACCTGCCGCCTTCGCTGCGCAGGTACACGCAGACCACGATCATGCTGCCGCCCGATGTAGCAGCAGCTGTCGAGAGCCACCGCTTTATTAAGCGCCGGGCTCGCATCATCTGGCTGGGCTATGAAGCGGTTGCCGATGAGTTGACCGAAATAATGGTCCAGCGCGACCGTCGACTGGACGATCGTCGACTCTGCGTCGAGTGCGCACATGCGGGTCCCGGCTGGCGCTGCAACGAGAAGCAGGCCTTCCTGACCAACGTTCTGCAGCGCTGCAGATACTTCGACGCGGCTGGTTGACCGGACTGATCGGGCCATAGCTGACTTTGGTCGTCGCGGCGCCGGAGGCGAACATCGACTGCATCATGCCTACCAACCTGGCCGAACTGCTGTTCTTAATGTATTGAAGTTTTTTGGAGGGAGCATGAAAAATGAATTGATGCGCGTGGTCTTGCTGCAGCAGGAAGCACAGGGCGCACAGAAAGCGGCTGTCGCCGCCGAAGCCGCTGGCAACCTGGAACAAGCATCAATATTTCAGGTGGAAGCTACTTATCATGAGGCCGCAGCCTTGGCACAGCTGCAACCGACAGTGCTGCCGCCGATCGTCACGGGCGAGGTAGTGCCGAATGAAGCGGACCTGCCTCACGACCGCGGTGGCTGGGTGGTGCGCGATACGCTCGCGACACCGGACACGCCCGCCTTGGCTGCCTCGCTGGCACGCACCGAGATGCTGGCGCAAAGCCGCCTCGATGTCCTGGCTCTTGGTATCGACGCTGCTGCCGCAACAGCTTCCAGCGATCCGCTGACAAAGATGCTGGCCCACCAAGCTGGCCTCGCGCATGCTGCTGCCTTCAAGCTGATGGACCGTGCAATGGAGCAGGACAATCCGGTCGAGACGGCGCGACTGGTGAACTCCGCTGCTCGCATGATGAGTGTTTTTCAGCAGGCACTGCTAACCCTGCACAGGTTGCAGAACGGCGGCCAGCAAACGGTGACGGTGCAGCACATTAACGTGAACGCCGACCAGGCCGTCGTGGCCGGCTCGGTACAAGCCGGGGGCCAACCTGCATCGACAGGGAGCAAAAGTGAAAAGTGAAATCAACCCCATGCAACCGGATCAAGCACCTCGCTGCGACGCGAAAACGCGATCCGGTGCACCATGCCAGTCACCGCCCATCCAAGGAAAGAAGCGCTGCCGCATGCATGGCGGAAGAAGTCCAGGTGCGCCTCGTGGCAATCAGAATGCTCTAAAAACCGGCGCATACACCCGCGATGCCTTAGCGCTACGACGGAAAGCAAAGGCAACCTTGAAAACGTTAAAAGAGTTGATCAGGCAGTTAGAATCTAGCTAAGGACAGGGGTTGAAAAACTTTCACTCTCACTACTCTGCCGGTGCAGAACGGACAAAGCAACGAGGCTGCCTAGCGATATGCCTTCATACAGCCGCGATAACCAAGGCACATTAAATCTCCCGTAGGCACCTCGAACCGTTCGCTGAGAAAGGTGTTGGATGGTGTCGTACTGATTTGGGAAGCTGACACAGCGGGCTCTCGAAAAGTAGGCCATGAGAATACGTCAAGATGACGAGGAAAATCACAAATTTCCATTAGGAATTATTTTTGGCAGTATGATAAAGCTACGACCCTAGCTACGCACTCCCGGCAAGCAACCCATCATACAGTCTGCGTAGTGTGGGCTTGCTCTGAATGATATGATCAAAGCATTGTCGCTAATGTCCCGTGCGTGGTGTGCGGGTGCATGTAGAGGCAAAGTACAGGCAACCGGATGGACAAGAACGAATGGATCAATCAATTTCAGGACGGATTGCGGCGGAAGGGGCCGGACAATCCATTGAAGAATTACGTCCATACTCGTGAGGGTCCATTCAACGCCAAACTGAGTGCTTCCGTGTCACCATGCGTGTGGCTGTACAACTCGCCGTTCCAGATTTCCGTGAATCTTGTCGGTGGTGGTCTCACGATCGTGATCGACAACGAACTACAGTTCAACCAAGCCAGCGAAGCCGATGTCCGCCGCCTTCTCGACAGCGTCCGGATAGTCAAATGCCAAACACGCGGATGCAATAACCCAGCGTTCGATCCTGACACATCATTGAAACATCGCGATGGAAAATGCGAACAGTGCGCCCTGAAAGCGTTCGACAAGGAATGGCAGAAAGCGCAACTGGCCGAGCAGAAAAAGCTAGCGGCACTCGACAGGAAACATAGAGCGCGCGGTTTCACGCACAGGGTCGATGCATGGGTGCATGCAGATGACGGGGATCAGCAGATCAGCATGTGGATGTGCGATCCGACGGAAGCTACTATACGGAGCGGGCTGCTTCGCGAAGGCGTGTCGGACTTGCAGAACTACACCCTGCATCAGCTGTAATTTCCGCCTGATCCGCAGTACCCTTGTGCCGACCCCTGAGGCATGGCGTGTGCACGACGCATTGCCATGAATGCCCGGCTATGATCAAGTCCGGCCCGAGGAGGCCTGACCACCAGAATCAGGCGTTAAAACGAGTCTGGGGTTCATGAAAACCCTCCTTGATCAGTTTCGACCTGATCGTCCAGATGCGCTCGCATTCCTTCACTGATGGAACGAACTTCGGAATGCGGGTGGCAGACCTGAGCAGTTCTGCCTCGCGCGCGTCGAGCATGGCGTTCGTGGTGCCCCACTGCCGCAGCTCCTCCCACTGCGCAGGCCGGATGCCCAACACGGCTGTTCGCGCGAAGACTCCGTAACCAACCTGTTGCACCCCGCTCCCCTCGGCGTACTTGCGCGCGATCGGATCAACCAGGTCGTCAAAGACCTGCTGACTCAGCGGCACCGCGGCAGCCCGGGCACGCTCCCAGCAGGCTTCCTGCTTCGCCCATTCGGTCACGTTCGCGCGCGGACGTGTCGAGTCGGTCAGGACGCCGAGCATGGCCTTGGCAATGGCTGCGATCTGGTTACTGAGCGCTTCGGGAACACGCTGCGTGCACCAGATTTCGTCCAGATCGAGCTGACGCCCCTTGCCGCTCTTCAGTACCGTGAACTGGAGCACGGCCAAGGCGTAGGTGACGAGGTTGGCGCGGTATGCGCCCGCATACCAGGGCTGCTCGCTGACCAGGCGTTCGGTATGGCGGAACAGAATCGCCATCGCAACCAAGTTCCTGAAATAGAGCTCGTCGAATGCGCTGTCGTTCTCGGTCCACCGCTTCGCTAGCCAGCCGGCGAAAGAGATGAAATTCTTCTGCGCGCCGTAGCTGACCTTGTGAGGCAGTCCCTTCCAAGTATTCTCGTATCTTGCGACATCGATCTTTGTCAGCAGCTGCAGTTTCGGGTTCAGTGCGAGGAAGCGTTTCTTGCCATTGCTGTCGAGATTCTTTTGTTCGTTCACATACTGGCCACGTGACCGCTCATAGTACCAGCGGGTCGGCTCGCCTCCGTCCACCGCAGGGGCCATGACGCGTTGCGAAAGCTGCTCGATCCGGTGGTGATATGGGTGGTTCGAGAAAAAGTCCGACTCGTTGACCTTGTTCTGGCTGTTGGCGAACCGCGCGATCAGCGGTATGAGTTCGCCCGCACGCGTCGGCGACAGCACCGACAGCTTCATCTGCACGTAGACCTTGGACAGATCCTGTCCGTCACGCCATGCGGCCGCTAGCGATGCGGTGGTCTGACCGCCATTGACGATCTGAAGGTTGACCGCCCTGATGATCCGAGAAGTGCCCGGATCGAATTCGACGGCCTCGGCAGTTGCTGCAATGCCGTTGTTAAACGCGAAGAACATTATTGGTTTCTCGGCAATGGTTACTTGGATGGCCGAGTTGATCTTGCCCTTGGTGCTGAGGAAGGACCGGACGTTCCCTTCGAGAAGACGGCTTCCATGGCGCTCGTAAATCGCGGCCAAGACCGGACCGGCGATTGTACAGAGGTAGCCCTCGTAGTCGTCGCCGGCTGACCCGGCATGCAATGCCGCAATGCCAGTGTCACCGTCGACGCGGAAGTCCACTTCCAAGTCGTCGCGTCCGCTGACGGATTCCGAAGCGCGGTGAAAGCGCGCAGCATCCCATACGTGCCGTTCTAGCGCAATGCCCGACAGCGTGTCGCTGCCGGGCAGTTCGCTGCCGAAGTCCGAGAGCCGGTCCGTCACCAGGTACATCCGAATACGCAGGATTACAGGTCGCATGCGAACAAGGTCTGACGCTAGGCCGGCGACCGGGGTCCCTGCCAGGCTGTCGTCAATCGATAGTTCTCCGCAGAGCGAAGCCGCGGCGAAACGTTCCAGCATGTCGAATCGGACGCGGGCCTCATCGGCCGCGAGATGCTCGACATCGGCAGCCCCCGAGAAATCGGCGATCATAAGCGCCAAGGTGCCATCCGCATCGTCGAATGCATGGCCGTCCACACGCACGGGACCATGCCCCACAAGAGTTCCGTCAAACGCACAACGCTGAAAGTCCGCGAACTCCTCGGCATCCGTCAGGCGGGCGGCGGCATCGTCGGCGAACATGGCGCTCGCGCTTTCTCCGCTGGCCTGCACATCGGCCTGTATCGATGTCATCCATTCTTCGCGAAACGCAGACAGCGCCCGAAAGCAGGCCTGCAGTTCGACGCCCTGCTGCTGATCGAAGACGCGTTCGATGTCCACGACCTCGACGGCCACGGTCCTTCCTGCGATGTCGATCGATGGAAGGATCATCGCACCGGCACACATGTCGGTCAGCACGTGGATGCGCACTTGCGACATCCCGGACCATGCGCCCGCGATGGTCGAGATCAGCGGAAATGCGTCGTGCGACGCGTCGACGTGTGCCGCCAGCGTGCCGTCGGCGGACCCTTCGAGAAAACGGCCGCACTGCGCGGCAGCATCGAGCGCATCCTGCTCGCTGATCGAGCATGGCTCACCATCGCCGTTGTACAGGCTGACGAAGGCATCGAGTCTGTGGAGATCATCGGACAGGGCATATCCGCTGAGCCGAAGCTCCCGGTTGTCGACAGAAGCGAAATAGCGGCATGGCTGCGGATCGTAGGTGATGCCCCGCTCGGCCATATGTCGAGCGAACACCGCGGTGAACGCGAGTTCGGCGAACTGGGGCATGCCCCCCGTCGATGCGGCATCGGCCGCCATCCGGTCTCGCACTTCGTCGTGCACGGCCGAGAGAAAATCCTTCAATACCATTGTTGCTCCTGGAACTGCGTTGTGAGGCAATTAGAGAACGGGACGCGCGCCTGCGGCCACCACTTCGGGAATGCTCTCGTCCGGCGCGGACCACTCATGCGCCGACAGAATGTCCCAGCATTCCTTCTTCTTGGCCCATTCGGACAGCATCCGGCCGTTCGCCGTGCGGTGCAGTCTGTCGTTCACCTCGTCCGACCATGCGACGATCTGGTTGGACAGTTCGGTCGAGATGCTCTGCTTCTGCCAGATGGCGTCGAGACTGATCCGGCCGCCCAGCACCAGCGAGACGACCGCGACGGTATAGGCAGTCACGTTTGCCTTGAATGCCGGGAAGCGATTCCTCAGCAGGCGTGTCGCTGCCTTGAAGATGATCACTTTCGCGATCATCTGTTTGTACTCTGCAACGTCGGGAAGAATCGGCGTCTCGTCATCGGCCTGCGTCATCTGCCGCATGAAGATCGGGAAGGCCTTCTGGCTACCAAGACTGACCAGGTCGGGCCGTTGCATCCAAGCGCAAAGATACTTGGCGAAATCGGTCTTCGTTAGCTTGCGGCTCGGTGGCATCGAGTCCTGCAGACGCCGCAGATCGGCAGCCGATTTTGCTTCGCGATCGAGCATGACCTTGTAGCTGCCGGCCGCGCGCTCGTAGTACCAGCGTCCGGTGCCGTCCGGGCAATAGGTTGTCATGGCCAGCTTTTCCATCTGAACGTGAAAGGGCTTGTTCGCGAAAAGATCCGACCCCTTGACGGCGCTCTGCGAGTTCGCGAAACGGGAAATGTCCGCGATCAGCGCATCCTCCGAGAGTTCGTCCGAACGGCGCAGCACAATGACCTTCGCGGGCACACGTACCTTCCGCAGGTCGATCCCGGGCGACTTCTTCTTGGTGAAGAAGATCGACGCCATGGTCTGCCCGCCGTTGACTACCTGCATCCCCTTGAGCCACGCTATGCCGGGACTGCCGTCTGCTGCACGCTCGAGATGTGCCTCGTCCGCGACAATGACCACGCCATTGTTGTAGGCCATGAACCGCTCGGGCTGATCGCGCAGCGTGTCCCGAATTCCCTTGTTAACGGTGTTCGTCTGGCTGAGGAAGGAACGCACGTTTGCCTCTAAGATGCGCGGGCCATATTTCTCGTACAGGAAGCGCAGCGCCTCGCCCGGGAACACGGTCATCGCGTAGTCGTACTCCGCTTCGCTGTCCGACACCCACACGCAGGGCAGCGAACCGCCACAGACTTCGCCGAAATTCACGACGAGTTCGTCACGCGGCTTGCCGCTCTGCCAGTGATTGAACAATCGTTCGATGTCCATCACTTCCAGCTTGATGGTCTTGCCTTGGATCTGGCGCGTCTGGAAGTTGCGGGTCTTTGCCTTGCGGTCCGTGATGACGTAGATGCGGATCTGCTCGAGGTCCGTGTATGCCTTCTCGATGGTCCGGACGAGCGCGAACGCGTCGTGCGATTCGTCCATTCTGGCGGAGAGCGCGCCCTCCACGCACTGTTTTAGAAAGCGGGAACACTGTTCCGCTGCGCGGGTGGTCTCGGAATCGGGAATGCCGACCAGTTCGTCGCAACCATCGTAGAGGCTGACGTAGAGGTCGAGCTGATCGACGTCCTCGGACAACGCATAGCCGCTCAGCCGCAGCATGCCCTCTCCAACGCGGGCCGAGTAGTGACAGATTTCGGGCTCGAACGTCATGCCGATGTCGGCCATGTGGCGGGTGACCACCTCGGTGAATACAAGCTCGGCGAACGGCGTTTCACCTCCGGGTTCGGCAGCGCGCGCGGACATTTCCTCCCTCACGTCGTGCTGCGTCTTGTGCAAAAAATCGATGAGTTCCATTCTCAGATGGCTCCGGTGAGATTGAGGACATGCTCGATCGTGGCCTCAGCCACATCGGCCTGGTCCAGATCGATTTCATAGCAAACGTGGCGGATGGCGACGGGCACGTTCGCCGCGACAAGGCGCGGGAAGCGCTCGTCGACATAGAGGAATCGTCCCTCGGCCACCGCCAAGTAGCGAGTGTAGTGTTCGGCGTGCGCGTCGACGAAACCGGCATGAAGCAGCGCGCTCTCGAACAGCGCCGCCGCTGCGGGGTCGCCAGTAAGCGCACTACGCATCGTTTCGATCCTGGCGGGAAGCGTCAGACCGTCCGGTGCGAGAGCGAAACGGCAACCGTACAGGAACAGCGGCTGACGAATCGCATCGTCGAGCTGCTCGAGCGACATGATGGTGACCGGGAAGCCGTTATGAGCCAGGGTGCTCTTCACCTCGATCGCCCCGGTGCCGATCTCGAAATCCTGAAGGCCATCGAGCGGGCCGCGCCAGCCTTCGACTGCGGCATACGAGTCCAGGCCTGCGGCCATCATGCGTTCGAGGCAGACCAGCTCGCCACTCAGCCCCAGCTCGGCTTCGGCGCTCAGCGCTCCCGAACTTCTGCTCATGAACTGCTGCCATGCGCGGATGCGGCCCAAGAAGACCTGCACCTGGCGCTGGTGCGCTAGCATGTCGCTCGCCGCCATCGCAGCCACGACGTCGGTCACCATTCTCGCAAATAGTTCGTGACCTCCTTCTTCCTGACGGACCAGCCCGAGCCATTCGCCCGGAAGTCCCGGCGTAACGCGCTCGACGCGAAAGCCCGCTCCTGCCGGAAGCAGCGACGGCGCCGGTAGCGCGACCGAGCTGAAGCCGACGAGGAGCGCTTCGCAGTTTTCCGGGAATCTGCGCGCTGCCTGAAGGCGTGCTCCGGAGAGTCCCGAAACGGCGATGCTGCGCCAGCCCTCGCCGGCTCTGGCTTCGCTTGCAAGCGCGCGCCAGGCAGTTGCGATCTCTTCGTTAATCAGCGGCGCCATATTCCTGTTCCCACAGCACGTTGTTGACCTTGTACTCGACCCTAGCGCCGGAACTGCTTCCTGGGAAGCTGATACCGAACGCGACGACCGGCGCCGCACGCGCGGCCGGTTCGCCTTCGATTCCTTCGACGTCAAGCAGATAGACGAGCAGCACGCCGCGCTCGGGGTGGGCCGGCACGCCAAGAGCGCCTTGGCCGCGCACTCGCCGCAGGAGAGGACCGCTCGGCACTTCGGGTTCCGTCTGGTTCTTGAGCCGGGCCGGATCCTCCTTCCATATCCTGCGCGTCTCGGCCAAGGCGGCTTCCCAGTCCTCGATGCCGAGATCGATGCCCTCGTCCTTCGGCGACAGCAGCCGTCCGATCGACTGACGGTCCACGGTATGCGACTTCGCTGAGCGCTTCGCCCTCTGAACAGGGACACCGGCGACGCTGACAGGGTTTTCCGTCTTCCCGCCGCCAATTACCGCCACGGTCCATTCGGTCAGCTCGTTCTCTCTAACCATCCGGACGATGAAATCGCGCAGCAGGAGGCTGTTGGCCTTCATGGCCTCCGGATGCGTGGCATAGGCGCCGAGGAAGTCGGTGACGTATTCATGCCGCACCTTCTCCCAAATGACGCCGTTCCAGCGGTCGGGAGTGCCTGGGCGTGGCTGTACGGGATCCTGCCTGCCCTCACCCATTGCGGCGACCAATTCGTTGAACGCCTCGAAATTCGCTTCGAGCTGTCGCTGCTGCCGATGCAGCGCCACAGTTTCGATGACGTGGCCGCTGAAGGACAGGAACAGGCTTTTGGCCGAGCGCATCTTCAGGCGCGAGGTAACCATCAGCACCGGGTGCGACACCACCTTCAGGCCGTAGTCGCGCGGCGTGCCGCCACTCTCCACCATCATGTCGAACTCGTCGCGCAATTCCTCGGATGCGTCGGCAATGTGCTCGAACCATTCAATCAGGTCGGGCGTCGTGTAGAGCCGGCACAGATCGAGGTAGCCCGGTCGGTAGCCGAACCAGCGCCCCATCTGCATGAGGGTGTCGTACATCCGCGAGGCACGCAGGAAGTAGCTCGTGCACAGCCCTTCCAGTGTCAAACCCCGTGCGAGCTTGTCGCCGCCGATCGCAATAACCTTGAGGCCATCCGCAGTATCAGCGTAGTCCAGCACGTCGCCGGCCGTGCCGTTGATGACCCGGACACTGATCTCGCTGACCACGAACGGCAATACCTCCGCGATTTCCCCCCAGGAGGCCGATGAGAACGGCCCCAGGTCGGGCACTTTTTCCGCCAACTCTGCCGTGGTTGGCTCGAAGTCGGCTGTCCACAGTTCGGCAAGCCGGTCGAGAATCTGCTGATGGCCGATTCGTCGTGACAGGCGCTGGTCGATCGAGCGCACATAATGTTCGACGCGCGCGTGCACTTCGAGCTGTACTGCATTGAAGCGCGTGACGTGAATCAGCATCGAGCTGTGCTGTGCCTTCTGTCCGCGCACGTGACGCGCGGCGCACGACAGTACGAACGCGTCGATGGCCTCGCGCAGGGAGGCTGGCAGCGCGCTGTCGTCCGCATGGTGCGGCACATGGGTACTCTTGTGCCCTGCCGGCATCCAGCCCGACCGTCCGTCTCCGCTGCAATGGTCGCTGACCTCGCGCACCAGCGGCAGGCTGCCATGGCGCTTCTCTCCGTTGTGGAGGCCGAACACACGCGCCGGGCCGACGTAGTTGGAAGGCGAGCCGAGGTTGTGAATGAAGGCGGCCGGGAACAGGTCGGGACCCGCCTCCGCAGTTTCTGCGCGTTCGTGAATGAAAATGTTGGCAAACGGCGTCGCGGTGTAACCGACATAGGCCTTGCGTTGGAAGGCGTGCAGTATCCGCCGGATGAGTCCATTGATGGCGGTCGGCTGGTGGTCCTCGTCGGCCTTGCCGTCGGCATCGAAAAATTGTTCGCCCGTATCGACCGAGGCATGATCTGCCTCGTCGTCGATGATCAGGAGCGGAAGATGCGTGACGACCTTCCGTCCGGTTTCCGGCTCGACCGCGTCGGCAACATGCGTCTGGATCCAGCGCAGGAGCCTCGCCAGCACTGTCTTGTTCTTCTTGACGACGAACAGCCATGGAAGCGCCTCGGGCGTGACGCCGAGGTTCTTTATGTTGCTGGCAATGAAGTCGCCGCGTTCAGTCCGGTTGGTGGCGTAGTTCGGCCGGATCGAAGGATCTTGGTCGATGATGCCCACACCGATCTGCCGCATGCCTTCCGCCGACGGGTTGGTCTCGAATCCGAGAAAGCCCTCGTCGAGCCGCATCTGCGTCTGCGTGCGCAGATTGTTGTGCATGCCAGCGAGGACGATGACGATCTTGTAGCCGGCATCCGCTGCCTTGCAGATGAGACCCGTGTAATTCCCTGTCTTCCCCGACTGGACGTGACCGACGACGAGGCCACGGCGGTCCCAAGGCCCCTTGCGTTTCGGGTCTTCCAGCATCGCCAAGATGCGATCCGATGACTTGTCTAGACCGTCAATGGCCGTCCATGGCATGCGGGGTTCCTGCAACTCGCGATAACGCTGCCAATAGCGCCAGTCCTTCTTGCGCTCGGGCGTCAGCCAGGCCACGTGCCCTACCGTGTTCTCGAGCGAGCTGTCCTGGCTGCGCCACACGCTGAACCGGCGGATCAGCTCGTCGGACACTGCGTCGCGATCGAGGTCCTGGCTCCAGGCCGGTTTCAGCATGAGCGCCAGCGCGATTTTCTCGGCAATGAGCGCGGGCGTGATTGCCCCCTTGTCGGGTTCGTCGAACAGCAACTCCTGCACGATCTTGATAACGCTTGCCTTGTTGGCTTCGCCTTGTGACGTCATTGTTTCTTTTCCGGTTCGGGAGGCTGGTCGGGCAACGAGGCCACCAGTTCGGGATAATTATGAAATGGCTCGGACAACAGAAGACGGCTGCGGGCCAAGGCCGGCGACATCCCCTTGAGCACTACCATGTTGCGGTACATGACCATCAGCACGTCGGTGACAGCTGCCGGTGGCTCACCGGAGAAGCTCGTGCGCGGTGTCTCGCGGTTTTCGGCCGTATCGAGCCAGATGCGCTGAACCGGAACGGTTTCCTCAATCACGCGCAACATCGCCCTCACCTGAGGCGCCCAGGCACGTGCATCGTCGAGCACAGCGCGCACGGCCGGGTGCTCGATGTCGATTCGGTAGCGCATGCCGCCGGTGAAGTGCTGCGATCGCCACACCTGGCTGACCTCCTCGCCGTTTCGCGCGCGTGGCGCCTGGCCGCGCAGGGCAAAGGCCTTGCGCGCGCGGCTGCGCGTTTCGTCCGCCAGTCTGGCCAGCCAGGCGCGCACCTCCACCGGCGGCCTTGCGGTCGACTTGCGAATGTCAATCTTCCACGCCGCATCGGCCGAGTTGGGGATGTCGAGACGGATACGGGCGAGTCGGTGCGCTTCGTCCTTGGTCCAGCCGCGACCCTGTCCCAGTCCGAGCCAGCTTCCGGCGACGAGCAGACGCTCATTGCGGTAGACATAGAATCCCTGCTGCGCCGTCCAGCCGTCCGGCCCTTGGGCGGATTCGTATTCTTTCGGCGTAAGCCGGTCCTTGTGGGGCAGGACGTGACACTCCACTTCCACTCCCTGCATGCCAGGGCAGGATGCTGGCGGCGAATGCCAAGGCTTGGCCGGATGCCCCGCTAGGAAGGGGTCCCATGGCGCAATGCCCTTGCCGGCGATGCGCAATCGCAGACGTAGGCGCGTGCCCTCGAGGTAACGGTGAAACACCATCGCCAGGTGCCGCTCGACGCGATCGATCAGGTCGAGGAAGTCTTGCTCTCCAAAGCTGTCGGTTACGATGCGGTCCAGAATTTCCCACAGCACCAGAGTTCCATGCGCACGGCTGCCGAACTCGTCCACAAGCTTGACTGCGCTGTCATCGGGTCCTTCCAGCAGATGCCAGCCGTCGCCCTCGCTGGCTGCCAGCACGTCGAGATCCCAGCGCAGGCACTGTAGTCCGTCCGAGCCGACCGATGCGACGGTGAGGCGGCGGCACTGGGAAAAGGAAGCCGTCTTCAGCCCCAATCCGAACCTGCCCAGATCGTTCTCGTCTCGGCGATCAAGCGGATTCTTTTCGCCAAGCCGCATGGCGCGATCCAGTTCCGCAGCACTCATGCCGCGGCCGTCGTCCTCGATGCGGATCGTGCTCGCCCGTCCGTTCCAGTCGAAGCTCAGATCGACGTTGCGGGCTCCCGCAGCGATGCTGTTGTCAATGATGTCGGCCAGCGCAGTAGCGGTGCTGTAGCCGAGTCCGCGCAGCGCTTCGATCATGGCGACCGCGCGCGGCGGCGCATGCCGGAATCCAGTGTTCTTCATTCTTTTTCCTGTGACTTCGCCATCCGGATATGGATGGGCGCGTAGGGGGCGAGCACTTGGGTGCGTGACGTGTGCCGGAACTTGGTCATGATTTTTGCCTCGATCTGCCGGATCCGCTCACGCGTGACATCGAACTGCTGCCCGACCTCCTCGAGGGTCTTTCCGTCGCCGCCATCGAAGCCGAAGCGCGCCATGATCACGTCACGCCCTCGCTCGTCGAGTTCGGCGAGCATGCGATCGATGGCACTTCTCAGACTGCGGTCACAGGATGTGCGCACCGGATCGGCAACCGGATCGATAATGTTCAAGGCATCCGTGCCTGGTTGCAGACCTTGTCCGCACTCTTCCAGCGAAATCACTTCGGTGTCGAAACGCATGACCTGCACTACCTGTCGCAGCGACATGGAAAGGTGGCTGGCAATCTCTTCAGGGCGAACTTCATCCGTGCGGCCGTATTCGAGTTCGCGGCGGGCACGATTGATCTGATTGAGCTTCTCGCCGTGGTGAACCGGCACGCGAATCGTGCGCGAGGTGTCCTGTACACTCCGGCTGATCCCTTGGCGTATCCACCAAGTCGCGTAAGTGGAAAACTTGAAGCCGCGCCGAAAATCGTAGCGCTCGGCCGCACGCATGAGACCAATGTTCGCTTCCTGTATCAGGTCCGCCAATGGCAGACCGCTGTAGCGATACTTGTGTGCCAGCGACATCGCAAGGCGCAGATTGGCGGTCACCAAGCGATCGCGTGCTGCCTCGTAATCGGCAATCGATGATGCCACGAGTCGGACTAGCGCCTCGTCGAGCTGCGTAGCGGTATCGAGAACGCTCGTCAGATCCGCAGAGGCCGGCCGTGGCACGGCAGCATCACGGCCATTTTCCGGTGCCCCTTCACGAAGGAGCTGCACGTAAGAGAAGAAGTCGCCCAGCACTGCGTCGGCGTCCACGATTTGTACGTCATCTTCCGCCGACTCCTCGCTTTCGGCGGGCTCATCGCCCTTCTCCGGTCCCTTGACTGCGCCATCTTCCTCGGCTGCAGCCTGAGAAGAAAATCGGAGCCAGTCGCCTTCCGGAAGCGAAGCAAGAGCGCGGGCCAGCGTACCCAGGGCACTGTCCATCTGCCGACCCAAGCGCTCCTCGTCCTCGCGCTTGATGAGATCGTAGGTGCGCGCGTCGGCGATGTATGCATGAAGCGGCTCTAACGGTTCGGCCAGAGATGCATGCAGAACATCGAGTGCTTCGGCAAGCTCGTCGCCGTCATGGTCCGGACGTGCCGGAGCGAGCACTATGCTTTCGGTTTCAATCAGGATGCCCAGATCGTCGAGTATTCGCTCGACGATCTCACGTGCGCGCTCGATTTCGGGGCCGAAGTCGGTTTCGATCGCTCGCCATATATTGCCGTCCGCGACATAGCCGTCCCGCAGCCCCGAGGCGATGATGCTTCCAACGACAGCCAGATCATCGCGCTCGGGCGGGGGCTGGGCGGCGCGGACTTCGGGCAAGTCGAATTCGATGGCCGACCAGTCAGTCTCGCTGCTGATCCTGCGATGTTCGGAAATCCGCCGCTGCACTTCCCTAGCCGCGGACACGCAGCTTGCGTCGTGAGCAGGCGGGCTGAGGGATTCTTCAGCAGCCCATCCGTGCAGATCTTCGGCGGATTCGAGCTGGTCGATGCCCACTTCGGCCGGGGCAGCCGGCGCGAGGAACGCAGCAAGCGTGAGGTGACCATGATCTCGCGCCAGTTCGATCACAGTTCTGCCGCCTGCACTGAGCAGCGACGGGTTCGCACCTAGAGCGAGGAGCCTGGCGCATGATTCATGGTGATCGTGAATCGCCGAGATCATGAGCGGCGTGAGTCCGGAGGCGTCGCGACCATCGAGCGACTCGCCTCGCTGGACGTGAAGTGAAATCGCTTCTATCGCTCCCGACTTGAGTGCAAGCCGGAAAAGCGGACTGAGCTTTTTTTCGGCCGGCATCACTGCAGCAGGGCTTTCAACGGCAGGAACAGGGGACAGAGACGAATCCCTCGGTGGTGATGGCAGGCCATGATTCGTTTCAAGTGAACAGTAATCTATTTCCTTTTATTATCACTTATTTTTAGCCATCAAAACTCACCAATGGTCACGGAAGTATCTTTGCAGCAAAAAATTTCTACCTGCCCCGTCTGCTTTTCTATTCAGGTGCCTGGGCCCAGAAATCCTGCTGCGCCGGCGCACTGATCCCTGCATCCGCACCTCGCAACAGGGCAATTACGATATCTCCGATTTTTTTCGCGAGTAGCGGAGGCACAGCATTTCCAACTTGATGAAACTGCTCGGTTCTGTTCCCTTGGAAAAAGTAATTGTCCGGGAAGGTCTGCAACCTGGCTGCCTCTCGCACGGTGAGGCTTCGGCATTGTTTCGGGTCGTAATGGATGAAGTAGTGGCCGTCCTTGGATATGTGACTAGTCACTGTCGTCGCGGGCCGGCCTCGCAGCTGCACCCGGAAACGGTCAGAGAACTTCCCTGTCTCCCAGTTTTCATGGTTGGGCCTCAAGCCCTGCAGGGAAAACTCCCCATGCCCCTTGGGCGACCAGCCGAAGGCGTCGGCAAATGCCGCCGCGTATGCATAACGACGCAGGTCAGCCCGCATATGACCCCGCGTATCATGGTTCAGCCAGACCGCAAGGCGCGGATCGTGGTACCAGCCATCGAGCAACGCCGGATCGTCCTCGTCAGGCCCCAGCTTGCGAAGCTGATTGCTGCCTGTGCCGAGCCCCCGCGGAACGCTGGCGGATACCTCTTGGAGCACCTCCCGCAACCGGACCTGAGACTGATTCGCCCTCACCTCGTGCGCCATCTCGCCAAAATGATTCGCCACGAGATCGCCCCACGCTTCGCTCGAGTCGGGTTCCTTGCTGAGCCGGCTGCGCAGTTTCGGCAATGAACCGATGACCCGCTCGACAGTGATCTCGCTCTGCTTCTTGATCTGCCCGGGACTCCCGAGACCGATGTCGTCGCGAACACCAATGAGAATCACACGATGACGCGCCTGCGGAATCCCGTGCTGCTCGGCCTTGATGACGAAATCGTGTACGTCGATCTTGCGCGGCCCGTCCTTGGCAGAAAAACTGGTGGCGCACGTGAGCGAATGAATGCGGTACCCGCTTCCCGACGCCGCCATGTGCATTGCCTTGTCCGGGTCCGAGAGATCTTCAAGGATTGTCTGGAAAATTTTTTTCCCGCCAACTGTGGCCGTCAGAATCCCTTTCACATTCTCCATCACGAATACTGCGGGACGATATTTCTGAATGATCCGCAGGTATTCCTTGTAGAGAAAATGACGGTGATCGTCCTCAGCCCGATACTCGATCTTCCCCTTGTTGCGTGCGCGCCCAACGAGTGAATACGCTTGGCAAGGTGGCCCTCCGATCAGTACCCAGTGAGTATCGGGGCCCAGCCCGTGCGCGGAAATCCGCTTGTCCAGCTCTTCGTTGTCGGCTGCCTTTCCGAGTTCGAGCTGGCGCGCTTCGTCCCCTGACTCCTCCCATGCGTCCCGGTTCGTGTCATCGTAGGGCACGCTGGAGTCGCCGTTACAGAAACGATAGTAGGAATCGAGCGCATTTCCACCCCGTCGCTTGAGCAGGCGATAGAAAGCTCTCAGGCGCAGCGTATTGCGCGCAGAGGAAGTCATTTCTGCCGATACAATTATCCTGAAGGGATCATCCTCTACCGACGAAAACCCCTCGCCGAGACCGCCTGGCCCGGCGAACAGGTCAACGATGGGAATATGATCCGTGAAAATAGACTGCGGTTCGATGAGCAACTTGACCTAACGTAAAAACTTGCGTGGGGGCATAGGATACCAGGAAAAATGGATGTAGTCGATTCCGCCACCCGGTCGAGAATGATGTCAGGGATCCGATCCAAGAATACGAAACCCGAAATGACGGTTAGAAAATACCTTCATGCGGAGGGTTTTCGCTATCGACTGCATACTCGTGCTCTGCCCGGATCCCCTGATATTGTCCTGCCGAAGTATCGAACCGCGATTTTCGTCCATGGTTGTTTCTGGCATCGGCACCCGGGTTGCCGATATGCCACAACGCCAGCATCGAACGTCCAACGCTGGGACCAGAAATTTAGAGCCAACATGGAAAGAGACGCCCGCAAGCAGGCAGAACTGGAAACGGCAGGCTGGCGCGTGATCGTGGTTTGGGAGTGCGAACTGCGCGGAGCTGCACAGGAAAGGTTGGAGCGGTTGCACGACGAGATTGTCTTGTCGAAGATGCGGAACGGCGTGCCAGCACCGACGTTGACCGGATGAGAACATAGCGCCAACGGACACGAAAAGGCCAACTTATCGAAGCTGCCATCGTCCTGTTGCTTGAGCAGTTGAAGCAGATCGGTCCAGCTGCGCTCAGGCTGCTCACTGTACTCATGGATTTCGTGCTGAGGAACATGGCGACGGCATTACTAGCTCCGCCTTCCATCGCTTTGCGCATCCGCACATGGGTACTGCGGAATACCCCGCCTTGCCGAAGCGATGTCGTGCGTCCCAGAGGAACAGCTGAAGGCGCATGGGAGGCTCGGCACACGCTTCCTTCACGCTTCCTGATTGGGATATTGCAGGATCCGAACAACGTCCACCAGCCCAACAGGCCAACAGGCCAACAGGCCAACAGGCCATCAGAATTGAAGCTGTTCGTATGCTGGGTGCCGACCAGGTGGACACTTTGTCGAAGCTATGCCCCGCCTTCGGTTGCGCCTAAACGAAGGACCAGCACCTACCGTAATGCACAGTCTTCACGGCAAATCCTTCTTTGAAGGGTGTTTTGGGGGGTATACCTTCTAAGGACAAAAAAAAGCCCCAATTACGGGGCTTTTTCTCTAAAACTTGGCGGAGACGGTGGGATTCGAACCCACGATACAGGTATAAGCCGTATGCATCCTTAGCAGGGATGTGCCTTCGGCCACTCGGCCACGTCTCCAGTCAACTCCAGCAAGTCTCGCTAGCGATGAGTGCAAGCATCTTAATGGCCGGTGCCGGATTGGTCAAGGCGGGACGGCCAAAAAGTTCGAAAAAGTTATGCCTTTTCCAAGTCAAAAGCTTTATGGAGGGCACGAACAGCCAGCTCCATGTATTTCTCGTCGATCAAGACGGAAATCTTGATTTCGGAAGTCGAGATCATCATGATGTTGATGCCTTCTTCGGCCAGGGTGCGGAACATCTGCGAGGCGACGCCGACGTGGCTGCGCATGCCGACGCCCACGGCGGAGACCTTCGAGACCTTGGCGTCGCCCAGCAGGCGGGTATAGCCGAGCTCGTCGCGCCGGCCTTCGAGCACGGAGAAGGCGCGCTGGTAATCGTTGCGCGACACGGTGAAGGTGAAGTCGGTGCGGCCATCGACCGACTGGTTCTGGATGATCATGTCGACTTCGATGTTGGCATCCGACACCGGTCCCAGGATGTGGAAAGCGACGCCCGGCTTGTCCGGCACGCCGATGACGGTAATCTTGGCTTCATCACGGGTGAATGCGATACCGGAGATGACGGCTTGTTCCATGTTGGTTTCTTCCTCAAACGAAATCAGGGTGCCGGAGTTGGCTTCTTCTTCAAGGGGCATGCGCGGGTCGGTCAGCGACGACAGCACGCGCGTCGGCACCTGGTAATTGCCGGCAAACTCGACCGAGCGGGTCTGCAGCACCTTCGAGCCGAGCGATGCCAGCTCCAGCATTTCTTCAAAAGTAATCTTTTCCAGGCGGCGTGCTTCGTCGACCACCCGCGGGTCGGTCGTGTAGACGCCGTCGACGTCGGTGTAGATCAGGCATTCGTCGGCCTTGAGCGCGGCGGCAATCGCCACGGCCGAGGTATCCGAGCCGCCACGGCCCAGGGTCGAGATGTTGCCCTGCTCGTCGACGCCCTGGAAGCCCGTGATGATGACGATCTTACCCGCGTCGAGGTCGGCGCGCACGCGCGAGTCGTCGATCGACTGGATGCGCGCCTTGGTGAACGAGGAATCGGTGCGGATGCCGACTTGCCAGCCGGTGTAGGAGACGGCGTCCTTGCCGATGGCCAGCAGCGCCATGGCCAGCAGGCCGACCGAGACCTGCTCGCCGGTCGAGGCGATCATGTCCAGTTCGCGCGGGTCGGGCTGGGCCATGATCTCCTTGGCCAGGCCGATCAGGCGGTTGGTCTCGCCCGACATGGCCGAGGGCACCACCACGATCTTGTAGCCTGCATCGTGCCACTTGGCGACGCGGGCCGCGACATTCTTGATACGGTCCGTCGAGCCCATCGACGTACCACCGTATTTGTGGACAATTAAAGCCATAACAGGAAGGATTCCAGCTCGTAGAGGATCAGAAGGGAATACCTACTCTAGCATGTTGCAGTGCAAAATCACAAGGGAGGCAGTCCAAAAAGCTATACGGAATACAAATAAAGTAATACGTTTTATTGGTGGAAACTTGCCGGATTCAGACTGCCTGCGACTCCCAGCGCAGGGCAACCAGCGCTGCCGGGGCGGCGCCGAGATGCTGGCAATCCATGCCGAGGCCGGCGGCGAACAGCAAGTCGCGCCCGGCGCTGACGGTCGGCAGGCGCCCGCGTTCCCAGGCCGGAACCCCGGCCGCCTGGTAATGCGCCTTCAGCCCGCGCGTGGGCCGGTTCGGCGCCAGCTTCAGGCGCTCGCCGCCCTTGCGAAAGTCGATTACCAGCGGCCGGCCCGCCAGCCAGGCGGCGTCGAAGCCGGTTTCGGCGGGCTCGAAGTGCAGGACGCCGCCATAGGCCGGGAAAGCCAGTTGCGCCTCGCCGCGCCAGACGAACGATTCGCCGGGCTTGTCGAATATGCCTTCGTCATCGGGGTCGCGCATGCCGGCGAGCTCCGCCAGCTTCGGCGTGAGGTGCAGGCGGTCGCGGTAGCGGCGCAGGTGGCAGGCCGGATGCGTCACCAGCAGCTGGGCGTCGTGCTTCGCTTCGACCAGCTGGGTATGCAATTCGGTCAGCCAGGCCGTCGACGGCATCGCCAGGCCCTGCACGGCGAACCAGTGGCGCAGCAGGTTGCAGGCGCGGTCATAGCCCAGCTGGCGCAGGCGCGCGCAATCGATGGCGCCGTCGGCCAGGCTGGCCGCGAGGTCGGTTTCCGCGAGTTCGGTCAACAGCCGCTGAGCCGACTGCGCATGCGCCGCGCTGCGCGCGAAGCGCTCCTGGAAACCGGGAAAGGCTTGCGCCAGCGCCGGCATCACGCTGTGGCGCAAGGCGTTGCGGGCAAAGCGCAGGTCGCTGTTCGATTCGTCTTCGACCCAGGCCAGGCCGGCGCCAAGCGCATGGGCTTCGAGCGCGGCGCGCCCCAGGCTGAGCAAGGGGCGCGCGACGACGAGGTCGGGATTGCCGAGCAGTTCGGGGGCGGCGTTCGCAGCGTCCATGCCGGACAGGCCGGCCGGCCCCGAGCCGCGCAGCAATTGCAGCAGCACGGTTTCGGCCTGGTCGTCGAGGTGATGGGCGGTCAGCAGGACGCTGGCGCCATGCACCGCGCATAGCTCGCCCAGCGCCCGGTAGCGCAGCTTGCGCGCGCTCGCCTCGATGCTTGAACCGGACTTGTCGAGCACGACCCGGCGCGCCGCGAAGGGCAGTCCGAGCGCCCCTGCCGCCGCCTGCACATGGCCGAGCCAGGCATCGGCGTTGGGACTCAGCCCGTGGTGGACATGCAGGACCTGCAGCGCCACGCCGTGGGTGCGGCACCAGTGTGAGGCGAGATCGAGCAGGACCATCGAATCGAGGCCGCCGCTGCAGGCAAGCGCGATCGTCGATGGGGAATAGCGCGCGTGCAGCGCATCGAGCGCGCGCGCAACAGTAGCCGGAACGGGTCCGGCATCAGGACGGCTCACGGACGGGACTCGCTTACTCTTCGCTTGGCGTCATTTCCTTGAACTTACCGTAGGACATCAGCTTCTGGTGACGCGCTTCGAGCAGGTCCTTGGTCTTCATGCCGTGGAACTGGCGCAGCGTGTCGGCCAATGCGCGCTTGAGCATTTGCGCCATGCCTTTCGGGTCGCGGTGGGCGCCGCCGAGCGGCTCGGTGATGATCTTGTCGATCACGCCCATGGCCTTCAGGCGGTGCGCTGTCAGACCAAGGGCGTCGGCGGCGTCGGCCGCGCGTTCCGAGGTCTTCCACAAGATCGAGGCGCAGCCTTCCGGCGAGATCACCGAATAGGTCGCGTACTGCAGCATCAGCACCGCATCGCCCACCGCAATGGCCAGTGCGCCGCCCGAACCGCCCTCGCCGATGATGGTGGCGATCAGCGGCACCTTCAGCTCGGCCATGACGTACAGGTTGTGGCCGATCGCTTCGGACTGGCCGCGCTCTTCGGCATCGATGCCGGGGAAGGCGCCCGGGGTGTCGACAAAGGTGAAGATCGGCAGGTTGAACTTCTCGGCCACCTTCATCAGGCGCATGGCCTTGCGGTAGCCTTCAGGCCGTGGCATGCCGAAGTTGCGCATCGCGCGCTCTTTCGTGTCGCGGCCCTTCTGGTGGCCGATGACCATGCAGGCCTGGCCATTGAAACGCGCCAGGCCGCCGACGATCGACTGGTCGTCGGCGAAGGAACGGTCGCCGCGCAGCTCATGAAAGTCGGTGAAGATCGCGTTCACGTAGTCCATGGTGTAGGGACGCTGGGGGTGGCGCGCGATCTGCGACACCTGCCAGGGCGTGAGCTTGGCGTAGATGTCCTTGGTCAGTTGCTGGCTCTTCTTGTCCAGGCGATCGATCTCTTCGGAAATGTCGACGGCGGAGTCGTCCTGGACGAAGCGCAGCTCTTCGATTTTCTGATCGAGTTCGGCAATGGATTGCTCGAAACTGAGGAAAGTTGTTTTAGTCATTGTACCTCCGGAGTTGTTCTGTAGCCTGGGCGCAAGGCGGCCACGCGGCGTGAAGTGGCTTATTCTACCGTAGCCGGCGTCGTGCCGGAGGGGGAAACGGGGTCGAGACTGCGCCACAAATACCATGTGGCGACGGTGCGCCAGGGTTCCCAGTTGGCCGCCACTTCGCGTGCGTCGCTGCGCGAAACAGGTTCACCAGAGAAATAATTCTGACTGATGCCCTGGATCAGGCCGGGATCGTCGAGCGGCAGGACGTTGGGCCTGAGCAGGTTGAAGATCAGGAACATCTCCGCCGTCCAGCGGCTGATGCCGCGGATCTGGACCAGCTCGGCAATGACGGCCTCGTCGTCCATTTCGGACCACAGGTTGGCATGCACGCGCTTGGCCTTGAAATGGTCGGCCAGGTCGAGGATGTATTCGGTCTTGCGCTTGGACAGGCCGCAGGCGCCGAGCTGCTCGGCGCCCAGCTTGATGACCTGGCTCGGGGTCATTTTCGGACAGGCCTGGCAAAGCTTGGTCCAGGCCGCGTCGGCCGCCTTGGCCGTGACTTGCTGGCCGACGATCGAGCGCGCCAGCGTCGTGAACGGGTCTGGATGGCCTTTCAGGAAAAGGTCGCCGAATTGCGGGATGAGGCGCTTCATGATGCGGTCGCGCCGCATCAGCTCTTCCTTCGCTTCGGCCCAGTAGGCGGGCACCTCGATATCGGGCGCCGCTGCGCCCATGCTGTCCTGTTCCGCTGCCATTATGCGCGACGCCAGTTCGTCGTTCCGTCCGGTTTGTCTTCCAGAACGATCCCCGCGGCGACGAGTTCGCCACGGATGCGGTCGGCCTCGGCGAAATTGCGGGCTTTCTTGGCAGCGACGCGTTCGGCGATCAGGCCGTCGATGGCAGCCTCGTCCATGCCGCCCTCGCCCGCGCCTGCCTGCAGGAAGTCCTGGGGCGCGCGCTGCAGCAGTCCCAGCACGCCGGCCAGGGCTTTGAGCTGACGCGCGCTCGCGACCGACTTCGTGCGGTTGACTTCGCTTGCCAGGTCGAACAGTTCGGCCACCGCCAGCGGGGTGTTGAAATCGTCGTCCATCGCTTCGCGCAAACGCAGGGCATGCGCTTCGTCCCAGTCGACGGCAAGCGGGTCGGCGCCGAGGTCGAGGCCGGCCAGCGCCGTGTACAGGCGCGTGAGCGCACCCTTGGCGTCGTCGATATGGACGTCGGAGTAATTCAGCGGGCTGCGGTAGTGGGCGCGCAGGATAAAGAAGCGCACCACTTCGGCATCGTATTTCTTGAGGACGTCGCGGATCGTGAAGAAATTGCCCAGGGACTTGGACATCTTTTCGTTATCGACGCGCACGAACCCGTTGTGGATCCAGTAGTTGACCATGGGCCCGCCGAACGCGCCTTCGCTCTGGGCGATCTCGTTTTCGTGGTGCGGGAATTGCAGGTCCTGGCCGCCGCCGTGGATGTCGAAGTGTTCGCCCAGCAGCGCGCACGACATGGCCGAGCATTCGATGTGCCAGCCGGGACGGCCGCGGCCCCAGCGTGAGTCCCATTTCGCCTCGTCGGGCTCGGATTCCTTGGCTGCTTTCCAGAGCACGAAGTCGAGCGGATCGCGCTTGCCGGTGTTGACATCGACGCGCTCGCCGGCGCGCAGGTCGTCGAGCGACTTGCCGGACAGCTTGCCGTAATTCGGGAAGTCGCGGACGGCGAAATTCACGTCGCCGTCATCGCTGCGGTAGGCCAGGCCCTTTTGCTCGAGCCGCTCGATGATCGACAGCATGCCCGGCACGTGTTCGGTCGCGCGCGGCACGAAACTGGCCGGCAGGATGCCGAGGGCCGCCGTGTCTTCGTCCATGAATGTCGTGAAACGCGTTACCAGCGAGGACAGCGTTTCGCCGTTTTCGACCGCGCGCTTGATGATCTTGTCGTCGATGTCCGTGATGTTGCGCACGTACTTGACCTCGTAACCGGATTCCAGGAGCCAACGGTAGATGAGGTCGAATGCCATCATCATGCGCGCGTGGCCGATGTGGCAGTAGTCGTACACGGTCATGCCGCAGACATACATGCCGACCTTGCCGGCCTCGATCGGGACGAAAACCTGCTTTTCGCGCGCCAGCGTGTTATAGATCTTTAATTGGCTCATTGGTGGTGATGAATCGAGAGGGAGGATCGATGCCCGGACAGGCCTTGCGTCGGGATCGCCTGCCGCTCTGTATTGTTCTTATTTGATAGAATGGGACGTTCTGCGCAAAGTATAGCATTGATAAAATCCGGGCTGGCCGCATATGGCTCAGGTTTATTTTTCTGCAAAAGCCTTGACACGGCATTGCGCCACGTCCACCAAGGAGACGCTCCATGCACACACAAAAACAATCCCGACGGTCCATGTTTGCCGCTCTCGGCGCAGCCTTGCTGGCGCTCGGTCTGTCGAATACCGCCCTCGCCTTCCAGAATCCGCAGGTGGCGATGAAGACGAGCATGGGCGAGATCGTCGTCGAACTCGACCAGGAAAAAGCGCCCAAGAGCACGGCCAATTTCCTCCAGTACGTCAAGTCCGGTTTCTACAAGGGCACCGTGTTCCACCGCGTGATCGACGGCTTCATGATCCAGGGCGGCGGCTATACCGAAAAACTGGTCGATAAACCCGGCGTGCGCAAGGCGATCCCGAGCGAATCGAAGAACGGCCTGTCGAACAAGCCGTACACGCTGGCGATGGCGCGCACCAGCGACCCGGATTCGGCCTCGTCGCAGTTCTTCATCAACGTCAACGACAATGTCGGCCTCGACTACCCCGGCCAGGACGGCCACGGCTATACCGTGTTCGGGCGCGTGGTCAAGGGCCAGGAGACGGTCGACAAGATCCGTGCGGTGGTGGTCGACGACATGCGCGGCATGCAGAATGTGCCGGTGACGCCGATCGTGATTCAGTCCGCGACGCTGCTCAAGGGCGAGAAGCTAGTAAAATAACGGTCTGACAATTCTTCAACTAACGAACAGGACACCTATGACCTCCGTACTGCTGACCACCAACAAGGGCAACATCACCATCGAACTCGACGCCGAAAAAGCGCCGAAGACCGTTGCCAACTTCCTGGACTACGTGAACAAGGGTCATTTCTCGAACACGATCTTCCATCGCGTGATCAAGGACTTCATGATCCAGGGCGGCGGTTTCGAGCAGGGCATGAAGCAGAAGGCCACTGAGACGACCGTCGAGAACGAAGGCAATAACGGCCTGAAGAACGACAAGTACACCGTCGCCATGGCCCGTACCTCGGCGCCGCACTCGGCATCGGCCCAGTTCTTCATCAACACCAAGAACAATGACTTCCTGAACTATCCTGGCCAGGACGGCTGGGGCTATGCCGTGTTCGGCAAGGTCACGCAAGGCACCGAGCTCGTCGACGAACTCAACAACGTGAAGACCGCGCGTTCCGGCATGCACTCCGATGTGCCGGCCGAGCCGATCATCATCGAAAAAGCCGAAGTCATTTAATTTACCGACAAAGCGCGCGGGACAGCAGACCACGACCAGCTCCATGTCCAGCCCCGCGCGCCCGCTCGCGCTCTTCATTTCCGACCTGCACCTGCAGGAGTCCCATCCGCGTACCGCCGAGGCTTTTTTCCGCTTCCTGGCCGAGCACGCGGCGCATGCCGAGCAGCTGTATCTGCTTGGCGATATCTTCGAATACTGGGCGGGCGACGACGACATCGATGCGCCCTTCCCCGCCCGCGTCATCACGGCGCTGCGCCGGCTGTCCGACAGCGGTGTCGCCGTATTCTGGATGGCGGGCAACCGCGACTTCCTCGCCGGCGCCGGTTTTGCCCACGCCGCCGGCTTGCGCCTGCTGGCCGAGCCGCACGTGCTCCGGATTGCCGGCCGCGGTATCGCCCTCGTGCATGGCGACGCCGAATGCACGCTCGACACCAACTACATGACATTTCGCACTATGGTGCGCGAGCCAGGCTGGCAGGCGCAGTTCTTGGCGCTGCCGCTGGTGCAGCGCAAGCAGATCATTGCCGGGCTGCGTGAAGGCAGCCGCGAAGCGCACACCGACAAGAGCTGCGAGATCATGGATGTCACCCCGAGCGCCATCGAGGCGGTATTTGCCGCCACCGGCGCCGAGCTGCTGATCCATGGCCACACCCATCGCCCCGCCCTGCACCGCCATGGCGACAAGACCCGCTACGTGCTGCCCGACTGGGAGCTCGATGCCGAACCGGCGCGCGGTGGCTGGATCGCCATCGACGAGCGCGGCGAGCCGACGCGCCACGCACTCGACGGCAGCCCGGTCCGGGACTGACCGCAGGCCAAAAAAAACGCCGGGTGGAGATGGCGCTTTCACGCGCCATCTCCACCCGGCGGAACGGCACCTGGATCACTCCAGGTGTGCCGCATGAAACTTACTTCGGATCGGTCTGCACGATGGCGTAGCGGGTCATGCCGTAGAGGCGGCCCTTGGCATACGCGACAGCACCGATCGATGGCGTGCCCCAGTCAAAGGCCGGCGACGACACCACACCTGCCGGACTGATCTTGCGCACGCCGCCCTGGCCGCTGAGGTAGAGGTTGCCGGCTTCATCGATGGTCATGTACTCGACTTCATAGAAGCCGAGCGTTGCCGTGCCTCGCGCACCGTCGACATCGCCGGTTTCTTTCAGCGGGGTGCCGGCGAAGACGCTCAGTTCGCCCGCCTTGGTCAGTTTGTAGACGGCCACGGTGCCCGTATCGGAGATGTACAGGTCACCGGCGGCATCGGCCACCACCGACTGCGGGGCGAAGCGGGCAACGCTCGCGCCGAGCAGGGCCTCGATCCTGGCCTTGTTCACCAGGTCGGTTTTGGCGCCAGCCGGGGTCACGCGCTGCACCAGGCCGTTGGAGGTGGTGACGATGGCATTGCCGTCGGCCTCCACGAACAGGTTGACTGCCGCCATCTGGGCATCGACGGTGCTGACGCTGCCGTTCAGGATGCGGCGCAGGCCGGCGGTCTGGGCTACCCAGATCGAGCCGTCGCGTCCCGCCGCCACCGAGCGTGGCTCGTTGAACAGCGCCACGCCCACGGCGCCGTCGGTCGTACCGGCCGTGCCTGCCTTGCCGGCAATGGTCGTCACGACGCCGTCCGCCGTCGTCTTGCGCACGATACTGGCAATGGAATCGACAACGTACAGCGAACCGTCGGCATCGGCAGCCAGCGAGCTGCTCCAGTTGAAGCGCGCCGCGGCGCCGCTGCCATCGACATTGCCGCGCAGGGCAGGCGTGGCCGACAGCGTGGTGACCGTGCCGTCCATGCTGACCCGGCGCAGCACGCCCTGGTCGTTATCGAGGACGATCACGTTGGTGCCGTCGAATCCGATCGAACGCACCGAACTGAACCTTGCCGCAGCACCCTGGCCATCGGCGAAGCCGCGCGTCAAACTGCCGGCGATCGTGGTAACGACGCCTGCAGTCGTGACCCGGCGCACCAGCGAAGCGTCGCCCACGAACAGGTCGCCATTGGTGCCCACGACCATGTCGGTCAGGGCGCCGAAGCGTGCCGCGGAGCCCGTGCCGTCGAGCGGAGAGCCGGACGGACCACCCGCGTGCAGCACCAGCGTACCGCCCGCGTCTTTCCAGATGCGGCTTTCGAAGTCGGAGAAGTACAGGGTGCCGTCGTTACCGCGGGCGATGCCGTAGAACGACGGGGACACAGTCAGGCCTGCCGGGGTGGCATAGGTGGTCGTCGTGACGACGCCGGTGGCGCTGACGCGGCGCACCGTGGCGCGCGCGGCGGCGTCGAGCACGATCACCCCGCCTGCGCCATCGAAGACCATGCGCTGCGGACGCTCGAAGCGGGCGGCGCTGCCGGTACCATCGGCGCCGACCGTCGGCGTCGCGGGTGCGACGTTGTTGCAGACCGTGGAACCATTGCCGGCCAGCGTCGTGACCAGTCCGCCTGGCGTCACCTTGCGAATCGCGCCATTGCAGTCGTCCGAGACGAACAGGTTACCTTGCGGGTCGACCAGGACATCGCTGGCGAAACCGAAGCGGAAGCGCGCAGCGGCGCCCTGTCCGTCGACCAGGCCTGGCCTGCCCGAACCGCCGGCCAGGGTGCTGATGGCGCCCGAAGGAGCAATCTTCAGGATGGCATGCGGGCCGCCATCGAGCACGTACAGGTTGCCGGCGGCGTCGGCCGCGACACCCTGCGGTTCCTGCAAGGCGGTGATCGAGCCCGCCAGCAGCACGGGTGCGCAGGCGACTGCCGTCTTGGTGCTGTCGGCGGTGCCGATCGCGCCGGTGCCTTCAGTGACCCGGCAGGTGTAGCCGCCCGATGGCGTTGCCTTGATATTGAAAGCGGTGCCTGCGTTGAGCTTGCTGCCAAAGGTAAACGTGCCGTTATTAGCGACCTGAACGGTTTCAGTGCCGTTCGCGAGCGTCACGGTCGTGCCCTGCGCGAGTCCGCTGACCGTGCCGCCCAGGCCGAACTGGATTGCCGGCGGCGGGGTGACCGGGCCCGGTGGCGGGGCAACTCCACCTGGCGGTGGGGTCGGCGCTGGCGAGCCACTGTCGCCGCCACCGCCACCGCCGCCGCAGCCTGCCAGGAGCACAGCCAGCGCTGCGGCAAGTGCATAGTCCATCGGCTTCATCATTCGCTTCGTATTCATTTTTTCTCCAGGGTCCACGGCGCGACAGCGCTGTTTTCTAACTACGTTCAGGTGCTAAGAATATAAAAATTACAATATATTCTCGACAACTATACATGAAGCAAGAAAGAACCGGCGCACTGCTGCCGCTGAGCCCGCGATGAAGATTGCCAGATGCAATCCTTGGTGAGTTTTCTGGCAAGAAAATCCTCTATGATTCGCCTCGGCATCGGATTTTTGCTGTTCATGGCCGATTTCTTGCAGTTCGTCGCCTTCTGGCTGCCTGTAAAAGTATCGCTGTTATAGTTCACTACAACACCACAGCAATACTTCACCACAAGGAGCCAGACATGCAACACCGTGCTGCAGCACCGCTACGACAGGAGGGCCACCCATGAATATCGGCTGGAACGACAACGCACCGATTTACCGCCAGCTCAAGGACAGGGTGATCGACATGATGCTCGACGGCGTCCTGAAAGCCGGCGACGCCCTGCCCTCGGTCCGCCAGATTGCGGCCGAATACCAGCTCAACCCGATCACCGTGTCCAAGGCTTACCAGGAACTGGTCGACGAAAACCTAGTAGAAAAACGAAGGGGGATTGGCATGTACGTCACTGAAGGAGCAAGCGAGAAACTGCTCGCAAGCGAGCGCGAACGTTTCCTGCGCGAGGAATGGCCGGCCATGGTGGAGCGTATCCGCCTGCTGGGCTTGAACATCGAACAATTGCTGCGCAGCCCGCAGCCAGGAGGTACAGCATGAGCGCCGTCATCTCGGCCCGCGGCCTGTCCAAGCATTACGGCAAGCGTACCGCCATCGATGGCATCGACTTCGAGATCCCGGCCGGACGCATCGTCGGCCTGATCGGGCCGAATGGCTCGGGCAAGACCACCACGCTGAAAGCGGCGCTGGGCCTGGTGCCTTTTGACGGCGACCTGCGCGTGATGGGCCTCGACCCGCGTACCCAGCGCGATGCCCTGATGCAGGACGTGTGCTTCATCGCCGACGTGGCGATCCTGCCGCGCTGGCTGCGCGTGATGGACGCCATCGACTTCGTGGCTGGCGTGCATCCGCGCTTCGACCGCAAGCGCGCCGAGCGCTACATCGCCAATACCCGTTTGAGCCCGACCATGAAGGTCAAGGAAATGTCGAAAGGCATGGTCGTCCAGCTGCACCTGGCGCTGGTGATGGCGATCGACGCCAAGCTGCTGGTGCTCGACGAGCCGACCCTGGGTCTCGACATCATCTACCGCAAGCAGTTCTACCAGAACCTGCTGGAAGATTATTTTGACGAGAACAAGACGATCATCATCACGACCCACCAGGTCGAGGAAGTCGAGCACATCCTGACCGACCTGCTGTTCATCCGCGACGGGCGCATCGTGCTGGCCGCGACGATGGATGAGGTCGGCGAGCGCTATGTCGAAGTCATGGTCGCGGCCGATAAAGTGGTCGCCGCCAATGCCCTGCAGCCGCTCGACCAGCGCACCGTGTTCGGCAAGTCGGTGATGCTGTTCGACTCGGCACGCGCCGGCGGCGTCTCGCGCGCCCAATTGTCCGCACTCGGAGAAACGCGCAACCCGAGCGTTGCCGACCTGTTCGTGGCAACCATGAAAGGAACCTACGCATGAATACGATGAAATGGCTGCTCCGCCGTGAATTCTGGGAGCACAAGGGAGGCTTTGTGTGGGCGCCGCTGATCGCGGCCGCGATCATGGTCGTGTTGATCGGGGGCGTGCTCGGTTACGGGGTCGCCAGCGGCAAGATGGGCCCGAACGACAACATCAGCATCCGCGTCGATGGCAAGGAAGTGCACCACACCTCGATCGTCGATGTCGTTACACCTGAAAAACGCGTCGAGATCGCCGAAGCGGCGGCCAACAACTACATCCTGGCCGGCGCCCCGATCTTCGCGGTGCTGCCGATCGTGGCCTTCTTCTACTGCCTGGGAGCGCTGTACGACGACCGGCGCGACCGCAGCATCCTGTTCTGGAAGTCGCTGCCCATCTCGGACACTTCGACGGTGATGTCGAAGCTGGCGACGGTGCTGCTGGCGGCGCCCCTGATCAGCATCGCTATCGCCAGCGGCGTAGCGCTCATCATGCTGCTGCTGACCGGCATCGGCGCCAGCGCCAAGGGCGTCAACCTGTTCGGCGCCGTGCTGAGCAACGCCAATCTCTACCTGGCGCCGCTCTATCTGCTGGCGATGCTGCCGGTGTATGTGCTGTGGGCGCTGCCCACCGCCGGCTGGCTGTTGCTGGTGTCGAGCTGGGCCAAGTCGAAAGTGTTCCTGTGGGCCGTCGGCGTGCCGCTGATCGCCGCGGTGCTGCTGAAATGGCTCGACTTCCTGCTGGGCATGACGAGCGGCCTGACGATCAACGCCGACTGGGTCATCAACAACGTGCTCGAAGCCATCCTGCTCGGCCTGGTTCCCGGCACCTGGCTGATGGATGCTGGCGCCGACCTGCCGGCACGCGGCAAGTATGGCCTCGAGATGCTGCCGATGGTGAGCTACTCGTGGTCGACCCTGGCCAAGCCGGCACTCTGGGCGGGCGTGGCGGCCGGCGTGGCGATGATCGCCGGGGCCATCCGCATGCGCCGCTGGCGTGATGAGGGCTAATTAGCCAGGGTTCGGGGCTTACTGGAATTGCTGCCGGAAAGCCTCGAACTGCCCCTTGAGATCCTCCAGTTCGCCGCGCAATGCGGCGACTTCCGCTTCCAGCTGGCCGATGCGGCTGGCGGGAGCCGAGCTTGCGACGGCGCCGAAGGCCGAGTCGTCGCGTGCAACCGAGATTTCCCCGCCGAGCAGCTGGCCGTAGCGCGGCTCCTTGGTGCCGGGTGCACGCTCGAGGCGCGCCACCAGCGGCGGGTATTTATCGACCAGGAACTGCAGCGCCGCTTCGACATCGCCCACCGACTTAAATTCGTGCAGGCGGCCGCTGCGGGTGCGGATTTCGCCCGCCGTCTGCAGGCCGCGCAGCATCAGCACGGCGAG
Source organism: Telluria sp. LT2P34 (assembly GCF_059685915.1). Lineage (NCBI taxonomy): Bacteria > Pseudomonadati > Pseudomonadota > Betaproteobacteria > Burkholderiales > Oxalobacteraceae > Telluria > Telluria sp. LT2P34. Next base: position 631,266 of record NZ_JCASIN010000001.1, read on the forward strand.
CACGGCGACCTTGTCCTGCTCGAGCGTCCACTTGATGCGCATGCGGTGTTCGTATTTGGTCACGCGCGCGCCGGCGGCGCTGACGCCGCTCACCAGGCGTTGTTCAGTCAGGCGCCCCAGCGTGTCCTGCACTGCCTCTTCCGACAACTGCATCACCGGATCGCGGCTGGAGAGCTGGTTGCAGCCGTTGACGATGGCGTTCAGCGACATCGGGTAATTGTCGGGCGTGAGCGCTTCTTTTTCGGCCAGCACGGCCAGCACGCGGATCTCGAAAGGGTCGAGCACGGCGGCGCCGCTTGATTCTTCAGTCATGGATTCCTCAGTCAACCAGCCGGTTCAGTTCGGCGGAGTCGAGTTTATCACCGGCGCGCAGGTTCGGGCAGGCGATGCCGGCGGCCTGGATGGTGGCGCTCAGGCGTTCGAGCTGCTCGTCCTGTCGCGCCACGTGGTCGATCAGGCCGCGCAGGGCTTTCGACAGCGGGTCGTCGCCGTTCGGCACCACGCCGTAGGCGGCGAACAGGCGCGCGCTCCTCGACTGGTCTTCCTTGAGGATGATGTGGGCCGGATTGCCGACCGCGGTCGCCCCGGCCGGCACCGGTTTCACGACGACGGCGTTGGAGCCGACCTTGGCGAATTCGCCCACCGTGAACGCGCCCAGCACCTGGGCGCCGGCGCCGACGATCACGCCGCGCTCGAGCGTGGGGTGGCGCTTGGTGCCGGCCACCAGGGTCGTGCCGCCGAGGGTGACGCCCTGATAGATGGTGCAGCCGTCGCCGACGACGGCGGTTTCGCCGATCACGACGCCGAAGCCGTGGTCGATGAAGACGCGCCGGCCGATGCTTGCGCCCGGGTGGATTTCAATGCCGGTGATGACGCGTGCAAGATAGGACAGGAAGCGCCCGAGCCACTTCAGATTGACGCGCCAGCAGGCGTGCGCCCAGCGGTGCATGACGATCGCATGCAGGCCCGGATAGCAGGTGAGCACCTCCCAGCCGTTACGGGCGGCCGGGTCGCGTTCGATGATGCTCTTGATATCTTCGCGCAACGAGGAAAACATAATGGACACAGGAGGAAAAACAGCCGCAATGGTAGCTTATCCGGGGGGCCGCTGCTTGGGACGGGGTCAATTCGGAAGGGGTATTGCGGGGACGGGCCTTGCAACCCCGGCGAAGGATGAGACGCCGGGGTTGTGTACTGTGCTTACGCCTGGATACCGCGCTGGCGGCGCGCTTCGTAGAGGCAGACGCCCGAAGCGACCGAGACGTTCAGGCTCTCGACCGAACCGAACATCGGGATGTTCACCAGTAGATCGCAGGTCTCGCGGGTCAGGCGGCGCATGCCCTCGCCTTCGGAACCCATCACCAGCGCGGTCGGGCCGGTGAAGTCAGCTTCGTAGAGGCCCTTTTCGGCGTCGTCGGAGGTGCCGATCAGCCAGATGCCGCGCTCTTTCAGTTCACGCATGGTGCGCGCCAGGTTCGTGACCGTGATGTAGGGCACGGTTTCGGCGGCGCCGCTGGCAACCTTGGCGGCGGTGGCGTTCAGGCCGACCGCGCGGTCCTTCGGTACGATGACCGCGTGCGCACCGACACCGTCGGCCACGCGCAGGCAGGCGCCCAGGTTGTGCGGGTCGGTGATGCCGTCGAGGATCAGGATCAGCGGTGGACCCTCGATGGCGTCGAGCAGCTCGTCGAGATTGCGGGCCAGCGCCAGCTGGCTGGCAAAGGCGATCACGCCCTGGTGGCGGCGGGTGCCGACGATCTTGTCGAGCCGCCCGGCTTCCACCGGCATGACGCGCACGCCGGCCGCCTTGGCATTCGCGATCAGGTCCTTCATGCGGCCATCGTTACGCTCGGCGTCGACGAAGATTTCCTCGACCGATTGCGCCTCGTGGCGCAGTCGCGAGGTCACCGCGTGGAAACCGAAAATCATTTTATTCTTCATGCGTTACTTTTCACTTGCTTTGCTTTTTTTGCTGCTGGTTTGGAGGTGGTGCTGGCGGCCTTGGCTGCGGGCTTCTTCGCTGCGGCGCTCTTGGCTGCGCTCTTGGCTGCGGTCTTGACCGCAGCTGCCTTTGCCGCAGGCTTTGCAGCGCTCTTTTTTGCCGCCGGTATCGGCTCGACGATGCTCTCGGCCGGCACGGCCTCGGCCTTGACAGCCCGGCTGCGGCGCGGTTTGGCCTCGGCCAGCGGCGCAGGCGCCGCTGTTTCGGCCACGACGGCGGCCACGACGGCAGCCGGTTCGGCCGCCTTCGGACGGCGTGCGCGCTTTGCTGCCGGCGGCGCTTCGGCCAGCGGCGCCTCGGCAATCGCTTGCGGCTCGGCCGCGGGCGCCGCGGCTTTTTTGGCGCGGCCCGGACGCTTGGCCTGCGGGGCATCGGCGTCGGCTGCTTGCACGGCCACGACGGCGGGCTGGGCTGACGGGACTGGCGCCGGCGCCGGCGCGGCGCTTACTGCCTCGGCTGCCTCGGCTGCCTGCTGGCGTGCTTGCGCATTGGCTGCCTTGGCGTTGGCCGATTGACGCGCGCGGCGTGCGCTTTCCGAGCTGTCCGGTTCGTTGCCGGCATCAAGCTGGGGAGCGGCAGCGGCAGCCGGAACCGGGGCCGGAACTGGCAGACTTGCCGGCAAATTCGCCGCTTCGTCGCGTGCCTGCGCAGCCGCGGCGCGGTCCTTGCGGGAACGGCGCGAGCGCTTGGAGCGGCCGCCCTTCTCTTCTTCGGCCGGCGCATTCGCTTCCTGGCGCGGCGCCGCTGCGGCCGGCTGGCCGCCCTTGCCGTCGCGCTGGCGTGCGGATTTGCCGCCTTCGCCGGCGCGGCCACCCTGCTGGGCGCCGCCAGAGGCCGGCTCGACGCTGGACTCGTCAGCCAGCACCAGGTCGATCTTGCGTGCTTCCAGGTCGACCTTGGCTACCTGCACGACCACGCGGTCGGTCAGGCCGAAGGTCTTGCCGGTACGCTCGCCGCGCAGCAGGTGGCGCCCTTCGTCGTACTGGAAATAGTCCTGGCCCAGGCCCGTCACGTGCACCAGGCCTTCGACATACAGCTCGTCGAGCTGCACGAAGATGCCGAAGGTCGTGACGCCGGCGACGGTGCCGGTGAACGACTCGCCCAGCTTGTCCTGCATGAAGAAGCACTTGAGCCAGTTCTCGACGTCGCGCGAGGCTTCGTCGGCACGGCGCTCGTTGGCCGAGCAGTGCACGCCGAGGGCGTCCCAGATGGTCAGGTCCTTTTCGTCCTTTTTCGCCTTGCCGTCCGCCTTGTCTTTGGCCGCCTGCTTGCGCGAGGCATTCGAGACGGTGGTATTGAGCTTGGCGAGGTCGATGCCTTTCGGCTCGTACTTCCGGCCCAGCAGGACCGCCTTGATCGCGCGGTGCGTGAGCAGGTCGGGATAGCGGCGGATCGGGCTGGTGAAGTGGGCATAGGCCTCGTAGGCCAGGCCGAAGTGGCCGACGTTGTCCGGGCTGTAGACCGCCTGCTGCATCGAGCGCAGCAGCATGGTTTGCAGCAGGGACGCGTCCGGGCGCTCCTTGATCTCGCGCATCAGCGCGGCGTAATCGCCGGCGGTCGGCTTGGTGCCGCCGCCGAGGTTCAGGCCCGTCATCTTGAGGAAGGTGCGCAGCTGGTTCAGCTTTTCCTCGGTCGGCGTGGCGTGGATGCGGAAGGTGCCCGGGTGCTTGTTGCGGATCAGGAGGTCGGCGGCGCAAACGTTCGCGGCCAGCATGCATTCCTCGATCAGGCGGTGGGCGTCGTTGCGGGTGCGCGGGATGATCTTTTCGATCTTGCCCATCGCATTGCAGACGATATAGGTTTCGGTGGTTTCGAAGTCGATTGCACCGCGCAGCTGGCGCGCCTTCAAGAGCGCCTGGAACACGCCGTTCAGGTTCTGCAGGTGCGGCACGATGGCCGGGCGGCGAGCGCCTTCCTCGCCTTGCGGATCGAGCAGGATCTCGGCGACCTGGTTATAGGTCAGGCGCGCGGCCGAGTGGATCACGGCCGGATAGAACTGGTAGGCCTGGACTTCGCCGTCGCTGGAGACGACCATATCGCACACCAGGCTCAGGCGATCGACGGCCGGGTTCAGCGAGCACAGGCCGTTCGACAGCTTCTCGGGCAGCATCGGGATCACGCGGCGCGGGAAATACACCGAGGTGCTGCGTTCGATCGCATCGACATCGAGACCGTCGTTGGGTTTCACGTAATGGCTGACGTCGGCAATCGCGACAAGCAGGCGGAAACCGTTCTCGCTACCGATTTTCACGGGCTCGCAGTACACGGCGTCGTCGAAGTCGCGCGCGTCTTCGCCGTCGATCGTCACCAAAGGCACGTCGCGCAGGTCGACACGATCGAGCAGGTCGGTGGCGACAACTTCATTCGGCAGCTTGTTGGCCTGCTTGAGCGCGTCTGCCGAAAACACGTGCGGCACGCCGAACTTGCGCACGGCGATTTCGATTTCCATGCCGGGATCGTCGAGTTCGCCCAGCACTTCGACGATACGGCCCGTCGGCTGCTGGAAGCGCGCCGGCTGCTCGATCAGTTCGACGCTGACCACCTGGCCGGACTTGGCCTTGCCAGGGGAACCGGCGATCAGGATGTCCTGGTTCATGCGCTGGTCTTCGGGCGAGACGATCCAGACGCCGCCTTCATTAAGCAGGCGCCCGATGACGTGCGTGTTGGCGCGTTCGACGACTTCGACGATCGTGCCCTCAGGACGGCCGCGGCGGTCGGTGCCGGTGACGCGCGCGCGAACGCGGTCGCCATGCAGCACTTTCTGCATTTCTTTATCATTCAGAAACAGGTCCGGGCCCGGCTCGTCGGGAACGACGAAACCGAAACCGTCGCGGTGGGCGGCGACCTTGCCGGAAACGAAATCGGAATTATTTGCGAGTGCGTAGACGCCTTCGCCATCGGCGCGGATCTGTCCGTCGCGCTCCATTGCATTCAGGCGGCGGCTGAGGACTTCCTCGGCGGCAGGCTTGACGCGCAAGGCGCGGGCGAGCATGGCTGCATCAAGTGGTGCGCCCGCATCGCGGAAAACGGCGAGGATTTCCTCGCGGCTAGGAATAGTATGAGTAGGTTGCTTCAAATCGTTTTCTTGATTCTTATCGAGGGGCGCCGACGCGGCCGGCACCGTGGTTAGATTGACACCTTTAACAGGCGTAGTGTAACGGAGGACAGCAAAATCCGCCTAACGAAGCGTGCACCGGGAGCGGTCTTTGACTTTTGTAATCGTTCCGCTATAATCTCGGCTCTTTCGCAAGGACAGCATGTCAGGGCGAAAGAAAATGCGGTCAGTATTCGGGAAGTCTGGCGCTGGAGCAGCTAAAGTTGATCTAGCGAAAAACAGCAAAGCCTGATATTGTATCAGCTTCGGTAAATTGCAGTAACCGAGCAGCAAGAATGCCCACGTGGCGGAATTGGTAGACGCGCACGGTTCAGGTCCGTGTGCCGCAAGGTGTGGGGGTTCGAGTCCCTCCGTGGGCACCACTACCGGATGATTATCCGCAGTCGTTCGTAACATCGTAGGGTGGACTCTTGAGTCCAGGCGTCAGGCAGCACAGCAATAGCAGCAAACATGCCCACGTGGCGGAATTGGTAGACGCGCACGGTTCAGGTCCGTGTGCCGCAAGGTGTGGGGGTTCGAGTCCCTCCGTGGGCACCACTACCGGATGTAAATCCGCAGCAGCACCGTAACATCGCAATATCGCAGCACCGTAATGCCCACGTGGCGGAATTGGTAGACGCGCACGGTTCAGGTCCGTGTGCCGCAAGGTGTGGGGGTTCGAGTCCCTCCGTGGGCACCAACAGCTTTTCCGGTCTGACCGGCGCAAAACGCCGCAATCTTTGCAAAAGGATTGCGGCGTTTTGCGTTTACCGACTTCCTCCAAGACAGGCGTTGCGAAAAGCTCATCGTTGCTAAATAATAGGATGGTTAGCCCGCAAGTCGTCCATCGCAGTTATTTGTACCAACTGAGCAGAATTCTGATCAGAAAACCGAGGAGACATTGATGTTCACGAGTCCGGAACAATTCGCATCCGCTACCAAAACCCTGTTCGACCTGCAAATGCAGACCTTCGACATGCTCGCCAACAAGACGGTCAAGGGCCTCGAACAGGTGATGGCGCTCAACATGGCCACCGCCCGCAGCACGATGGATAAAACGCTCGCCGCCAGCCGCGACGTGTCCCAGGCCCAGGACGCCCGCGCCGCCTTCGACGCGCTGTCGGCGCGCATGACGCCGGACATGTCCGGGGGCGTCGAGTACCGCGACCAGATGAAGGTGATTATCGAGGAGATGCAAAGCGAGTTTCGCCGCGCGGCCGACGTCCACGTGGCCGAGGCCAAGAGCACGCTGTCGGCCCTGATCTACGACGTGACGCAGAACGTCAAGCCGGGGTCGGAGAACGCAGTCGAAATCATCAAGTCGGCGATCGACAACGCCTTCAAGGGTTACGAGCAGGTGACGGCCGCCACCCGCCAGGCCGTGCAGAACGTCGAGGAGCAGATCGCCAAGGCGGCATCGACCATCGCGCCCGGCGCGGCCAAGCCCGAGGGCGGCGACAAGCCGGCCGCGTAAAACGCAGGCGGCAGCAAGGAACAAGGGCGGCCTCGGCCGCCCTTTGCACGTCGCCTCACCCCATCTTCACTCCGCGGCGCCCTCCCCGGCGATCCCCAGCAGTTCCTCGACATGGGCCAGCGCGCCCGCATCCTTGACCACCGTCCTCAGCCAGAGGTGCAGCGGCTGCTCGCCCCAGGCCGCCGCTTTGTCGGCCAGGTAGGCGACCGGGCTGTGCGGCTCGGTATGGCGAAAGAAATCGGCCACCGCGCGCAACTGGCCGAGGGCCTGGGCGCGCGTCTGGATGGCGCCGGCCAGGGCCGGCTGCAACTCGGCCGGCCCTGGCATGGCGACGAGCGCACCCGTGGCCGCGCCTGCCGTTGCCGCAGCGGGCGCCGGCGCGACGAAATGGGCCAGGTTCTGCAAGGCGCCGCGGGCGCCCGAGAAACTCGGTCCGTCCACGCCCAAGCGGGCGTCGACCGACTGTTCGAGTTCGCCGAGCGCCGCGAGGCAGGCATTGCAGTCGTCCAGCAAGGCCGCTTGCCAGGCTGCCGAGCTGCGGCTGCGCGCCGCTTCGACCTCGGCAATCCGGCCGGCGCCGGCGGCACGCGCCGCTTCGATGTCGCGCATCGACAAGGCGGCGCCTTCGGTGACCGGGCATTCCAGCACCAGTTGCGGCGCGCGCGCGGCAAGCCAGGCCAGGTTGCCGATGCGCTGCTCGAAGCCGCCCTCGTCGGGCAGCGGATACAGGCCGTTCCAGTAACGCTCGCAAAGACCGGCCAGCACCCGCAGCGCGTTGCCCAAACCGCGCAGGCCGGCCGTTTTTGCGCTCGCTTCGGCCAGCCACACGGCCAGCTGCAAGTCCTTGCTGCGCGTCTCGACCAGGATCGCGCAGCGTTTGCCCACAAAACGCCAGTCCGCTTCCTTGAGCGTGGTGACCCAGGCGCCCTGCTCGAGCGACGGGTCGTCCGCCTTGCGCGCCTGGGCGATCGCGTCGATCTCGGAAGAAAACGCGAGGTCCTCGCCGCAGGGCGCGGCTTGGCTGACGGGCCTGAGTAACTGTTCGACCGTGAACATGGTGTGTCCTTTCAGGATGCGGGGTCGATCGTGTACCTGAACTTGCCCGCTTTCGTCGCGCCGGCCTTGATCCGGGCGATGGCGCCGCCCTCGGCCATCCGCGCCAGCACCGCGTCGGCGATCTCCGGCAGCAGCCTGCCGTTCAGGATCGTGTCGACATTGCGTGCCCCCGAATCGACTTCGGTACAGCGCGCCAGCACCGCGTCGACCAGCGCGTCGTCGTATTCGAAGACGGCGCCGTGGTTGGCCAGCACACGCTGGCCGATGCGGTTCAGTTTCAGGCGGATGATGTTGGCCAGCACCTCGTCGCCGATCGGGTAGAAGGGCACGGTACACAAGCGCCCGAGGAAGGCCGGCTTGAATTGCTTCATCAGCTGCGGGCGGATCATGTCGAGCAGGGCGTCCGGTTTCGGCAGCTCGCTTGCGCTCTTGTTCAGGCAGGCGGCCATCATCGTGCTCGATGCCGTGTTCGAGGTCAGGATGATGATGGTATTGCGAAAATCGATCTGGCGCCCTTCGGCGTCGTCGAGCACGCCCTTGTCGAACACCTGGAAGATCAGCATGGCTTTTTCCAGATTGTTTCTAATCGAAGCAGAAACGTCCATCTTAGGAGGTATGCCGTGCGCCCTACAGACGAAAATCAAGCAGGCTCGACAAGACCAAACCTGATGTCGTCGCGCCGCGCTGTGGGAGAAGACAACATCCTCGCCATGCTCGAACGCGATTCAGCACGACGCACTGGCACGCGCACCTCGAACCTGCGCCTGGCCTGTTACGGCGCCGCCGCCGCCTTCGCCGGCATCCTGATCGGCGGCGTCGCCTGGCTGGCCTACGACAACCACAAGACTGCCGAGCGGCTCCAGGCCGGGCACGATGCAATTGTCGCCGTGCCGCAGGTGGTGGCCGGCGCCGAACCGCTGCCGCCGCCCATGCTGACCGCACCGGCGGCGGCGCCGAGTGCAGCGCCAGCCGACACCGCGCAGGCGGCCGTGATCGTCGACGAGCCCGCACCGCCCCTGCGCACCGCCAGCGACAGCTTGCCGCCACTGGTCATGCTGCCGCCGGAGGAAGCGCCGGCCCGCGCGGCATCGAAGCCGGCGCCGCGTCCGCCGAAGGAAACCACGAAACCGCCGGCGCAGGCCACGAAAGCGGCGCCAGCCAAACCGCGCGGCGCGTCCGGCACTGCCTCGGCCAGCAACGGGCGCAAGGCCGACAAGAAAGCAGACAAGAAAGTCGACAAAGCACAGCGTGCTGCCCTGCGCACCGCGAAACCCGCGCCGCAACGCGCTGCCGCCAAAGCCGCCGTGAGTCCCGCCCGCCAGCGCAAGAGCGCATCCGCACCGCCCCAGGTCGACACCGACGTCGCGCTGATTTCGGCCATCATTTCGCAATCCGAACGCCACCGCGGCGAACGCGAGGCGCAAACGGCCTGCCAGGGTGCGAAATGCCCGCCAAAGGCAGCCCAGCCTTGAATGTGGGAAAAAACCACGGCGCGCTTGCCTGAGCATTGAATCCGCTGGGAGTTCATCCTCCCAGGCGCTATACTGTACATAAGCACAGTAGCGCGTCAAGAGATGAACAGGGTTCTGGAAAACGAGTTTTATTATCTGGATAATTTCCAGGCCGTCCTGGACTGGATCGGTCAGCGTTACAACGATTTGCTGACCGACGAAGAACAGGCGTTCATCGGTGCGTTTTCCGCGCTGCCCCAGCCGGCGCGCGCCCTGTTCGTGCGCATGGTCATGCGCAAGGGCGACCTCTTCCGCGCCAGCAAACTGCGTTATGCCGAAATCGGCTGCCCGGTCGAAGCCGCGCAGCACCTGCTGCCCACCGGCTGGATCCAGGTCGACCCGCGGCTCTCCCTCGACGAGCTGTTCGACCTGCTGTCCAAGCCCGAGATCGCCATCGCTTTCGCATCGACCTTGCAGCACACGAATGCGCGCAAGGCCGAGCAGCTCGAAGCGCTGCGCGCCGCAGCCGGCGATGGCGAGGGGCGCGCCTTATCGGATTGGTACCGCGACTGCACCGACGTCGCCTTGCGCATCCTCGCCAAACCCCTGTGCGACCGCCTGCGCCTGATCTTCTTCGGCAACCTGCGTCAGGACTGGACCGAATTCGTGCTGGCCGACCTGGGCCTGTTCCGCTACGAGCAGGTGGAGTTTTCGGCAGCCTCGCGCGGATTTCGCAAGCGCAGCGACATCGACGATTACCTCGCCCTGCATGCCTGCCGCGAACGCTTTGCCGCCGGACTGGAGCCGGGCGACGATATCCTGCGCGACCTGCCCATGCACGCGTTCGAGAACGACTGGCTCGACAGCCGGCGCGAGAAGTTCCTGTTCCACGTCGGCCAGCATATCGAGAAGCAAAAGGACTGGATGGGCGCGCATGCGGTCTATGCGCGCTGCCGCTTTCCCGGAGCGCGCGGACGCGCGATCCGGGTGCTGGAAAAGGCCGAACGCTATGGCGAGGCCTGGCAAGCGCTGGAAGAAGCGCAGCGCGCACCCGAAAGCGACGCCGAACGCCAGCACTTCGCACGCATCGGCCCGCGCCTGGCGCGCAAACTCGGCCACCCGAAGCGCCCGAAAGGCAAGGCCGCGGCGATTGCGCAATTCGCGGTATCCCTGCCCCACCCCGGCCCCGACCCATGGGTCGAAGGCGCCGTGCGCGACCACCTGGCCGAAGAGTGCGCACCCGTGTTCTATGTCGAGAACATGCTCGCCAATGCCCTGTTCGGCCTGCTGTGCTGGCGCGCGATCTTCGCGGCCATTCCGGGCGCCTTTTTCCACCCCTTTCACCGCGCGCCGGCCGACCTGTACAGCCTCGATTTCCACCGGCGCCGCGCGCGCGAGTTCGACGACTGCCTGGCCCAGCTCGACGATGGCCGCTACAGGGCCACCATCCTGGCCAACTTCGACGAAAAGGCCGGCATCTCGGCGCCCTTCGTGTCCTGGGAATACCTGGAGCGGGGCCTGCTCGAACTCGCCCTCGACTGCATCCCGGCCGCCCACCTGAAGCGCTGGTGCGAGCGCATCCTGGCCGACATCAAGCTCAATCGCAACGGCTTTCCCGACCTGATCCAGTTCTGGCCGGCTGAACGCCGCTATCACATGATCGAAGTGAAGGGCCCGGGCGACCGCCTGCAGGACAACCAGCTGCGCTGGATCGACTACTGCGCCCAGCACGACATGCCGGTCTCGGTGTGCTACCTGGAATGGGAAGCACGCCCGTGAGCTATGTCGTCGCCGTGCGCGCCCTGTGCGAATTCACCGCCAAGGCGGGCGACCTCGACCTGCGCTTCACGCCCTCCCCGACCGCCCAGGAAGGCATCGCCGGCCACACGGTGGTCACCGGCAGGCGCGGGGACGGCTACCAGGCCGAGGTTTCGCTCTCCGGCGACCATGGGCCGCTCCATGTGCGCGGCCGCGCCGACGGCTACGACCCGGCGCTCAACCTGCTCGAGGAAATCAAGTCCTATCGCGGCCAGCTGTCCTCGATGCCGGACAACCATCGCCACCTGCACTGGGCCCAGGTGCGCGTCTACGGCCACCTCCTGTGCGCCCAGCGCGGACTCGATGAAGTCAACCTGGCCCTGGTGTATTACGAGATCGGCAGCGGCCTGGAAACCTCGCTGCACGAGACCCGCAGCGCGCTGGACCTGCGCGCCATGTTCGAGGATCAATGCCGGCGCTTCACGGCCTGGGCCGAGGCCGAATTGCGCCACCGCGAGGCGCGCGACGCCGGCCTGGCCGCGCTGCGTTTTCCCCACCCCTCGTTTCGCCCGGGCCAGCGCCAGCTCGCCGAAAACGTCTTCAAGGCCAACGCCTCCGGGCGCTGCCTGCTGGCCCAGGCGCCGACCGGCATCGGCAAGACCGTCGGCAGCCTGTTCCCGGTCCTGAAAGCGGCGCCCGCGCAGCGCATCGACAAGGTTTTTTTCCTGGCCGCCAAAACCCCGGGACGCCAGCTGGCGCTGGACGCCGTCGAAGCGATCCGCGCCGCCAGTCCGGCGCTGCCGCTGCGCGTGCTCGAACTGACCGCGCGCGACAAGGCCTGCGAGCACCCGGACAAGGCCTGCCACGGCGAATCCTGCCCGCTGGCGCAGGGCTTCTACGACCGCCTGCCCGCCGCACGCCAGGCGGCGGCAAACCTGGCGGTGCTGGACCGCCCCGCGCTGCGCGAAGTCGGCCTCGCACACGGCGTCTGCCCCTACTACCTGGGGGGCGAAATGGCGCGCTGGAGCGATGTCGTGGTCGGCGACTACAACTATTATTTCGACGGCAGCGCGATGCTGTTCGCGCTGGCCCAGGCCAATGGCTGGCGCGCCAGCGTGCTGGTCGACGAAGCCCACAACATGGTCTCGCGCACGCGTGCGATGTATTCGGCCCAGCTCGACCGCGGCGCCCTGCGCCTGGCGCGCGCCGGGGCGCCGGAACCCGTCAAGAAGGCGCTGACCAAAGTCGCGCGCGCCTGGGGCGACATCGAGGCAAGCGCACCCGCGCCTTACCAAGGCTTGAGCGCCCCGCCCGAAAAACTGCTCACCGCGCTGACCAACGCCGCCGGCGCCATCAGCGACTTCCTCCTCGAGGCCGCAGCGGGCGGCCCCTTCGATCCGGACCTGCAGCGTTTTTACTTCGACGCCCTGCAGTTTACGCGCCTGGCCGAATCCTTCGGCGAGCATTCGGTCTGCGACCTCGCGCGCGCCGGCAAGGACACCACGCTCTCGATCCGCAACGTGGTGCCGGCGCCTTTTCTGAAGGCCAGGTTCGCGGGGGCGCATTCGGTGACCCTGTTTTCCGCCACCCTCAGCCCCTGGCATTATTTCGCCGACCTGCTCGGCCTGCCGCAGAACGCCGGCTGGATCGATGTCGAATCGCCCTTCACCAGCGGCCAGCTGGCGGTGCACATCGCGCGCGACATCTCCACGCGCTACGCGCACCGCGGCGCCTCCTTGCTGCCGATCGCGCGCCTGATGGCCGCCCAGTATGCGCAAAAGCCCGGCAACTACCTCGCCTTTTTCAGCAGCTTCGACTACCTGGACCAGGTAGCCACCTTGTTCGCCGAACGCTATCCCGAGCTGCCGATCTGGCGCCAGGAGCGCAGGATGAGCGAGGGCGAACGCGGCGGTTTCCTGGAACGCTTCCACGCCGACGGGCGCGGCATCGGTTTCGCGGTGCTGGGCGGCTCCTTCGGCGAAGGCATCGACCTGCCCGGCGCGCGCCTGATCGGCGCTTTTGTGGCCACGCTCGGCCTGCCCCAGCTCAATCCCGTCAACGAAGCGCTGCGTACGCGCATGGCGGCGATGTTCGGCGCCGGCTACGACTACACCTATCTATATCCGGGCCTGCAGAAGGTGGTGCAGGCGGCGGGCCGCGTCATCCGCACGGAGCAGGACCAGGGCGTGGTCTACCTGATCGACGACCGCTTCGACGATCCGGCGGTACGCGCGCTGCTGCCGCGCTGGTGGCAGGTGGACGCCGTCAGCGCATCGCTTCCCTGAGCTTCGCGTAGCCGCTGCGGCTGACCGGCACCCGCTTGCCGTCCTTCAGCACCGCGCACCAGCTGTCCTTGGTCGGCGCCTCGATCCGCTCGATCGCGCCGACGTTGACGATGTAGGAGCGGTGCACGCGCAGGAACATACCGGGATCGAGCCCCTCCTCGAGTTCGGCCATGCGCCCGTTTTTCAAGTGCGCGCGGCCGGCGGCGCTGATCTGCACATAATCGTCCTGGGCCTCGATCCAGTCGATGCTGGCCGCCGGCACCACGTGGACGCGGGCGCCGTCGCGCACCAGGATGCGCTCGAGCGGACCATGGCGGCGCGCGGCCTTCGCCGCCAGCGCGCCCACGTCCTGGCTTGGCGCCGCAGGGACTGCAAACCGCGCCGCCACGTTCGCCAGCGCCTGCGCCAGCCGCTCGCGGCTGAAGGGTTTGAGCAGGTAATCGAGCGCGCGCACCTCGAAGGCCTTGAGCGCATACTGGTCGTAGGCCGTCACGAAGACATAGTGCGTCGTGGTCCCGGCCAGCTCGACGACCTCGAAGCCATCGAGTTTCGGCATCTGGATGTCGAGGAAGACCAGGTCGGGCTGCAGCTCTCCGATCGCTTTCACCGCCTCGAAACCGTTCGCGCATTCGGCGACGATCTCGATGCCGGCATGCGCGGCCAGGTATTCGCGCAGTACCGCGCGCGCCAAAAATTCATCGTCGACAATCACGACACGCATGCTCAAGCCTCCATCAATGCCGCGGTTTCAACCGGCAGCGCCAGTTCGACCCGGAAGCGCTCGCTGCTGTGGGTCCAGTGCACGCTGGCCTCGTGCGCATAGGTAGCGGCCAGGCGCTGGCGCACGTTGGCCAGGCCAATGCCGCAGCCGGCGGTGCGCACCGGCGCTGCTTCCTCGTCGGCGTCGTTCTCGACCCGGATGCGCAGCAGCGAGCCCGCCCGCTCGGCGGCAATGCGCACCGTGCCGCCATCGAGCCGGTTGCCGATGCCGTGCTTGACGGCGTTCTCCACCAGCGGCTGCAGCAGCATCGGCGGCAGCAGGCAGGCCGCCGCCTCCGGCGTTACCGCTTCTTCGAACGACAGGCGCGCGCCGAAGCGCACCTGTTCGATGGCGAGGAAAGCGCGCACCAGCGCCAGTTCCTCGGACAGGGAAACTTTTCGCTGCGCGTCCATGCCGAGGCTGCGGCGAAAGAAATCCGACAGCTGCAGGGTCATGGCGCGCGCCGCCGCCGGGTCGAACGAGGTCAGTGCGCTGATCGAATTGAGGCTGTTGAACAGGAAGTGGGGATCGATCTGGGTGCGCAGCATGCGCAGCTCGGCGTCCTGGGCGGCCAGCTGCATCTCCAGCTCGCGCCGCTCGAACAGGCGCGCCCGTTCGAATTCCAGTCCCAGGTAGTGCGCCACCGCGCTCAGGCCGTACAGGATCACGCCGAGGCCGAACATCAGGGCGGCGAAGGGCCGCGTCACGAAGGGAACATGCGACGCGGGCATGCCGGGCCAGGCTCCGCGCAGCAGTTCGCCCCAGCCGTTCCCTGCCACGGTCCACAGGCTGCTGGCGCACACCGCGCTGCAGGCGAACACACCGAGGACCGCGAACAGGGGCTTGCCGGCCAGTGGATAGGCGCGGCACAGGTAATACGAAGAAAAGCCGCTGGCGCAGCCATACAGCAGCGTGAGCGGCACGGCGAACAGCAGGCTGGCGCCCCAGGGCGCCTCCAGGGCGACGGTCATCAGTCCCGCCAGCAGCACCCCCAGCAACAGCCAGGCCGCCAGGTACAGGGCCGTGCCGCGCCGCGAGCCGAGTGCGCCGTGCAGTACGCCTTGCATCAATTACGGACTTCCACGCCGCCCATGATCGCGTAGCCGCGAATGACCAGGCGCTTGCTGTTGTCCGGCGGGGCCACCGTCTTTTCGTCGAAGCCGCCCATGATCGGCGTGCCCTGCAGGACAATCGTCCAGTCGGGCGGGCACTTGATCGTCACGCCGCCCCAGAAGGCGAACACGTTGATGGTGGCCTCGCCCTGGATCGAGGCGCCGCGCATGTCGAGGGTGCAGCCGCCCATCACCGCCGTGACTTCGCCGCCGCGAAAGTCCTGGGTATGCACGCGCCGCTCGAAGCCGCCCAGCACCGCCGTCACGTCGACGCTCTGCGCGGTCTCGCTCGGCGCGCCTGGTGCACCCGGCGTTCCATCCACCATGCCATGCACCGGGGTGCTGCCGGCGCGCATGGCGCGGTACACCACCATCGCACCGACCGCGATCAAGACCAGCGGCCAGGCCTGGCGAAAGGAAAAATAGATGATGCCGAGGCGGTTCAGGATCATCGCGCCGCCGATGGCGATGCCGGCGATGCCGATCAGGTAGCCGTTCGGCGAGGAGGTGTCGAGCAGCTTGGCGACGCCGGCGAAGATGAAGACCAGGGGCCAGAAGGCCAGCGCATTGTGCAGCTCGATGATGTCCAGGTTATCGAGTAGGAACAGCAGCCCGATGCCGATCACCAGCACGCCCATCAGCACCTGGCTGGTGACGCCGCGCTTGCGGTGGTCCAGGGCGCGGCCCTCGATCGTGTCCTTATGCATGGTCCTTCTCCTTCGAAAAGCGGCGCTCGATCACGGGGCTCAATACCATCTGCAGGCCCCACATCAGCAGGAACAGCGGCCAGCTGTTGCGGAAAGTCAGGCCAAGGAAACCTTCGAACACGGCAAACAGCCAGAGGCCGATGAAGACGGTCCAGAGGCCCTTGCTGAATTCGCGCGCGCTCGTGTAGCCGATGGTCTGGTTGATGCCGACCGCAACGATCGCGAGCGGCCAATAATGCCACAGCTCGCGCAGGTCCACGAGATCGACCAGGTCCATGCGGTCGAGCAGGAAAATGAAGCCGACTGCGATCAGGACCAGGCCCCACAAGACCTGTTTGCGCGCCGCGTAATTGTTTTCGAGATTCATTGCGCCCTCCGTGTTGTGATGTAAACACGATAGCGGGCCGGCTACCGGCTGGAAAGCGTCTTTCGGCGAACGGCGGCGCTGGATCGGCGAACGGCAAAGGATTCGGCGAGCAACGAAAACCCGGACGAAAAAAAGCCCGCTCGTGAGCGGGCTTTTTTTACCAATCCGGGATCAGGCAGCTGCGGACAGGTTCATCGCAGGCTGGTTCTTGACCTGGTTGCGGTATTTGGCGCGGGCCGTAGCCTGCTTGATCGCTTCGCGGGCGATGTTGGTGCGGCGGATGTCGAGACGTTCTTCGATGCCGCGGTGTTGGGCTTCGTGTTTGTTACCGATACGCTTGGTCATGTACTTCTCCTCTGTTGAAACGATTTGTCAGGATATCCCGAAACCACAGGTTGCGATGCGCGATTTTACGCTGCTTCGCTGGCCAGCTTCAGCTCGGCCGGCACGGTGATCCCCCAGCCAAGCTGGCGCCGGATTTCCTCGGGCGCAGGCGGTGGTTGCGGATCGCGCGCGCGCCGTGCGAGATATTCGCGAACCAGGTGTTTCGGTGGATTCGTGGTGGTGGTGGCAGCCATGTGGCCTCCGCTTGCGACTGAAATTGGTGCCGATCCTCGAGGCGACCGGCTAACCTGTTGAGATATTTGGCAGGCCAGCAGAACGAATTCGCCGGCTCCTCACTCACACGGCCTCATCATATCGAATGCATAACATTGCGACCGTTAGATGACGCACACTGGGGGCCTGGATGAGCTACCGAAGCGGCCCGTCGCACTGTAGGACTGGACATACGATGAAAAGGGGAGCCGAAGCTCCCCTTCTCCTTGTTGCCTGGCTACCCGATCAGAACTTGTACTTCAGGTTCAGGTAGAACTGGCGGCCGCTGACGTCGAGCTTCTGCTGCTCTTCTTCGCTGTAGCGATAGTAGGCACGCTTGACGTTGGTCAGGTTGGTCGCGTCGAACGAGACGATCAGGTTCGGCGTCAGGTTGTAGCTGGCGTTGAAGGCCAGCGTCGTCACCGATGCGGCCATGGTCGGCGCGGTCGGCATCGTCACGCCATTGATCACCGACAAACCCTGGCTGTTCGCGGTCGGCGACGGTGCGGTCGTCGAGTTCACGTATTCGCCGCGGTAGTTCGACACCAGGCGGGCCGAGGCCTTGTCGTTTTCGAAGTAGAGGCCCAGGTTGCCGGCCCATTCCGAAGCGCCGACCATCGGACGGCCGTCGTCGACCTTGGTCTTGGCGCGGCTGACGTTCGAGGTGAAGCCGAATGGCGACGAACCGAAAGGCTGCTCGTACGACACTTCGAGACCGGTGATCTTCGCGCCCTGCTGCGACGAAGTGTTGATGAAGAACGGCTTGACGACCAGGTCACGCGGGTCGGTCAGGTCGATGGTCGAGGTGCCGACGGTGCCGGTCTTGACGTAGCCGTCGATCTTCGAGTGGAAGGCGTTGACGACGACGGCCGAACGGCGGCCGAAATACCAGGCCCATGACAGGTCGGCGTTATCCGAAGTCAGCGGACGCAGGTCCGGATTCGGGCCCGTGACGCGGCAGCCGCCGGCGTCGCAGCCAGGCGTACCGAAGCCGCTGCCGATGACGTTGTAGTTCTGGCGGCCGATGGTGCGGCTGGCGCCGAAGCGCACGATCATGTCCTTCGTCAGCTCGTAACGCAGGTTCAGGCTCGGCAAGGCGTTCTTGAACACCTTGTGGGTCGGCGTCTTGTAATACATCGTGCCCGACAGCGGGTTGAACGCCGCGTTGTCATAGAAGGCAACGGCGTCGCCGGCATCGGTGATCGCGCCTGGATAGGCGGCGCAGACCGTGGCCGGCTGGTTCGGCGCGCTGCGCAGGCAGGTACGCGGATTCGGGATCGGGGTGGCGATCTGCGCATCGACGATAGTGCGCACGTAGCGTACGCCGACATTGCCGGACCAGCGTTCGCCTTCCATGTTCGCCATCAGGTAGGCCGAGGTCTGGCGCTCGCGCATGTCGATCTCGGAGCTGACCCGGCGTTCCCAGGCGGTGCTGGTTTCCTTGGTATTGGCCGCGATATACGCCTTCAGCGCTTCCGGCGAATACGTGAAGCCGGTGTTGTCCCAGTTGCCGCCACCCAGGCCATCGCCGAAGTTGGATGGATATGGCTGCCAACCTTCGGTCGGAGTCGGGGTCGGCTGGATGATGGCGCCGGTCGTCGGGTTGAAGCTGTAGCTCAGGGCGGTGCGGAAGGCCGGGCCGAAACGGCCGCTGAAGCGCTTGTGGTCGGCATGGCGCACGCCTGCCTCGAGCGACTGCACGAAGCCGGCATTGAGTTTGTATTCGGCGTCGAACTGTCCGCTCGCTTCCTTGTCGGTGGTCTTGATGCCGGACGCGGTGCGGCCGACGATCATGTAGCCGCTGCCGTCGGGATTGATGCCTGGACGGTTTTCACCGGCGCCGTAATATTGCACGAACGGTGCTTCGCGCAGGCCGCGCAAGGCATACGAGACGCCGGTGCCATAGCGGGCGAAGGTGGTGCCCTGGTCGAGGTCGGTCTTGCCGACGCCGCGCGTGGCCGAGAACAGGGTCTTGACGGTCAGGTCCTGGCTGACGCGGTACTTGCCGTCGAGGTCGATGAACGAGCTGGTTGCCTGCGCGCCGTCGCGGTAGAAGCCTTCCGAGTTGCCGACGTACTGGGGCACGGTGCCGGCCGGGTAGACGATGTCAGCCGACTTCAATACCTTCAGCTCGTGACCGTACATCGTGCGCTCGGTAACGATCACCGGGTTCTTGATCTGCGCATACACGCGCTGGCCGTTCGAGAAGGTGTTCACCGACGTCGCCGCGGTGCCGCCCAGCGGCTCGTTCTTGCCGAGCAGCATCGAGTACATCGCGCCCGAAGTCAGGCGGCCGTTGTTGTTCGCGTTCATCTGCGAATGGAAGCCCGTCAGGGTCACGTCGAGGTCCTGGTTCGGCTTGAACTGCATCGAAACCATGCCGCCCTTGCGGTCGCGCACGGATTCGACGAATTCCGAGCTCATCGAGCCCGGCAGGCGCACGCCGTTCAGGTCGGCGGCCTTGTAGCCGGTGCCGGCCAGCGAAGCATCGGTAATGCCCAGCATGGTGGAGGTGTTGATCACGTCCCAGCCGCTGCTGGTGCCGTAGGCAAAGCGCGACACCGAATCGCGGCGCACGAAGCGCTTTTCGGCGAAGCCCTGGGCGATGACGCCGAAGGTGCCCGCTTCGTTCTTCCAGTTGATCGAGGCGGACAGGTCGGGTGCAGCCTTGCCAGCCAGTTCGGCATAGCTGGCGCCGGCGCTGATGCGGCCCGACAGGCGTTCTTTCTGGGCCAGCGGCTTGCGGGTGGTGACGTTGATGGTGCCAGCCAGGCCGCCGTCGACGATGTTGGCCTGCGAGGTCTTGTATACCAGTGCCTGGTTCAGGACCGAGGACGGCATCAGCGACAGGCTGGTCGAGCGCGAGCTCGAACCCTGGTCGGCGACATACCAGTCGCCGCCGGACACCGTGTGGCCGTTGAACAGGATCAGGGCCATGTCCGGGTTGGTGCCGCGCATCGACACTTTTTCCGCTTCGTCGTAGTCGGTACGCACGGCCACGCCGGCCAGGCGCTGCAGCGAGTCGGCCAGGTTCTTGTCCGGCATCTTGCCCACGTCTTCGGCCGTGATGACCTCGACGTTGGCGGTCGCGTTCTTCTTGACGTCGAGCGACTTGGCCATCGACGCGCGGATACCGGTTACCTCGACGGTCTGCATCGGCGTCGCGCCGTCGCGGGTCTGGGCCATGGCCGGCAAGGCGGCCAGGCTCCACAACGCCATCGAAACGGCAGCGGCCAGTGGCTTTTGCTTGAACATTATTTCTCTCCTGGATATAGGTATGGGGTGATGCGGTCGGCAGGCGGTCCCTGCCATCCTCATAGTATTAGTGAAAAGCAAATATCTGGAAAATTACTTGTGATCCCTCGCCCATAACTTGAAGGAATGTTTTAGAGCTACAACAAGCTTCGTTGGTTATGGCCCGGCCACAAATATTCATTGTCAAAAGCGTGCTGCACGCGTTAGCGTCTCGCAACTGTATAAAGGAGACTCATCCATGCGCCACCTTCCCCTGGCATTCCTGCTGGCCGCCCTCGCCGGCTGCGCAAGCCAGCCTCCGGCCCCCGCCGTCCCCGCGCCTGCGCCCGTTGCGATCATGGCTGCGCCCGCCGCTCCCGCCACGGTCGCTCCAGCCTCCGCCCCGGCCAGCATCGAGGCCATCCTGCAAAAGCCGATCTACCAGATGACACCGGTCGAGGCGGGCCGCTACGTCGCCTGGGTGCATGGCGCCGAACCCGACCTGCGCAAGCGCATCGCCGCGATCGGCCGCAAGAACCTGGGCCAGCCCTACCTGCTGAACCTGCTGGGCGAGTTTCCCTTCGAGCTGCACGACAATTTGCCGATGTTCAGCCTGGAACGCAGCGACTGCGTCGTCTTCGCGGAACACACCTATGCGATGGCCTTGTCGCGCTCGTGGGAAGAGTTTTTCTGGATGCTGCAGCGCATCCGCTACCGCGACGGCGTGATCGGCGTGGCTACCCGCAATCACTACACCGAAATGGACTGGAACGTGGCCAACCGCTGGCTCGTCACCGACGTCAGCGCGGAACTGGCAGGCCCGGGCGGACCCGGCTACAACATGCGGGTCGACCGTGCGCGCTTCCTGAAGACGCGCCACAACACCGAGACCAGCATCCCGGTCGAAACCAGCCGCCAGGCCTTTGTGCCGAAAGAAGGCGTGGCGGCGATTGCCGCGCGCTTGCAGGAAGGCGACTTCGTCAACGTGATCTCGACCCGCGACGGCGAACACTGGGCCTCGCACGTCGGCCTGGTGGTGCTCGGCCCGAACGGCGAACGCCGTTTCCTGCATTCGCAGGAGCCGCAGGTGCGCGAAGAAAGCTTCGACTCGTTCATCGCGCGTGCCGTCGAACGCGAAGCGCGCAACGCCAGGGCAGGCAGGAAGGTCCAGCAGCTGGCCGGCTTCAAATTCCTGCGCCTGAACGAGAACATCGTGGTCCCGCCGATGGCCCCGCAGCCGCGTCCGGGAACGTAAACAGCTTGGCCGGCGCGCGCAGCCCTGCGCGCGCCGATTTTCTCTTCTAAAGAAGAGGCCGCCGCGGCCCTTCAGCCTCGCTTTCCCCTGGTCCTGTCCACCGCCCGCGGCGCCCCTTGGCGCGCCTGTACCGGCCTCGTGGGCGAACGCCTTCGTTCCTTTCCATTTCCTTCGGTCGCATTTGCCGGCCCGCTCTCCATTTCTGCGCCGGCACAACATTTTTTATATTCCAACCGGAAATATAATACCCTTCGCTCGCCGATTTATTTCCTATTACCATTTCCAAAAATAAATAAAATGGCAACTTTGTTTTAATTCGGAATTCGCGGTTGAGCAGGGTCAAACTCATCATTCAGTAGCCCAACGATAATAAACTTACTCAGCAACACCAAGTTGCATCGCTCAGCGGCTCTTATTAAATAAGTAAATATTTTTAACGGAATTTATTTACCGCATTTTTTTAATTCCGTGCTGTGCGCATCGTCGTTTCTGCTGTTCCTGCTACCTACTTGACGAGTCACGCGATCACCATGCCCACTTTATCCGCCCGAGTATTAAGCCAGTTTTGCGCAGGAATGGTATCGATGCACCGCACTGCCAAAATCGCGCTCATGGTTGCGATTGATCTCGTCGCCCTGCCTATGTGTTTTCTCATCGCCATGTTATTGCGTTTCGGCGATATGAAACTGATCGCCAATTATGGGCCTGCCTCTTATATCATCGTGACCCTGGTCACGATTGCCGCGCTGTCGATGTCCGATTTATACCGCGCCGTGATTCGCTTTATCGATGGACGCCTGCTAAGCGCCACCGGTTTTGCACTCGGCATCGCCGTATTATGTGCCTACGTCGTATTGTTCGCGATTAACGACGCAATGTTTCCGCGCAGTGCGCTGGCGATTTACTGGTTTATCGTTTTCTCGTATGTCGTTACTTCGCGTATCGGCATGCGTAATTTCCTGCGCAGCCACAGCGCGCGCCGCCCGACTTCCGATGCCGTCGCCATCTATGGCGCCGGCGAGGCCGGCGCCCGGCTGGCGCAAACGATGCGCAACAGCGATGAATACCGCCCGGTATGCTTTTTCGACGACAAGCGCGCACTGAACGACCGTACGATCGCCGGCCTGCGCGTATTCGATACCGGCCGCCTGGCCGACCTGGTGGCGGCGCACGGCATCCGCACCGTCATCATCGCCGTTCCCGGCATGCCTGCCGAACGCCTGCGCGACATCATGCAGCGCCTGGCCGGCGCCGGCGTGACGACCAAGATCCTGAGCCGGCTGGTCGACCTCGCCGACGACCGGGCCACGCCGCGCGACTCGATCCGAGAGCTGAAGTTCGAGGACCTGCTCGGCCGTCCCCCGGTGCCGCCCCGGCTCGACCTGTTCGCCCGTTGCGTCCGCGGCAAGACCGTGCTCGTGACCGGCGCCGGCGGCTCCATCGGCAGCGAACTGTGCCGCCAGATCGTCACCCTCGGACCAGGCAGGCTGCAGCTGCTGGACCACTCCGAATACGCGCTCTACACGATCCGCCAGGAACTCGTCACCCGTTTTCCCGACCTGCGCATCGACGCCCACCTTGGTTCGGTCTGCAATGCCGACCTGCTCGAGCGCATCCTGTCGGACGGCCATGTCGACACCGTCTACCACGCCGCCGCCTACAAGCATGTGCCGCTGGTCGAATCGAATATCGTCGAGGGCCTGCGCAACAACGTGCTCGGCGCCCAGGTCGTGGCAACGGCCTGCGCCGCCCACCAGGTTGAAACCTGCGTGCTCATTTCCAGCGACAAGGCCGTACGCCCGACCAACATCATGGGCGCCAGCAAGCGCATCGCCGAGCTGATCTTCCAGGCCGCGGCAAGCCGGCCAGGCCACAGGACCACCTTCTGCATGGTCCGCTTCGGCAATGTGCTGGGCTCTTCCGGCTCGGTGATCCCCCTGTTCCAGCGCCAGATCGCACGCGGCGGGCCACTCACCATCACCCATCCGGAAGTGACGCGCTATTTCATGCTCATTCCCGAGGCCGCCCAACTCGTGATCCAGGCCGGCGCCATGGCCAAGGGCGGCGACGTGTTCGTGCTCGACATGGGCGAGCCGGTACGCATCGTCGAACTGGCCCGCACGCTGCTGGCCATGTCGGGCCTGACCGAAAAAACGGCGCAGCACCCGGAGGGCGAGATCGAGGTTAAGTTCGTCGGCCTGTTCCCGGGCGAAAAACTGCACGAGGAATTGCTGACCGACGGCACGGTGTTCCCCAGCGAGCATCCCCGCATCATGCGCATGAAGGAAAACGCACTGCGCCCGAGCGTGCTGGAGACCTGCATCACCTGCCTGATGATGGCCTGTGAAACCCACGAGCGCGCCATGATCGAATCGATGGTCAAAGCCATCGTCAGCGAGTACACGCCCCAGCTCCCGGCCGCGGCGCCTCCACAGGTGCCCGAGCCCCTGCCCGAGCCCGCCCGAATCAGTCTCATCAATAAATTCGTGCCGTTCCGAATCTAAGCGGCCACCGTAGCACCTGCCCTTCAGCACCACTCCACCTACCCCACTGTTGGCGAGGATACACATGCGCGACGAACACCAATCGGCCCACCTGCAGCAGCTTGCTGCCAAATTTCGCGACCGCACGGCGGTCATCGGTATCATCGGACTCGGCTACAGGGTATTGAAATGCCCCTTCAGGTCGACCGTGGGCTCGTCGGAATTCGTGAACGACGGGCGCGGGTCGAACGGCACACTCAAGACCGGCGGGCTGTGCACCACATGGGTCAACTGATGGTGGTCGGCGGGTGTGGTCATGGTGGCTCCGGTGGTTCAGGGGCGCTCGGGGTCGCTCAGGGACGCTCAGGGACGCTCAAGGACGCTCAGGGTCGGTTGGTGACGCCGACCGCCGAAGTAAGCGCACCGGGGAACAGCAGGCTCAAATGCCGGTTCCAGTTCGCCAGCGGCGATGCGGCGACATAGACGACGTCCTTGGGCCGCAGCTCGAATGCCTCGGCCATTGCCAGCGAACCGGTCAGCCGCGCGTCGAGCTGGAACACGCGGGTACGCTCGGGTGTCTTGCGCACGACATAGATCTGGCGCGCGTCACCGCTCAGGGGGCTGATGCCGCCGGTTTCGCCAAGCGCTTCGTTGAGCGTGAGGCGGCCGTTATGCATGGTGAGTGCTTTGGGCGTCACGACTTCGCCGGAGACGAAGACCTTGCTTTCGTCGCGCGAGTGGATACGTACCACGTCGCCGGGGGCGAGCATGATATTGCCGGGATTGATGCCCTTCTGGACGAGGTCGCGCAGGTTGATGCGGTAGCGCATGTCGCCGCGTTCGAGGGCGATGCGGCTCTGGTCGGCCGTTGGCAGCAGGCCACCGGCGCGGTTGAGCGCCTCGACCAGGGTCATCGGGATGTCGTTGATCGCCTGCAGGCCGGGTTGCTTCACTTCGCCGTCGATGTAGACACGTTTGCTGCGGTAGGACTGCACGCGCAGGGTGATGTTCGGGTTCTGGATGTACCGCGCCAGCTTTTGCGTCAACAGCGTGCGCGCGCCTTCCTCGGTCAGCCCTTCGACCGACAGCAGCCCGGCGAACGGGAACTGGATGCGGCCCTGGTGGTCGACGGCAAAGCCTGGCGGCGGTGTATTCGCCGAGGCCGCCGCGCTGCTGCCGGCCGCATCGGCCGCGGCGGTGGCTGCCGTCATGCCGCCGCCGGCGAGCTCGGGGTGGTCCCAGACCACGATCGAGAGCACGTCGCCGCGGCCGATCGTGTACGGCGCCGGATCGGCCACGAACAGCTTGGACAAGTCCTGCTCTCCCTGCTGCGCCATTGCCTGCCGTTCGGCCGCGATGAGGCGCTCGGTAATGAGTTCGGTGGGCGGCGCCGGCTCGGCGATGCCGCTGCTGTCCTGCGAACGGAACTGCAGGCCGGTCGTGCAGCCGGCGACGAGGAGCACGCATGCTGCGGTTACCAGGCCGCGGCGCAAAATTTCTGTAGGAGAATTCATGATCTTGCCTGTGAAATGGGTTGCCGTTATACGGCTGACCAGATCAGCGTACGGTGTCCGTCGAGTGCGGCTTTGCTGAAGATCAAACGGCAGGCTCAGGCAAATTGCGCGCCCCCTATGGGCCGCCGTACTCCGCGTTATTCATTTCCCAAGGTAAAAGAAGCGCCCGACCTGGCCTGGACATCGCCAGCGCGGGCTGGCAATCCGGGCCTGCGTGGACAATACTGATGGTGCCATGACAGGCGATCGCGTCCGCTGGAGGTAGGCATGCAGCCAGGTTTTATTTTTGCAACCGGCATCGAGAACAGCAATCCGACCATCGAAGGTGGCCGGATTCGCATGGATGAGCTGGAAAAATGCGGTCATTACCGCCACTGGCAGCGCGATTTCGACCTGGTACAGGAAATCGGCCTGCGCGTGCTGCGCTACGGGCCGCCCTTGCACCGCACGCTGCTCGGGCCGGAACGCTACGATTGGGAGTTTGCCGACCTGGCATTCCACGACCTGCGCCGCCGCAATATTGCGCCGATCGTGGACCTGTGCCACTTCGGCGTACCGGACTGGATCGGCAATTTCCAGAACCCGGACTTCCCGAGCCTGTTCGCAGCGTATGCGGCCGCGTTTGCCCGGCGCTATCCCTGGGTGCAGATGTACACGCCGATCAACGAAATGTGGATCTGCGCCGTTTTTTCGACGCTCTACGGTTGGTGGAATGAACAGTTGCGTAGCGATGCCGCGTTCGTAACTGCCATTAATCACTTAGTAAAAGCAAATATCCTGGCGATGCATGCGATCCTCGCCGTGCGTCCCGACGCCCTGTTCATCCAGAGCGAATCGACCGAATATTTCCACGCGGAGTCACCCGACGCCATCGGCCCGGCGGAATTCAACAACGCGCGCCGCTTCCTCGCGCTCGATCTGAATTACGGGCGCCGCGTCGATTCCGACATGTACGAATACCTGCTCGACAACGGGATGTCGCGCGAGGACTACCATTTTTTCCTCCAGCACAACCTGAAGCACCACTGCATCATGGGCAATGACTACTATCAGACCAACGAGCATTACGTTGCGGCCGATGGCATGACGCGCGCCGCCGGCGAGATATTTGGCTATGCGGTCATTACCCACCAGTACTACAACCGCTACCGCCTGCCGGTGATGCACACGGAAACCAACCTGTGCCAGGGTGTGATGGGTGACGAGGCCGTTTACTGGTTGAAGAAGGAGTGGGCGAACGTGCTGCGGGTGCGCAACAACGGCGTGCCCCTGATCGGATTCACCTGGTATTCGCTGACCGACCAGGTCGACTGGGACAGCGCCCTGCGCGTGAATAAGGGCAACGTCAATGCGCTGGGCCTGTTCGACCTCGACCGCAAGATCCGCCCGGTTGGCCTTGCCTACAGGGAGCTTGTCAGGGATTGGGAAGCGGTACTGCCAACCAAGAGCATGTGCCTGCAGGTGCCGGTCGTGATGCCGCATGAATTCGGCGGCGAAGTGACGTCGATCGATCCGGAGTCCCCGGCCAGCGGCGCCATCCAAGGCTAGGGTTGCTGCGCCTTGCGCGGCATGAACTTGTAGGTATCGCCGTGCGCCAGGTAGACCACGCCGTCCTCGAGGCCGGCCGCCTTGACTTCGCGTGCGAAATCAGCCAGCGGCGACTTGAACACGTCGTAGTCGTTGTAGTGAATCGGGATGGTCTTCTTTGGCTTGATGATCTGCATCATCTGGACGCCATCCTTTCCATCCATCGTGACTTTGAACACGCCCAGAATACGGGTGCCGCCAAGGTGCAGCAGGGCCAGATCGATGCCGGGGAAGCGTTGCGGGATGCTGCGGATGTCATCGTAGACGAGGGTGTCGCCGCTGATATACATCCGGTAATCCGGCGTATCGGCATTCGCGCCGAAGTCGAGCACGCTGCCCATCACTTTCGGCAACAGTACCGATACGCCCGCCGCACCATGGCGCCCCGGCACGGAGGTCACGCGCAGCCGGGTGCTGCCCTTGGACACTTCCAGCCGGTCCCATTCGCTCAGGACAAAACGCTGCCGGAAGCCCAGGCGCTTGAGCGCCTCGCCAGCCTCGCGCGTCGAGACGATCGGTGTGTTGCGGTTCAGGCGCTCCTGCACCAGCTTGTCGAAATGGTCGTCATGCATGTGCGAGAGGATGACCAGGTCGATCGGTGGCAGCTTGTCGAATGGGATGGCGGGATCCGTCTGGCGTTGCGAAGTCAGGCCGTAACCGAGGTGGACGTGGTCCCCCTTGTGCAGAAAATTCGGGTCGGTGAGGATGGTCAGGCCCGCATAGCGGATCAGGACGGTGGCGGTGCCGATGAACTGCACCGTGCCGGAGTCGCCATTCACGGAGGGCCCCGCACCAGCCGTCTCACCGCCCGCCAGCTTGAGCGTGAAGGTGTCGCCCTGCCGGGCCGTCTGGGCCTGGGCATTTGCAAGCGCCGACAATCCGAGCGCCACAGACAGCACCGCGCCTCCCAGCCAACGATAAAATCGCATACACGCTCCCGAATGGTCGACCCCGCGCAAACGGGATCATGTTTGATATCAGAAGATTATCAGGCACATGCGGCGGCCGTCGCTCGTTTGCAGACAAACAACAGACAGGCGTTGCCGCGCTCGATCGGCCAGCCCCGCCGCTCCTGCAGCGATATACTTGCTGCGGTTTGCCAATTCATCAACTTCGGAACGCGAAAGCCCATGCCCCTGACTCGACGCCCCCTTCCCCGCGCCATCCACGCCCTGCTCGGCATTTCCCTGGCCCTGCCCCTCGCCTGCAGCGCCGCCCCGGTGCCGCCCGAGGTCGCCCCCGTGCTCGAGCGGATCTCGGCCGCCTCGATGCGCGGCAACCTCTCGTTTCTAGCCTCGGATGCGCTCGAAGGCCGCGGCACGCCTTCGCGCGGGCTCGACATCGCCGCCGAATTCATCGCATCGCAATTTCGCGGCGCCGGCCTGGAACCGCTCGGGGACGATGGCTATTTCCAGACGGCCGACTGGAACCTGATCGATCCCAAGCGCAACAAGAAAGACGCCAGGAACGCAGCGCCGGCGCCGGTTCCAGCGCAGGTTCCCGTCAAGGTACGCAACGTCGTGGGCATCCTGCGCGGCTCCGACCCGGTACTGAAGGACACGTATATCCTGGTCACGGCGCACTACGACCACGTCGGGCTGAAACCCGGCCAGGGCGACGGCATCTTCAACGGCGCGAACGACGACGGCAGCGGCACCGTGTCCGTGATCGAACTGGCGAAAGCCTTCGCCGCCCATAACGTTCGTCCGAAGCGCAGCATCGTCTTCATGACCGTCTTTGGCGAGGAACACGGCCTGGTCGGCTCGCGCTATTACGGCGCCAATCCCCTGGTCCCGATCGAGAAAACGATCGCCGGCATCAACCTCGAACAGGTCGGCCGCACCGACGACAACGAAGGACCGCAACAGCGCGCCTTCGGCGTCACCGGTTTCGATTTTTCGGATGTGGGCGCGATCCTGAAAGCGGCGGGCGAGGACACCGGGATCCGCGTCTGGAAGCACCCGGTCAATAGCGACAAGTATTTTGCCCAGAGCGACAACCAGGCGCTGGCCGACCAGGGCATCCCGTCGCACACCGTCAGCGTGGCCTATGCCTATCCGGACTACCATGGCGCCGGCGACCATTGGGACAAGATCGACTACGACAACATGGCGCTTGTCGACCGTACCGTCGCGCTGGCGATCTGGAAAATCGCCAACGATACGGCCACACCCAAATGGAATGCGAAAAACCCGAAGGCGGCGAAATACCTGGGCATCTGGCAGGGACGCGGCATGAAGTAAGCAATTGTTACGAATGCGTGCTGGCGAACGGAACAAATTGGCGCGGGCGTTGAAAATACAATAAATATTCAACGCGAGGCCCCGGATGACGACAGTACGACTTTCCTTTACGACCGAGGTACCGGCATCTGTCGAGGATGTCTGGACCTGGTCGACTTCGATCCGCGGCATCAAGCTGGAAATGTGGCCCATCCTGAAGATCACCTTTCCCAAGGGAATGACGGGAATCGACAAGGACACCACCCTGTCGAAACCGCTCTGCCGCTGCCAGTTCCTGCTGCTGGGCCTGGTGCCGATCGACATGTCGAAGCTGACCTTCGTGGAATTCGATCCCGGCCACCGCTTCGTCGAGCAGTCGCCGCTGCTGTCGATGCGCTCCTGGCGCCATGAACGTGTCGTGACGGCCTCGAACGATGGCACGCCTGGCACGGTCGTGACCGATAACCTGGAGTTCTCGCCCCGCTTCGGCGCGCCGATGGTGCGCTTCTTCGTGAAAAAGTTTTTCGAGCACAGGCACGCGGTGCTGGCACGCACCTTCGCCCGGCGGGCCCTGCGGTCCGGGCGCGCCGACAGATAACGTGTAGTTCGCTGACGCGCGTGAGATAGCTGCTGCTGGCCTCATGGCACTCTGAGCATCTGCATTCGTCGGGCTCGCACTGACTGTAAGCAAAAAAATTATCGACGCTCGCTGACGGTAAGCGGGACGATTTCCTCCAGTCGATTGAGTAAAACCTCCTTTTGCTGAACCGGTAGCTCGACCAGACTCGGATACAAATTGATCAACTCGAGCCGCTGCGAGGGCGTTTTGGAAGGCAACAACATAAATAAGCCTGCCTTTTCGCGATCGGACAGCGATGAGAGGTGAGGTAGTGCGCTCAATTGCGCGAAACTCGCCGACTCTTTGCCAGGTATGGCGGTTTCATCTTGCGCGGCCGGCGGTAATGCTTTCGTCCATTCCAATCTCTTCCTTGTTCCGGACGAAAGACTTGATTCCGCCGAAGCTTGTTGTGATACCTCAAGCAATGCCTGCGAAGAGCTGGCGTGGCTCGCCTCCTTTTCGCCTCCACTACATCCGATAAGCAAGATACCGGATAGGAGCTTCCAGTACGCATATCCGATGTGGCGCGGAGAACCATACCGAGAATCGAATGTGAATTCTATTCGCATGACTGAGCGCTCAACAATTTGAGAAAATGTCAGCGGGACACCAGTGATAACCTGGTGTCCGCAGCTGACAATGTAAAATGAACCGCGTCACACTGACCTACCATTGTTGTATACGCTTGTATTCGCCTGGTTCTCTGGAATTCGGCGAATAAGCGCAAGTCTGGCAGACTTCTCACGGCCCCACTTTACTAATGAATGGCTGATTGAAGCCGACGAAGGTCAGCGTATATATATAACGTATCATCGTTACGCCTCCCAGCAGCTCTTTGGTCCAGTTTCCGTTAGGGCAAACAGCTTTTGCCTCTAACTCATCCTCGCCTGGCGCAGTGGTGGTAAGCGGGGGCACCATTAACTGCCCGTTTCGGGATGGTCTCAAAGTCCCCGACGACGTGCCTTCCGTTGTTTGCGTCTTTACTTCCACGATCTGTCCGCCACGGTTTCGGCACTGCACAGTACCCGAATAGGTCGCTGAAAGAACGGCTACCGCATTGGTATTTCCTACTCCACCGATGGTAGTCCCGGTACAGGTGACGTCCTGTGTAGTCGTGCTTAAAGTGCAGTTTGGTTCGGCAGAGCCGTTTGCGTAATGCGCTCCTCTGGGACCATTTGCCGAGTCAGTTTCGGCCCAGGCGGCTGGAGCGGCTAATGCAACAGCGAGTGTGATCAGAGTCAGGTCTTTCATGTCTTCCCCCTTACATTTCTTATGGTTAAAACATTTTTTGCCGTTTATTTTTCCCGTTGCTTGCGCATAAGAATGCGGCACGATTTATTGGTCAGATAACACCTCCCTCCAAAGAAAAAACTCGAAGAGTGTTTTTCCCTTGTAATTTTTCATTTAATAAAGTTGACGGATAAAAAGCTGTCTTCCAGGCGGCCTCATGTAAAATCAGTATAATCAACGCGTGGCTGATTTCAACAAAACTTGAACGTGCCAAAAAGATGTCGCGTCGCTGGCGTTTGTATTGCAGTGAGTTTGCAGCAGCTCGGATAGCAAAGTTCGATATATATTCTCGAGAAATTCATCATGAGATATCTGGTTTATCGCTAATTCTTCTGTTGCCGTCTTTTTAAAAGATTGGATAGTACGGTCCAGTTCCGCGCACATCCCATCCGACCAAAGCGGGCTGAAACTCTTCCTAGGGTATCTACGCCTGCGGGCGTAAGATCGATTCGTCTGCCAGCTTGCTGCTGGAGTTCTCAAAAGGGAGAAAAATCATGACCCAGTATGTTTTGCATGTGTACCGTACGCCTTCGGGGAAGATGTCTGGCCGCCTGTTCGCTGGCGAGGAGGAGATCTACGCCGTGACGGGTTGCGCTACGGCGAATGAGGTCAGGGAAGCCATCGAAGACACTGGCCACCGGGTTGACTTTGTATTGGATGGTGTTACAGGTAAAGAAATTTAACGCACGAACTAGAGGGAATTTACTGGCCTGCCCAGCAGGAATCGAACCTGCGACCCTCAGCTTAGAAGGCTGATGCTCTATCCAACTGAGCTATGGGCAGTATTTGCCGGCAGAATTGCCGGCGGAAATGAAAACGGGCCGTCGAAGACGGCCCGTTTATAAAACTGGTCGGAGTACAAGGATTCGAACCTTGGACCCCCTGGTCCCAAACCAGGTGCGCTACCGGGCTGCGCTACACTCCGAATACCTTCATCATACTCTCCGGAGGTAGCCGCGTCAATGCGCGCGGCCCCGGGTTCAGGCCGCGAGCTTGTCGGCGATGCGGCGCGCCATGCTGTCGGCGAGCTCGGCGCTCTTGGCCTCGACCATCACCCGGATCAGCGGTTCGGTGCCCGAAGCACGGATCAGGACGCGGCCGGTGTCGCCGAGTTCGCGCTCGACCGCTTCTTTCTCGGCCACCATGCCCGCATCGCGGGTCCAGTCGAAGCCTGGCGCGACGCGCTTGTTGATCAGGGTTTGCGGATACAGGGTCAGCTCGCTGCAGCAGGCTTCCAGCGACTTGCCGCTGCGCTTGAGCGCGGACAGCACCTGCAGCGACGAGACGATGCCGTCGCCGGTGGTGTGCTTGTCGAGCGCCAGCAGGTGGCCGGAACCCTCGCCGCCGAACAGCCAGCCGCGTTCCTGCATCACTTCGAGCACATAGCGGTCGCCGACCTTGGCGCGCGCGAAGCCGATGCCGAGTTCCTTGAACTTCACCTCCAGCGCCATGTTCGTCATCAGGGTGCCGACGGCGCCGGCCACCGGGCCGGTCGACATGCGGTCGCGCACCATGATGTAGAGCAATTCGTCGCCGTTGTAGACGCGGCCGGTGGCGTCGACCATGATCAGGCGGTCGGCATCGCCGTCGAGCGCGATGCCGAGGTCGGCCTTGTGCTCGACCACCGCTGCCGACAGCGCTTTCGGCGCGGTGGCGCCGAAGCCGGCGTTGATGTTGAAACCGTCCGGCGAGGCGCCGATCGAGATCACTTCAGCGCCGAGTTCGTGGAACACGTGCGGTGCGATGTTGTAGGCGGCGCCGTGGGCGCTGTCGACGACAATTTTCAGGCCGCGCAGGTCGAGTTCGTTCGGGAAGGTGCTCTTGCAGAACTCGATGTAGCGGCCCTGGGCGTCGCGCAGGCGTGTTGCACGGCCGAGCTTGTCGGAAGAGACGCATTCCATCGGCTGGTCGATCGCCGCTTCGATCGACAGTTCCACGCTGTCCGGCAGCTTGGTGCCGAGCTCGGAGAAGAACTTGATGCCGTTATCCTGGAACGGATTGTGCGATGCCGAAATGACGACGCCGGCCTGCAGGCGCAGCGCGCGCGTCAGGTAGGCGATTGCCGGGGTCGGCATCGGGCCGGCCAGCATCACGTCGACGCCGGCTGCGGAAAAGCCCGCTTCCAGCGCCGCTTCCAGCATGTAGCCGGAAATACGCGTGTCCTTGCCAATCAGGACCGTCGGCCGGGTGCCGGTGACGTTGTCCTTGGCCAGCACCCTGCCGGCCGCGTAGCCCAGGCGCATCACGAAGTCCGGTGTAATCGGCGACATGCCAACCTGACCGCGAATGCCATCCGTACCGAAATATTTGCGTGCCATGCTTCTTCTCTTTTATTGGGGGGTTTAATCGATGGTGGCCGCGCGCCAGACCTTCAGCGCGTCGACCGTCTCTGCAATATCATGCACTCGTACAATTCTAGCGCCCTGCGCTACAGCAGCCAAGGCGCCCGCGATGCTTCCAATCAAGCGTTCTCCGACCGGACGCCCGGTGACCGCCCCGATCATGGATTTGCGCGACAAGCCGGTCAATACCGGCAAGCCGAGTTCATCGCGAATACGGCCCGTCGCACGCAACAGCGCGTAGTTCTGTTCGACGGTCTTGCCAAAGCCAAGCCCGGGATCGACGCAGATGCGCTCGCGCTCGATGCCGGCCGCCGTCAATGCCTCCACCCGCCCCAGCAGATACGCGATGACCTCGGCCACCACGTCCGTATAAGTCGCATCGGCCTGCATGTCCTGGGGCGTGCCCTGCATGTGCATCACGCACAGGCCGCAGTCGCTGCCCTGCACCGCGTCGACCGCCCCCGGTGCACGAAAGCCGTTGATGTCGTTGATCATGTCGGCGCCGGCAATGATTGCCTCGCGCATCACGGCCGGCTTGCAGGTATCGACCGACAGCGCGACGCCCAGGCCCTGCAGCGCATACAGCGCCGGCATCACGCGGCGCAGCTCTTCCTCCACTGCCACGCCGGGCGCACCCGGACGCGTCGATTCGCCGCCGATGTCGATCAGGTCGACGCCGGCGGCCACCATCTCCTCGGCGTGCGAGACGGCAAATTCAAGCGCGTTGTAGCGCCCGCCATCGGCAAACGAATCAGGCGTGACGTTCAGGATGCCCATCACGAGCGCGCGCTGCTCCAGCCTGAAGCTGAAGCGTCCGCATTGGAGGAGTTGACGCATAAGGAAAGAAAAGAAGTGTTAACAAGCAAAAGGCATCCACAGGGATGCCTTTTGACTTGATTTTACTGAAAGATCAAGCCGGTGCGGGCGCGTTGGTGGCGACACCGCCCGAGCCGCTGTCGCCGGGCGGCTGGCGCTTGGTCAGCATGCCCGCTTTTGGCGGACGCGGTTCCTTGCCGGCCATGATGTCGTTGATCTGCTCGGCATCGATGGTTTCCCAGTCGAGCAGCGCGCGCGTCATCATTTCGACCTTGTCGCGGTTTTCCTCCAGCAGGCGGCGCGCCAGGGCGTACTGCGTGTCGAGGATGGCGCGGATTTCGGCGTCGACCTTCTGCTGCGTCGCTTCCGAGATGGTCTTGGTGGCGCCGCCGAAGAAGCCTTCGTTCTCGCTGTCTTCGTAGACCATCACGCCCATGCTCTCGGACATGCCGAAACGGGTCACCATCGAGCGTGCCAGCTTGGTCGCACGCGAGAAGTCGTTCGAGGCGCCGGTCGACATCTGGCCGACGAAAATCTCTTCGGCGATACGGCCACCGAACAGGATCGAGATTTCTTCCAGCATCTTGTCCTTGTAACCGGACAGAGCGTCGTGCTCGGGCAGCTGCCAGGTCAGGCCCAGCGCATAGCCGCGCGGCATGATCGTGACCTTGTGCACCGGGTCGGCCTTTGGCAGGAGCTTGGCGATGACGGCGTGGCCGGACTCGTGATAAGCCGTATTGCGGCGCTCTTCCTCGCGCATGACCATCGACTTGCGCTCGGGACCCATGAAGATCTTGTCCTTGGCATCCTCGAAATCGTTCATCTCGACCAGGCGCTTGTTGCGACGCGCAGCGAACAGCGCCGCTTCATTCACCAGATTGGCCAGGTCGGCGCCCGAGAAGCCAGGCGTACCGCGGGCAATGATGTCGGCTTTCACGTCGGCGCCGATCGGCACCTTGCGCATGTGCACATTCAGGATCTGCTCGCGGCCACGGATGTCCGGCAGGCCCACCATCACCTGGCGGTCGAAACGGCCCGGACGCAACAGTGCTTTATCGAGCACGTCGGCGCGGTTGGTGGCGGCGATCACGATAACGCCCGACGTCGCTTCGAAACCGTCCATCTCGACCAGCAGCTGGTTCAGGGTCTGTTCGCGTTCGTCGTTACCGCCGCCCATGCCGGCGCCACGATGACGGCCGACCGCGTCGATCTCGTCGATGAAGATGATGCAAGGGGAATGCTTCTTCGCGTTCTCGAACATGTCGCGCACGCGGGATGCGCCGACGCCGACGAACATCTCGACGAAGTCGGAACCGGAGATCGAGAAGAACGGCACTTTCGCTTCGCCGGCAATGGCGCGCGCCAGCAGGGTCTTGCCGGTGCCTGGAGGACCGACCATCAGGACGCCGCGCGGGATGCGACCGCCGAGCTTCTGGAACTTGGTCGGATCCCTCAGGAAGTCGACGATTTCGCTGACTTCTTCTTTCGCTTCGTCGCAACCGGCGACGTCGGCGAAGGTGACGCTGTTGTTGGTTTCATCGAGCATGCGCGCTTTGGACTTGCCGAACGAGAAAGCCCCGCCCTTGCCGCCGCCTTGCATCTGGCGCATGAAGAAGACCCAGACGCCGATCAGGAGCAGCATCGGGAACCAGGAGATGAACACTTGCTGCAGGAATGATGGCTCTTCCGGCGGCTTGACGTCGAAGCGCACGCCGTTTTCGCGCAGGTCGCCGATCAGGCCGCGGTCGAGCCCGGTCGCGGTAGCACGTACCTTGGTGTCGTCCGAACGGGTGGCCGTGATGTTCTGGCCCTCGATCACGACATCCTTGATGCGGCGCGCCTTCACATCGTCGAGCAGCTCGGAATAAGCGATGGTCTTGCTGCCACCCACAGGGCTGGTGTTGTCGAACTGCTTGAACAGCATGAACAACAGCAGTGCGACGACCACCCAGATGGCAGATTTGGAAAACATATTATTCACGAAAACTCCTCCGATGCGCATCGCACCAATACTGATTTGAGACTGCCGATTTTACTCGCGATTCTACTCGCAACGAGCGGACCGTGCTACGCACAGGCCGACATGATGCCATATTGCCACTCGCTGCATCCGTTCTGGAGACCTGGACGGGCGCGCCGGCGACGACAGATATCGCCGGGCATCACGCGAGAGCATGTGCGGCTGCGATCTCAAATATCAAGTGCCGCATCGCGGCCGGCCCCGGATTTATACTCCACCGGATTCTTCAGACCACGCCCGAGCAGAAAAATTTCCGATGATTTGTCGCGGCTTGCTTTCGGCTTGATTTGCTTGACCGTCTTGAACTCGGTGCGGAAGCGCTCGACAACCTGCGTAAAGCCCATATCCTTGAAACACTTGACCAACAATGCCCCTGGCGCCTTGAGGTGCATTTGAGAAAACTCAATCGCGAGGTCGATCAAATGTTCCATGCGCGCAGCGTCGGCGGTCGGAATGCCCGACAGGTTGGGCGCCATGTCCGACAACACCAGGTCCAGCTTGCGGCCGTCGAGCACCGTCGCCAGTTGGTCTAATACAACATCTTCGCGGAAGTCGCCCTGGATGAACATGACGTCGGCAATCGGCTCCATCGGCAGCAAATCGAGGCCGATGATGGTGCCGTTGATGCCGCCGCCTTCCTTGCCCGACAGTTTGCGGCGCACGTACTGGGCCCAGCTGCCAGGCGTGCAGCCGAGGTCGACAATGACCTGGCCTGGCTTGATGAGTTTTTCCGCTTCGTCGATTTCTTTCAGCTTATAGGCGGCACGTGCGCGGAAGCCGTCTTTCTGCGCCAGCTTCACGTACGGGTCGTTAATATGGTCGTGTAACCAGTTTTGGTTGGATTTGTTCTTGGCCATTCGCGTAGAATACTGCTTTCTATAGGTACATCAAAAAAATTATTATGCTTACACTTACACCCGTCGAGCGCAGCGCACTGCGCGCGGAAGCCCATGGTTTGAAGCCGGTCGTCATGATCGGCGAATCGGGGCTGACTGAATCCGTGATGAAGGAAATCGCGGCCAGCCTCGACGCGCACGGCCTGCTCAAGGTCCGTGTCTTCGGCGACGATCGCGAAGCGCGCGTCGCCATGTACGCAAAAATCTGCGAAGAACTCGATGCCGCCCCGATCCAGCACATCGGCAAGCTGCTGGTCCTGTACCGCCCGAAGGTCGAGGTAGTCAAGGAACGCAGCAGCAAGGCCGGCAAGGGCATGCGCGAAGTCACCATCGTCAAGGCCAGCGCCAGCGGCACCAAGAAGCCGAGCGTCACCAAGGTCATGATCAAGGGAAACGAGCGGGTCACCGCCGGAGGCAACATCAAGCGCGCCAAGCCGCGCCAGGCCAGCACCAAGAAAAACTCGTTGAACAAGTAACTCAACAAGTCACTGAACAGGTCACTGAAACCGGAGCTTGCCTCCGGTTTTTTTTCGTCAGCGGCTTTTCACGATCAATACCAGCGCCAGCACGCTCTCGATCACGTGGAACAGCTGCGACACGCCATGCAGCACGGCAAATTGCGTCCATTGGGGCGAATGTCGCACCCCGCCCGGCCCCGCCGCTTCGCGCAGCGCCGCCATCGCCGGCTGCAGGCCGACGAACATCACCAGCGCGCAGGCCAGCATGGCCAGCACCAGCAAATTCAGGTAACGCCGGCGTCCGGGCGCCAGGTCCGGCGACAGCCGCACCAGCACCAGCATCAGCGCGGCGCAGGCAAAGCTGATCCACGCCAGGCGCCGCAGGAAAGTCCCCACGATCTCGCCGGCCAGCGGACCGCTCACCACACTGAACACGGCCGGTGCGGCGATATAGCCCAGCACCCAGAGAGCGCCGGCCCAGAATGCCGCCACCAGCAGCCTGGCAGCACTCAGGCGACCCTGCAAGCGCCCCCCGGGAGGCGCCATCAAATGTAGCGTACTTCCAGGATTTCGTATTCGCGCGGGCCGGATGGCGCCTGCACTTCGACCACGTCGCCGGCGTACTTGCCGATCAGGGCGCGCGCGATCGGCGAGGTCACCGACACCTTGTTCACCTTCAGGTCCGCTTCGTCGAGGCCGACGATCTGGTAGCTGACCTTCTGGCCCGAGTCGAGGTCCTCGAGGTCGACGGTCGAGGCGAAGACCACGCGGCCTTCGGCGTCGAGCGTGGCCGGATCGATGATCTGCGCCGTCGAGAGCTTGCTTTCGAGTTCGGCGATGCGGCCTTCGACGAAGGCCTGGCGTTCCTTGGCGGCGTCGTATTCGGCGTTCTCGGAGAGGTCGCCGTGCGAACGCGCTTCGGAGATGGCGTCGATGACGCTGCGGCGCTCCTTGGTCTTGAGCTGATGCAGTTCCGCCTTCAGGAGCTCGGAACCGTATTTGGTGAGTGGGACGGTATTGTTCATGTGTCTCTACTTCTGCTTTCCGATGTGTGTGGACGTACCAAGCGAAAACCACAGAGGCGCACGACGCAAGCCGCGCGAGCTCTGTGGTTTGACGGGTACTGCTTGGGTTCTAGTTTAAGGTTTTATGCAGGCCTTGTAAATCATAGACCCGAATCGCGTCGACATGGCGCATGCCCTGGATCGCCGCTTCGGCGCCGGCGATGGTCGTGTAGGTCACCACGCGCGAGGCCAGGGCCGAGGTGCGGATGGTACGCGAGTCGACGATCGCACTGCGCTTTTCCTCGACCGTATTGATGACCATCTCGATTTCGTGGTTCTTGATCATGTCGACCACGTGCGGACGGCCCTCGATCACCTTGTTCACGGCCAGCACCGGCAGGCCGGCGGCGGAGATGACGGCGGCGGTGCCCTTGGTAGCGGCCAGCGTGAAGCCCATCGCCACCAGGTCGCGCGCCACCTGCACCGCGCGCGGCTTGTCGGACGCCTTTACCGACAGGAAGACGCGGCCCGAGGTCGGCAGCTTGATGCCGGCGCCGATCTGCGATTTCACGAAGGCTTCGCCGAAGGTCTCGCCCACGCCCATCACTTCGCCGGTGGATTTCATTTCCGGTCCGAGGATGGTGTCGACGCCGGGGAATTTCACGAACGGGAACACGGCTTCCTTGACGCTGTAGAACGGCGGCGTCACTTCCTTCGTGATGCCCTGGCTGGCCAAGCTCTGGCCGACCATGCAGCGCGCCGCCACTTTGGCCAGCTGGATGCCCGTCGCCTTCGACACGAAGGGTACGGTGCGCGATGCACGCGGGTTCACTTCCAGCACGAACACGGTGTCGACGATCTTGCCGCCCTCTTCCTTCTGCTGGATCGCGAACTGCACGTTCATCAGGCCGACCACATTCAGGCCCTTGGCCATCAGCGCGGTCTGGCGCTTGAGTTCATCGATCGTCTCTTGCGTCAGCGAATAAGGCGGCAGCGAGCAGGCCGAATCGCCCGAGTGCACGCCGGCCTGTTCGATGTGCTCCATCACGCCGCCGATGAAGGTGGTCTCGCCGTCCGAAATGCAGTCGACGTCGACTTCGATGGCGTCGTTCAGGAAGCGGTCGAGCAGCACCGGCGAATCGTGCGATACCTTGACCGCTTCGCGCATGTAGCGCTCGAGGTCGCGCTGTTCATGCACGATTTCCATCGCGCGGCCACCCAGCACATAGGACGGGCGCACCACCAGCGGATAGCCGATTTCCTTTGCCAGTTCGAGCGCTTCGGGCTCGGTGCGGGCGGTACGGTTCGGCGGCTGGCGCAGGCCCAGCTGCTGCAGCAATTGCTGGAAGCGCTCGCGGTCTTCGGCGGCGTCGATCATGTCGGGCGAGGTGCCGACGATCGGCACGCCGTTCGCCTCCAGGTCGAGCGCCAGCTTCAGCGGCGTCTGGCCGCCGTACTGCACGATCACGCCCACCGGCTTTTCCAGGTCGACGATTTCCAGCACGTCTTCCAGCGTCAGCGACTCGAAATACAGGCGGTCCGAGGTGTCGTAGTCGGTCGACACGGTCTCCGGATTGCAGTTGACCATGATGGTCTCGTAGCCGTCTTCGCGCATGGCCAGGGCCGCGTGCACGCAGCAGTAGTCGAACTCGATGCCCTGGCCGATGCGGTTCGGACCACCGCCCAGCACCATGATCTTCTTGCGGTCGGTCGGCTTGGCCTCGCACTCCTCGTCGTAGGTCGAGTACATGTAGGCGGTATCGGTCGCGAACTCGGCGGCGCAGGTGTCGACCCGCTTGTAGACCGGGCGGATGCCCAGGGCGTGGCGGCGCTCGCGCACCGCGGCCTGGGTGGTGTGCATCAGGAAGGCCATGCGCGCGTCGGAGAAGCCCTTTTGCTTGAGCTTGTAGAGCGTCGGCTTGTCCAGGCTTTCAAGCTTCTGGTGATCCAGCCAGAGTTCGATGTCGACGATTTCCTTGATCTGGATGAGAAACCACGGATCGATTTTCGTCAGCTGGTGCACTTCTTCCAGCGTGAAGCCCTGGGCAAACGCATCGCCCACGTACCAGATGCGCTCCGGACCCGGCTCGCCGAGTTCTTCTTCGATGACTTCGCGGTCGCGCGTCATTTCATTGAGGCCGTCGACGCCCACTTCCAGCCCGCGCAAGGCCTTCTGGAACGATTCCTGGAAGGTGCGGCCCATCGCCATCACCTCGCCCACCGATTTCATCTGCGTGGTCAGGTGGTTGTCGGCGGCCGGGAATTTTTCGAAGGCGAAGCGCGGGATCTTGACGACCACGTAATCGATCGATGGCTCGAAGGAGGCCGGGGTCGCGCCGCCGGTGATTTCGTTGCGCAGTTCGTCCAGGGTGAACCCGACGGCCAGCTTGGCCGCGACTTTCGCGATCGGGAAGCCGGTCGCTTTCGAGGCCAGGG
Source organism: Telluria sp. LT2P34 (assembly GCF_059685915.1). NCBI lineage: Bacteria > Pseudomonadati > Pseudomonadota > Betaproteobacteria > Burkholderiales > Oxalobacteraceae > Telluria > Telluria sp. LT2P34. Next base: position 672,105 of record NZ_JCASIN010000001.1, read on the forward strand.
CCGAGGAGCGCGAGACGCGCGGGTTCATCTCGATGACGATCATGCGCCCATCCTGCGGGTTGATCGCGAACTGCACGTTCGAGCCGCCGGTGTCGACGCCGATTTCGCGCAGCACCGCGATCGACGCATTGCGCATGATCTGGTATTCCTTGTCGGTCAGCGTCTGCGCCGGCGCCACCGTGATCGAGTCGCCGGTGTGCACACCCATCGGGTCGAGGTTCTCGATCGAGCAGATGATGATGCAGTTGTCCGCCTTGTCGCGCACGACTTCCATCTCGTACTCTTTCCAGCCCAGCAGCGACTCTTCGATGAGCAGCTCCGAGGTCGGCGAGGCTTCCAGGCCGCGCTTGCAGATGCTGTCGAATTCTTCCGCGTTGTAGGCAATGCCGCCGCCGCTGCCGCCCATCGTGAACGAAGGACGGATGACGGTCGGGAAGCCCAGTTCGCGCTGCACGACGCGCGCTTCTTCCATGCTGTGCGCCACGCCGGAACGCGCCGAACCCAGGCCGATCTTCGTCATCGCGTCCTTGAACTTCAGGCGGTCCTCGGCCTTGTCGATCGCTTCCGGCGAAGCGCCGATCAGTTCGACATTGTATTTTTTCAGTACGCCATTGTGGTGCAGGTCGAGCGCGCAGTTGAGCGCGGTCTGGCCGCCCATGGTCGGCAGGATCGCGTCCGGGCGCTCTTTTTCGATGATGCTTTCGACGACCTTCCAGGTGATCGGCTCGATATAGGTCACGTCGGCCATTTCCGGGTCGGTCATGATCGTGGCCGGATTGCTGTTGACGAGGACGACCTTGTAGCCTTCGTCGCGCAGGGCCTTGCAGGCCTGGGCGCCGGAATAGTCGAACTCGGCGGCCTGGCCGATGATGATCGGACCCGCGCCGATGATCAGGATGGTCTTGATATCACTACGCTTAGGCATTTAGTTATTCTCCTGCACTTGCTTTTTTCCATCCGTTTGCATCAGGCTGATGAAGCGGTCAAACAGGTAGGCTACGTCGGTCGGGCCGGGCGAGGCTTCCGGGTGGCCCTGGAAGCAGAAGGCCGGTTTGTCGGTACGGGCGAAACCCTGCAGCGAACCGTCGAACAGCGACACGTGCGTCACGCGGCAGTTCGCGGGCAGCGTCTCCGGATCGACCGCAAAACCGTGGTTCTGCGAGGTGATCAACACCTTCTTCGTGTCCAGGTCCTGCACCGGGTGGTTCGCGCCGTGGTGGCCGAACTTCATCTTCATCGTCTTGGCGCCGGAGGCGAGCGCCATGATCTGGTGCCCGAGGCAGATGCCGAAGGTCGGGATGCCCTGCTCGATCAGTTCCGCGGTGGCCTTGATGGCGTAGTCGCAGGGTTCCGGGTCGCCCGGGCCGTTGGCCAGGAAGATCCCGTCCGGGTTCAGGGCCATGGCGTCGGCGGCGGTCGACTGCGCCGGCAGCACCGTGACCTTGCAGCCGCGCTCGGCCAGCATGCGCAGGATGTTGCGCTTGACGCCGTAGTCGAAAGCGACGACGTGGTAGCGCGGGTTGTCCTGCTTGCCGAAGCCCGTGCCCAGCTTCCATTCGGTCTCGGTGAACACATACGGTTCCTTGACCGACACCACCTTGGCCAGGTCCATGCCGGCCAGGCCCGGGAAGGAGCGCGCCAGTTCCAGCGCCTGCGCTTCCGAGGGCTGGTTGCCCTGGGTGCCGGTCAGGATGGCGCCGGCCTGGGCGCCCTTCTCGCGCAGCAAACGGGTCAGCTTGCGGGTGTCGATGTTCGAGATGGCGACGACGTTTTCCGCCTTCAGGTAGTCGCCGAGCGACTGGGTGGAGCGGAAGTTCGATGCCATGAGCGGCAGGTCGCGGATGATCAGGCCTGCGGCGTGGACCTTGCTCGCCTCGACGTCGGCGGCGTTGACGCCGTAGTTGCCGATGTGCGGGTAGGTCAGGGTGACGATCTGGCGCGAGTAGCTGGGGTCGGTCAGGATTTCCTGGTAACCAGTAATGGCCGTATTGAACACCACTTCACCGGTCGTGTGGCCGGCGGCACCGATGGAAACACCTCGAAAAATCGTTCCGTCCGCAAGAGCCAGGATGGCCGGGACGGCAGGGCCAGAAAAAAATGGCGGCAAGGGTAACTCCCAATAAAGTTACCGTAGCAGCGCCACGTCAGACCGGCATCCAGGAGCCTGCGGACGATGTGGCATGTCCGTGCTGTGGAAGGAGTGTGAATGAGGAATGAAGGGTAGGCGCTACGGCAAGTAAGTGAATGGCTAAACCCCCAAATTATAGCGCGAATCCAGGGTTCCAGCAATGCGGCCCAGGAAATGCGGCCCCGGAAATCACGATGTTTGCCTACAGATGAGCCGTGTTTTTTCGGGTTTCAATTCATTTGAGCGCAGCGATCCCCGCCCTGGCGATCTGCGCGTCCTCGTTCGACTTCACGCCCGAGACGCCGACCGCGCCGACCACCTGGCCGCCAACGATGATCGGAACGCCGCCCTCGAGCATGCCTTCCAGCCCCGGCGCGGACAGGAAAGACACGCGCCCGCCATTGATCACATCCTCGTAGGACTTCGACTCGCGCCGTCCCAGCGCGGCGGTGCGCGCCTTGCCAGGCGCGATCTGCGCCGAGATCGGCGGCGCTTCGTCCAGGCGCTGCAGCCACAGCAGGTGGCCGCCGTCGTCGACGATGGCAATCGTGACGGCCCAGCCGTTGGCGCGCGCTTCGGCTTCGGCGGCGGCCGCGATGGTCTTGACGTCGTCCAGGGTCAGCATCGGTTTGGTTTTCATGTTTTTCCTCGTGCGTTAAGTGGCTGTCGTTGAAGTCAGGGTTGCTGTCGGGCGCGGAGCTTGGCTTTAATCTGCGGCATGGCCTGGGCCGCCGCCTGTTCTCCGGCAAGAATTGCGAGGTTGCGGCCAGTGAAATCGGCGCTGCCCATCTTGCCCAGCGCCGGCGTGATGACGATGTCCGCGTCCTTCAGTTCGTAGTGGTTGATGCGCTGGCCCATGATACTGAAGGTCTGCATCAGCACGTCGAGCGAACTGGTTGTGGCCTGGGTATCGGCCTGGGTGGAGATATTAACCGCGATGATGAAATCGGCGCCCATGTCGCGCACGAACCTGACCGGCACCGGGGCCACCAGGCCGCCGTCGACAAAGGTCTTGGCGCCGATTTTCACGGGCTGGAACACGCTCGGCACGCTGGACGAGGCGCGCACCGCCAGGCCTGCGTTACCTTTGTTGAACAGTACCGCTTCACCGGTCTTGATGTCGGTGGCGACGGCGCCGAAGCGGATCTTGAAGCGCTCCATCGGCACGTTGTTCACCGCCTTGTTGACGTAGTTCTGCAGCGCCTCGCCCTTGAGCACGCCGGACGAGCGCGAAAACAGCGGCAGCGCCCAGTCGGAGATCGTCGCCTCGTCCATCTCCATCGCCGTGCGCTGCAGCCGGAAGCCGTTATAGCCCGACGCGTACAGCGCGCCCACCACCGAACCGGCGCTGGTGCCGACCACGATCTCGGGGAAGATGCCCTGGGCTTCCAGGGCCTTGATCACGCCGATGTGGGCAAAGCCGCGCGCCGCGCCGCCGCCGAGGGCGAGGCCGATCCTGATTTTCTTGGGTGGTGCCGAAGGGGGCTGAACTGCGGCCTGGACGGCGACCGGCACTGGCGCCGGCGGAGGCGTGCTGCCGCAGGCGGTCAGGAAAAGCGCGCCGAGCGCGATGATGGAAATACGTCGAGAGAACATGGCAGGGTCGAAGGGGGCAATCCCCGATTGTACCGCGCACACGAAGCGTTTGGATGAGGCGGCGTTCCATACCGCGTGGGCGGAGCCCACCCTACGAAAACCGGCCCGCCCTACCCCGGCAGCGACGTATTCGGCAAGGACGCCGTGAACGTACTCCCCTTCCCCGCCGTCGAACTGATCTTCAGGCGCCCGCCATGGCGCAGCAGCACGTGCTTGACGATCGCCAGTCCGAGCCCCGTGCCCTGGGTCTCGCGCGAGCGGCTTTTATCGACGCGGTAGAAGCGCTCGGTCAGGCGTGCGATGTGCTGGGGCTCGATGCCGATGCCGCAATCCTGCACCGAAAACTCCAGGTCGGCCCCGGAGCGGCGCCAGGCCAGCGCGATCGTGCCGCCATCCGGGGAATAACGCACCGCGTTCGACGCCAGGTTGGCAAAAGCGCTGCGCAGTTCCTCGCTGCTGCCCATCACATCCGGCCCGTCGACCGTCACCTCGATCTGGTGCCTGCCACTGGAGAGCGCACGCGCTTCCGAAGCGACCGAGTCGACCAGCGCCTTGATGTCGACGCGCTCGCGCCGCAGCGGCACTTCGTCGGACTCCAGGCGCGACAGCGTCAGCATGTCGCCGATCAGGCGCTGCATGCGCTGGCCCTGCTCCGTCATCAGCGTCAGGTGGGCTTCGCGGGTGGCGGCGTCCATGCCGGGATCGGACAGCGCGATCTCGAGGAAGCCGACGATGACGGTCAGCGGCGTGCGCAGTTCGTGCGAGGCGTTGGCGATGAAGTCGCGCCGCATCGCCTCGACCCGCTCGGTGTCGGTGGCGTCGTGCGTGACCAGGATCTGGCGCCGGTTTTCAAAGGGGATGATGCGGCATTCGATCTTGCGCCCGCGTAGCGACAGGCTCAGGGGCTGTTCGTAGCGCCCGAGGATGATGTAGTCGATGAAGTCCGGATGGCGCACCAGGTTGGTCACGCGCAGGCCCTTGTCGCGCTCGAGCGTCAGGCCCAGGTGGCGCTCGACGGCCGGGTTGCACCATTCGAGGAAGAGCACGTCGTCCATGATGGCCACGCCTTCCGGCAGCAGCGCCATCGCCTGGCGAAAACGCGCCAGCCATTCGGCCAGTTCCTTCTGGTTGCGCTCGTCCTCGCGGCGCAGGCGGTACAGGCGCGCGAAGACATCGGTCCAGGCGCCCCAGCCGTCGGGCAGGCGCCCGGACTGCGGGTCGTTCAGCCATTCCCCCAGCTGGTGCAGGTAGGACAGCTGCACGAACAGGGCAATGACGGCGCCAGCCAGCGCCAGCCCGAGGCCGGCGACCGGCCCGGCCAGCCACCAGACGATGGCGCCCACCACGAAGACGGTGGCCAGGCGCAGCAGCGCCGGCACCCAGAACAGCAGTTTTGGATTCATCGGACCTTCGGCTTGATCACTGAGTTATTTTTCGGACAGCATGTAGCCGACGCTGCGCACGGTGCGGATGAGTCCCTCGGCGCCTTTCAACGCTTTGCGCAGGCGCAGCACATGCACGTCCACGGTACGCTCTTCGATGACGGCGTGGTCGCCCCATACCTTGTCGAGCAGCTGGGCGCGCGAAAACACGCGTTCGCGGTGCGCCAGCAGGAATTTCAGCAGCTTGTATTCGGCATTGCCGATATCGACCGCCTTGTCGTCGATGGTCACCGTGCAGCTGGCCGGGTCGAGCGCCACGGCGCCGGCGCGCAGCACGCTTTCGGCCAGGTGCGGGCTTTTACGGCGCAGCAGCGCGCGGGATCTGGCCAGCAGTTCGCGCGGCGAAAACGGCTTGGTGACGTAGTCGTCGGCGCCGGTATTCAAGCCCGCCAGCTTGTCCTCTTCCATGCTCTTGGCGGTCAGCATGATGACCGGGATGTCCTGGAAATCGCGGTCGGCGCGCAGGCGCGACAGCAGGCGCAGGCCGCTCTGGTCGGGCAGCATCCAGTCGAGCAGCAGCAGGTCCGGCTTGCCGTGGCGGATGCTGTCCCAGGCGGCGGCGGTGGTGCCGACCGAGGTCACGCCCCAGCCGGCGTCGCGCAACGAATAGGTCACCAGTTCGACGATCGCCGGCTCGTCCTCGACCACCAGTACGCGCGTCGTGTGCATGGGGAATCAGCCTTCCTGCACCGCGGGTTTGCTGTGGCGGATGTCCCGCCCTTCGACCACGTAGATCACATATTCGGCGATGTTCTTCGCATGGTCGCCGATGCGCTCGATGGCTTTGGCCACCCACAGCGTGTCGAGCGCCGACGAAATCGTGCGCGGGTCTTCCATCATGAAGGTGATCAGGTTGCGCAGGATGGTGCGGAACTCGTGGTCGATGACTTCGTCGCCGGCGATGATCGACAGCGCCTGCTTGCCGTCGAGGCGGGCAAAGGCGTCGAGCGAGTCGTGCAGCAGGTCGGTGGTGCCCTTGCCGATCGAGCGGATCATGTCATAGTGGGCGAAGCTGGTGGCGCCGCGCTCATGCAGGCTCTTGGCGGTGCGCGCGATCTTGCTGGCCTCGTCGCCGATGCGCTCGAGGTCGGTGATGACCTTGATCGTGGCCATCACGGTGCGCAGGTCGTTCGCGGTCGGCTGGCGCTTGACGATCAGGTGGCTGCAGGCGTCGTCGAGCTGCACTTCGAGCTGGTTGACCGCATGGTCGTCGGCCATGACCTTGTCGGCCTTGACGGAATCGTCCACGCGAAAACAGTTCAGCGCCTCTTCGAACTGGGTTTCCACCATGCCGCCCATCAGCAGCACCTTCGAACGGATCGCTTCGAGTTCCTGGTCGTACTGTTTGCTTGAGTGTTCGCCAATCATTACCGCTCTCCCTAATTTTTTTTATCGATCAACCGAAACGGCCGGTGATGTAATCTTGCGTTTCTTTTTTCGCCGGATTCATGAACAGCGAATCGGTCTCGCCGAATTCCACCAGCTCGCCAAGGTACATGTAGGCAGTGTAATCCGAGCAGCGGGCTGCTTGCTGCATGTTGTGGGTCACGATGGTGATCGTGTAATCCTGCTTCAGTTCGCTGATCAGCTCTTCGATCTTGGCCGTCGAGATCGGGTCCAGCGCCGAGGTCGGCTCGTCGAGCAGCAGCACGTCCGGCTTGACCGCCACGCCGCGCGCGATGCACAGGCGCTGCTGCTGGCCGCCCGACAGCGACAGGCCGCTCTTGTTGAGCTTGTCCTTCGCTTCTTCCCACAGCGCCGCCTTTTTCAGGGCCCATTCGACGCGCTCGTCCATCTCGCCCTTCGACAGGTTTTCGTAGAGGCGCACGCCAAAAGCGATGTTGTCGTAGATCGACATCGGGAAGGGCGTCGGCTTCTGGAACACCATGCCGATTTTCGCGCGTAGCATGTTCACGTCCACGCCCGGCTCCAGGATGTTGCGGCCGCGGTAGATGATCGAGCCTTCCGCGCGCTGCCCCGGATACAGGTCGTACATGCGGTTCAGGGTGCGCAGCAGCGTCGACTTGCCGCAGCCCGAAGGACCGATAAAGGCCGTCACCTGCTTTTCGTGGATGTCGAGCGAGACGTTCTTCAGGCTCTGCGTCTTGCCGTAGTAAAAATCAAGGCCCGAAATCTCGATGGTCTTGTTTTTCTGCGCGCTGGCCGTCGGGCCCGGGGTTGGCGTCATTGGGGTCATGGTCATCATAGTAATTAACGGGGGGCCTTCTGGCTGAAGACGGTGCGCGACAGGATGTTCAGGAACAGCACGGTGAAGGTCACCAGCAGCGCACCGCCCCAGGCCAGCGAGCGCCAGTCGTCATACGGGCTCATCGCATATAGGTAGATCACGACCGGCAGGTTGGCGATCGGCTCGCTCATGTCGTGGCTGTAGAACTGGTTGTTCAGGGCGGTGAACAGCAGCGGCGCGGTTTCGCCGGAAATACGGGCCAGCGCCAGCAGCACGCCGGTGACCACGCCGGCTTTCACGGCGCGCAGGCGCACCATCAGCGCGACTTTCCAGCGCGGAGCACCGAGCGCGAACGCGGCTTCGAGCAGGCTGGTCGGAACCAGTCCCAGCATGTTGTCGGTCGAGCGCACCACCACCGGCACCGCGATCAGCGACAGCGCGATCGTCCCGGCCCAGCCGGCGAAGTTGCCGACGTTGGCGACATACAGGGCATACACGAACAGGCCGATGACGATCGACGGGGCCGACAGCATGATGTCGGTGACAAAACGCGTCACCTGGGCAAACTTGTTCACCTGGCCATACTCGGCCAGGTAGATGCCGGCCAGGATGCCGATCGGGGTACTGATCAGGGTCGACAGGCCGACGATCAGGACGCTGCCGACGATCGCATTGCGCAGGCCGCCGGGACTGCCCGGGGCCGGGGTGTCGAGCGTGAACATCGTGCCGGATAAGGCGCCGAAACCATTGATGAGCAAGGTGGACAGGATCCATGCCAGCATCGCCAGGCCGATCGCCATCGCGACGACGGACAGCGCGATGCCGATGCGGTGCGCCAGCAGGCGCCTGCGGTAGACGGGGTTTCTCACGACGTCTTTCATTTCGTACCTTCCGCGCGGGACATGCCCATCAACATCAACTTGGCGCCGGCCAGCACCACCAGCGTGATCGCGAACAGGATCAGGCCGAGGGCGAACAATGAGGACGAATGCAGGCCCGGGGTCGCTTCCGCGAATTCGTTGGCCAAAGTCGAGGAAATCGAATTGCCCGGCATGAATAGCGAGGAGGACAACTGGTGCGCATTACCGATGACGAAGGTGACGGCCATCGTTTCGCCCAGGGCCCGGCCCAGGCCCAGCATCACGCCGCCGACCACGCCGTTGCGGGTGTAGGGCAGCACGACCTTGCGCACGACTTCCCACTTGGTGCAGCCGAGGCCATACGCCGATTCCTTGAGCACGGCCGGCACGATCTCGAACACGTCGCGCATCACCGAGGAAATGAAGGGAATGATCATCACCGCCAGGATCAGGCCGGCGGTCAGGATGCCCATGCCCATCATCGGGCCCTGGAACAGCTGGCCGATGACCGGCACTTCGCCGAGCGTGCTTTGCAGGAAAGGCTGGACGTGGTCGGCGAACAGCGGCGCGAACACGAACAGGCCCCACATGCCGTAGATGATCGACGGCACGCCGGCCAGCAGCTCGACCGCGGTGCCCATCGGGCGGCGCAGCCAGGCCGGGCAGATTTCGGTGAGGAACAGGGCGATGCCGAAGCTGATCGGGAAAGCGACCAGCAGCGCGATGACCGAGGTGGCGACCGTGCCCCAGATGGCGATCAGGGCGCCGTAGCGGTCTTCGACCGGGTCCCATTCGGAGCTGGTGAGGAAGCCCGGGCCGAATTCCGCAAAGGCGGGCGCGGCGCCGATGGCGAGCGACACGATGATGCCGACCAGCGCCAGCAGCACGGTGATCGCGAACAGCATCGTAATCTTGTGGAAGAGGAAGTCCTGGATGCGCTGGTTGCGCATCGTCTTGCGCAGGGCGGCTTGGCTGTCGTCAGGCAGGGCCGCGCCGGACGGCTCCTTGATGACGACGGAAGGATGTGCGCTCATGGGGTGTTCTTATAGTTTATGCAGCATGGGTAGTTCAAGGCAGCCCCGGACCGGAGTCTCGGGGCTGCCCGCTTGCTGTCGGTGCTGATTTCCTGCTTACCAGAGGGCTTTGCCGGCGCCGTCCTTCAGGTTTGCGCGCCAGGCGTCCTGCACCAGCTTCACGACCGGGTCGGGCATCGGCACGTAGTCCAGCTCGGCCGCGGCGGCGTCGCCGTTCCTGTAGGCCCAGTCGAAGAACTTCAGCACTTCCTTGCCCTTGGCGGCGTCGGCCTGGCCCTTGTGCACGATGATGTAGGACGCGCCCGTGATCGGCCAGCTGGCCTTGCCCGGCTGGTCGGTCAGCACCACGGCGAAGCCCGGGGCCTTGGCCCAGTCGGCGCTGGCGGCGGCGGCCTTGAAGGCGGAATCGTCAGGCTGCAGGAAGACGCCTTCGCGGTTCTGCAGCTGGGTGTGCGCCATGCGGTTCTTCTTGGCATACGCCCACTCGACATAGCCGATCGAACCCTTGATGCGCTGCACGTTCGCCGCCACGCCTTCGTTGCCCTTGCCGCCGATGCCGACGGCCCACTTGACCGAGGTGCCGGCGCCGATCTTCAGCTTCCAGTCCGGGCTGGCCTTCGACAGGTAGTCGGTGAACAGGAAGCTGGTGCCCGAGCTGTCGGCGCGGCGCACGATGGTGATGTTGTCGGCCGGGAGTTTCACGCCCGGGTTCAGCGCGGCGATCGGCTGCGCATTCCACTTGGTGATCTTGCCCATGAAGATATCGGCCAGCACGGCGCCGGTCAGCTTGATCTGGCCCGGGGCGATGCCCGCCAGGTTCACCACCGGCACCACGCCGCCCATGATGGCCGGGAACTGGAACAGCCCGGCCTGGGCCAGCTCATTGGCAGGCAGCGGCATGTCGGAGGCGCCGAAATCGACGGTCTTGGCCTTGATCTGCTTGATGCCGGCGCCCGAGCCCACCGACTGGTAATTCATGCCATGGCCGCTGGCGGCCTTGTACATTTCCGCCCACTTGGCGTAGATCGGATACGGGAAGGTGGCGCCGGCGCCGGTGAGGTTCACGGCCTGGACGTTGGCGGCAAAGGCGGCAGATGCAACGGCTATCGAAACGAACAAGTGCTTTAAACGCATTTTGGATCCTTTCAAGGTGGTCGCAGCGGGTAAGCTCGCGGCGTTCCGGGCTTCCCGGTGAATGAGGCGCAGTCTAGCGGCCGAATATGACAAGTTGATGACATCGCAAATGCGCATGTCATCGAATCGATGACACCCCGTATCGAGCAGTGGCGCCATAGTGCCGTGATGCGTTGAAGTCCGGCACACGATTGCTGACAACATGTTTAGTTGCCGCTCGGCACTTCACTGCGCATGAGCACCCGTCCCTGGAAACCGCTTTCAACAACGTGTCAATTTGCTTGTAAATACGCTTGTAATGGCATGCGCCGCTGCTATGCTGAAAGCATGTCTACTAGATGGAGGGAATGCTGAAGAGCGTTTTAATATTATGTGGAATGTGTTTGTATTTGCCATCCTGAGCGGCATGGTTGGCCTGATTGCCTATGAAATCTTCCAGGAAGTCGGCGGCAGTTCAGAGCCCCTGCACGACCGCTATCACGAATAGCGACTAGCCCGCTTCCCGGGCCCATGTGAAAAGCGGCGAGGCCCACAAGGCACTCGCCGCTTCGTTTTTTGCGCGCCGCTTATTTCTATTAGAGCTAGCTTTTCTCGAATCGAGACGGTTTCGTACGGGCGCGATCTTCGCCTTGTAGTTGGCGGACCGGGCGCTAGACTGGACTCCATGCACTGCGCATTGCCTGCGGTGCGGAACCCCGACGGCCCTGACACCACGCCAACACTGCGCGACGCCTGCCCCGTAGGCCACTTCGCTTACTCAAGGAATCATCATGCGTGCCTTTTCCCTGCTCCTCCCCACATCCCTGCTTCTGGTCGCTTCAAGCGCCGGCGCCCAGACCACCCCCTATCCGCAGGCCGATCTGTCTGCGGCCTCCACCGTCGAAGTGGTCGCGCCCGCCAAGCGTGTCTGGATCCGGCCCGCACAGGCCCGGCTGATCGGCGGCGCCTACGACATGTCGAACGGCTGGTACCTGAGAGTGAATACGGCCGCCCACCATATCGACGCCACCATCGACAAGCAGGCACCGATGCGCCTGATTCCCGTATCGCGCTACAAATTCGTTACCGGGGATGGCAACGTGATCATGGAGTTTGCCAAAGGAAGCTCGGGCGACGACATGGTGATGAGCTACAGGCCATCACCGCGCATGGCCTGGATCGTGGTCGGGTCCGCCCCGCTGGCGCAGCGTTGAGACCGGCAGCAACATGCCCGCCTTGAGGGCGGGCATGTTGCCGCTCAATCGAGCTCGCGCAGCTTCGTAAACGCCTGGTCGATGCGCTCGACCGTGATGATGGTCATGCCTTCGATCTTTTGTTTCGGCGCATTGCCTTTCGGGATCAGGGCGATCGAGAAGCCGAGCTTGGCCGCTTCCTTGAGGCGCTCCTGGCCGCGCGGCGCCGGGCGGATTTCGCCGGCCAGGCCGACTTCCCCGAACACCACCAGTCCGCGCGGCAGCGGCTTGTTCTTCATCGACGAATTGATCGCCAGCAGCACCGCCAGGTCGGCGGCCGGCTCGGCGATCTTGACCCCGCCCACGGCGTTGATGAAAACGTCCTGGTCGAAAGCCGCGATCCCCGCATGACGGTGCAGCACGGCCAGCAGCATCGCCAGCCGGTTCTGCTCCAGGCCCACGGACAGGCGGCGCGCATTCGGCAGGTGGCTGGCATCGACCAGGGCCTGGATCTCGACCAGCAAGGGCCGCGTGCCTTCCTGCGTCACCATCACGCAGGAACCGGGTACCTGGTTGTCGTGCTGCGACAGGAACAGCGCCGACGGGTTCGAGACGCCCTTCAAGCCCTTTTCCGTCATCGCGAACACACCCAGTTCGTTGACGGCGCCGAAGCGGTTTTTAATGGCGCGCACCAGGCGGAAGCTCGACTGCGGGTCGCCCTCGAAGTACAGCACCGTGTCGACGATGTGTTCCAGCACGCGCGGGCCGGCCAGCGCGCCCTCTTTCGTGACGTGGCCGACCAGGATGATGGTGACGCCGGTCTGCTTGGCCACGCGGGTCAGTTGCGCCGCGCATTCGCGCACCTGGGACACCGAGCCGGGTGCGGCGGTAAGCGCGTCGGAGTACAGGGTCTGGATCGAATCGATCACCGCCACTTCCGGCTTCAGGTCGGCCAGGGTGCCGAGGATGCGCTCGAGCTGGATCTCGGCCTGCAGCTTCAGGTCCTTGGCTTCCACCTGGAGGCGGCGCGCGCGCAGCGCGATCTGGGCGCCGGATTCCTCGCCACTGACATATAGAGTACTGCGCGTGGCGGCCAGGTTGGCCAGGGCCTGCAGCAACAGGGTCGACTTGCCGATACCCGGGTCGCCGCCGATCAGCACCACGCCGCCCGCCACCAGGCCGCCGCCCAGCACGCGGTCGAATTCCTCGATGCCGGTGCCGAAACGCGGCACGTCGACCGCTTCGATGTCGCTCAGCGACAGCACCGGCGCCGTCTGCGCCAGCGCCTTGTAGTTCACCGTCTGCGACATCCGGTTCACGCCGGCCGTCTCGGGCACCGTCTCGACCATCGTGTTCCAGGCCTTGCAGTCGGCGCACTGGCCGGTCCAGCGGGTCGATACGCCGCCGCACTCGCTGCAGACGAAACTTGTTTTTGCTTTAGCCATGGGTTCCCAGACGTCCTTCCGTGGTTCGCACGCGGCTGGCGAGTGCGCACATCAATTCATAGCCGATGGTGCCCGAGGCGCTGGCCACCTCGTCGATCGGCAAGCCGTCGCCCCAGAGCGTGACCTTGCTGCCGACACGCGCATTGCGGATCGGCGTCAAGTCCACCGTCATCATGTCCATCGACACGCGCCCGACCACCGTGGTGCGCACGCCGTCGACGATGACCGGGGTGCCGTGCGGCGCGCTGCGCGGGTAGCCGTCGGCGTAACCGCAGGCGACCACGCCCACCGCCATCCGGCCACTGGCCTCGAACCGGCTGCCGTAGCCGACCGTGTCGCCGGCCACCAGGTCCTGGATGGCGATGATTTCCGAGGACAGGGTCATGGTCGGGCGCAGGCCGAAGTCGTGCGCCGTGCGCCCGCCGCCAGGGGTGCCGCCGTAGAGCATGATGCCGGGGCGCACCCAGTCGTTGTGGAGCTGGGCCTGGAGGACGGCCTGGTGCAGCACGCCGCCGGAATTCGACAGGCTGCGCTCGCCATCGAGTCCTTCGGCGCCCTCCCGGAAGCGCTCGACCTGGTCGGCCACGCCCAGGCGCGGGTGCTCGAGTTCGTCGGCGTTGGCGAAGTGGGTCATCAGGGTGATGTTGCGCACGCCCTTGATGGCCCGCAGGCGCTTGTAGGCCGCGGCATACTCGGCCGGCTTGAAGCCGAGCCGGTTCATGCCGGTGTTCATCTTCAGGTGGACGTCGATCGGGCGGTAGAGCTGGGTGTACTCCAGCATCTTGATCTGCTCGATGGAGTGCACGGTGCTGTTGATGTTGTGCTCGGCCAGCAGCGGCACGTCGCTGGCGTCGAAAATGCCCTCCAGCAGCAGGACCGGTTTCATCCAGCCGAGTTCGCGCAGACGCAGCGCATTCTCCGTTTCGATCAGGGCCAGGCCGTCGGCTCCCATGAAACCGCGCATGCCGCGCTCCAGGCCGTGGCCATAGGCATTGGCCTTGACGACGGCCCAGACCCGGGCCTCGGGCGCGCAGCTGCGGGCCCGTGCGAGGTTATGCTGCATCGAATCGAGGTGAATGGTGGCGCGAAGCGGGCGTGGCATGGGCAGGTGGAATACGGTTGGGGTGAAAGGCTTCATTTTACCGGACAGGCCCTCCGCGCGCGCGGCCGTTTGTTTGGGACTACCCTCCTTTCATGGTATAAAGCAACCCACACTAGTTTCCAGACTCTTCGAATGAACCGTGGTTTCTACACCATCATGGCGGCGCAGTTTTTCTCGTCGCTGGCAGACAATGCGCTGCTTTTTGTAGCCATTGACGTGTTGGTGAGGATGAACGCCCCTGCTTCGCTCACGCCCCTGCTGAAGCTGTCATTCGTCGTGTTCTACGTGCTGCTGGCCGCATTCGTCGGCGCCTTCGCCGATTCGCTGCCCAAGGGCCGCGTCATGTTCATCGCCAACCTGGTCAAGATCCTCGGTTGCGCCCTGATGTTCCTCACCGTGCACCCGCTGCTGGCCTATGCCGTGGTGGGTTTTGGCGCGGCCGTGTATTCGCCCGCCAAATACGGCATCCTGACCGAACTGCTGCCGCCGGAAAAACTCGTTCCCGCCAACGGCTGGATCGAAGGCCTGACCGTGATGTCGATCATTTTCGGCACCGTGCTCGGCGGCGCGCTGGTCAGCGTACCCGGTTCGGCCCTGCTGCTCGGCATCGATGTTCCGCTGCTCGAAACCGGCATCGACACCACCAGCGAAGCGGCAATGGCCGTGGTGGCATTCATCTACGTGCTGGCGACCCTGTTCAACCTGCGCATTCCCGATACCGGCGCCCGCTACGAACACCAGGAGCGCAACCCGTTCAAGCTGGTCGCGGACTTCGCCAATTGCTCGGCCACACTGTGGAAAGACAAGCTGGGCCAGATTTCGCTGGCCGTCACCACCCTGTTCTGGGGCGCCGGTGCGACCTTGCAACTGATCGTGCTGAAGTGGGCCGAACGCTCCCTGGGCATGACGCTCGACAAGGCGACCGGCCTGATCGGCGTCGTCGCCATCGGCGTGGCGATTGGCGCCGTGCTGGCGGCACGCATCATCCCGCTGCGCAAGTCGCTTAGCGTGATTCCGATGGGCATCTTCATGGGCCTGGTCGTCACCAGCATGGTGTTCGTGCACGACGTGATCGTCGCCTACCCGCTGCTGGCCCTGATCGGCTTCCTGTCGGGCTTTTTCGTGGTGCCGATGAACGCGCTGCTGCAGCACCGCGGCCACGTGCTCATGAGCGCCGGCCACTCGATCGCGGTGCAGAACTTCAACGAAAACCTGTCGATCCTGACCATGCTGGCGCTGTACGCGATCATGATCACGCTGAACCTCGACCTCAACATCATCATCGTCATGTTCGGCCTGACGATCGCCGGCATCACTTACCTCATCCTGCGCCTGCACCAGCGCAACCAGAAAGAGCATGATTCGCTGGCGCTGATTGGCGAGCACAAGCACTGATACCTTCCGTGCGAATCACCAGACGATAGCGCTGCCCATGTCGGCGCTGCGTTTCGCCTGCGCCCGCTCGCGCCAGTCGTTCGGCACGATGAAGCCGCGCTCCACTTCTTCGACCAAGCCCGGCGTCTCGCGCACCATGGCCACCAGCACCGGCGCCGGCGCCGTCTCGAATTGCGCCTCCAGCTCGGCATGCAACTGCGCGCAATTCATCAGGCGCGTGGCCTGGGCGGCCCGGAACGGCGCCAGCCACTGGAGTTTCGGAAGAATCAAAAAAGCGTCCGCCCCGAGCGTATCGAGTTCGCCCAGCGCGCACCAGAAGCCGCGGCAGTGGCCGGCCGTGATCCCGCTCATTGCCGGCCAGCTGCCGGCCGGGTAGAACAGCCAGCCCTTGACCAGGGCGCGCGCCGCCGCCACCGGGCGTGGCAGAAGCAGTTGCGCCGCCGGGTGGGCGCCCAGTTCCAGCTGGCGCTCGAAGATCTTGCGCATCTTGGCGCCCAGGCTGTCGGCCAGGTTCGGACCGACCAGGGTATCGAACTGCTGGCCGTCGGACTGCCCGGCGGCCCCATCCTGCAGCAGATAGAACTTGGTGGCGAATTCGATGTGTTCGACGAAATCCGGGCCGGCATCGAGCAGGAAGTCGAATTCGCCGACGGTGTCGTTGCGGCTGGCGCGGATCTGCAAGCCGTGCGCGACCAGGCGGCCCTGCTGCTGGTAATAGAAGGCCATCAGCTTTTCGGCGTACAGGCCGAGGCGCGTGTAGACGCGCGGGCCGAGGGCGGCGTCGAGCGCGGCCGGATCGCGGTCGAGGTCGGCCAGCCAGCGTGCGACGTCCAGCGTGACCGGCCCGACCGAGGCGACGCGGCCATGCCAGTGCGGCGCGGCGGCGTCCAGCAGATCGGGCGAGTCGAGCAGCCAGGCCAGTGCGCGCACCCGCGGGCGCCGCAGGTGGCCCCAGCGGCGGTGGAAGGCCAGCTGGTAGCTAGCGGTCCCGTCGCGCATCGCGCTCCGGCCCACCTTGCGCGCGCGCCCGGCACAGGTCAGCCCATGCCAGCGCCTTGTCGAGGCCGCGCCGCAGCAGTTCGCCCGGATGCAGGGTGGCCACCAATGAAGCCTCGCGATAGGCGTGCACGGCCCCGCGGCTGCCGGCCAGCGGCGCCGACAGCGGCTTGCCGAGCAGGCCGTTGGCGGCGATCTGGCCCAGGGTCAGCACGGTTGTCGCGCCCGTCAGGGCCAGCTCGCGCTCGAGGAAGGGACGGCAGGCGGCCGCTTCGTCGCTGGTGGGCGCGCGGTCGCCGCCATTGGCGCTGGCCGGGCGGCACTTGACCAGCTGCGTGACCCAGACATCCCGCTCGCGCGCCATGCCAACGGCAGCCAGCATGTTGTCGAACAGCTTGCCGGGGTCGCCGGCCAGCGGCTGGCCGGCCTGTTCGTCGGCGGCGCTCGCCGCGCCGGCGGCCACGAACCAGCGCGCCTGGCGGCTGCCGGCGCCATACACCGGTTTGCGGCCGGCGCAGGAGCCGCAGCGCTCGCAGCGCGCGATCGCCGCGTGCAGTTCGTCCCAGTCCATGGCGGCGATCGCCTCCAGGCTGTCGGCCGGTTCGGGCGCTTCGACCGGCGCCATGACGGGCGGCGCCCAGGGGGCGGGCGCTTCCGCCGTGGTGCGCGGGATCTCGCCCCAGGCCGGATCGCGCGGCGGCGGCGGGATGAGTCCCGGCGCAGCCGGAACCGAAGCCGCAGCATCCCCGGCACCGACCGCCTTGACGCTCCCCTCCACGCTCGCCTCGGGATCGGCGTCGATCGACGGCCGGCGCAGGCGCCAGAGCGGTGCAATGCCCATCTCGGCGAGGAACACCTCGTCGCGCTCGCTCCTGTTCATAATATGTGCCTCATCACGATGGCATCCTCGCGCTTGCCCTCATGGGCCGGATAATACCCCCTGCGGCGGCCGATCTCGTCGAAACCGAAACGCTGGTAGACGGCCACTGCCCGTTCGTTGGTCGGACGTACTTCGAGCAGCACCGATCCGGCGCCCATCCCGCGCGCCCGCGCGCACAGGGTCTCGAGCAGGTGGCGCCCCAGGCCCGTGCCCTGGCGCTCGGCGGCGACCGCGACGTCGAGCAGGTGCGCCTCGTCGAGCGCATACATCAGCAGGAAGTAAGCGGCGAGCTTGCCCTGCGGGTCGCGCAGCAGCCAGGCGTCGTAGCCGGCCGCCAGCGAGTCGGCAAAGTTGGCGCGGCTCCAGGGGTGCGGGAACACGCTGCATTCGAGGGCGAACACCTCGTCGACGTCGGCGGGCAGCATCGGCAGCAGCTGCAGGCCGGCGCTGGCGGACGCGTTCATCATGCCCTCGCCCCTGCCTCTGTTCCCGCCGCTTTCGCGATCGCCTTTTCAGCGTTGATCACCTGGCGCTCGGCGCTGGTGAAGGCAATCTTGTTGCGCAGGTAAAGCGGCTGGGCCTGAACCGCCGGCACGCCCTGCCCGGCTGCCAGCGCCGCCGCGCCCAGCGGCGCCATGTCGCTCGCATGCGGCACGATTGTGGTGTCGGCATCCTGCGCGAAGGCCTTGCCGGCAAAGGCGTCGGGATAGGCGGCAAAGCCGTTGCCGCAAGCGGCCAGGCCGTCGGCCAGACCCTCCGTGAAAATCGGCTGCACGGCGTCCGGGCTGGACAGGGTCGGCGCCACCACGACCTGCCAGGCGCCGCCCGCACGGCGGTACTGCGCCCAATACACCTCGCCCATGCGGGCATCGAGCACGGCCAGCACCTCAAGTGCGCCGCAACGCGCGTGGCAGGCCTCGGCCATCGCCTCGAGCGTGACGATCGGCACGACCGGCAGGCCGGCCCCGAAGGCCAGCCCCTGCACCACGCCGCAGGCGGTGCGCACGCCGGTAAACGAACCGGGGCCGGCGCCGAAGGCAATCGCATCGACCTGCGCCAGCGTGATCCCCGCCTCGCGCAGCAAGTCCTGCACCATCGGCAGCACGGACTGGGAATGGGTGCGTACGCCGCCCGCTTCGCGCGCGAGGACGGCGGCGCCCGACATCAGGGCGCAGGAGGCGAGTTCGGACGAGGTTTCGATGGCAAGGATGATAGGCATACCCGTATTTTAACCCGCCACGGCTACTCCTATCCATGGCGCCAAGAGTAGAATGCGCCCATGCATAGCCTAACGCTCGAGCCAACCAACCGTGACGAGGTCACCACCGCCGTGGACAGCGGCCGCTGGATCGTCGCCTGCCTGTGCGCCGCCTGGTGCGGCACCTGCACTTCCTACCGCGCCGCTTTCGAAAGCCTGGCGGCGCGCCATCCGGACAAGACTTTTGTCTGGATCGACGTCGAAGACCAGGCCGACGTGGTCGGCGACCTCGATGTCGACAACTTCCCCACCCTGCTGCTCCAGCGCGGCGATACCGTGGCTTTTTTTGGCCCCATGCTGCCCGACGCGCTCGTGGCCGACCGGCTGGTGCAGGCCCAGGCCGACATGGCGCCGGAAGAGCTGGCGCGCCTGGCTGATTCAAATGAGGAACGGCGCGACTGGCAGCGCGATTGCAACCTGCGCACGCTGTTGCGTGACGCTGCCTGATTATCTGCGCCCGCCGCCATATAGAATAGTTTCCATGTAAAGATAATGCCGGGTCGCCTGTATTATCAGGCGGCCCGGCATTATCTTTCGAACTGCGCAGCTTGTATCCAGACGCGTGCGAGCGCGGCTGGATACAGCATTATCTCTGCGGCACCTCTGCGATATTAACGCTGGGTGGTCGTGGTGGTGCGGTGGGTGTGATCTTCTTTCTTGCGGCGCAGGCCGAGCAGGCCGGCCAGACCCAGCAAGCCGATCCAGCCCATGTCCTTGTCGTCGTCGACTGGCACGGTCTGGGTGGTGGTGGTGGCGCCGGTCGAAGGATCGGTGGTGGTCTGTGCGGACGCAGGCAGTGCGACAGCTGCGGTCAGCGAAACGGCGAGAAGGGCACGTGCGGCGATAGCATTTACTTTTTTCATATTCCACTCCTGGGTTATGTGAACAATTATTTTATTAAGCGGCGAGCGAGAATATCTTGCGACTCATGTTCGCAGGATCTACTGCGTCACTTGCAGGGCTAGTATAGACAATATGCTAATGGGGTCGCGTTCGTTAGCCTTGCGGAAATATTAATAATATTTGGACATCCAGGGAATATGTGGCATCACATCAGTAATAATCAAATTCGGCAATTTGAATAGAAAATCAAGCCAGCCGTAGCGGCAAACTGCGTAATCTTTGCCCGGTCAAGGCAAACACGGCGGCGGCCACGGCCGGGGCCAGCGGCGGCACGCCCGGTTCGCCCACGCCCTCGGGCGGCTCGGCGCTGGCGAGGATGATGGTCTCGACCAGCGGCGCGCGGTCGATCCGCAGCAGCGGATAGTCGCCGAAGTTCGACTGCTGCACCCGGCCGTCCTTGACGGTGATCTCGCCGGCCAGCGCCGCCGACAGGGCGAACACCACCGACGACTCCATCTGCTGGGCGACGATGTTCGGGTTGACCACGATGCCGCAGTCGATCGCGCACCAGACCCGGTGCACGCGGATCTCCCCGCCCTCGACCGACACTTGCGCCACCTGGGCGACGATGCTGCCGAAGGACTGGTGCAGCGCCACGCCATGGGCGCGGCCCTCCGGCACGGCGCCTGCCGCTTGCGCCGCCTCGACGGCGGCATCGAGCACCGCCAGGTGGCGCGGATGGCGCGCCAGCAGCGCGCGCCGGTAAACCACCCCGCCCTGGCCGGCCGCGTGCGCGACTTCGTCGAGGAAGGCTTCCTTGAAAAAGGCATTGTGCGAATGGCCTACCGAGCGCCAGTAGCCGAGCGGCACCGCGCTGTCGACCGTCACGTGGGCGATGCGCTGGTTGGGGATCTCGTACTGCATGTCGTAGGCGCCTTCGGCCGTGGTCTTGTCGGGCCCCATGCCGGGCAGGCCCAGGTTGCGCGGGAAGTACTGGTGGCCGATGGCGCCGCTGGCCGACTTGTTGTCCCAGGCCAGGAGGCGCCCGCGGGCGTCCAGGCTGGCCCGCAGGCGCGCCAGCGCGGCCGGCCGGTAGACATCGTGCCGGGTATCGTCCTCGCGCGTCCAGATCAGCTGCACCGGTTTGCCGCCGGTGCGCAGGGCCACCGCCACCGCCTGCGCCACCATGTCGCTTTCCAGGCGGCGCCCGAAGCCGCCCCCGAGCAGCGTGACCTCGATAGCGACATCCTCGCGCGCCACGCCGGCCACCCTGGCCGCGACTTCGACGGCGATGCTCGGCACCTGGGTCGAGACCCACAGCCGCACTTTTCCGTCCGCGACCTGGGCCGTGCAATTGATCGGCTCGAGCGCCGCGTGCGCAAGGAAAGGCGCGCGGTACTCGGCGCTGATGGTTGTTGCGGCGCCGGGGGCGTCCTGGCTGCCGGATTCGAAATAGGTGCGGCCGTCCTCCTTGTCGAGCGCCGCGGCAAAGCCGGCGAAGATCGCCTCGCTCGACAGGCCGGCGCCCTCCTGCTCGTGCCAGCGCACCAGCAGCGCGGCGGCGGCGCTTTTGGCCTGCCACCAGCTGCGCGCCACCACCGCGAGACCGGCGCCGGCGCCGGAATACGGCCCCAGCGAGGACGAAAAGTCGACCACGCCGGTCACCCCGGGCATCGCTTTCGCCGCGGCGGCATCCACATACGCCACCGTGCCGCCGATCACGGGCGACATCCTGACGGCCGCGTACAGCAGGCCGGGCGGGCGGGCGTCAATGCCGAACAAGGCGCTGCCGTCGACCTTGGCGGGGGTGTCGCGGCGCGCCACGGGTTTGCCGATCAGGCGAAACTCGCGTGGTTCTTTCAGGCGCACCTCATTCACGTCAATTGCGACGCCGATCCCGGCGCCGACTGTCGCCGCGCGCGCGGCCAGGCTGCCGTAGGAAGCGCGCCGGCCGTCGCGGTGGATCACGAAACCGTCCTCGGTGCGGCAATCCGCCACGGGCGACTTCCACCCTTCTGCGGCCGCCTTCACCAGCATCGCGCGCGCCACGGCGCCGGCTTCGCGCATCGGTTCCCAGGCATCCTTCACGCTGGTCGAGCCGCCGGTGAACATGATGCCCAGTTCGCGCCCGATCTTCCCCATGACCCACTGGGTGCCGTCCTTCACGTTGCCGCGCTCGTCCGGGTGGAAGGGCAGGTTATCGCGCACCACGGCGAGGTTGCCGAAGATCTTGTCGATCGGCGCGCCCATGATGGCCACGCTGGCCAGCGGCGCGTCGAGTTCCTCGGCCACCAGCATCGGCAGCGCGGTGTGCACGCCCTGCCCCATTTCGCTGCGCGGCACCACCACCGATACCGTGCCGTCGGGCGCGATCGCCACCCAGCCGTTGAGGGCGATCACGCCCTCGCCCACCATCAGGGGCAGGCCCGTGTGCAGGCGCTGGCGCAAGGGTCGCATACCCCAGCCGACGATCAGCGCGCCGCCCGCGAGCAGGCCGCCGAGCAGGAAGCGGCGCCGCTTGCGCGAGCGCGGGAGGGCATCAAGCGGGGCTGTCGTGTCTCGCATCCTGTCCCCATGTGCGCAGCAGTTCCTCCGGCGCCACCGGCCGGCCGTACAGGTAACCCTGCGCGCGCGTGCAGCCGTGGCGCAGCAGGAAAGCCGCCTGTTCTTCGGTTTCGACCCCTTCGGCGATCACCGACAGGTTCATGCTCTTGCCCAGCTGGATGATGGCGATCGCAATCGCTTCGTCGTTCGAGTCGAGCGCGATGTCCTTGATGAAGCTGCGGTCGATCTTGAGCACGTCCACCGGCAGCTGCTTCAGGTAGGCCAGCGACGAGTAGCCGGTGCCGAAGTCGTCGATCGCCAGCCCCACGCCCATCGCGTGCAGCTCGTGGACAAAAGCGAGCGCGTCGCCCGTGTTCATGATGACCGACTCGGTTACCTCGAGCTGCAGGCGGCGCGGCGCCAGCCCGGTTTCGGCCAGCACCTGCGCCACCTGCGGCGCCATCGTCCCGCGCTCGACCTGGCGCACCGACAGGTTCACCGCCATCTTCGGCACGGCCAGGCCGGCCTCGTCCCAGCGTCCCATCTGGCGGCAGGCTTCCAGCAGCACCCATTCGCCGATCTGGTTGATGAAGCCGGTCTCCTCGGCCATCGGGATGAAGCGCACCGGGCTGACCGAGCCCAGTTCCGGGTTGGTCCAGCGCACCAGCGCCTCGACGCCGATCAGGCGCGCGCTTTCGATGTCGACCTGGGGCTGGTAGTGCAGGAAAATCTCCTGGCGCTCGATGGCGCGCCGCAGCAGCGCCTCCATGCGCAGGCGTTCGATGCCTTCGCCATCCATCTGGCGCGCGTAGAACTGGTAACCGTTGCGCCCGCGCGACTTGGCCTGGTACATCGCGACGTCGGCATTCCTCACCAGCAGGTTGGCGTCGACCCCGTCTTCCGGGAACATGCTGATGCCGAGGCTGCCGGTGACGTAGAGCTCGTGGCTGGCCACCACGAAGGGCTGCTCGAACATGCCCATCAGCTTGTCGGCCACCTGGCGCGCGCCGGAACTGCCGCCGACGTTCTCGAGCAGCACGACGAATTCGTCGCCGCCCAGGCGCGCCAGGGTGTCGCCCTCGCGCAGGCGGGCCCCCAGCAGCCCCGCGACCAGTTTCAGCAGCTCGTCGCCGACGTGGTGGCCGAGGGTGTCGTTGACGTTCTTGAAGCGGTCGAGGTCGATGAACACGACCGCCAGTTGCTGGTTTTCGCGGGTGGCGCGCCCGATCGCATGCAGCAGGCGGTCCTGGAACAGCAGGCGATTCGGCAGGCTGGTGAGCGGGTCGTGGTGGGCCAGGTAGTCGAGCTTTTCCTGCGATTGTTTCAGGCGCGTGATGTCGCTGAAGACGCCGACGTAATGGGCGACCTGGCCGGCGTCGTTGCGCACGGTGGAGACGGTCAGCCATTCGAGCCAGGTCTCGCCGTCCTTGCGCGTGCTGCGCAGTTCGCCGCGCCAGAAGCCGGTCTCGTTGAGCTGGCGCCACATGGTCCAGAACAGCTCCTGGTCGTGGCGGGTGCTGCGCGTGACGCTCCAGGGGCAGCCGATGACTTCGTCGGCGGCCCAGCCGGTGATATGGGTAAAGGCCGGATTGACCGTGACGATGATGCCATGGGCGTCGACCACCATCACGCCGTCGGCGATGTGCTCGAGCACGGTGCTCGACAGGCGCAGCTTTTCCTCGGTCGCCTTGCGTACGGCGATGTCGGCGCCCTGCTCGGCCAGCAGCGCGGCAATCCGCATTTCGTTGTGCTTGCGTTCGCTGATGTCGGAAATGATGCCATCGACCCAGAAGCCCTCCTCGCCAGGCACCCGCTGCGGCTGGCCGCTCTCCTGCACCCAGCGTTCGGCGCCGCCGGGGCCGACGATGCGGTATTCGACTTCGTAGCTGCTGCCGGACTGGATCGCCTCGCGCGTCACCTGGCGCTGCAGGCGGCGGTCCTCGGGCACGACCAGGTTCGACCAGTCCTCGGTCGTGCCGCGCATGAGCTGCGCGGCCGGCATGCCGGATATGCCCTCGATGGCCTCGCTGACGAAATCGATACCGCCGCCCGGGCGCGCCCGGAACACGGCGCCCGGCACCTGGGTGACGATGGTGCGGAACTGCTCCTCGCGCCGCGCGACGTCGACGAACAGGTCGCGGATCGCCACGCGCATGCGCTCCATCTGGGTCCCGAGCCGGCCCAGTTCGCCGGGGGCCTCGAGCACCAGCGGGGCGTCGAAATCGCCGCGCGAGAGGCGGTCGGAAAAGCCGGTGAGCGTGCGCAGGGGAACGCGCAGGCGGCGCCGCAGGAAGGCCAGGATCAGGGCCAGCGAGACCAGCACCTGCACCGCCAGCACCAGCGCGTAATTGCGCTGCTTGCGGTTCAGGGCCTGCACCCGCAGCAGGTCGTCCATCTCGATCCGTACCTGTCCGATGCGTTCGCCCTCGACCCTGACTTCGCGCGTGGCCTGCACCACCCTGCCGAGCGGTCGCGCGGCTGCGCGCTCGTCGATCAGGCCAGTCTCCTGTGCGCCAACGACCCGAACGCGCACGACCGACGGGTCGCGCATGACGGCCCCGACGAGCGAACGCGCGGCCTCGGTATTCATGTCCCACAGCGACTCGCGCATGCCGCGCGCGAGGATGTCGGCGTTGCGCTGCAGCGTTTCGTCGAGTTCGGCGACGGTGGCCTCGCGCTCCTGCACCACCAGCAGGACGTAGCCGGCCACCAGCACCGGGATCACCAGCCCGCCGACGACGACGAACAGCATGGCGCCATAAATGGACCGCGTCGACCGGCCGTAGAACCGGGTCAGTCGCGACGTCAAGCCGCGCAGGAAGCCGTGGACCTCAGGCCAGCCCATGGCCGCTCATGTATTCCTGCGGGGGTAGCCCTGCGCCAGGATGCGCCGCCAGACGATTTCCTTCTGCTCCGGCGCCATCGAAACCCAGTGCGCGACTTCGGCGACGGTGCGCCCGCAGCCACGGCAGACATCGTCGAAGGTGGTCGAGCAGACGGCGACACAGGGCGTGTCCGCTCGCGGCGGCAGCGCCGCGGAATTATCGGGCTGGTCCGACATCGAGCTTGTCCCAGCCTTCATGGCCCAGCTGTTCCATGGTTTCGATGTTCTTCTCGAAGATTTCCTCGGCTTCCGGGAAAGCCTCGACCGCGCGCTCGATGCTGTCTTCGCGCAGCAATTGCAGGATCGGATAGGGTGCGCGGTTGGTGAAGTTCGAGATATCGTTCTTGTCGGTGTCGGCGAACTGGTAGTCCGGATGAAAACTCGCCACCTGCAGCTCGCCGTCGAGATGCATGTCTTCCACCGCGGCGTCGGCCACGTCGAGAAATTCGTTATAGTCGAGGAAGTCGTCCAGCACGAAGGGGTGGATCAGGAGCGTCGTGTCGATCTTGTCGGCCGGCGTGTCGGACAGGCGTTGCAGCTCGTCCATCAGCTGCTCGAGCAGCGCCTCGGGCGTGCGCGCCGGCGACACCACATAGCGCACCTGCTCTTTTACATACACGGCCTTGGCGAACGGACACAGGTTCAGGCCGATCACGGCCTTTTCGAGCCAGCGGCGGGTGGCGGCGACAATCGCATCGTCGTCGGCATTGGGGTTGGAGTTCATGGGCTGCTTTCGATAGGGGACCGCTTATTACCAAGCCGGATTGTACGCAAGGTTTGCGTGGCCTCATAGGTCATCGATGCATCGCGGGTAAGTTAAAAGCGGGTCGGCATACATGGCACAGCCTGTTTTATTGATGACCTGACAAGTTTATCGACAGCTTAAAATATTGCCTCAAAGAAGGTGTATTTGGTGGAATGCGTCGCATACTCCGGGAGGGTATGCTCTTTTATAGGTACACTTCTCCCTATGGAACGACGGCGCTCCGCTCCCCATACCCCAACAGCGTGTTGGCAAAATAATTATTTATTAGCAAAAAGGATAGACAAGAAAATTTGTAACCGCTTGGGATTATTGCTTGACTGCCTCTACAGGGTCTCCTTACACTCGCCTTGCTCACCAGTCCCGTAGTTCCTGGACGCAACACTGGAAGGACAAGTACGACATGACCATCAGCCGTTCTACCTCTCGCTCTGCTCCGATCCTTGCCGCGCTGGCATTGCTGCTCTCGGCCCCGCTTGCCCACGCCATCGACACCGCGCCAGGCGGCGCGCTGCAAGGCGCCGCCGCTGCCCGTGCCGCCGTCAATGCCGGCACCGTGTCCTTGAAAGTCGACGACTACAAGGAAACCGACGTCTGGGGCCGTATCCGCAGCGGCTACGCCATTCCCGACATCAGCAACGTCCTGGTCGAACGTCATACCAAGTCCTACAGTCTCAAGCCCGACTACATGGCGCGCATTTCGGGCCGTGCCTCGCCCTACCTGTTCCACGTGGTGCAGGAACTCGAAAAGCGCGGCATGCCGACCGAACTGGCGCTGCTGCCGGTGATCGAATCGGCCTTCAACCCGCAGGCGCTCTCAACCGCCAGCGCAGCCGGCCTCTGGCAGTTCGTGCCTGGCACGGGCAAGGACTACAACCTGAAGCAGAACATGTTCAAGGACGAGCGCCGCGGCGTGCTGGCCTCGACCGACGCTGCTCTTACTTACCTGCAGCGCCTGTACACCATGTTCGGCGACTGGCAGCTGGCCCTGGCCGCCTATAACTGGGGCGAAGGCAATGTCCAGAAGGCGATCAAGAAAAACCAGGCGCTCGGCAAGCCGACTGATTTCGAAAGCCTGGCCGACCTGATGCCGGCCGAGACGCGCAACTACGTGCCGAAACTGCAGGCCGTGAAAAACATCGTCGGCAATCCAGGCCAGTACAACGTCGTGCTGCCGGTGATCGACAACCAGCCTTACTTCACGACGGTCGACAAGACCAGCGACATCGACCTGGCCATCGCCGCCCAGCTGGCCGAAATGTCGGTCGACGAGTTCAAGGCGCTGAACCCGCAGTTCAACCGCCCGGTCATCACCGGCGACGAAAAAACCAAGATCCTGCTGCCGCAAAAGAACGCCGAAAAATTCCACGTCAACCTGGCATCCTGGGGCAAGACACTGTCTACCTGGACTACCCACAAGATCACGGGCGCCAAGGAAAGCATCGCCTCGCTGGCCTCGAAGTTCGGCACCACGCCGGAAATCATCCGCCAGGCCAATAACATTCCGGCGCAGACCCGCCTGAAGGCCGGCTCGACCATCCTGGTGCCGCGCACCTCGGCGTCGATCCATTCCGACATCGCCGAGAACATCGTCGACAGCGCGGTGATGGCGCTCGAAGCGGACCGCGGCGAAAAACGTGGCGGCGCCCGCACCCAGCGCTTCAAGACCAAGGCCGTGGCTTCGTCTTCGAAGTCGCGTGTATCGCGCGCCACCAACAGCCGCCGCAAGCACCGTTGATTCCCCGGCCGCCGGTCCCCTTGCGGGGCCGGTGGTATCGTTTTTCCCCCAGCGCTATCCCCTGTGTACCCGGCCTCGCCGCAAATCGACGGCCGCGTGCAAGCATGTTCAAACTAGGGTATAGTGTCGTTTGTGCGCTGCAATAAACGGCTCCAGGTCGCTCCCGCAGCAAGCACACAGGTAGTAAAACAAGCAGCATCGCAGCCCAGGCCTGCCGTTTCCGGCAGCCCTCCATAAGCCCTCCCGCCCTGTGTGTCGACCTTTTGACACCGTCCCGGCGCAAAGCTTTTGTGCCGAAATTTCTTTCAGTTTTGAGTCATTTCGTTCTGTTGGTTCGCGTTGCTATTTCGCGCTCGTTGACGTTCATGCGTTCGAGCGCCGATCACCATCGAAAGAAAAGCACACAATGAGTTTTGAAGCACTAGGCCTCCACGCCACGATCGTCAAAGCAGTCAACGAAGCCGGTTACACCGTCCCGACCCCGGTCCAGGAACAAGCCGTTCCAGCCGCTATCGAAGGACGCGACCTGCTGGTCTCGTCGCAAACCGGTTCCGGCAAGACCGCGGCCTTCATGCTGCCTGCCCTCCACAAGCTGGTCAGCGCCGAGCCGGTTGCCGCCCCTGCGCAGTCCGCCGGTGCACGCGGCGAGCGCGTGCGCTTCAGCGCCGCCAAGCCGAAAATGCTGGTGTTGACCCCGACCCGCGAACTGGCCCTGCAAGTGACCAGCGCAACCGAAAAATACGGCAGCCACATGCGCCGCATCCGCGCCGTCTCGATCCTGGGCGGCATGCCTTATCCGAAGCAGATGCAACTGCTGTCGAAGAATCCTGAAATCCTGGTGGCGACGCCAGGCCGCCTGATCGACCATATGGACTCGGGCAAGATCGACTTCTCGGAACTGGAAATCCTGGTCCTGGACGAAGCCGACCGCATGCTGGACATGGGTTTCATCGAAGACATCGAGAAGATCGTCGCAGCAACGCCGGCCAGCCGCCAGACCATGCTGTTCTCGGCCACGCTCGACGGCGTCGTCGGCAACATGGCGCGCCGCATCACGAAGAACCCGATGACGATCCAGATCGCCAGCGGCACCCAGCGTCACGAGAACATCGTGCAGCGCGTGCACTTCGTGGACGACCTGTCGCACAAGAATCGCCTGCTCGACCACCTGCTGCGCGACGAAACGATGGACCAGGCAGTGGTGTTCACCGCCACCAAGCGTGACGCCGACACCATCGCCGACCGCCTGAACATCGCCGGCTTCGCAGCCGCCGCGCTGCACGGCGACATGCACCAGGGCGCGCGTAACCGCACGCTCGACAGCATGCGCCGTGGCCAGGTGCGCGTGCTGGTCGCCACCGACGTCGCCGCCCGCGGCATCGACGTGCCGACCATCACTCACGTGGTGAACTACGACCTGCCGAAGTTCCCTGAGGACTACGTGCACCGTATCGGCCGTACCGGCCGTGCCGGCCGCAATGGTCTCGCCATTTCGCTGGTGAACCATGCTGAAGGCATGAACGTCAAGCGCATCGAGCGTTTCACCAAGCAGTTGATCCCGGTCGATGTGGTGGTCGGTTTCGAGCCGAAGCGTTCGGCTTCGCCGGCACGCAGCGGCGCCCGTCCAGGCGGCTGGAAGCCGGGCGACGGCCGCAGCGCCGCCGCCAAGCCGGGCCAGCGCAGCTTCAGCAAACCTGCAGCGGCGCCGCGCGAAGGTGGCTACAGCCGCGACGCAGCGCCACGCGAAGGTTTCCGCACCGGTCCTGCAGCGCCACGCCGCGAAGCCGGCAGCGGCGGTTACCGCGGCAGCAACCCGCGCTCGGCCGACACCGCACGCCGCAGCTTCGGCGACAACTGATCGCTGACGTAAAAAGTACAAGGACGGCTGCCTCGGCAGCCGTTTTTTTTCGCCCGTATAATCGTCGTCAACCGACACATCCATCACCGCATGACACTCCCCCGCATCACCATCGTCAGCCCGGCCAGCGCGCGCGACAACAACGGCAACTGGCAAACCGCCAGCCGCTGGGCGCAGTTCCTGGGCAGCCGCCATGCGGTCGAGGTGTGCGGGCAGTGGCCGGCGGACGATGGCGCCACGGACGCGCCCGACCTGCTGATCGCCCTGCATGCGCGCAGGTCGAGCGCCTCGCTGGCCGCGTTCACGGACGCCTTTCCCGCGCGCCCGACGATCCTGGTCCTGACCGGCACCGACCTGTACCGCGACATCGACACCTCGAGCGAAGCGCGCGCCTCGCTCGAGCGCGCTCAAGCCCTGGTGGTGCTGCAGGAGGCGGGACTGGCGCGCCTGGGCGCGCCCCTGCGCGCCAAGGCGCGCGTCATCCACCAGTCGGCGCCGGTGCTGGACCTGGCCGCGGGCAGCCGCGATCCGCAGCACTTCGACATCTGCATGATCGGCCACCTGCGCCCCGAAAAAGACCCCTTGACCTTCATGCGCGCCGCTGCGCAGGTGCTTGCGCCGCGCGTGCGCCTGCTGCACGTCGGCGGCGCGCTCGATCCGGTGCTGGAGGAGGCGGCGCGCGCCACCGCCGCCGAGAACAGCCGCTACGAATGGCTGGGCGCCCTGCCGCACGCCGCAACCCGCGCCCTGCTGGCCGGCTGCCACGCGATGGTGATCGCCTCCACCATGGAAGGCGGCGCCAACGTCATCATCGAAGCCGTTACCTGCGGCGTGCCGGTGCTGGCCTCGAACATCGACGGCAACCGCGGCATGCTCGGGCAGGATTACGCCGGCTACTTCCCGCCTGGCGACGTGGCAGCCCTGGCGCGACTGATCGACCGCTGCGCCGGCGACGCCGCTTTCCATGGGCAGCTGGCGCGCCAGTGCGCGGCGCGCGCTCCCCTGTTCGCGCCGGCTGCCGAGCAAGCGGCACTCCTCGACTTGGTGGATAATCTGCTGCGCATGCCGCCCGGCACACCTACACTATGAATGTGAAACCAAACATGAACGCCCCTGATTCGTCGATCAAGCTCACTTCCTTCTCGCACGGCGGTGGCTGCGGCTGCAAGATCGCACCCGGCGTGCTGGCCGAAATCCTGAAGAACTCGACCGGCTTCCCCGTGCCGCCGCAACTGATGGTCGGCATCGAGACCGCCGACGATGCCGCCGTCTACAAGCTCAACGACGAGCAGGCGCTGATCGCCACCACCGACTTCTTCATGCCGATCGTCGACGATGCCTTCGACTTCGGCC
Organism: Telluria sp. LT2P34; assembly: GCF_059685915.1. Lineage (NCBI taxonomy): Bacteria > Pseudomonadati > Pseudomonadota > Betaproteobacteria > Burkholderiales > Oxalobacteraceae > Telluria > Telluria sp. LT2P34. The sequence continues at coordinate 702,718 of NZ_JCASIN010000001.1, forward strand.
GGATTGCCGCGACCAATGCCATTTCCGACGTCTACGCCATGGGTGGCACCCCGATCATGGCCCTGGCCCTGGTCGGCATGCCGATCAACAAGCTGCCGCTCGAGACCATCGGCGACATCATCCGCGGCGGCGAATCGATCTGCGCCGAAGCCGGCATCCCGATCGCCGGCGGCCACACGATCGATTCGGTCGAGCCGATCTACGGCCTGGTCGTGCTGGGCCTGGTCCATCCGAGCAAGGTCAAGCGCAACGCGGACGCCAAGGCCGGCGACGTCCTGATCCTCGGCAAACCGCTGGGCGTGGGCGTGCTGTCGGCCGCGCTGAAGAAGGATGTGCTCGGTCCGGACGGCTACGCCGCCATGATCGCCAACACCACCAAGCTCAACAAACCGGGCAAGGCATTGGCCGAAATGGATGCGGTGCATGCGCTGACCGACGTCACCGGCTTTGGCCTGCTCGGCCACCTGCTGGAACTGGCGCGCGGCGCCGGCCTCACCGCCGAACTCGACATGGCATCGATCCCCCTGCTGCCGGGCGTGCTGCAGCTGGCCCAGGACGGCTATGTCACCGGTGCCTCCGGGCGCAATTGGGATGCTTACGGCAGCGATGTGGTGCTGGCCGAGGGCGTGACGCCGGCCCAGCAAGCGCTGCTGACCGACCCGCAAACCTCGGGCGGCCTGCTGGTGTCGGTCGATGCCGCCAGCGCCGACGAAGTACTGGCATTGTTCAGCCGCGGCGGCTTCGGAGAGGCGGCCGTGATTGGTCGCATGGCGGCGGGTGCGGCGCGCGTCGTGGTTCAGGCCTGACCTGGGGCGACGCATAGAAACCACGGATCGATGCGATTTCATGCGCCCTGCATGGAATCGCTTTTTTATGAGTCCTTGTGGCAACAACTTGTTTTTTTGAGAATTGTCGGTTGTATAATGACCGGATGCTGGCGCAGACCGGCTTCCATACACAACAGATGATCCTGAGACAATGCATACGCTACAAGCCCCCCAGGCGGCTGCCCATGCCGTTCCACGTCCCGACCTGCCAACCCGGCTGAGCGAACTGCTCCTCGGCCGCGACAGCCACCAGCGACTGATCCTGACACTGCTGGGCCTGGCCGCGCTGGTCAGCGCCACCGTCGTGGTGCTGCTGATCTATGCCGCCGCCATCGGCGTGGCCGACGTGCGCCAGGTAAGCGTCCTGTCCTGCTCGTTTTTTGTGTTCATCGGCGGCTTCTATATCACGATTCGCAGCGGCCACAACCGCCGTTTTTCCGATCCGACGCTGGCCATGCCGCAGGCGATCATGGCGCAGACCCTGATTGCCTGCGCTTATGCCATGACCGGCCCCGTACATGGCGCCACCGTCATCATGCTGGCCCTGGTGATGGTATTCGGCATGTTCAGCCTGCGGGCGGCGGCCGTGCGCATCGTCAGCGCCTACACCGTCGTGATCGTCGGCGCGACCATGTACTGGTGCACGCTGTACCAGCCCGAGTACTACCAGCCGCAGCGCGAACTGTTCAACTTTGCCTTGACCGCAGTGGTGATGCTGGCCATCTCCCAGCTGTCGAGCCAGTTGATGTCGATGCGCACCCGCCTCAAGACCCAGAAGATCGCGCTCGAGCAGGCGCTGGGACACATCAAGGAAATGGCCGCGCGCGACGAGTTGACCGGGCTGCCGAACCGGCGCCGCATGATGACGCTGCTGCAGGAACACGCGACGCGCCATGCCCGGGGCGGACCGCGCTTCTACGTGTGCATCATCGACCTCGACCACTTCAAGCAGATCAACGACACCTACGGCCACGCCGCCGGCGACGCCGTGCTGCGCTCCTTCGCGGCCCAGGCCCAGGTGGTCTTGCGCACCACCGACGTCATCGGCCGCTGGGGCGGCGAGGAATTCCTGGTGCTCTTGCAGGAAACCCCGCCGGGCGAGCCGGCCATCGGGGTAGCGCGCTTGCGCGAGTCCCTGGCCGCCCTGCCTGCAAGCAAGGCCTTGCCGGACGTGCGCGTGCGCTTTTCAGCGGGACTGGCAAGGTATGAGGAAGGCGAGCCGATCGACCAGGCCATCGAACGCGCCGACCGCGCCCTGTATGCGGCGAAGTCGGCGGGACGCAATTGCAGCGTCGTGCTGTAAAACCTCAGTAAGGCCTTGGCTGGCGGCGCACGACGGCGGGCTTGCACAGCCGGTGCAGCTGGCGCGCCACCAGCGCCAGCCCGCACAGCAAGAAGATAAAAGCCACTATCACCGGCAAGGGCAACCCGAACACGCCTGTCTCCATGACACCTCCCGTTCTCACGTTAACTGCCCAGCGTTGTGCCGGCGCAAGAACTAACTGTGCCATCGGTTTTGGCGGCGAAGTTGCGTTAGCGCAAGAAGCGGGACGGGAGACTTAAACCGACGCAGTCGTCATCGGCAAATGCTTCTCCGGCTTGCCCTTCCCCACGCGCTCATACTCGGCAATGACCTGGGCGCCGAACAGCAGCAACGTGGCGCCAATCTCCAGGCTGAACATGACCACGATCGCGGTCGTCATCGAGCCATACACGATGTTCACCTGGGACAGGGTCGAGAAATACCAGACCAGGATGTGGCGCGCCGCTTCCCACAGCAGCGCGGCGGTGATGCCGCCGACCAGCGCATGCGAGGTCGACAGGCGGCCGACCGGCATCACCAGGTAGATCGAGGTCAGTACCAGGATCTCGCCGGCCAGCCCCAGCAGGTAGAGCAAGGCGCCCGACACGCCGCCGAGCGACCAGGTGGTGCCCAGCAATTCGACGCTTTCCGTGCCCATCACCTGCAAGGTGCCGGCCACGATCGTCACCAGCATCACGCCCACCCCCAGCGCCAGCATGTAGCAATATGGCAATAAGGCCGACACCAGGAAGTGGCGGCGCCGGATTGCGACCCGGTGCACGAAGATCACGCTCATCGCGTTTTCCAGGACCGTGAATGCGAAGGAGCTGAAGAACAGCATGGTCCCCCCCAGCACCCAGGTGATGAGCTCGCGGTTGTCGAGGAAGTTGGCCACTTCCGTCACGATCGAGGCCGACTGCCCCGGCATCAGCAATTCCAGGTAGCGGCGCAGCGTGACGAGCAACTCGGCCTCGTTCATGAAGTGCGACAGGGCGACGACCACCAGCATCAGGAAGGGCACGATCGACAGCAGTGCATAGTAGGCGACGGCGCCGGCCAGCAGCATGCCCTGGTTGGCCCGGAAGCCCTTGAGCACGCTGATCGTGAAGGCCAGCGGATGCTGCAGGATGTAGGCGTTGGCGCGCCGGTTCAGGATGCGCACGCGCAGGCGCCGTTTGCGCAGGCGGCGCAAGCGCAGGCGGGATAGCTTGAGCTGACCCATCATTGCGCCAACCTGATTCCGCTGAATTGCCAGCGCGCGCCGGCGGGGAAGAAATTGCGGTAACTGGCGCGTGCGTGGCCGGCAGGCGTGGCGCAGGAGGCCCCGCGCAGCACATACTGGTTGACCATGAATTTGCCGTTGTATTCGCCGATCGCACCCGGCGCCGGAGCGTAGCCGGGATAAGGCGAGTAGCTGCTGCTGGTCCATTGCCAGCAGGCGCCGAACATTTGCGACAAGGCTTCGCCATCGGCGCTGGCCGCGGCCGGATGCAGCTGCCCCGCTTCGATGCTGGCATGGCGCGCGGCGAATTCCCATTCGGCCTCGGTGGGAATCCGAGCCCCGCGCCAGCGTGCGTAGGCATCGGCCTCGTACAGCGACACGTGCGTCACGGGGCGGCCGGGGTCGAGCGGCAGCTCGCCGTGCAGCGTGAATTCATGCCATTGCCCGTCATCGCCCTGGCGCCAGTACAGCGGCGCGGCCAGTTCGCCCGCTGCGACCAGGTCCCAGCCCTCGGCCAGCCACAGCGCCGGATCGCGGTAGCCGCCGGCGTCGATGAAGTCGCGGTATTCTCCGTTCGTCACCAGGCGCGAGGCCAGCGCAAACGGCGCCACATAGGCGCGGTGGCGCGGCAACTCGTTGTCGAAGCAAAAGCCGCGGTCCATGTGGCCGATCTCGGCCAGGCCGCCCTCGAAAGGCAGGAAGCCGAGCGCGGGCGCGCTGGCCGGGGCCGTGAGCGGGTCGCTTGCATAGGCCGGCAGCAAGGGATTTTGCGCCAGCAAGTGTTTTACATCGGTGAGCATCAATTCCTGGTGTTGTTGTTCATGCTGCAGGCCCAGTTCAATCAGCGCTGCCAGCTCGGCATTGCCCGCCTGCCCCGCAAGCAAGGCCATGACGCGGCGGTCGACGTCGGACCGGTAAGCGCGCACCTCGTCGAGCGAGGGACGCGTCAGCAGTCCACGGCTGGCGCGCGGGTGTTTCGCGCCGACGCCGTTGTAATAGGAATTGAACAGGACCCGGAAGGCGTGATGAAACGGGGCGAATCCCGCCTCGCGCGGCTCCAGCACGAAGGTCTCGAAGAACCAGGTCGTGTGCGCCAGGTGCCACTTGACCGGGCTGGCGTCCGGCATCGACTGGGCGCCGCAGTCCTCGGGCGACAGCGGCGCGGCCAGCTGCAGCGAGCGTGCGCGGACCTCGGAAAACTGTTGCAGCCAGGTTTTTGCTTGAGCCTGTGCCTCCATGGTGCGCCCTGTCAGCTGATCGCCTGCGCGTGGATGACGGCGAAGGGACAGTGCGGATCGACCCAGATGGCGCTGGTCTGGAAGCCCGCTTCCTCGAGCAGGGCGATGGCGTCGGCCTGGCGATATTTATAGCTGTTTTCGGTGTGTATGCGCTCGCCGGCGGCGAAGTCGCGGCCGCCGCCCGGCCAGCGCACGGCTTGCGCGCTGCGCGCTTCCAGGTGCATTTCGATGCGGCCCATGGCCTCGTTGAAAAACGCGACGTGGCGCCAGGCGCGCACGTCGAAGTCGGCGCCGAGCAGGCTGTTCACATGCCGCAGGATGTTCAGGTTGAAGGCGGCGGTGACGCCGAGCGCGTCGTCGTAGGCGGCGTCGAGCGTGGCCTTGTCCTTGACCAGGTCGATACCGATGAGCAAGGCCCCGTCCGCGTTGCTTTGCTCGCGCAGGTTCGACAGAAAAGCGCGGGCCTCGGCCGGCGTGAAATTGCCGAGCGAAGAGCCGGGATAAAAGAACAGGCGGCCCTCATGCGGAACCGAGCCCGGCAGCGCCAGGCCGTTCGAGAAATCGAGACCGAGCGCCTCCATCGCGATGTCGGGAAAGCGCGCGCGCAAGCGCACCAGGGCGTCGGTGACGAAGTCGGCCGAGATGTCAACGGCGACATACCTGGCCGGACGCAAGCGTGGAAACAGGGATGCGGCTTTGGCGCAATTGCCGGCGCCCAGGTCGATCAGGGTCATGCCGACGCCGCAGGCATGCGCGATCTCGGCGCCGAAGCGCTCGAACAGCGCCGCTTCGGTGCGTGTCGGATAATATTCCGGCAGTGCGCAGATGGCCTCGAACAGCGTCGAACCAAGTGCGTCGTACAGGTATTTGGGCGAAATCCAGGCTTGCTGCGCGCAAAGTGAGTCGGCCAGCCCTGCGGGATTGGCGGTCGCGGCCTGGACCGGAGCGGGGTGCGCAGGCGCATCCGGAATGCCGGCTTCGGCACCCCATGCTGCAGAGCGCCTCTCGATTGTGCATGACGTCAGCATAAGGTTTATCATTCGTGCCGCCGGAGCGCAGATGCGCCCAGGACCGGGATGTTGCTGTTTTTGCTATGATAGCGGAAACCCCGATTTCCCCGCGCCTGCCAGCCGTCCAAGCGTGCCGCCGCCCTTTCCCCCTGTCATGAAGATGATCGCCAATATGTTGCCAATGTCCCGTAGAAAAATACTGCTCGGCGCCAGCGCCGCCCTTGCGCTGTCGCTTGCCATGTCGACGGCCGCCGCGCAGAACACGCCGGGCGTGCTGCGCGTGTCCGCCATTCCGGACGAGGCCCCGACCGAGCTGCAGCGCAAGTTCAAGCCGCTGGGCGACTACCTGGCCAAGGCCACGGGACTGAAGGTCGAGTTCACCCCGGTCACCGATTACGCGGCCTCGGTCGAGGGACTGGTCAACAACAAGCTCGACATGGTCTGGTTCGGCGGCTTTACCTTCGTGCAGGCCAAGGTACGCAGCAAGGGCCAGGTGATTCCACTGGTGCAGCGCGCCGAAGATGAAAAGTTCCGCTCGGTCTTCATCACCACCTCGCCAACGATCAACAGCCTGGCCGACCTGCGCGGCAAGACGCTCTCTTTCGGTTCGGAATCCTCGACCTCGGGCCACCTGATGCCGCGCTCCTACCTGCTGGCCGCGAAGATCAACCCTGACACCGACCTCAAGCGCATCGCCTTTTCCGGCGCACATGATGCGACCGTCGCGGCAGTGGCCGGCGGCAAGGTCGATGCCGGCGCGCTGAACATCTCGGTCTGGGAAAAACTGGTCGAAGCCGGCAAGGCCGACCCGAAAGTCACGCGCGTGTTCTACACCACGCCGGGCTATGCCGACTACAACTGGTCGGTGCACAGCAAGATGAGCCCGGCGCTGCAAAAGAAGATCCGCGACGCCTTCCTGGCGCTGGATGCATCGACCCCAGAGGGCAAGGAAATCCTCGACCTGCAACGCGCCACGAAGTTCATTCCGACCAGCGCCGCCAACTACAGCCAGATCGAGGCGGCCGCACGCGGCGCGGGTCTGCTGAAGTAAAAAAGGCATCGCCATGAGCTTCAGGCTGGATAACGTCAGCGTGCGCCATTTCACCGGTGGCGCCGCGCCTGTCCTCCACGAACTCGCGCTGCGCGTCGAACAGGGCGAGCAGCTTGCGCTGATCGGCCCTTCCGGCGCCGGCAAGACCACCCTGCTCGCCACCCTGGCCTGCGCGCACCGGCCTGCGGCGGGCGCCTTCACGGTCTTCGGCGAAGATCCATGGGCGCTGTCGCAAGCGGCGCGCCACCGCCTGCGCGCGCGCCTGTTCCTGGCGCCGCAGACGCCGCCGCTGCCGCCGCGCCAGCGCGTGGTGACCGCGGTGCTGGCCGCGCGCCTGCCGCACTGGACCCTGTGGCAGGCGCTGGTGTCGCTGTTTCGCCCGGCCGACCCGGAAGCCGCCCATGCCGCCCTGGCGCGCTTCGGCCTGGGCGACAAGCTGTACGCGCGCGTCGACCGCCTCTCGGGCGGCGAGCGCCAGCGCTGTTCGCTGGCGCGCCTGCTGCTCTCTTCAAGCGACGCCTTCCTGGTCGACGAGCCGATATCCGCGCTCGACCCGGCGCTGGCGCGCCTGACCCTGGCCACCCTGCAGGCCGAAGCGGCCGCGCGCAACGCCACCCTGGTCTGCAGCCTGCACCAGGTGGAAATGGCGCGCGCCCATTTCGACCGGCTGGTCGGCCTGCGCGACGGGCGCATCGTGTTCGACCTGCCGCGCGCGCGCGTGACCGACGCCATGATCGCCGCGCTCTACGAAAACGAAACGGCGCTGCCGCCGCTGCACCCGCCGCACGAGCCGCCCGAACGGCTCGCCGTCGGCGCCTGCTTCTAAGCCTGCTTTCAACGATGTCCGCGAAAAGCCTGCATCCCGACCCGGCCTGGCGCGGCCGCCTGCTCGCCTGCGCTGCCTGCCTGCTGCTGCTCTGGCCGATGCTGGTGTTCAGCGAATTCAAACCCTGGCTGCTGTTCGACCCGCAAAGCCTGAAGGCTGCGGGGGGCTTCCTGTCGGACTTCCTGCGCCCCGCGCATTCCGCCGAATTCCTGCTGATGGTCTTGCGCGACACCTGGGTCACGGTCGCGATCGCCACCGCCGGCCTGGCGCTAGCCCTGCTCGGCGCGATTCCCGCCACGCTCCTGGTGAGCGAACGCCTGTCGATCTCGCGCCTGGGCACCGGGCGCATGCGCGCACCGGCCGCGCTGCTGCGCCAGCTGGTGCGCTGGGTGCTGGTGCTGCTGAGAAGCGTGCCGGAACTGGTCTGGGCGCTGCTGTTTGTGCGCGTGGTGGGCCTCGGACCGACCGCCGGGGTGCTGGCGATCGCCCTCACCTATTCCGGCATGCTGGCCAAGGTGTATGCCGAAATCCTCGAATCGGGCGACGCCCACGCCACCGACGCCCTGCTTGCCGGCGGCAGCCCGCGCCTGGCCGCCCTGCTCTACGGCGCGCTGCCGGACGCCGCCGCCGAGCTGGTGTCGTACACGGTGTACCGCTGGGAATGCGCGATCCGCGGTTCGGCCGTGATGGGTTTCGTGGGCGCAGGCGGCCTGGGCCAGCGGATGGACGAATCGACCAAGATGATGGCCGGCGGCGAAGTGGCGACCATGCTGATCATGTTCGTGCTGCTGGTGGCGGGCGCCGACCTGGTATCGAAACTCTTGCGCCGCAGGCTCGCATGACGACGCGCCCGACACCTCCCGACCTCCCCGCCCTCCCCACGCCTCCCGCGCGCTCCTGGAGCACGCCGCTGCTGCTGGCCGGCCTGGCGGCGCTGGTGGCCGCCAGCTTCGCCACCCTGCGCCTGGACCTGAGCGGCTTTTTCACGCCCGAGGCGCTCGGCACGACGCTCGAATTCCTGTCCGGCTTCGCCCCGCCCGAGCTGGCCCCGGCTTTTCTCGACAAGACCCTGATGGCGGCGCTGGAAACGCTGTCGATGTCGGGGCTGGGCACCTTGCTGGCGGTGGCCGCCGGCCTGCTGCTGGCGCTGCCGGCGTCGGGGCGCTGGGGCGCGCCGGCGCGTGCAGCGGTGCGCCTGCTGCTCAACGTGCTGCGCTCGATCCCGGAACTGGTGTGGGCCGCGCTGCTCCTGGTCGCCGCCGGCCTCGGCCCCTTCGCCGGCACACTGGCGCTGGCGGCCCACACCTCCGGCGTGCTCGGCCGGCTGTTCGCCGACGCCCTGGAGAACGCCGAGCCGCAGCCCGAGGCCGCCCTGCGCAACAATGGCGCGCCGCCGCTGGCCGCCTTTTTCTATGCCACACTGCCGCAGACCCTGCCGCAGATGCTGTCCTACACGCTGTACCGCTGGGAGAACAACATCCGCGCCGCCGCCGTGCTGGGCGTGGTCGGCGCCGGCGGCCTCGGGCAGATGCTGAAATACCATTTGTCGCTGTTCCAGATGCAGAGCGCGGCCACCGTGGTGCTGGCGATGCTGCTGCTGGTCGCCCTGGTCGATGCGGCCAGTTTTGCGCTGCGGCGCGCCCTTACACGCTAACCCTTCAATAAACTACAGCGCCCACTATGCTCGAACTCTCCGGCCTGACCAAAACCTATGGCGGACGCGCCGTGCTGTCAAACCTGTCGCACCGCTTCGCGCCAGGGCGCTTCGTCGCCATCATGGGGGAATCGGGCGTGGGCAAATCGACCCTGCTGAACCTCATCGCGGGACTCGACACGGCCGACAGCGGCGAGGTGCTGGTCAACGGCAAAGCGATGTCGGCGCTCGACGACGATGCCGCCACCGGCTTGCGCCGCACGCGCATGGGCTTCATCTTCCAGGCCTTCCACGTACTGCCGCACCTGACCCTGCACCAGAACGTGGCGCTGCCGCTGCTGTTGAACCGCTCAGGCACGGAGCGGGCCGACGCGATGCTGGCGGCGGTCGGCCTGGGCGGGCGCGGCGCCGACTTCCCGCGCCAGCTGTCGGGCGGCGAACTGCAGCGCGTGGCGATCGCGCGCGCCCTCGTGCACCAGCCGGCCCTGCTGCTGGCGGACGAACCGACCGGCAACCTCGATCCGGAAACCGCCGGCGGCATCCTGCGCCTGCTGCGCGCGGAAATTCGCGCCACCGGGGCCGGCGCCATCATGGTCACCCACTCGCATGCGGCGGCGGCGATGGCCGACGACATCCTGTTATTGACGCGAGAGGGATTGCAGCCGGCGTGAAGATGCACGTATGTTCCGCGAAGAAACATGCATGTTACGTTCAGTTACAGTGAATAGTGCGGCGCGGCCAGCAGAGTCGTAGTAATATCACAACGACCCGCACAGTTAAGCTAACAAAATCCCGGGCGTATCCAGAACGGTCCTGTCCCTCAAACCAAAGTGTGTAATTTGGAGGAGTACATGAACGTACGCCAAAAAAAACAGGAAATGCTGGCCGCGATGCACCGTGCGCGCGCCCTCGAACCATCGAGCTTTGTGCCGAACAAACTGCTCGACACCTTGATTGAAAAACTCCACCTCAAGAACGACGCCGAGCTATGCCGCGTGCTCGAGGTGCAGCCGCCGATCATCAGCAAGATCCGCCACCGCAAGCTCAACGTCGGCGCCACGATCCTGCTGCGCATGCACGAGAAATCGAACATCCCGATACGCGAACTCAAGGAGCTCACGAGCGCGGCGCTGCACTAGGGCGCGACCGGTGTCAGTACAGGGAGTCGCGCTGGCGCTGCGGGAGCGCGCGATCGTAGGTCTCGCGGTCGATGCCGCCTTGCGTGAGTGCGGCCAGCATCGTTCCGGGCGTCGGTACGCCCGAGCTATCGTGCTCTTGCGGATGCCAGAGGCGGGAACGCAGGATCGACCGCGCACATTGAAAAAAGACCTTGTCGACCGCTATGCGCAGCACGCATACCGGCGTCTTCCCATCGACAGCGAACGATGCCAGCAATTCAGGGGCGACGCATATCTCCGCACGCCCCCGCACGCGCAGGGTTTCGCCCACGCCCGGGATCATGAACAGCAGGCTCATCTGCGGATTTGCGATCAGGTTGCGCAGGCTGTCTATCCGGTTATTCCCGCGCCGCTCGGGCAGCAGCAAGGTCTGCTCATCGAGGATACGCACCAGCGGTCCGGCATCTCCACGCGGCGATACATCGACCCCGTTCGGACCGCTGGTCGCCAGCAGGCCGAAGCGCGCATTCTCGATCCAGCGCGCATACAGAGGATGCAGGAAGCCGGTCTCCTTGGCGATGGACGGCGGCGCCACGGGACCGAACAGGGCCTCGAGCGAAGCGAGCGTGGTGATGAGATGGTCGGACATGGCGGCCTCGCTCTCAACCCGCGGGCGGACGACCTGTTTTCAGCTGCGGCAGGCTATCGAGCACCTGGCGCAGGGTCGTCATGTCGAGGCGGCCGACGAGCGCGACGCCAATGCGCAGCAATTCGCTTTTCTTGACCTCGACGCCGGCTTTCAGGCAGGCCTGTTTCACCGCCGCCAGCACCGCGTATTCCCCCTCGGGCATGGTGAAGCTGTCGCGCACCAGCGCCGGACGCGCCGCCGTGCCGGCTGGCGCCGCGGCCCTGGCCGACTTGACCATCGCCCTGGCGGCGTTCTTCAATGCGGTGGCGGGCTTGGTGGCGCCGGCGCGCGGCGTGCTGCTCGCGGCGCTCTTGGGCACGGCCTGCTTGACCGATGCAGCACGCTTTGCGGCATTCTTTGCAGGCGGTTTGACGGCCGGCTTGGCCGCCGACTTGGCCGCAGCTTTGCGCGCAGGTTGAACTGCCGCTTTGGCCGCCGGCTTCACGGGCGCCGCGGCGCGCTTGGCGACAGGCTTGGCGACGGGCTTTGCTGCGGACTTCGCCGGCACTTTCGCAGCGACCGCGCGCGCGGGTGCTACTGCCGGGGAAGATGCTGATTTCGGTGCGCGCTTTGCCGCTCCAGGCGCCGATTTTCTGGTCATTGACTATTCCGCTGCTTAACAAGATAAACAATATAGTCGATCACGCGCGTTCCGGATAGGGCGTCCCGTTAGGGCGTCCCGACAGGACGCGCGCCTGTTTATCCGGCTCAGTCGATCCCGGGCGCGACCGGGCGCGGGGCCAGCTGCACGGCATTGCGCCCGCCCTCTTTCGCGGCGCGCAGCGCGCCGGCGACGCGCTGGAACAGGGTCAGGTTGCTGTCGTCGGGGCGGATCGTCGTCACGCCGAAGCTGGCCGTCATCGAAATCAGCGCGCGCTCGGTCTTGACCGGCGTGCGTTCGATCGCGGAGCGCATGCGTTCGGCTACCAGCATCGCCTCTTCGCCGCCGGTACGCGGCAGCAGCAGCGCGAATTCGCCGCCGACCAGGCGCCCGAGCAGGTCGCTGTCGCGCAGCTGGCGGCGGCACAGGTCGGCGACGTGACGCAGCACCACGTCCCCGGCGGCGTGGCCGTAACCGTCGTTCACGCGCGTGAAGCTGTCCAGGTCGAGCACGATGATCGAGGTCGGCGAACCCGGCCGGCGCGCCAGCGACATCCATGGCGCCAGGGCGCTGTAGAAGCCGCGCCGGTTCGCGGTCTCGGTGACCAGGTCGATCACTTCCAGGCGCTTGACGTCGCGCTGCAGCCGTTCGCGCGCCAGCAGCAGCCAGCCGAAGCCGGATACCAGCATCAGCAGGTAATACGCGGCGGTCGAGAACTGGCGCAGCAGGTCGTGCGAGAGCCAGCGCCAGCCGCCGGGCATGACCAGCACCAGGATGGCGCGTGCGGCCACCACCAACGCCAGCAGGGCAATCGCCACGGCCAGGACACGCTGCAGCATGCTCGCCTCGCGCCAGCCGCGTGCCAGCGCCACGGCCCCGAACAGGTAGAAGGCGCCCAGCAGCAAGGCGGCGGCCAGCGTGCGCAGGCCGAGCGGGTCGATCCAGTACGAGACGAGGAAGGCAAACACGGCGACGAGCGCGAGCGGCACCATCGCCCGCCGCCAGCGCGCGCCGTTGCTGCTGCCGGAGGCTTCCCAGAAGGCGCCGGTCTCGAGGGCGACGCCGCCGATCAGGAGCGCCCAGCCGGCGGGCAGCGCCAGCGGCTCGGGCACCACTTGCGCGCCGCCCAGGCCCAGCAGGATCCAGGCCGCGGCCTGCACCTGTTTCGACAGGCCCCAGGTGGCGGCGGCGGGGTTGGCGTGGGCGAGCGGACTCGAAGACGCTTCGGAGAAAAACAACACGCTGCACAGGACCATGTTGCCCAGGGCGAGCACCAGTACCATCGTGGCCGGATCCATCGTCATCATCGCTTCAGACCTCGTGCTCGACGCAGGCGGTGCCGGCGCCGGCATGGCTGGCCCAGGCGCGCGCGAAAATGGCGCGTTCGGCTTCGTCCGGCGCCTCGTTCCAGAACACGATCAGGGTTCCCTTGTGATCGTGCAGCTGGCTGAGTTTGTCGATGAATTGCCCGCTGTCCGAATCGCCGCCGGCGCCATCGGCCAGGGCCAATGCGTAACCGTAGGCGCGGTTGAGCCGCTCGATGCGCTCGGGCTCGCTCTGGCTGTCGGTGGCGGTGATCGATGGGTGATCGGGGAACATGGAGAACTCCGTGAGGCGGCAAGGGCCAGCTTAGCAGAGTTTCATGCCTGTGGACAAGGTTGAAGGCGCTCCGCAAGAGCTCGGCCAGGGCTGATCACACGGCGCGCCGCTCATCGCTATACTGGCGCCATGCCACCCCGCTCCGAGCCGCCCGAACCCTCCCCTCCCGCGCTGCTGGTACGCACCAGCGGCGACCGGCGCACGCTGGAATTCCGGGATGGCGATATCCAGAGCGAAATGCTGTTATCCAGCCCCGACGCGCTGGTGCTCGAGTATGCACGTGCGATGATGTGCTTCGCCCTGTTCGTGCCGAACCCGCGCCATATCCTGATGGTCGGCCTGGGCGGCGGCTCGCTGGCCAAGTTCTGCTACCGCCACTTCCCCCGGGCGCGCATCACGGTGCTCGAGATCAGCGCCGAGGTGATCGCCCTGCGCCAACAGTTCTGCGTGCCGCCGGACGACGCGCGCCTGCGCATCGTCCACACCGACGCCGCCGACTACATCCGCGGCGCCCCGGGCAGCGTCGACGTGATCCTGGTCGACGGCTTCGACGCCGGCGGCATGCCCGAGGCACTCGGCAGCGCCGGCTTCTATGGCGACTGCCGGCGCGCCCTGCGCGCAAACGGCGTGCTGGTGGCGAACCTGCTGGCCTACGATCCGCTGCGCGACACGCTCGAAGCGCGGGTGCGCGCGGCCTTTGGCGGGCGCGTCTGCGACTTGCACGGAATCGCCGGCAACAACCACCTGCTGTTCGCTGTCAAGGCAGCGCCCCAGGGGCAGGCGGCTGCCGTCGGCGCCGCGGCGCGGCTGCGCGACGTCCTGATGCGCTACCGCGGCCTGCGTTTTGCCTTCCTCAACCGCCTGCTCGTGTACGCCCTGCTGGCCTGGTTGACAAGACGCCGTGTCTGATTGCAGCGACAGTCGTGTCCACACAACTGCGACGACACGACAATAGTTTGCGAAAAGGGTGGAAGATATGACAAACTCCCTCGTTTGATGCTTACAGGCAATCTGTCGGCGAATTTGTTGGCTATCAGCCAGGACGAATCATGTTGCGTCGCCTACCGTTTTCTCCCACCCGCGCAGCTGCCCTGACTTTCGGCGCCGGCCTGGCCGCGTCGGTCGCGCTGTTCCTGGGAGTGAGCCACCTTGAATACGATAACCTCGCCCTGTCCTTCGCCCAGCGCGCCGACCAGCGCGTGGCGTCGGTACGCCAGGGCCTGCACGACGCGGTCGAAGTGATCACGGTAACGAACCGCCTGTTCGCCCTCGGCACGCCGGTCACGCGCGCCCAGTTCCACGATTTCACGGCGCCGCTGCTGCAGCGCCATCCGTTCATCAAGGCCTTCAACTACCACCGGATCGTGGCCGAATCCGATCGCGCGGCGGTGGAGGCCGAGCTGCAGGCCGTGCTGCCCGGCACCGTCATCCGCGAGGACGGGAAGGGCAACGGAGGCAAGGTAGCGGCCGCGCGGCGCGCCACTTACACCATCGTGCACTACCTGGAACCGATGGCCGGCAACGAAGCCGCTTTCGGCTTCGACTCGGGCACGCGCAAGCAGGTGATGGACGCGCTGGCGCGGGCCCAGGTGGAAGGGCGCGCCGCGGCCACCCCGCTGTTCCCGCTGGTGCAGGATCCGCAGCCGCAGCCGAGCTTCCAGATCCTGCTGCCGGTGTACGACCGCGAAGGCAAGCTGGTCGGGGACACGGCGCTGGTCGTGCGCGCACGCGAGCTGGTGCAGAAATCCCTGGCCGGCGCCGGCCTGCTGGGCGACGAGCGGGTCGCGATGTCGGTGTATGCGGGCGCGCGCGCCCTGCCGGCCGACCTGGTCTTCACGACCAGGGGCAAGGGCGCCACGCCCGCGGACGACCCGCTCGCGCACTGGATCGCCCCGCAGCACGCCAGCCGCATGACGCGCACCCTGGACGTGGCCGGCCGCCCCTGGCTGGTGGAAGTGGCTGCCACCCCGCGCCCGTTCGCGGCCGACCACCTGGCCTCGCTGGCCATCCTTGCCGGCGGCATCCTGGTCAGCCTGCTGACGGCGGCCTGGGTGCAGACCTCGGGTGAACGCACGCGCCGTGTGCAGCAGCTGGTGCGCACCCGCACCGCAGACCTGAAGCGCACCAACCGGCGCCTGGTCGACGACATGGTGGCGCGCGAGCGCACCGAAAAAGCCTTGCAACAGAGCGAACAGCGCTTCCGCCAGCTGGTGTCGATGTCCTCGGACTGGTACTGGGAGCAGGACGCCCAGCTGCGCTTCACGATGGTCACCGGCGGCTTCTCCGAAAAGGCCGGCGTGCTGGTCGAGCACGTGCTTGGCAAGACACGCTGGGAATACGTCGAGTCGCTCGGGACCAGCGAGGAAGGACGCCAGCACATCGCCCGCGTCAAGGACTACCTGCCCTTCAACGACTTCGAATACCAGATCGTCGACGACCATGGCCAGACCCGCTGGTTCTGCGTCAACGGCCAGCCCGTGTTCGACGAGCGCGGCGACTTCACCGGCTACCGCGGTACCGGCAGCGACATCACCGAACGCAAACTGACCGAGCAGCGCGTGCACCACGTGGCCCAGCACGACGTGCTGACCGGCCTGCCGAACCGTTCGCTGCTGCAGGACCGCCTCGGCCAGGCCGTCGCCTATGCCAACCGCAGCGGCAATCCGGTATGGGTCATGCTGATCGACCTCGACCGCTTCAAGTTCGTCAACGACAGCATGGGCCACAAGGCCGGCGACGTGCTCCTGATGACGGTGGCGGCGCGCCTGCGCACTGCCCTGCGCGACCTCGACACGGTGGCGCGCCTGTCGGGCGACGAATTCGTCGTGATCGTGTCGGAGCACGGCGAGCAAAAACTCACGCCGGAAATCGTCGCGCGCGTGATGGCCGCCGTGGCCCAGCCGGTCATGCTCGGCACCAAGGAATTTTTCGTTACCTGCAGCATCGGCGTTGCGGTGTACCCAAGCGAAGCGACCGACGCCGACGTCCTGATCGAGCACGCCGACATCGCCATGTACCGCGCGAAAAAACTGGGCCGCAACAACTTCCAGTTCTACACGCCGGCGATGAACGAGGAATCGCTGGAGCGGGTGCGCATCGAAGGCGCCCTGAGGAATGCCCTCGAGCGCGACGAATTCGTGCTGTATTACCAGCCGCAACTCGACATCAAGACCGGCAAGATCGTCGGCATGGAGGCGCTGCTGCGCTGGCAGCATCCGGAACTGGGCATGGTGCCGCCTGGCCGCTTCATCAGCATCGCCGAAGAAACCGGCCTGATCGTGCCGATCGGCGCCTGGGTGATGCGCACGGCCTGCGCCCAGAACAAGGCCTGGCAGGACGCCGGTTTCGACAAGCTGCGGGTGGCGGTCAACCTGTCGGCGCGCCAGTTCGGCGCACCCGACCTGCTGGCCGGCCTGGAAGCGGTGCTGAAGGATACCGGGATGGAGCCGAAATACCTCGAGATCGAGCTTACCGAGAGCTTGTTCATGAGCGACATCACGCCCGCCGTCGACCTGCTGCACCGCATGAAGGCGCTGGGCGTGAACCTGTCGATCGACGACTTCGGCACCGGCTATTCAAGCCTGTCCTACCTGTCGCGCTTCCCGATCGACGTGCTGAAGATCGACCGCAGTTTTGTCGCCGACATCACGCGCGACGCCAACGACGAAGCCATCGTCACCTCGATCATCGCGCTGGCGCACAACCTGAAGCTGGCGGTGATTGCGGAAGGCGTGGAGACGGCGGAACAACTCGACTACCTGCGGCGCCATGGCTGCGACGAGATGCAGGGCTATTATTTCAGCCCGCCGGTGGCAGGCGACGCCTTCGAACAATTGCTGCGCGAAGGCCGCTGCTTGCACCTCGAAGAGAGCCCGGAGGCGCCGCTCGAACCCGAGGCGGCAGGCGCCTGAGGCAGCCTTCATTGACATATAGTAATTTCGACATCCTTGCTCTACAATAGTCGTGTCTCTATTGCAATTTCAGGAACCGATGATGGAAGAAGTTCAAGTACGCCCAATGCAGTCGGCTCAGGCACGTGTCATGCGGACCGACCTGCGTACCCGCGACCTGGTCAACCAGGCGGTGGCTTCGGTCCCGACGCTGGGCCTGCAGCGCGCCGCGGAGTTCCTGGCGGCGATGAATGTTCCGGCCGAAATCGCCGTGCGCACGCTGGTGTATCCGCAGCGCCGCCGGCGTTACTGATCTCTACTTCAGCTGCTCCTGGGCGCGGATGTCGGCCAGCGACTCCAGGCCCCTGGCAGTGACTTCGAAGCTGCCGTCCTCGCGCTGCGCGATATGCGACTTGCGGATCAGGAACTGGGCGACGTCGCCCGCCACGTTTGCCGCCGGGTCCGCCTCGAGCGCCGTGAGCGCTTCGATGCAGGCACGCAGGAACAGCACCTGCTGGCCTTTTTCCGTCAGGTCGACCCGCCCGTCACGGGCATAGGAAATCATTTTCAGGCCCGACAGGCGTTTTGCATTGCGTCCCACGCAGGCATTGACCCGGTCGGTACGCGCACCACGCCGGATGAATTCAAGCGCGTTATATTCGTCTGTCGTCAGTTTTTCGTTCTTCATTGCCGCTTTCTGGTTCGTTTGCGGCGGTCATGGTAACCGGCGCAAGGCCTAGCGGCAACCTAAACCGCTTAGCGCAGGGTGCGCAGGGCAATCCAGACCAGTCCGGCCACCACGATGCCGCTGACGGCAAGCACGCCCTGGAAGCGGCGCGAAGCAAAGCCGGTGCTCCGGCCCAGGTAAATTTTGTTATGCAGCGAAGTGCCCATCTGTTTCTCCGTCATCGTTTAACAAGACCATGAACAGATAGTATAAAAAAACCATAAGAAAAGAATGTTCGACACCGAACATTATTGTAACTTTGTGTGTAATACGGCAACAAAACAACACTGGCGTACTGCGCGCCGGCGGCAAAAGGCGGCTGTTAGGATTGTTCCAACATTGACCAGCCCCCGGAGTGCACCATGACCCCCTCGAAACACCCGCACGACCCTGCCGCATCAGGCCGCCCCATGATGGACGAAGGCGATATCGGCAGCGGCGAAAAGACGCCGGCCCAGCGCGAAACCGAAGAGATGATCAAGGAGATCCCGCCGCTCCAGCCTGGTAGCGAGCGCGACAACAGCAAGCGCGGCGACGAAGCCCAGCCGAAAGGGCAATAGTCAGCGCAAGCTTAGCTTGCCCGGATCGGCGGCACCGGCAGGGTCGGTTCTTCGACCGGCGCATGGGCGGGATCGGGCACGTCGTCGGGGACCGGAACGGTGGGCGGAGTAGGAATAGTGTCCGGCTCCGGCGTCGAATGGACGTGCAACACGCTCCTGCGCTCGCCCGCCTGCGGATCGATCATATCCATCATCAATCATTCTCCAAAGTCTGAAATGGAAAGGCGGCACAGCCGGGAGGACTGCACCGCCCAATGGAAGAACATCCGCACCCGCCGCCGCAAGGCCTCGGGCAGGGAGTACTCCTGGCGACTGCTTAGTGGTTCTGCTTCTGCTTGGCGCCGCCGCCGGCACCTTCGTGGTCCTTGGCGCGCTCGCGCGACATGTGCTCGTGGCTGCTCTTGTCCTGCACGCCGGCGCGCTGCTTGGCCAGTTCTTCTTCCGACAGATTCCCGCTTGGCTTGCCTTCTGCGTCTTTGGTGTTCGATTCGGTCATGGTGATTTCTCCCGTGGTTGTTAAAAATATTGACGTTTTGTGAAGCCTAGCATGGAAGAACGGGAAGGGTTTTCAATCGTGCGCATCGGCTAAACTTGCGTATAGTTCAATTTTCGTCTTCCTGGCCTCCCATGAAAATTCGTCGCGTCCTGCCACTGCTGTTCGCCGCCCTGGCCTCCAGCCTGTCGCCTGCCCTTGCCACTTCCGCACCCATGAAACTTGCCGATTACATGGCCCTGACCGGCCCCGCCCCCGCCGAGCGCATCGCCTACGGACCTGCCGCCTCGCAATACGCCGAGCTGTTCTTGCCCGAAGGCGCCGGCCCCTTCCCGGTCGCGGTGCTGGTGCACGGCGGCTGCTGGACGGCGAAGTTTGGCGGCATCAACCAGCTGCGCAACATGGCCGGGGCGCTGCGCGAGCGCGGCATCGCCGTCTGGAACGTCGAATACCGCCGTGTGGACGAAGCCGGTGGCGGTTATCCGGGCATGTACCAGGACATGCATGCCGCCCTCGAGGCCCTGGCCGCACGGGGCGGCAACGGCCGGCTCGACCTGGACCGCGTGGTTGCGGTCGGACACTCGGCCGGCGGCCAGCTGGTGCAGTGGATCGCAGGCCGCAGCCGCATTCCGGCCGGCAGCCCCCTGCACCGCGCGAGCATGCTGCCGGTGCGCGCGGTCGTGAGCCTCGGCGGCCTGGCCGACCTGCGCCGCGAACGCGAACTCATCAAGACAAGCTGCGGGCGCGATACGCCGGAGCTTGCCGGACAGCCGAGCGCCGCGCGGCCGGACGTGTATGTCGATACGAATGCCGCCGAGCTGCTGCCCAATGGCAGCCACACGATCCTGGTAACTGGCGAACTCGACACGATTTCACCGCCGCGCGTGGCGCACGACTACGCGGCGCGCGCCCGGGCTGCCGGCGACGGCGCGGAAGTGGTCATCCTGCCCGGCGCGAGCCATTACGACGAGGTGGCCGCCAGCTCGGCCTCCTGGCCGCTGGTGCTGGCGGCGATCGAACGCGCGCTGGCGAAGACGGCGCCGCAGCCGCAAGCCCCAAAGCGCGCTGCGCCGGCGACGCCCTGAGCGAAAGAGGGGCATGTGCCTCGGTTCGTTTGCGCACAGACCGATGAGGTCGGCGAGCCTAGGCTGGAGTTTCCCTAAGTCAGCATTGCAGGTGCCAAATGAATAAACTGATCACTCCCGCTCTCCTCGCCGCCCTTGCAGGCGCCCTCTCCTTTACGCCGGTGAGCGCCCAGCAGCGCCCGGCAGCTGCACCGATGGCGGCGCCGGCACCGATGGCAGCGCCGGCGGCCGCGCCCGGCATGCCGGCACAGCCCGGCCAGGCCATGGAGCCGGCCAATGCCAAGCGCACCCAGTTCGATCGGCTGCTGCGCGCCCAGGTCCTGCTCGACCGCATGCATTTCTCGCCTGGCGAAATCGATGGCGCCTATGGTTCGAATATGCGCCAGGCCCTGAGCGCTTTCCAGAAGTCGCGCAACCTGCCGGCCAGCGGCAAGCTCGACGAGGCCACCTGGAATGCATTGAACCAGGACACGACCGCCACCCTGGTCCAATACGTGCTCGCCGACGAAGACGTGGCAGGTCCCTTCGTCGAAGTTCCGGAAGACATGATGGAAAAGTCCAAGCTGGAAAAGCTTGGCTATGCCAACTCGCTGGAAGGCCTGGGCGAAAAATTCCACGCCAGCCCTGCCCTGCTGCAGCGCCTGAATCCGGGCAAGGATTTTTCACGCGCCGGCGAGCAGATCCTCGTGCCCAGCGTGCACGGCGGCGCGCCGCTGCCAGCGGCGGCCAAGGTCGTCGTCAGCGACAGCCGCAAGGTGCTGATGCTGTTCGATGCATCGGATCGCCTGATCGCGCAATACCCGGCCTCGACCGGCAGCTCGAACGATCCACTGCCGATCGGTACCTGGAAAATCAATGGCGTGAGCGCGAACCCGACCTACCATTACAACCCGAAGCTGTTCTGGGATGCAGAACCGGGCGACAAGAAGGCGAAGATTCCGCCTGGCCCGAACAATCCGGTGGGCGTGGCGTGGATCGATTTGTCCAAGCCGCACTACGGCATCCACGGCACCCCGGTGCCGAAGACGATCGGCAAGACCGAGTCGCACGGCTGCATCCGCCTGACCAACTGGAGCGCGGCTGAAGTGTCCGGTGTCGTCAAGACCGGCGTCCAGGTCGTACTGGAATCCTAAGAAATGCAATTTTTATCAGGAGATAAGCAATGAAATGGCTGGTTTCGTTCCTGCTCGGCGCCGTGGTCGGCGCCACGGTCCTGTTCCTCTACCTGCGCGAAATCAATGACGCGCCGGACCCGATCGTGACCGAGGCCACTGCCGCGGCGCCGCTTGCAGTACCGCCTCCGGCGCCGGCCGCCGCACCGGTGGCGCCCCCCGTCGGGGCAGCAACGGACAACAGCGGCATTCCTTCCGACCTGGCCGACGCCGCGCTGCCGATTCGCCCGGCCAACGCCAGCGGCGCAGTGCCGGAGCTGACGGCGGGCGGTGCGATCCCGTCCAAGCTGCTGGTACCGGTCGAAGGCATTGCCTACAGCAAGATGACCGATACCTTCGATCAGCCGCGCGGCCAGGAACGCCACCACGAAGCGCTCGACATCATGGCGCCGAAAGGCACGCCGGTACGCGCCGTCGCCGATGGCAAGGTCGCCAAGCTGTTCGACAGCAAGGCTGGCGGCACGACCCTGTATCAGTTCAACCCGAGCGAGAAGTACGCTTACTACTATGCCCACCTCGAACGCTACGCCGATGGCATCAAGGAAGGCAGCGTGCTGAAACGCGGCGACGTGCTCGGTTATGTCGGCGTGACCGGCAACTCCGACCCGAACGCGCCGCACCTGCATTTCGCGGTCGTGGCCTTGACGCCGGAGAAGCAATGGTGGAAAGGCACGCCGATCAATCCCTACCCGCTGCTGGGCGAATGATCGTCTACGGCGCGGTCGTCATCTCATCGACATCCGCGCCGACATTGATCGCGGCATAGGCGCGCTCAACGGCAATCGCCTCGCGGCTGGCGCCGCCGAAGAGTTCCTTCGCCGCTTCGATCATTCTGGCGCGCGCGTCGGCGTAATTCGTGCTGGACGTGAATTTGGTCGTGTTTGCCTTGAACCAGATCCGAAAGGCTTTATCCAGGCCGATTCCAGTCATGGCTTGCGGCGATTTGACCAGGTATTTGCTGTAATGGTCGCCTTCCTTGTCCGCCTTCGATCCCTGCGCTAGAAAGTAGAACATCCGGTTGTTCGGCCCGCTGCTGTAGTGCACGTCGAGGCGCTTCAGCGCCGTGCTCCAGGCGTCCGGGCTGTTGCCGTCCTTGCTTGGACGATACATCCAGCGCAGCGGCTCCCCGCGCGGGCTGATTTCGGTGCCGAGCATCCAGTCGTTGCCCCCCGCCGGAATCAGCTCGCCCTTGCCGCCGGCGCGGGCATAGGCCTCGACGACTTCGCCCTTGATGTCCGAACTCGACTCGTTGAGCCCGCCCGATTCCCCCGAATACACCAGGTTCGAGGTCGCCGCCGTCACCCCGTGGCCCATTTCATGCCCGATCACGTCGATCGATCCCAGGCTGGTGAAGCTGGAGCCGTCGCCGATGAACATGCAGCGGCAGGTATCGCTGTAATACGCATTGTCGTAGGCGGTGTTGACGTGCACGGCGATGTAAGTGGCCGTGTTCTGGCCGTCGAGCGACTGCCAGCCAAGCACGTTCTTCATCGTATCGTAGGTGTTCATCAGGCCCCACATCGCGTTCACGGCGGCAGTCTGGCCGTTGGCGCCGGTGGTGCTGCCGCCGGGGATGTATTGCTTGCCGTCGCCCCAGGTGTTGCTGGTGTTGGTATACATCTTGCCGGCTTTGCTGCCGCCGTCGGCATTCGTGATCGCCATCGCGCCGAAGGCGCCGCCGGTGCCGCGCTCCGGGTCGAGCATCTGGAAGCTGTTGCCCGCCTGGGTGGTGCTGATCGGCACCTCGCCGTTGTACTGGCTTTTTCCCACGCCGACCACAGTCTGCAGGGCGCTCCAGCGCTCGATCACGCGCCCGTCCATGGCGCTGACGACCGTGTCGTAATAGACCGGCATGCCGCCGCGGCGCATGCGCGTGCGCACCAGCCAGGCCAGCTCGTAATGGTCGACGACCTCTTCCACGTCGAGCGCGTTGAGTTCGGCGTCGAGCTTGTTGGCCGCGCCGGGCAGGCGCTCGGTCTTCATCACGGGAAAGATCAGGAGTTCGGCGCTGGGCGCGACGATATGGGTGGCGCCGCTTCCTGCGCCGGCCGCGGCCACGGCCTTCTCGATCGCCGCTTTGGCGGGCAATGCCGGCTTGACCTTGAAGTCGGCAGTGGCCGCGCCCAGCCGGTTCGAGGATCCCTGCCCGAGCGACAGGCGCCGGTTCGAGGCCGCCTCGGAAACGATGGCGCCGGCGCCGTCCAGCACCACTACCGACTCGGACCCGAACACGCGCAAACCCTTGTAGGTGTGGGCGGCGCGCACCACCTGGGTGCCCTGTACGCCGGGATGCTGGACGGCGACCCTGAAGCCGTGGTTGTTGTCGAGCCCCCAGTTGGCACGCGCCGCCGCCAATGTCGACACCAATGCCGCGCCGGTCTCGGGCGACGCCGCTTTCGGCGCGCTCATCATCGGCGCGGCGGCCGCGTCGATGCAGGAACTGGCGATCAGGACGCCGAGCGGCGCCGCCAGCAGGCAAGTGCGTAGTTTCATCTCGTCTCCATTCGAAAAGGTCCGGCCGCAAAAATGCGACGGACTTCATCGAGTGTGGACGAGCCTCAAAAACGGTACTTGCTTAAACGCAAGAAGCCCCGCCCGCTGCGTGGAAACGCGGCGGCGGGGCCACAGGGGCTGATGGATCAGTAGTTGCGGTCGTAGCGGTCGTCGTCATACCGATCATCGTCGTTGCCGCCGCGCTTGAGCAGGTAATAGGCGGCGCCGGCCAGCACACCGGCAATGGCAACCTTCTTCACCAGTCCGGACTTGTTGTGCTGCCACTCGGACTTGATACCCATCTCGGCCAGGATGTTCGGCACATGGCCCTGGGTCAGGTCTTCGACCACGCCCTCGACCACGTTGATTCGGTCGGCACCAAGCAGGATCAGCCAGTGACGGATATCGCTTTCGGAGTATTTGAAGGCGGCCCGGCGCAGCATGCCCGACAGGCCGGACGGCGGCTGCACCGTGCCGTGCAGCTGGGTGATGCCCGGACGTTCGTTGGAGACCAGCACCTCGACGTGCTGTTCCTGCGCCGGCGGCGTGTTCATGTTGGCCGGCGTGTAGCGCGGCGGCGTGCGCTCCATCGGCACGGCGGGACGGTTCTTGTGGTCGAGATCGGCGCCCCAGCCCTTGATGTGCGTCAGCTCTTCGCGCGTGCGGCGGGTCTGCTTCAGCTCCGGCTGCACCGGGTGGCGATAACCGTGCTCGTGGTCATGGGCATGGTCCTGCCCCAGGCGCTCGAGGCTCGCCTCTTGCTGCTTGTCCTTGGTCGTGGCAATTGTGCTTTCCATGCGCCCTCCTTATGGCTTGACACTGGCCGCGACGGCGCGCACTTCATGGGCGCGTGGCGGGATCAGGATCGGTTTGATGCAGTTGTCGAGTTTGCTCGAGAAGATGTGGTAGGCGTCCGCCACGTCTTCCAGCGGGATGCGGTGCGTGATGATCGCCTTTGGATCGATGTGCCCGGCGCGGATGTGTTCGATCAGGCGCGGAAGGTGGCGCCGTACGCTGGCCTGGTTCATGCGCATCGTCAGGCCCTTGTTCAGCGCATTGCCGATCGGGACGGCATTAAAGGTCGGGCCATACACGCCGACGATCGAGATATTGCCGCCCTTGCGCGCCGAGTTGATGCACCAGTGCAGCACAGTGGCCGCGCCCGCCTGCATTTTCATGAGGCGGCCGGTGACGGTCTGCGCCACACTGCCTGCCGCGTCGCCGCCGACGGCGTCGATGCAGACATCGGCCCCGAGCCCGTCGGTCATTTTCTTGATGTGGATCGCCATGTCGCTGACGTCCTTGAAGTTGACCACTTCGCACTGGGCATAGTGCTGGACGAATTCCAGGCGGTATTCGACTTCGTCGACCACGATCACGCGCCCTGCGCCGAACAGCCAGGCACACTTGGCGGCGAAGATGCCGACCGGGCCAGCGCCGAACACGACGACCGTATCGCCTTCCTTGATGTCGCCCATCTCGGCGGCCTGGTAGCCGGTCGGCAGCGCATCGGTCAGGAGCACGGCGTCGTCGTCGACGATGTCCTCGGGGATCTTGATCGGACCAACATCGGCCATCGGCACGCGCACATATTCCGCCTGGCCGCCGTCGAAGCCGCCGGCCGTGTGCGAATAACCGTAGATCGCACCGACCGCCGTCGACATCGCGTTCACGTTGTGGCAGTTACCGTAGAGTTCTTTCTGGCAGAAGAAGCAGGAGCCGCAGAAGATATTGAACGGCACCAGCACGCGGTCGCCCACTTCCAGCTTGGTCACCATCGATCCGACTTCCTCGACGATGCCGATGAATTCGTGCCCAAAGGTATGGCCGACACGGGTGTCGGGGACCATGCCGTGGTACAGGTGCAGGTCGGAACCGCAGATGCACGAGCGTGTCACGCGGATGATCGCGTCTCCCGGATGCTCGATCACGGGATCCGACTTGTGTTGGGCGCGAACACGGTAAGGGCCCCGGTAATTCATTGCCAGCATAAATTCCTCCTCGAAAGTTTTCGCAAGCCCGCTGATCGGTGCGGGCGCATAAGTATTAAACTTATGTCAAAACGCTATGAATTACGATAGGCGCACGGAAATAGATGCAAGTTTTTTAACCGATTTTTACGTATATTTAGCCACTGTTCGCCACAGGAAAGCGAAACTTCCCTGTGGCATCATGTTTCAGTCGGTCAGAGTTGCGCAGCTTCGAAGGTATTGCACTGCTCGACTTCGCCGGTTTCCATGCCGCGCTTGAACCAGCGCACGCGCTGGGCCGAGCTGCCGTGGGTGAACGAGTCCGGCACTACGCTGCCCTGCGATTTGCGCTGGATGGCATCGTCGCCAATGGCGGTTGCGGTGGCCAGCGCCTGTTCGATGTCGCCGGTTTCCAGGAAGGCTTCCTTCTTTTGCGTGTGGAAAGCCCAGACGCCGGCAAAGCAATCCGCCTGCAGCTCGAGCTTGACCGACAGCAGGTTGCCCTGCTTCTCGGACATCGAACGCTGGGCGGTCTGCACTTTTTCCGACACGCCAATCAGGTTCTGCACGTGGTGGCCGACTTCGTGGGCGATCACATAGGCCTGGGCAAACTCTCCGCCGACATTGAAACGCTGCTGCATCATGCGGAAGAAATTCAGGTCGATGTAGATATCGCTGTCGCCCGGGCAATAAAAGGGGCCGCTGGCGCTGCTGCCGGTACCGCAGGCGGTTGCGATCCGTCCCTCGAACAGCTTGAGCTTGGGCGGCTGGTAAGTCGCGCCCTGCGCTGCGAACAGCGGCGTCCAGGCGTCTTCCGTATAGGCCAGCACGGTGCGCACGAAGCGCGTTTCCGGGTCGTTGGCGGGAGCTGCCGCCGGCCCGCCCGGCGCCTGCTGTGTCTGCACCGGGCCGCCCTCGCCGCCCATCATGCCGATCACGGTACCGGGGTCGACGCCGAAGAACAGCGAGGCCACCAGGGCAATCGCGATCGTACCCAGGCCGACCGACTTGCCGCCGATGCCGAAGCCGCCCCTGCCGCCGCCCCCACCGCCGCCGCGGTGGTCTTCGACATTGCTGCTCTCGCGGTCACCTTCCCATTTCATCGCGACCTCCGCAGGTGGCTGGAATTGGTGCTTTCGCGCGCGTCCTTCATGCGGAACTCGTCGTCCGCGGCGAGGCCCGTCCTGGCGTCATCGTTGAGCGTGCGCTCGTGGTGTTCGCGTTCGACTTCACGGTCGACGCGGCGGTGTTCCTGATCCGGCAGCAATGGCTTCATGATTATCCTTGACTTGTTTTCGCGCCTGGCCGGCATCGGTGCCGGCCCTGGCTTTGTTGTCAGTATGGACTCCCCCTGCGCCGAGGTATGTTCGGGTATTCACATAACAACCCTGTCAGCTCTGCAACTCGGTACGCCAGCGAACAGAGAAGCCGGGGCGCCTTGCCGCATGCTCGCAGCATGACCTCCACCATCGACACCGACGCCCTGCTCGTGCTGGGCCAGGCCCTGCAGCGCGCAGGCTACCAGTTCACTACCGTGACTCCGGCCACGCACCGGCGCGTCAACGGCCGGCTTGAGAATGCCTGGGCGCGCGACCTGCGCGGGGTGTTCGGCTGGAGCCGGCCATTTCACGACGACGCCGTGCCGCCGGACATCCTGGCGCTGATGCGCGATGCCGGCGTGCTGGAGCAAAAGAATGGCGGCTGGTGCGCCAGCGTGCGCGCCTCCACCATCGGCGAGCGCCTGTATTTTCACTCGGCCTTCCCGACCAAGGACGACGACGCCGTCTTCTTCGGCCCGGACACCTACCGCTATATCGCCGCGGCCAAGCGGGCCATGGAGACCCTGGCGCCGCCGCGGCGGGCAGTCGACATCGGCGCCGGCGGCGGACCGGGCGCGATCGAAGTGGCGGCGCGCTTTCCCGAGGTCGTGTCGGTTGCGGCCGACATCAACGACCGCGCCCTGGCGCTGGCCGGGGTCAACGCGCGCCTGGCGGGATTGACGAACGTGGAACTGCGCCATAGCGACCTGCTGGACGGCCTGGAAGGCGGCTTCGACCTCGTGATGTCGAATCCGCCCTATATCCTCGACCCGGACCAATTGCGCTACCGCCACGGCGGCGACATGCGCGGGGCCGGTATCTCGCTGTCCATCGTCGAGGCGGCGCTGGCGCGCCTGAATCCGGGCGGGACCTTGTTGCTCTACACCGGGATTGCGATTGTCGACGGGCGCGACGAATTCCTCGACGCGATCCGCCCGAAACTGATGGCAGCCTGCGCCAGTTGGACCTATGAAGAACTGGACCCGGACATCTTCGGCGGCCAGCTCGATTGCCAGGGTTACGAGGAAACCGACCGGATCGCGGCCGTCTGGCTGCGCGCCCTGAAGAGCTAGGCGCCTGCAGGCCGTGCGGCCGGGGCAGCCCGCGCCGCGAGCGCCGCCAGTAGCGATGAAACCAGCAGCAGGCCGGCGCCCATGCCGAAGCTGGCCTGGTAGCCGCTTGCGTCGAAAACGATGCCGCCGACGCCCGCGCCTACCATGATCGCGAGCTGGACCACCGCTACCATCAAGCCGCCGCCGGCTTCCGCATCGCGCGGCAGGGTGCGCGCCAGCCAGGTCCACCAGCCGACCGGCGCGGCGGTGCCGACCAGGCCCCAGATGCCGAGCAGGACGGCGGTGATTGGCAGCGAATCGCCGAAAAAGATCAGCGCCACCGCAATCGCCGCCATCAGCGCCGGGATCACCACCAGGGTGCGATACAGGCCCGCCTTCAGGAAGCGGCCGATGGCGATCGTCCCGGCAAAGCCTGCCAGGCCGAGGACGAGCAACAGCAGCGACAGCGTCGTCACATCGACCCGTGTCACGCGCTCGAGGAAGGGGCGCAGATAGGTAAACAGCGCGAACTGGCCCATGAAGAAGAAGCTGGTCGCCGCCATCCCGTAAGCCACCCCCGGACGCTTCAGGAGCCGGAACACGTTTTTCGACGCGCCGGTAGCGGCGGCGGGCATGGCCGGCAGGCTGACGAACTTCCACGCCAGGGCGATCGCAGCGATCGGCACCAGGCAAAAGAAGGCGCCGCGCCAGCCGACGATGGCGCCCAGGAAGCTCCCCAGGGGCGCCGCCACCACCGTCGCCAGGGCATTGCCGCCGTTGACAATGGCCAGCGCGCGCGGCACTTTATGCAGCGGCACCAGGCGCATCGCCACCGCCGCCGACATCGACCAGAAGCCGCCGATCGCCACGCCGATCAGCGCGCGCCCGGCCATGAACAGGCTGTAGTTCGGTGCAAACGCCGCCAGCGTGCTCGACGCGATCATCAGCAGCGTCAGCCCGAGCAGCAGGGTCTTGCGGTCGAGCCGGCCGGCCAGCAGGGGAATGCACAGGCTGGTCAGCAAGGCAAAGGCGCCCGACACGCCGACCGATTGGCCGGCCTGCCCTTCGCTGATGGCCAGATCGGTGGCAATCGGCGTGAGCAGGCTGACCGGCATGAATTCGGAAGCGACCAGCACAAAGGCGCCAAGCGACAGGGCGAAGACGGCGCCCCAGGCTGCGGGCTTGCCGGTGATTTCCGCCGGTGCAGGAGGAATTTCGAGTTTCATTTCTTATTTCACTGCGCGCCACCAGGCGCTGCCGGCATGCGGCTGTTTCAGGTTCAGGGGTTCGCCGATGACCGGCGTCGTGATCGCCACCCCGCCCTCCCTGGCGAGCGTGGTGATGCGCTCGAACGGGTCTTGCCAGCGGTGCCGGGCCAGGTCGAAGGTGCCGTTATGGACCGGCAGCAGCCAGGCGCCCTGCAGGTCGCGGAAGGCCTGCAGCGTCTGTTCCGGCTGCATGTGGACGTCGGGCCACTGCCTGTCGTAGGCGCCGGTCTCGACCAGGGCGACATCGAAGGGCCCGTACTTGTCGCCGATGGCCTTGAAGCCGTCAAAATAGCCGGTGTCGCCGCTGTAGAACAGGCGCAGATCGCCCGTCATGATCACCCAGGATCCCCACAGGGTCGAATTGCGGTCGCCCAGGCCGCGTCCGGAGAAATGCTGGGCCGGCGTCAGCGCAATGCGCAGGCCGTCGAGTTCGATCTCCTGCCACCAGTCGAGCTGGCGCACCTTGGCCGCATCGACGCCCCAGGCGAGCAGCCGGTCGCCGACGCCGAGCGGGGCCAGGAAATGCGCCGTTTTGCCGGCCAGGGCCAGGATGGTTGCGTGGTCGAGATGGTCGTAATGGTCGTGCGACAGGATCACCGCTTTGAGCGGCGGCAGGTCCGCCAGGCTGATCGGCGGGGCATGGAAACGCTCCGGCCCGGCCCATTGCACTGGCGACGCGCGTTGCGAAAACACCGGATCGAGCAGGTAGAACTCGCCCTTCAATTTGAGCAGGCTCGACGAGTGGCCGAGGCGGTACATCGTATTGTCGGGCGCCGCTATCAGGGCGGCGCGGGTGATGGCCTGCAGGGGAATGGCCTGGGTCGGGAGGGTGCCGGCCGGCTTGTCGAACATGAACGTCCACCAGATCTTCGCCATCTCGCCGAAGCCGAGTTCATGCATCCGTACCGGGTTGGCGAACTTGCCATCCTTGAACTGGGGCGACTGGTGCGCCGGTGTCTTTGCCGACGCCAGCGCGGAATAGCCGACGAAGGCGATGAGCACGAGGGATAGCGTGCCGAGGAGGAAGCGGGTCATGGTGATGCGGGCTTTCAGGGATGGGCGCGAGAAGCTTACGCGGCAAAGGATGTAACTATGTCCTGCGGGAAACTTGTTGGCAAGGGGATGGTGGCAGGTGTTGCCATGGGGCCACTATTTGAAACTCAAATCAGAAAAGGGTGAGATTCGCCCACGTTCCGCGGGCCGCCCCCGCCCAAGTATGGGCGGGTCTTCGAATCCCACACGCAAGGCCCTCAGGGCCTTGCTCCTCTCCGCCAGCAAATAAAAAAAGCTCCTTAAGGGGAGCATTTTTTATTTACTGGCGGAGAGGGTGGGATTCGAACCCACGGTACGATTTAACGTACGCCTGATTTCGAGTCAGGTACATTCGACCACTCTGCCACCTCTCCTGATTCGGTGCCCGCGGTCGTTGCGAGAGGCCCGCATTATAGCGAGGGTTTTGAGTTTGTGGCAAGGAAAAACCATCCTTTGACGAGGCATGCCATGTATACGAGAACGCTGGTTGCCGGCTGGGCCGACATGGATTTCAATGCGCACATGCGCAACACGGCTTACCTGGACAAGTCCGCCGACGTGCGGATGATGTATTTCGCGGACAAGGGCTTTCCGATGTCCGAGTTCGTGCGGCTGCAACTGGGGCCAGTCGTCATGCGCGACGAGCTCGAGTATTTTCGGGAATGCCGTCTGCTCGATGCGATCACGGCCACCTTCGGCATTGCGGGACTGTCGGACGATGGGAGCAGGATGATGCTCAGGAACGAGTTCTTCAGAGAAGGCAGCTTGTGCGCAAGAGTGACATCGACCGCGGGTTGGTTCGACCTGGCGGCGCGCAAGTTGACCGTGCCGCCGGCGAACCTGGCGGAGCCTTTGCGGGCACTCGAGCGGACGGGGGACTTTCAGGTCTTGCCGGGGAGTGTGCGGTGACGAATAGAGGCGAAATAAAAAAAGCTCCCGAAGAAGCTTTTCTCATTTACTGGCGGAGAGGGTGGGATTCGAACCCACGGTACGATTTAACGTACGCCTGATTTCGAGTCAGGTACATTCGACCACTCTGCCACCTCTCCAAAATCGGTGTCACGGTCGCTGCAAGAGACCAGCATTATAGCCAGCCTCTACTGAAAACGGAAGAGCAAACGTAAAAAAACCGGAATTGCCCTTCCCTGCCTCAGGCAGCATTGGGTGTCAGTCGCTCGAGACCACCCATGTACGGCCGCAGCACCTCCGGAACGATGACGCTGCCGTCAGCCTGCTGGAAGTTTTCCAGCACCGCCACCAGGGTGCGGCCCACGGCCAGGCCCGAACCGTTCAGCGTGTGCAGCAGTTCCGGCTTGTTCTGGGCGTTGCGGAAGCGGGCGCCCATGCCGCGTGCCTGGAACGCTTCGCAATTCGACAGCGACGAGATCTCGCGGTAGGTATTCTGGGCCGGGAGCCAAACCTCGAGGTCATAGGTCTTTGAGGAGCCAAAGCCCATATCGCCGGTGCACAGCAGCATGACGCGATAAGGCAGGCCCAGGGTTTGCAGGATGGTCTCGGCGTGGCCGACCATCTCTTCCAGGGTCTCGTACGACTTTTCCGGATGCACGACCTGCACCATTTCGACCTTGTCGAACTGGTGTTGGCGGATCATGCCGCGCGTGTCGCGGCCATAGCTGCCGGCCTCCGAACGGAAGCATGGCGTGTGCGCCGTCATCTTGATCGGCAACGCGTCGAGCGCCACGATCTCGTCGCGCACGATGTTCGTCAAAGACACTTCCGAGGTCGGGATCAGGTAGAAGGTCTCGCCTTCCCCCTCGACGCCGCCCTTTTTCACCGAGAACAAGTCAGCCTCAAACTTCGGCAGGTGACCGGTCCCGCGCAGCGAATCGGCATTCACCATGTAGGGGGTATAGCACTCGGTATAGCCGTGCTTTTCCGTATGGGTGTCGAGCATGTACTGGGCCAGCGCGCGATGCAGACGGGCGATGCCGCCCTTCATGACCGAAAAGCGCGAGCCCGTCAGCTTGGTCGCGGTGTCGAAGTCCAGACCCAGCTTTTCGCCGATGTCGACGTGGTCTTTCACGGTGAAATCGAAGCTCGGGGGCGCACCAATCCTGCGCACTTCAACGTTCCCCGTTTCGTCGTTCCCCGCCGGCACCGATTCGTGCGGCAGGTTCGGCACCGTTTCAAGGAAACGCGCCATCTTTGCCTGCACGTCGCTCAGGGCCGCTTCGTTACTTTTCAGCTCATCGCCCAGGCCCGCCACTTCCGCCATCACGCCGGCAGTGTCCTCACCCTTGCTTTTCAACATGCCGATCTGCTTCGACAGGCTGTTGCGCTTGCCCTGAAGCTCTTCGGTGCGGGTCTGGATCGCCTTGCGCTCGGCTTCGAGGGCGTTGAAGCCGGCCACGTCGAGCTGGAACTTGCGCGCAGCCAGGCGCGTGGCGACGCTGTCGATGTCTTTGCGGAGAAGTTGGATGTCTATCATGTGGGTTCAGGGCAGCAGTATGTCAAAAACGCAATTGTACCAAGGGGACAGCGGTTTCTGGCAGGGATTCAGCCCTCCCCCGCGTCCTCGTCGAGTTGACGCAGGAAAGCCAGCTTCTCGCCGATCTTCGCCTCCACCCCGCGCGGGACCGGCTGGTACCAGCCCGGCTCGGGCATGCCGTCGGGCAGGTAGGTTTCGCCGGCCGCATAGGCGTGCGGCTCGTCATGCGCGTAGCGATAGGCGTGGCCATAGCCGAGTTCCTTCATGAGCTTGGTCGGCGCGTTGCGCAGGTGGACCGGCACCTCGCGCGACTTGTCCTTGCGCACGAACGCCATTGCCGCGTTGAAGGCGTTGTAGCCGGCGTTGCTCTTGGCGGCAATCGCCAGATAGACCACGGCCTGGCCCAGCGCCAGTTCGCCTTCCGGGGAACCAAGGCGCTCGTAGGTGGTGGCGGCGTCGTTGGCGACTTGCAGCGCGCGTGGGTCGGCCAGGCCGATGTCTTCCCAGGCCATGCGCACGATGCGGCGCGACAGGTACTTGGCGTCGGCGCCGCCATCGAGCATGCGGCACAGCCAGTACAGGGCAGCATCCGGGTGCGAGCCGCGCACCGACTTGTGCAGGGCCGAGATCTGGTCGTAGAAATTGTCGCCGCCTTTGTCGAAGCGGCGCGAATTAAGCGTCAGCGCGTTGTCGACGAACTCCGCGGTGATGGTGGTGATGCCGGAGGTCTCGGCCGAGGTCTTGGTCTGTTCCAGCAGGTTCAGAAAGCGGCGCGCGTCGCCGTCGGCGTAACCGATCAGGGTGCCGATCGCCACTTCGTCGAACTTCAGGTGCTGCAGCACCCGTTCCTGGGCGCGTTTCAGCATCAGGCGCAGCTCGTCGTCCGTCAGCGCTTTCAGCACATACACCTGCGAGCGCGACAGCAGTGCGGAATTGACTTCGAAGGAAGGATTTTCGGTGGTGGCGCCGATCAGCGTCACCAGGCCCGATTCGACGAAGGGCAACAAGGCGTCCTGCTGCGACTTGTTGAAGCGGTGGATCTCGTCGATGAACAGGATCGTGTGCCTGCCGCGCGCCAGATATTGCTCGGCCTGCTCGACGGAGGCGCGGATATCCTTCACGCCCGACAGCACGGCCGACAGGGCGATGAATTCGCATTCGAAGGCATGCGCCGTCAGGCGCGCCAGCGTGGTCTTGCCGACGCCGGGCGGGCCCCACAGGATCATCGAATGGGGTTTGCCGGATTTGAACACCAGGTTCAGCGGCTTGCCGGGGCCGAGCAGGTGGCTCTGGCCGATGACTTCGTCGATGGTGCGCGGGCGCAGCGCTTCGGCCAGCGGCGCGGCCGGCTCGTGCTTGAAGAGGTCATCCACGGCGGCCTCCGGTGGCGCTTGGAAATATCATGGGGCGTAAGCAGGTGTTGTGCATGTGGCTAGTGTAGCCGATGCACCCATTGAGGGCGCCGGGCACCGCTCGGAAGCTTGCGCCAGATGTCATCGTGTGGTGAACTGGCTGCCGCATACCAATTCAATATGGAAACGATCAGAATGCATCAAGGGCGACTTCTCCTTCTTCTCGTGTCATCAGTGCTGGCTGCGACTGCGTCTTGCCCGTCACGGGCGACACCGCCACCCCCGCCACCGCCTTGCGCGCCCGTCAGCGCCGCCGTGACGAACGACGCCCTTGGCCGCATCGTCGCGGGCAAGGGCACGCAACGCCAGGCCGATTGCGCGGCAAAGGAACTGGGGGCGCGCGGCGCCGCCGCGCTCCCGGTCGTGCTTGGCCTGCTGCGCGATCGGGATGACTACGTGGCCTGGACGGCGATGACGATCGTGGCTGAGATCGGTCCGCCCGCGCAAGCGGCCTTGCCGGTCCTGATGGAGCGCCTGAAGCGGCCACGTGCTTTGGGGGACCAGTATTTGTACGATGCGGTCGTCGCGCTCGGCCCGGCGGCCAAACCGGCGATTCCCCTGCTGATCGCGCGCTCGCGCGTGCCCGCCGATCCTTACTACCCGCTGCACGCGCTCGGGCCGCTGGAGGCGCTGGGGCGCCTGGCAAAACACGACCCGGGCCGCGTCATACCGCACCTGGTGTCGCTGCTGCCGGACCGGGAGAAAGAGCACATGGTGCTCGGCGCCCTGGCCGACATGGGCAGGGATGCGCGGGTGGTGCTGCCGGAAATCATGGCCGCGCTCGAACGGGCAAAGCTGGCTGGCGACAGCAGGAGTGGCAACGCAGCCTTGTCTGCGCTCGCCGCCATCGGCGAGACGGACGAGAGCATACCGGTCATCACCGGCCTCCTCGATCATCCGGTCATGGCGCCCCATGCGGTCCTGGCGCTGTTCCCGCTCGGCCCTGCGGCGGGCAGCGCGGTGCCCGCCCTGATCGCGCGGCTCGGCAGTAGCCGGCACGACGATGTCCTGTCGGGCAACATTGCCTCGGCACTCGCCACGATTGCGCCGGGCTCGCCTGAAGTCCAGCGCCAGTTACTGATCGAGGCAACCGAACACCGGAACGACATGGCGGCCCTCGCGCTCGGCGGGATTTCGCCTCTGCCGCCCGACTTCGCCCCGGCGCTGGTGGCCGCGCTGGCGCGCACGCCCGGCAACTACTTTCTGCTCAAGGCGCTCGACAACACACGTGGGATGAAATAGTCCACGCCGCCGAGCGACCCAGCGGTTTGCTTATTGACGGTTGACGTCCGCACCCTTCGGGATATTAAAGGTGAACTGCTGCGCGCCGAGCGTCGGGTTGCGCTGGAAGCTGGTGAACTTCAATACCGAGGTCTGGCCGAAGTTGTCCTTCAGCTCCATCGCTTCCGGCACGCCGTTGCGCATGCCGATGCTGATCTGTTCGAAACTTGTGTCGCGCGCCTTGGGCACGGCGTTCAGCCATTCCAGGCCGCCGCGGGTGCCGGCTTCGGACAGGGTGAAGTTCTTTTCCAGGTCGTTGCTGCCGAACAGGATGGCGGCCGGGGAGGAGCCGAGCGCGTTGCCGAGCTTCTTGATCGTGACCTGGTTCAGGTCCTTGTCGTAGACGTAGAGCTGGTCGCCGTCGGCCTGCAGCAGCTGGTCGTAGGGTTTCTGGTAGTTCCAGATGAACTTGCCGGGACGGGCGAACACGAAGGAGCCGCTCGAGATCGGGGCGACCTTGCTGGTGGCGGACTTGCGCTGTTGCTGCTGGGTAAACTCGCCTTTTGCGGCCTTGGTGTTGGCCACGAAGGATTTGAACTGGTCGAGGGCAGCGGCGTGGGCGCTGCCGGACAGGACCAAAGTGGCGATCAATACGGCGATGTTGGTTTTCATGGTCATCGGTTATCCTTTTAGTGTGCGGCGTGCATCGGTACGACCGCGTGGGCTCAAGAGCGGTTCGCCGCCCGGCCCTCCCTACGAATTACTCGGCTTGCGTGGCCGGCACGAGGATGTCGCGGTTGCCGTTGCTCTGCATCGGCGAGACGACGCCGCTTTGCTCCATCTGCTCGAGCAGGCGCGCGGCGCGGTTGTAGCCGATGCGCAGGTGGCGCTGGACCAGCGAGATCGAGGCGCGGCGGTTTTTCAGCACCACGGCCACGGCCTGGTCGTACAGGGCGTCGGACTCGCCGCCACCCTCGCCGGCCGGCATGCCGTCGCCGCCCGTTGCGCCCTCTTCCAGCGTGCCGCCTTCGAGAATGCCTTCAATGTAATTCGGTTCGCCCGTGGACTGCAGGTGTTTTACAACTCGATGCACTTCTTCGTCCGAGACAAAGGCGCCGTGCACCCGCACCGGCAGGCCGGTACCCGGCGGCATGTAGAGCATGTCGCCCATGCCGAGCAGCGCTTCGGCGCCCATCTGGTCGAGAATGGTGCGCGAGTCGATCTTCGACGATACCTGGAACGCGATGCGGGTCGGGATGTTCGCCTTGATCAGGCCCGTGATGACGTCCACCGACGGGCGCTGGGTCGCCAGGATCAGGTGAATGCCGGCGGCGCGCGCCTTCTGGGCGATACGGGCGATCAGCTCTTCCACCTTTTTACCCACGACCATCATCAGGTCGGCCAATTCGTCGATGATGATGACGATGGTCGGCAGCTTTTCGAGCGGCTCCGGATTGTCCGGCATGATCGAGAACGGGTTCGGAATGTGCTCTTCGCGCTTCTGGGCGTCGAGGATCTTGGCGTTGTAGCCGGCCAGGTTACGCACGCCGAGTTTCGACATCAGCTTGTAGCGGCGCTCCATCTCGTTCACGGCCCAGTTCAGGGCGTGGCCGGCCTGGCGCATGTCGGTCACGACCGGCGCCAGCAGGTGCGGAATGCCTTCGTAGACCGACATCTCCAGCATCTTCGGGTCGATCAGGATCAGGCGTACGTCGGCCGGATCGGATTTATACAGCAAGGACAGGATGGTGGCGTTGATGCCGACCGACTTGCCGGAACCGGTGGTGCCGGCCACCAGCAGGTGCGGCATCTTGGCCAGGTCGGCCACCACCGGCTTGCCGGCGATGTCCTTGCCGAGCGCCACGGTCAGGCTCGAGGGGCTGTCGTTATAGACCTTGGAACCGACGA
Source organism: Telluria sp. LT2P34 (assembly GCF_059685915.1). NCBI lineage: Bacteria > Pseudomonadati > Pseudomonadota > Betaproteobacteria > Burkholderiales > Oxalobacteraceae > Telluria > Telluria sp. LT2P34. The sequence continues at coordinate 739,906 of NZ_JCASIN010000001.1, forward strand.
TTTCCGTCAGGCGCACGATCTGGCGCTTCGGGTTCGGCAGCTCCAGCGCCATGTAGTTCTTGCCGGGGATGGTTTCCACCACGCGGATCGAGGTCAGCGACAGCGAACGCGCCAGGTCGCGCGCCAGGTTGACGATCTGGCTGCCCTTGACGCCGGTGGCCGGCTCGATTTCATAGCGCGTGACGACCGGGCCCGGGAAGGCGGCGACGACCTTCGCTTCGACGCCGAAGTCGGACAGCTTCTTTTCGATCAGGCGGCTGGTGAATTCGAGCGTCTCGACGGCGACCGTTTCCTGCACCGGCGGTGGATCGTCGAGCAGGGACAGCGGCGGCAGCGGCGAGTCGCCGGGCAAGTCGCGGAAGAGCGGCGTCTGCTGCTCTTTCTGGGCGCGCTCGCCTTTTGGCACCGACATCATCTGCAGTTCGATCTTGATCGGGCTTGGGGCCAGGTCGACGTCGGCGCCGGACGGCATCGACGCCGGCAAAGCCGGGGCGGCCAGCGACGGCACGCTCTTCGGCGCCGAAGCGGGAGCGGCATCGAACTGCGCAAGCTGCGGCTCGGCACGGCCGGGCGCCGCCGGCTTGTCATGGCGAACGCGCTCGGACACCAGCGCTTCGTCGCGCCGCACGGCGGCCTCTTCACCCTGGCGCCGGTCTTCGCGGTCTTCATGACGCAGGCGGAACCAGTCCATCGCCGACTCGACCTTTTCGCCGATGCGCTCGGCCACGGCCAGCCAGGACACCTGGAAGAACAGCGAAAAACCGAGGCCGAACAGCAGCAGCAGCAACAAGGTGGCGCCGGTCGAACCAAATGCCGTCTGCGCCGCGTGGCCCAGCAGCTGGCCAAGCACGCCGCCCGGGGCCCGCGGCAGCTCCACCTGCCACGACCACATGCGCAGGTATTCGAGGCCGACGCTGCCGGCAAACATCAGGCCGAAGCCGATCCAGCGGATGATGAATTCGTCCTGGTGCTCGGCTTCGGCGGGAGGGTCGAGCTTGTCGGTCAGGCGCCGCCAGCCACGCCAGACGGCGCGCAGGAACAGCACGCCCCACCACCAGGCGGAGAAGCCGAAAATGAACAGCAGCAGGTCGGCCATCCAGGCGCCGGCGCGGCCGCCCAGGTTCGAGATCGACGCGACAGTATTCGCGTGCGACCAGCCGGGATCGGCCTTGTTATAGCTTAACAAGATCATCACGAAATACAGGAAGACGACGGCCAGGGCGATCCAGCGCGCCTCCATCAGGAGACGGGCAAGACGGCGCGGCATCGGCGACCTGGGGGCGGGATGACGGGGTGGTGTCGGGGACTGTGCGGGACTCTTCTTGCTCATGCTGCTAGCTGCTGATGTGATCGCCATATGGAATCCGCCCATTCTAAGGCATATGGCGGCGCGAAGCCCGTGATTCATGCTGTTGCGCATCATCGTCTATAATCGACATCGCACCCGGAGACCTTGATTCTCGTCGTCCCGTCCCCAGTTTCCCATCTCATATTGACTACATCGCCTCCCATGACCACTAAGAAACACGCCAAAGTCCTGATCCTCGGTTCCGGTCCCGCCGGCTACAGCGCCGCCGTGTACGCCGCGCGCGCCAACTTGAGCCCGATGCTGGTCACCGGCGTCGAACAGGGCGGGCAGCTGATGACCACGACCGATGTCGAAAACTGGCCGGGCGATCCGCTGGGCGTGCAGGGTCCGGAACTGATGGCGCGCCTGCTGCAACACGCCGAGCGCTTCAACACCGAGATCGTGTTCGACCATATCCACACGACCTATCTGAACGAGAAGCCGATCCGCCTGGTCGGCGATTCGCATGAATTCACCTGCGACGCCCTGATCATCGCCACCGGCGCCTCGGCCCAGTACCTCGGCCTGGAATCGGAACAGGCCTTCATGGGCCGCGGCGTGTCCGCCTGCGCCACCTGCGACGGCTTCTTCTACCGTAACCAGGAAGTGGCGGTCATCGGCGGCGGCAATACCGCGGTCGAGGAAGCCCTGTACCTGGCCGGCATCGCCTCGAAAGTCACCCTGATCCACCGCCGCGAGAAATTCCGCGCCGAGCCGATCCTGGTCGACCGCATGATGCACAAGGTCTCCGAAGGCAAGATTGTGCTGGAACTGAAACAGACGCTCGAGGAAGTCCTGGGCGACACCAGCGGCGTGACCGGCCTGCGCCTGAAGTCCACCGGCGACGGTTCGACCAAGGACCTGACCGTGCACGGCCTGTTCGTGGCGATCGGCCACAAGCCGAACACGATGATCTTCGACGGCCAACTGGAAATGAAGAACGGCTATATCCGGACCAAGAGCGGCCTGGACGGCATGGCGACCGCCACCACCGTGCCGGGCGTGTTCGCGGCCGGCGACGTCCAGGACCATATCTATCGCCAGGCGATCACGAGCTCGGGCACCGGCTGCATGGCCGCGCTCGACGCCCAGCGTTACCTCGAGGCCCTCGAAGATTCGTAACAGGAATGGCGGTGCATGAAAGACTTCGCTGATCTCAAATCCTTCCGCGACCGTCTGCAGGAAGAAGAGCGCCTGCGCGCCATCGAACAGGCCGCGCGCGAAAAGCGCGAACGCATCGCCCGCGAACGCGCCCTCGAGTTTCGCGGTGCGATGGAAGGCGTGCGCAAGATGCCCGAGTCGAACCGGTACGTGTACCGGCCGGTGCAGGAAGCCATGTTACGCGAGCAGCCCGGCAAACGGATCCTGAGCCAGGAGGAAGACGACGCCCTGGTGCTGCAGCAGTCGCTGTCCGACGGTTTCGATGTCGAAGGCCTGCTGGACGACGACCCGACGCTCTCGTATGCAAAAGAAGGCGTCGGCAACGACGTCGTGAAAAAACTGCGCAAGCGCCATTGGCCTGTGCAGGATGAACTCGACCTGCATGGCATGACAGTCGACGCCGCGCGCGGCCCGCTCGGCGATTTCGTGCGCCGCTCGGTACGGCGCGGCGTGCGCTGCGTGCGCATCATCCACGGCGTCGGCTACGGTTCGCCCGGCGGCCAGCCGGTGCTGCGCTCGGTCGTGCACAGCTGGCTGGTGCAGCTCGACGACGTCGTCGCGTTTTGCGCGGCCGGCCGTGCCGAAGGCGGCCAGGGTGCGCTGATTGTGCTGCTCAAACCTGTGCTCGATCTCTGACAAGGCATTGTAAAATCCTGCACTACCGTATCCCGCGTCCATTTTTCAAAAGGTACATCGTTGAATCCAGTTCTGGCCGAGCCAATGCCCGCCCCCTGCCAGGTCGATCTGGCATCCTGCGCCGATGAACCGATTCATACGCCCGGATCCATCCAGCCGCACGGCTTCGTCCTGTTCATGAAAGGCGACGGCATGCTTGCCGGCTGGAGCGCCAATATTCCACCGTTCCTGGCATCTTCGCTGACCCTCGGGCAACCCGTCGGCGACCTGCCCCTGCCCGCTGCCAGTCTTGAGCTGATCGCCGACTGCGCCGCGCTGCTGGAGAATGGAGAATTTCCGCCGGCGATGGCCGCGGTCACATTCGAAGGCCTCGATTACGACTGCATCGTGCATGCCATAAACGGGCGCATCGTCGCCGAATTCGAAACGCGCGCCGTGCCCGCCGACGAGGTCGCCCTGTTCGCGGTCAAGGCCCACAGCTCGATCGAACGCGTGCGCCGCCAGCGCAGCATCGAAGGCCTGCTGGAAACGGCGGTGCAGCAGGCGCGCGCCTTCACCGGCTTCGACCGTGTGATGGCCTACCGTTTTCGTCCCGACGACAGCGGCGACGTCGTGGCCGAGGCGCGCCGCGACGATCTGCTTCCCTTCCTCGGCCAGCGCTATCCAGCCGGCGACATTCCGGCGCAGGCGCGCCGCCTGTACGTGCTCAATACCCTGCGCAACATCGCCGACATCGGCTACACGCCGGTGCCGCTGCTTGGGGCACCGGGCGCAATGCCGCTCGACATGAGCTTCGCCGTGCTGCGCAGCGTCTCGCCGATCCATGTGGAGTACCTGCGCAACATGGGCGTGTGCGCTTCGATGAGCGTATCGATCGTCATCAACGGCCGCCTGTGGGGTCTGATCGCCTGTCACCATATGGCGCCCAAAACAGTGCCTTATGCCATCCGCATGGCCGCCGACGTGCTGGCCCAGGTCATGGCATCGACCATCCAGAGCATCGAAGCGCGGCTCGACGCTGAACTGGTGGAGCGCGCGGCGCACGTGCGAACCGACCTGGTCGAGTCGCTGCTGACCGATGAAGAGCCGCTCGACGCCCTGGCGCGCCATGGCGAAGCACTGTTGGAGGCCACCGGCTCGCAGGCGCTGGTGTGCATCCACAACGGTAAAGTCCTGCGCCAGGGCCCGATCGAGCGCCATGCCGCCGAGGCGATCGTCCGCGCACTGCCGGGCGACGCCAGCAATCTGCTGGTGCGCGAGCATATTGGCGAATGGCCGCAGGAAGTGCAGGCCCAACTCGGCAAATGGGCCGGCCTGCTGGCCTTGCCCTTCGACCCGCCCGGCGGCGGCTGGTGCCTGCTGCTGCGCACCGAACAGATCGAACACGTTTCCTGGGCCGGGCGCCCGGAAAAAACAGTCGAAGCAGGCCCCCTCGGGGCGCGCCTGACGCCGCGCGGCTCGTTTGATGCCTGGCAGGAGACTGTCGTCGGCCGGGCCTACCCCTGGGAACCGGCCGTGCTGGCCAACGCCCGGCTGATGCTGTCGGAACTGCTGCGCGCCTCGAACGCACGCCGCGCGCAAACCGAAACCACCCGCGCCCAGCTGCTGGCCATGCTGGGACATGACCTGCGTGATCCGCTCCACTCGATCAACATGGCCGGCTCCATGCTCGAGCGCGGCGCCACCCAGCCGACCCTCGGCAAACGCATCCAGTCGTCCACCAACCGCATGGAGCGCATGATCGGGCAGGTGCTCGACATGAGCCGGATCGACGGCGGCCTCGGGCTGGGCATGGCGCTCGAGCCGCTCGACCTGGCGGCGCTTGCCGACGACCTGGCCGAGGAGATGCGCCTGGCGTATCCGGCCGTTCGCTACGACTACGTCAATCCCGGGCCGGTCATGGTGCGCGCCGATGGCGGCAGGATCGCCCAGGTGTTGTCCAATTTGCTGAGCAATGCACGCCACCACGGCCACGTCGACACTCCGATCGTGGTCATGCTCGCCGCCGGGCACGGCTGGGCCATGCTCGACGTGACGAACGCAGGCGATCCGATCCCCGAAGACGTGGCGGCCTCGCTGTTCAATCCTTTCAAGCGCGGCTCGCTGCATAATCCGCGCAACCGCACCGGCATGGGACTAGGCCTGTACATCGTGGCGACCATCGTGCGTGAGCATGAGGGCGAAATCGCCTACCGGTATGAGGGTGGACAGGTCGTCTTCAGCGTACGCCTGCCGCTGTGCCTGACAACAAGCGGCTGAGGTGGCCGAAGTCCACCTGTCGCTGATGCAGCGCGCATGTTAATCTAGCAACATGCTAACAGCGCGGTTCCCTGCATGACCCTCATCAAGTTCATTGAAATCATGGCCATCCTGGTCGGGGCGTTTTCCGGCTTCATCGAAGCGCGCCGCAAGCGCATGGACCTGGTAGGGGTGTTTACCGTCGCCTTCATCGCCGCCTTTGGCGGCGGCACCCTGCGCGACATCCTGCTCGACCGCCGCCCTCTGTTCTGGGTCACGCATCAGGAATACGCGATCCTGATTTTTGTCCTGGCCCTGATTGCCTCGCCCGTGATCCGCACCCTGCGCCACATCGTCTCCGAGCGCCTGATCGTGATTGCCGACGCTGTCGGCCTGGGACTGTTTTCGATTGCCGGTGTCGCTGCGGCGCTGGACGCGGGCATGCCGCTGTTTATCGCCTCGATGATGGGCGTGATCACGGGAATCTTCGGTGGCGTGCTGCGCGACATCGTCTGCAACGAAGTGCCGATGGTGTTCAGGGACGGCAAACCCTACGCCCTGTGCGCCTTTCTCGGCAACTGGATGTTCCTGCTGATGGGTCTATATACCAACGCGTCGCACGATTTTGCGCTGTGGAGCAGTGCGCTGTTCATCAGCGTACTCCGCCTGGTGACCTGGAAATTCGATATCCAGATGGGGCGCTGAGCGCCCCATCCGCAATCACACCGCGTCCGGCCCGGTCTCCCCGGTACGGATCCGGATCACCTGCTGCACGTCCTGCACGAAAATCTTGCCGTCGCCGATCTTGCCGGTGCGTGCCGCCTTGATGATGGCGTCGACGACCTGGTCGACGATGGCGTCGTCCACCACCACCTCGATCTTCACTTTCGGCAGGAAGTCGACCACGTATTCGGCGCCGCGATAGAGTTCGGTGTGGCCCTTCTGGCGGCCGAAGCCCTTGACTTCGGTAACCGTCAGGCCGGTGACGTTGACGTCGGCCAGGGCCTCGCGCACTTCGTCGAGTTTGAACGGTTTGATCACGCAGGTAATCTGCTTCATGCTTGCTCCTAGTGTGGAATGTTCTTAGTCCGGGATGTTCTTCAGGTCGTCCAGCCAGACGATTGCTTCCGAATCGCTCGGCGCGCGCCAGTCGCCGCGCGGGGACAGCGAGCCGCCGTTGCCGACCTTCGGGCCGTTCGGCACGCAGCTGCGCTTGAACTGGCTGGTCTTGAAAAAGCGCCACAGGAAGATCTGCAGGTTGCGCTTGATCGCCGCCAGGTCGTACTCGTTCCGCGAGCCGTGCGCGTCGGGCCAGCGGCCCTCTTCCTTCGCATGCCAGGCCGAATACGACAGGAAAGCCACTTTCGCGGGCTTCATGCCAAAGCGCAGGATGTAGTAGAGATTAAAATCCTGCAGCTCGTAGGGTCCGATCACGTTTTCGGTGATTTGCGCCGGCTTATCGTCGCCTTCCTTGCCGGGCACTAGCTCGGGACTGATCTCGGTGCCGAGGATGTTCAGCAGCACTTCCGCACCACCCTTGACGACGCTGCCGGTGTCCGCCACCCAGCGCACCAGGTGCGTGATGAGCGTTTTCGGCACGCTGGCGTTGACGTTGTAGTGCGACATGTGGTCGCCCACGCCATAGGTGCACCAGCCCAGCGCCAGCTCGGACAGGTCGCCGGTGCCGATCACGATCGCGCCCAGGTGGTTGGCAAGCCTGAACAGGTGGTTCGTGCGCTCGCCGGCCTGCACGTTTTCGAAGGTGACGTCGTACTGCTCCTTGCCTTCGGCGAAGGGGTGGTCGAGGTCGCGCAGCATTTGCAGGCAGCTCGGGCGGATGTCGATTTCGCGCGCCGTGCAGCCGACCACTTCCATCAGGGCGTGCGCCTGCTGCAAGGTGCGTCCGCTGGTGGCGAAGCCCGGCATCGTGAAGGCGAGGATGTTGGTGCGCGGCAGGCCGAGGCGGTCCATGGCGGCGGCGCAGACCAGCAAGGCATGGGTCGAATCGAGCCCGCCCGAGACCCCGATCACCACTTTCTGGATGCTGCTGGCGGACAGGCGCTGGATCAGGGCCTGCACCTGGATGTTGTAGACCTCGGTGCAGCGCTCGTCGCGCAATGCGCGCTCGGCCGGCACATAGGGGAAGCGCTCGACTTCGCGCATCAAGGGCAGCCGGCCCTCGAGGGGCAGCGCCAGCATGCAGCGCTGGACCCGGAACTTCGCGACTTCCTCGGCATGGCGGCGCGCCGACTGGGCGAAGGTGGTGGCGCGCATGCGTTCCTGCGACATGCGCTCGAGGTCGACGTCGGCGAAGATGATGTGCGACTCGTCCAGGAAGCGCGCCGACTCGGCCAGCAGTTCGCCCTTTTCGTAGATCAGCGCCTGGCCGTCCCAGGCCATGTCGGTGCTCGACTCGCCGCGCCCGGCCGAGGTGTACAGGTAGGCGGCCATGCAGCGCGCCGACTGCTGGCTGACCAGCTGGTGGCGGTAGGTGCTTTTCCCGACCAGCACATTCGAGGCCGACAGGTTCACCAGCACCGTCGCCCCGGCCATCGCCGCGAACGAGGATGGCGGCACCGGCACCCAGACGTCTTCGCAGATCTCGACGTGGAAGCGCAGCAGCGGACAATTCTCGACCTCGAACAATTGGTGCGGGCCGAAGGGTACGTCTTCGCCGAACAGGCGTACGCTGTCGACGGCGGCGCATTCGGCCGCCGAGAACTGGCGCGACTCGTAGAATTCGCCGTAGTTGGGCAGATAACTTTTCGGCACCAGGCCGAGCACGCGCCCGCCCGCCACCACCGCCGCACAATTGAACAGCTGGTGATTGACCCGCAGGGGCAGGCCCACTACCATCGCCAGGGGCAGCTCGGTGGACGCCTCGACGATGGCCAGCAGCGCGGCTTCGCAGGCATCGAGCAAGGCGCGCTGGTGGAACAGGTCTTCGCAGCTGTAGGCGGACAGACCGAGTTCCGGGAACGCGACCAGTGCCGCGCCCTGCTCCGCAGCCTGGCGCGCGAGAGTCAAGGTCTGCTCAAGGTTATAGGTCGGATCGGCGATGCGGCAGCGCGGGATCGCCACGGCCACACGCGCGAAGCCATGCGAATACAGGTTGAAAAATCGGTCGTTCATCATGGCCTTTCGCACTTCTTTTCAAGGTAAGAAAGCAATTTTGAATTATCGCACGCATATCGTTTCCTCCCTGTCCGAGATCGGCCAGCCAGCCTGGGATGGCCTGCTTGCGCTGCAGGGAGAAGCCAACCCGTTTTTGTCGTATGCCTTCCTGCACGCGCTGCACGAATCGGGCAGCGCCGCGCCCGCGACCGGGTGGCAGCCGCAATACATCGCGATCTACGACGGCGACACATTGGCGGCCGCGCTGCCGCTCTACGTCAAGGAGCATTCCTACGGCGAATATGTGTTCGACTGGGCCTGGGCCGACGCCTACCAGCGCCATGGACTGGACTATTACCCGAAGCTGCTGGCGGCGATTCCGTTCACGCCGGTTGCGGGGCCGCGCCTGCTGGCGCGTGACGCCGCGGCGCGCGCGGCGCTGATCGAGGTGCTGGTGGCGACGCAAGCGGCGACCGAGGTCTCCTCGACCCACATCCTGTTCCCGCCCGAAGAGCATGCGCAGCAGCTGCGCGAGGCCGGCTTCATGCTCAGGTGCGGGGTGCAGTTCCACTGGCTGAACGCGGGCTATGCGAGTTTCGACGACTTCCTCGCCACGCTCGAGCAGAAAAAACGCAAGAACATCCGGGCCGAGCGGCGCAAGGTTCGTGAAGCCGGGGTCACCCTGCGCCGCGTGCGCGGGGCCGACGCGACGCAGGCCGACTGGGTCTTCTTCAACCGCTGCTACCGCCACACCTATGCGGACCACCACTCGACCCCCTACCTGAACCTGGACTTCTTCCGCCGCATCGGCGCGACCATGCCGGAAAATATCCTGCTCGTGATCGCCGAGCGCGCCGGCCGCCCGATCGCCGCCTCGCTCGTGATCCACAGCGCCGACACCCTGTACGGGCGCTACTGGGGCGAACTCGAACACGTGCCCTGCCTGCATTTCGAAGCGGCCTACTACCAGCCGCTCGAATTCTGCATCGAGCAGGGCATCGCCACCTTCGAGGGCGGCGCCCAGGGCGAACACAAGATGGCGCGCGGCTTCCTGCCGACCCGCACCTGGTCGGCCCACTGGCTGGCCCACCCTGCCTTCGCGGACGCGATCGAACGCTTCCTCGAGCGTGAAGCGGGCGGGATCGACGAGTACATGAGTGAGCTGAACGAGCGGAATCCGTTCAAGACGTAGGGTGGACTCCCGAGTCCACGCTGTCGCAACTTGGCGTTCCGCGAACACAGCGCTGAGCGCTCCACTGATCAGCCGCCGTAGCGCGTGGACTCAGGAGTCCACCCTACGCCCGCCTCGGCCACGCCCAGCCGTGCGATGGCCGCATCAACGTCCGCGGCCGGCAGCATATACCGCCCATAAGGGACGCCCCTTATAGGAGGCAAGTCGATGTCGTGCCGGAAGCCGATCGTCGTGTACAGCCGCAACGCCGACGCCATCAGGCGAGTCGTGTGCAGCCCGACCACGGGCGCGCGGTCGCGGCGGGCGCATGCCAGGCAGGCGCCAACCAGCCGCCTGCCGATGCCAAGTCCCCGCGCATCGGGCGCCACGACCAGCATCCGGATCACCGACCACGCGTCGGGAAAGATCGGGCTGCGCGGCCGGCCGGGACCGACGTGCACCACCGCGCCCAGCACCTCGCCGCCGCGTTCGGCCACCAGCAAGTCGCCCCCGGCGGCCAGCTCGGCCATCCGGCCGATGCCGTCAATGAACGAGGGCCAGTCGGCATAATGCCCCTCGTATTCGGCAAAGGCGGCGCGGGCCAGCGCGTTGACGGCGTCGGCGTCGGCGTCGTCAAGCCGGAAGCCACGCACGACGACGTTCCGATGTTCCAACGTCATTACACGAACAGCGACGGCTGGCTGTCCGCATAATCTCGCAGCAGATTCCACACCACCTTCACCCGCCGCAGCCGGTACAGATCGGTCGGCGCGGCCAGCCAGAACGAGCGCTCGGCGAAGAAGTCGGGCAGCACCTGCACCAGCTTGCCGTCGTCCGGCACCGCGTAGGGCGGCGCCATCACCAGTCCCATGCCCAAGGTCGCTGCTTCGATCTGGCCGGTCATGCCCGAGCAGCACAGGCGGCGCTTCGGGGTGAAGCCGAATTCGTTCAGGTAGGACAGCTCGCGGCTGGCCAGCCGGTCCTGGACATAGTCGACGAAATAGTGCTGCGACAGGTCGGACTGGTGGCGGATCGGCGGGTGTTTTTCCAGGTAGGCGGGCGAGGCGTACAGGTAGAAGCGGAACGAGGCCAGGCGCGTCACCATGTAGCGGCCCGTCGTGGGCGGGTCGAGCATCACGCCGAGGTCGGCCTCGCGGTTGGCGAGGTTGGCAAAGCGCGGCAGCGCCAGCAGGTCGATCGTCAGGTCGGGATTCGCTTCGAGCAGCCCGACCAGCAGCGGCGCCACCACTTTCACCCCGAAGACTTCCGGTACGCCCAGGCGCACGACGCCGTGCACCCCGGTACCGTCGCCGCTGAGCTGCTCGGATGCCGCCAGCGCCGCCCCTTCCATCGCTTCGGCATGCGGCAGCAGCGCCATGCCCATCTCGGTCAGCTCATAGCCTTCACGGGAACGGTCGAACAGGGTCGAGCCGAGTTCCTTCTCGAGGCGGTCGATGCGCCGCGCCACCGTCGTGTGCTCGACTTCGAGGCGGCGCGAGGCCCCCGACAAGGTGCCGGCGCGCGCCAGCTCGAGGAAGAAACGGAGGTCGGTCCACTCAGGCAAGGTATTCATCAGCGCACTTGTTTGATATCAAGACGTCATATTGTGCACTAGTGCACATTCCTCCCGCAATCAATTCCCATATGCATGAATAGCAGCACGTAAATTGTGCATATACATCATTCCCCCTGCATGGGTGCTTCACCACGGTGGTGCAACGGACTGTGCATTAATGCACAAGCGGTGGGCGCGCTGTTATCTTTTCAGCCAGACCGAACCGGAGCACACTGCTCGGCGTGCGAATCCAATGCATGAGCCATTCCAAAAATTAGGAGACAAAGATGCGCCTGACCAACAACAAAATGAAGCTGCTCAATCGTACTGCCATTGCTACCGCCGCCCTGCTCGCCCTGTCGAGCGGTGCGATGGGCGTGGCCCATGCACAGGACACGTCCGGCGCGCCGGCGGCGTCCGGCGACAGCGCTTCCGACATCCAGCGTGTGGTCGTCACCGCGCGCCGCCGCGAAGAGACCCTGCAGGACGTGCCGGTCTCCGTCACCGCCTTCAGCGCCGACCAGCTCTCGAAACAGGGCGTGCCCGATGTCACCGCGCTGGCCCTGGCCCTGCCGAACACCACCCTCAAGGCCTCGCGCGCCACCAACTCCACGCTGACCGCCTTCATCCGCGGCGTCGGCCAGGCCGACCCGCTGGCCGGTTTCGAATCCGGCGTCGGCATCTATATCGACGACATCTACCTGGCCCGCCCGCAGGCGGCCGTGGCCGACATCTACGACGTCGAGCGCATCGAAGTGCTGCGCGGCCCGCAGGGCACGCTGTACGGCCGCAACACCATCGGCGGCGCCGTCAAGTACGTGACCCGCAAGCTGGCTTCGACGCCGGATGTGCGCCTGCGCACGACCGTCGGCACCTATGGCCAGCTTGAAGGCGTGGCCACCGCCAGCACCCCGATTTCGGACACCCTGCGCGTCGGCGGCACTGTCGCCCGCTTCAAGCGCGACGGCTTCGGCAAGAACCTCACCACCGGCGCCGAGAACTACGACAAGGACGTCACGGCGCTGCGCCTGTCGGCCGAATTCACCCCGACCCCCGACCTCTTCATCCGCATTGCGGGCGACGCTACCCAGGACGATTCGAGCCCGAAGAACGGCCACCGCCTGATCGTCGGCCGCACCAGCGGTGCGCCGATCCTGTCGAACGAATTCGACACCCGCGCCAACCTGACGCAAGCGATGGGCAACGACCAGGAAGTCACCGCGCACGGCGTCTCGGCCCTGGTCGAGTACCGCCTGAGCAACGAGTTCACCGTCAAGTCGATCACCGCCAGCCGCAAGGACAAATCGTGGGCGCCGATCGACTTCGATTCGCTGGCGGCGACCGACTTCCACGTGCCGGCCCTGTACAAGAACCAGCAGTTTAGCCAGGAATTCAACCTGACCTACACCGGTGACCGCATCGCCGGCGTGGCCGGCGTGTACTACATCGATGCCGAAGCCTACAACAAGTTCGACACCATCCTGGCCGGCGCTGCCCCGACCTCGACCTTCACCAGCGGCGACATCGGCACCAAGGCCTGGGCCGCCTACATCGACGGCAGCTACAACTTCACCGACGCGCTGTCGCTGTCGCTGGGCGGCCGCTACACGGTCGACAAGCGCACCGGCTCGATCTATCGCCAGATCTACCTGGGCGCCAACGGCACCCCGGAAATGGGCAACCCGGGCGCGGTCCTGTTCCGCACCGACACCGACCTGCGCAGCGGCCTCGAGCGCGAAGACAAGAAGTTCACGCCGCGCGTCGCCGTCAACTACAAGTTCAATGCCGACCATAACCTGTACGCGTCGTACTCGGAAGGCTTCAAGGGCGGCGGTTTCGATCCGCGCCTGAACATCGTCGGCACCCGCATCCCGCTGGCCGAGGCGCGCCGCGGCTACAACCCGGAAACCATCGAGACGGTCGAACTGGGCCTGAAGTCGGCCTTCAACGGCGGGCGCATCACCACCAACACCGCCTTCTTCGCCAGCGATTACAACGACGTGCAGATCCCGGGCTCGATCGCGATCGACACCAACGGCGACGGCCGCGACGACAGCTTCGCCGGCGTGACGACGAATGCCGGCAAGGCCAAGATCCGCGGCTTCGAGTTCGAAACGGTGGCCAACCTGACGCGCGACTTCACCCTGTCCGGCATGTACAGCTACATCGACGCCGAGTACAAGGAATACATCGTCGCCGGCGCCAACGTCGCCGCCAACCGCGTGTTCCAGAACACGCCGCGCAACTCGGCCAACTTGCGCGCCAGCTACGACATCGCGCTGCCGGTCATGGGCTACAACGGCAAGATCTCGCTGCTTGCCAGTGCCTCCTACAAGGGCGACACCGCCCAGTTCGAAACCCGCTCGATCCTCGACCAGGAATCGTACAAGCTGTATGACGCGAGCATCATCTGGACCCGCGCCGACGGCAAGATCCGCGCCGGCATCCACGGCAAGAACCTGGGCGACGAGCGCTACAAGACCGCCGGCTACCTGTTCCCGACCCTGGGCAACGAAGGCACGCTGACGGCCTTCTACGGCAACCCGCGCACGGTATCGGCCACGCTCGAGTACCGCTTCTGATCCTTCGGAAGCGCTGAGAAATCAGCACGGTGTGACATGACGCTGCCCGGCGCAGCGTGATGTCACACGCCCTTCCCTTCTTCGCTTCCCTCCGAAATCGAGAACAACAGGATCTGCCAGCGTGTCCACCTTCACACCCATCCGCTTCCAGAGTACCGACGGCCTGGCGCTGTACGCACGCGATTACCCGGCGGCTCCGGGACCTGCGCGCCTGCCAGTCGTCTGCATCCACGGACTGACCCGCAACTCCGCCGATTTCGACGAGCTTGCGCCCGCGATCGCGGCCATGGGACGGCGCGTGCTGGCGCTCGATGTGCGCGGCCGCGGCCATTCGGCGCGCGACCCGAACCCGGACAACTACAACCCCGTCGTGTACGCCGGCGACGTCGCCAAGCTGATGCAGGACCTGGGCGTCAACCGCGCCGTGTTTGTCGGCACCTCGATGGGCGGCCTGATCACGATGACGCTGGCCGTGCTGGACCTCGACCTGATCGCCGGCGCCGTCCTGAACGACGTCGGCCCGATCCTGTCGACCAGGGGCCTGGCGCGCATCGCCGGCTACGCGGGCCGCTGCAATACCTTGTCCTCCTGGGATGAAGCGGCCAGCTACATCAAGGACATCAATGCCTGCGCCTTCCCCGACAACTCGGACCAGGAATGGGGCAAATGGGCCCAGCGCGCATTTGCACCCGACGCGGCAGGCAAGCTGGCACTGCGCTATGACCCGAATATTGCGCTAGGATTACAGACAGGTAAGCTCAAGCCGACCTCGATGGCGGCGCGCCTCGCCTTCAAGCGCCTGGCGAAGGAGCGCCCCGTGCTGCTGGTGCGCGGCGCCCTGTCGGACCTGGTGGAGACCAACCAGGTCGCGTGGATGCGGCGCGCCGCTCCCACGATGCAGTACACCGAAGTGCCGAACGTCGGCCATGCGCCGATGCTCACCGAACCGGAAGCCCTGGAGGCCATCGGCCAGTTCCTGGCGCGGCTTCCCTAGAACCAGAATCACAGGAGACAGCATGAACCATCTGATCAAACCCCTGAGCAGCGCCATCCTGGCCGCTTTCGCCCTTGGCGCCGCGCCGCTCGCGCTGGCCGCCGGTCCCGACCTGAAAATCGCCCTCATCGCCGGCAAGACCGGACCGCTCGAGACCTATGCCAAGGAAACCGAGACCGGCTTCATGATGGGGCTCGAATACCTCACCGGCGGCAAGATGGAGATCGGCGGGCGCAAGCTGAAGGTGATCGTCAAGGACGACCAGAACAAGCCCGACCTCGGCCGCACCCTGCTGGCCGAAGCCTATGGCGACGACAAGGTGGCGATTGCCGTCGGCACCACCTCGTCCGGCTCCGCGATCGCGATGCTGCCGGTGGCGAAGGAATACAAGAAGGTGCTGATCATCGAGCCGGCTGTGGCCGACGCGATCACCGGCGACAAGTGGAACAAGTACATCTTCCGCACCGCGCGCAGCTCGATGCAGGACGCGATGGCCGCCGCCACCACTCTGAAGGGGGGCAGCGTCGCCTTCCTGGCGCAGGATTACGCCTTCGGCCGCGACGCCATCAAGGCCGGCAAGGAAGCGCTGGCGGCCACCGGCAGCAAGACCCGCGTCGTGCACGAGGAATACGCGCCCGCCACCTCGACCGACTTCACCGCCCCGACCCAGCGCCTGTTCAACGCCCTGAAGGACAAGCCGCAGCCGCGCGTGCTCGGCATCGTCTGGGCCGGCCCGAACCCGATGAACAAGATCGCCGACATGAAGCCTGAGCGCTACGGCATTTCGCTGGCCCCGGGCGGCAACATCCTGCCGGTGATGAAGACCTGGAAGAATTACGGAGGCACCGAAGGCACGATCTATTATTACTATGCCTTCCCGAAGAACAAGATGAACGACTGGCTGGTGGCGGAACACACCAAGCGCTACAAGGCGCCGCCCGACATGTTCACCGCCGGCGGCTTTGCCGCGGCCAGCGCCGTGTTCAATGCGCTGTCGAAGGTCCCGAGCGGCAGCAATGGCCAGGTCAACAGCGAGCAGCTGGTGGCGGCCATGGAAGGCATGAGCTTCGAGACCCCGAAAGGCCCGATGAGCTTCCGCAAGGAGGACCACCAGGCGATCCAGTCGATGTACCACTTCCGCATCAAGAAAGCGCAGAAGAGCGAATGGGACCTGCTGGAACTGGTGCGCGAGATTCCGGCCGCCGAGATGCCGCTGCCGATCAGGAACAAGCGCTGACATGGTCGCAGCGAATACACAGCAGCCTTCGCCGCATCCCTCGTTATCGACGCGCGACCTGACGATCCGCTTCGGCGGCCACGTCGCGGTCAACGCGGTGACGGCGGATTTCTATCCGGGCACGCTGACCGTGATCGTCGGTCCCAACGGGGCCGGCAAGACCACCTATTTCAACCTGGTCTCGGGCCAGTTGCCGGCCACCTCGGGCAGCGTGTTCCTGAATGGCGCCGACATCACGCACCACGGCGCGGCGCGCCGCACCCGCCTGGGCATCGGGCGCGCGTTCCAGCTGACGAACCTGTTCCCGAACCTGACGGTAATGGAAAACGTGCGCCTGGCCGTGCAAAGCCGCGCCGGGGTCGGCATGAACATGTTCTCGGTCTGGTTCGGCCACAAGGAACTGATCGAGCGCGCCGGGCATTACCTGGAGCGGGTATCGATGATGGGCAAGCGCGAAGCGCTGGTCGGCTCGCTGTCGCACGGCGACCAGCGCAAGCTGGAAGTGGCGATCCTGCTGGCGCTGGAACCGGACATCCTGATGTTCGACGAGCCGACCGCCGGCATGAGCGTGGACGAGGTGCCGGTCGTGCTCGACCTGATCCACGCCGTCAAGAAGGAAGCCAACAAGACCGTCCTGCTGGTCGAGCACAAGATGGACGTGGTGCGCCAGCTGGCCGACCGCATCATCGTGCTGCACAACGGCACCCTGGTCGCGGACGGCATGCCGGCCGAAGTAATGCAATCGAAGATCGTACAGGAAGCCTATCTTGGAACACCGGAAACCGAACATGCATGAACCCTTGTTGACGCTCTCCGGCGTGCACACCCACATCGGCCAGTACCACATCCTGCACGGCGTCGACCTGGTCGTGCCGCGCGGCGGGCTGTCGGTGCTGCTGGGCCGTAACGGCGCCGGCAAGACCACCACGCTGCGCACCATCATGGGATTGTGGAAGGCCAGCGCCGGCAGCATCGTCTTCGACGGGCGCGACATCACGAAACTGGCCACACCCGACATCGCCCGCCTCGGGATCGCCTATGTCCCCGAGAGCATGGCCGTCTTTTCCAGCTTGACGGTGCGCGAGAACCTGCACCTGGCTGCCGTGCAAGGACCGATGGACGCGGCGCGCCTGGAGTGGATCTTCGGCTTCTTCCCGGCCCTCAAAAAATTCTGGAATTACCCGGCCGGAAACCTGTCCGGCGGCCAGAAGCAGATGGTGGCGATCGCCCGCGCCATCGTCGAGCCAAAGAAGCTGCTGCTGGTGGACGAGCCGACCAAGGGCCTGGCGCCCGCGATCATCCAGAGCCTGATCGCCGCTTTCCGCGAACTGAAAGAGACCGATACCACCATCGTGCTGGTCGAACAGAACTTCAATTTCGTGCGCTCGCTCGGCGACACCGTCAGCGTAATGGACGATGGCCGCGTGGCCCATGCCGGCAGCATGGCGGCGCTGGCCGGCGACGACGCGCTTCAGCAACGCCTGCTCGGCCTGTCGCTCGACTCCCACCAATAGGATCTACGATGAGTGCAAGCCTTCCCCCCGTTGTCGCCACTCCCCTGGCCACTTCCCTGGCCGCCCCGGCAGACGCGCCGCTGCCGAGCGCCCCGCGCGACCTGGCGCCGCTGCTGCTGGTGCCCGCGCTGATGCTGCTGATGCTGCCGCTGGTGGGCGACTTTCCCACCTGGGTCACCTTGAGCGTCGCCGGCCTGGCGATGGGCATGATGATTTTCATCATGGCCAGCGGCCTGACGCTGATCTTCGGCCTGATGGACGTGCTGAACTTCGGCCATGGCGCCTTTGTCTCGGTCGGCGCCTTCGCCGCCACCCTGGTCCTGCTGCCGATGCAGGGGGCGATGGAGGCCGATTCGCTGCTGCTCAACCTCGGCGTACTGGGCCTGGCGGTGCTGGTGGCGATGCTGGTGACCGGTTTGCTGGGCTGGGCCTTCGAGCGCGTCATCATCATGCCGGTGTACGGCCAGCACCTGAAGCAGATCCTGATCACGATGGGCGGCATGATCGTCGCCGAGCAGCTGATCCACGTGATCTGGGGCGCGGAAACGATTCCGCTGCCGCTGCCGACGTCCCTGCGCGGCGCGATCTTCCTGGGCGACGCCGCCATCGAAAAATACCGGCTGGTGGCGGTCCTGGTCGGCCTGGTGGTGTTCGCCGCCATGTTCCTGACCCTGAACCGCACCAAGATCGGTTTGCTCATCCGCGCCGGCGTCGAGAACGGCGAGATGGTGGAAAGCCTCGGCTACCGCATCCGCCGCCTGTTCGTGGCGGTGTTCGCGGCCGGCTCGGCGCTGGCCGGGCTGGGCGGCGTGATGTGGGGACTGTACCGGGAAACGCTGACGGCGGCGATGGGCGGCGAAGTCATGGTGATGATCTTCATCGTCATCATCATCGGCGGCCTGGGCTCCGTGGGCGGCTGCTTCATCGGCGCCCTGCTGATGGCGCTGATCGCCAACTACGCGGGTTTTCTGGCGCCGAAATTCGCATTGGTCTCGAACGTCGCGCTGATGATCGCGATCCTGATGTGGCGTCCGGCCGGGCTGTATTCGAAATCGCGGGGCTAATATGATGAGCACATTGTTATCCGGCGACCTGCCGCGCAGCCGCGCACTGGGCGCCCTGCTGTTACTGATTTTCCTGGGACTGGCCTTCGCTCCCTTCATCATTTCCGGCGAGCGGGCGCTCGGCACCGCGGCCACCATCTGCGTCTACATCGTGCTGGTTGCGTCCTATGACCTGCTGCTCGGGTATACCGGCATCGTGTCGTTCGCGCACACGATGTTCTACGGAATCGGCGCCTACGGCATCGGGCTCGGGCTGGCCAGGGTCGACGAGCCGACCTGGAGCGTCATGATCGTCGGCCTGGGCCTGGCGCTCCTGCTGGCGCTGGCCCTGGCGCTGGTGATCGGCCTGTTCGCACTGCGCGTGCGCGCCATCTTCTACTCCATGATCACGCTGGCGGTGGCCTCGTCGTTCGCGGTACTGGCTTCGCAGCTGTCGGAATTCACCGGCGGCGAGGACGGCAAGACCTTCAGCGTGCCCGAGGTGCTTACGCCCGGCTACACCTTCATGGACACCGAAGTGTTCGGGCGCACGATCGACGGCAAGCTGCTGACCTATTACGTCGTATTCCTGGGCTGCCTGGCGCTGTTCCTGTTCCTGCTGCGCCTCGTCAATTCGCCTTTCGGGCGGGTGCTGCAGGCCATCCGCGAGAACGAGTTCCGCGCCGAGGCGCTCGGCTACCGCACGGTCGTCTACCGGGTCTGGGCCAACGTCGTGGCCGCGCTGGTGGCGACGCTGGCCGGCGCACTGATGGCGCTCTGGGTACGCTACGTCGGGCCCGACAACACGCTCGGTTTCAAGGTCATGACGGACATTCTGCTGATCGTCGTGATCGGCGGCATGGGCACCATGTACGGCGCAGTGATCGGCGCCACCCTGTTCATCCTGGCCCAGAACTACCTGGTGGGGCTCATGGAGCGCGGCCAGGGCGCACTGGAAAGCGTGCCGATCCTGGCGGCCGCCCTGCATCCGGACCGCTGGATGCTGTGGCTGGGCGTGCTGTTCATCCTGTCGATCTATTTCTTCCCGATCGGGATTGTCGGCAAGCTGCGCCTGCGCGGCACGCTGGCCAAGCGCTGACCGGCGCGGCGCGCGGCGGCTTGCTCCCGCCCGCGCGCCTTGTAATCCTGCTTCACTCCTGCTTCACTCCTGCCTCTTTCCTGCTTGTTTCCCGCTCTTGCCGGGCCCGCCTCCAGCGCGCGGGCCCGCGCTCATCTTAGACACCTCTCCATACCGCCGAGTTGCCGCGCACATTGAATCGATATCAATGTTCGTTACCGTTCAGCTCATATGATGAACTCAACCATGGCCTCGTGAAAGCCAGCGCGAGTGGAATGCCATCCATCTGGCTCCGCATGAAAGCTCATCCATGAAAACTCTCACGTCGTTTGCATCGGCCGGCGCACTCGCGCTGGCCTTCCTTGCACCCGGTCCCGCCAACGCGGTCGCCAAGCCGGTCGGCAAGCCGGCAGTGGAAGTGCTGGACGAAGGCTTCGACAATCTCACCTCCCTGCCGGGCTGGACTTTCACGAACAACAGCGTCCCACCCGGAAACACCTGGTTCCAGGGCAATGCCGCCATCTTCGAATCGCAGTCGGGCCCAGCCAACTCCTACGCGGCCGCCAACTTCCTCGGCAGCGCCGGCGGCCTCGGCGTGGTCGACAACTGGCTGATCACGCCCGTGCTGGCCCTCACCGGCATCACCAACCTGTCCTTCTGGACCCGTCACGACGCCGCCGCCGGCTTCAACGATAGCCTCGAGGTGCGCTTCGCCTCCGGCAGCGCGGGCGGCACGGCCGGCTTCACGACCCTGCTCGGCACCATCGGCGGCGCCGCCGGCTACCCGGCCGACTGGACCCAATGGAGCGCCAACCTGAATGTCGAAGGCGAAGGCCGTTTCGCCTTCCGCTACGTCGGTTATGCCGACACCCTGAACTACATCGGCCTCGATACGGTCAGAGTCATCACCGCGGTACCCGAACCTTCGCTGTTCGCCATGCTGGCCCTCGGCCTGGGCGCGCTGGGCGTCATGCGCCGCAAGTCGTCGATCTGAAGCCTTACCGGAGAACCCACCATGTCATATAAAAAATTACTCACCGTCTTGCCCTGCGCCGCACTCTGGGCCGCCATGCCGCCGAAGGCGGGGGCCCAGACGCCCTTGCAAGCCGATCAGCAGGCGCAGCAGGGTCAGCCGGCGCAACCGGCTCAGCAGGGCATGGTCGTCGTGCGCGACGCCCAGACGGGTCAGCTGCGCGCCCCGACCGCGGCGGAAATGCGGGCGCTGGCGCCGGCGCCGGCGCCCGCATCGGCACGCCTGAGCGCGCCGCCGCAGCCGGCAATGGTCACCCATCCGGGCGGCAGCCGCCACGTACGGCTCGGCGAACGCGGCCTGGTGTATTCGGTCGTCAAGCGCGGCGCCGACGGCAAGCTCGACGAGCAATGCGTCCATGGCGCGGCAGCGGCCGAAAAGGCGCTCCACGCTTCCACCAGCGCCAACGCCGCCTCGCACAAGGAAGGACACCGCCATGACTAAAGCACCACTGCGCGCCCTCGCCTCCCTTCTCTCCCTCAGCTGCGCCCTCCTCTGCGCAGCCGCCTCGCATGCCGCGACCATCGTCATCGTCAACCAGAACGCGCCCGGCATCGGATTCAACGACCCGACCCCGGTCACCCCGGTCGGCGGCAACCCCGGCACTACCCTCGGCCAGCAGCGCCTGAACGCCTTCCAGCACGCGGCCGAGATCTGGGGCGCAACCCTCACCAGCAGCGTGCCGATCCGCATCGGCGCCTCCTTCGTGCCGCTGTCATGCACCGAAAGCAGCGCCGTGCTCGGTTCTGCCGGCGCCAACGAAATCTGGTCCGACTTCACCAACGCGCCGCGCCAGGCCACCTGGTATCCGTCGGCACTGGCGAGCAAACTGGCGGGCGTCGACGTGGCCTCGCCGGGCGAACCGCATATCATCTCGCGCTTCAATTCGCGCCTCGGCCTGTTCCCCGACTGCCTGCCCGGCCCCGGCTTCTACCTCGGGCTGGACAACAACGCCGGCGCCGGCATCGACCTGGTCACCGTGCTGCTGCACGAAATGGCGCATGGCCTGGGTTTCCAGACCTTCACCGACGACGAAACCGGCGCCGAGATCCAGGACCTTCCTTCGATCTGGGACCATTTCCTGGTCGACAACCGCACCGAACAGCTCTGGGTCAACATGACCAACGCCGAGCGCGTCGCCTCGGCGATCAGCATTGACCGCCTGTCGTGGAACGGCCCGGCCGTCACCGCCGCCGTGCCCCAGGTGCTCGACCCGCGCTCGCGCCTGTCCGTGAGCGGCAGCGCCGCCGGCAGCGCAGCGGGCAATTACGAGGTCGGCGACGCTTCCTTCGGACCGCCGCTCGGCCCCACGCCGGTCGTCGGCCAGCTGATGCCGGTCGTCGAGCAGCCCGACGGCACCGGCCTGGCCTGCACCCCGCTCAACACCACCAATGCACTCGCGGTGCGCGGCAACATCGCCCTGGTGGCGCGCGGTACCTGCGCCTTCGTCGACAAGGCGCGGAACGTCCAGGCGGCCGGCGCGATCGGCATGGTGGTGTCCGATAATGCCCCGGGAGAACCGACCGGCATGAGCGGCAGCGACCCGAGCATCACGATCCCCTCGGTACGCGTGACCCAGGCTGCGGGCCTGAGCCTGCGCGCCGCGCTGCAGGCGCGCTCGCGCACCAAATCCGGTGTCGTCGCCAGCCTCGGCATCGACCCGACGCGCCTGTCTGGCACTGACGCCCGCCGCCGCATCCTGATGTACACGCCCGATCCCAACCAGCCGGGCTCCTCGGTGTCGCACTTCACCACCGAAGCCAAACCGAACCAGTTGATGGAGCCGTCGATCAACTCCGACCTGTCGCATACGGTAACGCCGCCGCGCGACCTGACTTATCCGCTGCTGCAGGATATTGGCTGGTAAGAGCGTCTGACAACAGCTTCATAGCTGCGTTGCAGCTCCTCGCCGTACAGTCGTACTGTCCTCGCCCTTGGGCTTCGTCGCCGCGCCTTGCTCTGAAGCTGTTGTCAGACGCTCTGGGGCGATGAGTGACACAAAAAAGGCCCGGCCACCCCAAGGGTGCCGGGCCTTTCTCTTGCGAGCGAGAATTACTGCTTCTGGCTTGCGGCCTTGTAGGCTGCGACGCCGTTGACGATTTCCGCCTTGGCTTCGTCCGGACCGGCCCAGCCTTCGATCTTGACCCACTTGCCTTTTTCGAGGTCCTTGTAGTGCTCGAAGAAGTGCTGGATCTGCTGCAGGCGCAGGTCCTGCAGGTCTTCCGGCTTTTGCCAGTGGCTGTAGATCGGCAGGATCTTGTCGACAGGGACGGCCAGGATCTTGGCATCGCCGCCGGCTTCGTCGGTCATTTTCAGCACGCCGATGGCGCGGCAACGCACGACCACGCCCGGGAACAGCGGGAACGGGGTGATGACGAGGACGTCGCACGGGTCGCCGTCGTCCGACAGGGTCTGCGGCACATAACCATAGTTGCACGGGTAGTGCATCGCGGTGCCCATGAAGCGGTCGACGAAGATCGCACCGGTGTCCTTGTCCACTTCGTACTTGATCGGATCGGCGTTCATCGGGATTTCAATGATGACGTTGAAATCGTTCGGCACATCGCGGCCGGCTGGGACGTGGTTCAAGCTCATGGGTTAGTCCTTGGTTGCTGAAAAATCAATAAAGGCTAGCATTATATCGAATAGGCATAGGATTGTGCGGCGTGGCGGGGTGGCGTGCGCAGGGGCGTCAGCGGTGTTTTCAGGCGGCGAACGCCGCCTTGCGAAAAGGATTACAAGATGTTCGCGAGCGCACTCTGCCGATAATGCCCCGCCGCCTGCTCGTCCTGTCCCAGCGCCTCGTGCAACTGGGCCAGCTTCAGGTGGATGTCGCGCACCATGCGTGAGTCGAGGGCGTCGGACAGCGCCTGTTCCAGGTAACGCTGGGCCTTGCCCCACAGCTTCTGGCGCAGGCAGAGGGAACCGAGCGTGAGCGCCAGTTCCGGGTCGTTCGGCCGCTCGCGCAGCCAGGTTTCGCAATGTTCGATCTGCGCCAGCAGCGTCGGCGAGCCGGCAGGTCCGGCCGCATCGCGGTAGGCGCGCACCACGCGTTCGTCCCAGCTGCCGCGCAGCGCCGCTTCGGCAATCACGCGCGCCTCGTCCTGCAAGCCGCTGGCATTGAAGGCGGCCGCCGCGCGCGCCGCGATATACGGCTGGGTGCGGTCGGCTGGCGGCACCTCGGCCCAGACCCGCCGCAGCGCCTCGGCGTCGCGTCCCTCTTCCGACAGCAGCGCGTCGTAGGCCAGTTCGCGCAGGCGGCTCGCCAGCGCCGGGTGCAGCGCCTTGCGTTTGTCCAGGATGCGCACCAGGCGCAGCACTTCCGGCCAGTTGCGCGCCTGCTGGTGGGCCTTCATCGACCATTGCAGTGCGTGGATGTGGCGCTGGCCGCTGGCGTTCAGTTCGGCCACGGCCGCCAGCGCCTCTTCCGGCTGGTGGTCGTCGACGAGCAGTTCGATCACGGTCATCAGGCGTGCGACCTTCATGCCGTTGTCGTGGGAGACCCCGGCCAGCCAGGCGTCGCGCCGCGCCGGTTCGCGCATGCGGTGCGCGGCGCGTGCGCCGATCAGGGCGGCCAGGCCCGCGTTTTCCGGCAGTTCGGCGGCGCGCATCGCGGCCTTTTCCGCATGCCCGAAGCGGCCTTCGAACAGGGCTTTCAAGGCGTCGCGCAAACCCTTGTTGCCGTCGCGCTCGCGCTTGCGTCCGCGGTAGGCGGCTACCCGGTCCGGCATGCGCAGGGTCGCCCTGACCGCGCGCACCAGGCCGTAAAGCATCAGGAACAGCAGCGCCAGCAGCACCACGAACAGGTTCAGCGACATGTCGATCCGGTGCGGCGGATAGAACAGCACCACGTTGCCCGGATTGAAGCGCGCCGTCACGGCGATGCCGATGGCGGCGGCCATCAGGGCGACTAGCCAGAGAAGTAGACGCATGCTGTATTAAGCTTTACTCAAGGTTTCTTGTAGTTGCGGACAGCCGCCAGGCTGTCGGCCAGCGTCGGCATCTCGATCGCCAGGTTGTTGGCCCGGACCTGGCGCAGCACCGCCAGCGCCTGCTGGGTCGTGCGGGCACGGGTGTCGAAATACTTGTCCAGCGTTTCCTGGGCAGCGGCCAGGTCGCCGGCGAAGGTGGTCTCGTCGCGCGAGAGCAGCGCCAGGCGTGCGTTGAGCAGGCGAAGTTTCAGGTTTTCGCGCACGAAATAATTCTGGTCGGGCGAGAGCATCAGCGCTTCCGGCGTATTCACGCTGCGTACGCGGATCAGCTGGCGCACGTCGTCCCACATTTCGCCGCTCCAGTTGCGCCAGGTGGCCAGCATGCGCTCGCCAAGGCCGAGCGGCGCTGCGCTGGCCTGGGCCTGGCCGCGCCCGGCACGCACTGGCGCCGCCGGCAACAGGGGCTTTTCGTCCGACAGCAAGGGCAAGGTATCGACCTGGCCGATCACGCTGTCGAGGCGCAGGGCGACGCCGGCCAGGTCCAGCGCCGGCATGGCTTTCAGCTTTTCCATATCGGCCGCGATGGCCCGGCGCACCGAAATGAATTGCGGCGTGTCCGAGCGCGACAGCGAGCGGTCGGCGTTCGCAAGCGCGATCAGGGCGCCCTGCACATTGCCTGCCAACTGCAATTGCTGGCTGGCGGTCGAGAGCACCTGTTCGACTTCCGACAGCGCCCACTCGTCGCGGCTCTTCGACAAATCCTGGTAGAGCTGTTCCAGCGCCATTTGCTGGCTCTGGTTTTCGAGCTGGCGGCTTTCCAGCACGCCGACCTTCAGCTGCAGCACCTTCGACTGCTCGGCCACGTCGCGCGCCAGCGAAGCGGTTTCGGCATTGATCTGGTTACCTTTTTGCAGGCTGCGCGCCATTTCCTGGCGCAGCGTATTGATGCGGCTATGGCTCGACCAGGTTTGCATGGCCAGCAGCAGGGCCAGCGCCATCACGGCCAGCGGCAGCGGCCGCGTGAGCTGTTCGGACAGGGGCGGTCCCGCCCTGCGCTCGGGCGCGCGCGGACGATACTGTTCGAAATCCGGCGCAGCAGGTGCAGAATGCGCGGCAGGCGGCAGCGGCGGTGACGGCGGTGGCTGGTGTGGAGTCAGCTCTGGATTGTTCGGCAATTCGTTCATTCTTGTGATTGTAACGCGGCAAGCAAACGGTCGTCGCCCGAGCCGGTAAGGGTCACGCGCGCGATCCCGAGTTCCGCCGCAGTGGCGGCAATCCGGGCATGCGGCACGATCAGGTGCTGGGCCCGCATTTGGCTGACACAGCCCGGATCGAGCTGCGCCAACAAGGCGAACAGGCCGCGCAGCGCTTCCGAACTCGTGATTATCCAGTCGTTCGGCCGGTCGAGCAAGCTGCGCAGCAGCGCCGCCAGTGGCGCGCTTAACGCCGGCACGCTGCGGCGGTAGGCCGGCACCACGTCCACCTGCGCCCCGGCCGCGCGAAATGCGTCGGCCATCAGCTCGCGCCCCGATTCGCCGCGCACGATCAGCACCCGCTTGCCGGCCAGCGCCGCCAGGTCGAGCGCCGCCAGCAGGTGTTCCGAGTCGCTGTGGGCCGGGTCGAGCGGCCCGAGGATGGTGGCATTGCTGTCAACCAGGCCATACCGCGCCAGTGCGGCGCGGCTGCCCTCGCCGAGCACGGCCAGCGCAACCGCCCTGGGCCAGGTCCGCGTCGCGGCGGCCAGTTCGGCGAACGCCGCGTCGACCGCATTCGGCGACACAAAGGCGGCCAGCGCATAGCCGTCGAGGGCGGCCAGCGCCGCCCGCAGCGCCGCGGTGTCGGGGAGCGCCGAGATCTCCAGCAGCGGCAGCACCACCGGCGTGTGGCCGATGGCGGCGACGGCGCGCGCCAGGCTCTCGGCCTGGGCGCGCGGCCGCGTGATGACGACGCTCTCAGCCTTCAAGCGCCGCTTCCTGCTTGCATACGGCCAGGATTGCCTGCGCATCCTGCTGCTCCAGCAAGCGCGAGACCTGCTCGCCGAGAAGTTCAGGCTGGCCGGCCGGGCCGCTCAGTTCGGCGAACGCGCTACGCTTGCCGTCGGGGGTGGCGACCATCGCGCGCAGGTGCATGGCGGCGCCGTTCACGACCGCGTGCGCGGCCAGCGGAATCTGGCAACTGCCGCCGAACACCTTCGACACCTTGCGCTCGGCCAGCACGGCCTGTTCGGTCTCGATGTGGTTCAGGGGCGCCAGCAGGGCCAGCAGGTCGACGCCATCGCTGCGCGCGCCGCTGGCCACTTCGATGGCCATCGCGCCCTGCCCGGCTGCCGGCAGCGACACGTCCGGATCGAGCGCGCTGCGGATGCGCCCCGGCAGGCCGAGGCGGATCAAGCCGGCGGCGGCCAGGATGATGGCGGCGTACTCGCCGCGGTCGAGCTTACCGAGGCGGGTGTCGAGGTTGCCGCGCAGCGGCTTGACGACCAGCTGCGGGTAGCGCGCCGCCACCAGCGCCTGGCGGCGCAGGCTGCTGGTGCCG
This sequence comes from Telluria sp. LT2P34, assembly GCF_059685915.1. Lineage (NCBI taxonomy): Bacteria > Pseudomonadati > Pseudomonadota > Betaproteobacteria > Burkholderiales > Oxalobacteraceae > Telluria > Telluria sp. LT2P34. Next base: position 767,074 of record NZ_JCASIN010000001.1, read on the forward strand.
ACCACGGCGCCCGGCGGCAAGTCGGCCAGCGAGGCGTAATCGTTCGAGACAAAGGCATCGCGCGGGTCTTCGCGCTCGAGCACGGCGGCCAGCATGAAGCCTTCCGGCAGGTCCATCGGCACGTCCTTCAGCGAATGCACGGCGAGGTCGGCGCGGCCTTCGGCCATGGCCACCTCGAGCTCCTTGACGAACAGGCCCTTGCCGCCGACTTTCGACAGCGTACGGTCGAGGATCTGGTCGCCGCGCGTGGTCATCCCGAGAATGCTGATTTGACACTGTGGATATAATGCGGCGAGACGATCGCGCACATGCTCGGCCTGCCACATGGCCAGGCGGCTCTCGCGCGATGCGATAATCAATGATGCTGGCACCCGAACTGGCGCCTCCGCCTGCTGCGTCATGTCTTTTGCTTTCAAAACGGTTTCATTTAAGATGCAAATTTTAGCATGCGGGCCTGTTGCAGAACGGTGCCGATGGCCACTTCCACCCTGGTGTACCCGACAAGCGAGAACCTATGGCCGACATGGACAAACCTGTTGAATCCGCTTCCCCCGCCGGCGTTCCCGCGCCCGACAAGGACGCGCCGCTGAAAGAAGACATTCGCCTGCTCGGCCGCCTGCTCGGCGACGTGCTGCGCGACCAGGAAGGCGACGCCGTGTTCGACGTCGTCGAGACGATCCGCCAGACGGCCGTGCGCTTTCGCCGCGACGCCGATCCGCAGGCCGGCGAAGAACTCACGGCGCTCCTGCACAAGCTCACGCGTAACCAGACCATTTCGGTGGTGCGCGCCTTTTCCTATTTTTCGCACCTGGCCAACATCGCCGAAGACCAGCACCACAACCGCCGCCGCCGCGCCCACCTGCTGGCAGGTTCCCGGCCGCGCGAAGGCAGCGTCGGGCATGCCCTGAGCAAGCTGCGCGCGGCCGGCGTCGACCGCAACACGGTCGAGACCTTCCTGCGCAACGCGCTGATCGCACCGGTGCTGACCGCACACCCGACCGAGGTGCAGCGTAAAAGCATCCTCGACGCCGAGCACGACATCGCGCGCCTGCTGGCCGAGCGCGATCTGCCGCTCACGCCCAAGGAACAGGTGCGCAACCTGCAGCTGCTGCATGCGCGCGTGGCGACGCTCTGGCAGACGCGCATGCTGCGCTATACCAAGCTGACGGTCGCCGACGAGATCGAAAACGCCCTGTCCTACTACCGCATCACTTTTCTGCGCGAGTTGCCGGCCCTGTACGACGACATCGAAGACGAGATCGGCTTTCATTACCACGGCGCGCCGCCGCTGCTGGGCGACAGCGCCTACGTGCAGATGGGCAGCTGGATCGGCGGCGACCGCGACGGCAACCCGAACGTCAACGGCGACACCATGCGCCACGCCGTGATGCGCCACGCGACCACCATCCTCGACTGGTATCTCGACGAAACCCATGCCCTCGGCGCCGAGCTGTCGACCTCGACCCTGATGGTCGACATCACGCCTGCCCTGCAGGCGCTGGCCGACCGCTCCACCGACGCGTCCGACCACCGCGCTGACGAGCCCTACCGGCGCGCCCTGATCGGCATGTATGCGCGCCTGGCGAGCACCGCCCGTGTGCTGGGCGCGACCAACATCCTCCGCAAGGAAGTCGGCCACGCCGCGCCCTACCTTGACGCCGCCGAATTCACGGCCGACCTCGACGTGCTGGCCGAGTCGCTGAGGCTGAACCACGGCGCCATGCTGGTCACGCCGCGCCTGGCCGGCCTGATGCGCGCCGCGCGCATCTTCGGCTTCCACCTGGCCTCGCTCGACATGCGCCAGACCTCGGACGTGCACGAGCGCGCGCTGGCCGAGCTGTTCGAAAAGGCCCGTGTCGAAGCCGACTACGCGGCGCTCTCCGAGGACGGCAAGGTGGCGCTCCTGCTCGCCGAACTGGCCCAGCCGCGCCTGCTGTTTTCGCCTTTCCAGTCGTATTCCGACGAAACGCAGTCGGAGCTGGGCGTGGTGCGCGCCGCGCGCGAGATCCGCGAGCGTTACGGCGTGCGCGCCATCCGCAACTACATCATCTCGCATACCGAGGCGGTGTCGGACCTGCTCGAAGTGCTGCTGCTGCAAAAGGAAGCGGGCCTGCTGCACCCGGCCAAGGGCGTCTCCGACGTGATGGTGGTTCCGCTGTTCGAGACCATCCCCGACCTGCAGCGCGCCAGCGCCATCATGGAAGCCTGGATGGCCCTGCCCCTGGTCAGCCGCGTGATCCACAACCAGGGCCGGCTGCAGGAAGTCATGCTCGGTTACTCGGACTCGAACAAGGACGGGGGTTTTCTCACGTCGAACTGGGAGCTGTACCAGGCCGAGCTGAAACTGGTCGACGTCTTCGAGCGCGCCGGCGTGCGCCTGCGCCTGTTCCATGGCCGCGGCGGTACGGTCGGCCGTGGCGGCGGTCCCAGCTACCAGGCGATCCTGGCGCAGCCGCCGGGCACCGTCAACGGCCAGATCCGCCTGACCGAACAGGGCGAAATCATCGCCTCGAAGTTCTCGAATCCGGAAATCGGCCGGCGCAACCTGGAGCTGCTGGTCGCGGCCACCCTGGAGGCGAGCCTGACCCCGCATGCGGCCGAAGGCGCCAGGGCCGACGAGCTGGCCCGCTTCGAGCAGGTCATGGCCGACCTGTCCAGGCGCGCCTATGGCGCCTACCGCGACCTGGTCTACGAGACGCCGGGCTTTACGGATTACTTCTTTGCCGCCACCCCGATTGCCGAGATCGCGGAACTGAACCTCGGCTCGCGCCCCGCCTCGCGCAAGAAGACCCGCCGCATCGAAGACCTGCGCGCGATTCCCTGGGGCTTTTCCTGGGGCCAGTGCCGCCTGCTGCTGCCGGGCTGGTATGGCTTCGGCTCGGCCGTCGCGGGCTGGCTGGAAGAGGATGCGGACGGCCAGAAACTGCAGACGCTGCAGCGCATGTTCCGCGAATGGCCCTTCTTCGCGACCCTGCTGTCGAACATGGACATGGTGCTGGCCAAGACCGATCTCGCCATCGCTTCGCGCTATGCCGGCCTGGTGCCGGATGTGGCGCTGCGCGAACGCATCTTCAAGCGCATCGCCGCCGAGCATGGCGAAACCCTGCGCCGGCTGGAAGCGATCACCGGCGCCAGCGAGCGCCTGGCGGGCAACCCGCTGCTGGCCAGGTCGATCCAGAACCGCTTCGCCTACCTCGACCCGCTGAACCACTTGCAGGTCGAGCTGATCCACCGCCACCGGGCCATGTCGCGCCAGGAAGGCGGCGAGATGGACCCGCGCGTGCACCGCGGGATCCACCTGTCGATCAACGGGGTGGCCGCGGGATTGCGCAATACGGGGTGAAACTACCTAGGGTGCGCAGCTGCCCAGCGTATCGCCCTTGCGCAGGAAAGCCGGCACCGCGTCCGGCGCCACGCACATGGCGCCGCCGTTGCCACTGCCCTTGCCCGGCTTGTGGCAGACCGTCACCTTGCCGTCGCCGCAGCGCGCGTCGATCACCGGCACCGTCACGCTGGCCACGGCCGGACAGCCGTTGATGCTCATCGCTTGCGCAGTGAGCGTGAAGGTTCCGGCGCCGCTCGGCGCGAAGTTTGCCAGCGCGCCGGTCGACGACAGGCCGGGCGCGGGGTTCCATGCGAAGCTGGTTGCGGAATCGGCATCCGACGCCGCCAGGTTCAGGCTCTGCGCGCCATAGCCCAGCACGATGGTATTGGCCGCGGCGCCGGTCGGCGTGGCGTCGCTTCGGCTGACCGCGATCGCCGGCTGCGGGATGCGGCCCAGCACCGTCACGGTGGCGGTGGCGGTGGCGCTGAGGCCCGCTTTGTCGAGCGCGCTCAAGGTCACTTGCCTGGCGCCGATGTCGGCGCAGCTGAAGCTCGCCGGCGAGGCCGTCAGCGATTCGATGCCCCAGTTGTCGCTGCTGCCGCCGTCGATGTCGGCAGCCTGGATGCTGGCCGTGCCGCCCGCCAGCGTCACCGAGACGTCGCGGGTGCGCACGGTAGGCGCCTCGAAATCGTTGCTGACCAGGTTCGACCTGGCGCTTTCGGTGCTTAGGCGGTTCAGGGCGGTGACGGCATAGTAGTAATACTTTCCGGCCGCCGCTTTGGCATCGGTGAACGCAGGGCTGGCCGCTTCGGTCACGCCGATCATGTTTTCGGCCGCTTCGAGATCGAACTCGCGCGCTTCCGACCGGTAGACGGCGAAGCGCCGTACCTTTTCCAACTCCTCGCGCGTCTCCGGCGCGCCGGCCCACGACAGCACGACAGCGTTGCTGCCCGCGGTGGCGGCCAAGGCAGTCGGCGCCGCCGGCGCCAGCATGTTCTTCCACGGCATCGTCGGCAGCAGCGCCGGACGGTTGTACACGTTCTGCATCAGGTCGGTGCGGTAGCCGAGTGGGTTCGTGTTCAGGAAGGCATGGCGAAAGTGGATCTGGCCGCCGATATTCCCATTGGCGCGGTTCAGCACAATCTGTCTCGCGATCTGCTTCGGATCGAGCCAGCCGGCCGTGTTCATCTTGTAGTCGGCGAGGCCGATGTACATGTGGCGCCCGTAAGCATTCTGGTTCCACCATGGCACCAGCAGTTTGTAGTCCGAGCCGCCCTGGTCGATATGCCAGTAGACCTGGGGCGCCAGGTAATCGACCCAGCCCTGCTGCAGCCACTTGCGGCTGTCCGCGAAGTTGCTGGCGTAATGCTGGTTGGCGCCGCTCGAGGTCGGCGAACCGACGCTTGGATCGGTACTGCTGCGGTAGATTCCGGATGGCGAGATGCCGAACTTGACCCAGGGTTTGACCGCGCCGATGCGCTCGTTGACGCCCGCGATCAGGAGGTTGATGTTGTCGCGCCGCCAGTCGGCGCGGCCCGCGGCCGTCGCCGGAAACCCGCGCGGGTCGGCTGCATAGGCGGCGTCGTCGTTGATGGTGCCCGGCGTCGGGTAGAAATAATCGTCGAAGTGGATGCCGTCGACATCGTAGCGATTGACGATGTCCATGATCACGCTGGTGACGTACTCGCGCACCGCAGGCAGGCCGGGATTCAGGATCATCACGGTGCCGACGGTGAGCATCCATTCCGGATGGGTGCGCGACACGTGGGTCGCCGCGTACTGGGCGGCATTGCCTGCGCTCGAAGCGGTCGCCACCGCGCGGTAAGGATTGATCCAGGCATGGAATTCCAGGCCACGCTTTCTCGACTCGTCGATCGCGAACTGCAGCGGGTCCCAGCTCGGCGCCGGCGCGCTGCCCTGGGTGCCGGTAAGGTAATACGACCACGGTTCGAGCGCGCTCGGATACATGGCGTCGGACTGGCTGCGCACCTGCAGGAAGGCGGCGTTCATGCCGGTCGCCTTGTTATGGTCGAGGATCTTGATCAGTTCGGTGCGCTGGACTGCCTGCGTTTGCAGGCGGTTCGGCCAGTCCAGGCTCAGGTGGGTACTGATCCAGACGCCGCGCATTTCGCGCTTGGGCGCCACTGTCGGCGCGGTTTGCGCCTGCGCCAGGGTGGAAACGGTGAAGATCGATGCGATTGCAGCCAGCAGGAGTGTGTTTTTCATTGTTGTGTGCGTGGAGGTCTGCATACCGACGGCCCGTATGCATCGTCTCGTGTTTCCCCTCGTCCCGTTTCTGCGAACGGTGCCGCGGCATTGTCGTCTTCGCACGAGATTACGCGGGGAAAATTCGCCACTCCAATGAATTTTAGGGAGAGCTGCATAACTGCCGGGAATGCCCGGCGCTCATGCGCTCATGCGCTCCCTCAGGCCAGGGCCAGGGTCGGCGCTGCCTTACGGCGGGCGGTGGCATGCACGGGCGCGCCGCCATCCCTGCTCTCGCCGCCAAGCTGGAAGGTGCCGACCAGCCGGATCAGGGTATCCGCCTGCTCCTGCATGGCGCCTGCCGCGGCCGCTGCCTGCTCCACCAGCGCAGCGTTCTGCTGGGTCGCGCCGTCGATCTCGACGATCGCGCGGTTGACCTGGTCGATGCCGGTTTCCTGTTCGCGCGTCGCCGCGCCGATCTCGGCCATGATGTCGGAGACGCGGCGTACCCCGCTGACGATGTCCGTCATCGTGGCGCCGGCCTGGCCGACGAGCTTCGAGCCCTGGTCGACTTCGAGCACCGAAGCGTCGATCAGGCCCTTGATTTCCTTGGCGGCGGTATTCGAGCGCTGCGCCAGGTTGCGCACTTCGGAGGCGACGACGGCAAAGCCGCGGCCCTGCTCGCCGGCGCGGGCCGCTTCCACCGCCGCGTTCAGGGCCAGGATGTTGGTCTGGAAGGCGATGCTCTCGATCACGTCGATGATGTCGACGATGCGGCGCGAAGCGCCTTCGATATTACGCATCGTCAGCACGACATCGGCCACCACGGCGCCGCCCTGCTGCGCGACTTCGGAGGCTGAGGCGGCGAACGCATTGGCCTGGTGGGCGTTCTGGGCGTTCTGCTTCACCGTCGAGTTCAGTTCTTCCATCGAGGCCGCGGTTTCCTCGAGTGCGCTGGCCTGGGTTTCGGTGCGCTGCGACAGGTCCATGTTGCCGGCGGCGATCTCGCGCGCCGCGGTATGGATCGACTCGGTACTGTCGCGCACCTCGCTGACGATGGCGTGCAGGCTCACGCGCATGGCTTCGAGCGAGCGTTTCAGCTGGCCGGTTTCGGTCTTGTCCTGCGGCGCGACGGCGATGCTGGTGTCGAGCCGGCCCTGGGCGATGCCGGCCGCAAACACGATGGCTTCGTCCAGCGGCTTGACAATCGAGCGCGACAGAAAGTGGGCGATCGTAAAAATGATCAGCAGGGTCGCCAGCACCACGCCGATGATATTGCGCCTGGCCGCAACGACGACGGCGTCGCCGCCATCGCGGGTGGCGTTCGAATGCGCTTCGATCTGTTCGCTCAGCACCCCCATGCTGGTCTCGAGCGCGCGAAAGCGTTCCATGAACTGCGGGTGCGCGGCCTGGGCGGCAGCGGCGTCAACGGCGGCCAGCGCCACGATGTCGGCCGCGCTTTTCAGGTAGGCGCTGGCGTCGGGACGCACCTGCGCCATCGCCGCCCGCAAGGCGGCGTCGCTCGTGTTGCGCTCCATGTCGGACAGCAATTTGTTGAACAGCGTGACACGCTCGGCGACTTCGGCCGCGGCCACCTTCACCTCGGCGGCATTGCCCTGGGCGGCGGCCATCATGGCCGAGATGACGTCGGCGCGCAGGGCGTCGTGCGCCATGTCCGCTTGCAGCTGGTCCTTGATGACGGCGCCATTGAGCGTGATGCTGTCCATCGCGGCGTCGAGCGATTGCACGGCGACATAGCCGATCCACCCGACCAGGGAGACGAACAGGAGCGTGGCCAGGCTCGACAGCAGGAGGCGCAGTTTAATGGTGGCTTGCATGAAGGTTCCGGACACGGTGGTCAGAGTTTGAACGACAGGCCGATCGTCAGGCTCAGGTCGGGCGTACGGCTGTTGAGGCCGCGTGCAAGCATGGCGTCGACCTGGAGCGTGTCGGTGATCAGGTAAGCGCCGCCGACATCGAAGCTTGCCTCGGTGCCGCCGTGATTGCTGCGCGCCACATGGGGGGCGGCGATCTCGACGAAGCCGCGCAGCTTCGCGGTCAGCTGCTTGCCGACGACGGCGCCGAAGATGCCGTGGGTGTAGCGCTGCCCCATGGCATCGGTATTGCTGCCGGCGCCAGGCATCAGGCCGAGCGACATATCGTTGGGCAATTCCCACTCCGCCACGACCCGCAGCGAAGGCCGGTATTTTTCGCCGCGCAGCGCGCGCGAGCCGCTCGGCGCGTCGACATGCAGCAGCACGCCCAGCGACGGGCTGGTTTCAAGCGCATCGGCAACATGCCATTTCAGGCCGAAGGAGGCATCGGCAGTGCCCGAATCGCTGCTGCTCTCGCCGGCCGCCGGGCCATGCGACCGCGCCCTGATGCGGCCGTCGGTTTCCAGGCGCAATTCAAGCGTGTCGCTGATGCCGTAGCGCAGCAGCGTGGGTGTGGAGACGATGTTTTCGCGATAGCCGGCGCTGCGGCTGCGGTCGATGGCGACGCTGGTTTCGACCTGGAAGCGTCCCAGGCCAACCACATTGCTCGACTCGACGAAGTCGGGACGGTCGGTGACGATGCCGTCGTCGGCCTGAGCGGACGTGGCGCAGGCGGCCAGCAGGAGCGCCAGGGCAGCGGCGTGGACGGGGTGATGTGGCATGTTTTTCCTTGGAGGCGAAGCGGCGCAGGCGCACCATCAACAAGATCAGAACACAGAACATTCTGTTCCACATCATTGCCCAGTGGAAATCATCGCGGCGCTGCGCATTATGTCGGCTGCATACGACACCTGTTAACAATCCCCTACCGACCAATATAAAAAAAGCCACGCGATCCCGAGGGACGGCGTGGCTTCCGGTGGCGCGGGCGCCAGCCTGGCTTACTTGTCGTGCAAGAAGGTCTTCAGCTTGTCCGAGCGCGACGGCTGGCGCAGCTTGCTCATCGCCTTCGCTTCGATCTGGCGGATACGCTCGCGTGTCACGTCGAACTGCTTGCCCACTTCTTCCAGCGTGTGGTCGTTCGACATTTCGACGCCGTAGCGCATGCGCAGCACTTTCGCTTCGCGCGGGGTCAGGGAATCGAGCACTTCCTTGATCACGTTGCGCATCGAGGCATGCAGCGCGGCGTCCAGAGGAGCCAGCGTGGTGTTGTCCTCGATGAAGTCGCCCAGCTGGGAATCACCGTCCTCGCCCATCGGGGTTTCCATCGAAATCGGTTCCTTGGCGATCTTCATGATCTCGCGAACCTTGTTCTCCGGCATTTCCATTTTGAGGGCCAGGGTCGCCAGGTCCGGCTCGCTGCCGGTTTCCTGCATGATCTGGCGCGAGATGCGGTTCATCTTGTTGATCGTCTCGATCATGTGCACCGGCACCCGGATGGTGCGCGCCATGTCGGCGATCGAACGCGTGATCGCCTGGCGGATCCACCAGGTCGCGTAGGTCGAGAATTTATAACCGCGGCGGTATTCGAACTTGTCGACCGCCTTCAGCAAGCCGATGTTGCCTTCCTGGATCAGGTCGAGGAATTGCAGGCCGCGGTTGATGTATTTCTTCGCGATCGAAATCACCAGGCGCAGGTTGGCCACGGTCATTTCGCGCTTCGCGGTGCGCGCACGCTTTTCGCCGGCAGCCATCTGCTTGTTGATCTTGCGCAAGTCGGCCAGCGGCAGCGCCACGCGCGCCTGCAGGTCGATCATGCGCTGCTGCAGTTCGCGGATCGCCGGCAGGTTACGGCCCAGCACGGCGCTGTAAGGATAGGCGCAGTCGACTTCGCGCTTGCCCCATTCCAGGTCCGTCTCGTTGCCCGGGAAGACCTTGATGAAGTGGGCGCGCGGCATGCCGCAGCGGTTCACGCAGATGTCGAGCACGGAACGCTCGATGGCGCGCACTTCGTCCATCTGGTGGCGCAGGGTGTCGCACAGCTTTTCCACCACTTTCGCGGTGAAACGGATGCCCAGCAGCTCGTTGGTGATGACTTCCTGCGCCCTGGTATAGGCGGCCGAACCGTAGCCGCTGGTCTTGAAGGCGTGGCCCATGCGGTCGAACTGGTCTTCGATCAGGGCAAATTTTTCCAGCGCGCCGCGGCGCAGCTGGGCCAGCTGTTCGGTCGAGTAACCGGCCGCGCCGCCGGCGGCGTCGCCGTCGATTTCCTCGACTTCTTCCTCTTCTTCCTCGTCGTCGCTGGCCGCGCGCGGGGCGGCCACGGGCGCGGCCGGGGCCGGCGTGCCGCTGTCGTTATGATCGACGAAGCCGTCCACCACTTCGTCGATCTTGGTTTCGTCGGCGGCGATCTTGTGCGACAGCGCGATGATTTCCGAAATCGTGGTTGGGCAGGCCGAGATCGCCTGGACCATGTCTTTCAGGCCCTGCTCGATGCGCTTGGCGATTTCGATTTCGCCTTCGCGGGTCAGCAGCGACACGGCGCCCATTTCGCGCATGTACATGCGGACCGGGTCGGTCGTGCGGCCGAAGTCCGAATCGACGGTCGACAAGGCGGTGGCGGCGGCCGCTTCCACTTCGTCTTCGCTGGTCGGCGTCACGGCGTTGTCCGACAACAGCATCATTTCCGCTTCCGGTGCGCGCTCGTAGACGGCGATGCCCATGTCGTTGAAGGTCGCGATGATGCCTTCGATCGCTTCCGGATCGATGATGTTTTCCGGCAGCTGGTCGTTGATCTCCGCGTGGGTCAGGTAGCCGCGCTCCTTGCCCATGTTGATCAGGTTCTTGAACTGGGTGCGGCGCTTTTCGATTTCGGTTTCCGAGAAGCCCTGCTCGGTGCCCAGCGTCGGCATGCCCTTGGCCTTGCGCTCGCGCGCTTTCGAGACGGCCTTCAGTTCGGCGCGCTCGACGGCGTTCAGCGCCGCCACTTCGTCGTTCTCGGGCGTGAACTCGCTTGGCTTACGGCCACGGCGGCCCGGCACCTTTACTTGCGGCAGCAGGTAACCGGTGGTGTCGACGGCGGCCAGGGTGGCGGCGTCGGTGGTCTGGCTGACCGAGCTGCCGCCGGTCTGGATCACGGTCGGGGCCGGCTCGACGCGGCGCACGGCGCGGGCACGGGCGGCTTTCGGCGCGTCTTCCGCCATCGATGCCGCGCCGGCAGGCAGCTCGGCGATCGCTTCGGCCGGCGCAGCAGACGGGGCCTCGGCCACTTCGGGCGCCGCGGCTTGTTCAGCCAGGTCCGGTGCGGCCGGCTTCAGGGCGGCCAGCTTCGAGCCGCGTTTCTTCACGACCACGGCCGCAGCCGCAGGCGCGGCGGCCGGCGCCAGGTAGTCGGTGAACTCGGCGTCGCTCGCCGCTGCGGCCTGGGCATGCGCCGCGATCGCTTCGGCCGGCACGGCCTCGACTGGAGAAGAAGCCTCGGCCACTGCCGCCTCGTCGGCTTGCGCCTTCATCGTTGCCAGGCGCGAACGGGTTTTCACCACCGTCACCTTGGCCGCCGCTTCCGTTTCGAGGAAATAGGAGGTCGCAGTTTTCGGCACCGCCAGCTGCGCCGCGGCGCTCTTGGCCGGGGCTTTCTTTGCTGTCAGTGTCAGTGTCTTGGCGGTGTTCGTCATGAAAAAACTCTCCTGTCGAGGCGGTACGCGCCTGCGAGGTCAAAATTACGCATGGCCCGCATGGGCCGGGGAAACGAAACGGGGATAGCCCTAGTTAAGGGCAGACAGGCCGGAAATCAAGCACGCCTTCCCCTGCGGCGGCGGCATCCGGCGCGGCCGGGTCGGTCCATGGCAAGGGTACGGAAAGGGATGGTCAAAATCGTGCTGTGCATGTCGGAATGAAAAAAAGCCCGTCGGCTGAAAACGGGCTTGCATCTGTCTCTCGAACCGCAGAAACGGGACAGCAGGCATTATGCATCAAAGCAAGAATTGGTGATAATTGATATATCAAATATGAGATATCACGAAACCGCATAGTGTTGCTTTCCACTGCGCCGACAACTAGCCCATCTCTCTGCGTGCACGCAAGCCGCACGCAGGACAAGAGGCGGATCATACACGATTTCGCGACTGGCGGCGCACGCGACCAAACTGCGCGGGCCGCCTCGCAGGCCGCCGCGCCGCTCACCAAGGACCCGCCCACCTTGGCAAAGGCACACGATTGCCAACGCCACTAGTGCGAGCCAGCATGCTATCCTTCGGATTCCTGTTATTACCATGAAGTCAATGAACTCCATCAGTCCTGCCGCCGAGCCTGTCGACGCAACCTCCCCTACCCCAGCCGAAAACCCGAATACCGAGATAGTGAAGCTTCCCGAAGCTGCTCCGGAATCGGCTTCCGAAGCGGCTCCCGAAGCGGTGTCCGACTCTGCTGCCGGGTCCGACCCTGTATCCGACACGCAACCGGTCGCAGCCGCCGATGCCCCAGTGGCGGGGCAGCAGCCGGCCAAGCCGAACCCGGGACCGTCCGCGCGCACGCTGCTCAAGCAGTTGCAGCAGCAGTTCCCGGCTTTCCGCGACTGCCTGCCGCTGGCCATCGGGATCGACAAGCAACTCCTTGCGCGCCTGCCTGGCCTGGACCGCAAGACCATGCGCGCCGCGCTGGGCATCCATACCGGCTCGATGCGTTACCTGCGTTCGATGGAAAAAGCCACGGTGCGCTACGACCTCGACGGCGTCGCCGGCGCCGAAGTGACGGACACCCACCGCAGCCATGCCAAGGAACAGCTGCAGGAGCGCTTCAAGAAGGAAGCCGAGCGCAAGAAGGCCGAAAGAGCGGCCGAAGTGGAAGCGGAAGCGGCTCGCCAGCGCCAGGAAAAGCTGCAGCAGCTGGCCTCGAAATTCTCGCGCAACTGAGCCACTGCGCGATGAGTGCATTGAGCCCGGTGCCCGAGGAAGACCTGCCGCCCTACCAGGGCATCGGGCTTGAAGATGTGCGCCTGGTAAAGACGGAACTCGATGCCGCCGAGGCGCTGGCCGCGCTCTCGAACGCCGACGTCATCGGCTTCGACACCGAATCGAAACCCACCTTCGCCAAGGGCGAGGAATCGACCGGGCCGCACCTGGTGCAGCTGGCAACCGACGATACCGCCTGGCTGTTCCAGATCGGATCAAGCCGCGACGGCAGCGCCATCGCGGTGCTGCGCACGATCCTCGAGGCGCCCCATATCGTGAAAGCCGGCTTCGGCCTGGGCGACGACCTGCGGCGCCTGCGCAGTAAACTCGGCATCGAAACGAATAACGTGATCGACCTGTCCACCGCCCTGCGCCGCGGCGAGCGCAATGCGCTGGGCGCGAAAACGGCGGTGGCGCGCTTTTTCGGCCAGCGCCTGCAAAAATCGAAACGCATCACCACCACCAACTGGGCGCAGCCGCGCCTGTCGGAAAAACAGATCCTCTACGCCGCCGACGACGCCCATGTCGCCCTGCGCATCTACCGCCACTGGCGGGCGAACAGCCCGGCACACAGCGCACCCTGACCGGGGCCCGTCATTCAGGCAGCGTCGAGGCTGGCTGCCACCACTTCTCCGGATTCATCACGACCTGCACATAATTGCCGGTGTCGAAGTAGCGCTGCGCGGCGGCCTTGATGTCCTCGACGGTCAGCGCGCCGATCCTGCTGTCCTCGGCCAGCCGCGCGGCGGGATCGGTTTCGGTGAGCAGCGCTCCCTCGAGCAGGGCGGCCCAGGCATTGTTGTCCTTGAGCGAGCGCTGGATCGACTGCATGGCGGTCTGCTGCACCGTCCGCAACTCCAACGCCTGCGGCCCCCTGGTCTTGAGCAGCTCGATTTCGGCGAACAGCACTGCCAGCAGTTGGTCCACCTTGTCCGGGGAGGTCGGCAGCGTTGCCGCCACCTGGTAGTGGCCATATGGAACATGCGTCAGGGTGCCGTTGAGGCCGACGCTGTAGACCAGCGACTTCGCGCGCAGCAGCGCGGTGAGCCGAAGCCTGGCGATCTCGACCAGGGCGCGAAACCGTGTCCGCTCCGCATCCGAATAGGTGGCCGGGCCGGTAAAGTTCAGCGAGATCACGCTCTGGTCCTGCTTTCCGCGCCGCACTTCCTTCTTGATCACTCCCGTAACAGGGCGAATGCCCAGGTCCTTGAAGCCGACTGGAATATCCGCGGCCGGCAGGCTTCCCAGGTAAGTGGCCAGCAGCGGCTTGAACGTGACGACATCGAAATTGCCGACAAAAATGAACGTCATGCCTCGGGCGCTGGAAAACCGTTCCTTGTAGAGCGCAATCGAGCGCTCCAAGGTGAGCTTCCCGAGTACTTCCTGGCTCGGCATTCCGGGTACGAGCGGGTGCCTGTCATACAGTGTCGTGCGAATCGCCTCGTCCAGCACGGCGGCCGGACGCGCCATGGCGTCGCGGGTGCCGTCGAGCTGCTTGTTGATGAAGGACTTGAACAGGTCCTCGTCACGCCGCACGCTGCCAAAGCGCAGGTAGATTGCTTGCAGTAGGGTTTCGAGGTCGGTCGGCGCGGCGCCGCCGGCCACGTGCTCACTGTGCTCACCCATGCGGATGCTCAAGCCCAGGGACTTGCCCGCCAAAATATGGTTCAGCGCCGCAGGTGAATGGGCGCCCCAGCCCATGGCCGATACGACCGCACCCGACAAACGCGCATCGATGGCGTCCTCCGGCTTGTAGAGCGAAGTGCCGCCGAAGCGGGCCGCGCGCATCACGACCTGTTCGTTGCGAAAGTCGGTCTTCTTCAGGATCACCTTGACGCCGTTGGATAAGCTCAGGCGCGTGATGCCCAGCGCCGTGTCCTGCGTTTCAGAAGTGATCGCGCCGCCGGCCGGCGGCGATTCGAGCAGCTTGTCGGCAAACCGTTTTTCCTCACGCGTTGTGACCGGCGCCAGGTCGGCCGCGGCCAGGGCGGCAAGCAGCTCGCGCTTGCCTGGCGCGGGCGCCTCCGGCTTGTCCTTGCCCGTGAAGGTCACAATCCGCGGGGCATTGGCCGGCAGCGCTGTGCGCGCATAGTGCTGGATGTCGGCCAGGGTAATTTCCGGCAGCAGCTGACGTGCGTAGCGGTAATGCTCTTCGGGGCCAGGCGCGGCCTCGTCATGGAGGAAGCTGCCGAGGTAGGTGGCGACAAAGCTGGCCGAATTGATCTTGTCGCGCTCGGCATATTGCAACTCCACGCTGCGCAAGATGTTTTTCCTGGCTGTGTCCAGTTCATCCTGGCTGAAGCCGAGTTCGCGTGCCCGCGCGCTTTCCTGGGTCAATGCAGCGATTGCCGGGACGGCGCCGCCCTTGGCCAGCATCGCCTCGAGCGAATAGGCCTGATAGCCTTTCCCCATGGGCGCGTAGGCGGTCTGCGCACGCAGGAAGGGAGGTTCGGGCAGCTGCGCCAGTTGCGTGAGGCGCTGGTTCAGCATGGCATTGAACAGGTTGCGCACCTGGAATGCGCGATAGTCGCCCACGGTGCGCCGCGCCGGCCGTTCCGCCAGCGGATAGCGCAGGCTCAGGCTGCTGGTGGTCGCTTCCGGGTCGGTGGCGACCATCGCGGCCGTGCTGCCGTGCGGGCGCATCCTTGAATATATACGCGGGCGCGGCGTGGCAGGCATGACCATCTTGCTGAAATGGGTGTCGATCATCTTCTCGGCAAGCGCCGGGTCGATGTCGCCCACCACGATCACCGCCATCAGATCGGGACGGTACCAATCCTTGTAGAAGCGGCGCAGCGCTTCGGGGGGCGCATTCCTGATGATGTCTTCCTGGCCGATCGGCGGCCGCTTGGTATACAGCGACTCGCCCAATCCAAGCCAGTTGGTCGACAGCGAGCGATGCATGCGGTAGGCAGGGCTGTTGCGCAGCCGTGCTTCCTCCAGGATGACGCCGCGCTCGGCGTCGATGGCGCCGGCCTCGAGCGTCATCCCCTGGGCCCAATCGGACAAAACCAGGAAGGCCTTGTCCACCTGCTCCTGCCTGCCTGTCGGGACCGATAACTTGTAGATCGTTTCGTCATGGCCGGTATAAGCGTTCAGGTCGGCTCCCAAGGCGACGCCAATCGACTGCAAGTAGGCGACGAGTTCGTTCTTCTTGAAGTTCGCCGATCCGCTGAAGCCCATGTGTTCGACGAAATGCGCCAGTCCCCGCTGGTCATCGTCTTCGACGATGGAGCCGGCCTTCACGACCAACTGCAATTCCAGCTGCTTTTCCGGCATGGCATTGCGTTTGACGTAATAGCGCAGGCCATTGGCCAGTTTGCCGACCTTCAGCCCGCCTTCGTCGCGAAGCGCTTCGTTCAGGTCGGTGGCCGCATTGGCGCCACCTACACACAACAACAGGACGGCGATCGAACAGCCCTTGCGCAGGACAGGAAATAGCATCGGAAACTTTGCAGAATTGAAGTCGACCGATTCTAAAGCTTTTTAGTTTCTTTTCGTCATTAATTTAATGCGGACGGGATGGGTTATCATCCTGAGCATTAATTATGTGGACTTTGCGTATGCTGTCGCCCGTACTATCCGGTCTGGCCTTAGCCCTGCTTGTGTCCCTGCTCGCCTGCGCGACAGGTTCGAGCGCGGCTCCCGCCCCGGCTCCCGCCTCTGCGCAGCGCGTACCTGATACCCTCGAGCAGCGCCTGGCACCCTGCATCGCCTGCCATGCACCGAAGGCGAGCGCCGGCACCAGCGTCGGCGGCGTGTATTTCCCGCGCATCGCCGGCAAACCGGCCGGCTACCTGTACAACCAGCTCGTCAACTTCCGCGAAGGCCGGCGCGGCTATCCCCTGATGACCTGGATGGTGAACCACCTGCCCGACCCCTACCTGCTCGAAATGGCGCAGTATTTCGCGGCCCAGCATCCGCCGCTGCCCTCCCCTGCGCCCTCGAAGCTGGCGCCGGCGGTGCTGGCGCGCGGCGAGCAACTGGTGCGGCGCGGCGACCCCACATTGAAAGTACCGGCCTGTATCGCCTGCCATGGCCAGCAACTGGCCGGCGTCGCACCCGCCATTCCGGGCCTGCTGAACCTGCCGCGCGATTATGTCAACGCCCAGTTCGGCGCCTGGCGCAACAAGGCAAGGCGCGCCCATGCGCCCGACTGCATGGCGAGCATCGCCGAGCGCCTGGGACCGGGCGACGTCGCGGCGATATCGGGCTGGCTCGCGGCCCAGCCGACGCCGCCCGGCGCGCGGCCCGCCGAGCGTTTGACCGAAGCCTTGCCGATGCCCTGCGGGAGCGCGCCATGAAGCGCCGCGCCCTCTACCTGCTGCTCGCCGTCCTGGCGGCCCTGGCGCTGGCCGCCGCGCTGGCCTGGCCGCGCGAAGACTTCATTCCCTCCCGTGCGCCAGGCGACCATGCACCGACTGCCGCCAACATCGCACGCGGCGCCTATCTGGCCCGCGCCGGCGACTGCATGGCCTGCCATACCGCGCGCGGCGGCGTGCCCTATGCCGGCGGACGCGTCCTCGATACGCCGTTCGGGCGCTTCCGTGCGCCGAACATCACGCCCGAAGCCACCACCGGCATCGGCGCCTGGTCGGCCGACGACTTCTGGCGCGCCCTGCACAATGGCAAATCGCGCGACGGGCGCCTGCTGTATCCGGCCTTCCCCTACACCAATTACACGAAAGTCACGCGCGCCGACTCGGACGCCCTGTTCTCCTACTTGCGCAGCCTGCCCCCGGTGCGCCAGGCGAATCTCCCGCACAGCCTGAACTTCCCCTACAACCAGCAAGCCCTGCTGGCCGGCTGGCGCCTGCTGTATTTCAAGCCGGGCGTGCAGGTGACCAGCACCGCGCGCGACGCCGCCTGGAACCGCGGCGCCTACCTGGTCGAAGGCCTGGGACATTGCAGCGCCTGCCACAGCACGCGCAACCGCTTCGGGGCCAGCGAGGGCACGCTCGGCGGCGGCCTGATCGCGAGCCTGGGCTGGTACGCGCCCGCGCTCACCTCGAACGATGAGGCCGGGCTGGGCACGTGGAGTGAGGATCAGGTTGTGCAGTTGCTGGGGACGGGCGTAGCGCCCGGCGCCAGCGTGACCGGGCCGATGGCCGAAGTGGTGGCGCAAAGCCTGCAGCACATGACGAAGGCCGACCTGGCGGCCATGGCGCGCTACCTGAAGTCGCTGCCCGGCACGCCGGCGCCGGCGCGCGAACCCGGTCCGCCACCGCCACGGGAAATCATGCAGGCCGGGGCCAGGCTCTATGGCCAGCACTGCGCCGCCTGCCATGGCGAACGGGGCGAAGGCAAAGGTCCCTACCCCCTGTTGGCGGGGAACCGCGCCCTGACCATGATGGAACCGGTGAACGCGACCCGGGTCGTGCTCAATGGCGGCTACCCGCCGGGAACGCAGGGCAATCCGCGCCCCTACGGCATGCCGCCCTTCAGCCACGTGCTGGACGACGCCCAGGTGGCGAACCTGGTCACTTACCTGCGCGCCAGCTGGGGCAATGCGGCCGCCCCGGTGTCGGCGGTGCAGGTCAACCGCCTTCGTAATGTACCCTTGGACTGAGGTACCCTTTGACTGACTAAACCAGTTCAGCGAAGCCGACGCGGTCGGTGGTGGCGGCGCGCGCGTCCTCGACGCTGATCTTGTGGCTGGACAGCAGGTGCTCGAGCGAGGTGTTCATCGTGTGGCAGCCGGGGTCGCGCCCGCTGTTCATGTGGGCGCGCAGCGAGCCCAGGTCGCCCGCTTCGATCAGGCGCGCCACGTCCGCGCTCGGGGTCAGGCATTCGGTGGCGAGGTAATAGCGGTTGCCTTCGGAAGAAGGCAGCAGCGCCTGGCACAGCACGCCGCGCAGCGCGTGCGCCAGCGCCTGCGCCTGGGCGTCGGAATTGCCGAGCAGGCGCAGCATCTTCTGCAAGCCCATCTCGGTCGAGCGCGCATGCAGCGTGGCCAGCACCAGCGGGCCCGATTCGGCCAGCGCCAGCGCTTCCTGCGCGGTCTGGGCGTCGCGGATTTCGCCGATCACGATCACGTCCGGGCGCTCGCGCAACGCGTCGAGGGCGCCCAGGTAATAACTTTCGACGTCGCCGTCGATGCCCACTTCGCGCTGGGTGATGATGCACTTGCGCTGCGGGATCAGGGTCTCGACCGGGTCTTCGATGGTGATGATGTGGCCCGAGCGGCGCTTGTTGATCTCATCGAGCATCGAGGCGATGGTGGTCGACTTGCCCTGGCAGGTGTCGCCGATGATCAGCACCAGCCCGCTGGTGAGGCGCGCGAACTCCTGCGCATCCTCGCCCAGGCCCAGGCTGGCCAGCGCCAGCGGCTCCTTCGGGAAACGCCGGATCACGCAGCCGAGGCGCTTCTTGCCCTGGAAGGTGAAGCAGTTGGCGCGGATGCGCGCCGTGTGCAGGTCGATCGAGCGGTCGAAGGCGCGGTCGGCGATGCGCTCGGCCCAGTTCGGCTCGATCACCTCGAAGAATTCTTCCAGCTCCTCGCGCGTGATCGGCGAGTCCGTCACCGCGACCAGGCCCTTGGGCTGGCGCAGCATCAGCGGGCTGTTCTGGTGAATGATGACGTCGGAAAACACCAGGCGCGAATTGAGCAGGTGCAGGATCTGCTCGACCAGGGTGCCGAAGACCGGATGGTCTTCGTTTTCGACATACGACAGCGTGGGGATTTGCGAAGACTGGTGGAATTCCATCGGGCGTGGCGGCTCTTAAAGGTGTCGTATAAACAGAGGGTGTCGTTCAGACAATACCGACCATTATAGAACCATGCTCGTCAGAAATTGCAGCTGCTGATAAGAAATTGTTTACCGTTCCAATGCCGCAACAATCCGGTCGCCGAACAGGGTCAGCGCGACACCTGCCACCACCACCAGCGCCCCAAGCATGCGCACCGTCGACACCTTGCGCGCCACCATGTTGACCAGGCCGAAATTGTCGATCGCCATCGACATGATCAACTGCCCGGCGATCACCAGCACCACCAGGTTCAGGAGGCCGATGCGTGGCGCCAGGAACACGGTGCCGAACACAAAGGCCGCGCCGAGCAGGCCGCCGCTCAGTTTCCAGAGCGGCTGGCCGGCCAGGGCGCCGAAAGCCTCGCCCACGCCGCCGCGCGCGAACGCAGCGATGCCGAGCACGACCGTGCCGACCGTGAACGAGATCAGCGCGGCGACCACGGAATTGGCATGCAGGGCGCCGGCCAGCTGGCTGTTGACGGCCGCCTGCACTGAAATGAAGACACCGACGCAAAAGGCCAGGAACAACAGGGCCACATTCATACAATTATCCTTACCGGAGCACCGGAATCAAAAAGGGCAAGATTGTACATCGCGCCGGGCTGCATCCTGGTCGCGTTTGCCTGCATCCTGTCGCAAAAGCGGCGCGTGCGCAGGCGCTTGTCCTTACAGTGATGACATCGATCACCGTGAGGACAACATCATGACCAAAACGCTTTCCACCCGCACTTCCACCTTCGTCCGCCGCACCCTGCTGGCGGCCTGCATCGCCGCCGGCCTGGGCGCCACCGCCGCGCATACCTTCGCCGCACCCTGGTCCTTCGGAGGCGAGCAGGTGCAGGGCAGCGGCCGCATCCTCAAGCAGGAGCGCCAGGTCGGCAATTTCAACGGTCTGTCGCTGGAAGTGCCGGCGCATGTCGAATTGCGCATCGGCCGCACCGAAGGCGTCACCATCGAAGCCGACGACAACCTGCTGCCGCTGCTGGAAACCGTGGTCGAAGACGGCACGCTGGAGATCCGCCCCTCGCGCCGCAACCTGAATTTCCGTTCGAAGTCGATCCGCGTCGTGGTCCATGCCCGCTCGATCGAGCGCCTGGCGCTGGGCGGCTCGGGCAGCATCGCTTCCGATGCGCTGCGCGCACCGCGCCTGCAGGTCGATATCGGCGGCTCCGGCTCGATCGACCTGAAAGGCGTCGACAGCGAGAGCCTGGCGGTGGCGATCGGCGGCAGCGGCGATCTGAAGGCCGGGGGCGGCACGGTGGGCAAGCTGTCGGTGTCGATCGGCGGCTCGGGCGACGTCGACCTCGGCCGCGTGCAGGCCGGCAGCGCCAAGGCTTCGGTGGCCGGTTCCGGCGAAGCGACGGTCTGGGTGCGCGATGCGCTGTCGGTCAGCATCGCCGGTTCGGGCGACGTGAATTATTATGGCGACCCGAAAATCAGCAAGTCGACCATAGGTTCGGGCGACGTGCGCCGCATCGGGGCCTCGCCGCAATAAGGGTGGGCGCGGCCGGCGTAGGCACTCCGTGCCCACGCGGACAGCGGCGCAGCGATAACCTCAATGCCCGTGATGACCCGCCGCTTTCGGCGCCACATACGTCAGCGGCCGCACCTGCGCCTCCACCGTCACGCTGCTGCGCTTTTTCGCGCCGTCCTGCACCACCAGGGTCAGCGGGACGGTCTCGCCGGCCTTCAACTGGCGCTTCAGGTCGAAGATCATGACGTGATAGCCGCCCGACGCCAGGTTGACGCTCTTCCCGGCCGGCAGGTCGATGGTGTCGACCTGGCGCATGCGCATCGTGTTGTTCTCCACCGCCATCTCATGCAGCTCGGCGCGGCCGGCCACCGGCGTGCTGACGCCGACCAGGCGCGCATCCGCCGCCGCCCGCACACTCAGGAACGCCCCGGTGCTCTTTTGCTGGCCCACGGTGGCGCGCACCCAGGGTTCGGTGACCGTCACTTGCGCCAGCGCGCCGGTGGAAAACAGGCCGGCGGCCAGCAGGACAAAGAGGTTGCGCATTATGGTGGACTCGGTGGACTCGATGGACTCGGTGAACTCGAAAGAAGAACGATTATAGCCCCAGGCGGGCGGATGCCATTCAAGCGCCGGCCTTGAAGGTCTCGCGCTCGACCAGCACGGTATCGACGCTGTCGGTCAGCCAGATCTGCGCATCCTGGATCGTGCATTGCAAGAGCATCGAGCGCTTGGCCAGCTTTTCCAGCGCGGCGCTGGCATCGCCCGGAATATTGATAACGGTAAGGTTGCGCGCCCGGTCGACCTTGTTGGCGATGCCCTTCCACCAGATGCTGCTGGTGGCGCTGTAGCTGTAGACGATCACGTGCTCGGCGCGGCCGCAGGCTTTCATGAGGCGCTTCTCGTCGGGCTGGCCGATCTCGATCCAGGTGTGGATGGCGCCGGTCAGGTCTTTCTGCCACAGGTCCGGCTCGTCGGTATCGAACAGGCCCTTGGTAAAGGCCAGCGATTCGCTCGCATGCAGCGCAAAGGCGAGCACGCGGATCATCAGGCGCTCGTCGGTTTCGGACGGATGGCGGGCCAGGGTCAAGCCATGCTCCGCATAATAATTGCGGTCCATGTCCGCGATCTGCAGGTCTGCCTTGTAGATGGTTGCTTTGAGTGCCATTGATGCTTCGATACCTTCGTTTTTATTTGAAAACGACCGTCCGGTCGCCGTTCTGCAAAATGCGGTGTTCCACGAACCACTTGACCGCGCGCGCCAGCACCACGCATTCGACGTCGCGGCCGATCGCCGTCAGCTCGTCGACCGTCATCGCATGGTCGACCCGCTCAACGTCCTGCTCGATGATCGGGCCTTCGTCGAGGTCGCCCGTCACGAAATGCGCCGTCGCGCCGATCAGCTTCACGCCGCGCAGGTGGGCCTGCGCATACGGGCGCGCGCCCTTGAAACTCGGCAGGAAGGAATGGTGGATGTTGATCGCCCTTCCCTCCAGGGCCGCGCACAGCCCTGGCGACAGGATCTGCATGTAGCGCGCCAGCACCACCAGGTCGATCCGGTGCAGGTCGAGCAGCTCGACGATCCGTGCTTCCTGCGCCAGCCTGGCCGCCTCGCTGCCGCCCGCGGCCAATGGCAAGTGGTGAAACGGGATATTGTAACTTGCCGCGAGCTGGTAGAAGTCCATGTGGTTCGAGACGATCGCCGGAATCTCCACCGGCAGCAGGCCGCTGCGGTAGCGAAACAGCAGGTCGTTCAGACAGTGCCCGATCTTCGAGACCATGATCAGGACCCGCGGGCGTGCGCGCGCATCGTGCAGCTGGCCGCGCATGCCGGAGCCTTCACAGAGCGCGGCGAAGGCCCCGCGCAGGTCGGCATCGAGCACGCCCGCGTCTTCCAGCGCGAAGTGAACGCGCATGAAGAACAGGCGCGAATCCGGGTCGCCGAACTGGGCCGAATCGATGATGTTGCAGCCGTGTTCGGCCAGGAAACCGGCAACCCGCAGCACGATGCCGCGCTCGTCGATGCAGGACAGTGTCAGGATGTATTCCGGATGCGTCGTCATGGCGGCCTGCGTTTAATGGGGGCTCGGCCATTGTCGCATGCGGCTTGCGGGAACGGCAGCCCTTGGCGCGCCCGGACGCCGCTTTCGGTATAGTTGTTGTTTCGATCAAACCCATATGGAGCGACCATGACCCAAGGCACCAACGACCAGTTCCTGCTTGCCGCCCGCCCGCTCGGCCTGCCGAAAGACACCGACTGGCAGCGCGCCGCCCCGCCCCTGCAGGACCTGCGCGAGGGCGAAGTGCGCATCAAGCTGCTCTACCTGTCGCTCGACCCGGCCATGCGCGGCTGGATGAACGAAGGAAAATCCTATGTGCGCCCGGTCGCCATCGGCGAAGTCATGCGCGCCGGCGGCGTCGGCATCGTGGTCGAGTCGAAGTCGCCGCGCTTTGCCGTCGGCGAGCATGTGATGGGCGTGATGGGCGTGCAGCGCTACTGGACCGGCGAGGCCGGCGACAAGGGCGCAATGCTGGCCAAAGTCGATCCCGCCATGGCGCCGCTGCCGACCTGGCTCAATGCGCTCGGCATGCCCGGCATGACGGCCTATTTCGGCCTGATCGAGGTGGGGCAGCCGCAGGCCGGGCAGACGGTGGTGGTCTCGGGCGCGGCGGGCGCGGTCGGGATGACGGTCGGCCAGGTCGCGAAACACCTGGGCTGCCGGGTGGTCGGTATCGCCGGCGGCAGCGACAAATGCCGCTTCGTGGTCGAGCAGCTCGGCTTCGACGCCTGCATCGACTACAAGGCGGGACCGGTCCATGCCGGCCTGAAGGAACATTGCCCGCAGGGTGTGGACGTGTATTTCGATAACGTCGGCGGCGACATCCTCGACGCCGTCCTCACGCGCATCAACATGAAGGCGCGCATCGTCATCTGCGGCGCCATCTCGCAGTACAACGCGACCGCGCCGGTAAAAGGGCCGGCCAACTACCTGTCGCTGCTGGTCAACCGCGCGCGCATGGAAGGCATGCTGGTCACCGACTACGCGCCGCGCTATGCTGAAGGCGTGGCGACGCTGGCGCGCTGGATGGCCGAGGGCAGTTTCAAGAGCCACGAACACGTGGTCGAGGGCTTCGAGCAGTTTCCGTCCGCCCTGCTCATGCTTTTCGAGGGCAAGAATCTCGGCAAGCTGGTGTTGAAGCTCGCCGACGCATAAATAAAACTGCGCGCCTATTGAGCGGATCGATAGTGCGCGCTTTCTGCCCGAACTTGAGCCGGCTGGCGGCGTCTATCCCGACGCCCTGTTGAATGCGCACGTCCCGTGCGCGGCCGACTGCCTTCATCCACCGTTCATTTCGAGGAATCCATGCAAGCCTTCCCTCCCAACAGTCCAAGCGGCAGCGGCCACGACGCGCCCCTCGACGCACTCGATCTGCTGCGCCACGATCACGAACGGGTTCGCCTGCTGTTGGGCGAACTCGACGGCCTGCGCGGCATCGAGGACGAAGAAGAACGCCAGGCCGAACTGGTCGACGATATCTGCTACGAGCTGACCGTGCACAGCATGCTCGAGGAAGAGATTTTCTATCCGGCCCTGCGCGCCGCGCTGGGCGAGAACGAGATGCTCGATGAAGCAGAGCTGGACCACGCCGGCACGCGCGAACTGATCACCCAGCTCGAAGTCATGTACCCGGGCGACGAGCATTTCGACGCCACCGTCGCCGTGCTGGCCGAGGAAGTCGGGCACCACGTGGCGATGGAGGAAAGCGAGATCTTCGAGGCGGCGCGCGCCTGCGGCCTCGACCTCGTGCTGCTGGCCAGGCAACTGGCCCTGCGGCGCACCGAGCTCGACGACCTGGGCGCACCCGACGACATCGACGCCCCGGACACGCATGCCGCCCCCCACGAAGGCCGGCGCACGCCGCCGCGCGCGCCGGACTAGGCGCCTGCTGCGCAACCCGGGCCGATTCCGCTACCGGGAGCGGCAAGCTCAGGGAACTATCAAACAGGCGGTCTCTCTAACCGCACGAGCGCAGCAATTCTGCACTTACTTAATCCCTTCACTGCAGGGCAACCAGGAGAGCGACATGGCGACAAGCAAGGAGAGCGGCAAGGGCGCGGGCAGCTCCAGCGGCAGCGCGCAAAAGAGTGGTGGCGGCAGCGGTAGCGGACCGGCCAAACGCGGTTTCGCGGCGATGGATCAGAACCAGCAGCGCGAAATCGCCAGCAAGGGCGGCCAGGCGGCACACCAGAAAGGCACGGCGCATGAATTCGATTCCGAAGAAGCGCGCCGCGCGGGGCAGAAAGGCGGGGAGGCCGTGAGCCGCAACCGCGCACACATGGCCGACATCGGCCGCAAGGGCGGGGAAAGCCGGCAGTCGGCGAGCCGGGCGGCGGCAGCGGCCGGTGGCGCTGCAGGCGCCTCCAGCGCGGCCAAGGGCGGCAGCCGCCAGGGGAGCAAGGAAGGCTGACAGGCAAGCACGCGCATCGATGTCCGGTGCGCCCTGCCGGCGCGGGCCGCATGGATTGCTTGCGGCCCGCGCCGGTTTTCATACCGACTGCAAGGACAAGGGCGCTGTGATACATTCGCGCCCCTATGCAAGAACTTCGCTACCTCACCTCCTATCCCGAAGGCCTGCGCCAGCAGGCCGCCAGCCTGCTGGCCGACGGACGCCTGGGCGCCGTGCTGCGCTCGCGCTATCCGCGCGCCCACGGCCTGCGCACCGACCGTGCGCTCTACGACTACGTGCAGGAACTCAAGCTCGATTACCTGCGCAACGCCGATCCGGTCGCCAAGGTGGCCTACGACAGCAAGATCCACGTGGTCCAGCATGCGCTCGGCCTGCACACCTCGATTTCCCGCGTCCAGGGCAACAAGCTCAAGGCCAAGCATGAGATCCGGATCGCCAGCGTGTTCCGCGACACGCCCATCGAATTCCTGCGCATGATCGCGGTCCACGAACTGGCGCACCTGAAGGAAAAACAGCACGACAAGGCTTTCTACAAGCTGTGCTGCTGGATGGAACCGCTGTACCACCAGTTCGAATTCGACCTGCGCCTGTATCTCACCCATATGGAACATGGCGGCGAGAGGCTCTGGCTGGCCGATGCCTGAGTCGCAATAGACGTTGCCGCTTCACAACGCCGAAAGCCGGCAAATCGTTTCCATAAGTAAATATATTCGACTTTCGACAGGGCGTTCGCTACAGTCGCTAGCGTAATGTAACTGCCCCGCATCGCATCCCTGGTGCGCGGCGCGCACGCCGACGGACGAAAGCCACGAATGTATCCCACCCATCCCATCCCACGTTTCCTGCCCGGCGCCTTGTGCAGCGGCTGCATCCTGTTTTCCCTGGGCGCGGCCGCCCATGCCGAGCAGGCCACTCCCGGCTGGACCTTCTCGGGTTTCGGTACCGTCGGCGTGGTGCACTCGAACGGCAGCGACGCGGACTTCGCCGGCTCGGCACTGAAGGCCGCGGGCGCCGGCCGCAGCGGCGCCTGGAGCCGTCACGTCGACAGCACGCTCGGCGCCCAGCTCGACCTGCGCCTGAGCGGGCGCTGGTCGGCGGTGGTGCAGGTGGTCAGCGAACAGCGGCTCGACCGCAGTTACGCGCCGCGCGTCGAATGGGCCAACATCAAATACCAGGCGACCCCGGAACTGGCGCTGCGCCTGGGACGCATCGCGCTTCCGATGTTCGTCGCCGCCGACTACCGCAAGGTGGGCTATGCCTATCCCTGGGCGCGCATGCCGCTCGAAGTGTACGGCGCGCTCCCGATCAGTAACAGCGATGGCGCCGACCTGACCTGGCACTGGGAAGGCGAGCAGCTGCGCAGCACCACCCAGGCCTTCTACGGCTACACCGACACCCCGCTGACGGACGGCGCGCGCCTGCGTGGCAATGCCATTACCGGCCTGTCGCACACGGTCGAGCGCGGCGCCTTCACGGCGCGCGCGTCCGTGCTCAGCACGCGCGTGACGCTGACACTGTTTCCCGAGCTGTTCGGGGCCCTGAATGCCTTCGGGCCGCAGGGACGCGAGATCGCGGGCCGCCTGGCGGTTCAGGACAAGCGCGCCACGGCGGCGAGCATCGGCCTGGGTTATGACCCGGGGCAATGGTTCGTGACGGGCGAAGCCGGCCACACGCGTACCAGGTCCTACCTCGGCAGCACCAAGTCGATGTATGCCAGCACCGGTTACCGCCACGGCGACTTCACGCCCTATGCCGCGTATGCCCGCGTGTGGGGAGAATTGCCCGAGGGCGTGAACACGCTGGCGCTGGCCGGCCTGCCGCCGGCCCACCCGGCCGCCGTCGCCGGCGCCATGCTCAATGCGGGCGTGGCCGGCCTGCTGCGCACGGTGCCCTCGCAGTCGACCCTGACCGCCGGCCTGCGCTGGGATGTGGCGGCGAACATCGCGCTCAAGCTGCAGCACGAGCGCGTCACCGCGCGCAGCGGCTCGCGCGGCATGCTGATCAACTCGGCGCCGGGCTTCCAGTCCGGGCGGACGGTGCAGGTCAGCAGCATCCTTGTCGACTTCGTTTACTGAGCGCGGCATGGACAAACGCATTTTGCAGGCATTCACCGCCGCCCTTGCCACCGCGCTGCTCCTGTGCAGCGCCGGCGCGCAGGCGCGCGAGCTGGTCGTCATCGTTTCCGCACGCAGCCAGGTCGAGGCCATGCGCCCCGACCAGGTGGCGGCCATCTTCCTCGGCCAGTCGGCACGCCTGCCGGACGGCACGGTCGGCACGCCGATCGACCAGCCGATCGGGTCCAGCCAGCGCGACGGGTTCTACCAGCGCGTGACCGGCAAGACGCCGGCCCTGTTGCGGGCCTGGTGGTCGAAAATGGTGTTTACCGGACGCGGCCAGCCGCCGCGCGAACTAGCCGGCAACGCCGCCGTGCGCCAGGCCGTGGCCAATGCGCCGGGCACGATCGGCTACATCGACCGCGAGGCGGTCGACCCCAGCGTGCGCCAGGTCCTGCTGGTGAACTGAGGAGGAAACGCATGAAATCCGCTCCAGCTGCAGCTCCATCCCCTGGCGAACGGCAATCGCCGCGCTCGCACCGCTCCAGCTTCGCGCGCGTGCTTGGCCGCGGCCTCGACACCCACATCTCGCTGCCGCTGTTCGCGGTCGTGCTGATCATCGGCATCTGGACCCTGACGCTGCAGTTCGTCGAAGACCACCATCTTGCGGCCGGCACGGCCGCGCGCGCCGCGGCCAGGGAGCGCATCGACACCTACGAGGCGCAGATGGCGCGCAGCCTGAACGGCATCGACCAGACTCTCAAGGTGCTCAAGTATGCGGTCGAACTGGAAGGCCCGGACGGTGCCCTGCCCGCCCTGCGCCGCCAAGACCTGCTGCCGCCAGGCCTGGTGTTCGTGGTGGCGATCGCCAATACCAGCGGGCGCATCGTCGCCAGCAATCCGGGCGGACCCGCGCTGGACGTCTCGAACGCCGCCTATTTCCTTTACCACCGCGACAACAACCTCGGCCTGCCTTTCGTCGGCGCCACCCTGGCCGATGCCGCGAAACCCGAGCCGCACCTGCACTTCACCCGCCGCATCAACGATGGCGCCGGCCGCTTCGCGGGCATCGCCATCGTCGAGGCCGATCCCACCTATTTCACCAGCGCCTACGAGAGCGCGCGCGACGGCCAGCACGGCCTGCTGGGTCTGGCCGGTACCGATGGCGTGATGCGCGCCATGCGCGTCGGCGACCAGGTCAGCTGGGGCCAGCGCATCAGGCTCGACGAGGCGCCGGACGGCAGCATCGCCATCCACAGGGGGCCGGACGGCGTCAAGCGCTACACCAGCATCAAGCGCCTGCACGGCTTCCCGCTGGCGATCGTGGCCGGCCTGTCGCAACCGGAACAGTTCGCGCCGTACGAGGAAACGCGGCGTACCTGGCTGGCGGTGGCCGGCGGCGCCACCGCGCTGCTGGTGGTGGTGGTGTCGCTCGTCTCGATCTGGTCCTGGCAACTGGCGCGGGTGCGCCGCCGCGCGCGCCGCGCCCAGGAAACCTATGCCGCCGCCTCCGAAGGCAGCCTCGACGCATTCTTCGTGCTGCGCACCGTGCGCGGGCCAGGCGGCGAGGTCGAGGACTTCCTGGTCGAGGCCACCAATTCGCGCGCCGAGGCCATCATCGCCATGCCGCGCGCGAAGATGCAGGGCATGCGCGTGAGCGAGATGCTGCCGCATTACCGCGACAACGGGATTTTCGCGGACATCGCGCTGGTGGCCACCGACGGCCGGCCGCGCGAAGGCGAATGGCAGACGACCGAGCGCCGCGCCAGCGGGCGCTGGCTGCACCGCCAGGTGGTGGCCGTGGAAGACGGCGTGGTGGCGATCGTGCGCGACATCACCGAGCGCAAGCAGGTCGAAGCGCGCATCATCCACATGGCCCACCATGACGAACTGACCGGCCTGCCGAACCGCACGCTGATGCAGGACCGCATCGAGCAGGCGATCCAGAATGCGCAGCGCCACGGCGACTCGGTGGCGCTGGCCTTCATCGACCTCGACGGCTTCAAGCTCGTCAACGACGGGCTCGGCCACAAGGCCGGCGACGAACTGCTGAAAATCGTCAGCAAGCGCATGGGCGGCTGCCTGCGCCGCAACGACACGCTGGCGCGCTTCGGCGGCGACGAATTCGTGATCCTGCTGCCCGACCAGGGCCGGGTCCGGGAAAACGGCGCTGCGGCCCTGGCGCCGCTGCTGGAAAAAATCCGCATCGCCGTCACCGAGCCGATCGAAGTGGCCGGCCAGGTGGTGCAGGTCAGCTGCAGCATGGGCGTGGTGAGCTACCCGCACGACGGCCTCGATGCGAACGCCCTCCTGATGAACGCCGACGCGGCCATGTACCGCGCCAAGGACCTGGGCAGCAACAACTTCCAGTTCTACACGCGCGAAATGAACGCCAGCGTCGAGGAAAAGCTGGTGCTGCTCGACGGCTTGCGCAATGCCGTGCAGGCCACCGTCGAAGGCAGGAACGGCAGCCCCGCCGGCAGTTTCCGCCTGCTCTACCAGCCGAAGGTCGACCTGCGCGACGGCAGCATCTTCGGCGTCGAGGCGCTGATCCGCTGGCAGCACCCGGAGCACGGCATGGTGCCGCCGCAGCGCTTCATCGGCCTGGCCGAGGAAAGCGGCCTGATCGTCGAAATCGGCGACTGGGTGGTGCGCGAAGCCTGCCGCCAGGCCCAGGCCTGGATCGACGCCGGCCTGCCGCCGGTGACGATGTCGGTGAATGTCTCGGCGCGCCAGTTCGAGGAAGCGCGGCTGGTGGAACGGGTCGCCGCGGCGCTCGAGGAAAGCGGCCTGCAAGCGGAAATGCTGGAACTCGAAGTGACCGAAAGCCTGATCATGCGCGACCTGCAAAAGTCGATCGCCAAGATGCGCGAACTGAAAGCGATGGGCGTGTCGCTGTCGATCGACGATTTCGGCACCGGTTATTCGAGCCTGTCGTCGCTGAAGACCTTCCCGATCAGCCGCCTGAAGATCGACAAGAGTTTTGTCAGCGAGCTGGCCGACAATCCGGACGACCAGGCCATCGCGATGGCCGTGATTTCGCTCGGCCACAAGCTGAACCTGCGCGTCATCGCCGAAGGTGTCGAGACCGAACAGCAGCGCGCCTTCTTGCACGCCAACGAGTGCGACGAGATGCAGGGCTACCTGTTCAGCCGTCCGGTGGCGGCCGACGAGATCGAGGCGATGTTCGACCGCCAGATGGCGGGATTGGCGGCGCTTGCCGCGCCGAAGCTCATCAAAGGGAGCGCCCTGCCCGACGAGGTCGCGCTCGCGTAATCAGCGAACGCCGGCCGCCTCGCGCAGGCGCTTGACCAGCGCCGCCGCATCGGCATCGACATTCATCAGGCCCGCGTGCGCGGGCCGCACGAAGCCTTCTTCCTGCTGGTGGCGCACGAAGCCGATCAGGCCGTCGTAGAAGCCGTCGGTATTGAGCAGCCCGATCGGCTTGGCATGGATGCCGAGCTGGGCCCAGGTCAGCATCTCGAACAGTTCTTCCAGCGTCCCCATGCCGCCGGCCATGGCGATGAAGCCGTCGGACAGCTCGGCCATCATCGCCTTGCGCTCGTGCATGTCCTTGACCACGAACAGCCGCGTCAGCCCGGCATGGCCGACTTCGCGCTCGACCAGGGCGCGCGGGATGACGCCGGTGGCCTCCCCGCCCAGGCGCAGTACTTCGTCGGCGATCACGCCCATCAGGCCGACCCGGCCGCCCCCGTAGACCAGCGCGATGTTGTGCTCGACCAGCGAGCGCGCCAGTGCGCGCGCCGCTTCGGCGTAGAGGGGACGGGCGCCGTCGGAGGCGCCGCAATACACGGCAATCGATTTCATGGGTGTTTTCCGCAGGATTAAATAAGGTCGCGGCCGTCGTCCGCCAGCTTCTTGAGATACTCCTCCGAGAGCTTTTCGAACAGCAGCCGGGTGTCGCCGCGCAAATACGGTCCGAGCATCGACAGCACCTGGTAGCAGCCGCGCGCGAGCGCATCGGCGATCGCCTGCTGCTCGCTGTACTTGCGCGGGTTGCGCACGTACTCGTAGGACAGCCAGTAGGTCGCCACCACCACCATGTTGGTGGCCATGGCGCCGATCTGCTGGTCGCCCGCTTCCAGCGAGTTTTCGCTGCGCAGGTCTTCGCAGAGCTGGCGCGCGACCTTGATCTTGTGGGCCAGGATGGCCTTGAAGTGCAGCTCGAGCTTGCGGTTGCGCGACAACAGGTCGTTCAGGTCGCGGTAGAAGAAGCGGTAGCGCCAGATCAGTTCGAACATCAGGTGCAGGTAGAGCCACACGTCTTCCATGTTCGAGCGCCGCCCGGCCGGGACCGTGAGGATGCGCTCGATCTCGGCCTCGAACTGCACGAAGATCGAGTTGACGATGTCGTCCTTGTTGCGGAAATGGTAGTACAGGTTGCCGGGCGAGATATTCATCTCCTCGGCAATGACGGTCGTCGTGATGTTCGGCTCGCCGAACTCGTTGAACAGCCTGAGCGAGAGCTCGAGGATGCGTTCACGGGTACGGCGTGGAGCTTTTTGTAGCATGGAAGATGGCATGGTTGGTATCGCCCGCAAGCATATCATCGAAGCAGCCGCCGCCGGCAGTGGCGGCGGGGCTTATTCGCTGTCCGGCGCGCCGCGGGCGGCAAGCCCGGCGACAATGCGTTCGAGCTCGTCGACGCGGCTGCGCAGGGCGTCGAGCTCGCCGGGGGCCGGCACCCCGATCGTCGCCAACGCGCGCGCCACGCGCTCCTCGAACACCTGTTCCAGCTTGCCCCAGGAAGCGCCTGCCACGCGCCGGCCGTCGCGCTCGGCCTTGCGCGTCACCGTGGCGGTGGCTTCCTCGACCTGGCGCGCGCGTTTTTGCAGCTCGCTACCGTCGCGCACCAGGCGTGTGAAGGCGCGTCCACCCTCGCGGCCGCCTTCCTGCTGGGCCTTGGCGAAGGCGCCCAGGCCGGCCTGCCAGATTTGCTGGGCCGAGCTGCGCACGGCGCGCGACAGCTCTTCCTCTTCCTGCTGGAGTTCCTCGAGATGCTTGCTCATTGCGTCCTCATGCGAATAGCGTATCCGGGATTTTACCGCGCCGCGCGTTCGCGTTGCCGTGCGAAAGCATCATGCAGGGCCGCCAGCAGCGTGGCGCCGCGCCAGGGCTTGGCATGGAAACGGTCGGCGGCGCCGCTGGCGAGCGCCGCCGCGATGTCGGTGTCGCCCCCGTTGCCGGAAAGCAGGATGCGGAAGGTGGACGGATGGCGCCGGCGCACCTGTTCCAGCAGTTCGGCGCCGCTCGATGCCGGCATGAAATGGTCGCTGAGGATCACGTTGACCGGTTCGCGCGCGAGCACGGCCAGCGCTTCGTCGGCACAACTGGCCGTCAGCACGCGCCAGCCCTGCCCGGCCACGGTCTCGGCCAGCAGCTCGCGCATGAAGGCGTCGTCGTCCACCAGCAGCAGCGCCGGGGCCGGCGCCGCTGCCGGCAAGGCATCCAGCGCCGCCAGCTCGGCCATCACGGCGTCGAGCACGCCCGCATTGCAGCCCAGCGCCACGTGGCCGACGCCGCCGAATTCCAGGTTGAGCGCGCCCGGCAGGTGGCTCGAGGTCTGCGGCGAGACGATGTTGTCGTGGTGGGTATAGATGGAAGTGACCAGGGCGCGCGTGGCGGCATCTTCGCTGCTGCCGAGTTCCTGCAGCCAGCTGCTGGCCACGCCGCGTTCGCAGCGCATCTGGACCACGTTCCGGCCGCGTCCGAATTTCGCCATGCCGGTGCCATGGTGGGGCGAGCCGAGAGTGACGACGCGCGCCACCCGCCCCGTCCCGTGGGCGCGCATCCAGGCCCGTACCACCAGACCGCCCATGCTGTGGGCGACCAGCGCGACGCGCTCGGCGCCGGTCCGGCGGCACAGCTCTTCGACCGCGTCCTGCAGCAGCGGCACATAGCCGTCGATGTCGCCCAGCACCGGCTCGAGGTCGACACTGGCATGGCTGATGCCGGCGCGCTCCAGACGCGGGATCAGGTAGGACCAGTAGCCGCTGTTGCAGCCGTAGCCGTGCACCAGCAGCACGGGCACGTGACCGGTGTCGTGGACGCGCATGCAGGCCGTGGCGCGCGGCATGAACCAGGAGGTATGCAGCATGCTCGACTTGAATTCCTCGCCCAGCATGCGCAGCCGCGCAGGGACACCGAGATGAAATTCGGGCGGCGTCGGACTGGCGAAGCAGGCACTGACCAGGAAATTGTTCATGTTGATCGCCAGGCGTACCATCACCACGCTGCCCAGCCCCAGCGCCAGCGCGGCCCAGGGCGAGGCGCCGAACCAGCGCCAGCTTGCCAGGCCAATGGCCGCGCCCGCCAGCGCCTGCAGCAGCAGCAGGCGCCGCAGCATCCTGCGCGCGCTCACTGCGCCTCCCGCACCGTCACGTCCACGTACAGCACCCTGTCCATGCTCGCCATCCTCGTTGTGATCCAGATAGTGTAACGTGCGGCCTGTTCGATTGCGACAATCCTTCTCAGCGCTGCCCGACACTTGTACCATAGCGCTTGATTACTCGACTATCCTGCCCGACTACGAAAGAAGTCCATGACGACGACATTACTCTCCCGCTCGCTTTGCCTGGCCACCTTCGCCGCGTCCTGCGCCCTTTCCACGCTGTCGGCGCAGGCCGCCAGCACGGCCGCGTCCTCCGCTTCCAGCGCAGGTTCCAACGTCTCGGGCAGCGTGTCCGATTCGATGGGCGCCTCCAGCAACAGTTCGGGCGGCGACGAGCGCGTGGCCGCCGGCCAGTACCAGGTGATCGACGTCGCCCCGGCGCCGGCGAAGGGCGAGACCACGCGCATGACCCTGCGCGCGCTGGCCGCCGGGACCAGGGCGGCGCGCGAGTTCCATCTCGACGTGCCGAACCGTGCGCTGGCCGCACGCCGCGTGGCGGCCGGCGACCTGGTCCAAGTCAACGAACGCGTCTACGGCTACGAATTCGCGCACGCCGACACCAACAAGGCCTTCTTCCTCGCGCTGCAAGACGCCTGGTACCGCGAACTCGGTTCGCAAAAAGTCGCGATCTGATGCGCCTGCGCGCGCTCGCTGTGGCGCCTGCCTGGCTCGCGCTTGGGCTGGCGCTCGCCGCCAGCAAGAGCGCATCGGCCGGCCTGCCGGCCTTTTGCGCGAAGCCGCTCGAGATGAGCGCCGCCGAACAGGACCGGGTGTTGCAGTTTGCCGGCGCCGTGAAACAGGAGCTCGAGCAATCGGGCGCCCGGGTTGCCCTGATCTCGCGCGCCGGGCTCGACCTTACCCGCTTCGGCCTGCTGTATTCGCATACCGGCGTCGCGCTGCGCGACAATCCGGCCGGCCCCTGGGCCGTGCGGCAGCTGTATTACGCCTGCGACGAAGCGCGTCCGCGCCTGTTCGACCAGGGCGCCGCCGGCTTTGCCCTGGGCGGCGAGACGCCGGCGCGCGGCCGCATGTCGCTGGTCTTCCTGCCGGAAGCGGACAGCGCGCTGCTGGAGAAAACCGCGCTCGACAAGCCGCTGGCGCTCGCGCTGCTGGCGGGCAAGTACAGCGTCAACGCCCATGCCTTTGCGACGCGCTACCAGAACTGCAATCAGTGGGTGGCGGAACTGCTGGCCAGCAGCTGGGGACGGCTTGAGGCGACCGCCGACGCCAGAACGCATGCCCAGGCCTGGCTGCGCGCCCGGGCTTACCAGGCCGGGCCGCTCAGGATCCCCTCGCACTGGATGATGTTCGCCGGCCAGTTCGTGCCGCTGGTGCACGTCGACGACCACCCGGTCCAGGACATCCACGCGCTCGCCCTGCAGGTAAGCACGCCGGCCGCGATCGAAGAGTTCATCCGGCGCCAGGCGCCGGCGGCCCAGCGTGTCGAGCTCTGCCATGACACCCGGCGCATCGTCGTGCGCCGCGGCTGGCAGCCGCTGGACGCCGCCTGCCGCCCGATGCCGGGCGACGAGGTCGTCGCCCTCGCACCCTGAGTCCCGGCCCGCGAACGAAGCCGATTTCAACAAGCCGGTTGCCGACCCCGTTCAGCCTGCTGATGCAGCTGCCTGGGCAGGCGGGCGTGGGCGGCCAGGCGGCTCACGTCGGCCAGCCTGGCCTGCAGCTGCTGCGCATTGGCCGGCTTGACCAGCTGGTGATCGAAAGAGGCAGACCGGGCATCCGTGGAGCCGCCCTCCTGGCCGTAGCCGCTCACCGCGATCATGAGCGCGTCGCGCATACCGGGCAGTTCGCGCAAGCGGCGCGCCAGCTCGTAGCCGTCCATGACCGGCATCCCGATGTCGAGCAGACAGACCGCGGCCGGGTAAACTTGCGCATGCGCGAGCGCCGCCAGCGGTCCGTATTCGACATGGACGCTGTAGCCGAGCGACTCGACCAGCATCCCGAGCATATCGGCGGCATCGGCGTTGTCGTCGACGATCAGCACGCGGCCGCTTGACGGCGCCGGCGCCGGTGCTTGCCGGGCCGGGTCGGCGGCGGGCGGGTCAGCCTCGGCCTGCGTTGCGAGGGCCGGCAGCAAGGGCAAGAAGACATCGAACTGGCTCCCCTGCCCCTGTCCGCCACTGCTGGCCTCCAGCGTGCCGCCGTGCAGTTCGACCAGGCGCCTGGTCAATGCCAGGCCGACCCCGAGGCCGCCGCTGGAGCGGTCGACCTTGCGGTTCTCCTGTGTAAACAGCTCAAAAGCGTGTGCGATCAGGTCGGCCGACATGCCGATGCCGTTGTCGCGCACCGACAGCACGGCCCGCTCGCCCTGGACGCCGAGCGCCAGCACAATGTCCCCGCCAGGGGGCGTGTACCTGGCCGCATTGTCGAGCAGGTTGGCCACGACCTGCACCAGCCGCTTGCTGTCGCCCAGCACCGCCACGCCTTGCGGCGGCAGCGTGGTTGCGAGCCGGTGCCCGCTCGCGCCAAACGCCGGGCCGGCCTGCTCGATGGCCTGGCGGACCACGTCCTGCAGGTCGACCGGCTGCCGGTCCAGCGTGACCTGGCCGCGCGTGACGCGCGCAACGTCGAGCAGGTCGTCGATCAGGCCGGTCATGTGGCGGGTCTGGCGCGCGATCATCTCGCCCAGGCGGCGCTGCTGGGCTTCGTCGACTCCGCCGATGCGCAGCAAGTCGGCCGCGCCCGACACAGGCGCCAGCGGATTGCGCAGTTCATGCGCGAGCGTGGCCAGGAACTCGTCCTTGCGCCGGGCCGCCTCGCGCATCGACGCTTCGTTGGCCGTCAGCTTGCCGATCAGCGAGCGCAGCGACGCGTGCAGGATGCCGATCTCGCGATACCCGCCGCGCACTTCCTCGAGGCTGCTTGACTCGCCCGATTCGATGCGCCGCGCCGACTCGGCAATCGCCGCCAGCGGGCGCGACACGCGCCGGGCCAGCCACAAGGCCAGGCCGGCGAACAGCAAGGCAATACCCGAGCCGACAGCGACGACCTGGCGCCGGAACTGTTCGACCGGGGCATAGGCTTCGTCGATATCCTGGCGCACCAGCACCGTCCAGCCCAGGCTGGGCGAAAAGCCGTGTCCCTGGCTCTTGCTGTAACCGACAAGATAGGTCTTGCCGTCGGCGAAGCGTTGCACCGAATATCCGCTCGCCCGGCCATCGGCGCGCGCGGCATTCGACAAACCGATCCGGGTGCCGACCAGCGCTTTCGGGCCGATGATGACCGACATGTCGTTCGCCACGATCAGCGTCTCGACACGCTTGCGCGTCAACAGCGGCAGGGTGACCGATTTTTCGATATCCCGCGCCCAATCCAGGTTCAGATGGGCGCCGAACACGCCGGCCACGCTTCCTTGCGCGTCGAGATAGGGAAAGGCGATGTCGACGAAACGCAGGGGTTCGGTGGCGCCGGGCTTGAGCAGTTTGGTGAGCAGTTTCGCGTCGTGCACGTCGGTCAGGTGCACGCCCTTGAGCGCATTGCTGAACCAGGGACGCTGGGCGACATTCGCGCCCTCGAGTAGCCGGTTGGCCGATATCAACACTTTGCCGTCGTTGTCGGTCAGGCCGAGCCAGGCGTAGTTGGCATAGGTCTTCTGCATTTCCTCGAGAAAACGGCGCTTTTCGGCACTCGTCATCTCCAGCTCGCCGAGCCCGGCCCGGTCCGCCAGCAGCTTCACTTCGCGATACCGTTCAAACAGGCTGCGGTCGAGCGTGTTCGTGGTCTGCAGGGCCAGTTCCGCATACTGGTGACCGACGTCGTCGCGCGCGCGCCCGGTGAACAGATTGTCGAGCACGCCCGCGAGGACCAGGGTGATGAGCAAGGCGAACCCGGCCAGCAACAGCATCAGTTGCGTGGAAATGCCGGCGCCGCCGACAGACATTTTTGTTGTCACACCGTGCTCCGCTAGCGCT
Organism: Telluria sp. LT2P34; assembly: GCF_059685915.1. Taxonomy (NCBI): domain Bacteria; kingdom Pseudomonadati; phylum Pseudomonadota; class Betaproteobacteria; order Burkholderiales; family Oxalobacteraceae; genus Telluria; species Telluria sp. LT2P34. The sequence continues at coordinate 804,512 of NZ_JCASIN010000001.1, forward strand.
TGAGGATCTGGCGCGCGATCCCGCGCAGGATATTGACTTCTTCGGTTTCGAGTCCGGTGCGCGAAAACAGGCGCTTCAGGCGCGGCATCAGCTTTTTCGGATTGTCGGCATCGAGGAAGCCGATCGACACCAGCGCCTCTTCCAGGTGCGCATACATGCCTTCGACCTGGGCCAGGCTGGCCGCTTCCCCGTGAAAGCCGATGCCGGTGTCCGGAAGGCCGTCGCCGATTGCCGCCATCCGGCATTCATAGGCCAGCACCTGGGCCGCCTGCGACAAATTCAAGGAGGAATACGCGGGATTGGCCGGAATATTGATCAGCACATTGCACTGCTCGACGATGTCGTTCGGCAGCCCGACCCGCTCGTTGCCGAAAATGAGGGCCGGGGCCAGCGCCCCTGCTTCCGAATCATGCTGGACGATGTGCCCGGCAAAAGCACGCGGCGTCCACACCGGCGGCGAAAATTCACGCAGGCGCGCCGAGACGGCCGCGGCGAAGTTACAGCCGTCGAGCGCTTCGGCGATCGAACCGACGATGCGTGCGCCCTGCAGCACGTCGAGCGCGCCGCTGGCAAAGGCGACCGCTTCCGGGTCGTTCAAGGGGTCGGCGCCGCGCGGATTGACCAGCACCAGCTCGTTGAAACCCATGGTTTTCATGGCGCGCGCCACCGAGCCGAGATTGCCGGCGCGGCTGGTTTCGACGAAAACGAATCGTAGGCGCGTGAAAAGAGAGCTGACGGTTTGGTTCGGGTTCATTTAAAATAGCGCCATCGCGCGGCGACGAACAGATGAATTCAGGCATGAATGGCCGGAGTTTAACGGGTTCGGCGCCGCTTTGCTCTTTAATTCACTCTCGTCTTTGATTGCTCACGGCGCTCCATTGCCCCGTGGGCGTCAGCGTTTTTTTTCAGGGAAAACAATATGCATCCAATGCTCAATACGGCCATCAAGGCCGCACGCCGCGCCGCGACCGTCATCAACCGCGCGTCTTTCGACATCGATCGTATTACGATCTCTGAAAAACAACACAACGATTTCGTCACCGACATCGACCAGGCCGCCGAAGAAGCGATCGTCGAAACGCTGATCAAGGCCTACCCGACCCACGCCATCCTGGCCGAGGAATCGGGCGCGTCGCGCAACCTGAACGACGACAGCGAATTCGTGTGGATCATCGATCCGCTCGACGGCACCACCAATTTCATGCACGGCTATCCGAACTTCTGCATCTCGATCGCGCTGCAGCACAACGGCGTGATCACGCAAGCCGTCATCTATGACCCGGTCCGCAACGACCTGTTCACCGCCAGCAAGGGCGGCGGCTCCTACCTGAACGACAAGCGCATCCGCGTCAAGAACCACGACCGCATCGGCAAGGCCCTGATCGCCGCCGGCCACGGCGCCGACCCGCGCGCGCTGGCCGAATACCTGCGCATGTACGAAGTCGTCGCGTCGCGCTGCCATGGCGTGCGCAGCAGCGGCTCGGCCGCGCTGGAACTGGCCAACGTGGCCGCCGGCCGCGTCGACGCCTTCTTCGAGAAGGGCCTGAAGATCTGGGACATCGCCGCCGGTTCGCTGCTGGTGACCGAAGCGGGCGGCATCGTCGGCGAGTTCAATGGCGACTCGAGCTACCTGAACAAGGGCGACATCATCGCCGCAGGCCCGAAGGTATTCGCCCAGATGATCCCGCTGATGGTCCCGTTCGCGTAATTAGCGTAGAATAGCGGGCTTGGCTTGTCACCGCAGCGCAGTCGGTCGCCGGCATCACCTCCCCAGCAGTTCACCGCGCAACAAATCAATTTCTGACCCTGCCGCTTTCCGGCGCGCCGCAGCGCGGCGCCCGGGCGGTTTTGGTCTCCTTCCGATCCTGGCGCCGCTTGCGCCGCGGCGGAATCAACCTCACCAGAAGAGTCTATGTCATTTGCTACCCTCGGCTTGTCCGACGCTATTGTTCGTGCTGTCACTGAACAAGGCTATACCGTCCCCACCCCGATCCAGGCCCAGGCAATTCCTGCGGTGCTCGGCGGCGGCGACCTGCTTGCCGGCGCCCAGACCGGTACCGGCAAGACCGCCGGCTTCACCCTGCCGCTGCTGCAGCGCCTGTCGACGGACGCCATCGGCGCCGCCCAGAAGAGCAAGAATTCGCCGCGCGTCATCCGCGCCCTGGTCCTGACCCCGACCCGCGAACTGGCGGCCCAGGTCGAGGAAAGCGTGCGCCTGTACGGCAAGTACACCAACATGAATTCGGCCGTGATCTTCGGCGGCGTCGGCATCAACCCGCAGATCAAGCTGCTCAAGCAAGGCGTCGACGTGCTCGTCGCCACGCCTGGCCGCCTGCTCGACCACGTCGGCCAGCGCACCGTCGACCTGTCGAAAGTCGAAATCCTGATCCTCGACGAAGCCGACCGCATGCTCGACATGGGCTTCATCCATGACATCAAGAAAGTGCTGGCAGTGCTGCCGCCGAAGCGCCAGAACCTGCTGTTCTCGGCCACCTTCTCGGACGAGATCAAGGCCCTGGCCGACAAGCTGCTGAACAACCCGGCATCGATCGAAGTGGCGCGCCGCAATTCGACGGTCGAAGTCATCGCCCAGAAGATCCACCCGGTCGACCGCGACAAGAAGCACCCGATGCTGGCCCACCTGATCAAGGAAAACGACTGGACCCAGGTGCTGGTGTTCACCCGCACCAAGCACGGCGCCAACAAGCTGGTCGAGCAGCTCGGCAAGGACGGCATCGGCGCGATGGCGATCCACGGCAACAAGAGCCAGACCGCGCGCACCAAGGCGCTGTCGGAGTTCAAGGACGGCGCCCTCCAGGTGCTGGTCGCGACCGACATCGCCGCGCGCGGCATCGACATCGACCAGTTGCCGCACGTCGTCAACTATGACCTGCCGAACGTCCCGGAAGACTATGTGCACCGCATCGGCCGTACCGGCCGCGCCGGCGCCACCGGCGAAGCCGTGTCGCTGGTCTGCGTCGACGAGCACGACATGCTGAAAGACATCGAGAAGCTGATCAAGCAGACCCTGCCGCGTCAAGTCATCCCGGGCTTCGAGCCGGACCTGAACGCGAAAGCCCAGCCGATCCAGCTGCGCAGCGGCGCGCCGGGCCATGGCGGCCGTAGCCGTGCACCAGGCGGCGGCGGTGGCCGCGGCCAGGGCCAGCCACGCAGTGCCGGCGCCGGCAACGGCAATGGCAATGGCGGCGGCCGTTCGGCATCGAACGGCAACGGCGGCGGTGCTCGTCCGGCTTCCGCCGGTAACGGCGGCGGCGCTGGCCGTGGCGGCAACGGCCCGAGCCGTGGTCCGCGCACCGCCGGCACGCCAGGCCAGGGTAACCGCGGCCGTTAATTCGACCGGCTGAAGCGAAAAAGACAGGAGCGGCATTGCCGGCCTGTCTTTTTTTTCGCACGATTGCGGCAAGCCTGCGCGGACCGCGCGCGAATGTTACGATAGCGGGCTGACAACATTCAAGCCCTTTCATGCCCCAATTCTCTGCCAACCTGAGCACGCTTTTCACCGAGCTCAATTTCCTCGACCGCTTCGCGGCCGCGCGGGCGGCGGGTTTCGATGCCGTCGAGTTCCAGTTTCCCTATGCCTGCGAGCCCGAGTGGATCGCCGGGCGCCTCGCGCGCTATCAGCTGCAACTGATCATGCACAATCTGCCGCCGGGCGACCAGGCTGCCGGAGATCGCGGCATGGCCTGCGATCCGCGCCGGGTCCAGGAATTCCAGGACAGCGTCGAGCTCGGGCTGGACTATGCCGACGAGCTCGGCACGCGCATGCTGCACTGCATGGCCGGCAAGATTCCACCGCATGTGACGCGCGAGCGCGCCCATGAAACGTATGTCGCCAACCTGAAGTTCGCCGCGGCCAAGCTGAAGGAGCGCGGCCTCGACTTGCTGATCGAACCGATCAACGAGCACGACGTGCCGGGCTATTTCCTGACGAACTCGCGCCAGGCGGCCGCCATCATCGCCGAATGCGGCGCCGACAACCTGTTCCTGCAGTTCGACATCTACCATGCCCAGCGCGCCGAGGGCGATCTCGGCAACAGCCTGCGCAGCCTGCTGCCGCTGATCAAGCACATCCAGTTCGCGGACGTGCCCGGACGCCACGAACCGGGCACCGGCGAAATTCGCTTCCCCTATCTGTTCGGCCTGCTCGACGAGCTCGGCTATGGCGGCTGGGTCGGCTGCGAATACACGCCCAGCGGCGCCACCCTCGACAGCCTGGCCTGGCGTACCGGCCCGCCCCCGGCCTGAAGGGCTGGACAAGCGTCCTGGCCTGGGGCACCATCGTTTCCTTCATAACAAGGAGAATGCACATGATCCAGGGTTTGCGAACTGTCATCTACCCGGTAACCGATCTGGCCGAGGCCACCGACTGGTACCGCCGCGTGCTCGAACGCGCGCCCTATTTCGACCAGCCCTTCTACGTCGGCTTCGAAGTCGGCGGCTTCGAGCTGGGCCTGGTGCCCGACGGCACACCGGGCCCGGCCGGCGCCACCGCCTACTGGGGCACGCTTGATGCCGAAGCAGAACTGGCGCGCGTGACAGGGCTTGGCGCCTCGGTGGAGTCGCCGCTGGAAGACGTCGGCGACGGCATCCGGGTCGCCACCGTGCGCGATCCTTACGGCAACCTGTTCGGCATCATCGAAAACCCCCACTTCGACCACGCCAAGCTCGCTTGAGTTGACGAATGGCAACGCCGCCACGCGCGGCGTTGGTCAGAATAAGGTCTTTCCGTCCGGCATCTTCGCCGGCTCGAGAGGACCCGATGACTTCATTCAGCCTTAGCTTTCGCCTTGCGCTTGCCTCAAGCCTGCTGGGAATCAATCTGCTGCTTGGCGGTTGCGCCAGCCCCGGCGGTGCCGTCAGCCTCACCGAAGTACGCGAGTTTGCCGACGCCTCGGCAAAAATCGGCGGCTACACCGAACTGTCGCGCCGTTACCGCGACACCTACGAGCGCGAGCAGCCCTACCTGCCCGCCGGGGTCGACAAGCTGGCCCGCGAAAACGACGCCAAGCGGCGCGCGGTCTACGACGATTTCATGAGCGTGCAAAAGGCGCTCGTGCTCTACATGCAGACCCTGAGCCTGCTGGCCGGGGACACTCGCTACGACCTCAGCGCCAGCATCGATGACCTCGGCAACGGACTCAAGGCCAACACCGAGTCCGGCCTGCAGCAGCGCCACATCACGGCCTATACCGGCCTGACGCGCCTGCTGACGCGCGTGATCGCCTCCGGCTACCAGAACCGCAGCGTCGAGACCATGGTGCGCGACGGCGACGCCGACGTCCAGGTGCTGCTCGAGGCGATGATCTCGCTGACCCGCCTGTATTACAAGACCAACGAAAACGAAAAGAAGACCATCCTCGGGATCTTCGACGTCGAGCTGCCCTTCGCCAAGGGCCGCGACGAGCGCATGCTCGTCACCCTGGCCAAGGTCCACTACATGGACAAGGCCAGCGAGTACAAGCTGATCGACCGGCGCTACGACCTGGCTCTGCAGGGCCTGACCAAGGTCGCACTCGGCCACCAGAAACTGCGAGAAAACCTGAACAAGCTGTCGCAGGCGGACGTGAAACTCATGCTGGGCAACTACAGCAAGGACCTGCGGATGATCCGCGACGGTCTGGCAGGCAATTGATCATCTAGGGAGACGGCATGACAAACGAAACCAATGCGAACGCGACCGCGATGCAGCCTGCGGCAAGCGAGCCGCCGGCCGACACGGGCAAGAGTGCCTCCGCGGGGGTGGCAAAAGCTGGCGCCGGCAAGGGCGGCCTGGCCAGCGTGCCTGACATCGTGGAACTGGCGGACCAGCTCTCGGCCTGCGCCGACCAGCTGCATGAGCGGATCATGCGCGACATCCGCGCCTACGATGGCGGCCCGGTGCCGGACAAGGTGCAGGCCACGGCGCGCGCCCTGCTCGAGGACGAACTGTTGCTGCGCCAGCGCGCCAACGGCCTGTACGCGGACGCCGCCACCTTCATCGTCAAGTCGCTCGGCAAGTCGCAACAGGGCATCGTGGCGCTGACGAGCGAGGCGGCCGAGAAGATCCGCAAGATCGCGCTGATCGGGGACGTCACCGGCCTGGTGGCCGGCCTGCTGCACCTGGCGGGCGCCGCCGTCAGCGGCCAGCCCGCGGGCATCATCACGGCGCTCGAGAAGATCAACACCCAGCTGAAAGCCATCAAGACCCATCGCTCGCCGCCGAAGAAAACCTAGTTGCGCCCCAGCGCGTGCGCCCGTGGTCTTCGCGGGCGCATCGCGCTACACTGGTCCCACACCCCTTCTTTTTTCCCCATGATCGCCATGCCTCCGCTCGACCAGGCCCAGCTGGCGCAGTTGCGCGCCGCCCTCGAGACGCGCCTGGCGGCGCTGAGCGGCGTTACCGCGCCCCGCGGCGCGGGCAGCGAACGCGACTTGCCCGTCAGCGAGGTCGAAACCTCGCCCGCCGACAAGGCGACCGTGCGCCTGCTCAACGACCTGGCGCTCGAAGCGGCCGGGCACAACGCGGAGCAGATGCGCGTGCTGCGCCATGCCCTGGCCAAGTTCGACGATGGCAGCTATGGCTTGTGCGAGGAATGCGGCGGCGACATCGGTTTTTCGCGCCTGCAGGCGCGGCCCGAAGCGCGCCTGTGCATCGCCTGCCAGACGCGGCTGGAGAAACGCTAGCGCAGGTCTTCCAGCGCCATCCGGCGCAGGCTGCGGCCGTTCAGGCGATCACGTCCGGTGCGGTGGAAGCGTCGAAGTCGGCCCAGTCGCCGTTCACGATATTCCCGCGCGCGCGTTCGATCTGGGTGGCGCCGAGGCGGCGCAGCACGTCGACGGCCTGGTTCTCGAGTCCGGTGTCGTCGAAGGCGACGGCGACCAGCATGCCGGCATGGCGCACTTCGGCCGGCGCGCGGCCGCCCAGCTCGGCTTCGCCGGCTTCCTTCATCTTCGAAAAACTGAACAGCGAACCGACGTGGGCGCCGAGCAGGCCGCCGACGATCGGGCCGGCCGGTCCGGTCAGCGGCGAGGTCATCGCCCCGACCACGGCGCCGACCGCGCCGCCGGTGGCGCCGCCCTGTACCAGGCCGATCGGCGCCTCCTTGGCCCCCGGCGACTGGATATTGTCGCCGCCGATCGGGGTCATGTCGTGCTGGCCCGGCTGGCTGAGATAGAAGGCGCTGATGCGCTGAGGCGCAAAACCAGCCTCGGCCAGCGCATGACGCGCGACGTCGACTTCTTCCTGGGTTTGAAAATGACCTGCAATAATAAAGGACATGATGTCTCCTGCTTCGATAGTTGCTGCCAGCATGCGCCTGCGGGTCAGTCCACTCTGTACGCAGACGCACATAGACTGGAAGCTGGCCTCATCGCCATTGCCCGTAGGCGCCCGCACTGTATTGCTCCGCCTCCAGCGCTTCTTGCGGCGCCTCCTGCCAGGCGCGCGGATCGATCCGGTAATACTTCAGGAATTCCTCGTACAGCGCCGCGTGGCGGCTGGCCAGGCGGTGCGGCTGCTCGAAAAAGGCTTCGGTGGCGACGGCAAAGAACTCGGCGGGATCGGTGGCGCCGTAATGGTCGAGCACCCCTTCCCGGCCGTACCAGGCGTCCTCACGCAGGGCTGCGAAATCGCGCGACAACACCGCCGACCAGCTGCGGTATCGCTCGGGACTGCCCAGGTAGGGCGCGCCGTTGGTGGCGCCCGACTCGCTGTCGAGCTGGTGGGCGAATTCGTGCAGCACCACGTTGTGCGCAGGCGCCTCGGCCATGCCGGCGCGGCGCACGTGGTCCCAGGCCAGGATGACCCGGCCGTCGCCCCAGGATTCGCCCAGCAGGTCCTGGCGCTGCTCGGTGACCACGCCGGCGGCATCGACCTGGCGGCGCGGCGCCATGAAGGCGCCGGGATACACCAGCACCGCCTCCAGCGACGGGTAGACGGCGTCGCCGCGTGCGCCCATCAGGAGCAGGCAGGCCTGGCCGGCGATCGTCAGGCGCATCTCGTCGGTGATCTCGAGGCCGGCGCAGCCGACAAAGCGCTTTTCGAACAGGAAGCGCCGCACCAGGCGCTCGAGCCGGGCGCGCGCCGCGCCGTCCATCGCACGGTATTGCGGAACATGCCGTTCAAGCAAGGCCAGCGCATGCGGCGCGAGCGGACGCGCCAGCGCCCGGCGCAGCCGCCAGCGCGGCACCGCCCATGCCAGCAGGCCTGCTGCGCCCAGCAGCGAGAGCGTCAGCAGCGCTTCCATCGGCCCTCCCCCGTCTCCGTGTCCCTGCCTGTCCCGGTTTCCATCGCGTTCACGCCGCCGCCGGTGCGGCCTGCTTCTGCTCGAGATAGGCCTGCAGTTCGTCGGTGCCGCCGACCAGGCGCCCGCCGATGAACACTTGCGGCCAGGTCATGCGTCCGCTCACCGCGCGCAAGACGCTGTTATTGATTTTCTGGTCCTGCAGGATCTCGGTATAGCGCAAGCCGCGTTCCGTGAGCGCCGCCTTGGCGCGTGCGCAAAACGGGCAGCCAGGCTTCGAGAACATGACGATCGGGTCGGGCGCCCGGGCGCCGGGTGCAACGTGGCCCAGCATGGTGTCGGCATCGGACACCTCGAACGGATCGCCTTCGCGCTCGGGTTCGATGAACATCTTTTCAATGACGCCATCGCGCACCAGCATCGAATAGCGCCAGGACCGCATGCCGAAACCGATGTCGCGCTTGTCGACCAGCATGCCCATGCCGCGCGCGAAGTCGCCGTTGCCGTCGGGGACGAAAGTGATCTCGCCCGCATCCTGGCCCTGCTTCCATTCGTTCATGACAAAGGCGTCGTTCACCGAGAAGCACACGATGTCGTCGATGCCGTGTTCGCGAAACACGCCGGCCAGTTCGTTATAGCGCGGCAGATGCGTCGACGAGCAGGTGGGCGTGTAGGCGCCAGGCAGCGAAAACACGACGACGGTCTTGCCTTTGAACAGCTCGTCCGTGCTGAGGTCGCGCCAGCCATCGTCGGCGCGCGTCTTGAACGCGACGCGTGGTACGGGTTTTCCTTCGAGCGATTCGGGACTTGGCAGCATGGGAAACTCCTTGGCAGGTGGGGAAAGCGGCGCAGGGCCGCACTCGCCCGCAGGTGGGGCCTGTTGCCGGGTTTTCAATATTACGCGGATGTCGGTCGCGAACCCGGATGTCTCGAGGACGAAGCGTAAACGACAAACGCCGCGCAGTGCGCGGCGTTTGCGTGACGACAGCGATCGTCGGTAGAGCAAGGCGGTCAGCGGGTCTCTACCACTGCACGCCTCCGGTAGTGTGTCAGGCGCTTATTTGGCGACCTGGCCTGGGGCCGGGCCAAACAATGCGGCGACGAGCGGATCGCGGGCAACCGGGCTGCGATTGACGCGGATTGCGTAGTGGGTGTCGTCCGCCAGGATGTGGAAGTGGCGGCCGCTGCCGGCCATGCTCTGCTCGCGCAGGCCTGGACGCTCCTTGCGCGGGGCGACGCCTTCGCGCTTCGGCTGGCAGATCGCTGCCAGGAAAGCCTTGACGCGTTCCTGGTCGGGGCAGATCTGGTAGACGGCCTTGCCGAGGTAGGTGGCGGTGCCTTCGATGTAGCGGGCCAGCTCGATGACGCCGGCTTCGCGCAGGTCGCGGATGTATTTGCGGGCGCCGGACGGCGAAAACTTCAGGAACCATGCGATCTCGTCGGCGAGCATCTCATGGGTCGACAATTCGTTGATCAGCTTTTGCATGTTCTCGATCCGACGCTGCGTGGCAGATGTCGACCGCACCCGCTCGATCGGCGCGAGGGAAATCGGCGCACGTTCGGTTGGCTGTGGCGGGACGCGTTCGATCAGCGCTGAGTTGCTGGAAGTGTGCACCGCGCCGATGTCGCCTTGCACCGCGTTGTGATGAGTCGTTGCATGCATGTTGATAACTCCAAATGAAAGAGAGACTGAGTGGTCCGGGTCGCTGTATGTTGTCTGACACTTTGACAACACCTCGGGTTCCGCTTAACTGACCGCATCATCGCTTGCATCAGATATGCCGGTCTGTGCGCCATCCCACATTCGCAAAATTCCTCGAAGCATTTCTCTGAAGAACTTGTTTTGCGCAAAAGCAGGCGAAATCGTCAATTTGCCGGCCATGTGCGAAAAAACGACAGTGCCCGTGCGTATTCCGTTCCGATAAATGCAGAGTCATGCACAACGCATTTTGCGCCCTGTCTCATCTGTGCGCACGCGATAATTGAACAGACAGTGTTGCATTTTTGTCACTGAGCAGTATGACAAGGTGCGCCAGCGCACCGACCCTCGGGAACCCGCACTCGTATTCTTCACTCCAACATCACTGTTAAGCAACGATGTCCCTTCACCAATCCACTTATGGGAGTTTCCTGTGAACAATACGAAGAAAATCGCCCTGGCCGTCGCCATGCTCTGCGCCTCCGGCGTCTCGCTGGCGCAAGAAATCAATCCGTCCTGGTATGTACAGCCGAGCGTCGTCGGCATGAAGCCGGATGCTGACTTCGGCGTCGGCGAGCGCGACGTGGGCGGTGGCTTGAAGTTCGGCAAGGCCGTGCACCAGTATTGGGACATCCAGGTCGGCGCCTCCCATGTGCGCACCGAAGAAGGCCCGGCACGTTACCGCCAGACCCTGGTCGGCATCGATTCGCTGCTGATGCTGTCGCGCAATCGCTTCCGTCCATTCGTCCTGTTCGGCATTGGTGTCGAGCGCGACAAGGTTGAAAACCCGATTCGCCGGGTCAGCAAGAATTCCCATTACGCGACCATGGGCCTGGGCTTCCAGTACGATTTCACGCCGCAGCTGGCCCTGCAGGCCGATATCAAGTCGGTGCGCGGCTTCCTGCGCCATGAAGAGCTGTATGGTTTCAGCACCAGCAACAACAAATACGTCACCGTCGGCCTGAACTACGCGTTCAACCCGCCACCGGCCGCACCGGCGCCGATGATGGAGCCGGCCCCTGTCGCCCAGGCGCCGGCCCCGATGCCGGAACCGGCGCCGGTCGCACCGCCGCCGCCGCCAGCGCGCTTCGAAAAGATCACCCTGTCGACGACCGAGCTGTTCGCCTTCGACCGCGCCGAACTGACCATGCCGCAGCCCAAGCTGGACGACATCGCCGCCGCCCTGCAAGCCGATCCGAGCATCACCGACGTCGACATCACCGGCTACGCCGACCGCCTGGGTTCGGAACAATACAACCTGAAACTGTCGGAGCGCCGCGCCAACGCCGTGCGCGATTACCTGGTCAGCAAGGGTGTGGCCGACAACCGCCTGAAGGCCTACGGCAAGGGCGAAGCCAATCCGGTCGTGACCTGCACCGAGAAGAACCGTGCAGCCCTGATCAAGTGCCTGGAGCCGAACCGCCGCGTCGAGGTCGAGCAGATCACGATCGAAAAGCGCGTGCAGTAACGGGTATGCGCGCCGGCTGACAGGCCCTGGCCTGTTCCAGCGGGCAGCAAGACCAAAGGGGCTTCGGCCCCTTTTCAATTTCCGGAGAATCCGCATGGATAAAGAAAAATGGTTCCCGTACTCACGCCAGGTGCTGCACATCCTGAAGTGCGCGGTCACCCAGTGGTTTGTACATCGTTGCGGCAGCAAGGGCGCGGCGCTGGCTTTCTACACCTTGTTTTCGCTGGCGCCGATCCTGGTGCTGGTCATCGCGGTGGCCGGTTTCTTCTATGGCGCCGAGGCGGCGCAAGGGCAGCTGTTCAATGAATTGCGCGGCCTGGTCGGCGCCGAAGGCGCGGCAGCGATCCAGTCGGTGCTGGCCGGCGCCCAGAACAAGGAGTCCGGCCTGGTGGCCACCATCGTCGCCACCCTGCTGCTGCTGGTGGGCGCGACCACCGTATTCGCCGAGCTGAAGGACAGCCTCGACGAGATCTGGGGCGTGCCGCCGCCGAAAGACGCCACCTGGTGGGACACGATACGCACGCGTGTCCTGTCCTTCGGGCTGATCCTGGTGCTGGGTTTTCTGCTGATGGTGTCCCTGGTCGTCAGCGCCGCGCTTGCCATCGTCGAGAACTATTTTGGCGGCATGTGGAAAGACGCCGCCGTCATCCTGGGCTGGATTTCGAGCCTGATCAGCTTCCTGGTGATTGCGACCCTGTTCGGCGTGATCTACAAGCTGCTGCCGCGCATCCATCTGTCCTGGCGCGACGTGGTGGTCGGGGCCGTGGGTACGGCGGCGATGTTCACGATCGGCAAGTTCGCGATCGGCCTCTACATCGGCAACAGCGGTGCGGCCAGCAGCTTCGGCGCCGCCGGCTCGCTGATCGCGCTGCTGCTGTGGGTGTATTACTCGGCGCAGATCTTCTTCCTCGGCGCGGAGTTTGCCCGGCAGTACGCGCTGCAGCTCGGCAGCCTGCGGCATAAATCGGACAAGGAAACCGGGGCGAAAAACGTCCAGCGGATGGCGTGAACGGTGTCGGGAGGTAAACGCAAACGGCGCGGATTCGATAGGATCCGCGCCGTTTTTCTTGCCGGGGCTGGCAACCGGTGGAGTCGGGACTCCACCCTGCCGCCGTCTATTCGCCCAGCAATTCCGCCACCACTTCCATGCCCTCGACGCGCTCGGCGACCGTTTTCAGGATCATCACCACCGGCACCCCCAGCAGCAAGCCCCACATTCCCCACAGCCAGCCCCAGAACAGCAGGCTGACGAAGACCGCGGCCGGATTCATCTTGGCGATCTTGCCGGTCATCCAGGTTGCGACGACCATCCCGACCACCGTGGCGATGCCCATCGAGGCGCCCGCGACGAGGATCACCATGCGCAGGGACTCGAACTGCAGGAAGGCCACCAGGCCGGTCGCCGCCGTGATCAGGAGCGGCCCGAAATACGGCATGACGTGCGCCACGCCGGCAAAGATCGCCCAGGCGCCCGCGTTTTCGAGGCCGATCGCCCGCAGCGCCACCCACATCAGGAGCGCCAGCAGGATATTCGTCACCAGCAGCATGAACATATAGCTCTGGATCGAGGTGTTGATGTCGTCCAGGATGTGGACCGTTACCTTCTTGCGCGTCAGCGAGGGCCCGGTCAGCTTGACCAGCTTGCGCTTGAAGGTATCTCCCGCCAGCAGCAGGAAAAACACGAGGAAGAGCACCATCGTCGCCTGCGTCACGAAGGCAGCCAGGCCGACCGAGCCGGCCAGCAGCCAGTCGGTGATGCGGAAGGCCGGCGACTGCGGCTGCGACAGCGTCGGGCGGCGCTGGATCAGGCGCGCATCCTTGTTTTCGCCAACGCCGGAGGTGGCCTTTTCGATTTCGGCCGCGGCCTTCTGCATTTGCTGCAAGGTCGAGCCCTGACCGCTGGTGGTACTGGCCAGCAGCCGCGTCACCTTCTGGGTGAGCGTCGGCAGCTCGTCGATGATGTTGAAGAATTCGTCCTGGAGCCGGTACATGGTCGCGCCGAGTCCACCGATCAGGACGGCGGTAACGAGGGTGGCGCCAATGACACGCTTGATGTGCATGCGCTCGAGCCAGCGTACGACGGGACTGAGGGTGTAGGCGATGAAGATGCCGAGGAGAAGCGGTACGAAGAATTTTTGCGCCCACTGGAGCGCGAAGATGAAGGCCACGGTGGCCATGATGCCCAGTGAAATGCCGCGGGCATTCACGTGAATCGGTAGTCGCAGGGCGCCGGAATGCAGGACCAGCTCGTCGCTGTCGCCTGCTTGGGGATCGATCCCTGAAGGAACTGGAAGTTCGGAATGCGGCTCAGGTGCGGCAACGCCCGTCGTGGTGACGGGCGCTGCGCCTGGGGCGGCGGGGTGATTCGACTCGGCTGGAGCCGAGCCAGGACTGGCGAGATGCATGTGTTTGCCAAATAAAATGTTGCCAGGCCGCGCTCCCCCCGTTCGGGGGGCCAGGGGGTTACATTACTTCACGCGAATGTCGTTCTTCACGGATACTACACCCTTCACGCTGCGCGCGACTTCAACAGCGCGTTGTGCGTCGCCTGGCTGTGCGACAAAGCCCGACAGCTGGACATCGCCCTTGAAGGTTTCGACATTGATTTCAGTCGCCTTGACAGTCGGGTCGGCGGCGAAGGCGGTCTTCACCTTGGCGGTGATGACGCTGTCGTCGACGTACTCGCCAGCGCTTTCACGCTGTGGGCCCGAAGCGCAGCCGACCATGGCGAAAGCGAGTGCGCCGGTAAAGACGGCGGTAGCAAGGCGTTGGGTGATTTTCATGATGTATCCCTTTCTGTTGTTGATAAAGTCAAATGTTGCTCAGTTTTGCTCGGTATGAGCGGATCCGGTACGTCACTTGCCGTACGCGGTTTTTGCGGCGTTGACACACTGGTCTTTCACCGCGCCGGCAAACGCGTCGCACTTCTCGAGGGCGACGCGGTATTCCGCCGTCAGCTTGTCTTCACGCGCATCGGTGCGCGCTTCGATCATCTTGCGATCCGCCCGGGCGTCGGCCTGGGCGGCAATCAGGGTGGCCTTGGCCTGCTTCAGGCAGACGTCGCGGTTGTTGCCGGTCACCGCGCCGCAACGTGCCTTGTCGCGGTCATGGTTGGCGTCGGCGATGCGCATGCGTGCCTGGGTATACGATTTCAGCGTGTTCTTGTAGGCGGCTCCCGCCTCTTCCTCGACCCGGACGCGTTCGGCCTTGGCTTCGGCGACGCAGACCTCGCGTGGATTGCCGGTCACGGTGTCGCAACGGGCGCGTGCCGTCTTGTAGGTGCTGGCGGCGGCGTCGCGCGCCGTGTTGTAGGCCGCCTTCGTATCCGGCGCCACCTGGGCACGGGCATGTGCGGACCACATCAGCGCCGCTCCGATGACCAGCAGCGCGTGTATGTTCTTCATTTTTGTCGTCATGCTTTGCTTCTCCAATTGTCAACACGCTAACAACGTTGTACGCCGATCCGGCCGCGTTTTCTGTTCGCTGTCGAACACAAGCACAGATGTTCGGAGCACATATCAAAGAGGCAATTCATCGTGCGTCATCGCACAGACCCGCTCGAAACTGGGCCTTATTCTTGACTCACAACTTTTGCCAGGAGAACAACATGAAACTTACCTCTACCTTTGCCGCCGTCGTCGCCGCGGGCGCCCTGCTGTCGGGCTGCGCCAGCTCGCCCTCGTATAACAACGGCCCTTACGGCAGCGGCGGTTATGCTACCGGTCCCGGCTACAACAATTCCGCATCGATGGGCTATGGCGTCATCGAATCGATCCAGATTGCCCAGGGCGGCGACGCCCGTACCAGCGGCGCAGGCGCCATTGTCGGCGGCCTGGTCGGCGCACTGGCGGGTAACCAGGTCGGCAGCGGCAGCGGCCGTACCGCCGCCACCGTGGCAGGCGGCGTCGCCGGCGCCGCGATCGGCAACAACGTCGAGCGCAACCGCACTGCGAACAGCGGCCAGGAGATGTACCAGGTCAATATCCGCATGGACAACGGCGAATACCGCAGCGTCGTCCAGGACAGCGCCTACGACCTGCGCGTGGGTAACCGCGTGCGCCTGGTCGACGGCCGCGTCTACCGCTACTGATCCCGTAAAGGGTAGTTATTCATCGATTCACGGGCCGGCTTTTGCCGGCCTCTTGCATTAGGGAGGCGAACATGGATGGTGGACCCAGCTTGAAACGGATGCTGGCCGGCTGCCTGCTGGCCGGCGGCGCTGCCTGCGCGCTTGCGCAGACAAACGGCGACGCGACGGTATCGAAGCCCGCCGCTAAGCAGCAGGCAAGCGAAATCGCACGCGGGGACCCCGCGCGCTGGCACCAGGAAGACGTGACCGACGCGCAGCGCATGCGCACCCGGCAAAAGGAAATGGGCGCCGCGCTGAACGAAGCGAAAAACGCCTGCCGCCAGGGGCCGGCCAGCGAACGGCAAGCTTGCCTGAAGGAGGCGCAGGCCAACTGGAAAACCGGGATGGAGCAATTGCGGGCCGAAGCGCAGGCGGGGAGCTAGCCGGCACAAAAAAAGACGGCGTCCAATCAATGATTGCGACGCCGCTCAAGCCCCACCATATTCTGTACTGCCAGTTTCTGGATGCCTGCGGGGCGGCGGCCAACTGGCCGCACGCCTCGAGCTGAACCAGGCTTGGCGCTTATGCCTCGCGACGTGCGCGCCGCCGTTTCATGAACAAGCCGGCCACGGCCATCAGCGCAGCGCCGCCGACGACCATCTTGCCCATCCGGCGCTGGCGCACGAAATTGAATGCACCGAGCGCGTAGGGCATGAGCACCGAGATGCTGGTGCCCGTAGGTTTCAGTAAAGCATCAGCACGTGCGCGCAAGGCCCAAGTCGCATTGTCCAAAGCAGAATGTAGCATGACTTCCGGCCGCGCGCCGTGCTTTACCTGCGCCTTGGCGTAGCTGACGCCGGCGCGGTAGAACTCGCCTTCGCGTTTGAGCTCGGCCAATCGCGCCACCGGGTCGCGGCTGTGCTTGTGGCCGGCCAGGCCGGTTGGCTCATCCTTGTGATTATGTTTTTCCATTCCTGTTCCCCTGTAGGTGGCCGCTCAGAGCAGCACGTCGCGGTCGTTACGGAGTTCGTTCATCGTTTCAGGGAAGGCAAGCTTGCCCTGCTTGAGCATGGCCAGTCCCTTCATCACGAGAACTGCCGCGATGGCGAGGAACACCAGGAACATCACCAGCAGGATCTTCCAGCCCCACGATTCCCAGGCCAGCATCACGATGGTCGCGGTGCCATAGGCAATCGCGAACCACATCGCGAGGACGGCGCCGGCAAACAGCGCCACCAGCTCGATCGCGTGGTTGCGCACCTGCGACATCTCGAGCGCTGCCAGCTCCACGCGGGACACGATGAGGCCGAACAGGTTCTTGGCCAGGCCAGAAATTCCGCCCATGAGTCCGGGCCCATGTACGACGGTGTCGGTCTTTTCCATGGTGTTCTCCGACGCTAGTTATTTACGACCAAGAAAGATGCCGACCAGCAGGCCGACGCTCGCTGCGGCAGCGACGGTGCGCCACGGGTTGTCCTTAACGTAGACATCGGCGGTCTGGGCCAGTTCCTTGCTCTTCACTGCGGCTTGACCCTGGTACTGCGAGGCCCGGCCCATGGCGCGGTCCAGCAGGTCCATGCCGCGCGTACGCAGGTCGTCGGCCTTGTCACCGGTGAGCGCGGCGGCGGCAGTCAGCAGTGCCTGCGCGTCCTTGACCAGCAGCTTCATGTCGGCGCTGGCGTTCTGGAGGCTGCTGTCGATCGAGCGGGCATGGCTGCGGGTGGTGGTGTCTTGCATGATGAACTCCTGTTGTTGTTAGTTAAGTTGTGGTGGTTTAAAAAAAACGAAAACAGCGGCTGGCCGATCAGCGGCCGGCCGTGCGCGGCGGGATCGGACGCGCGTCGTTCGACAGCACGACCTCGACCCGGCGATTGAGCTGGCGATTGGCAGCCGTGTCGTTCGCGGCGACCGGGAAGGCTTCGCCATAGGCACGCATGGCGATGCGCTCACGCGGCACGCCCATGCTGCCCAGGGCGGTGGCGACGGCATTGGCGCGGCGCTGCGCCAGGTCCTGGTTCGAGCTCGAGCTGCCGACGTTGTCGGTAAACCCTTCGACCAGCACAGTGCGCTCCGGGTTCTGCGCCATCACGTCGGCCAGCTTGCGCAGGGTCGACATGCCGTTCGGCGTCAGGTCGGCCTTGCCGGTGGCGAACAGGACGTCGCCGATGGTGACGACCATGCCGCGTTCGGTCTTGGTGGCCTGCAGTTCGACCAGCAGGATTTCAAGCTTGGCGGTGCGTTCGGCCATCATGCGGGCCTGTTCCTGCGCCATGGCGGCCTGGTCCTGAGCAGACGCTGCCTGCTGCTGGGCGGTGGCGGCCTGCTGGCGCGCCATCGATGCCTCGGCCTGGGCCTGGGCGGCATCGCGCTTCGCGCGTTCGGCTTCGGCCGTGCGGGCATCGAGCTGCACTTCGGTGCGCTGGCGCGAGGCGTCGGCGATATTCGCTTCGGCGGCCTTGCCGCGGGCTACTTCCTGGGCGGTGGCGATCTTCTGCTTGGCGATATAGGCCAGGCGGTCGATGTCTTCCAGGCTGTCCCTGCGGGCAGCGGCGGTATTGGCGGCGTTCAGGGCGTCGCTGGCCTGGCGGAACTCGAGCGGGGCGTAGCTTGACACCTGTGGATTATTGTTTGCGGCGACGAAGTCGGCACGCGCCTGGTCCAGCGTCGGCGTTGTGGTCGGAACGGTGCTGCAGGCTGCGAGTAGGATTGCGCTGGCAAAGATGGCCGGCTTCAGGAAACGGACTTTCATGGTCATACCCTCCAATGGCGCCGTGAAGGCGCGGTCGATGTCTGGGCGACTTGCGTCGCGTGATGTAGATGGCGCTCGCGCGCCCTGCCCCGGCGCCTTACTGGCTGTTGGCGCGGTCGACTTCCTGGCGCAGCACGCGCAGGTCTTCGTTGAGCGCGCTCGAGGCAGCCGTCGCCTTGGCGGAATTGCTCTTGCTTTGGGCCAGCTGGGCGTCGGCCTGGGCCTGCACCGCCAGTTCGCGCGCCAGCTTGTAGTCTTTCGCTGCGAGCGCTTCGTTGGCGCGCATCATCTTGGCGCGCGCCGCCGTGATCTCGGCCGGGGCCAGGTCGGCTGCGCCGGCCTGGACCGCATTGGCCACCGCGGCCTGGGACACGGCAACGTCGGCCGTGGCGGGCGTCTTCTGGCTGGCGCAGGCGCTGAGGGACAGCACGGCGACAAGGGCCAGTAGCTTCATTGGGCGAATTGCTTTCATGTCATTTCTCCTTAGATGTTACGATTTGTTCAAGTTATAAACCTGTTATCACTCACGTTCGGTACGCTGCCGCACATTCGACCCGCGTTCGAGTGGCCCGGGCCACGCTCATCCTTTATTAGGTGCGGCATCGCACATTGAGCCTCCCGGCCTTTGCGCTAAGCTGGCCTCAAGACCGAACCCCATGAAGGATCGTCATGCCCGATACTGCACCCCAGCAAGGCGCCCAGCAGCACAAAGGTGGCCACAAGAAAAAAATCCTTTTCGCACTGCTCGCCACCCTGATCGCGATTCCCGTGATCGCCATCATTTTCATCCTGACTTTCGACTGGAACCGCGCCCGGCCCTGGCTCAACGCGAAGGTGAGCGAAGCGATCGAACGCCCCTTCGCCATCCGGGGCAACCTGGCGGTGCAATGGGAAGTCCCGGCACGCAGCATGGCGCCCGTCGACCGCAACCTGCGCGACTGGCTGCCTTGGCCGCACCTGATCGCCAACGATGTCCGCGTCGGCAATCCGGCCCACATGAAGCAGATGGACATGGCGCGCGTGCGCCAGTTTTCGTTTTCGCTCAACCCCTTCGGCCTGCTGCACCACACGATCGGGATTCCGGTACTGCGCTTCGATTCGCCCTATGTCGAACTGCAGCGCACCGACGGCACCCATTACAACTGGGTCTACAAGAAGAAGGATACCGACTCGAAGTGGCAGCTCGACCTCGAGCGGGTGGTGCTCACCGATGGCGTGGTGCGCGTGATCGATGCGGTCACCAAGGCCGACGTCACGGCCCAGGTCCGCACCCTGGACAAGGACCCGAAATATGGCGTCGGCTTCAAGGTCACGGGCAGCTACAACGGCGCGCCCGTGACCGGCGGCGGCAAGGTCGGCCAGGTACTGTCGCTGAAGGACCGGAATACCCCCTATCCGGTGCAGGCGGACATGCGCAGCGGCCCGTCCCGCATCGCCATCGAGGGCACCGTCACCAGCCCGGCAGAGCTGAAGGCCGTCGACCTGCAGCTTGAACTGGCCGGGCGCAGCATGGCGCAGCTGTACAACTTCACTAAAATCACGCTGCCGGAAACGCCGGCGTTCTCGACTTCGGGACGCCTCAAGGGCGAACTCGACCGGGAACACGGCCGCTGGACCTACGACAAGTTCAAGGGCAAGGTCGGCTCCAGCGATATCGGCGGCAAGCTCGTCTATGAAGGCGGGAAGCCACGCGGCAAGCTCTCCGGCAATGTATCCACGCGCCGGCTGGTGTTCTCGGACCTGGGGCCGCTGGTCGGCGGCGACTCGAACGAGAGCAAGAAGGCACGCGGCGTCGCGACCGTGCAGCCGGGCGGCAAAGTGCTGCCCGTCGAAGAATTCCGGACCGAGCGCTGGAAGGCGATCGACGCCGATGTGCGCTTTTCGGCCGACCAGATCGTGCGCGACAAGAAGCTGCCCATCAGCAAACTGTCGACCCACCTGACCATGAAGGACGGCGTCATCAGCCTGGCCCCGCTCGACTTCGGCGTGGCCGGCGGCACCCTGCGCTCGACCATCCGGATGGACGGCAGCGGCAGGCAGGGCAACACGATCGCCGCCACCGCCAAGCTCAGCGCGCGCAATATCGAAATCAAGCAACTGTTCCCGACCATCGAAAAGATGCAGGCCACCGTCGGCCAGATCAGCGGCGATGCCCAGCTGTCGGCGACCGGCACCTCGGTCGCCTCCCTGCTCGGCTCGTCGAGCGGCGAAGTCAAGGCGGTGGTCAACCAGGGAACCATCAGCAAGATGCTGCTCGAACAGATGGGCCTGAACGTGGGCAACATCATCGTTACCAAGCTGTTCGGCGACAAGCAGGTTCAGCTCAACTGCCTGGCGGCCGACTTCGACGTGAACAAGGGCCTGATGCAGTCGCAGGTGTTCGTCGTCGATACCGCGGAAGCGATCATCCGGGTCAACGGCACGATCAGCCTGGCGAACGAACAAATGGACCTCACCATCAAGCCGGAAACCAAGGCCCTGCGCCTGTTCACGCTGCGCGCGCCGCTGTATGTGCGTGGCCCCTTCAGCAAACCCGACGTTTCGGTCGACAAGGGCGTGCTGGCACTGAAAGCGGGCGGCGCCGCGGTGCTGGCCACCGTCGCCGCGCCGGTTGCGGCGCTGATCCCCCTGATCAACACCGGCCCGGGCGAGAACAGCGACTGCGGCCGCCTGGTGGCGCTGGCAAAGCAAAAGCCGACCGCGCCGCCGCCGGGCAAGGCGAAGTCTCGCTGATGAGCTTGTTTTCCCGAGTGTGTGTTGCCGAACAGACTCGGCCATGCACCCGGCGTATTCTCCAGTCATCGCCGGAACGACAACACGGCATCGAGGAACCCGCATGAGGCATTGGAAACAGGCCGTCTTCTTATCGGCGGCCATTGCACTCGGGGGATGCGGCAGCACGAATCTGCTGCAGGCAAAGCCGGTGGATGACGCAGCCATTGCGAGCAGCGTGAAAGCCGCCATCGGCAGCAGTCCGGAACTCAAGACTGCGGATATCGATGTTGCAAGCCGTGAAGGTATCGTCCAGCTGAGAGGTTATGTGAGCTCGGCGGAAAGCGTAGCAACGGCTGCATCGGTTGCACGCACAGTGAAAGGCGTGAAGTCGGTGAAAAACGACTTGCGCCTGAAGTAAAACCCACCAAAGGAGATTTATATGAAGACCATCAAACACCTGGCAGTTAGCGCCACCCTGGCAACCCTGGCACTGGGCCTGACCGGCTGCGCCGGCATGTCGCATCAGGACAAGACCACCGCTGTCGGCGCAGGCGCCGGTGCAGTGATCGGCGGCGCCCTGACCGGCGGTAGCCCAGCTGGCGTGGTTGGCGGCGCAGCTGTCGGCGGCGTGGTCGGCAACCAGGTCGGCAAGACGCGTTAATCGCAGTACCCGCAGTACCATAGCAAACACACGAACGGCCCCGCTTGCATTGCGCAAGCGGGGCTTTTTGTTTATGGAGGGAGCTCGCTCACTGCCGGGCTGTTCCTCGGCAGTAGAGCGTGGACCGGGCGGCGAACCGCTCGTGAGTTCAGGCGGTGTGCTACACGAATGCGGTCGACACCGCCCCTACCCTGGCATCCTTGACGATCTCGTAGCAGGTGCAGGCAGCCGCGGCCAGCCCCTCGGCATCGAGGATCTCGATGTTGCCGCGGCTGTAGATGATCAGGCCTTGCTGCTGCAGAGCGCTGGCCGCCTTGGTCACGCCGACGCGGCGCACGCCCAGGGCATGCGCCAGGAACTCGTGGGTGAGGTGGAGTTTGTCGGACTGCAGGCGGTCGCGCGTGATCAGGAGCGAGCGCGCCAGGCGTGCCTCGAGCACGTGGAAACGGCTGCAGACGGCGATCTGGATGGCCTGCGCCAGCAAGCTGTCGGTATAACGGTACAAGACCCGTTGCAGCGCGCCGTTGCGCGCGAACTCGGTGCAAAAGGCGGCGCTGTCCATGCGGCTTGCGCTGCCCGGACGCTGCACCACGGCGCGCACCTGGGCCGTTTCATGGCCGAGCGCGACGGTCGCGCCGAGCATGCCTTCGCGCCCCACCAGGCCGACCTCGAGCGTCATGCGCCCGCCGGCCACGCCCAGCAGCGAAATCAGGCAGTCGTGGGGGAAATAGATATAGCGGATAGGATCGCCCGCCTCGCCCAGCACTTCGCCACCGTCGACATGCACCTGGTCGAGCATAGGCAGCACCTGAGCCAGCTCCTGCGGCGGGAGCGCGGCCAGCAGCAAATTGGCGTTGTGCTCGGCGACCTCGGGAGAAGAGGCAAAATTCATCGGACCCTCTAGGTTGTTATTCCCGGCCGAAGCAGCACCGGAAAATGACGACAGATACATTTGCAAACAATTTCGATCAGGTTAAATGCTCTGATAGGGGAAGTATGTTCGGTGACGCACGGAATACCTTGTTGTTCCTAGGGACAATCTTCATTCCACCAGACATGCGCGGATTGCGCGGTCCGTGGATGCCTCCGCAACCAACCAAGGACACGCCATGAACAACAACATTCCTGCCCCACCGGGACGCGCCCAGCACCATCCCCTGCTGCTGCTGGCGGCGCTCGCCGTCGTGCTGTTCTGCCTGGTCGGGACGGCAGCCATCATGGGCTGGATCCCCTCCTCGATCGGCGGCAACGATAACCGCCAGCTGAGCGCCGCCGAACGGGCCGCGCTGTCCTCGAACCTGCCGTCCGCCGGCCAGCCGCTGCCGGCAGGCGCGACCAGTGCCGAGATGGCCCGGCTGTCCCGGGACAACGGGGTGATCGCCCAGCCGATGATGCCTGCCGCTCCGCTGCCGCAGGCCCAGTATCCGGCGCAGTACCCTGCGCAACAAGTCGCGCAAGGCTATGGCCCGGCGCCGGTGGCCAGCGAGCGCTATGTGGAACAGCGCCAGGCCGAGCCTGAATACCGGCCGGCGCCTGCGCCACGCGCCACGGTCAAGCCCAAGCCGGTGCAGCTGGCGGCGGCCGAGCCGAAATGGTGCGGCAACTGCGGCAATGTGGAATCGGTGCGCGCAATCAAGCACCGTGCCCAGGGCAGCGGCCTGGGCGCCGCCGGCGGCGCCGTCCTTGGCGGCCTGCTCGGCAACCAGATCGGCGGCGGCAGCGGACGCCAGATCGCCACGGTCGCCGGCGCAGTGGGCGGCGCGGTGGTCGGCAACCAGGTCGAGGGCAACATGAAAGCCACGACCACGTATGAAATCCGTGTCCGCCTCGACGACGGCAGCCTGCGCACTTTCAAGCAAAGCAGCGCGCCCCAGTGGAGCAGCGGCGACCGCGTGCGCATCGTGAAGGGCCGCCTGCGCTCGGCCGCATAACAGCGCCAGCCTCCCCTCCCGCAAGCCCGGCCATCCTCGCGGATCGCCGGGCTTGATATTTTCCTCAGTGCAATGTGCGTCATCGCACGGAAATATTGCTGAGCTAGCCTGATAATGGCAGTACACCCGGCTGGAGCACAAGGCCGGCGCATACAAGCATCGAAAGGGGATTATCATGAATAGCCTTGCGTGGATCGGCATCATTGCCTGGGGCCTGGTCGTGACTGGTATCGGGCTCGTCTCGGCGGCGCCTCCCGAGCTGGCCCCGAACGTGGCGGCCCATGACGTTTTCTTCCTCGTCAGCGGCGGCCTGCTGACCTGCCTGATCGGTATCGTCGGCCTGCTCGGCTTCATGGGATGGGTGCCCGGCCTGCGGCGCGCGAACAAATCGCGCGCATAATGTACGCCACCGAACGGTGTTGCTGAGCAAGAAGGGTGATACTTCATTCACGGTGCCGCAAGCGGCGCAACATCACTGAATGAGGAGACACACATGCTCTACACCATCGCTATTGTCCTGGTCGTCCTGTGGCTGCTCGGCCTGGTTACCTCTTACACGATCGGCGGCTTCATCCACATTTTGCTGGTCGTTGCCGTCATCATGATTCTCGTGCGCCTGATCAGCGGCCGCGGTATTTAGCACTGCCATGTACGTTTTTGTAGTTGTTTGACCAATCCGTTTCCTGGACGCGCCCCAGCGGGTGCGCCTACGAAACGGATTTTTTTCAGGAGAAATGATATGCACAAGAACTTCACGAAATCCGTCCTCGCCGCCACCGTCCTCGCCTTTGGCGTGAGCGGCTGCGCCGACATGAGCGCCACCCAGCGTGGCACCGCAACCGGCGCCGGCGCCGGCGCAGCGCTTGGCGCGCTGATCGGCGGCACCACCAGCGGCGGCGGCGGCGAACGCGCGGCCAAGGGAGCCGTCCTCGGCGGCGCTGCCGGCGCAGTGATCGGCAACATCTGGTCCAAGCGCATGGAGCAGCAGAAGCAGGCGATGGAGCAGGCGACGCGCGGCACCGGCGTGCAGGTGTCCCAGACCTCGGACAACCGCCTGAAGCTCGACATCCCGAGCGATGTCTCCTTCGACACCGGCCGTTCCGACATCAAGCCGAATTTCCAGCCGGTCCTCGAGCGTTTCGCCCAGACCCTGAACGAGAACCAGGCCACCAACGTGGTCATCATCGGCCACACCGACAACACCGGTACCCCGGCCATCAACCAGCCGCTGTCGATCGACCGCGCCGCGCGCACCCGCGACTACCTGGCCGGCCGTGGCGTCAACCCGGGCCGTATCAGCATCGAAGGCCGTGCCGACCGCGAGCCGATCGCGAACAACACCGACAACGCCGGCCGCGCACGCAACCGCCGTGTCGAGATCTACGTCGCGGAACCTGGCCGCGGTTAATTCCGACGCCCAGCTCCGCTAACAACCCGGGCACGCCACGCGCGTTCCCGGGTTTTTTTTCGCTCCAACTCAGCTGTCCTGCGTACGCTGCCGTACCAAGGCCCAGCGACCCCAGCGCGTATACTAGGCGCTTGAGGGAAACGGAAATTGTATGCTTGCCATTCTTGAACGGATCGACCCGCACAGCGATCGGATCGACCTGCTGGTCGAGCTGGTCGACAGCCTGCGGCCGCGCCGGCGCACCCGGTCGCGCGCGGTCGAGGCGGTGCGCACGCTGACCCAGCTCTTGCGCGGCAATCCGGCCCAGGCCTGGGCGCTGCGCAGCTATATCGTCACCATCCTCGAGAAGCGCCGCCACACCAGCCTGTACAGCGATATCGGCATCCTCTCGAACGATGGTTTCTTCACCGAACTCAAGCGCAGGATCGCCTACCGGCTGCTGCCCCCCGCGCTCGACGACCTTTATCTGTCCGATGCGCTCGACCAGGTGCTGTACGCCGACGCCGACTACAAGTGGATACGCTCGGTACCCGATGCCGACTGGCTGGCCCTGTTCGACGTCGTCGCCGACGCGCCGCCTCCCCTCGACGCCGCGCCCGACCGAGCGCGCATCGTCACGCTGCTGGGCATGCTCGACGCCATCCGTACGCTCTCGTGCCGGGTCTGCGCGCTGGGCCTGGAACCGCGCCTGGTGCACAGCTACAGCGAGATCGAGGACTTCGACTCGCCCTTCCTGATGCAGAACATCGAGGTCAACCGCTACCTCGACGACTACGGCCGCTACCTCGAGGGCGACGCCGGCCAGCCCATGGCCAGGCCGGACGACGCCCTGCACCTGCTGGTGATGCTCGACCAATGCGAGGACGTGATCGCGAAAATCCGCCGCAATTCGCTCTCCTTCGGCACCAGCGTCGCCCTGACCTATGTGCTGGTGGCGATTACCCAAAGTATCGGCCGGCTGCGCAAACTGCTGTTCCTGGTCGACCTGGACAAGACGGCGCCGCCGGCGCGCGCAGCCGCCGTCGAGCTGGCCCAGGAACTGGTGCAGGCGCACAACACGAAATACCGCGTGCGCGGGCTGCTGCACGACAATATCGACCTGCTGGCGCGCAACGTCACCGAAAACGCCAGCCGCACCGGCGAGCACTACATCGCGGAAAGCCGCTCGCAACTGCGCGGCATGTTCCAGGCCGCCGCCGGCGCCGGTTTCATCGTCGGCTTCATGGCGCTGTTCAAGATCCTGTTGGGGTATCTGCGGACGGCGCCCCTGGTCGAAGCGTTTTTATTCAGCATGAACTATTCGCTCGGCTTCATGTTAGTCCACATGCTGCACTGGACCATCGCCACCAAGCAGCCCGCCATGACGGCCCAGCGCATTGCCGCCGGCCTGCACAGCCGCGACGGCCAGCGCATCGACTACGACAGCATGGGCGAACTCGTCAACAAGGTATTCCGGACCCAGATCGTCGCCGTGCTCGGCAACGTCGCGGTGGCCTTTCCCACCGCCTTCGCCATCGCCCTCGCCTGCCAGCAAATGACGGGGCGGCACCTGGTCACGCCCGCCAAGGCGCAGCACCTGCTGCAGGACATCGATCCCTTCGGCGGTCCGGCCCTGTTCTATGCGGCCATTGCCGGGGTCTGGCTGTTCGTGGCCGGCCTCATTTCCGGCTACTACGACAACAAGGCCCTGTACACGCGCATGGGCCAGCGCGTGTGCCAGTTGCGCTGGCTCGGCCGGATGCTGGGCGTGGCGCGGCGCGCGCGGGTGGCGCGCTATGTCGAGGACAACCTCGGCGGCCTGATGGGCAACTTCTTCTTCGGCATCCTGCTCGGCAGCACCGGCACCGTCGGCTATCTGCTGGGGCTGCCGCTGGACATTCGCCATGTGACTTTTTCGACCGCGAATTTCGCTACGGCGCTCGTCAGTCTCGACTATCAGATAACATGGGTAGAGGCCGCTAATGCAACGCTCGGCGTGGCCCTGATCGGCGCGGTCAATCTGCTGGTCAGTTTCAGCCTGGCGCTGTCGGTGGCGCTACGCGCGCGCAAGATCCAGTTCACGCGCAGCGTGCTGCTGTTGCGCGCACTCGGCCGGCGCTTCCTGCATGCGCCGCTCGACTTTTTCATCGGTCCGAAAGATATGGACGCCACGGCGGACCGCTCCGATACCGATACCGACATCGATACCACGGCTACAAGGGAAGCAAAATGAACAAACAACGCATCACCTCCTGGCTGGGCGCACTCGCCCTGCTCGGCGCCATCGCCTCCTGCCGCACGCTTCCCGATGTCGACCAGCTGCCCGACACGCCCGCCAAGACCAACCCGACGGTGTCGACCGCGAGCGGCACCATGTCCAGGGGACAGGCGTCGAATGCGCTGCAGCGGCGCTGGGCCAATGCCACCGCCGACCTCAAGGCGCTTGCCGTGCTCGAGGAACAGGCCACCGGCGTGCCCCTGATCGCCGGCAACCAGGTGCAGCTGCTCTTCGACGGCCCGGCCACGATGCGCGAAATGATGGCGGCGGTGCGCGGCGCCACCAACTCGATCAACCTCGAGACCTATATCTTCGACCAGGATCCGATCGGCCTGCAGTTCGCCGAACTGCTGATGGAAAAGCGGCGCCAGGGCGTGACGGTAAACGTCATGTACGACAGCGTCGGCACCCTCGGCACGCCCCAGGCCTTTTTCGACCGCATGCGCGACGCCGGCATCAACCTGCTCGCTTTTAACCCGATCAACCCGGCCAAGGCCAGGGGCAACTGGTCGATCAACAACCGCGACCACCGCAAGATCATGGTGGTCGACGGCAAGGTGGCGTTCACGGGCGGCATCAACATCAGCAGCGACTATGCCAACAGCTCGCTGTTCCGCTCGCGCAGCACGGCGAAGAACGCCGACAAGAACAAGATCGGCTGGCGCGATACCCACGTGCGCATCGAAGGCCCGGCCGTGGCTACCCTGCAATACGCATTCGTGAACAACTGGGTGCGCCAGGAAGCGGGCGAACTGCCGCCAGGCGATTATTTCCCGCAGTTGGCGCCGGCCGGCAACAAGTTCGTGCGCGTGCTCGCCACCGAACCGAACGGCCACTCGGAAATCTACCGCTCGCTGCTGGTCGCCATCAACGAAGCCAAGAAATCCGTGCACATCACCTCGGCCTATTTCGTGCCCGACCAGCAGGTGATCGACGCCCTGGTGGGCGCGGCGAAACGCGGCATCGACGTCAAGCTGGTGCTGCCCGGCGTCTCCGACCACGGCCTGGTGATGCACGCCGGCCGCGCCTTCTACGAGCCGCTGCTGGTCGGCGGCGTGCGCATCTTCCAGTTGCAGGTGGCGGTGCTGCACGCGAAGACGGCGGTGATCGACGAGGCCTGGTCGACCATCGGTTCGGCCAACATCGACCGCCGCAGCTTCATCCACAACTATGAACTCAACGTGGTCGTGATCGACCCGGCCTTCGGGCGCGACATGGAAAGCGCCTTCAACGAAGACTTGCGCGATTCGAAGGAAGTGACTCTGGAACAATGGCGCAACCGGCCATGGGCCGATCGCGTCAAGGAGTGGGCGTCGCGGCTGACGGAGTACTGGATCTAAGCCGATACGGCCATGTCCGTGTGATCTTGACCGTAGGGTGTGCGGCTCCGCCGCCCACGCGTTCGACCAGCGCAAGATCAGCCGAGCAGGATCTTGAAACGTGATTTGAACGCGTGAGCGGCAAAGCCGCCCACCCTACCTAAATCCCTGCGGCCAGCATGCCTTCCGAGGCCGGAGCCCAGACATTCCCGCTACGCAGGAACTTTTCGGTGACGATGACGCGGAAGGTATTCGTCAGCACGTCCCAGCCGTAGCGGTCGATCTCGACCCGCTCGTGTTCGACCCGCAGCAGGTTGAAGGAATTGACTTCTCCCCTTCCCCGGGTCGAGGTTGCCGTACCCGCCTGCACCACCAGCGCCG
The DNA here is from genome assembly GCF_059685915.1 of Telluria sp. LT2P34. Taxonomy (NCBI): domain Bacteria; kingdom Pseudomonadati; phylum Pseudomonadota; class Betaproteobacteria; order Burkholderiales; family Oxalobacteraceae; genus Telluria; species Telluria sp. LT2P34. The sequence continues at coordinate 833,412 of NZ_JCASIN010000001.1, forward strand.
CGTAGGCGTCGATCTGGTAGCGGCTCGCGGTGCTGGCCGCATGGCTCACATGCATGTGGCCCGCCAGCAGCACGTCAACGCCGCATTCGGCAAAGGTTTCCATCGCCATCGACGCCCGGTCGACCAGGTTCTTTTCCTCGAACGTGGTCGGCAGGTCGAAGGGATGGTGGGTGACGACGATGCGGGTAATTGCCGGATCGATGCCTGCCAGCTGGGTCCGGATGCCCTCCACCTGCTCCTTGTTCAGGCGCCCGTCCTTGATCGTCAGCGAGCGCGCCGTATTCACGCCAAGCACCGCGATCTCGTCGTCGACAAACACCGGGTCGAGGTCGTCCGTGATGTAGCGCTTGAAGCGGTCCAGGGGTTTGACGAAGCGGCGGAACACGTTGTACAGCGAAATGTCGTGGTTGCCCGGCACCACGATCTGCGGTCCGGGCAAGGTGTCGAGGAAGGCGCGCGCTTCCTCGAACTGCTCGACCTTGGCGCGCTGGGTCAGGTCACCGGAGACGACGAGGACATCGGGCGCGATTGAATGGATGAGCTCGCGCAGCGGCCCCAGCAGGGATTGGTCGACACGCCCGAAATGCAGGTCGGACAGGTGGATGATTGTTCGCATCAAAATTCCTCAATGTGGGATGTTGGGTTGCAGCGCGCGCTTGCGGTGGGCGCGCGCGGCCTGGCGCCGGCGCAGGGTGGCGGTGCCGGTGACGCAGATCGCCAGCCAGGCGCAGCCCTCGGCAATTCCCGCCAGCACGTCCGACAGGTAATGCGCTCCCAGGTACAGGCGCGAGCCGGCCACCAGCGCGATCATGGCACAGGCGGCAGTCACGATCAGCGCGCGCGCGCGCCAGCTGCCTGCCTCGCGTACCAGGTAACAGGCCAGCACGCCGTAGAGAAGCGTTGCCGCGACGCTGTGGCCACTAGGAAAACTGTAGGTCGTCAAGCTGAGGATGGGCTCGTTAAAATGCGGCCGCGCACGCTCGAAGGTGTGCTTCATCGCCACGTTCAGCAGCATCCCGCCTGGCACCGTGACGAGCAGGGTCAACATCCAGTGGCGCGCTTCGCGCCGGTACAGCCAGGCTGCGGCCAGCGCCGTCATCGCCAGCATCCCCGGCGTGCTGTGCATGTGGGTGACGACGAGCAGGAAGCTGCGCAGCGCGTCGCTCCCCTGCGCATGCGCATGCAGCCAGGCCGCAAGGCGCCGGTCGAGTTCGGTGATCGGCGCGCCATTCACCACTGCACCGGCGATCTGTGCGAAGCCCGCCATCGCCAGCAGCAGCGCCAGGATACCCAGGGTCAGATGCAGGCCGAATTCTTCTGCGGGAGAAAAGCGGGCAGCGGCAAAACGGTGCAGGCGGGCGGTAAGCGATTTATCCATTCGGGCCAGATGGGGGTGCATGGCAAAAAAACCACACTTAAAATATTTACTGTGGTTTTGTACAGTAGCTGTGGATTTATACAGTGGTTATGCTATTCTGTTTTCACTGACCAACATAATACAAACAAGGGATACGTCAATGACCACTCTGAACAACGCCTTCGGCCTGGAATACGCTCCTGCACCATTCCTGATGCGCTTCGGCCGCCGTGAAATCCTCATCACCCGCGACTTCCGCAAGCGCTTCTACCCGATCAACCCGATCATCGAATGCGATACGGGCGTCGAGCCGGGCCACCTGGAAGTGCTGATCTTTGGCCGCTGGCTCCTGATTCTGTCGAAAGCGCATTAAACCAGGCCTTGCGTGCAGCGCCCGATCAATCGACCGATCGGGTGCGTGCATTGAAAATCTCATATCGATAGCTGAAATCATTCGTTTTCTTCGGCTGAGTGGAGCCCTACCCTAGCGGTAATCGTCTCCTTACTCATCCGAAAGAAACGCATGTTCAAAAAAATCGCTTATACCCTGGCCGTCGCACTCACAGCGGCGGCAGTGCTGGTCCAGCCGGCAGCCTCCGCGGCCGACATCACCCTGCTGAACGTCTCCTACGACCCGACGCGCGAGCTGTACCAGGACTTCGACAAAGCCTTCGCCAGCCACTGGAAAGCCAAAACCGGCGACACGGTGACGGTGCGCCAGTCGCACGGCGGCTCGGGCAAGCAGGCGCGCGCCGTGATCGACGGGCTGGCGGCCGATGTCGTGACGCTGGCATTGGCCTACGACATCGATGCTATCAGTGAACGCGGCCTTATCGCGCACAACTGGCAGGGCCGCCTGAAGAACCGCAGCGCGCCCTACACCTCGACCATTGTGTTCCTGGTCCGCAAAGGCAACCCGAAAGGCATCCGCGACTGGGGCGACCTGGTCAAGCCGGGCGTGTCGGTCATCACCCCGAACCCGAAGACCTCGGGCGGCGCGCGCTGGAACCACCTCGCGGCCTGGGGCTATGCCTTGCGCCGCCCGGGCGGCAATGAAGCGGCTGCGCGCGACTTCATCAACCGCCTGTACCGCAACGTCCCGGTGCTGGACTCCGGCGCGCGCGGCGCCACCACGACCTTCGTGGAGCGCGGCATTGGCGACGTCCTGCTGGCCTGGGAAAACGAAGCCTTGCTGGCCTTGCGCGAGCTGGGCCCGGGCAAGTTCGAGATCGTTGCGCCCAGCGTGAGCATCCTGGCCGAGCCGCCGGTTGCCGTGGTCGACAAGGTGGTCGACAAGCGCGGCACGCGTGCGGTGGCCCAGGCCTATCTCGAGTACCTGTACAGCGACGCGGGCCAGGAAATCATTGCGAAGAACTACTACCGGCCGTCGGTGGAAAAATTCTCGCGCCAGTACGCCAGCCAGTTCCCGAACATCAAGCTGTTCACGCTCGATTCGATCGCGGGCAACTGGAGCCAGGCCCAGAAGGCGCACTTCGCCGATGGCGGCGTCTTCGACCAGGTCTACCAGCCTGGAAAAAAATGACTTGAAATCCGGCGTTGGGCCACGATTGTCGGTGTGATCAGGGTCAACAACGCCGGCGTCGGCACCTACGGCCGCCTCGAGGAAATGGCGCTGGAAGACCACCAGCGCCTGTTCCAGACCAACTTCTGGGGCGTGGTCAATGGTTCGCTGGAAGCGGTCAAGCGCATGAAATCGCGCGGCGGAGGCGCCCTCATCAATGTCGGCAGCGAAGTGTCGGACCGCGCCGTTCCGCTGCTCGGCATGTACGCCGCGTCCAAGCACGCGGTAAAGGCGTTTACCGAAGCGCTGCGGATGGAACTGGAAAAGGAAGGCGCGCCGATTTCGGTGACGCTGATCAAGCCGGCCGGCATCGACACGCTGTTCGCGGTGCACGCGAAGAACTACATGGAGAAGGAGCCGGTCCTGCCGCCGCCCGTATATGCCCCCGACATCGTGGCCAAAGCCATCCTCCACTGCGCCCAGCATCCGAAGCGCGACGTGTTTGTCGGCAGCGCCTCGAAAATGATTTCGTCGAGCAATGCGCATATGCCGCGCATGCTCGACCATGTCTTGAACGCGTCGATGTACCGCCTGCAGCAGCCCAAAACCGACCGCCTCCCGGGCCGGCGCGACGCCCTGCATGCACCGGACCCCGGCCAGACCCTGCGCGAGCGCCAGGGCATGACGGAACGATGGGTCAAGGAAAGCTCGGTCTACACCGCCGTCAGCCTCGACAAGAAACCGCTGGCCGCGGCCCTGTTCGGCGGCGGCGCCCTGCTTGCCGCCTGGAGCCTGGCGCGGCGCAAGGGCGCGCGCGGCAGCCTGTCGGCTTGAACGAAGGCACGCCGGGCAGGAGCAAGCCCGGCGCTGCTTTTAACGCGGGGCTGCGCTGCCCGGCGGCTGGCTCGACAGGAACTCGGTGTCTTCTTCAGTAAGCGGCAGGTCGGGGATCGATTCGATGCGGTCGGTATCGATGTCCGCGCCATCCCTGGCGACCGTGTCGCGTCCGGCCGAAGCGCGCTCGCCGGTGCCGCCGCTATCGCTGTCGCCCGAGAAATCGGCGTCGCCGACATCGGGACCGGCGGTGTCGCCCGCATAGCTTTCTTCTTCCTCGTTGGTGCCGCGGTCCAGGTGCAGCAACTGGTCGTCGTCGAGGTTGGTCGCAAAGCCGGGGCCGCCCACGACGTCGCTGCCGGTATCGGACAGGTCGCTCGGACCGAGCGCATCGAGGCCATGGCCCTTGCCGAGGCTGCGGTCGGGAAGTTCAGGGAAGTTGTCGGGATCGAGTGTGCTGGCGCCAGTCATAATGCCTCCGTGGAGATGGTTGCTAGAATAGCTTCAGGCTACAGAAATTGCGCAAGTCGCGTCGCCGCGCACGCCTGAAATCGGGGGGAGGTACTAAAAGGCGTGGCGCATGCCGATATTCAAGGCCGAATTGCCGCTGCCGCGCGAACTGGCGTTGCCGACCGAATAGCCGGCGCCATTGCGGTGGCGGATATGCGAGTAAGCGGCGTAGAAATCGGTGCGGCGCGATAGCGCATGGCTGGCGCCCAGGGCAAACTGGTTCGCGTCCTGGTTGGCGAGGTCGCGGTCGTCCTTGGTGATATACGAGGCCAGCAAGGTAGTGCCCTCGGCGACCGGCACCGCCATGCCGACCAGCACGTCGCGGCTGTTGCTCGACGCCGTGCGGGCGATGCCGGCGCCATACGGATTGTCGGGATTGAACAGGGGCGAACCGGCCCAGCCCCGGCTCAGGCTGTAGGCGGCATAGGCCGTGCCCCAGCCGTGGCGCAGGTTGGCCGCCAGGATCGAATTGCGGGCGACGGCGTCGTTGCTGGTCTTGCTGTTGAACTGTACACGCACCGCGCTCTGGTTCTGGTGGGCGGCGCGCACGGTCAGGGGTCCGCGCTTGATGCCGACGCTCATGCCCCAGGCGCGTCCGGCAGGCGATGTGTCGACTTGTTGCTTGAACGAGTAAGAAGCGCCGGCCGACAGGCCGCGCCGCAGCGCGCCGTAGTACTGGACGCCGTTGTTGACGCGGCGTCCGTCGCCGATCAGGTTGGCGGCGCCGCCGGCAATGCCGCCCTTGAAGGGATCGGCAACATCGGCCAAGGCCAGGTATTGCAGGCTGTACTGGCGGCCCACCGTCAGCGCGCCGAATTCGCCGGCCTGGCTGCTCAAGCCCGCGTCGATGACGCCATGGCTCGCCATGCCATACGTCGTCGCGCCATGGGTCGTCACGCCGTTCTGCGCGCGCGCGGTGGCGGCGCTTGATGCGAGTACGGTAATGGTGACGATCCTGACGAACAGCTTGGGCATGGCGCAATCCTCTCTACGCCTCTACCTTACCTCTCCGAGACGGCTTCATCTGTCGAATGTCTCACATATCGCTGACTAGAATGGCTCGTCTTTTTGTAGGCGGATTCCGACTTCGCTCGCGTCAACCGGCCAGTATCACCTCTGGCGCACTCGCAATTGTTCCTTTACCGCTACGTTTAGCCGTATACATCGCAGCATCGGCGCGTGAGATCCAGCGCTCTGTATCGTGGGAATCGTCCGGCATGTGCAAGGCAACTCCTATACTGGCGCCGACCCTCACCGTTACCCCCGCCAGCGCATACGGTGCACTCAGCAGCGGCACCAGCCTGGCCGCCTTTTCGCGGGCGTCGCCGGGGTCGTTCAAACCCTCCAGCACCACGACGAATTCGTCGCCGCCCAGGCGCGCGGCGGTATCGGTCTTGCGCAGCGCGGCGAGCAGGCGCGTGCTGAACTGCTTGAGCAGAGCGTTGCCCTGCTCGTGGCCGTGGCTGTCGTTGATGCCCTTGAAGCCGTCGAGATCGAGGAAGAGCAGCGCGCAGGCCTGTTGCGAGCGCGCCGCGCGGTGCAGCGCCTCCGGCAGCGTTTCCATCAGAGCGCGCCGGTTCGGCAGGCCGGTGAGCACATCGCGCAGCAGCAGCGCCTGCAGCTCGGCGGTGCGGGCGGCCACCGTGCTTTCCGGCTGCTGGTTGATCGTTTCCAGCGCCAGCCGCTGCCCCTGTTCGCGGCGCACCAGCTCGCGCATCGCCTGCGACAGCACTTGAACTTCATGAAAACCATTTACGACAGGAATTTCGACATCCTGGCTGGCGCCCTGCCCGGCGCGCCCGCCGGCCTGCGCCGCCCCTTCGATGGCACGGCTGAGGGCATCCATCGGCCGCGTCAGCCGGCGCGCCAGCAGCGCCGCGCAGCCGGCCAGGGTCGCCGCCATCAGGACGCTCAGCACGATCATGCGATGCTCGAGCTGGCGCGCCCCGGCCAGCGCCGCCTCTTCGGTATGGCGCACCAGCACCGACCACTGCAAGGTGGCCGGATCGCCGGCGCTGCCCGTGCGGCTGTAGCCGGTGATATACGTCTTGCCGTCCGCCCCCTGCTCGCGGATGGCGCCGGTCTCGCCGCGCTGCGCCAGCCGCAGGCTCGGCAGGTCGATGCGCCGCTCCACCAGCTGTGGCGGGCCGAGCAGCACGGTGCCGTCCGCGCGCACGACCAGCACCTCGGCCCCATATTCGCGCAGGGCCGGGCTGAGCAGCTCGCGCGCACGGCGGCGCGCCCACTCCCAGCTCATGTGCACGCCGACCACGCCCCGCACCGCAGCCGTGCCCGGGTTCGCCGCGTCCGCGCCTTCATCCTTCAGCGGCGCGGCGACATCGACAAAACGCCACGGGTCGGCGGTTTTCGGCAATACCTTGCTGAGCAGCAGCGCCGGATGGTAGTCGGTGGCGCGCAAGCCCTGGCTGCCGGCGACAAACCACGGCCGCTCGCGCACATTCGCGCCCTCCAGCATGCGCCCGGTTGCGGCCAGCACCTTGCCTTCGCGGTCGGCAATGCCGATCCAGGCGTAATCGGGAAACGAGCGCTGCAGCGACTCGAGCACGCGGCGGCCCGCGTCCGCGTCCTTGAATGAGCGTACCTGTGGCAGTTCCGCCAGCAACTGGACGTCGGCGACGGCGGTGGCCACGACACGGTTGAGCGAATCGCGCATCTGCCATGACAATTGCTGGACGCGCAGCTCGGCGTCCCGCTGTCCCTGCTGGCCGGTAAAGTGGCCGACCAGAACCAGGTGCAGCAGCACCGTGAACGCGACCGCCGCTCCGACGGCGAACATCGTGAATGTAGTCAGGCGAAACAATCGCGGCGCGCAAGGCAGGCCGCGCGCGGCGGGGAAATGGGTCATGGCAAGGCAGCATCGAAACGGGCTGCATATGATAGCGGTGTTTACGTTTCCCACAAGAAAAATAATGCATACAGCATAGTACTGTGGCGTGTGAACGCGTCGGGCCGGCATGCGACAATTTGAGGATGAATTTATCCGACTTCCAGGCGCTGTTTCGCGCCACGCCCTATCCCTACCTGGTCATGGCGCCCGACCTGACTATCGTCGGCGCCAGCGGCGCCTATCTGCGCTCGGTACAGCGCACCGAAGCCGACATCGTCGGCAAGTATGTCTTCGACGCCTTTCCCGAAGACCCGGACAATCCGGAAGCGACGAACATGGCCGAAATCAAGGCCTCGCTGCTGCGTGCGCTGGCCAAGGGCGAACCCGACACCACCGCTTTCGTACGCTATGCGGTGCCTGTCGTGACGCCGGAAGGAAGGAAATTCGAAGAGCGCTACTGGAGTACCGTGCACACGCCGGTGCTGGGCGAAGACGGCAGGCCGATCCTGGTCGTGCAAAATCCCGTCGACGTCACCGAGCTGTACCGGTTCGACGAACAGTCGCAGTCGGCCACGCTCAAGCTCGCCCCGCCGAGCGACGACAATACCGAGAACTTCAACCGCGCCCAGATGCACGAAGCCCTGTCGCGCATCCTCAACAACGAGCGCGAGCACCTGCGCAGCCTGTTCAACCAGTCGCCCGGTTTCGTCGCCGTCCTGATGGGACCGAAGCATGTCTTCGAGCTGGTCAATGAAGCCTATTACCAGCTGGTCGGCCACCGCGAGCTGGTCGGCAAGACGGTATGGGAAGCGTTGCCCGAGGTCGCCGGCCAGGGCTTCGAGGAATTCCTCGACAGCGTCTACCGCACCCGCAAGCCCTGGACCACGCGGGCGATGCCGTTTGCCGTGCAGCCCGTGCCGAACGGGCCGACCATCCAGCGCTATGTCGACCTGGTCTATGAGCCCTACCGCAACCAGGATGGCGTCACGATCGGCATCTTCGCGCAGGGCTATGACGTCACCGAATCGGTCCAGGCCCAGGCCGCCCGCCGCGAGAGCGACGAACGCCTGCGCGACGGCATGGACGCGGCCAAGATGGTGGTCTGGGACTGGAACCTCGACAGCGGCGAACTGGCCTATTCCGACAACGTGGCGCTGGTGCTGGGCTTCGCGCCCGGCAAGATGGACGCCGTCAGCGAGCACATCCACCCTGATGACCGCGCCACGATTGCCGCGGCCCACGGCCGCGCTCTCGACGGGGCCGGCGCCTACGCCGAAGTGGTGCGCTTCGTGCGTCCCGACAACGGCAGGCAGGTCTGGCTCGACAGCCGCGGAAAAGTCCAGTTCGACGCGGACGGCCGCGCACTGCGCATGCGCGGCGTGACCGTCGACGTGACCGAGCGCTACCAGGCCGAATTCGAACTGCGCGAATCGAACCGCAAGAAGGACGAATTCCTGGCGATGCTGGCGCACGAGTTGCGCAACCCGCTCGCGCCGATCAGCACGGCCGCCGAAATGCTGCGCCTGACGGCCAGCATCGACCCGCGCGTCAACAAGGCGAGCGAAGTCATCAGCCGCCAGGTCAAGCACATGACGGCGCTGGTGGACGACCTGCTCGACGTCTCGCGCGTCACGCGCGGGCTGGTGGAGCTGGACAAGGGACTGGTCGACATCAAGTCGGCGGTGACCAGCGCCGTCGAACAGGCGCGTCCGCTGATCGAGGCGCGGCGCCATACGCTGGTCGTGCGCATCGACGGCGCCCCGGCCACCGTCGACGGCGACCGCACGCGCCTGGTGCAGGTGATCGCCAACCTGCTCAACAACGCCGCGAAATACACGCCGCAGGGGGGCGAAATTACCCTGTCGGTCGACATTGATCCGCAGCGCGCGCAGGTCAACATCCGCGTTGGCGACAATGGCATCGGCATCGACAAGCGCCTCCTGCCCCAGGTGTTCGAGCTCTTCACGCAGGCCGAGCGCACCCCGGACCGCGCCCAGGGCGGCCTCGGGATCGGCCTGGCCCTGGTCAAGACCATCGTCGCCCTGCACCAGGGCAGCGTCACCGCCGCCAGCGCCGGGCCGGGCCTGGGCAGCACCTTCACCATCGCCCTGCCCTTTGTCGCGCCAGGCCAGGGCGAGCCGCCCACCGGCGCCGTGGCAGCTCCCGAATCGGGCGCGCCCAGCCTGCACGTCATGATCGTCGACGACAATGTCGATGCCGCCGAGTCGCTCGCGGTGCTGCTCGAAGCGCAGGGGCACCGGGTGTCGGTGCAGGCCCATCCGATCGAAGCGATCGCCGCTGCCCGCCAGGCCCGGCCCCAGGTCTTCATCCTCGACATCGGCCTGCCCGACATCGACGGTTACGAGCTGGCCCGGCGCTTGCGCGCCGACCCGGGCACCGGCGACGCCCTGTTCATCGCCCTCACCGGCTATGGCCAGGCGCACGACCGGGTGCTGTCGAAATCGAGCGGCTTCGCGCACCATTTCGTCAAGCCGATGGATACCGAAAAGCTGAGGCAGGTGCTGGCGGTGCCGAACGCAGGAACCCGATAAGCGAGCAGAGACGCGAGCAGACAAGCGAGCAGACAAGCGAAAAAAAGCCCCGGTTCAGTTCAGAACCGGGGCTTTTTCATTCGTTCCACACTTTTGCGCTTACTTGTACAGCACCCCAGGCAGCCACAGCCCGATCGCCGGGAAGGCATACAGCAGGATGATCCCCAGCACCTGGATGCCCATGAACGGCAACATGCCCATGAAGATCTGGCTCAGGGTAACGTGCGGCGGCGAGACGCCCTTCAGGTAAAAGGCCGACATGGCCACCGGCGGCGACAGGAAGGCGGTCTGCAGGTTCATCGCCACCAGCAGGCCGAAGAACAGCGGATCGATGTTGAAGTGGGCCAGCAGCGGCACGAAAATCGGCATGAAGATGACGATGATCTCGGTCCACTCGAGCGGCCAGCCGAGCAGGAAAATGATCACCTGCGCCAGCAGCATGAACTGCACCGGGGTCAGATTCATCCCCAGCACCCAGGCGTTGATGATTTCCTGGCCGCCCAGCAGCGCGAACGCGGCCGAGAAGATGCTGGAGCCGACGAACAGCCAGCACACCATCGCCGTCGTCTTGGCCGTCAGGTGGGCCGACTCGCGCAGCAGGTTGACGTTGAAGCGGCGGTAGGCGATCGCCAGGATCAGGCCGCCGAAGGCGCCCATCGCCGCCGCCTCGGTCGGTGTCGCCAGGCCGAAGACGATGCTGCCGAGCACCGCCAGGATCAGGATCGCCAGCGGGAACAGCGAACCGAGCAGCATCTTGAAGATCTCGAGGCGCGCGAAGCTGAAGAAGGCATAGAAGATCAACAAGGCAGCGGTGCCGACCCCCAGCACAGTCCAGAAAGTGGTCGACGCCGCTTTGGCAGCCGGCTCTTTCGCCGGAATGCTGGAGGCGGCCGCCATCCTGTCGGGCGACGCCGGCGCGGCCGGAGCGGCCACTTCCGGCGTCGATGGCATCGGACCGGCCGTGCCTGCCGCCGCACCTTCGCCTGGCGGCTCGGCCAGCGCGCCTTCAGCCGGCGGTTCGGCCAGCCCACCCTCCGAGGGCGGCTCAGCCAAGCCGCCGCTGTCGCCGGTGTTGTCCCCGGATCCGGCGTTGATGTCTTCCTGGGCGCCCATTTCGACCAGCTCGGTCGGCGCCGCTTCCGGCGCGGTGGCCATGCGGTAACTCACGCCCATGATGGCGGCAAAGGCCAGCGCCGGCAGCAGGGCCACGAACAGGTTCGACATCAAGGTGCGGCTTGGCACGCCGGCGGCGCGCGGGCCCTTGATCGCGCCGACCAGGCCGGATACTGCGCCCTTGTTGTAGGCGTTCGGAATGGCTTGCGTAAAGGCCGGCAACTTGACGATGCGGTCCGCGGCAGGCAGCGGCGGCGCCCATGACGGCTTGAGCTTGGCGATGATCAGCACATAGGCGACGTACAGGCCAGCGAGCATGATTCCGGGGAACAAGGCGCCCGCATACAGCTTGACCACCGAGACACCGGCCGTCGCGCCGTACACGATCAGCAGCACCGAGGGCGGAATCAGGATGCCGAGGCAGCCGCCCGCGGTGATGCAGCCGGCCGACAGCTGGGTGCTGTAGCCGGCTTTCAGCATGGCCGGCAGCGCAAGCAGGCCCATCAGCGTGACGACGGCGCCGACGATGCCGGTGGCGGTGGCGAAGATGGCGCAGGTGACGATGGTGGCCACCGCCAGCGAGCCGGGTACGCGCGCCATGGCCAGGTGCAGGCTCTTGAACAGGCGTTCGATCAGGTTGGCGCGCTCGACCACATAGCCCATGAAGACGAACAGCGGGATCGAGATCAGGACATCGTTGCCCATCACGGAGAAGGCGCGCTGCACCATCAGGTCGAGCGTGAGCTGGGTGGCCTGGTCGGGGTCGCTGCTGCGGAAGGCGATCCAGGCGAACATCATGCCCATGCCCATCAGGGTAAAGGCGGTCGGGAAGCCCAGCATGATGGCGACCACGACCAGGGCGAGCATTAGCAGGCCGAGGTGGCCGTTGGTCATGTCGGCGGGCGCCGGCATCAGGGCGAACAGGGCGATGACGATCGCGAACAGGATCGACAGGCCGAACCAGATTTCCTTCCTCATGTCGGCTCCTTGTCGTCAATGTGGACCATCGTCTTGAGCTTGTCGACGTCGACTTCCTCGACATCGGGCTCGCGTGGCGGCCAGGCGCCCATGCGCAGGCAGACCACGCAGCGAATGATTTCGACAAAGCCCTGGAACAGCAGCAAAATGCCGGCGAAGGGAATGATCATCTTGAACGGATACAGCGGCGGCCCATTGGCCGTGAGCGTCGAATGCTCGCGGATGGCGAAGGACTCGGCGGCATAGGTCCAGCCGGCCCAGACCAGGGCGACCACGCCCGGAATGAAGAAAACGAAATACAGCAGCAGGTCGAGGCCGGCCTGCAGGCGCGGCGGAAAGAAGCTGTAGAGCACATCGCCACGCACGTGGCCATTCTTGGCCAGCGTATAGGCGCCGGCCATCATGAAAACGGCGCCGTACATCATGATCATCAGGTCGAAGGCCCAGGGATTGGGGGTGTTCAGCGCGTAACGCGAAAATACTTCCCAGGTAATCAGTGCGGTGAGCGCCACGATCAGCCAGGAAAATGCCTGGCCGACCCGGCTGCTGACCCGATCGACAAAAAACAATACGTTTTGCATGAAGCTACTCCTGGTCGCTACAACACCGCCGCCCCGTGTGAAACGGGGCGGCGTACTCACTGCCGACTATCGACTTGCGCTTATGCCTTCTTGGGCGCAGGCGCCTTGCGGCCGAAGTAGTGGTTGTAGGCCATGCGGCGTGGATTGTTGGTGTCCATGTCCCACTTCATGGCGCGCTCGGCAAAGGCGCGCATCGAGGCCTCGACCCGTTTGAACAGCGGATTGTCGGCGCCCTTCTTGGCCACGACCTGGTCCCACACCGCCAGCTGCGCCTGCAGCACCGAGTCCGGCGTCTTGTAGAACTTGACGCCCTGCTTGGCTTGCAGGTCGCGGTAGTCGGTCGAGTAGCGGTCGACCGCCTTCCAGGCCATGTCGGACGAGGCCGCTTCCACAGCGTTCTCGATGATCGCCTTCATCTTGGCCGGCAGCGCGTTGTACTTGGTCCGGTTGAAGGTGATCTCGAACGTCTCCGAGCTCTGGTGGAAGCTCTGCAGCATGCAGACCTTCGACACGTCCGGGAAGCCGAGCAGGCGGTCCGAGCTGGCGTTGTTGAATTCGGCGCCGTCGAGCAGGCCGCGGTCCATGGCCGGCACGATTTCGCCGGCGGGCAAGGCGTTGACTGCTGCGCCCATCGCCGTGAACAGGTCGATCGCCAGGCCATTGGTGCGGAACTTCAGGCCCTTCAGGTCTTCGGTCTTGCTGATTGGCTTCTTGAACCAGCCGAGCGGCTGGGTCGGCATCGGGCCGGTCAGGAAGGAGACGACATTGGCGCCAATTCCTTTGTACAGTTCGTCCAGCAGCTGCCTGCCGCCGCCATACTTGTGCCATGCAAGCACCATGTTGGCGTCCATGCCGAAGGCCGGGCCCGAGGTCCAGAGGGCGATCGCGCTCTGCTTGCCGTAGTTGTAGCCCATCACGCCGTGGCCGCCGTCGAGCGTGCCTTTCGAGACGGCGTCGAGCAGGCCGAAGGCCGGCACCACGGCGCCGGCCGGCAGCACTTCGATGCGCAGCTCGCCGCCGGTCATGTCGTTGACCTTCTTGGCGAAGTCGAGCGCGTACTCGTGGAAGATATCCTTGCTCGGCCAGGTGCTCTGGAAACGCATCTTGGTCACGCCCTGGGCGCTGGCGATCATTGGCACCGCCAGGGCCGCCGCGCCGGCGGTGCCGGCGGCTGCGGTACCGAGGAACTTGCGACGGTTGGATACGGACTGCTTGTCATCCTTCTTCATGCTATGTCTCCTGTCTAGTTATATGTTCTGGCTACAGCGACTGAATCGGTACGCGCACAGCTGGTGAATTCGGGCGAATTCCTCCTCGGTAGAATAGTTGGCTTAACGGTATGCAGAATGGGCTTGTTTCCTTACGGATTTCTTACGTGGGACCGAAGCACGCACCAATGACCGACTTCCTTTTGACAGGGGATCAGGCCGGATTAGCGGACCGCGCAAAGCCAAACTTTGACATTTATCCGACAAGACGCGAAAAAAAAGGACGCCGCATGGGCGTCCTTCCCTTGCGCCAGGCCTGGATCAGTTACCGCAGCCCAGCGAAGCGATGCGGTCGCGCGCCGCTTTCGCCTGCACCAGGCCGAAGCCGTACCGGGTGTCGCGGCCTGCAGTGCCAAGGTCCTGCGCACTCTTGCCCAGCGTGCTGCGGATCTGCGCGCCGGTACAGGTCGGGTAGTAGCTCCAGACCAGCGCCGCGACCGCCGCCACATGCGGCGTCGCCATCGAGGTGCCGCTCTTGTAGCCGTACTTGCCCTTGCTGGTCGGCACGGTCGAGTACACCGACACGCCGGGACCGGCCAGCTCGACCTTGCTGTTGTACTGCGAGAAGCTGGCCCACTGCTTGAACTCGTCGACGGCGCCCACCGACACCACGCTGCTGTAGCCGGCCGGATAGGACATCGAGGTATTGCCGGCATTGCCAGCCGCCGCGATGCTCAGGATGCCGGCATTGGCCAGGGTGGCGAAGGCATTCGACTCGGTCGTGCTCGAGCCGGAACCGCCGAGCGACATGCTGATGATGTTGGCGCCGGCGCTGCGGCACACGTTGGCGGCGCTGGCCAGGTCCGAGGAATAGGCCCAGCCGGTGGCGCTGAACACCTTCACGATGTGCAGCTTGACGCGCCGGTTGGCATTCACGCCGACCACGCCCACGCCGCTGTTGTTGATGGCGGCGATGGTGCCGGCCACGTGCGTCCCGTGGCTGTTCTCGTCGGTGTACCAGTTGCCGGTGCCCACGTTGTTGGTGCCGGTGACGGCATTGCCCGACAAGTCTTCATGGTAGGCGTCGTAGCCGGAGTCGATGATGCAAATCTTGCGGTTGCCGACGTTGACATCGCTGAGCAGGTCCGCCTGCACCTGCTTGATCCCGTAAGGCACGGTCTGGCCGGAAGCGTAAGGGGTGCCGGTCGACGGCGAGGTCAGCGCGATCGGATAGCGCTTCAGGTCTTCCTCGATGTACTCGACGTTCGGGTTGTTCTCCAGGCCTTTCAGGGCGGTGCGCGGCACTTCGATCGCCACAGCATTGGTGCCGAAAATTTCCTTCTTGACCGATCCCCGCGCGCTAGCAACCACCGAGTTCATCGCTGCCTTGCCGGCCGGCGTGAACGACACGATCACACGCGCGGTGTCCGTGCTCGCAGCCACGGCCGAGCCGCACAAGATGCCGGCTGCGGCTGCAACTGCGCACAGGCCAAGGGTTTTTCCGATTTGCTTTGTCATCCAAGTCTCCGTAAGTAGTACTTATAGATATGGCGCGTGCTCTCAGGTTGCGGACACGCGTTGTTGGAACGCTGGGTCGCCGCTGTAACGGCTGACCTAGTGTAAATACGGAAACATAAACGTGGCAACTAGGGGTTGTACTAGGAAAAATCGTGGTTTAAATGTCACACACTGGCGATTCGGGGGGCCGCCACACTTGATACTTAGTTGTTTGGGATGGCCGTCATGTCTTTCATGAGTTTGTCTGTCAACGCTGACATGCCAACCATTTGTTCTTTCAGGATTGCCTGGGTAAATGCGCGCATGGCGGAACGGGACGCTTCAACCTCGCGCTGGCCCAATGGCGACTTGTAATACTTCAAAATGTCGTCGATATCTGCTTCCGACAAATCCTTGCCGTATGAACGAGTCCAGGTATCGACATACTCCTTTACCGTAACGAGACCGGCCAGATCTTCGTTGAACCGAACGAAGAGTTGTTTGATCCTTGGATCCTCCGGGCCTGCCTCGACCCCGGCGTCTTTCGACAGTTTGTCGAAGAGATCAACTCCGATCGTGGCGGCACTCGCCTTCGATTGCTCTATTTGTTCTTGAAACATTTGCTCCAAGCCCTGAGCCTTGACCAGCTGTCGAATCTTTTCGCGCCTGGTCGTATCATCGGCAAGCGCATGCGTCGACAGAAACAAGGTAATGATCAGAAGAAGGATTTTCATGGACTTGTGGTTGAGTTGAAAGTGGGACGACAAGTATATTCCGCTGCGATGGTCAAAGGAAAAGTTTGTTTAAGCAAATTTTGTTGACGGACCACGAAGACGAAAAAAAAGCCCCAGCATGTGGGGCTTTCAGGAATCCTGGCGGAAGCGGTGAGATTCGAACTCACGAACGGGTTCCCCCGTCGGCAGTTTTCAAGACTGCTGCCTTCAACCACTCGGCCACGCTTCCTGTAGACCGGCATTATACATAAATCACTCTTCCGCCGGCAGGGTATCGGTCCGGCAAACGCCTAGACCAGCAGCCAATTTTCGCGCAGCCCCTGCTCGAAGCGGACCGCCGGCAGCGGTGCGGCGTAGAGGTAACCCTGCACTTCGTCGCAGCCGGAGTCGCGCAGGAAGGCGAGCTGCTCGAGCGTTTCGACGCCCTCGGCGATGACCCGGTGGCCGAGCTGGCGGCCGATGCTGATGATGGTGCTGGCGATGGCGCAGTCGCTGGCG
Source organism: Telluria sp. LT2P34 (assembly GCF_059685915.1). Lineage (NCBI taxonomy): Bacteria > Pseudomonadati > Pseudomonadota > Betaproteobacteria > Burkholderiales > Oxalobacteraceae > Telluria > Telluria sp. LT2P34. The sequence continues at coordinate 849,644 of NZ_JCASIN010000001.1, forward strand.
TCGTTCGGGATGCCGGTGGTGAAGGAGCGGTCGATTTTCAGGGTGCGGATCGGGAAGCGCTTCAGGTAGGACAGGCTCGAGTAGCCGGTGCCGAAGTCGTCCAGCGAGAGCGCGACGCCGAGCGTGTTGATGCGGTCCATGATGCCGATCACGCGGTCGATGTCGTGCATCAGCGTGCTTTCGGTGATTTCCAGCTCGAGCCAGCACGGGTCGAGCGCGTAGCGCGCCAGCGTCGCCGCCACCCGCTCCGGCAGCGCGGCGGTGAATTCGCGTGCAGAGACGTTGACGGCGATGCGCAGCGGCGGCAGGCCGGCGCGCTGCCATTCGGCGGCCTGGGCGCAGGCCTGTTCCAGCACCCATTCGCCGACCTGCACGATCAGGCCCGTGGTCTCGGCCAGCGGGATGAATTCCATCGGCGGAATCAGGCCGCGTTCGGGATGGGCCCAGCGCACCAGGGCCTCGGCGCCGACGATCCGGTCGCTGCCGATTTCGAACTTCGGCTGGTAGTACAGCAGCAGTTCGCCGTGGCCGAGGGCGTGGCGCAGGCCGGACTCGAGGCGCATGCGCTCGTGCATGCCCTGGTTCATTTCGACGCCGTAGAAGGCGACGCTGTGGTCCGGGTTGGCATGCCCTTCCTTGGCGCGCGCCATGGCGATATCGGCCATGCGCAGCAGGGTGTCGGCATCGATGCCGTCCTGCGGATAGACGCTGATGCCGACGCTGGCGCCGATGCGCAGGTCGTGGCCGTCGACCAGGAAGGGCGCGTCGAGCGCGACCTGCAGCTTGCGGGCCACGGTGGTGGCTTCGAAGTGCTGGCGGATGTCGAACAGGCCGACGGCGAATTCGTCGGCAGACAGGTGCGCGACCACGTCTTCTTCGCGCAGGGCGCCGCGCAGGCGTTTGGCGACCTGGTGCAACAAGGCGTCGCCGACGCGGCGCCCGAGCGTGTCGTTGATCAGCTTGAAGCGGTTCAGGTCGAGGAACAGCACGCAGGCGGCGGCGTCGTTGCGCGACGCCACCATCAGGGCCTGGTCGACCAGGCGCGCGAACAGGGTGCGGTTCGGCAGCGCGGTCAGTTCGTTGTAGTACGCGAGGTGGTGCAGGCGCTCTTCGGCCAGCTTGCGCTCGGTGATGTCGGTGAGGTAGGCGATCAGGCCGACCGGGCGTTCTTCCAGGTCGCGCAGCGGCGTGAGCGACAGACTGGCCCAGAAGACTTCGCCCGACTTCTTGCGGCGCCGCACTTCCATCATGCGCCCGCCGCCCTCGGCAAAGGCGTCCGGCTCGCCCGCGTCGTCGGCGCCGTCTTCGTCGGCGTACAGGAACAGGATGTTGCGGCCGACCGCTTCCAGCGACGAATAGCCGAACAGGCGCTCGGCGCCGCCGTTCCAGCTGGTGATATAGCCCATCAGGTCGAGCGTGAGCACCGACTCGTGGATCTGGTCGAGGATTTGCGACTGGTGCGCCAGTTGTCCTTCGACCTGGGCGTAGGCGTGGGTGGCGCGCTGGGCCAGCGAATGCACCTGCAGCAGGCTGCCGGTGAGCGACCCGAGGCCGGCCAGCAGGCGCTCGTCGGCTGCGGCATAGCCGGGACGCCCTTCGACCTGGTAGCAGCCGTGGTAGCTGCCATCGAGGTGGATCTCGTACACCAGGGCGCCGGGGGCGGCAGGCGCCGCCGCGGGTGTGCTCGCCAGCGGATCGGCCGGCAGGAAGCGGCCCACCGGGCTGGCCAGCAGCAGGCGCGCGATGCGGCCCAGCTCTTCGGCCAGCGGCTCGCCGCGCAGGCGCATCACGGCCGCACTGAGGGCGGCGCTGCAGGCGACGAAATCGCCCAGGCCTGCACCCGGGTCCTTGGCGGCGAGCGCCAGCGCGCTACACATTGCGGCTCACCTGGATCGCCCAGTGGTGGGCCTGCAGCACGCTGGCCCACCAGCGCGCGCCATCGATGCCGGCCGCCAGCAGCGCCCCGGGGTCAGCGCCCTGCTCGACCATGCGCAGGCGCTCGCCGAGGGCGCCGCCGCGCTCGCGCAGTGCGGCCTCGACATGGGGCGGCAGGTGCAGGTCGGCGACGATTTCCGCCATCGGCATGCCGAGCAGGCGGTCGAGCAGGGAAAAGGCGCCGGTCATGAAGGCCAGGTCCTGCTCGTCGCGGTCGCCGCCCTCGGCCTTGCACAGCACCTCGAGCTGGCCGGCGCGCAGCGCGGCCAGCGGCAGCAGCAGGTTGGGCAGGCCGTCGGCGGCGCCGCCCGCATACAGCAGCAGCTGCAGCCAGCGCTGCAACTGGCGCCGTCCCAGCATGGCGATGGCCTGGACGTAGCCGGTGATCGGGGTATTCAGGGCAAAGGCGGCCGAGTTCACCAGCCGCAGCAGGTGGAAGGACAGCACCGGATCCTGCTTGAGGACGAGTTCGAGTTCGCGCGCGTCGGCGTCGCGCGCCAGCAAGGCCAGCAGGCCAAGAATGCGCCGGCGCGAGGTGCCATCCTGGCCCTGCCCGCCTGCCGCGTCGAACGGATAATCGCCGCTGAACCAGTCGAAACCGGCGCGTGCGCATTCGTCGAAACGCCCCGCGCTGTCGACCCGGCGCGCCAGGTGCGGACCGAAACAGGACAGCAGACTCGGCATCGGCAGCGGGTTCATGCGGCAGTCAAGCGCCACGGAACGCGTGGCGGCAGGGCGCATCGTGTTCGGGGGCAGCGGGCCGTCGAGCAGCAGGCGATAGCCGGTTTCATGGAGGGCGGCGAGCTGCTTGCCCGCGCCGTCCTGCGCCAGCGCCGCGGCGTCGAAAGCGAGCACGACGCGGTTCGGCGGCAGCAAGGTCAACAGGTTCGGAGTCAGGATCGCCGGCCCGGCCAGGTGCAGCACGCAGTCGAGCGGTGCGATGGCGGCCAGCAGGTCGGGCGTGCCGAACAGCGCCGCGACGGTATCCGGCGTGACGGCACCGTCCGCCGGCTCGACAAGCAGCGCCACCCACCCATTCTGCCGATTGGCGACGGGGTGCAGGCACACGGGCGGAAATTGGTTCTGATCCGGCACAGCCATTGCATCTTCCAAGTAATCGGTCAAACCATCTTAGTCGAGGATTTAACAAAATGCAACATAAAATGTTTCCGTATGGATACATCTATGCAGTACTAATCCGTATATGCTCATTGATATACTTCCGGTTAGTATCATGCGCTCGCCGTTTGCCGAATCGTGCAAGATACGTTCAGGCGTTTGCACCGCACTTCGGGAGCCACCATGAAAAGCCTCGGAAACAAGCTCGGATGGGCCGCGATTTCGCTCCTCGGCGCGGGCGCCCTCGCCTATGTGGCCTTGCGCCGCGGCGAGTCGATCAATGCCGTGTGGGTGGTGGCCGCCGCGGTCTGCGTGTATCTCATCGCCTACCGTTTCTACAGCCTCTACATCGCCACGAAAGTGATGGGCCTCGATCCGGGCCGTCAGACGCCCGCCTATAAATACAACGACGGCCTCGACTACGTGCCGACCAACCAGTACGTGCTGTTCGGCCACCACTTCGCGGCCATCGCCGGGGCCGGGCCGCTGGTCGGTCCGGTGCTGGCCGCGCAGATGGGTTACCTGCCGGGCATGATGTGGATCCTGGCCGGGGTCGTGTTTGCCGGCGCCGTGCAGGACTTCATCGTGCTGTTCATGTCGCTGCGCCGCGACGGCCGTTCGCTGGGAGACCTGATCAAATCCGAAATGGGCGAGATCCCCGGCGTGATCGCCCTCTTCGGCACCTTCATGATCATGGTCATCATCCTTGCAGTGTTGGCCCTGATCGTCGTCAAGGCGCTGACCGGCTCGCCCTGGGGCACCTTCACCGTCATGGCGACGATTCCCATCGCCCTGTTCATGGGCGTGTATTCGCGCTACGTTCGCGTCGGGCGCATCGGCGAAATCTCGATCATCGGTTTCGTGCTGCTGATGCTGGCCATCGTCGGCGGCCAGTGGGTGCACGAGTCGCCCACCCTGGGGCCGATGTTCACCTTCACCGGCCCCGAGCTGACCTGGATGCTGATCGGCTACGGCTTCTTCGCCTCGGTCATTCCCGTCTGGCTGCTGCTGGCCCCGCGCGACTACCTGTCCACCTTCCTGAAAATTGGCACCATCGTCGCGCTGGCGATCGGCATCCTGATCGTCGCCCCGCATATGCAGATGCCGGCCGTGACACGCTTCGTCGACGGTTCCGGCCCGGTCTGGTCCGGCAACCTGTTTCCATTTCTGTTCATTACCATCGCCTGCGGTGCGGTGTCCGGTTTCCACGCCCTGATCTCTTCGGGCACCACGCCGAAAATGATCGAGAACGAAAGCCACGCCCGCTTCATCGGCTACGGCGCCATGCTGATGGAGTCCTTCGTCGCGATCATGGCCCTGGTGGCGGCCTCGACCATCGACCCGGGCGTGTATTTCGTGATGAACGCGCCGGCGGCGCTGCTGGGCACCACCGCGGAATCAGCCGCGGCGGCGGTGTCGAACTGGGGCTTCGTGATCACGCCCGAGACCATCACGCAAACTGCAAAGAACGTCGGCGAGCACAGCATCATTTCGCGCGCCGGCGGTGCGCCGACGCTCGCCGTCGGCATGGCCAACATCCTGTCGAACGTGATCGGCGGCCCGGCGATGATGGCCTTCTGGTACCACTTCGCGATCCTGTTCGAGGCGCTCTTCATCCTGACCGCGGTGGACGCCGGCACCCGCGCCGGCCGCTTCATGCTGCAAGACCTGCTGGGCGCCTTTGCGCCCGCCCTGAAGCGCACCGAGTCGCTGCCGGCCAACCTGCTCGCCACCGGCCTGTGCGTGGCAGCCTGGGGCTATTTCCTGTACCAGGGCGTGGTCGATCCGCTGGGCGGCATCAACACCCTGTGGCCGCTGTTCGGCATCGCCAACCAGATGCTGGCCGGGATCGCGCTGATGCTCGGCACCGTGGTGCTGTTCAAGATGAAGCGCGGCCGCTACGCCTGGGTCACGATCGTGCCGACCGTCTGGCTGCTGATCTGCACCCTGACTGCCGGCTGGCAGAAGATTTTCCACGATAACGCGCGGATCGGTTTCGTCGCCCACGCCCAGAAATTCCAGGCGGCGCTCGACGCCGGCCAGGTGCTGGCGCCGGCCAAGTCGATCGCGCAGATGGAGCGCATCGTCTTCAACGACTACCTCGACGCCGCGCTGGCCGGCTTCTTCATGGCGGTGGTGCTGGCGGTTCTGTACTACGGCATCCGCACCGTGATCGACGCGCGCAAGAGCGGCAAGCCGACGGTCAGGGAATCGCCCTTCGTGGCCGGCGTGTCGCCGCAGGCGCCGTGATGCTGGCCACCCTGCTTCATGCGGGCCGCTACCTCGGGCAAAGCATGCGCCTGATGGTCGGCCTGCCGGAATACGATACCTACCTCGCCCACATGGAGCGCGCGCATCCGGATCAAACGCCGATGAGCTACGAGGAATTCTTCCGGGAGCGCCAGGAAGCGCGCTACGGATCGGGGCGCAGCGGGGGCTGTTGCTGATCCGTACCCGTTCAAATTTCCGCGCATCAACCCTTTTGCGCAAGCGCAAAACTATCCCCTTCCCTCCAACGTAATATTTTTTCTTGCAGGAATTTGCATTTCTGCAAGGAGGGCATGTGCGCGCAGATGGGCGCCGGCCCGCACCGCCATGCCGCCCTGCACATTGCCTCCATGCCTACATGTCGACCATAGCGCGCTCCAGCCTGAACCGCAAACTGACCTTGATGTCGCTGCTCTCTACCGGCACGGCATTGCTGTTCGTCTTCGTCATCTTCGCCGTGGGCTCCGTGCTCAACCACCGCGAAGAAGCCGGCACCCAGCTGTCCTCGCTGGCCGGGGTGGTGGCGGTCAACAGCGCCGACGCCCTGGTGTTCAATGACCGCAGCCTGGCAGGTACCCTGCTGGCCGCGCTCAAGACCAAGGACGATATTTCCCTGGCGGCGCTCTACGACAGCCGCGGCCGCCTGTTTGCCGCCTACCATTCGCCCGCGCACCTGAAAGGCCAGCTGCAACCGACGATCGAGATTGCCGACGCGGCCGAGCTGGGCGCGGCCAACCTGGCCGGCGGCCGCCTGTGGTCGCCACGCATGCGCCTGTACCGGCCGGTGATTGGCGCCCAGTCGCAGGTCGGCGTGCTGGTGATCGAAGCGGACCTGCTGCCGATGTGGCGCGATATCCTCGACAGCGTCGGCGTGGCGGGCGCGGCGATGTGCGTGTCGCTGCTGGTGGCGATGGTGCTGGCGCGCCGTTTCACGCACAGCATTGCCGACCCGGTCACGAAGCTGATCGACGCGGCGCGCAAGGTGTCGGAAAGCCAGAACTACACGCTGCGCGTGGCCCACCAGCGCAGCGACGAACTGGGCATGCTGATCGACAGCTTCAACGACATGCTGGCCCAGATCGAAGGCCGCGGCGCCGCCCTCACCCTGCACCGCGACGAACTCGAGCGCCAGGTGAGCGTGCGCACCGAGCAGCTCGAGCGCGCCAAGAACGCCGCCGAGGCGGCCAGCCGGGCGAAAAGCGCTTTCCTGGCGACCATGAGCCACGAAATCCGCACTCCCATGAACGGCGTACTCGGCATGACCGAAATGCTGCTCGGCACCAGCCTTACCGAAACCCAGCGCAATTACACGCGCCTGGTCAAGCGCTCCGGCGAGCACCTGCTCGTCATCATCAACGACATCCTCGATTTTTCCAAGATCGAGGCCGGCAAGCTCACCATCGAATACATCAACTTCAACCTCTGGGACCTGCTCGACGACATCCATACCGTCTATACCCCGCAGGCCCAGAACAAGGGCATCGCGCTCGATTTCGACATCGCCAACGACATTCCGGTGGCCATTTGCGGCGACCCGAACCGGCTGCGCCAGATCATGGCCAATTTGCTCGGCAACGCCATCAAGTTCACCGAGCAGGGCCGGATCGAGGCGCGCGTGCGCGTCGCCACCGAGGACAGCCAGGCGGTGATGCTGCGTTTCGAGGTGATCGACACCGGCATCGGCATTTCGCGCGAGGCGCGCACGCGCCTGTTCGAGGCGTTTTCCCAGGCCGACGATTCGACCACCCGCAAATTCGGCGGCACCGGCCTGGGCCTGGCCATCTCGAAGCAGCTGGTGGAACTGATGGGCGGGGCGATCGGGGTCGACAACGGCGCCCGCCAGGGCTCCGTGTTCTGGTTCACGGTCAGTTTCGACAAGCGCCGGGTCGACCCCGACGCCCCCGGCGAAGCGGGCCACGCAGCTCAGCACACCCTGCATCACACCCTGGACGGCATCCGCGTGCTGGTGGTCGACGAAAACGAGACCAGCCGCGTCGGCCTGGAACGCCACCTGGCCGCCTGGAACGTCGCCTGCCAAGGCGCCGCCGAGGCCGACACCGCTTTTTCGCGCCTGCGCTCGGCCGCTGCCGCCGGCCAGCCCTTCGACGCCGCCGTCATCGACATGGAATTGACGCACTCGAGCGGCCTGCTGCTGGCCACCCGGATCAAGGCCGACCCGCTGACGCGGCCCACGCGCCTGATCCTGCTCAGCCCCGAGCGCCTGGCGGCCGACCCGGTCCAGCGGCGCGAGGCGGGCGTGGCCTACCAGTTGATCGAGCCGGCGCGCGCGGCCGACCTGTTCGCCTGCCTCGGCACCCGCCCGCGCGGGCTGACGGCGCCGGCCGCGCAGTTCCTGCCGCCACCGCCGGGCGCCAGCGGCCGCGCTGGCGAGCCAGGCGCCGGCAAGCCGCGCGTGCGGCGCGTGCTGCTGGCCGAGGACAACCCGGTCAACGTCGAAGTGGCCAAGGCCATGCTCGAAAGCCTGGGCTTGCAGGCCCACGTCGCCAATAACGGATTCCAAGCATTAGAGGCGGTGCGCTCCAATCGTTTCGAAGCGGTGCTGATGGATTGCCAGATGCCGGTGATGGACGGTTTCGCCGCCACCGCCGCGATCCGGCGCGAGGAACTCGATGCCGGCCGGCCGCGCACCCTGCCGGTGATCGCGATCACCGCCAACGCGCTCCAGGGCGACCGCGAAGCCTGCCTCGCCGCCGGCATGGACGACTACCTGTCGAAACCGTTTACCCAGGCCGAGCTGGCCGCCGTGGTCGGACGCTGGATGGCGCTGCCCTTGTCCAGCAGCCGGCACCACGACGACGCCGCGCCGACGCTGCCGCCCGAGACCCGCGAAGTGATCCAGCGCGACGTCATCAACGACGCCGCGCTCGACAAGATCCGCGCACTCAACAAGCTGGGCGGCGACGCACTGGTGCAGAAAGTGGTGGCCGCCTATGTCGGCGACACGCCGCGCCAGCTCCAGGCGCTGCAGCAGGCGGTCGATGGCGAGGATGCCGACACCGTCCGCCGCGTCGCGCACAGCCTGAAGTCGGCCAGCGCGAACATCGGCGCCGACACCCTCGCGCGCCTGTGCAAGGACCTCGAACACCTCGGCCGCAGCGCCAGCATCATCGGTGCGGCCGACCTGCTGTCCGACATGGAACAGGAATTCCAGGCGGTTCAGCACTCGCTCAATGCCATGCTAGAGAAGGAATCATGATGCCAGCTTCCCCCGTCTCACAACGCGCCATCCGTGGAACCGTGCTGGTCGCCGACGACGATCCGGTGATGCGCCTCCTGATGCTGGAAATGCTGCAGCAGGTAGGATTGAATGGCATCGAAGCCCAGGACGGCCGCGAAGCGATCGCGCTCGCCGCAAGTCGCCGCCCCGACCTGATCTTGATGGACGTCGAGATGCCGCACCTGGACGGCTTTTCCGCCTGCCGCGCGATTCGCCGCGCCGAAGGCCCCGGCGCGACGGTGCCGATCGTGATGGTCACCGGCGGCGACGACATCGAAGCCGTCACCAGCGCCTACGAAGCCGGCGCCACCGATTTCATCTCGAAGCCGATCAACTGGCCGATCCTCGGCCACCGCGTCCTGTATGTGCTGCGCGCCAGCGACGCCATCGCGCGCCTGCGCATCGCCGACGCCCAGAACCGCGCCGTGCTGGCGGCGATTCCCGACACCTTCTTCCGCATGAACCGCGACGGTTTCTACCTCGACTACGAGCCGGGCCGCGGCAGGATGAACGGCGCCCTGCAGGGCCGAGGCCGCCGCGACGGCGGCATCGAAGAAGCGGTTCCGTTTACCAGCGAGCGCTGCGTCGGCCGCCACATCACCGAGGTGCTGCCGAAAGAAATCGCCGCCCGCATGATGGCCCAGCTGGCCGAGGTGCTCAGCAACGAGCAGGTGCGCTCGGTCGAATACGAACTGGTGCGCTTCGGCGAGACCCAGCATTTCGAGGCGCGCCTGGTTGCCACCGGGCCGTCCGAGGTGCTCGGCCTGGTGCGCGACATCAGCGAAAGAAAGCGCACCGAAGAGCAGATCCGGCGCCTGGCCTATTGCGACAGCCTGACCGGCATCCCGAACCGCCAGGCCTTCCTCGAAACGCTCGAGCGCGAACTGCAGCGCTCGAAGGTCGGCAACAAGAAATTCGCCGTGCTGTTCATGGACCTCGACGCCTTCAAGCGCATCAACGACACGCTGGGCCACAACGTCGGCGACCACCTGTTAAAAATCGTCTCGGAACGCCTGCGCGAAACCATCCGCCCGAGCGACCTGGTCTCGCGCAGCGAAGCGCTGCCGGACGACGCCAGCCACGAACATTCGCCCGCCACCAACCTGGCGCGCCTGGGCGGCGACGAATTCACGATCCTGATTCCCGACCTGGAACGGGTCGAGCATGCCCTGAATGTCGCGCACCGCGTCAAGGAAGCGATGCGGCGGCCCTTCCTGATCGAAGGCCACGAGATTTTCGTCACCGCCAGCATCGGCATCTCGCTGTTCCCGGAAGACGGCGACGACTGCAATTCGCTGCTGAAGTACGCCGACACCGCGATGTACCACGCCAAGAACTGCGGCAAGAACAACGCCAAGCTGTACAGCTCGTCGCTGACGATGCAGATCATGAGCCACGTGAAGCTCGAGGTCGGCCTGCGCAAGGCCTTGCAGAACAACGAACTCTACCTGCTGTACCAGCCGCAGCTCGATGTGCGTTCGTCGGAAATCGTCGGCGTCGAAGCCCTGGTGCGCTGGCGCCATCCGGAACGCGGCATCATTTCGCCGACCGAATTCATTCCGCTGGCCGAAGAGACCGGCCTGATCGTGCCGATCGGCGAATGGGTGCTGCGCACGGCCTGCAACCAGGCGCGGCTCTGGCAGGGCCTGCCGCGGCGCCCGGTGCGCATGGCGGTGAACCTGTCGGCCAAGCAGTTCAAGGACGAGAACCTGTCGCAGATCGTGCTCTCGGCGCTCGACGACACCGGCCTCGACCCGAAGCTGCTCGAGCTCGAGCTGACAGAAGGCACGCTGATGGACGACGCCATCGCCACCCTCGCCACGCTCGAGCGCCTGCGCGGCATCGGCGTCTACCTGTCGATCGACGACTTCGGCACCGGCTATTCGTCGATGAACTACCTGAAACGCTTCGACGTGCGCGCTCTGAAAATTGACCGCAGTTTCATTTGCGGCCTGCCCCAGGACTCGGAAAACGCGGCGATCACGCGCGCCATCATCGCCATGGCGCATGGCCTGAAAATGGCCGTGGTGGCCGAAGGCGTCGAGACCGACGAGCAGCTGCTGCTGCTCGAGCAGTATGGCTGCGACATGGTGCAAGGTTACTTCCTGGGACATCCTTCCACTGCCGAGGCCCTGACCCTGATGCTGGGCCCGCTGCACCTGGCGCTGCCCGACGTGAAATAATCCATCAGCGCGCCGGCGCCAGCGTCAGGACGCTGCGCGCCGGCCCCGGCAACAGCGGCACCGGCGTGCCGCGCACCCACTCGGCATGCCCGCGCAGGAAGAACGGCGACAGCGGATGGCCGCTCTGCCCGCCGGGCATGTTGTACAGCCCCTCTTCCTCGCGTCCCGGCGACACCGTCATCCTTTGCGACTGGCCGAAGCGCGGCCCGGCCACGCGCGGCATGTGCGCGTCGCCGGGCAATGGGTCGCGCGGTACGCTCAGCCAGCCCCGCAACACCGGCAGCGGCAAGGCCTGCGCGATCGGGTGCGCGAAGGCTTGCGTGTTGCGCGCGCCCCAGGTGGCCTGCGCCAGCGGCACGCCGTCCCGGTCGAGGTCGGCGATCACGCGGTCGATGGCAGCCAGTTGCACGGCGCGCCAGTCGCGCATGCCGGGGGGCAGCCAGGCGGGCGGCGCCTGGTCGAGCAGGCGCGCGACGACCGCCGGCCAGCGCGGGTTCGCCAGCGCCATCGTCGCTTTCGGGTCGAGGGCCGCCAGCGCTTCGTTGGCGCTGCCGAACAGCAGGTCGTGCAGCGCCCACATGAAATGACGCGCCAGCCGGTAGCCGCTCGAATCGATGCTGGCGCGGCCATCCCAGCTGGTCTCGAGCAAACGCCGGAACTCGGCGCGGCGCGGCTGGCCCTTCGTGGCGGCGGCGTCGAGCACGCCCAGTGCGCGAGTGCGCCAGGCGCCGATGAAGGGCGCGCGGTCGTCAAGCGCCACGGCGAACGCGCGCGCGACATCGGTAGGCTGCCCGAGCTGGCGCAAGCTCGCATCGAGCTGGCTGGCGCGTGCCCCGAGGTCGTAGCCGCCGTCGCCCAGCAGCGCGCCCTGCTCCCCCATCAACTGGCGGCTGTTCGCGGTCCACAGCTGGCCGTCCGGCGGATTGACGATGCGCGGATAGTCGCCGGGTGCAAGCAGGCCGTCCCAAGGGGGCGCATCTCCCGGCAGCAAGGGAAAGCTGGCCAGGCGCGCGTCGCCGACCCGGCGCGGGAGCCGGCCGGCGATGGTCCATCCGATATTGCCCAGGGCGTCGCCGGCGATAAAATTCTGGGCCGGGATCCCGTCGATCGCGGCGATCGACAGGGCCGCCTCCAGTGTCGCCGCTCCTTCCAGCTGCAAATGGTTCAGGTTGACGGCGCCCGGCGCATGCGCGACCCAGTGCAGCGCATACGACCTGCCGCCCACGGTGCGAATCGGCCCGAACCCGGTCTCGCGCACCAGCAGGCGCTCGGACGCGGCGCCTTTGATGCGGATGGTTTCCACCTGCTCCACGGGACGCTCCCAACCGGCGGGCGTGCGCACCTGGCCGGGACGGGCGGCATCCAGACCGAGTTCGACCAGGTCGAAGACATCGCCATAACTGTTGGTGAAGCCCCAGGCCAGCTTGCCGTTGCTGCCGGCGATCACGAGCGGCGGCGCGCCCGGCAGCGTCACGCCGACCAGCCTGCGCTCGCGGCCGGCGCCGTCCGGAAAAGCCAGCGCCAGCCGGTACCAGATGTTCGGCAGTTGCAGGCCGAGGTGCATGTCGTCGCCAATGATGGCCGCGCCGCTCGTGCTGCGGCTGCCGGCGATCGCATAATTATTGCTGCCGACCGCGCTGTCGACGTCGATCGCGGCCAGCTGGACGGGCGCCGTGCGTGGTTGCCCCCACCAGGCGGGCGGCATAGCCGGGAGCGGAGCCGGGAGCAGAGCAGGCGGCGGCGCACCGGCACGATCGAGCGGGGCGTCCCAGCTGGTGGCCTCGAGCAACAGGAAGGCGAGCTGGGCAGCGTCGCTGTGCGCGCGCAGCCAGCCGCGCGCCAGCTCGCGCGGCTCCTGGCTGCCCTGCAAGTCGATATACATGGCCCACACCACCAGCAGCGTATCCTCGGCACGCCAGGGCGCGGGCGGCCCGCCGGCCGCCAGGTATTCGAAAGGGTGTGCGGCAAGCGCGCGCAGGCCGTGGTTCACGCCGGCCACGTAACGGTCGAGGAAGGCGCGTTCCGGCGGCGCCAGCGCCGCCAGCGCTTGCACGGCGCGCACCCGGAAGCGGTGCAGGCGGCGTGCGCGGTCGAGCGGCAAGGCGCGCGGCCCGAACAGCTCGGCCAGTTCGCCGGCAGCCGTGCGGCGCAGCAAGTCCATCTGGAAGTAACGCTCCTGCGCATGCACGAAACCGGTCGCATAAGCGACGTCGAGCCGGTGCTGTCCCCGGATCAAGGGCACGCCGGCCGCGTCGCGCGCGATCATTACCGGCGCCCCCAGTCCGCTGGCCTCGACCCGGCCGTCGAGTTGCGCCAGGCTGGCGCGCAAGACCATCCATGCGCCGAGCAGCGCCAGCAGCGCAAAAAGCGCGAGCGCCGCCAGGGCGCGCAGGGTCCAGGTTCGCCAGCGGCGTGTTCGCATGCTGCCTCCCTTAAAATTTTGTAAATATCTTGCCAGAAAAACCACGGACGCGATGCACAGCGCGTTGCGAATGCGGCCCTCTCTGGCCCCGTCCGATTGGGTGGAAACGAGCAGCGTTCTGCATCTTGCGCTAAGCTCAAGTCAACGAAGGCCAGGCAAAAAGGAGTCGGCAATGCGTACCTTGATCGGTGTTTTATCGGCGGCGCTCTTGCTGGGCGCCTGCGCCAGTCCGCAGGAACGGGCAGCGCGCAAGCAAGCGGAAATGGCGGACATGATGGTGGTCTACGGGCCCGCCTGCGAGCGGCTCGGCTACGCCCTGCAATCGGACCCCTGGCGCAACTGCATCCTCAGCCTCAGCACGAAGGACGAGGTCCAGCGTTCTGGTCATCCGGGCTATGGCGGCGCCTGGATGCCAGGCTACTGGGGCGGCGGCTACTGGGGCCGCGGCTGGCGCTGATCCCGCTGAGCCCGCTGACCCTGCTGATTCATTAACAGCTGCTGCGCGCAGGCCGCTTTGGTGACGGCCGTGTGCGTGGCCAGCAGGCGCTCGACCAGGCGCTGCGCATGCGCCACCAGGCGCGGATGGCGCACGTCGGGCGGGTGCAGGCTCAGGCGCATGAGCGGCGCGCGCGCCAGCAGCCGTGCGGCCAGGCTGCCCGCCACGGGCGAGAACGCGCGCCCGGTGCGGTTGCGCGCCGTGTACACGAGCGAGGGCGCGAACACGGAAGCGCCTTCCTGCAGCAAGTGGAAGCGGGTGAAGGTGGTGGTGTAGGAAAATCCGAATTCCGGCAGCGCTTCCCAAGCGCCCGGACTCAATAGCCAGGCCGGGGCCACGAAGCCGGGCGACTGCCAGCCGCGCGCGCGGAACCAGTCGAGCCCGAGCTCGATGCGGCGCCGCGCCTCGGCCGCCGGCAGCGCGGCAAATTCACCCTCGCTGCGCGTGTAGACGCCGCGCAGGAAGCGCTCGCGCAGGCTTGCGGCAGGGCGTTCGGTGTCGAGGTGGGTATAGCCGTGCAATACCAGTTCGTCGCCGCGCGCGGCTGCCGCGTCGAGGCCGGCGCGCAGCGCCCTGTCGTCGGCTTCGCGCGCATCCGCATGCTGGTGATAATGCGGCACCACCAGCCAGCTCAGCGCAATATCGCCCACGCTGCGCAGGGCCTGCGCCAGGCGCGCGCATTCTTCCCAGGTAGCGGGCGCCACATCGTGGATCGACACGCAGAGCATGGGCGCGGGTGGTGTGATGGCCAGTTCAGTCGGTGACACAGATCCCCCTCGCCCCCGCCTCGTCCTGTCCACGGGTGCCGAGCACGGCGTGGTAACGGCGCATGACTTGCGGCAGGATTTCGTTCCAGTCGTAGCACTCTGCGGCCTTGCGCCGTGCGTTCGCCCCGAGTTCGCTCATATTGCGTTCGTAGACCGCTTCAATGGCGGCGGCCAGGCTGTCGACGCAATTCGGCTCGGCCAGGATGCCGGTCTGGTCGTCGACCAGCTCGGCCACGCCGCCGCCGGTGGTGGCCACCACCGGCAGGCCGCAAGCCATGGCTTCGAGCACAATCAGGCCGAAGGTTTCGCAGTCGCCCGGGTGCACCAGCAGGTCGCAGCTGGCCAGCAGGCGCGCCAGTTCGCGCTGGTTGCGCTTGAACGGCAGGTAGGTTACTTGCGGGTAGCGCGGCAGGTCGATGCCGCCGCCGACCATCACCAGGTGATAGGGCCGGCCAAGCTTGCGCACCCCCTCGATCAGGAGCGGCAGTTTCTTTTCGAGCGTGAAGCGGCCGGCGTATACCAGCAGCCTGGCATTCTCGGGCAGGCGCAGGTGCGCGCGCAGGGTCTCGACGCGGCGCGACGGGTGGAATACGGCGGCGTCGATCCCGAGCGGCTGGTGGCGGGCGTCGTGGACGCCGATCTCGTGCAATTGCTCGACCATGACGCGGCTCGGCGCCAGCACCAGGTCGAACTGGCGGTACAGGTGGGCCAGGTATTTGCAGGTGACGCCCTCGGCAGTCTGGCCGAAACGCGGCCGCACCAGGCGCGGCAGGTCGGAATGGTAGAAGGCGATCGCCGGCACACCGAGGCGCCGCCGCATCTTGAGCGCCGCCCAGGCGCTGTGGCCGGCGTCGCCGACCTCGATGATATCGGGCCGCGCCTGGCGCAGCAGGCGCGTGGGCGCGCGCACCGAAGTCGGCATGCGAAAACCGTTGATGCCGGGCAGCGCGAACGCCGGCACGCGCACCAGGGCCGGCGCATCGCCGCCGCTGTCCACGTTCGGGCTGAGGATGGTATGTTTCACGCGGCTGTGCCGCGCCAGCCAGCGCGCCTTGGCATTCAGGTAAGTGCTCACGCCATTGCCTTCGGTGGCGTAGAACATCGTGATATCGACTAGGTGCATGCTCGCAGATCCGCTTGAAGGGGCCACGATAGCAGCGGGCCGACCGTGCCGATTGAGCACACGCAAACGGCTAAGCGCCGCTTCGGGCCACCGGGTTCGTTGTCAAGACGATTATGCGCTACGACGGTCGAGCATGGCGCGCGCTATGGTGCCGGCGTCGACATACTCGAGTTCGCCGCCGACGGGCACCCCGCGCGCCAGCCGGCTCACCTTCAGGCCACGGGCCTTGAGCATTTCGCTGATGTAGTGGGCGGTGGCTTCGCCCTCGTTGGTGAAATTCGTGGCGAGCACGACCTCGCCGACCACTCCGTCGGCGGCGCGGGCGATGAGTTTGTCGAGGTGCAGGTCTTTCGGACCGATACCGTCCAGCGGCGACAGGCGTCCCATCAGCACGAAATACAGGCCCTTGAAGGTCAGGGTCTGCTCGATCATCATCTGGTCGGCCGGGGTTTCGACGACGCACAGCAGCGCGTGGTCGCGCGCGTCGTCGGCGCACATCTCGCAGACTTCGGTGTCGGCGAAGGTATTGCACATGCTGCAGTGGTGCACCGTGTCGACGGCCTGGTAGAGCGCGCGCGACAGCATCGCCGCGCCTTCCCGGTCATGCTGCAGCAGGTGGAAGGCCATGCGCTGCGCGGACTTCGGGCCGATGCCCGGCAGGCGGCGCAGCGCCTCGGTCAGGAAGTCGAGCGACTTGGACATCAGGCGCACTCCCCCTGCTGGCGATGGCTCATCAGAATGGCATCTTGAAGCCGGGCGGCAGGCCAGGCATGCCGGCGGTCAGGCCGCTCATCTTTTCGGCGGAAGTCGCTTCAGCCTTGCGAACGGCGTCGTTGAAGGCGGCGGCGACCAGGTCTTCCAGCATGTCCTTGTCGTCGGCCAGCAGCGACGGGTCGATCTGGACGCGCTTGACGTCGTTCTTGCAGGTCATGGTGACCTTCACCAGGCCGGCGCCGGACTGGCCTTCGACTTCCACCAGGGCCAGCTGGTCCTGCGCCTTCTTCATGTTGTCCTGCATGGCTTGCGCCTGTTTCATCAAGCCTGCGAGCTGGTTTTTCATCATGATGCGGTTCTCCGGTAGTCGAAATAAAAATGGGGGTTCAAGCGCCCGGCGGCTTGACCGAGCCGGGCACGATAAAGGCGTTCAGCGTGCGTTCCATCGCCTGCACGAAGGCGTCGCCGGCGACGACCGCTTCGGCCTGGCGCTGGCGCTCTTCGCGCGCCGCTTTCGCTTCGGCGGCGGCGGTATACCAGACCGGGCCGATTTCGCTCTCGACCGTGATCCGTTTGCCAGGGAAGCGCTCCTGCAGCGCGGCCTGGAGTTTTTCGCTGTTGCCGCTGGCGCGCAGGGTGTCGACAGGAACGCGCAGGCGGAAAACAGCCGAACCGGCGTCCGCGTGACAATCGATCAGTTCGGTCTGCAGCGCCAGTTGCTGCGACACGCCGCGCAGCGCCAGCGTGGCGGCCAGCGCCGGCCAGTTGCCGTCCCAGTCCAGGTTTGGCACCGGCGTGACGACATAAGCATGCGGCGGCGTGGCCGATGGGCGCGCTGGAGGAGGCAGATTCGCAGCCGCCGGCGCACTCACCGGCGCGGCGACTGCGGCGGCTTCGGCGGCGGCTTCGTTGGCGACGGCGGTGTCGTCGGAAAATTCGGTGACCCAGGACGGCGGCCCGTCCTCGGGCGCGCTCTCGTCAAGCTGGGCGCGCGCCTGCGGACCCACCTCGGCCTGGCCTTGCGGCCGGTCCCAGGGCGGCGCCGCGCCGGGACGGCCGGACTGTC
Source organism: Telluria sp. LT2P34 (assembly GCF_059685915.1). NCBI lineage: Bacteria > Pseudomonadati > Pseudomonadota > Betaproteobacteria > Burkholderiales > Oxalobacteraceae > Telluria > Telluria sp. LT2P34. The sequence continues at coordinate 866,975 of NZ_JCASIN010000001.1, forward strand.
CGGCCATGCCGGCCGAGGGCGCGGACGGGGCGGCGGGCGGCAAGCCGCGTGGCGCGCCGGGTGCACCTGGCGCAACCCGGATCGGGCCTGCCGAAGGCGGCGCCGCGGAGGCAGCGGGCGCGGCCGGCGCCGAGGCCGCATCGGCGCCCGGGCGCTTCGGCGGCGAACGCTGGCCGGAGGCGGCGCGCGCCGCTTCCAGCGCCGCATTGATTGCGGCGCGGGCGGAATTCATGGCCGGCGCAGGATTGGCGGCGGGTGCGGGCTGGGCGGCGGCTGGCGCAGCGGCAGGAGCGGCCGGGCGCGCAGGCGCGCTGCTCGATGCATGACTCGAGGTGTGACTCGCCACCGCGGCGGCCGCAGCGGCGCGCGCAGGCGGCGGCGTGCGCGCCGGACCGCCTGCAGCGGCCCCATCCGGCGCGGCGATGCGCTCGGCGCCGCCCTGCCCCGGACGGAAGGCCAGCATGCGCAGCAGCGTCATGGTGAAGCCCGCATATTCGTCCGGCGCCAGGCCGATCTCGTTGCGGCCGTGCACCGCGATCTGGTAATACAACTGCACTTCCTGCGGGTCGAACAGGCCGGCCAGGCGCAGGATGTCGCTGAGCTCCGGCAAGTCCTGGGGCACCGCGCCCGGCACCGACTGCGCCAGCGCGATCCGGTGCAGCAAGGTGCCGAGATCCTGCAGCGCGCCGTTATACGACAGGCTGCGGCTGGCCATCTCGTCGGCCACCGCCAGCAGGTCGGCGCCGTCTTCGCGCACCAGCGCATCGAGCAGGCGCACCAGGTAGGACTGGTCGAGCGCGCCGAGCATGCCCTGCACCGCCTCGAGCGTGACGGCGCCGGCGGCATAGGCGATGGCCTGGTCGGTCAGCGACAGCGCGTCGCGCATCGAGCCGTGCGCGCCTTGCGCCAGCAGGCGCAGGGCCGGTTGCTCGAAAGCGACCTCTTCCTGTCCGAGGATGTTTTCCAGATGGCCGACGATGTGCCCTGGCGGCATCTGCTTCAGGTTGAACTGGAGGCAGCGCGACAGCACCGTGACCGGGATCTTTTGCGGGTCGGTGGTGGCGAGGATGAACTTGACGTGCTCGGGCGGTTCCTCGAGCGTTTTCAGCATCGAATTGAACGCATGGTTGGTCAGCATGTGCACCTCGTCGATCATGTAGACCTTGAAGCGTGCATTGCTGGGCGCATACACGGCCTGCTCGAGCAGCTGCGCCATTTCGTCGACGCCGCGGTTGGAGGCGGCGTCCATCTCTATATAGTCGACAAAGCGGCCGGCGTCGATCGCGCGGCAGGCTTCGCAGGCCCCGCAAGGTGTGGCCGTGATTCCGCCGGCGCCATCAGGGCCGATGCAGTTCAGCGATTTCGCGAGAATGCGCGACAGCGTGGTCTTGCCGACGCCTCGGGTGCCCGTGAACAGGTAGGCGTGGTGCAGGCGCCCGGTCTCGAGCGCATGCGTCAGCGCGCGCACGACGTGCTCCTGGCCGACCAGCGTTTCGAAGTTCTTGGGACGGTATTTGCGGGCGAGGACTTGATAGGACATGCAGCGATTTTACCGCAGTTGAGCGCCGGCGCCCACATTCGGCGGATGAGGCGGCGGCGCGGCGGCGGCGAAACCGCGCGCCGCCGCTTTCAGCCACTTGCTCCTGCTCAGGCAGCCAGCAACACACGGCCCTTGGCGGTGCTGTTGGTGTTGTCAAGATGGAACACAGCGACGACCTCGGCCAGGTGATCGGCTTCGTGCTTCAACGCGCCGGCAGCGTCGGCCGCCTCGCGCACCATCGCCGCGCTTTCGCGCGTGTCGCTGTCCATCGCGCCGATCGCCTCGCTGATGGCGGCGATGCCCTGGGCCTGCTCGTGGCTGGCGTTGCTGATCTCGCCGATGATGCCCGAGACCCGGTGCACGCTCTCGACCACCTCGCCCATCGTGCGTCCGGCCTGCTGCGCCAGCGTGCTGCCGGCGCTCACCTGGGCCACCGACTCCTCGATCAGGGTCTTGATCTCGCGCGCAGCGCCGGCCGAACGCTGGGCCAGGTTGCGCACCTCGCTGGCGACGACCGCGAAACCGCGGCCCTGCTCCCCCGCACGCGCCGCCTCGACCGCCGCATTCAGCGCCAGGATGTTCGTCTGGAAAGCGATGCCGTCGATGGTGGCGATGATGTCGGCGATGCGGCGCGACGAGGCGTCGATCGATACCATGCGCTCGACCACTTGCGCCACCACTTCGCCGCCGCGCGTCGCGACGCCGGCCGCGGAACTGGCCAGCGCATCGGCTTGGCGGGCATTGTCAGCATTCTGGCGCACAGTCGAGGTCAGCTCGGACATCGAGTCCACCGTCGCGCGGATCGCTTCGGCCTGGCGCCCGGTGCGCAGCGAGAGTTCAGCATTGCCTTGGGCAATCTGGTGCGAGGCGGCGCTGGTCGTGTGTACGCTGCTCTGGACGCTGGCCATGGCGCGCTGCAGCATCGATACCACATCCTGCAAGGCACGGCCGCTGTCGCTGAGCGCCGGCAGCTGGGCGCGCAGGTCAATGATTCCGCCCGTCGATTGCAGCGTCGCGACCGTGGCGCGCAGCTCGGCTTCGCGCAGGGTCTCACGGCGCAATTGCATGGCCAGGAAACACAGCACAACTGTTTCAGCAACAACATAACCTGCATGCACCAGCACAATGCCGATGCCAGGTGTCACCAGGCAGCGCACGCCATAGCCGAGCTCTTGCAAGTAATTGAAACTGAGATGGTGCAAGGCCGTCACGGTGGCGGCGACGACGATCACGCTCCAGTCGCGGTAGCACAGCAGGAAAGCGAGGGCGACGAACAGGCCGAAGTGCAGCTCGTCACGACCTCCACCCTGGTGGATGTGCAGTGCGCACATTACGATCAGCGCCACCGAGGTTGTCATGCGCGACAAACGCGTCCCACCGGCGGTCCAGGCCAGCAGCGTCGGCACCAGCGCGGCAGGGATGCCGATCAGGAGGGCCCAGCCGAGGGTATCGTGCATGCCTGACAAGGCCAGGGAGATTACGAACATTGCCCATAGGATCATCACCATCAGACGGTCTGCGCGGCGCCAGTTGTGGCGCAAGGCTGCGTCGACTTGCGGATTCATCATGTCTTTCCCCGATCTGCTGAATTTATTGATCAAAGGAAATATTACAACAGAGAATCGTTTTGCAAGCGAGTCCGAAACATCGAATTGGGACGAATTACAACATTAATTGCCGAAACTGCGTATCGACTGTCGTCTCTGCGAACAAACGCCTTGGACAAGCAGGGGCGACGCGAACAAATGGTCGACGGAGAACAGAAATCGAGGGGAGACAATCGAACTACGGAGACAAACGAAGGAGGCGAGCCTGATCTGCGGCACTTGCGGTGAACGGCTTTGGCTGCTTCGTTCCCGACCTGACCAGGTAAACCATGCCACAATGCGCAGGGGCCCGCCAGCGCTCATTATACCCGACGCGCCGCACGGTGTGGCATGGTTTTTATTCCTACAACTAAGACCCTTCCCTGGAGCCCCCTGCCCTACAGTCCCAACTCCTGCCAGATCGCGTCCACCCGGGTTTTCACTTCCGGCGTCATGGCAATCGGCGTGCCCCATTCGCGGTTGGTCTCGCCGGGCCACTTGTTGGTGGCGTCGATGCCCATCTTGCTGCCGAGGCCGCTGATGGGAGAGGCGAAGTCGAGATAATCGATCGGCGTGTTGTCGACCAGCACCGTGTCGCGCGTCGGGTCGACCCGCGTCGTGATGGCCCAGATCACTTCCTTCCAGTCGCGCACGTCCACGTCCTCGTCGACGACGACGATGAACTTCGTATACATGAACTGACGCAGGAAACTCCAGACCCCGAACATCACGCGCTTGGCATGGCCGGCGTACTGCTTTTTCATTTGCACCACGGCCATGCGGTAACTGCAGCCCTCCGGCGGCAGGTAAAAGTCGGTGATCTCGCTGAACTGCTTTTGCAGCAGCGGGATGAAGACTTCGTTCAGCGCCACGCCCAGCACGGCCGGCTCGTCGGGCGGCTTGCCGGTATAGGTCGAGTGGTAGACCGGATCGCGGCGCATCGTGATGCGGTCGATCGTGAATACCGGGAAGCTGTCCTGCTCGTTGTAGTAACCGGTGTGGTCGCCATACGGGCCTTCCATGGCGTGCTCGAAGCCCGACGGGTGGTTCGCATCCGGATAGATATGCCCTTCGAGCACGATCTCGCTTGACGCCGGCACGCGCAATTCGCTGCCCAGGGCTTTGGTCAGCACCGTGCGCTGGCCGCGCAGCAGCCCGGCGAACTGGTATTCCGACAGGCTGTCCGGCACCGGGGTCACCGCACCAAGGATGGTGGCCGGATCGGCGCCCAGGGCCACGGCAATCGGGTAGGGCTGGCCGGGATGGGAAATGGCATGCTCGCGGAAGTCGAGCGCGCCGCCGCGGTGCGCCAGCCAGCGCATGATGACCTTGTTCCTCGACAGCACCTGCTGGCGATAGATGCCCAGGTTCTGGCGCTTCTTGTTCGGACCCTTCGTGATCACCAGGCCCCAGGTGATCAGAGGCGCCACGTCGCCCGGCCAGCAGTGCTGGATCGGCAGCCGGCCCAGGTCGACATCCTGCCCTTCCCACACGATTTCCTGGCAAGCCGCGCCCTTGACCTCTTTCGGCGCCATGTCCCACACCGCCTTGACCAGCGAACCGAGCCCCATGATGTCCCTGAAGCCGCGCGGCGGCTCGGGTTCCTTCAGGCGCGCCAGCACGTGGCCGATGCGGCGCAGTTCGCCGACGCTGTCGGCGCCCATGCCCAGCGCCACCCGCTGCGGGGTACCGAACAGGTTGGCGAGCACGGGAATCGGCAGCCGCGCGCCGTCCTGCCCGGTCGGGTTTTCGAACAGCAGCGCCGGGCCGCCGGCACGCAGGGTGCGGTCGCAGATTTCGGTCATTTCGAGATGGGTCGATACCGGAATGGTTACGCGCTTTAACTCACCTGTTAGTTCCAATTGGGACATGAAATCCCGAAGATCTGAATATTTCATTAACTTTTATGTTTTTTTGGAATGCTTGCGGTTGATCAGAATGCTCTGCCAAGTAGTTGATTTGGCACGGTATTGCTGAGCTTGTGGAACAAAAGCTAGATTCAAAAGTAATTAAGCGCGTTCGTGCTAGGGTTGACTTGGTATAAACGACCTCCTACAATCGCCCTACTTGATGAGGCGGCCGGACTTTTCCAGATTGTAGCCGCTCTCATAACTTCACGGGGTCGGGGCCCCAAATGACATTTTAAGGAGTGTTTTCAATAGGCGTCTGCCTAACTCCCCCGAGACAGTTGTTGAGCCACTGGCCTTCCCCACTGGGACTGCGTCCAGCTGAAGCAAAGCAATGACGGCGTTTTGGACTTCCACACCTGGAAGCCCTGACGATTTTTCTGATGCACGGCATTGGTACTGCGCAGCGCCCTGAGCGCCGCGACGGGATCCTTTTCGCCGCGACAAAGGGGACTTCGATGATCAATCGTTTGTTCGGCTCGAGCGCAAAGCTCGTCCACCTGGCTGGCCAGCCAATCACGTTTTCACACGTGAGCAAAACGGCGCGTGGTCTGTTGACCACGATGCAGCACACACTGACCGTGTTCGGTCTCTCGGCAGTGGCAGTACTTGCCCTGCTCTACGCGAATCCGGATGCCGCCAAAAAGGTATCCGAATTGATCCACCCTGAAGCCGGCGCCCCTGTTGCTGCCGGCACCATGATCGCGGCCGCTACGCCGGCGTCGGCGCAAGCCAGCGCCATCGAGGCAGCCCCGGTGACCCGCACCCAGGTCAAGCCGGTCGCGAGCACCAAGCAGCAGCAGCACGTGACCTCCTGGCTTGCCAAGCGTTACCGCGTGGCTGGCGATGCGGCCAACATGCTGGTATCGACCGCTTACACGACGGCGCACGAGATGAAACTCGATCCGCTCCTGATCCTGGCGGTGATGGCGATCGAATCGGGCCTGAACCCGTTCGCCGAAAGCCCGATGGGCGCCAAGGGCCTGATGCAGGTCATGGCGAAGGTGCACCAGGACAAGTTCGATAAAGTCGGCGGCGCCAAGGCCGCGCTCGATCCGGCTGCCAACATCCGTGTCGGCGCGCTGATCCTGAAAGACTATGTCAAGCGCACCGGTTCCGTCGAAGGCGGGCTGAAAACCTATGTCGGCGCGGCCGACATGAGCGACGACTCCGGTTACGGCGCGAAGGTCATCGCCGAATGGCATCGCCTGAAGCAGGTCGCCGGCGGCAAGAACGTGCCGACCCGCACCCCGCCATCGGCGCCTGCGCAGATGGTCGTCAACAAGGCGGCGCCTGCCCCGGCGGCGCCCGTCACGGCGACTCCGAAGGCTGAAGAGCCGGCTGTGGTCGAACACAACGAAGTGCTGGCGTCGAACATCTGACACGGCACGGCGCGGCAAGAGCCGAAACACTCCTCATGGCCACCGTTCGCGGTGGCTTTTTTTCGTCCACCCTGCTGCCTTTCTTCCGATCAAAAAAAAGCCACCGTGCCTGGGGCAACGGTGGCTTGGCGCCAACACACACTGTATATAGATCAGCGCCGCGCGTTCGCTCCGACTTCTTCCGCGCGCAGCTTCGAGGCCAGCTTGTCGAGCACGCCATTGACGTATTTGTGGCCGTCGATGCCGCCGAAGGACTTGGCCAGCTCGACCGCTTCATTGATGACGACCCGGTAAGGGATTTCCGGATTGTTCTTCAGCTCGTACGCGCCGAGCAGCAGGACACCGTGCTCGATCGGCGACAGCTCGGCGATGCTGCGGTCGATCAGCGGGGCGATCGATTCGCGCAGCTCAACCGACGTCGCGATGGCGCCGTTCAGCAGAGAGGAAAAATACTCGCCGTCGGCCTTGTCGAAACCGTGTGCACTCCGGATGTTGCTGGCCACCTGACTCGATGGCTCGTTGTTCAGCAGCCATTGATACAGGCCCTGGAGCGCGAACTCGCGCGCGCGGTGGCGCGGGGTGCGGTTCTTGCTCGGGTTGGCGTGGGTGGTGTTGTCGCTCATGTTCAAACTTTCTTCTTCGTCGTACTTCTTACTCGTCTTCTTCAGGATGCAGCTCTTCGAGCGCCATCAGCAAATTGGCCATCTCGACGGCGACACGCGCGGCGTCGGTGCCCTTTTCGGCCATGCGCGCTTCGGCCTGCTCGTCGGTCTCGGTGGTGAGCACGGCGTTGGCGATCGGGATGCCGTAGTCGATGCCGATGCGGGTGATGCCGGCGCCCGATTCGTTGGCCACCAGCTCGAAGTGGTAAGTCTCGCCGCGGATCACCGCGCCGAGCGCGATCAGCGCGTCGAACTGCTGGGTTTCGGCCATCTTTTGCAGCGCCAGCGGAATTTCCAGCGCGCCCGGCACGGTCACGTGCAGGATGTCTTCGTCGGCCACGCCCAGGTGCTTCAGCTCGGCCAGGCAGGACGACAGCAGGCCATGCCCGACGTCGGCATTGAAGCGCGCCTGCACGATCCCGATGCGCAGGTCTTCACCCGTCATATTGCTTTCATAAGTTCCTACGGTCATGGCTGCCCTCTTTTGTGTATGCGTGAATAATAGTGAATGGTAGCGCGTCAAGCCGCAGGATTGGCGATGTATCCGGTTACTTCCAAATCGAAACCGGTCATCGACGGCATCTTGCGCGGATTGGCCAGCAATTTCATCTTGCCCACGCCCAGTTCCTTCAGAATCTGGGCGCCGATGCCGTAGGTGCGCAAGTCCATCGTCGCGGCGCGTCCGCTCGGGCGCGCGCCTGGCGCGTCGATCGAGGCGAAGTGCGTGAACAGCTGCTCGGCGCTCTCGCCGCAATTGAGCAGCACCAGCACGCCGCTGTCGGCCTCCTTGATCGCCGCCATGGCCGAAGCCATGGTCCACGAGTGGGTGGTGGCGCGGTGTTCCAGCACGTCGAGGATCGACACCGGCTGGTGCACGCGCACCAGGGTCTCGGTATCGCGGGCGGGCGCGCCGTGCACCATCGCCAGGTGGGCGCAACCGCTGGGCTTGTCGCGGTAGGCGATCAGCTGGAAGTCGCCATGCGCGGTCGAGAGCGTGCGCTCGGCAACGCGCTCGACCAGGCTTTCGTTCTGGCTGCGGTAGTGGATCAGGTCGGCAATGGTGCCGATCTTCAGCTTGTGTTCCCGCGCGAATTCGATCAGGTCGGGCAGGCGCGCCATGGTGCCGTCTTCGTTGATGATCTCGCAGATCACCGAGGCCGCGGTCAGGCCGCCCATTTCGGTCAGGTCGCAGCCGGCTTCGGTGTGGCCGGCGCGCATCAGGACGCCGCCCTTCACCGCGCGCAGCGGGAAGATGTGGCCCGGCTGCACCAGGTCGTCGGGCCGCGCGCCCTTGTTCACGGCCACCTGGATCGTGCGTGCGCGGTCGGCCGCCGAGATGCCGGTGGTCACGCCCTCGGCCGCTTCGATCGAGACCGTGAAATTCGTGCCGAAGGAGGTGCCGTTGCGGCTCGTCATCATCGGCAGCGCCAGGCGGTCGCAGATTTCCTCGGACAGGGTCAGGCAGACCAGGCCGCGCGCATGGCGGATCATGAAGTTGATCGCCTCGGGTGTCACGAAATCGGCCGCCAGCACCAGGTCACCCTCGTTCTCGCGGTCTTCTTCGTCGACCAAAATGACCATGCGCCCGGCGCGCAGTTCGGCAACGATTTCCTGGGTACTGGAGATAGACATGCGGATTCCTCGAAACGGTGACGCGTCGTGCGTAATCCGCTATTTTAAAGGATTTACCGGCATTTAACCGGGTCGAGGGAGGAACTCGGCAGGAGAAGCGGAAACGGCGCACTGAGCCTGTACTGACGCCGAAAAACATCATGTTGCCGCTTCGCAATTAAAATATATTTGTTCACAATCAATTGTTAATTACTATGTTCTATTATGAAACGATGTGAGTGTTGAAGACTTTGACTGGATTATGATTCCAGAATAACCGGTCTGACGTTCCGGTGTGCTGCTGCCGGGACATAAATGGAGTAGCTATGCTGGTAACACTATTGACCTGCCGGTGGTCCGCTGCAGCCCGGGCGCACTGATGGCCACCATCCTGATCGTCGACGACCGGCCGAGCAATCGTGCCTACCTGCTCGCCTTGCTCGGGTTCACCGAGCATCGCCTGCTGGAAGCCGAAGACGGCGCCGCCGCCCTGGCGCTGGTGTACAGCGAGCGCCCCGACCTGATCATCACCGACATCCTGATGCCGACCATGGACGGCTACGAGTTCGTCCAGCGCCTGCGCGCCAGCCGCGAACTGGCCGCCACCCGCGTCATCTTCTACTCCGCCGTGTATGCCGAACGCGAGACGATCGCGATGGCCCACAGCTGCGGCGTGCAGACCGTGCTGGGCAAGCCATCCGACCCGGACGACATCATGAAGGCGGTCAACGCCGAGCTGGGCCTGGCGACGGCGCCGCCCGCGGCCACGGCGCCCGCCGACGCATTCCCAGCGCCCCAGGCGCGCGACACGGCCGGGCCGGACGCGGCCCGCTCTCCTGCCCTCATCCCCGACCTGCGCCTGGCGACGCTGCGCGACATGTCGCTGCACCTGGCGGGCGAACGCAAGGTCGAGGGCCTGGCCCAGGCCTTCCTGCGCGCGGCCGGCTGCATCGTCGAGGCCGACCGGATCGCGCTCTGCCTGCTCGACAGCGACGAGCGCAGCGTACGCCACCTGGCCGCCAGCGGCTGCGACGCCGCCGCCCTCGCCGCCTGCGCAACCGCCACCCGCCTGACCGGCTCCCTTCCCGGCGCCCTGCTCGACGCGCGCCAGCCGCTGCTCCTTGGCGCCGACGACCTGCTGCTGGCCAGGCTGCCCGCCGGCCTGGATCATGCCGGCGCCTTCCTCGGCCTGCCGGTGCGCGACCTGCACCACCTGCACGGCTGGATCGTGTTCGTGCGCGATCCCGGGGCTCCTGCCTTCCTTGCCGAGGATGCCGACTGGGCCTCGGCCCTGGCCGCCCAACTGGCGGTGGCCTATGAAAACCTGAACCTGTACGGCGTGGTGCAGCGCCATGCGGCCCAGTTGCAGCTGGAAGCGACGGCGCGCGCCCATGCCGACGCCGCCCTGCGCGAGAGCGAGCACCGGCTCGAGCTGGCGCGCCAGGTCTTCGACAGCACGCAGGAAAGCATCATCATGACCGACGCCGGCGCCAACATCGTCGCGGTCAATCCGGCCTTCGAGCTCAATTCCGGCTACCGCGAGTGGGAAGTCATCGGCAGCAATCCGCGCATGCTGTGCTCCGGGCGCCACGATTCCGCGTTTTTCCGCTGCATGTGGGCCAGCCTGGAGCAGCACGGCCAGTGGCGCGGCGAAATCTGGAACCGCCGCAAGAACGGCGAAGTCTTCCCGGAGCGCATGAGCATCAGCGCGGTGCACGACGACGCCGGCAAGCTGACCGCGTATGTCTCGGTCTCGACCGACATGTCGGCGCTGAAAGCGGCCCACCACCAGCTCGATTTCCTGTCGAACCACGATGCGCTGACGCTGCTGCCGAACCGTTCGCTGTTCCACGACCGGCTGCAGCAATCGATCGCCGCGGCGCGCCGCGACGGCACCCAGCTGGCGCTGTTGCTGGTCAACGTCGACCGCCTCTCGCGCATCAACGACAGCCTCGGCCACGCCGCCGGCGACGCCCTGCTGCGCGAGGTGGCGCTGCGTGCCAGCAAGGTGGCCGGCCCGGCCGACACCGTCGCGCGCCTCTCGGGCGACGAATTCGTGCTGCTCACCGAATGCCTGGATACCGAAGCCATCATCCTGATCGCGCGCAGCCTGATCGACGCCGTCGCCCAGCCGCTTTCGGTGGGCGGCCACGACATCGTCGTCACCGCCAGCATCGGCATCAGCATCTTCCCGCGCGACGGCGACCTCGCCGGCGACCTGCTGAAAACCGCCGACGCCGCGCTGGCGCACCAGAAGGACGCCGGCCGGAACGGCTTCCGCTTCTTCAAGGGCGAGATGAACGACCAGGCGCTGCGCTGGCTGGCGCTGGAAACGCGCCTGCGCCGGGCCATCGGCGACGCCGAACTGGCCCTGCATTTCCAGCCGCAGGTGACGCGCGCCGACGGCCGCGTGATCGGCATGGAAGCGCTGCTGCGCTGGCACAGCGCGGAGCTGGGCCGGGTCTCGCCGGCCGACTTCATTCCGCTGGCCGAAGACACGGGCCTGATCCTGCCGATCGGCGACTGGGTGATCCGGCAGGCCTGCCTGCAGAACAAGGCCTGGCAGGACGCCGGCCTGGCGCGCATCCCGGTCGCGGTGAACGTCTCGGCGCACCAGTTCAAGGCCGGCAGCGTCCCGGCCGTGGTGCGCGCGGCCCTGATGGAGTCCGGCCTCGAAGGGCGCTACCTGGAAGTCGAGCTGACCGAAAGCGTGATGCTGGGCGATACCACCGCCGTCGAAGCCCAACTGGCCGAGCTGCGCGCCATGGGCGTGTCGCTCTCGCTGGACGACTTCGGCACCGGCTATTCCTCGCTCGGCTACCTGTCGCGCTTCTCGCTCGACAAGCTGAAAATCGACCAGGCTTTTGTCCGCAACATCACGACCGACCCGCGCAGCGCAGCAATCGCCCAGGCAACCATCGCCCTGGCCGACGGCCTGTCGCTGCGGGTGGTGGCCGAAGGCGTCGAAACGCTGGCGCAGCGCGACTTCCTCGGCCGGATCGGCTGCGAAGTGCTGCAGGGCTACCTGTACAGCCACCCCTTGCCGGCGCGCGAGATGGAACTCCTGTTGCGGGCCGGGCACATCGCCGTGTGAGGCGGCCAGTACAATGCTGGCTCGACGCCATTTCACCGGAAAGCCCCGATGTTCACCCGATCCGTCCGCACCCTGCTGCTTGCCGCCTTTCTCCTGACGCAGCCCTTCGTCGCCGGCGCCGCCCTGAAACTGGACGCCCCGATCCCGGTCGGGCCCCAGGTCAAGGTCGGCAAGCTGAGTAATGGCCTGACCTACTACATCCAGAAGAACGCCCGGCCCGAACGCCGGCTCGAGCTGCGCCTGGTGGTCAAGGCCGGCTCGATCCAGGAAGACGAGGACCAGCAGGGCCTGGCGCATTTCGTCGAGCACATGGCCTTCAACGGCAGCACCCATTTCAAGAAGCAGGAGCTGGTCGAGTACCTGCAGTCGATCGGCGTCAAGTTCGGCGCCGACCTGAACGCGTACACCTCCTTCGACGAAACCGTTTACATCCTGCCGATCCCGATGGGCAAGCGCGAGCACCTCGACAAGGCCTTCCAGGTACTCGAAGATTGGGCCCAGGGCATCAGCTTCGACGAGGCCACGGTCGACAAGGAGCGCGGCATCGTCCTCGAGGAACTACGGCTGGGCAAAGGCGCCGGCGACCGCATGAGCAAGCAGCTGCTGCCGAAAATCTACAACGGCTCGCGCTATGCCGAGCGGCTCCCGATCGGCAAGGAGGAAGTGCTGCGCAGCTTCCGCCCGGAGGCCTTGCGCCGCTTCTACCGCGACTGGTACCGGCCCGACCTGATGGCGGTGGTCGCGGTCGGCGACGCCGATCCGAAGCTGATCGAAAGCTTGATCTGCACGCACTTCGGCAAGCTGAAGAATCCGATTCCGAGCCGCGAGCGGGTCTACGCGCAGATCCCGGCGCGCGAGGCGACCGAGGCGGTCGTGGTGCTCGACCGCGAAGCCGGCGGCAACGGCGTCCTGATCCGCTACCCGGTGCTGCCGGTACGCGAGCCCGCTACCGTGCGCGGCTACCGCGAAGGGCTGGTCGAGGCCCTGTTCGGCGGCATGCTGGGCGACCGCCTGCGCGAACTGTCGCAGCTGCCGGCGCCGCCTTTCCTGAACGGCGGCAGCGGCCTGGGCAAACTCACGCCCTTCTATAAATCCTTCAATGCCGGTGCCACGATCGGCCCCGGTGGGGCGCCGGCGGCGATCGAAGCGCTGGTGCGCGAAAACGAACGGGTGCGGCGCCACGGCTTCACCGCGCAGGAACTCGAGCGCGCCAAGAAGGACGTGATGCGCAGTTACGAGCGCGGCTACAGCGAGCGCGACAAGACCAATTCCGCCGTGTATGTCGCCGAGTACATGCGCAACTTCCTGCAGCAGGAGTCGCTCCCCGGCATCGCCGCCGAGTACCGCTATGCCAGGGAGATGCTGCCCGCGATTACGCTCGACGAGCTCAACGCGTTTGCCCGCCGCACCATTCCGGCCAACTCGGGCAAGCTGGTGATCTACACCGGCATCGCCCGCCCCGACATGCCGCCGCCCGAGGGCGAAGCCCTGCTGGCGGCGCTGGCCAGGGCCGAACAGGCCGAAGTGGCGCCCTACCAGGAAAAAACCCTGGGCGCGCAGCTGATGGCGCAGCCTCCCAAGCCCGGCCAGATCGTCCACGAATCGACCGACAAGGCGCTCGGCCTGACCCACCTGACGCTGTCGAACGGCGTCAAGGTGATCATGAAGCCCACCGATTTCCGCAACGACCAGGTGATCATGAGCGCAGCGCGCTACGGCGGCCAGAGCCTGTACGGCGACGCCGACATCCTCAACGCGCGCTATGCCAGCGGCATCGTCGCCAGCATGGGCCTGAAGGACTATTCGCCCTTCGACCTGTCGAAGGTCCTGGCCGGCAAGTCGGCCGCGGTCACGATGGGCATGGCCGGCTACAGCGAAGTCATCGGCGCCTCCTCGGGCGCGTCCGATATCGAGACCATGCTGCAGATGCTGTGGCTGCGCTTCGATGCGGTGCGCCGCGACCAGGGCCTGTTCCAGTCCTTCATCGGCAAGCAGGTCGAAGCGGCGCGCAACCGCCTGGGCGAACCCGGCGAGCGCTTCGGCGAGACCGTCACCGCGACCCTGTACAACGACCACCCGCGCGCACCGAAGGCGCTGCGCCCGGAAGACTACGCCAGGATCGACCTCGACCGCAGCATTGCGATCTACCGCGAGCGCTTCTCCAGCGCCAAGGGCCTGACCTTCGTCATCGTCGGCAGCTTCGACGCCGCGAAAATCAAGCCGCTGCTGGCGACCTACCTCGGCAGCCTGCCGACGCCCGAGCTGGCCGTCGACTGGCGCGACGTCGGCCTGCGCCCGGTGACGGGCGTGGTCAAGCGTGCCGTGTACAGCGGCAGCGAGTCGAAAAGCGCGATCTCGCTGACGTTTACCGGCAAGGCCGAGTTCTCGCAGCGCGAACAGATGCGCATGCAGGCGATGGTCGAAGTACTCAACCTGCGCATCATCGAGGTGCTGCGCGAAAAGCTCTCGCTGATCTACGGCGGCAGCGCCAGCGGCGCGCTCAGCCGGATCCCCGAGGGCAGCTATTCGCTCTCGGTCAACCTGCCGACCGGACCGGAAAACGTCGACAAGGTACTGGCCGCCACCTTCGAGGAATTCGAACGCCTCAAGCGCGAAGGCCCGAGCGCGGCCGACCTGGTGAAGGTGAAGCAGAACTGGCTCCAGAACTACCGCCGCGCCCTGCGCGAAAACGGCTTCTGGCTGGGACGCATCCAGTCTTCGCTGCTCGACGGCACCGATGCGCATTCGATCCTGACCCACGAAGCGCGCGTCGACGCCCTCACCGCGGCCGAAGTCCAGGAGGCGGCGCGCCGCTACCTGGACACCAGCAATTATGTGCAGGTCGTGTTGTATCCGCAGAAGGCGAATTGAGCGGCGATCACAAGTACTTCCCGAACCACTCGACCGTGCGCTTGCGCTGGTCGAGCTGGTGCTCCGGCTTGCGGATCGCATGTCCTTCGCCGTCATAGATCACGAGCGTGGTCGGGGTGCCGATGGCGCGCAGGCCGTGCCAGAACTCCATCGACTGCACCGCCGGGGTTTCGACGTCGCGCTCGCCCACGTACAGCAAGGTCGGCGTTCTGGCATTCTTGATCGACTCGATCGGCGAGGCCCGGCGGTAGACGGCCGGATCGTCGTACATGGCCGCGCCGAAGAAGGGCACCATCCACTGGTCGATGCCGTTCTGGCCGTAGTAGCTGATCCAGTTGGCGATGCCGGCGCCGGCCACGGCCGCCTTGAAGCGCGTGCTGTGGGTGACACCCCACATGGTCATGAAGCCGCCATACGAGTGGCCCATCAGGCCCAGGCGCGCGCCGTCGACCGGGGCTTCCTTGAGCACGGCGTCGACACCGGCCAGGATGTCGCGCCAGTCGCCGCCGCCGAAGTCGCGCCGGTTGGCCTGGGCAAACGCCAGGCCCTGGCCGAAGCTGCCGCGCGGGTTCGGCTGGAACACGAAATAGCCGCGCCCGACCAGCTCGCGCACCAGCGGATTGGCGGCGTCGCCGCTGCCGACAAAACGCGGCGTCGCGGCCGATGCCGGCCCGCCGTGCACGATCACCACCATCGGATGCTTGCGTCCGCCCTGGAGCTGGCGCGGACCGATCAGCCAGCCCTGGCTGCGGTAGCCCTCGTTGCTCCAGCTGATGCTGCGCGCCGCCACCTGGGGCGCGAAGCCATCGTTGTCGTGCGTGACGGGGGCCAGTTGCGGCAGGCGGCCGGCGTGGATGCGCGGCGCCAGCTCATAGGTCTCCATTACCGACACCGCGCTGGCGCCATCCCGGCTGAACACGATGCGGCCGTCGCGCGATCCGTTGGCCGTGACGGCGCCCGACCACAGGGTGCGCGCGGCACGCGCGCCCGCCTGCTGCGGGTCGATCGCCACCACCGCCATCTCGGCGCCCTGCAGGCTGGAGGCCAGCAGCTGCCTGCCGTGCCAGGCCAGGCCGTTGAAGGAGCCGGGGTAGCCGGGCGTCAGGTCGACCGGCTCGCCGCCGGCGAGCGGCACCGTGAAGACATCGCCGCCGTTCGAGCCGAAGTCGCTCATCAGGCCGCCGACAAAGGCGACGCTGCGCCCGTCGGGCGAAACACGCGGCAGGCTGACCTGCATTTTCGGCGCGGCGATCACGCGCAGCGCACCGTTGGCCGCATCGATGTGGCCGAGTGTCGCCACCCACCAGTTGTTGTCGCCATTGCCTTTCGCGCTGGTCGCAACGAAGCCCTTGCCATCCGGCGTCCAGTCGTATTCGTAGACAAAGGTGTCGGCCGGCGACACCAGGCGCAGCGTGCCGCCGGCGGCGGGAACCAGCGCGATGCGCTGGGCGTCCTCGCTGACGCCGATCTCCCCGACCTGGCGCGCGCCCGCCTCGACCGCACCGGTCTGCTTGGTGGCGCCCACCGTGGCCAGCAGCGCAATGGTGGCGCCGTCGGGCGACCAGCGCGCGGTATTCGCCACACCCTTGACCGTGGTGGCCGGCGCCAGCTTGCCGGCGCGCGCCACCCACAGCGTGGCCACGCCGGCCTGCGCGTCGGCGGCGATGAACGCCAGCGCCGCGCTGTCGGGCGACCAGGATGGGAAGTCGTAGGAACAGGTGGCGCAAGGATCGTATTCGGCGCCCACCTTGCCGCTGGCGGCGTCGCGCACGACGATTCGGCCATGCGCGCGGCGTCCCGGCACACCGGTATCCACGGACTCGATCGCGACGATCCGATCGCCGCCCGCGCTGATCGCCACCGCGCGGTATTCGCGCAGCTGCGCGGCCTTGGTCTCGGCCTTGGCTCCCGCTGCCTTACCCAACGCCGCCAGCGTCAGCGCCAGTGCTACCGTCCCGGCCCTGGCGCCGGCCCATTCATGACCCAATTTCATTTATTCTCCTCGGTCTCGAGCGCCTCGCATCGCGGGCAAGCTCATGTTTTATGTGCTCCGGAGTCTACGCCGATTCAAATGCGTCGGGTGCGCAACAAAATCCATGCAAGGAGGGTAATCTTGCCTAGACGCATGAAATTCGGTGGCGAAAACTTGACCTGTCGCTAGACTGCAAGTTCAAACTGGGCAGGAGTTGAGAATGATTTACAAGGACTGCGATAACAAGGAACCCATCGTCACGATCCTGGAACGCATGCGCGCCCTGGCCGGACCGGACAAGCGCGCGCTGATCGAGCGCCAGCTGCGCACCATGCGCGCCGGGATCAAGGGCGAGCGCGAGGCGGCCTGGCTGATCGACGCCTACCTGAAGGACGCGACCCGAACGGCCGTCATCCACGACCTGCGGCTCGACCTTGGTGACGGCCAGGTCGCCCAGATCGACCACCTGCTGATCCACCGCACGCGCCGCTTCTATGTGCTCGACACGAAACCCTTCTCGCATGCGGTAAAGATCACCGACGAGGGCGATTTCCTGCGCTGGAACGAGGCTGGCAAGGACTGGGAAGGCATGCCTTCGCCGCTGGCGCAGAACGAGCGCAGCGTGCCGGTATTGCGCCAGGCACTGGCCCGGCTGGGACTGGGCGACTGCCCGATCGAATCCTGGGTGCTGGTGGCGCCGAACGCCCGCATCGACCGCCCGCGCCGCTTCGATACCTGGCGCGTCATCAAGGCCGACGCCTTCATCGAAAAAATGAACAAGTCGCTGGAAAACACGCGCGCGCTGGGCACGCTCGATGGCTTGCTGCGCACCGGCCTGTACGCCTCGATCGGCGACATCGCCCACAAGCTCGTCGCCCTGCACTGCCCGTCGAACACCGACTACATGGCGCGCTTCGGGATCCTGCAGGAAGAGAAGGCGCCCAGCGCACCGGCGCCGGCGCGCTTGCCGGAGACTTCGCCTCAGACCCTGGCGGACGACAGCATACGCTCGACGTAGCGCGCGATCAGGTCGATTTCGAGGTTGACCTTCGATCCGGCATGCAGGTGCCGCAGCGTGGTCACGGCGATGGTGTGCGGGATCAGGTTGATCGAAAAGCGGCAGACTTTGACGCCATCCTGCACCAGGTCCTCGACGCGGTTCACCGTCAGCGACACGCCGTTGACCACCACCGAACCCTTGTAGGCGAGGAATTTCGCCAGTTCGGCCGGCGCATCGATCACCAGTTCGCGCGACTCGTCCACCGCTTCGAAGCTGTGCACCTGCCCCAAACCGTCGACATGGCCCGAGACCAGGTGGCCGCCGAGGCGCTCGGACAGCGTCAGCGCCTTTTCCAGGTTGACTTCGCCGGGCGCGTCGAGGCCGGCGGTCTTGCTCAGGCTTTCGCGCGAGACGTCGACCGCGAAGCCGCCGGCGCTCTTGGCGACGACCGTCATGCAGGCGCCGTTGATGGCGATCGAGTCGCCCAGCGCGACGTCGGCCAGCGGCAGGCCGCCGGCATCGATCTCGAGGCGCACGCCGGCGTCCTCGCTGCCCGCCAGCGGCGCTACGGAGTTGATGGTGCCGACGGCGGCGACGATTCCAGTAAACATGCGGTGCTTCCTTGATGAATGATCGGTGTAGTTCAGTTTAAATTAAACGCGCCAGGATGCGCAGGTCGTCCCCGACCTGGGTCACGCCGTGAAAACGCAGTGGTATCTTGTCGGCCAGGCGGCTCAAGGCCGGCAGCGCGAACATGCCCTGCCCGGCGCCCACCAGGCTCGGCGCCAGATAGACCAGCAGCTCGTCGACGCAGCCTTCGCGCACCAGTGAAGCATTCAGCTTCGCGCCGGCCTCGACGTGCACCTCGTTGATTTCGCGCCGCCCCAGTTCGCGCATCAGCGCGGCCAGGTCGACCTTGCCGCCGGCGTTCGGCAGCAGGATCACCTCATGGCCGGCAGCGCCCAGGCTGGCCTGTTTGCCGGCGTCGGGCAGGGCCGCGACGATCCAGCAGGGTTCGCCCTGCAGGATGCGCGCGCCAGGGTCGATCTCGAGCCGGCTGTCGACGATCACGCGCCGCGGCTGGCGCGGGGCGCTCGGGAGCGACGCGGCGCCGCCGGCGGCCAGATCGATGCCGCGCACCGTCAGCTGGGGGTCGTCCGCCTTCACCGTGCCGATACCGGTCAGGATGACACAGGCGCGCGCGCGCCAGGCATGGCCGTCGGCGCGCGCCTGCGGCCCCGTGATCCACTGGCTCTCGCCATTTTCCAGGGCCGTCATGCCGTCCAGGCTGGCCGCGGTCTTGAGGCGCACCCAGGGGGTTGCGCGGCGCATGCGCGCAAAGAAGCCAATGTTCATTTCGTAGGCGGCATTGGCCAGCACGCCCGATGCGGTCTCGATTCCGGCCGCCTGCAATTGCGCCATGCCGCGTCCCGCGACGAGGGGATTCGGGTCCTCCATCGCGGCCACCACCCGTTGCAAACCGGCGTCGACCAGCGCCGTCGAGCACGGCGGCGTGCGGCCGTAGTGGCTGCACGGCTCGAGCGTCACGTAAGCGGTCGCCCCGCGCACGTCATTGCCGCGCGCGGCGGCGTCGCGCAGGGCCTGGATTTCGGCGTGGGCCTGGCCGGCGGGCTGGGTGTGGCCGGCGCCGATCACCGCGCCGTCGCGCACGATGACGCAGCCCACGCGCGGGTTCGGCGCCGTGATATACATGCCCTTCGCCGCCCACTCCAGGGCCAGCGCCATGCCGTCGGTGTCGTTCTTGATCTGCACAGTCGTTTTCGGTTGTTAGGACGGGACCTTGACTCAAGAGGGAGCCTGGACACCGTCGCAATTGTCCTCGCGCGCCGGATCGCACAGGCGCGCCCGGCCCAGCATGTTGATTTTAATACGGCGCAGCGCGCCGCCATGGAACAGCGACAGCGTCCCCGGGCGCGCCGCCGCGCCGTTGGCGTCGCTGCACGAGCGTCCGGCGCCATTGTAGGCGATGTAATACCGCGGCGCTGGCCCGGGGAAGGCAAAGTGAAAGCGCAGGCCCGGCGCCACGGGCCCATGCACGGCGATGATGTCGTCTCCCGCGCCGGCCACGCCGTCATCGTCGCGGTCGGCGAACACCGTCCAGCCCTGTGCCCAGTCGGTACCGGCCGGATCGCGCGGGGCCAGTTTCACGAGTGTGTTGCGCGAAATCGCATGGCCGCGCGCCAGCTTGACGGCCTCGAACAGGTCGCTTGCTGCGCCGCGCAACTGGCGGGCGTGGATCAGCGCGTTCAGGTCCGGCAAGGCAAGCGCCAGCAGCGTACCGCCGATCGCCAGCGCGGCCAGCAGTTCGACCAGGGTGAAGCCCAATCTCGCGCTCGCGGTCCTCATCACCAGCAGCGCGCTGCGTTGCCAATGCTGCCGCTGGCGCCGATGCTGCCGCTCGCCCCCTGCTCCCCCGTGCTGTCGAGGGTCAGCGTGCCGCAGTCCGGGTCGCGAAAGCGCGCGTCCACCTTGTCGGTACCGGGCCGCGCGCTGATGCGCACGCAGTCGCGCAGGAGCCGGTCCGGACAGGCCTGGGCGTCGAGCTCGTAGGCGCTGCCGGCCGCGCTGTTGCCGGACCACCAGGGCAGGCCCGGGCCTGGCGCCGCGCTCGAGAAAGCCAAATAGGTGTGGTACAGCGCCCGATGGTGTTCCTGCTGCTGCATGGCGTTCAGCAGCGCCACCTGCCCTTCCATCCGGCGCGCCTTTGTCACATAGCCGGCATAGCTGGGGTAAGCCAGCGCTGCCAGCACGGACGCGATGACCAGCACGATCATCAATTCGGTCAGGCTGAAGCCGGTCCTGCGGGCGCGGCGGCGATTCATCGTTGGTCTCCTTGTGAATTGGTCAGGAGGCGGCCCGGTGCAGCGCGGGCCAGTTGGCAATTTCACGCCAGCCCAGCCGCTTGCCGGGAGCCGTGCCGGAGGCGGGAGCGTAATAGCCCTGGACGACGACAATCGCCGCCGGGTCGGCGCCGAAACCCATGGCGGTGATGCGGTAGCGCGGCGGCAAGCCTGGCTTTGCCAGCAATTCGATCAGGTAGCGCGGCGCGCGCGCCGGCAGCAGTCCGGCGCCACCCGCCATCGTTCGTCCGCTGAATTGCCCGTACTCGACCGAGCGCTCGCCCGCCAGGTCGACCGCCTGCCAGGCCGGCGTGCCCGGCGCCGCGACCAGCCGGCACAGGCCGGAGCGCTCGGCGCCCGCGCTGCATCCGTCGACGAACGCGCTTGAATCGGCCAGCGCGAAAATCGCCGTGCGCGGCGAGGCCGGCCCTGCCGCGCCGTCGATATCGCGTTCGGCATCGGACAGCGCCGCCTCGGCCGCCGCCAGCGCGACGTGGCGCTCGCGCTCGACACGCGCCGCGTTCGCCGCCATGAGCGCGGCGCGGGTGCTCGACACCGACATCATCAGGACGGCCAGCATCAGGAACAGCACGGTGGCGAGGGCGGCGCCCTGCTGGCCGCTTGGAGAAGGCGGGCGCATGGCTAATCGTGGGGTGCGCCGACCGCGAAGACGGCGCCGAACAAGCGGCGCGACGGTGCGCGGGCGCCACCGCCCAGCGCGGCGGCGGAGAGCGCGGTTCCGGGATCGAGCGCCGCCTGGGTCTGGGCGTATGCGGCGCCGAACAAGGCATGGCCGCCGGGCCGGACGGACGCCGGCGATGGCGCCTCGCCATGCAGCAGGAGCGCCACCCTGACGCTTGCCACCCGTTTCCACCAGGAGTGCACATTGGGACCGGGACCGGGCCCGGCATCGAGCGCCGCGATGGCGCTCGCGTTCACATAGCGGTTCGGGATGCCGTCCCGCGGCGTGTCGGTATCGATCCCGTACAGGACCTGGAAGCTGTCGACACCCTTGACGATGGCGTCCGCGCTCCAGCTGCCGGCGCCGCGGTACTTGCAGCGCAACTCGGCGTCGCCGCCGGCATTCCGGGCGACATAGAAGATGCTCCAGCCTTCCTCGGCCCCTTGCACGGCGAAGCCGGCGCAGTTGAGCATGCTGCCGTCGCCGTCCGGTGCGGCGCCGGCGCCGCGATAGCGCACGGCCAGCACGTCGCTGCCGTGGATGGCGCCCGGCAGTGCGCCGGCCATGGCGAAGCTGGACTCGGGCAGCGTGCGCGCATCGAGTCCGGTGATCGGCGCGGGCGCCGCCGGGCCGGGCGCGGCCCCGCCCTGGCCTTCCCAGTCGACGAAGGCGCCCTGGCGCACCGCGCGGCCGAGGAGCGCGAGTGCAAAGCGCCCGCTGTCGTCGAGGTCGACGGCATCGGCGTGCGCGTCATGCGCCTTTTGCGCGCCGACCAGCAGCAGCGAGGCCGCCAGCAGCAGGCCCAGGCCGGCGGCAAGCGCGACGAGCAGCTCGGCCAGGCCCAGCCCGCGCTGCAGATGCAAGCGAGGCATTTTCATCCCGACACCAGCATGGTGACGAACGGGACGGCCCCACTTGCCGCTGAAACATGCGCAGCCGCGCGGCGCCAGCCGATCTTGACCACCAGCGGCGCGGCGCCTGCGCCGGTACAGGGCCAGTCGGGCGCGCCACTGCCCGCGGCGGGCGCATCGCGGCAGACCAGGATGCGCCCGCCCGGAAAATCGTCATGCACGGCGCGCGCCAGTTCGTACAGGTCGAATTGCGCCAGCTGCTCGCTGCTGCATGCGGCCGCACCGAAGCATTGCAGGGGCGGATCCGCGGGCGCGCCGTTCGCGGCATCGTAGTCGAACAGATAGGGATTGGCGGCGTCGGGCAGCGCCATGGCAGCCCGGTTGACCCGCATGCGCGCCGCCAGCGAGGCCGCCAGCGCCACCGCATCGGAATCGAGCGCCGCCTGCTGGCGCAGGCGCGCGTTCGTCGCCTGGGTGGCGGCCATCCCGAGCACGCCCAGGGCGAGGACGAACATGGCGACCAGCACTTCGACGAGCGTAAAGCCGCTGCTGCGGGACCGCTGCACGGGACACCTCCACAGGTTCACACGCGAGCATTCGCGCGAGCTGTGAAGTTATCAGCGCACTTTTACATGAGCCTGCGTTGGCTCAAGCGTGCGCGGGTGCGTCCAAACAAAGAAATTTATTTGCTTCGATGGCCGACTTCGACCAGGGCCTGCTGAAACTCCGCCAGGTCCTTGAAGTCCTTGTAGACGGACGCGAAGCGGATGTAGGCGATCTCGTCGAGCCGCTTGAGTTCCTGCATGACGAGTTCGCCGACATAGCCGGTATCGACTTCGCGGCGCCCGCTGGTGAGCAGCTTTTCTTCGATCGAGGCCACGGCGGCGTCGATCGCTTCGGCGGACACCGGGCGCTTTCGCAGCGCCAGCATCAGGCTGCTGCGCAGCTTGTTACTGACGAACTCGGTGCGGCTGCCGTTCTTCTTGACGATGATCGGCATCGACAGCTCGATCCGTTCATAGGTGGTAAAGCGCTTGTCGCATTGGGCGCAGCGACGCCGGCGCCGGATGGCGTCGCCCTCCTCGGATACGCGCGTATCGAGGACCTGGGTGTCTTCATGCTGGCAGAACGGACATTTCATGGCGTAATAATAAAGGAGAAAAGGGATTGCATCCCGACTCGTCGGGCTGCAATCCCTCTTTTGTGTTACTCAAGCGGCTGGCGTGCCTTCTTTCAGACCGCGTACACCGGGTACTTATCGGTCAGCACTTTGACTTCCGCCTTGACGCGCTCGATGGTGGCGGCGTCGTGCGGATTGTCGAGCACGTCCGCGATCAGGTGACCGACCTTGGTCGCGTCTTCTTCCAGGAAGCCGCGGGTCGTGAAGGCTGGGCTGCCCAGGCGAATGCCCGAGGTAACGAAAGGCTTCTGCGGGTCGTTCGGGATGCCGTTCTTGTTGCAGGTCATGTGCGCCTGGCCCAGGATCGCTTCGGCTTCCTTGCCGGTAAGGCCCTTGGCGCGCAGGTCGACCAGCATCACGTGCGATTCGGTGCGTCCCGAGACGATGCGCAGGCCGCGCGCGATCAATGCCTCGGCCAGGGCCTTGGCGTTCTTCACGACCTGCTGCTGGTAGGCCTTGAACTCGGGCGTGAGCGCTTCCTTGAAGGCGACGGCCTTGCCGGCGATGACGTGCATCAGCGGGCCGCCCTGGATGCCGGGGAAGATCGCCGAATTGATCTGCTTTTCGAACTCGGCCTTCATCAGGATGATGCCGCCGCGCGGGCCGCGCAGCGACTTGTGCGTGGTCGAGGTGACGAAGTCGGCATGCGGCACCGGGTTCGGATATTCGCCGGCGGCGATCAGGCCGGCGTAGTGCGCCATGTCGACCATGAAGTAGGCGCCGATTTCCTTGGCGACCCGGGCGAAGCGTTCGAAGTCGATTTTCAGGGAAAAGGCCGAGGCGCCCGCGATGATCATCTTCGGCTTGTGCTCGCGCGCCAGGCGTTCCATCTGCTCGTAGTCGATGTCTTCTTCCGCGGTCAGGCCGTAGGACACGACATTGAACCATTTGCCGGACATGTTCAGCGCCATGCCGTGGGTCAGGTGGCCGCCTTCGGCCAGCGACATGCCCATGATGGTGTCGCCGGGTTTGAGCATCGCGAAGAACACGCCCTGGTTCGCCTGCGAACCGGAGTTGGCCTGCACGTTGGCGGCTTCCGCGCCGAACAGTTGCTTGACGCGGTCGATCGCCAGCTGCTCGGCGACGTCGACGAACTCGCAACCGCCGTAGTAGCGCTTGCCCGGATAGCCTTCCGCATATTTATTCGTCAGCTGCGAGCCCTGCGCTTGCATCACGGCCGGCGAGGTATAGTTTTCCGATGCGATCAGCTCGATGTGATCCTGCTGGCGGGTGTTTTCTTTTTGAATCGCGCTCCACAGTTCCGGGTCGACATTGGCCAGCGTGTGATCTTTTGCAAACATGAAAAACTCCAATCGATAAGAGAATCGGGCAAGGCGCAGGTAGCCGCAAGGCCAACAGGGCAGCGGCAGGGCGAATGGGTGGGGGCGCAAGGACTGCCGGATTGTATGTGAACTGCCCGCTCAGGGCAAGGCGAGGTCGCCGGCAATATGGACATTTCGGCTACAATCGGGAAGCACCCGTCAATCGAGGATTCCATCATGATCGTTTTCATTACCGGCGCATCGGCCGGTTTCGGCGCCGAAATGGCGCGCACTTTCGTTCGCAACGGGCACCAGGTCGTCATGGCGGCGCGCCGCAAGGAACGCCTCGATGCGCTCGCGGCCGAACTGGGCGAAGCGGCGCTGCCGGTCGAGATGGACGTGACGGACAAGGCCTCGATCGAGGAAGCGCTGGCCCTGCTGCCGCAATCCTGGCGCCAGATCGATGTCCTGATCAACAATGCGGGCCTGGCGCTGGGCACCGCTCCCGCCCACGAAGCGCCGCTCGACGATTGGGAAACCATGATCGCCACCAATTGCCTCGGCCTGGTGACGATGACGCGAGCGCTCCTGCCTTCGATGGTCGCGCGCGGCAGCGGCCTGGTGATCAACCTCGGTTCGGTGGCGGGCCACTACCCCTACCCCGGCGGTAATGTGTATGGCGCAACCAAGGCCTTCGTCGAACAGTTCACGCTCAACCTGCGCGCCGACCTGGTCGGCACCGGCGTGCGCGCCACCAACCTGGCTCCAGGCCTGTGCGGCGGCACCGAATTTTCGAACGTGCGTTTCAAAGGCAACGACCAGGCCGCTGCCAAGGTCTACGAGGGCACCACGCCCCTGAGCCCGAAAGACATCGCCGACACCGCCTACTGGATTGCGACGCTGCCGCCGCACGTGAACGTCAACAGCATCGAACTGATGCCGACCTGCCAGGGCTTCTCGCCCTTCAATATCAAGCGCAATTGAGGCTAAGCACCGGCGTGCGCGGCGCCTTCTGCAATTGTGAGAAAGTGTTACAGTCATTGTCCTGACTGCTTCAGGTCCCGTCTACTAGCCGGGCCTGCAGAGCTGAGCGCGGGCTTCCGGTCCCTGCCTACCGGATTGTTCGCTAGCGAACATATGCGCGCATCGCGTAAAATGTTTCGAATTATTATTTATGGCAAAGTGACATGCCTTCCGATTTCACCTGGGCAGTACGGGTCTATTACGAAGACACAGATGCCGGCGGTATCGTGTTTTACGCGAATTACCTGAAATTTTTCGAGCGTGCGCGTACCGAATGGCTGCGCGCTGCCGGCATCAAGCAGCAGGACCTGATCGACCGCGAAGGCGTCGCCTTCGTGGTGCGCAGCGCGACGATCGATTACCACGCGCCGGCGCGCCTCGACGACGAATTGCGGCTGACCCTGTCGATCGAAAAACTCGGCCGCGCCTCGGTGCAGTTTGTCCAGCAAGCGTATTGCGGCGAGCGTTTGCTGGCCGCGGCCAGCGTCAAGGTCGGCTGCGTCGACATCGCCACCGTGCGCCCGCGCTCGCTCCCCCCTGAAGTGGCTGATAAAATGCGTGCCGCTTGAGCTGCTCAACAAATTTGCTTATTTAACTTTTAACAGATGACACCGACCCAAGACCTTTCCTTCCTCACCCTCATCAGCCAGGCACATATCATCGTGCAGCTCATCATGCTGTTGCTGCTCGTGCTGTCGGTCGTCAGCTGGTCCTACATCTTCCGCAAAATCTTTGCGATCCGCGCCGCCCGCCGCCTCACCGAACAGTTCGAGCGCAGCTTCTGGGCCGGCGGCAACCTCCATACCCTGCACCAGTCGGCTTCCGCCCAGCGCGAGCAAAGCGGCCCGCTGGCACGCATCTTCGAAGCCGGCATGGGCGAATTCATCAAGGGCAAGCAAGCCTCGCGCGACGCCCTCGACATGGGCGCCGTGCTCGACGGCTCGCGGCGCGCCATGCGCGCCGCCTTCCAGCGCGAACTCGACGGCCTCGACCTGCACCTGAACTTCCTGGCTTCGGTCGGTTCCGTATCGCCCTACATCGGCCTGCTCGGCACCGTCTGGGGCATCATGAACGCCTTCCGCGGCCTGGCCAGCGTCCAGCAGGCAACCCTGGCAACGGTCGCGCCCGGCATTGCCGAAGCGCTGATCGCCACCGCCATCGGCCTGTTCGCGGCGATTCCCGCGGTCGTCGCCTATAACCGCTTCACGCACGACATCGACCGCCTGGCGACGCGCTTCGAGAGCTTCGTCGAGGAATTCTCGAACATCCTGCAACGCCAGTCGCGCTAAGCGAGGGAATCGACCATGGCCTTTTCCAGCAGCATGCGCGGCGGCCGCCGCAGCAAGTTCAAATCCGAAATCAATGTCGTGCCCTACATCGACGTGATGCTGGTGCTGCTCATTATTTTCATGGCGGTCCCTGCCAACCAGACGCCGAACGTGGTGAACCTGCCGAGCGCCGAAAAATCGGCGCTGCCGCCCGACACCTATATCCACATCACGGTAAAACCCGACGCCACCCTGAGCATCGGCGTGGCGGGCAAGGAAACGCTTGCCGCCGAGAGCATGGAAAACCGCGCCGCCTTGCTCGAGCGCCTCGGTGAACTGCATGCGATCAATCCCGATTACCCGGTGATGATTTCCGGCGACCGCGAGAGCAAGTACGCGGAAGTCATCGAACTCATTTCTGCATCGAAAAAATTGGGGATCAACCGCGTCGGCCTGGCCACGCAATAGCCCATGTCCGCAGCCATGTCCGCAGCAACGCCTACCCAGCCAACCAGCGGCAGCCCGTACACGGTGCCGCCCGAACCGAACCGCCTGCCGGCGATCCTGCTGGCGCTGGCGGTGCATGCCGTCCTGCTGGCTTTCCTGTGGGTCGGCATCAGCTGGCAAAAAGACGAGCCGCCCGCGGTCGAGGCCGAGGTCTGGGACATGAAGATCCAGTCCGCTGCCGCGCCGCCGCTGCCTCCGCCGCCACGCGACGTGAGCCAGCCCGAGCCACGTCCCGAGCCACGTCCGGAGCCGACGCCGACGCCGCCGCCTCCAGCGCCGCCGAAAGCCGCCGAACCGGAGCCGCCGCGCCCCGCCGCACTGGACATCAACCTGGAACGCCAGAAGAAGCAGCTCGAACTGAAAAAACGCGAGCTGGCGGAAAAGCGCGAGCTGGAAGAACAGAAACAGCGCGAGCTGGCCGACCTGAAGAAAGAGGAGCTGGAGAAGAAGCTGGTCGACAAGAAGCTGGCCGAAAAGAAAGAGCTCGACAAGAAGGCGCAGGAAAAGAAACTGGCCGACACCAAACTCGAGGCCGACAAGAAGAAACTCGCCGCCGAGAAAGCGGAAAAAGCCGCGCAAGCAAAGGCCGAGGCCGCCGAACAGGCCAAGCTCGACAAGATGCGCGACGAGGAAATGAAACGCATGATGGGCGCCGCCGGCACCTCGGGCAGCGCCCAGAAATCGACCGCGCCGAAGATCGACGCCGGCTATGTCGGCAGGCTCACCGCCATCATCAAGAGCAACACCAACTATACCGGCAGCACTGACGCGCCCGGCAATCCGAAAGCCGTGTTCAAGGTCGAGCAACTGCCGACCGGCGAGATCCTGTCGGTTCGCCTGAGCAAGAGCAGCGGCGTGCCGCAGTTCGACGAAGCGGTGGAACGCGGCATTAACAAATCGTCACCGCTTCCAAAGAAGAAAGATGGTACGGTGGAGCGCACCATCGTGGTCAATTTCTCCATGAAAGACCTGGACTGATCGCACGTGAACAATCTTTGCAGAGAAAAGAACGCATGAAAAAACTTCATATCTTGCTATTCAGCGCCACCCTGCTCGCCGGGTCGGCGGCCAATGCCCAGTTACAAGTTGAAATTGCCGGTGTCGGCAGCAACCAGATTCCGGTGGCCGTCGCCGCCTTTGCCGACGAAGGCGTCGCGCCTGACCAGGTCTCGGCCATCGTGCGCGCCGACCTCGAGCGCAGCGGCGTCTTCAAGGTCATCAACGCCGGCCAGGTGATCAGCGACAGCGCCAGCATCGACGCCGGCGCCTGGAAGGCCAAAGGGGCCGACGCCCTGGTGGTGGGCAGCGTCCAGCGCCAGCCGGACGGCCGCCTCGCGGTGCGCTACAAACTCTACGACACGGTGAAAGGCAGCCAGCTGTCGCAGCTCGGCGGCGAAGTGCAGCCAAAATACATCCGCCTGCAGGGACACCGGATCGCCGACGACGTCTATGAAAAGCTGACCGGCACGCGCGGCATCTTCTCGACCCGCATTGCCTACGTCAAGGAAAACCGCGCCGGGCGCCAGTACGCGCTGGCGGTGGCCGATGCCGACGGCGAGAACGAAATCGTCGCCGTGCGCGGCCGCGAGCCGATCATTTCGCCGGCCTGGTCGCCGGATGGCGGCCGGGTCGCCTACGTCTCCTTCGAAGACCGTAAACCAGTCATCTACATGCAAGACCTGGTGACCGGCAAACGGCGCGTGATCGCCAATGAAAAAGGCAGCAATTCCGCGCCGTCGTGGTCGCCGGACGGCAGCAAGCTGGCGATCGCCCTGTCGAAATCGGGCAGCTACCAGGTGTATGTCGTGAACGCCGACGGTTCCGGCATTCGCCGCGTGTCGAACAGCAACGGCATCGACACTGAACCCCAGTTTTCCGCCGACGGCCAGAGCCTGTATTTCACGAGCGACCGCAGCGGCGGCCCGCAGATCTACAAGATGAGCGTCTCGGGCGGCAACGCCACCCGCGTGACCTTCACCGGCAACTACAACATCAGCCCGCGCGTTTCTCCGGACGGCAAGACCCTGGCCTGGATCGCCCAGCGCGACGGCGGCTTCTCGCTGTACGCAAAAGACCTGGCCAGCGGCCAGGAACTGCGCCTGGCCGATGGCGCTTCCGAACCGAGCTTTTCGCCGAACGGCAAGTACATCATGTACGCGATCAAGGGCGGCGGGCGCACCTCGCTGGCCGTGGTATCGACCGACGGCAGGATCAAGCAGCGTCTGACGACCAAGGCGGGAAACATTCGGGAGCCCAGCTGGGGTCCCTTCATGAAGTAAGGCAGTTCGCTTTCAAGTAATTATTAACAAAACCAGGAGAGAAAACCCATGCGCAAGCTTAAAAGTGTAGCTTTCATCATCGCCACCGGCGCCCTGCTCGCCGCCTGCAAATCGCCAGTGCCGGTCACCGCCCCACCAGTTGTCGAGCGCACCGCCGACACGACTGGCGCCGCCGCCGACACCCGCGACATCCGCCCGGTGGAAACCGGCAGCAGCGACGCCCTGAACGATCCGAAAGGCGTGCTGGCCAACCGTAGCGTCTACTTCGACTACGACAGCTTCGTCGTGCGCGAAGATGGCAAGCCGGTCGTGGCGAACCACTCGAACTACCTGAACCAGAACAAGTCGCGCAAGGTCCTGATCCAGGGTAATACCGACGATCGCGGCGGCACCGAATACAACCTGGCCCTGGGCCAGAAGCGCGCCGAAGCCGTGCGCCGCTCGATGTCCGCCCTGGGCGTGGCAGAAACCCAGATGGAAGCGGTCTCGCTGGGCGAAGAAAAGCCGAAGGCAACCGGTTCGGGCGAAGCGAGCTGGGCGGAAAACCGCCGCGCCGATATCGTGTATCAGTAATCCTGTTGACGGGGCCTTTAAGGCTCTGCTAATTGACAGAGGGGGCGAGAGCGGTGCAGACTGCCTCCGCCCCTTGTTCAATCTGGAACACCGGTTTAGAAAGAGTACGACATGAGAAAATTGTCCCCGTTCCGCTTCGCGCCCCTGCTGCTGGCCCTGTGCCTGCCGCTGCAGGCGTCCGCCGGCATCCTCGACGACGATGAAGCGCGCCGCGCCATCCTCGACCTGCGCGCCAAGGTCGACGCCATCACGCGCGACCTGACCACCCGCCTCGACGCCAAATCGGACAAGACCTCGACGCTCGACATGCTGAACCAGCAGCAAGAGACGCTGGCCGAAATCGCCAAGCTGCGCGGCCAGATCGAAGTGCTGGCCAACGAAGTGAGCAAGGCCCAGAACAGCCAGCGCACCCTGTACGCCGACCTCGACGCCCGCATCAAGAAGCTCGAGCCGCGCGCCGAAACCATCGACGGCGAAACCGCCCAGGTGCTGCCGTCCGAAAAGCAGTCCTACGACAGCGCGATGGAAACCTTCAAGAGCGGCGACTACAAGGGCGCCTCGGTCGCGCTGCAGGACTTCGTGAAGCGCTATCCGGATTCGCCGTACGCCTCGAACGCCCAATACTGGCTGGGCAATGCCTACTATGCCCAGCGCGACTACAAGAACGCCATCGCCGCCCAGGAAGTCGTGACCACGACCTACGCCAGCAGCCCCAAGGCGCCGGATGCGATGCTCAACATCGCCACCAGCTATGCCGAGCTGAAGGATAAAGTGAAGGCCAAGAAGACGCTGCAGACCCTGGTGTCGAAGTTCCCCGGCACGCAAGCCGCCCAGTCCGCGAAAGACCGCCTGGCCGTCCTGAAATAAGGCCCTGCGGCAATTTAAGGCGCAACATGCCGGCGCTGCACGTTTGACAGCACGACGGCTGCACCCTATAATCCTGCTTCTTTCGGGTCGTTAGCTCAGCTGGTAGAGCAGCGGACTTTTAATCCGTTGGTCGCAGGTTCGAATCCCGCACGGCCTACCACGAATACCCATCAAGCCCACGAATTCAGGTTCGTGGGCTTTTTGCATTGGGGCATCGAAAAAGAATTCGATACATACGCGCAGCATTGTCGGCAAGCGTCCGGTCCAAGCTTTAGGTAGATGCTTAGCTCAACGTCCGGTAAAGGAGAAGACCATGCCTGCCCTGCCATGCCTTGCCCTGCTGTCCGCCCTCGCCTCAAGCGCCTTCCATCCTGTCACCCAGGCCGCAACGCCGATCAGCCGCGCCGACGCCATCGAGCTGAAGAAGGATGTCGCAGGTTACTACCGCCTGGAGAACAGCCGTTTCGTGCGGCTGGTTCAGGACGACGAGCAGCTCTACCTCGACCTGAACCGGCGCTATCGCAGCGAGTTGCTTCCCGCCGGGCCCAATCTGCTGGCCTCGCGCGACGGCAAGCTGACGGTGCAATACCTGCCGGAGAGCCCGGCCGAACGGATCCTGATCCGGCACCCGGATCTGCCTGCGAGCGTGCGTCTCGGGGAGAGCAGCTGGCACGGGCGCTAATCGTTTCAGGCGCCGCGCCTTGATCGCCGGCGCCATCCGAGCAGGCTGCCGCCAGCCAGCAGCATCGCCCAGCTCTCCGGCTCGGGGATGGCCGACACCAGGTCGAGCCGCACGGCATAACAGGCGCCGGCGCGGCAGGCGGTACCGGCGATCTGCTGGGCGTCGTTGATGGCGCTCGCCTCGGCCAGCACCCAGCCCGAGGCCGGATCGATCAGCGTGTTCAGGTCCAGCAGGACGCCGTTCTCGTAGAGGAAGGCGCGGTGCTCGGGGAAGTTGCCATACGAGCCGACTACCTGGCTCAGGTTGTTGATGCCGCTGGCATGGCTGTTGAGGGCGCCGGTGAGCGGGCCGAGTTCGAACAAGCTCCCCTCGTCCCAGAGAAAAGCGCCGCGCGGATAGAGTTCGTCGCCGGCAGGCGCATAGCCCGCGTAGCCGACCACCTGGTCAAGGTCGTTGATCGCCAGCGCCTCGCTCCATGGCCCGTTGAAGGGACCGAGGTCGCGCATGGCGCCGGCGCGGTAGAGAAAGGGAGTCAGCGGCCAGTTGGGCGGTCCGCCGATGTCGCTGGCGCCCACCACGTGGCCGAGATTGTTGATGGCATTGGCCTGGCTGTGGGCGCCGTACAGGGTGCCGAGGTCGGTCGAGACGCCGTTGCGGTAGCTGAAGGCGTGGCGCTCGAAGCCGTTCACGTCGTCTTCATACTCGGCCATGCCGACGACCGTGCCCTCGTTGTTGATGCCCCGTGCAGAGGTGGCGCCCCAAC
Source organism: Telluria sp. LT2P34 (assembly GCF_059685915.1). Taxonomy (NCBI): domain Bacteria; kingdom Pseudomonadati; phylum Pseudomonadota; class Betaproteobacteria; order Burkholderiales; family Oxalobacteraceae; genus Telluria; species Telluria sp. LT2P34. Next base: position 899,398 of record NZ_JCASIN010000001.1, read on the forward strand.
CCGTGATCGGGGTCATGCGCCCGCCGCTGTAGAGGAAGCCGTTGGCGCCTGCGTTGCCGGCAATTTGCCCCCCGTCGTTGATGCCGCGCGCGCTGCCGCTGCCAAGCTCGGTATAGACACCGCCGGAATACAGCCAGGCAATGCCGTCGGCTTCGCCCACCACCTGGCCCGAGGCGTTGATGTCCCAGGCGAAGCTGCCGGCGCCGGCGACGACGGTAATCGTGTAGCGGGGCACGGCGCAGGCCAGCGCCGGCACTGCCAGCAGCAGGCAGGCGGCCAGGCGCGCAATGAGGGGGAAATGCATCGCTCGCTCCAGAGGGTTGTTAGCTGGAGCGTAAATGGCCGGACGCGCCACAGGTCTGCGCAAACGCAGAGGTGGCGCAAATTGATTTTCCTCAAACCATTTGGTTAAAAGAAAAGGTTAGAACTCTTCCCAGCCGTCGCCAGCCGTCGCGGTGGCCTTTGGCGCAGCGCGGGTCGCAGGCGCGGCGGCCGGTGCTGCCTTTGCAGAGGCAGGTTTCGCCAGCTGGGCACGCGGGGCAGCGCGCGTGGCGGGCGCCGGGCGGGCCGGCGCAACAGGCGTGGCCGGTGCCGGCCGCGTGCCTTCGATCCTGAATGCCCCGACCGTGCGCGCCAGCGTTGCCGCTTCGTTCTGCAGCGACTGCGCCGCCGCCGAGGCTTCTTCGACCAGGGCCGCATTCTGCTGCGTGGTCTGGTCCATCTGCACGATCGCTTCGTTCACCTGCTCGATGCCGGCGGTCTGCTCCTGGCTGGCGGCACTGATCTCGGCCATGATGTCGGTCACGCGGCTGACGCTCTCGACGATCTCTTTCATCGTCGCGCCGGCCTGGTCGACCAGCGCCGAGCCGTGGTGCACCTTCTCGACCGAATCGTCGATCAGGGCCTTGATTTCCTTGGCCGCGGCGGCGCTGCGCTGGGCCAGGTTGCGCACTTCGCCGGCGACGACGGCGAAGCCGCGTCCCTGTTCGCCTGCACGCGCCGCTTCGACCGCCGCGTTCAGGGCGAGGATATTCGTCTGGAAAGCGATGCCGTCGATCACCGAAATGATCTCGACGATCTTGTTGGCCGAGGTATGGATCGCTCCCATCGTCTCGACCACCTGGTCCACGACCGCGCCGCCCTTGCCTGCAACTTTCGATGCGGAACCGGCGAGCATGTTGGCCTGGCGTGCATTGTCGGCGTTCTGCTTGACGGTCGAGGTCAGTTCTTCCATCGAGGAAGCGGTTTCTTCGAGCGAACCGGCCTGCTGTTCGGTGCGCGACGACAAGTCGAGGTTGCCGTCGGCGATCTCGCTCGATGCGGTGGCAATGGTATCGGTGCCGGCGCGCACCCGGGTGACGATCTCGACGAGCGAATCGGTCATGTCGCGCAGTGCGCCCATCAGGCGGCCGGTCTCGTCGTTCGCGCGCACTTCGATGCGCTGGGTCAGGTCGCCCTGGGCTACCGCGCCGGCGATCCGGATCGCCTCTTCGAGGGGACGCACGATGGCGCGCACCAGCATCCAGCCCAGCACCACGGCAAATGCGATGCCGACCAGCAGGCCGCCGAGGCAGACCAGGCGCACCAGTTCGGCAAGCTCTTGCGAAGCGCGGTAATCGGCGCCGGCCACGTCGATCTGGAGTTGCACCAGCGCTTTCAATTGTTCGCCCATCGGGCCGGCATACCTGCGCATCTGGCCATTGAGCAGATCGGTGGCGCTGTCAACATCATTGGCACGCAAAGCGGCCACGATCGGCTTCATGGCCTTGTCCAGGAACAGCGCGCGCGATCCGGCGAACTGCTCGGCCAGGCGTTTTTCGTTGGCAGTCATGCTGGTGGCCGAATAGGCCTGCCAGGATTTGGCGGCGAGCGCCATGTTCGCCTCGATCTGGTCCGCGATCACTGCCGCAGCCACGCCTGGCTGCGCCGCCCTGGAGACGAGGATCTGGTTTGCCATGACGGCGCGTTCGACGTCGGCCAGCTGGGCGAGCGGGACCACGCGATCGTCGTAGATGCTTTTCAGCGCCCCGTTTGCCTTGTCCAGGTTCAGGGTGCCGATCGCAAAACCGACGATGAGTTCGATGACAAGGAAGCCGATGACGACAATCAGCCGCGTCTTGATACTTATATTCTTGAACATGATTCAACCGTAAGAACTGATGGATGAGCAGGCGGCATGCCTTGCACTGAAATTAATTATAGAAACTAAAGAGTCCATACGGAAATTTCGAACCTGAATCCGGAGTGGCGACGGCGATCCGTGGTCCGGTAACAACGGAAGCATGGCATGCGGATAAGCTTCGAAGCTGAACTGACAAGTTTGGTCTTCCTGCGAAGCAATCGGTTTGCCTATAAAATGCTGCGATTCATTTTAAGTATCACTCTCGCGTTTTCCCTGTTGCCGAAAAAAGGCTGTCATGACCGTCTACACCCTGCTGAACCTGGCCGTTGCGCTGCTCGCCTGCTTCCTTCTCTACCGGATGCAGGCGGCCCATGTGTCGTTCACCAAGCGGGTCTTCACCGGCCTGGGCCTGGGTGTGCTGCTCGGCGCCGCCTTCCAGTTCCTGTATGGCGCCGCCTCGCCCGAGGTGGCGCAGACGAATGCCTGGCTCGACGTATTGGGCAGCGGGTATGTGAAATTGCTGCAGATGATCGTCATCCCGCTGATCATGGTGTCGATCATCGGCGCCATCCTCAAGCTGCGCGACGCCGCCGCGCTCGGCAAGATCAGCGCGCTGACCATCGGCATCCTGATCGCCACCACTGCGGTCGCAGCCACCATCGGCATCCTGATGGCAAAACTGTTCGGCCTGACGGCAGTGGGCCTGACCGCCTCGGCGGCCGAGATCGCGCGCGGCGAATATCTGCAGGGCTCACTCGGCGCGGCCAAGGAAATTTCTCTGCCCTCGATGCTGCTTTCCTTCATCCCGGCCAATCCTTTCCTCGACATGACCGGGGCGCGCAAGACCTCGACCATTGCGGTCGTGTTCTTCTCGGTGTTCGTGGGCATTGCCGCGATCGGCATCGCCGGAAAAAAGCCGAACGAGTTCGCCTCGTTCAGCGGTTTCGTGCACGTCGCCCACACGATCGTGATGCGCATGGTGACGCTGGTGCTGCGCCTGACGCCTTATGGCGTGTTCGCGCTGATGGCGAAGGTCGTGGCGTCTTCCAGCGTGGAAAGCATCCTCAAGCTGCTCAGCTTCGTGCTGGCGTCGTATAGCGCCATTTTCCTGATGTTCTGCGTGCACCTGGCGCTGGTCGCCCTGGCCGGCCTGAATCCCGCACGCTACCTGCGCAAGATCTTCCCGGTACTGGTGTTCGCCTTCACTTCGCGCACCAGCGCCGGCGCCATCCCGATGAGCGTGGCGACCCAGACCACGCGCCTGGGCACGCCGGAAGGCATCGCCAACTTCGCCGCCTCGTTCGGCGCCAACATCGGCCAGAACGGCTGCGGTGGCATTTACCCGGCCATGCTGGCGGTCATGATCGCGCCCACCGTCGGCATCGATCCGTGGACCGCCGGCTTCCTGCTGCCGCTGCTGGCGATGGTCGTGTTCGGGTCGATCGGCGTGGCCGGCGTCGGCGGCGGCGCCACCTTCGCCGCGCTGATCGTACTGTCGGCGATGGACCTGCCGGTGGCGCTGGCGGGCCTCCTGATTTCGATCGAGCCATTGATCGACATGGGCCGCACCGCGCTCAACGTCAGCGGCTCGATCACGGCCGGCACGCTGACCTCGCGCATCCTCGGCGGCACCGACCTGCGCGTATTTAATAGTGATGCGGAAAGCAATCTGGACGTGGAAGAACAAGCTGCCTGAGGCGGCATAAATCCACGCCGACGTTAATAGTTTACAAACGGAATCGTGCGCTGACCCCCTGACGAATCCGTCTATGATGATGTCATGTCAACATCAACGACGGGCAGGTGATGGAACAAAAGTGGCCACAGGAAATCTGGCTGATCCGGCACGGGCAAAGTGCCGGCAATGTTGCGCGTGACCTGGCCGAGGCCGCAAATGGCCACGAGATCGACATCGCCGAGCGCGATGTAGACGTGCCCCTCTCCGAGCTCGGCATCCGCCAGTCCGAAGCACTGTCCACCTGGTTCGCCTCGCTGCCGCAGCACGAGCGTCCGAACGTCGTGCTGCATTCGCCCTATGTCCGCGCGGCCGAAACCGCCAAGATCCTCATCCGCCGCCTCGAGCGCGAGTCGCTGCTTGCGGTCAATGCCGACGAGCGCCTGCGCGAAAAGGAATTCGGCATCCTCGACCGCCTCACCACGCACGGCATCGCCCACAAATATCCCGACCTGTACGCCCAGCGCCACCACGTCGGCAAGTTCTATTTCCGTCCGCCGGGCGGCGAAAGCTGGTGCGACGTCATCCTGCGCCTGCGCAGCGTGCTCGACACGCTCTCGCGCGATTACTGCAACGAGCGCGTCGTGATCGTCGCCCACCAGGTCATCGTCAACTGTTTCCGCTACCTCATCGAGCGCCTCGACGAAGCGACCATCCTCGCTTTCGATCGCGCCGGCGACGTGCCGAACTGCTCCGTCACGTCCTACACGTTCGACGCGCAGGAAGGCAAGCATGGCTCCCTGACCGTGCGCCTCGTCAATTTCGTGGCGCCCCTCGAGGACAGCGGCACGCCGGTGACTGTCGGCAAAGACGTGCCGACGGCGCCCAAGGCGTGAGGCAGCCCAGCATGAGCGCCCTTCACGAGCTGTCCGCCAGCGTGTCCGAACCGCTGCCAGCGGGGGCCAATGCCGCCCCCCTGGACGTCACCACCGACTTGCTGCGCAACTGGCCGCTGCCGATGCCGGGCGCGGAAGGCGACAAGGAACAACGCGGCCACGTGCTGGTGCTCGGCGGTTCGCGCGAGATGCCGGGCGCCGTGATTCTTGCCGCCACCGCCGCGCTGCGTGCCGGCGCCGGCAAGCTGACGGTGGCCACCGGCGCCAGCGTGGCCCAGCTCGTTGCCTCCGCCATGCCCGAAGCACGCGTGATCGGCCTGGCCGAGACCGAGACCGGCGGCTTTCTGCCGGAAGCCATTGCCCGCCTCGATCCGCTGGCCGACCGCGTCGATGCCATCCTGATCGGGCCGGGCATGCAGGACGAAGCGGCTGCGGCCGAGATCGTGCACGGCCTGCTCGGGCGCATGCACGAGAGCGACACGGCCGTCGTGCTCGACGCCTGCGCGATGGGCACGCTGCTGCATGCCCCGGGAGGCACGGCGCCGGCGCAGGGCTTTCGCTTCGCCCGACCCGTCATCGTCACGCCGCACTGCGGCGAAATGGCGCACCTGACCGGCATGCCCAAGGAGGACATCGTGGCCGGCCCCGACGCGCCGGCGCGCACCGCCGCCGCCGAATGGAACGCCGTCGTCGCACTGAAAGGCGCGCGCACTGTCATCGCTTCGCCGAGTGGCGCGTTATGGCAGCATGAGGGCGGCAATGTGGGCCTGGCCATTTCCGGCTCGGGCGACACGCTGGCCGGCATCATCGCCGGCCTCGCCGCTCGCGGCGCCACGCTGGAACAAGCTGTCTGCTGGGGTGTTGCACTGCATGCACGCGCCGGCGAACGCCTCGCCGAACGGCTGGGCGTGCTGGGCTACCTGGCGCGCGAGATCCCCAACGAGATCCCGGCGCTACTCGAATCCGTCGCCGGCCGCGAGTCCGGCGACAACAAGACCATCCGGGAAACACCGGGGGGACGGGAAGAACGGAAATCCGTTTGACCGGTATCAAAATCCGCATGTTCCACCGCGGAATAAAGCACGAAGCGCGCAATTCGACGAACTGTCGGTAGTGACGGCAGTCTAATTTTTATAGTCGAATTCGTGTGCTACACGGGGCCGCGTATTGCGTCGGTTCCCTGAGCGTTTCACCAATGAACACGGGCCGAAACTGCGGTTTCCAAGAGGTTCATGGTGAAGCTGACCTGGCGCCGTTGTCCTCCACCAGCCTCACCTGGAGGCTACGGCACAAGATAGACGTGAACGAGGAGTTTAACAATGAACGCAATGACCAAAGCACCAAAAATCCTGCTGACCGCCGCCCTCCTGGCAACCATGCTGGGCGCATGCAAGAAGAACGACACCACCGGCACCGGCGCCGCCGGCGACACCTCGGCAACGTCGCCGAGCTCGACGTCGGGCACCAGCGGCACCACCGGCACCACGGGTGATACCGGCACCGGCGCAACCGGCACCGGCACCACCGGCACCGGCGCAATGGGCACCACCGGCGACACCACCGGCACCGGCGCTACCGGCACCGGCACCACGGGCACCGGTACGGGCGCCACCGGCACGACGGGCGATACCAGCGGCACCGGCACCACCGGTACCACGGGTACGGGCGCTACCGGCACCACGGGCACCGGCGCCAGCGGCATGTCGGGTACTACCGGCACCACCGGCGCGGGCGGCACCACCGGCAGCACCGATTCGTCGGGCACCGGCACTGGCACCACCGGCACCACCACGGGCACCGGCCGCTAATCGGTCTTTGTCGCTCAAAGGCGGAGCCCCAGAACGCGGGCTCCGCGTTTGCGCTGGCCGGCATGCTTTCGTGCCGGTACAGTTTTTTTGGCTGACATCGGCCATTCGTATTCCATCCCTCCCCCTCGAGTCGTTTCCGTTTTCCGATCCCGCTCCCGATTCCGATCCCGCATTGCGCGTGCATGCGCGGCCTGTGGCTGTGCCGGCTGGCCTTGTCGCTTCCACTCCGTCAAACAGCGCACAGTAAGGTGCGTGAAGTCCGTGACACAATCATGAGCACCCCTACCCTGCCTGTCGCACCGATGCGGCAGCGGCAAGCCATCGAACAAGGAATCCACCATGCATAACCTAAAAACATTATCGAGCATCGTACTGACCGCCGCCATCCTCGCCGCCACGCTCGGCGCCTGCACCAAGAAGGATTCCGGGGTCGGCGGCGATGGCGACGCCGCTTCCGTGGAACAGCGCACCCCGGGCTCGGGTAGCGGTGCGGCTGCCGGCACCAGCGGCGGCACCGCCAATTCCGGCAACGCGGGCCTCGGCGGGACCGAGTACAACACGAACATCACGCCGCGCACCGTCGGCGAGGGCGAAAGCACCAAGGACACCAGCCTCGGTGCTGCCGGCGGCGCCAGCGGCGTCGACATGGTCGCGCCCGACCAGGCCGGCCCCGGCGCACAAGGCAGCACCGGCAATTCGGGCATGGGCGCCACCGGCACCGGCAGCGCACCACAGGCCGGCGCCACCGTCGTCGCGCCGCCAAGCGCGGAGACCGGCGCCGCGCGCGGCGTCGGTACCAAGACGACGGGCCATACCGGCGACACCACCGGCACCGGTCCGGTCTCGACCAAAAAAGACGCCGGCCGCTAAGGCTTGGCAGTTCGGCGGGCAGCCGCAGGCGGCAAGCCTGAACGTAAAAAGAGCCGGCTTTCAAGCCGGCTCTTTCATTGATGCCAGTCCTTCCCTTCGGGTCAGACGCCTTCGGCCACCTTCGGCGCCGGCGCCGGCGCTTTCGCCAGCGGCACCGGTTTGGCCTGGGAGCGGCCGGTCGCATAATGGTAGCCCCGCACCACCACGCGATACAGCAGGCGCACGAAGACCAGGGTCAGGATCGCCTCGATGAAGGTCATCAGGAAGGCGACGATGGCCGGATAACGCTCGGCGCGGCGCTGGAATTTCACGCCCATGCGTTCACGCGCGAACTCGATGCTGTCGTAGAAGGTCGGCACCACCAGCAGCGTCAGGAAAGTCGAGGTGATCGTGCCGCCGATGATCGCCACCGCCAGCGGCTGGTAGAACTTGCCGTCCGGACCGAGAGCCAGGGCCACCGGCAGCATGCCGGCGATCAGGGCGAAGGTCGTCATCAGGATCGGACGCAGGCGCATTTTGCCTGCCTTCATCAGCGCATCTTCGCGGCCGTAGCCTTCACGTTCCAGTGCGCGAGCGGCGTCGAGCAGCAGGATCGCGTTCTTCGCCACCAGGCCCATCAGCATGATGATACCGATCATGCTCATCAGGTTGAGGGTGCCCTTGGTCAGGAGCAGCGCCAGCACCACGCCGATCAGCGACAGCGGCAGCGACATCATCACGCCCAGCGGCGCGGTGAAGGAGCCGAACTGCATCACCAGGATCAGGTACATCAGGCCGATGCCGCCCAGCAGTGCGGTGATCATCGCACCGAACAGGTCGGCCTGGTCCTTGCCCGAGCCTCCCAGGGCCAGGCCATAGCCCGGCGGGAAGTCGAAGGTCTTGGCCAGGGCCATCGCGTCCTGGGTGACTTCGCCATTCGAACGGCCCTGGGCATTGGCCGAGACGGTAATCACGCGCTTGCCATCCTTGTGCACGATTTCCGACGGACCTTTGCCCATGCTGATGCGGGCGATCTGCTCGAGCGGCACCATGGTGTTGGTGCCGGCGATCAGGATCGGCAGGCGCTCGATGTTTTCGATGTTGACCCGGTCTTCCGGATGCAGGCGCACCGCGACGTCGCGCGTTTCGCCGGTCGGATCGACCCAGTCGCCCACTTCGATACCGGCAAAGGCCACGCGCAGCGCGGTGGCGGCGTCGCTGACGGAGACGCCCATCGAATTGGCCAGGCCGCGGTCGAGCTCGATCTGCAGCTCGTTTTTCGGATCCTGCTGCGACAACGTGACGTCGACCGCACCCGGCACCTGGCGCAGTTTCTCCATGTAGGCCGAAGTCAGTTCCATCAGCTTGCGCGAATCGGCGCCGGTGAATTCGATCTGCACCGGTTTGCCGTTGCCGTTGAGGTCGTCGAGCACGGTGTACTCGGCGCCAACCAGGCCGGCTACCTTGGCGCGCAGCTCGGTGGCGATATCGGCGGCGCTCTTGGTACGGGTGTTGCGCTTGCCGATTTCGACATAGATCTGGCCGCCGTTCGGGCGGGCCACGATGTCGGTGGCGCGCACTTCCTTCATCGACAGCGCCAGGCCTTCAGCCTGCTGCATCTTGAGCTTGGCGTATTGCAGGCTCGACGAGGCCGGGGTACGCACCTCGATCATGATCTTGTTGCCGTCACCCTTGGGCAGGAAGCTCGAGCCGCCGAAGAAATACTGCAAGGCGATCGCGCCGGCGAAGCTGGCGACCGCAATCGCGCCCATCCAGCGGCGGTGGTGCAGTGCCCAGGCAATCACGTTGCCGTAGCGCGCAGCCTGGCGGTCGAACCAGTCGTTAAAGCGTTGCAGCACCCTCGAGATACCGGTCTTCGGCGCATGGTGGTGGCCAGGAGGGTCGCCCCAGTAGGCCGACAGCATCGGGTCGAGCGTGAACGAAATGAACAGCGACACCAGCACCGAGCAGGTCACGGTCAGCGCGAAGGGACCGAACCATTCGCCCGATACGCCCGGCATGAAGGCCACCGGAATGAAGACGGCCATGATCGAGAAGGTGGTGGCGGCAACGGCCATGCCGATTTCCGAGGTACCGACCAGGGCCGCGGTGCGGCGGTCGGCGCCCATTTCCATGTGGCGCACGATGTTTTCGCGCACCACGATGGCGTCGTCGATCAGCACGCCGATCGCCAGCGACAGTCCGAGCAGGGTCATGAAGTTGAGCGTGAAGCCGCACAGCCAGACCGCGATGAAGGCGGCCAGCACCGAGGTCGGCAGCGACAGCGCGGTGATCAGGGTCGAACGCCACGAGTTCAGGAAGGCGTACACCACGAACACGGTCAGCACCGCGCCGAAGATCAGCGATTCGATCACGTTGTTCAGGCTGCTTTGCGCTTCTTCGCCGCCGTCGCGGGTGACGGTGATTTCGGTGCCCTTCGGCAGTTCCTTGTTGATGGCGGCGACTTCTTCGCGCACCCGCTTGGCGATCGACACGGTCGACGCCTCGCGCGAGCGCACGACCTGGATGCCGACGTTAGGGTTGCCGCTGTGGATCGAGGCGCTGTCGATGTCGGCGAAACCGTCCCGGATCTCGGCCACCTGGTTCAGGCGCACGATGGTATCGCCGCTGCGCTTGACGACGATCTGCGAAAAGTCTTCCGGGCGTTCGATGCGGCCGATCAGGCGAATGCCCTTTTCGTCCATCTCGCCGCGTACCTTGCCCACCGGCGCATTGGTGTTCTGGGTGCGCAGCGCGGCAGCCACTTCATTGACCGACACATTGTATTCACGCAGCTTTTCAGCGCGCAGCAGCACCGACAACTCGCGCCGCAGGGCGCCGTTGACGCTCACCGTGGCGACGCCGTCGATGGCGCGGAAGCGGTCGGCCAGCTCGTCTTCGGCCAGGCGCGACAGTTCGGAGTGGGTCTGTGCCGTCGAGGACAGGGCCATGCCCATGATCGGGCGTGCCGACGGGTCGATGCGGCGCAGGATCGGCTCGCGCATCTCGATCGGCAGCTTGTAGCGCACCGCCGAGATGGCGTTGCGCACGTCGTCCGACGCTTCGATCAGGTTGCGGTCGAAGTCGAACTCCATCACCAGGGTGGCGCTGCCTTCGTTGGCGTAGGCGGTGACCTCGGTCACGCCCTGCACGCTTTGCATCTGCTTTTCCAGGCGGTCGATGATCTCGCGCTCGCTGGTCTCGGGCGAGGCGCCCGGGTAGGGGATACTCACGACGATCACCGGAATGTCGACGTCGGGTTCCTGGTTGACGCGCAGCTTCGACAGGGCCAGCAGGCCCATGCACATCATGGCCACGATCAGAACGATCGTGGCGACCGGTTTCTTGACAGCGAAATTGGACAGAAACATGATTTAGTTCCCTTTGGCCGGCGCCGTGGCCGCAGCCACGCGCGGCGCCGCATTGGTGCGGGCGCCCGTCAATTCGACTTTCTGGCCGTCCTTCAGGTTCGAGCTCGGGTTGCGCAGTACCGTGTCGCCGGCAGCCAGGCCTGCCTTGATCTCCATGTTGCCGGTACGCGCGTCGCGCATGCCGACCTGCAGGTCCACTTTCGACAGCTGGGCGCCTTTGACGCGCCAGGTGTAGTTCTTGTCGCCGGCCTTGACGATGGCGCTTTCCGGCAGCATCAGGGCGTTCGACGACTCCGCGTCGATCCGGCCTTCGGCATACAGGCCGGCCACTTTCGGCTGATCGCCGGTCAGGCCGACCAGCACTTCGACCTGGCGCGTGATCGCGTTGGCCGACGGGTCGATGCGCTTGACGACGCCGGTGAACTGCTGGTTGCCGTAGCCGTTGATGTGGAACTTGACCGGCTGGCCGATTTTCACCGTGGCGATTTTATCGGTCGAAACGCGGCCCTCGAAGCGCATGCTGGTCGGGTCGATCACCTTGACCAGTTCCTTGCCCGGGGTGGCGGTGTCGCCGGCCGAGACCTTACGGTCGCTGACGATGCCGTCGAAAGGCGCGCGCACTTGCGTGCGGGAAATTTGCTGGCGCGCGGTCGCTGCGCGCGAACGGGCGGCCGACAGCTCGCTCTGGGCGCTGTTGCGGCGCACTTCGGCTTCGTCCTGGGCCGCGGCCGAGGTCATGCCGGAAGCGCGCAGGGTCTTCAGGCGCTCGAGCTGGCGGTTTGCCTGGTCGAGCGCCTGGGAGGCGGCGCGCACGCCGGCCTCGGCCGACATCAGGCTGTCGCGGATGGCCGCTTCGTCGAGCTTGACCAGCAGGTCGCCGCGCTTGACCGTCTCGCCATTTTCCTTCAATACCTGGAGTACCACGCTCGAGACTTCGGCGCGCAGGTCGGCGCGGCGTTCCGGCTGGATCGAGCCGGTCACGACCGGGCCGGAAGCGACCGAATCGCTCTGCACCGTCAGCAGGTCCTGCGGCGCCACCAGCAGCTGGCTGGGTTTGTTGTCCTTGGCCGCGGCCTTGGGATCTTTGCCATCCTTGCCGCAGGCGGCCAGGGCGGACGCGATGGCGAGGACAAGTAGAGTGTTGCGCAGCATGAGTTGGATCTCCCGATTGGACACTGAATATTTTTATGAAATTGGAATAGACATCTTCAGCGCGCAGTATCCGGGAGGCGGCCCCACCCGTCAATTGACGATCCCGCCCACTGTGGTTTTGTATGGATGAACTGCATTCTGGCGCGATGGACTGCAAATTACGCGCTGAAGATGCGATGGATGAGGAAGCCCATGCCGATGCCGGTGGCGATGCCGCCGCAGATCTCGACCAGGGTATGACCCATGCGCTCGCGCAGGACCGTGTGGCCGGCGGTCTCGACGGCCAGGCGGTTGATGGCGGCGGCCTGGCGTCCCACGTGCTGGCGCAGGCTGTTGGCGTCGATCATGACGATGCAGGCCAGCGTCATGGCCACGCCGAATGCCGGATGACCGATTCCTTCGCGCAGCCCGATCAGCGTCACCATCGCAATCACAACCGAACTATGGTTGCTCGGAAAGCCTCCGTTGCCGACCAGGTTGAAAGCCCAGCGCCGCTGGCGCGCACTATTGATCAGGAATTTGATGGGACCGACGACCATCCAGGTCAGCACCGGCGTGATGAGGTAAGCGAAGTCCATGTTGTCCTATTGAGTATGTGTGCGGGAATGCGTGTGTACGTGCCGCGCGGAATTATCGCAGAAGCAAGAGGCGGCGGCGACCTGCGCTGCGCCGCACTCCCCCGCCGGCAGGTAAGATTCTTCCAGACTGTGGCATTTCAACCAATATGGGAGGAATTGGCATGCGGCACTTCAGGATATCGATCGCCGTGACCGTCGTGCTGATGATCCTGGCCGGGTGGTGGGGCTACGAACGTGGCGGCATGGCCGGCCTGGCGAGCGCGCTGTGGATCACGGCGGTGCTGGGTGTGCTCGAAGTCTCGCTCTCCTTTGACAACGCCGTCGTCAACGCCTCGGTATTGAAGCACTGGAACGAATTCTGGCGCAAGCTGTTCCTGACCGTCGGCATCCTGGTGGCGGTGTTCGGCATGCGACTGCTGTTTCCGCTGGTGATCGTCTCGGTCGCCACCGGGCTCGGCATGGTCGATGTCTGGAACATGGCGATCGAGACCCCGGACGAATACTCGCGCCATCTGACCGAGCACCATGCCGAAGTGTCGGCCTTCGGCGGCGCCTTCCTGATGCTGGTCTTCCTGAATTTCCTGTTCGACAACCAGAAGGAACTTCACTGGCTCGGCTGGATCGAGGAAAAGCTCGGCAGGTACGGCTCCGAAGGCCTGGCCACCCTGCTCACGCTGCTGGCCGTGTTTTTCGCGATGAGCCTGATGGAGGAAAAGCGCAAGCTGGCCGTGCTGATCGCTGGTGTGGTAGGGGTGCTGATCTATATCGGCGTGAAATGGATCAGCGGCCTGCTCGAAGAAGAGGAAAGCGACCCGACCATCGGCAAGATGATTTCCCAGGGCAGCATCGGCGGCTTTCTTTATCTTGAAGTGCTGGACGCCTCGTTCAGCTTCGACGGCGTGATCGGCGCCTTCGCCATCACCAACGACGTCGTCATCATCATGCTGGGCCTGGCGATCGGCGCGATGTTCGTTCGGTCGATGACGGTCTTCCTGGTCTACAAGGGCACGCTGCAGGAATTCATCTACCTCGAGCATGGCGCCCACTATGCGATCGGGATCCTGGCGCTGATCATGTTCGCCAATGTCCATTACCACATTCCCGAATGGTTTACCGGCCTGTCGGGGCTGGCTTTCATCGCCGTGTCGCTGTGGTCGTCGATCCGCCACCGCAAGCGCACCGAACTGGAAGACGCGCACGACCAGGCCGAAGTCGTGCGATCAGCGTCTATGACGAGCGCGCGCTGCCATTTTGACAATCCGGGCGCGCGTGGCAGAATGGCGTTCTACTTCATCAGACCAGAAAAACCATGCCGAAAGCCCTGCCCCAACGCTCCATCGCCATCCTGCTGTCCGTTCTCGTCGCCTTCGTCGTCGTGTTCGGGCTGTACACCTGGTTCACGCTCACCTGGTCGTATTCCGAAGGCACGCGCGCCGGCTATCTGCAGAAGTTCTCGAAAAAGGGATGGCTGTGCAAGACCTGGGAAGGCGAACTCCTGCTCTCGAGCATGCCCGGCGCGATCCCGGAACGCTTCACCTTCACGGTGCGCGAAGACAGCCTGGTGAGCAAGCTCGAGTCGACCATGGGCCAGCGCGTCGAAGTCAACTACGAACAGCACCGCGGCGTGCCGACCAGCTGCTTTGGCGAAACCGAGTATTTCGTCACCGGCGTGAACACCGGACCGAAGAATCCGGTGTCGCCGAGCGAGGCGCCGGCGGCAGCGCGCTAGGCGCAAATCGTCAGGGCGTGTAAAACGGCCGTCAGGGCAAGGCGCATTGGTGAAGACAGTACGCTAGTACGGCGAGCCGATGCAACACAGCCATGGCGGTTGTTTTACACGCTTTACTAACTGCCCGAGCGGCGCTGATTATTAATGACTTCCGCCAGGCGAGCTGCGGCCTGCTTGCCGGAGGGTAGCTGTTTCAGGCGGTCCAGCACGTCGCGCGTGATGTTTTCGGACGCGGCGCGCTGGCGCGCTTCGGCCTGGCGGTCGTTGATCGCGTCCTCGGTCGCCGACAGCTCGGCGGCCTGCTCTTCCAGCCGTTTCGTTTCCAGCGCCAGCAGCTCGCGCCGGGCGTCGGCCATCTGCAGGGTGGTGGCGGCCGTCTTGCGCTGCATGTCGGCGTGGGCCTGGGCGTGTTCCAGCAGCGCGCGCTGGGCGTCGCGCTTTTCCAGCGCGCTGCGGGCGGCGGCCGCTTCCAGCAGTTCGCGCTCACCCGCCAGGCGCGCCGCTTCTTCCTCGGCCTCCATGCGCACGCGCGCAGCCAGCAGCGCTTCCTGTTCGGAAGCCAGGCGCGCCGAGGTCGCCTCGGCGGCGCGCGTTTCCGCGTCCAGGCGCTCGCGCTGGGCGGCCAGCTCGTGTTCGGCCAGCGCCACCGCGTCGCGCGCAGCCAGCACGGCCCGCCCTTGCGTCTCGGCAAGCGCGGTGGTGGCCTGCAAGGCTGCTTCCTCGCCGGCTGCGCGCTCGGCCTGCAACTGGGCAAGCTCGGCCGCAGCGCGGGCACGCGCCCCGGCAGCCGCCGCGGCGGCTTCCTCGCTCGCCGCTTCCTGGAATACCTTGGCCGCTTCCTCGCGCTGGGCCGCGAGTGCGGCCGACCTGGCTTCGGCGCTACGGCGTTCGGCTTCCGCCTGCTCGCGCAGCAGCGAGGCCGCGTGCAGCTCGGCCTTGGCACGCTCCTGCGCGGCGGCGGCCAGCTCGGCTTCGAGGACCAGTTTTTCCTGCAGCCGCGCCAGGGCCGCTTCCTCGCTCGCCAGGCGCTCGCGCTCGGCCTCGGCCAGTTGCGCCGCCTGCTGCTGGCGGCGTTCGGCCAGCGCCGCCGCCTCGCGCGCCAGCGCGGCTTCCTGGGCTTCGAGTGCGATCGCGGCGGCCTGCGCCGCGTTGGCGGCGGCGCGCGCTTCGGCTGTGGCCTGGGCCTGGGCGGCGCGCGCCTCGGCCAGTTCGCGTTCGCGTTCCTCCTGCTGCGCGGCAAAGGCGGCCGCTTCGGCGGCGGCGCGGTCGGCCGCGGCGCGCTGCTGCGCGTGCGCGACGGCGCTCGATTCGGCCTGCAAGCGCGCTTCGACTTGCTGGCCCGCTTCGTGCTCGGCGTCGGCGCGCAGCTCGGCCGCTTCGCGCAGCTTGCGGTCGGCGTCGATGCGCGCTTCGGTGGCGACGACGATGCGCGCCTCGGCCTGCAAGCGCGCTTCGGCGCTGGCGGCGGCCATCTGCTCGACCCGCTCGCGGTGGATCGCCGCGTCGCGCAATTCCTTTTCCAGCTGCAGGCGCGTGCGCAGGGTGTCGGCCGCGACCCGCTGCGAGTCGGCCTGGGCCTGGGCGATCGAGGCGCGTTCATTTTCGACATGGGCCAGGGCGCGCGCTTCTTCGAGGGCGCGCGCTTCGGCGCCGGCCCTGGCAAAGGCCGAGGTCAGCGCGACCTGGTCGGCGCGCTCGCGCGCCAGCGCCAGCTCGAGGGCTTCGGATTCGGTTTCGGCCAGTTTTTCCGCGGTCTGGGCGGCCGCCTTTTCGGCGCGCTCGCGCTCGCGCGCCAGTACCGAGACTCTAGCGTCGGCGGCGGCGCTGTGCAGCACGGCTTCACGCGCGGCCTGCACCGCGGCGACCCGTTCGGCGGCCTGGCGCCGCGCGTCTTCGGCTTGCACCAGCAATTCTTCGGCGGCGCGCGCGGCCTCGATCGCCATCGCGGCTTCCGCTTCGATCTGTTCGTTGGCGCGGCGGCGCGCGTCTTCGGCGGCGCGCGAACGCGCTTCGGTCGCCAGGCGGCTTTCGGTATCGGCCTGCACCCGCGCGCGCAGCTCTGCCGTTTCCTGGCGCATCGCTTCCAGCCGCTCGCCGGCGGCCTGGGCCGCGGCGCGCAGGGTTTCCAGGCGGTCGCGGTTCGCTTCGATGGCTTCTTCGGAGGCCTGGGCATTGGCCAGCGCGGCCGCGGCGGCGGCGGCGTCCATCGCCATGCGTTCGACGGACAGCGAGCGCGCCCGCGCTTCGGCATGCGCCCGGGTTTCCGCCGCCACGTTCGCCTTCGCTTCGTCCTCGACGCGCGCGATGGCTTCCTTGATCGCCACTTTCTCGACCGCTCCGCCGTTTACGACGGGAGCCGCAGCGCTGGTAGCAGGCAGGGGCCGGCCAGGGGCCGATGGCAGGTCGATGGTGATGTCGGTGTCGTCGTGCGGGACTGGCAGGTTTTCCATGGCGTTTCTCGATGGGGCTGGCGCAATGGGGCTACTGCGCGCAATCCATTATCGACCAAACCCGACAATCGCGTCACGCGAAGCAAGGCGGTGAAAGTGGCGCAATTCCACGCTTCAGCGCCTTGTCAAAGCGACCAGAGCGGCGGCTCGTCCATCAAGGCGACCTGTTCGCGCAGTTCCAGGATCCGGTCCTGCCAGTAGCGCTGGGTATTAAACCACGGGAAGGCGGCGGGAAAAGCCGGGTCGTCCCAGCGCATCGCCAGCCAGCCCGCATAATGGATCAGGCGCAGGGTGCGCAGGGCTTCGACCAGATAGAGCTGGCGCGGATCGAAGTCGCAGAAATCCTCGTAGCCGGCCAGCACGTCGGCCATCTGGCGCACCATGTCCTGGCGCTCGCCCGACAGTAGCATCCACAGGTCCTGCACGGCCGGCCCCATGCGGCTGTCGTCGAAGTCGACGAAATGGGGGCCGTCCGGGGTCCAGAGCACGTTGCCGCCATGGCAATCGCCGTGCAGGCGCAGGAGCGGCAGCGCCCCGGCACGTTCGTAACAGCGGGCCACGCCAGCCAGGGCCTGTTCGACCACGCTGGCATAGGTCGCGCGCAATTCGGGCGGCACGAAATTGTGGCGCATGACGAAGTCGAAAGGATCGTGCCCGAAGGTCTGCAGGTTCAGCGCCGGGCGCAAGCGATAGGCTTCGATGGCGCCGACGGCGTGGATGCGGCCGATGAAGCGGCCAGTCCACTCGAGCACTTTCGGGTCGTCCAGTTCCGGCGCGCGTCCGCCGCGGCGCGTGAAGATGGAAAAGCGGAAACCTTCGAATTCGTGCAGGGTGCGCCCGTTGAACACCTCGGCCGGCACCACCGGGATTTCGCGTTCGGCCAGTTCGGCGACGAAGGCGTGCTCCTCGAGGATGGCATTGTCCGGCCAGCGCGCCGGCCGGTAGAACTTGACGACCACCGGCTCGCCCTCTTCGCGCCCAACCTGGTAGACCCGGTTTTCGTAGCTGTTGAGCGCCAGCAGGCGGCCGTCGCACTGCAGGCCGACACTCTCGATGGCGTCCAGCACCCGGTCCGGGCCCAGGCTGGAAAACGGATGCGCCGCGTTATCGGCGGATGAACTAGACTCGGTATGCATGATCGTCATTGTACGGCGGCACGCCGCCGGTGCGTTTTATTTGCTGCGCGCGCGCTCATGGAGCGTTAAACTGCATCCCTTACCGAAATAACAGCCTTTCACAAAGCACCCATGCAACTCGAACAGCCCCTGACCGAAAAAGAATTCGACGAACTCGACCAGTTCCTCCTCTCCGAGCGCAGCCCGGAAGACGCGATGACGATGGACACCCTGCACGGCTACCTGACGGCGATCGCCATCGGCCCGCAGACCATCATGCCGGCCGAATGGCTGCCGCGCGTCTGGGGCGACGGCCAGGATGAGGGCAAACCCGCCGTCCCGAAATGGAAGAATGCGAAGGAAGAGGAGCGCATCCTCAACCTCATCATGCGCTTCATGAACGAAGTGCTGATCACCTTCGAAGTCGCGCCCAAGGAGTTCGAGCCGCTGTACTGCGAGCACGAGCACAATGGCCAGACCCTGATCGACGGCGAAGCCTGGTGCTGGGGCTTCTGGGAAGGCATGGAGCTGCGCCCGGGTTCCTGGGAGGCGATCTGGGAATCCGAGGTTGCCGAACTGATGCGCCCGCTCTACCTGCTCGGCGCCGACGAGATCGAGGAAGCGGAACTGCCGCTGGTCGAAGACCCGGTCAAGGCGCATGGCCTGGCGCTCGAGATCGAAGCCAACCTGCCCGCGATCTACCGCTTCTGGCTGCCGCTGCGCAAGGCGGCGGTGGAAACCGTGCGCCACGACACGCCCAAAACCGGCCGCAACGACGATTGCCCTTGCGGCAGCGGCAAGAAGTTCAAGAAGTGCTGCGGAGCCGACGCGGCATAAAGACCGGCAGCCACCTTGACGACCATCCCGCCCTCCCCCGGCGCCGAGCAGGCGCGCCTTGCCGTGCTCGACGCCTATGGCATTCTCGACACGCCTCCGGAACGCGCTTTTGACGACCTGACGCGCCTTGCCAGCCAGCTGCTCGGCGCGCCGATCGCCGCCGTCAACCTGCTGGCCGAAGGCCGCCAGTGGTTCAAGTCGGAGATCGGGCTGGGCACGCGCGAAATGCCGCTGGACGACTCGATCTGCAAGTTCGCCCTGCTGCAGGAAGGGCAGATGGTCGTGCCCGATACGCGGCTGGACCCGCGTTTCGCCAACAATCCGCTGGTGACGGGCGCGCCCGGCCTGCGTTTCTACGCCGGCGAACTCTTGAAGAGCGCCGACGGCACTCCGCTCGGCACCCTGTGCGTGCTCGACCTCGAAGCGCGGCCGCAGGGCCTTTCAAGCCAGCAGCAGTTCGTGCTCGAGACTCTGGCGCGCCAGGTGATGAGCCTGATCGAGCTGCGCAAGGCTTTCAAGGACCAGGAAGACCTGCTGCTGCAACAGAAAGCGGTCGAAGAAGAACTGCGGCTCGAGCGCGACCAGAGCCAGCGCCTGCTGGAAGGGATGGAAGAAGGCTTCGTTTTTCTGGATGCCGAATTTCGCCTGCGCCAGATTAACGCAGGGGCCATGCGTATCGAGCAGCGCGGGCGCCAGGACATGCTGGGCCTGACCCACTGGGAAATCTGGCCCGGCTCGGAAGCGCTGCCATTGGCGGGCCACTACAAGCACGCGATGGCGCAGCGGGTGGCAGTCAATTTTGAGCAGGAATATATCTTCCCCGACGGCCGCGGCTACTGGCTCGACATCCGCGCCTATCCCGCCAATGACGGCCTGGCCGTGTTTTACCGCGACATCACCGAACGCAAGAACGCCGAGCAGGCCCTGCAGCGCAGCCAGGCCGAGGCGCTGGCGACCGCGCGCCAGGCCGAGGATGAGCGGCGCCGCCTCGACGCGCTGCTCGAAACGGTGCCGGTCGGGATCATCGTCTCCGACGCCAGGGGCGCGCTCGTCCATGTCAACGCCGAGAACCGCAAGATCTGGGGCGGCCACCCGATGTCGCACGACGTCGCCGAATACCGCGAGTGGAAGGGCTGGTGGGCGGACGGTTCGGAACAGCACGGCCAGCGCCTGCGCGAGGACGAATGGGCGATGACGCGGGCCTTGAAAGGCGAGGCTGCGCCGCGCCAGATCATCGAGGTCGAGTCCTTCGACATGCCGCCGCGGCGGCGCATCGTGCTGAACCAGGGCGCGCCGATCCGCGACGCCTCCGGCGCCATTGTCGGCGCCGTGGTCGCCCAGATGGACGTCACCGACCGCATCAGGGCCGAGGAAGCCCTGCGCCAGGCCGACCAGAAGAAAGACGAATTCCTGGCCATGCTGGCGCACGAACTGCGCAATCCGCTGGCGCCAATCACCTCGGCCGCCGCGATCCTGTCCGGCCACGCGGTCGATCCGGCCACCGTGCACCGCACCAGCGCCATCATCGCGCGCCAGGCCAGGCACATGACCGGCCTGATCGACGACCTGCTCGACGTGTCGCGCGTGACGCGCGGGCGGGTCGACCTGGTCACTTCAGAGCTCGACGCGAAGGACGTGATCGCCGACGCCATCGAACAGGTGCGCCCGCTGGTCGAAAAGCACGGCCACCGGCTCACGCTCGACCTGGCGCCGGCGCATGCGACCGTGCTGGGCGACCGCAAGCGCCTGGTGCAGGTGATGACCAACCTGCTGTCGAATGCCGCGAAATACACGCCCAACGGCGGCAACATCGGCGTGTCCCTGGAAACGGCGGACGAGCAGCTGGTCATCACGGTACGTGACGACGGCATCGGCATGACGCCCGAACTGATCGCGGACGCCTTCGAGCTTTTCTCCCAAGGCAAGCGCGGCCTGGACCGCAGCCAGGGCGGCCTCGGCATCGGCCTGGCCCTCGTGAAAAGCCTGCTGCTGCTGCACGGCGGCACGATCAAGGTCAGCAGCGACGGGCCGGATACCGGCACCACCTTCCAGGTGCGCCTGCCGCGCTCGAGCGGCGTTCCGGCGCAGGCCGGCCAGGAGGCCGGCGCGCCGCGGACAGAAAGCTTGCGGCCGCTACGCATCGGCATCGTCGACGACAACGAAGACGCCGCGGCGACGCTGGCGATGTTCCTCGAGGCCGTCGGGCACCAGGTAACGGTTGCCAACACGGGGCGCAGTGCGCTCGACGCCCTGCCCGGCTTCGCGCCCGACGTCTGCCTGCTCGACATCGGTTTGCCGGGGATGAACGGATTCGACCTGGCGCGCGCCCTGCGCGCCCTGCCGGCGACCAACGGCGCGGTGCTCATTGCGGTGACCGGCTATGCCCAGGAACAGGACCGCCAGCAGGCGCTGGCGGCCGGCTTCAACGATTTGTTTGCGAAGCCGGTCGATCTGACGGTGTTGAACGCGCTCCTGACGCGCATTGCGCAGCGGCGTTTGCGGTAGGGTTCATGCCGTTTCCAGTTTCCGCTCCAGCAGCGCCTCCAGCAAATCCGAACGGCTGACGATGCCGACCGCCGCCCCCTCCTGCCCCGTGATGACGACGTGGTGGTGGCGGTCGTCGCGCAGCAGCGGCAGCAGGTCGGACAGGGGCGCGCCGGCATCCATGGCGGCGACGCGCGGCTGCATCAGGGCGGCGACGCGCTGGCCGGCGCCGGGCACCAGCGCGCGCAGGCGGCCGGTCCAGCCGGCCTGGCGCAGCAGGTCTTCCCAGGACAGGCTACCTAGAATACGGCGCGCGCCGTCGAGCACCGGCAGCGACTGCAGGCGGTGGCGCAGCAGCAGCGTGCGCGCATGGTCGAGCGTGTCGCGCGGGTTCAGCGCCACGATGTGGGTGGACATCAGCTCGCCGCAGCGGCGCTCGCGCAAGATGCGCGCCAGCGCCAGCTGGCGCGCATTTTCGACGATGGCCAGCAGGTCGTCGCGGCTGACGTCGAGCACTTCGCCGTAGCGCTCCAATGCCGCTTCCAGGTCGTCCTCGGTGATGCCGAGGCGCGCCTGTGGCGCCGCGTCGCCGGTGGCATGCGGGTTCTTGTCGGCGGCGTGCTGGCCGTGCGGATAGCGGTGCCCGGTCAGGTTGTTGTAGAGCAGCGCGGCCGCCACGATCAGCACCGAATTGATGGCCACCGGCGCCAGGGCGAACAGGAAGCCGGCGTCGACCACGGCCTGGCCGCCGAGCACGGCCGTCAGGGCCACCGCCCCGCCCGGGGGATGCAGGCAGCGCAGCGCGAACATCGCCGCGATCGCCAGGCAGGCCGCGAGCGGCGCGGCCAGCAGCGGATCGGGCAGCAAACGCAAGCAGGCCACCCCGACCAGCGCCGACAGGGTATTGCCTCCTACCACCGCCCAGGGCTGGGACAGCGGGCTGGCAGGCAAACAGAACAGCAGCACGCTGGTTGCGCCGATCGGTGCGACCAGCCACGCCGCCGTGCCGGGCGCCAGCAGCGTGGTCAAGAGTGCGGCGGCGCCCAGGCCGAAGGCGGCGCCGAACGCCGAACGGACACGGTCGAGCCGGCCAGCGGCGAGTGGCTGCGGCAGGAAACCGTGCAGCCATCCGATGATTGTTGCGTACATGAAAATGCTTCAGGCAAAGACTGCGATTACACCACAAGTGGCCATCTGCGCGCTGTTATCAGGTTCGTCAAATCCATCAAATGCGCGTTCCCGCACCGATGAAACAGGCCGGGATCGGCGATCCTGACCCATCTGGCATCCACGGGCAGCGCGCCGCGCTGCGTGCAGCCAATGACAATACGAGGTAGAAAATGAAAAAAATGCTCCCGCTCACACTCCTGGCCGCCGGCGTTCTGCTGGCAACGGGCGCAATGGCCCAATCGGCCAAGCCGCCAAAAGCCGATCCGGACATGCAAAAAGTGCTGGACGCGATGGCCGCGTTGAAACCGAAGGCAATCGAGCTGCTGACCCCGGCAGAAGCGCGCAAGCAGCCGACCCCGGCTGATGCGGTAAAGAAGGTGCTGACGGACATGGGCAAGTCGGCGGCGCCGGAGGCAGGCGTCACGGTCAAGACGGTGACGATCGGCAGCGGCGACGCCAGCTTCCCGGTGCACGTGTACACGCCCGAGGGCAAGGGACCGTTCCCGATCATGGTGTATTACCACGGCGGCGGCTTCGTGATCGCGGACACCAAGGTCTACGACGCGTCGCCGCGCGCGCTGGCCAAGCTGGCCAATGCCATCATGGTGGCGGTCGACTATCGCCAGGCGCCCGAGCATCCCTTCCCGGCCGCGCCGAACGACGCCTTCATCGCCTACCAGTGGACGGTCGACCATGCGCGCGAGCTGAACGGCGACCCGACGCGTGTTGCAGTGGGCGGCGAAAGCGCCGGCGGCAACCTGGCCACCGTGGTGTCGCTGATGGCGCGCGACAAGAAAGTCGCACTGCCGGTGCACCAGCTGCTGGTCTATCCGGTCGTCGACAACGACATGAACCGGCCGTCGTACAAGCGCAATGCCAACGCCAAGCCGCTCAACAAGGCGATGATGGCCTGGTTCTTCAAGCACTACAAGGGCGACCCGAAGAATCCGTATGCGCTGCCGATGAAGGCGGCGACGCTGCGCGGCCTGCCGCCGGCTACGGTGATCACGGCCGAGATCGACCCGCTGCTATCGGAGGGCAAGGCTTACGCCGACCGCCTGGAGGCCGAAGGCGTTGCGGTCAGCTACCGGGAATACAAGGGCGTGACGCATGAGTTCTTCGGCATGGGAGCCGTCGTGCCGAAAGCGAAAGAGGCGCAGCAGTTTGCGGCCGATGCCTTGAAAAAGGCATTCGCGGCGAAATAAGCGGTCGGGCGTTCCGCTGCGTCTGCGCGGGGCGCCCATCGCCTTGGCCTCGGCAGGCCATCCCGGGTTGATGTACGATACTCGACAGCCTCATGAACATATCAACATCAATAACACTGGAGAATCCATGACCCCACGCTTGAGCACTGCTGCCCTGCGCACCCTGGCCGCCGCCTGCGCCGCCGCCTGCATCGCCGCCCCCTCGTTCGCGGCCGCGCCGATGGCGAAGACCCCTGCCCCCGGCTATGCCCGCATCATGCTGGGTGACTTCGAAGTCACCCCGGTTTCGGACGGCACGGTCGACCTGCCGGTCGACAAGTTGCTGACCCAGAAGGCCGACAAGACCACGGCCGCGCTGGCGAAAGCGCACCTGAAGGCGCCGCTGGAAACCTCGGACAATGCCTTCCTGATCAACACCGGCAGCAAACTGGTCCTGGTCGACACCGGCGCCGGCGTGCTGTTCGGGCCGACCCTGGGCAAACTCCTGGTCAACATGAAGGCGGCCGGCTACACGTCCGAGCAGGTCGACGAGATCTACCTGACGCACATGCACAGCGACCACCTGGGCGGCCTGGTGGCGCAGTCGAAAATGGCTTTCCCGAACGCGCTGGTGCGCGCAGCCAAGCGCGAAGCCGACCACTGGCTGAGCCAGGCCAATATGGACAAGGCGCCGGCAAGCGGCAAGGACACGTTCAAGAACGCGATGGCGGCGCTCGACCCTTACGTCAAGGCCGGCAAGTTCAAGACCTTCGAGGGCGACGTCGAAGTCACTCCTGGCATCCGCTCCCAGGGCGGGCACGGCCACACACCGGGCCACACCACCTTTGTCGTGGAAAGCGGCGGCAAGAAGATGGTCCTCGTCGGCGACCTGATCCACGTGGCGGCAGTGCAGTTCGAGAACCCGGCGGTGACGATCGGCTTCGACGGCGACCAGAAAGCGGCAGCCGCGGCGCGCAAGAAGCTGTTCGACGCCGCCGCGAAAGACGGCGCCCTGATCGGCGGGGCGCACCTGCAATTCCCGGGACTGGGCTACCTGCGCAGCGAGGGCAAGGGCTACCGCTTCATTCCCGTCAATTACACGCAGATGCGTTAAAGCGCGAGAGCGTCGCGGTCCACGCGCACGCTCGCCAGCACCGCCGCCAGGCGCTCGAAGTCGACCGGCTTGACCAGGTGCTCGGAAAATCCCGCCGCGAGGGCCTCGCGGCGGTCCTGCTCCTGGCCATAGCCCGACACCGCGATCAGCACGCTGTGCGCTGTTTCCGGCAGCGCGCGCAGGCGCCGCGCCAGTTCGATGCCGTCCATGTCGGGCAGGCCGATGTCGAGCAGGAACACGTCCGGGCGCACCGCGGGCGCCTGCTCCAGCGCGCGCAATGGCGCGTGCTCGACCAGCACGGTATGCCCCGATACTTCCAGCAGCATCGCCAGCATCCCGGCGGCGTCGACATTGTCGTCGACCACCATGATGCTGAGGGCGCGCGCCACGGGCCGGTCCATCGGCAGTTCCCGCTGCGCGCTCGCCACCGGCACCGCCAGCGGCAGGCGCAGGGTGAAGGTACTGCCCTGCCCCAGGCCCGGACTTTCGCAGGTGACGCTGCCGCCGTGCAGCTCGACCAGGTTGCGCACCAGGGCCAGGCCCAGCCCGAGCCCGCCCTGCGAGCGGTCAGAGGAGCGCTTGGCCTGGGTGAACAGGTCAAAAGCGCGCTCGGTCAGTTCGGCGTCCATGCCGATGCCTTCATCGACCACGCGCAGCACCAGCATGCCGTGCTCCCGGTCGGCGTGGGCATGCACGTCGATCGCCCGGTCCTCGGGCGAATACCTGACGGCGTTGCCGAGCAGGTTGGAGAGCACCTGGACCAGGCGCGCGCGGTCGCCCTCGAGCATCAAGGGCGAAGCCGGCAGGTGCAGCGCCAGGCGCTGCCCGCGCGCCATCAGTTGCGGGCGCACCTGCTCGGCCGCTTCGTCGACGATGGTGCGCAGTTCGAGCGTGGTTTTATCGAGTTCGATCAGGCCGCGGGTGACGCGCGACACGTCCAGCAGGTCGTCCACCAGGCGCGTCATGTGGCGCACCTGGCGCCCGATGATCGCGCTGCTCTGGCGCACCCGCGTTTCGTTGAGCGAACCGATGTCGAGCAACTGGGCTGCCGCGCTGATCGGCGCCAGCGGATTGCGCAGCTCGTGGGCCAGCATCGCCAGGAACTCGTCCTTGCGCTGGTCGGCCTCTTTGAGTTTTTCTTCGGCCAGCTTGCGGTCGGTGATTTCGCGGAAAAACACGGCGACGCCGCCGTCCTGGGTCGGATAGGCGCGGATCTCGTTCCAGCCGCTGCGCCCGTCGATCTGCGGCAGCACGTACTCGACAGCGCCGGGCTGGCGTTCGTCCATGGCGCGGTAGAGCATGGCGCCGGCCTCGGTGCCCTTCACTTCCGGGAACAGCTCCCAGTGACCGCGCCCGACAACCTCGCCAGCGGTCTTGTTGCAGATGCGCAAGCCTTCCGCATTCATTTCGAGGATGGTCCAGTCCGGGCCGATGAGCGCAAAGCCCTCGGTCATGGTGTCGAAGATATAGCGGCTGCGGTCGCGTTCGGTGCGCAGGGCGGCCTGGGCACGCGCCGTTTCCAGCGCGGCCCAGGTGCGCTCGGCCGTTTCGCGCGTGAAGCGCACGTCGGCATCGGTCCAGTGGTAGGGCTCGGTGCGGTTCAGGCTGAGGAAGCCAACCAGCCGGCCCCTGCGCATCAGCGGCACGGTCAGCACGGCGCCGGCCGCTTCGGCGCGGAAGATGTCCCGGGCCTCGCTGCAGCGCGGATCGGTTTCGGTATCGTTCGCAACCAGCGTCTCGCCGCCGCGCGTGAGGGCGGCCAGCGTCGGGCCGAAGCCGTCGAGCGGATAGGTCGCGCGCGACAGCTCGTGCGCACCGCTGGCGTTCCACTGGTGGCGCACGGTGAAGGCATGGCAGGCGTCGTCCACCTCGGCATATGTGGCGCGCGAGAGGCCCAGTTCCTGGCCCAGCAGGGCGCCGGCCGTGGCCAGCACCTCGTCGGGCGAACCGAGCGGGCGCAGGGCATCCGACAGCCTCAGTTCCAGTGTTGTCCGGCGCTCGGCCAGCACCCGGGAACTTGTCTCCATGACCGTGCAATACATGCCAGCGACGCCGCCCCTGCGGTCATGCAGCGGCGAATACGAAAACGTGAAATAGCCTTGCTCGGGATAGCCCTGGCGCTCGACTGTCAAGGGCAGGTCTTCGAAAAAGGCGGATTTATCCGACAGCGCGCGGTCGATGATCGGCACCAGGTCGTCCCAGATCTCCCCCCACACCTGATAGAACGGCTGGCCGAAGCCGGCCGGATGCTTGTCCCCCATGATGACGGCATAGGCGTCGTTGTACAGGAAGCGCAGGTCCGGGCCCCAGGCGACGAACATCGGGAAGGACGAGTTCAGGGCCATGCCGAAAGCGGTCGCCAGTTCGGGCGGCCAGGCATCGGGATGTCCGAGCGGATGATCGCGCCAGTCGCGCGTGGCCAGCAGCGCACGCACGCCGCTGGCGGGGGCGGATGAGGATCCGCGTAAGAGAATTCCGGGCATCCGCAATTCTCGCACAGGAAAGCGGCATGGCCGCGCACGAGCTGAACACTTGCAACATGCGCGGTACAGCTTGCGGATTACAGCTTAATAAAATGCTCGCGGTAGTACTTCAGCTCTTCGACCGATTCGATGATGTCGGCCAGCGCCGTGTGCTTCTGGTGTTTCTTGAAGCCTGAAGCCAGTTCCGGCTTCCAGCGGCGGCACAGTTCCTTCAGCGTCGACACGTCGAGGTTACGGTAGTGGAAGAAGGCTTCGAGTTTCGGCATGCCGCGCGCCATGAAGCGGCGGTCCTGGCAGATGGTGTTGCCGCACATTGGCGACTTGCCGGCCGGGACGAAATTCTTCAAAAAGGCGATCAGCGCCATTTCGGCATCGGCTTCGCTGACGGTCGACGCTTTCACGCGCTCGATCAGGCCCGAACGGCCGTGGGTGCCCTTGTTCCAGTTGTCCATCTTGTCGAGCGTTTCATCCGACTGGTGGATCGCGAAGACCGGGCCTTCGGCCAGCACGTTCAGGTGCATGTCGGTGACGACGACGGCCACTTCGATGATGCGGTCGTTGTCCGGGTCGAGACCGGTCATTTCCATGTCGACCCAGACCAGGTTCATCTCGTTGGGACGGTGGGGCTGCGCCGGCGTCGGGGCGGGTGCTGCTATCTCGGTCGCTTGTGACATAATTCTCTCTTTGCCTAATCAATCCTGCATTTTCTCACAGGCACGCAATGTCTTCGTTCGCGTTTTCGGTTTTGTTCGTCGTTTTCTTCGTGCTCACACTCGGCCTGCGTTTCTGGCTGGCCAATCGCCAGATCCGCCATGTGCTGCGCCATCGCGACCGCGTGCCGGACGAATTCTCGCACAAGGTGTCGCTCGATACGCACCGCAAGGCGGCCGACTACACGGTCGCCAAGACCCGTTTCGGCATCGCCGGCCTGTTGTGGGGCGGCCTGACCCTGGTCGGCTTCACGCTGCTGGGCGGGCTGCAGGCATTATCGAACGCGCTGCTGCAGGTGGCCGGTCCCGGTATGCAGCATCAGATCCTGCTGGTGGTCGCCTTCGCCATCCTCTCCGGCCTGCTCGACCTGCCTTTCGATTACTACCGCCAGTTCGTGCTGGAGGAACGCTTCGGCTTCAACAAGATGACGCGCGGCCTGTGGCTGACGGACATGGCCAAGGGCGTGCTGGTGGGCGCCGCCATCGGCCTGCCGCTGCTGTGGGTCGTGCTGACGCTGATGGAGAAAACCGGCGACCTGTGGTGGCTGTGGGTGTGGTGCGTCTGGAGCGGCTTCCAGCTCCTGATGATGGTGCTGTATCCGACCGTGATCGCGCCGCTGTTCAATAAATTCACGCCGCTGGCCGACGAAAGCCTGAAAAACCGCATCGAAGGCCTGATGGCACGGGTGGGTTTCGCCTCCAAAGGGCTGTTCGTGATGGACGGCAGCCGCCGCAGTGCACATGGCAACGCCTATTTTTCCGGCTTCGGCGCGGCCAAGCGCATCGTCTTTTTCGATACCCTGATCGAGCGCCTGTCGGGGCCCGAGATCGAGGCCGTGCTGGCGCACGAACTCGGCCACTTCAAGCTGCGTCACATCGTCAAGCGCATCGTCGTGATGTTCGCCCTGTCGCTTGGCTTCCTGGCGCTGCTCGGCTACCTGAAGGAGCAGAGCTGGTTCTATACGGGGCTCGGCGTCACACCCATGCTGGGGGCGCCGAACGACGCCATGGCGCTGCTGCTGTTCATGCTGGTGCTGCCGATCTTCACCTTCGTCCTCGGCCCGCTGAACTCGATCACCTCGCGCAAGCACGAATTCGAAGCCGATGCCTTCGCGGCCAAGCACAGCGACGCCAGCCAGCTGGTGTCGGCGCTGGTCAAGATGTACGAGGACAATGCCTCGACCCTGACGCCGGACCCGGTGCATTCGGCCTTCTACGATTCGCATCCGCCGGCATCGGTACGCATCGCGCAGCTGAATGCACAGTTGAATACACGGCGGGGTGCGGCGGCATGACACTGGTGCAACAGCGCTGCGTCGACCAGGCCCCTGCCCTCCCCGCTGACGAGGCGGCGGCCCTGCTGGCCCGATTGCCGGCCTGGCGCCGCATCGACGGCCGCATCGAACGCGTCTATGCATTCAAGGATTACCACGAGACGATCGCCTTCGTGAACGCGCTGGCCTGGATGACCCACTTTCAAAACCACCACCCCGAGCTGCAGGTGGCCTACCGCCACTGTACCGTCTCCTATACCACCCACTCGGCGGGCCATACGGTCTCGCTGAACGATTTTGTCTGCGCTGCCAAAGCCGACGCCATTTACGAAGAACGGACGCATGCATGAGCAGTGACACCAAAGACAGCAAATTGAGCGGCACCATCATCGCGGCCCACGGACGCCACTACCTGGCCGACGTCGGCGGCGAGAAATTCCAGTGCGTCACGCGCGGAAAAAAAACCAATGTCGCCGTCGGCGACGTCGTGCACCTGGTGCAGACCTCGAACAACCAGGCCGTGATCGAAAAGATCGCCGAACGCACGACCCTGCTGTATCGCTCGGACCAGTACAAATCGAAACTGCTGGCGGCGAACATCACGCGCCTGTTCATCGTCGTGGCGACCGAACCGGGCTTCGCCGACGACCTGGTGTCGCGCTCGCTGGTGGCGGCCGAAGCGGCCGGCATCGAGGCCCACCTGATCCTGAATAAAACCGACGTCGAAGCCCTGCTGCCGCGCGCGCGCGAACGGGCCGGCGTCTACGGCGCGCTCGGCTACCCGGTGCACGAAGTGTCGGCCACCGCCGATCCGGAGCATGCAATGGCGGTCTTGCGCCCGCTGCTGGCCGGGCAGTCGTCGATCTTCATCGGCCAGTCGGGCATGGGCAAATCCTCGCTGATCAACCTGCTGGTGCCGGATGCCGACATCGCCGTGCGCGAGATTTCGGCTGCGCTCGACACCGGCAAGCACACGACGACCTTCACGCGCCTGTACTGGCTGCCGGACGGCTCGGCCATCATCGATTCGCCGGGCTTCCAGGAATTCGGCCTGTATCACCTGAGCGAAGGCATGCTGGAACGCGCCTTCGTGGAATTCACGCCCTACCTGGGCGGCTGCAAGTACTACAACTGCCGCCATCTGGCCGAGCCGCAGTGCGCCGTGCTGGATGCGGTTGCCGGCGGCAAGATCGCGCGCCACCGCCATGAACTCTACGGCCAGCTGCTGCACGAGTCGGCGCAGACCCTGTATTAATCCGGGCGCAGCATGGCCTCGAGTTCGTCGATGCCGAAGGGCTTGAGCAGGTATTTGTCGGTGGCGCGGGCGCTCGCGGGCTGCGCATGGCCGCTCGAGAAAATCGTTTCCATGGCCGGATACCGCATCCGCACTTCCTTGACCAGCTCCACTCCCGACATGCCTGGCAGCGTAATGTCGGTCATCAGGACGTCCGCCGGTTCGCGCGCCAGGATGTCCAGCGCCAGTTCGGCGCTGGCGGCGGACCGGGCGTCGTGGCCGAGCAGCGTCAGGAGCTCGACGGTCAGCGCGCGCGCATCCGCGTCGTCCTCGACCAGCAGCACCCGCCGGCGCGCCGCCGGACCCGGACGGGAATGCGGGGCGTGGCCGGACGCTGGAAACGCCGGCGGCGCGCTTCCGGCGTCGAGCAACTGGCGCAGGCGCGCCGCCAGCGTTTCGCTGCGGTAGGGCTTGCCGATCAGTTCGACTTCGGGTCCCAGCCTGTCGCGTTCGAAGGCGCCCTGGGTGTACCCGGAGGTGAACAGGACGGGAAGGCCGGGCACCAGGGCGCGCGCTGTTTCGGCCAGCTCCGGGCCATGCATCGCACCGGGCATCACCACATCGGTAAACAACAGGTCGACCGGCACGCCGCTGCCGAGCAGCGCCAGCGCTTCCGACGCATCGCCGGCCAGCAGCACCGTATAGCCCAGGCCGCGCAGCATGTCGCCGGCCGTGTCGCGCACCGCCGGATTGTCCTCGACCACCAGGATCGTCTCGGCGCCGCCGACGGCCGGGCCGGGCGCCGCCTCCTGCAGCTCGTCGAGCGCCTCCCGGCTGCGCGGCAGGTAGAGGCGGAATGCGGCGCCCTTCCCCGGCCGGGAATCGAGCACGATGTTGCCGCCGCTCTGGCGCAGGAAGCCATAGGCCATGCTCAGGCCAAGCCCGGTGCCCTCGCCTTCGCGCTTGGTCGTGAAAAAGGGTTCGAAGATCTTCTCGGCGATGGCAGGGGGAACGCCGGGCCCGCTGTCGGCAACCGTGATGACGACGTATTCGCCGGCGCCGAGCTCCGCTGCGCCCGGCTCGCCCGGCTCGCCGAGCCGGCAGTTGCGCGCTTCGATCGCCAGGGCGCCGCGTCCGCCCATGGCGTCGCGGGCGTTGATGGCGAGGTTGAGCAGTACGTTTTCCAGGGGGTGAGGATCGACCAGCGCATGCCATAGCCCGGGACCGGCCGCGATGCGGACATCGACGGCTTCGCCGGTAGCGCGCCGCAGCAGGTCGTCCATGGCGGCCAGCAGCTTGCCGAGGTCGATCACGCGCGGCTGCAAGGGCTGGCGCCGCGCAAAGGCGAGCAGCTGGGCCGACAGCCTGCCGCCGCGCTCGACGGCGGCCTCGGCGACGCCGATGCGGTAGGCCGCATGCTGGTTGCCCGGCAAGGCAAGGCGCAGGAGCTGCAGGTTGCCCGAAATGATCTGCAGAACGTTGTTGAAATCGTGGGCCACGCCGCCGGTCAACTGGCCGACCGCTTCCATTTTCTGGCTCTGGCGCAGTTCCTGTTCGATCTTCAACAGCTCCTCGGTACGCTGGGCAACGCGCTCCTCGAGGTTGGCGGTAATCGCCTGTAAAGCCAATTCCACTTTACGGCGTTCGGTCACGTCGGCCACGACGCCGGCCATCCGGACTACCTTGCCGCTCTTGTCGCGGTAGACTTTGCCCGTCATGGCGATCCAGCGCTCGGCGGCCCCGGCGCCGATCCGCACGACGTATTGCAGTTCGCCACCGTGCAGCGCGCGCCTGTGGGCTGCACGCATCAAGGGCAGGTCGGCACGGGCCACATGGCGCTCGGCAGCCTCCATATCCCAGCTGTCCTGGGGCGTGGCATAGCCGAACAGCGCATCGTGCCGCTCGGAGCGGCGCGACACGCCGGTCTCGAGGTCGACACTCCAGGTGCCCATGGCGGCGGCATCGAGGGCGATGCGCAAGTGCTCTTTGCTGGCGCGCAGCTCGCGCGTGAGGCGGATGCGCTCGGTGACATCGTAACCGCTGACGAAAATCCCGGACACATCGCCCTGCTCGTTGCGCATGGGGTGGTACAGCAGGTCGACGAAGCGCTCTTCGAGCTCGCGCCGCAGGCGCACCGGCGTGGCGAGGGCGGAATACGGTTCGCCGCTCGCGTACACCCGGTCGAGCAGCGCGGCAAAGCCCTGGTTCGCCAGCTCCGGGAAGACGCTGCGCAGCGGCCGGCCCACGAAATCGCGCTGCCCCGCGATGGCGATGTAGGCATCGTTGACGTAATCGTAGATGTGCTCGGGCCCGGACAGGATCGCCACGAAGCCCGGTATCTGCTGCAGCGCATAGCGGTGCCGCGCCGACTCGCGCTGGCGCACGCGCTCGGCCTGCACCTGGCCGGTGATCTCGAAACCCTGGTTGAGCAGTCCGGCGATACGGCCGTCTTCGCCGATGATCGGGGTCGCCGTGAAACTCCACCAGGTCGTTTCCTGCCTGCCCTTACGCAAAATCGGCAATTCGACGTTTTCCTGAAGAAAACCCTCGCCGGTCTCGAGCGTGCGGTAGAACGGCGCGCAAACCTGCTCCCAGGCGCTGCCCCAGACTTGCGCCACCGGACGCGCCAGCGCATCGGGATGGCGGTCGGCCATGGAGGCGATGTAGGCATCGTTGTACAGCATGCACAAATCCGGGCCCCACAGCACGGTGCCGAGCACGGGCGAATGCAGGCAGGCATAGACCGCCGAGCGCAAGGATTGCGGCCAGGTGTCCGGCGTACCGAGAGAGGAAGCCTGCCAGTCGAATGCGCGCATGCGTTCGCCCATCTGTCCGCCGCCCTGGAGGAAGGCTGGCACCCCGGCGCCTGGAGTCTGTTGGTGCATGCTTGGCTTCGATCGGTAAGTATTGCAGGAATACCATTTTAATCGATTTCGTCAAATTACAGGGTCAAAACCGGTTCATCGGTCGAAAACTGGGCGGCTTTCCCTAGCGTCAAGCAAAACCCTTATAATCGGAGGGATACCACCGATCCCCGACACGACACGACATGCCAGGCACCGACCCGATCAAGCCGATCAGACATTTTCTGCAGTTCTCCGACTTCTCTTTCGACGAATTCGAGTACGTGATCGAACGCGCGAAGCTCATCAAGCGCAAGTTCAAGGCTTACGAGGTCTATCACCCGCTGGTCGACCGTACCCTGGTGATGGTCTTCGAGAAGAGCTCGACGCGCACGCGCCTGTCTTTCGAAGCCGGCATGCACCAGCTCGGGGGCGCGGCGATCTACCTGAACACGCGCGACAGCCAGCTGGGACGCGGCGAGCCGGTCGAGGATGCCGGCCAGGTGATGAGCCGGATGTGCGACATCATCATGGTGCGCACCTTCGGCCAGGACATCATCGAGCGCTTTGCCGCCAACTCGCGGGTGCCGGTGATTAACGGCCTGACCAACGAGCACCACCCCTGCCAGGTGCTGGCCGACATCTTCACCTTCTACGAGCACCGCGGTCCGATCGCCGGCAAGACGGTGGCCTGGATCGGCGACGCCAACAACATGCTGTACTCGTGGCTGCAGGCCGCCGAGACCTTCGGCTTCCACCTCAACATCTCGACGCCGAAGGGCTATGAGCTCGATCCGGCGCTCGTCTCCACCGAACGCTACACGCGTTTCGACAACCCGGCGGATGCCTGCGCAGGCGCGCACCTGGTCAGCACCGATGTCTGGACCAGCATGGGTTTTGAAAAGGAAAACACGCAGCGCCTGAAAGACTTCGACGGCTTCATCGTCGACGCCGCCAAGATGGCACGCGCGACCCCGGACGCCGTCTTCATGCACTGCCTGCCGGCGCACCGCGGCGAAGAAGTATCGGCCGAGGTCATCGACGGCCCGCAGTCGGTGGTCTGGGACGAAGCCGAAAACCGCCTGCACGTGCAAAAAGCGCTGATCGAGTACCTGCTGCTCGGTCGTATCGAAACACAGTAAGATTTTTGCAGTAAGCCTGTTTGATCGTCGGCCCTGTAGTGTCTAACAGCGGCCGGCTGACCATCTCACCCCCTCCACACTGGAACCTCCCATGAGCGACATCAAAAAAGTAGTCCTTGCCTACTCCGGCGGCCTCGATACCTCCGTCATCCTGAAATGGCTGCAAGATAACTATGGCTGCGAAATCGTCACCTTCACTGCCGACCTCGGCCAGGGCGAAGAACTCGAACCGGCGCGCGCCAAAGCCATCAAATTCGGCATCAAGCCGGAAAACATCTACATCGACGACGTACGCGAGGAATTCACGCGCGACTTCGTGTTCCCGATGTTCCGCGCCAATACCGTCTACGAAGGCGAATACCTGCTCGGCACCTCGATCGCGCGCCCGCTGATCGCGAAACGCCTGATCGAGATCGCCAATGAAACCGGCGCCGACGCCGTCTCGCACGGCGCCACCGGCAAGGGCAACGATCAGGTCCGCTTCGAGCTCGGCGCCTACGCCCTGAAGCCGGACGTGAAAATCATCGCTCCCTGGCGCGAGTGGGACCTGCTGTCGCGCGAGAAGCTGTTGAAATACGCGGAAGACGCCGGCATCGCGGTCGACATGAAGCACAAGAACGGCGGCGCGCCCTATTCGATGGACGCCAACCTGCTGCACATCAGCTTTGAGGGGCGCCACCTGGAAAACCCGAGCGCCGAAGCCGAGGAATCGATGTGGCGCTGGACGGTGTCGCCGGAAGCGGCGCCGGATGAAGCCGAATACCTCGACATCGAATACGAAGGCGGCGACATCGTCGCTCTGAACGGCAAGCGCATGTCGCCGGCCGAGGTGCTGACCGAATTGAACCGCGTGGGCGGCAAGCACGGCATCGGCCGCCTCGACCTGGTCGAGAACCGCTATGTCGGCATGAAGTCGCGCGGCTGCTACGAAACCCCGGGCGGCACCATCATGCTGCGCGCCCACCGCGCGATCGAATCGATCACCCTCGACCGTGAAGTGGCGCACCTGAAGGACGACCTGATGCCGCGCTACGCCAGCCTGATCTATAACGGCTATTGGTGGGCGCCCGAGCGCGTGGCGCTGCAGACCCTGATCGACCATACCCAGGCCACCGTCAACGGCTGGGTGCGCGTCAAGCTCTACAAGGGCAACGTGATCGTGGTGTCGCGCGATTCGAAGACGGATTCGCTGTTCGACATGAACATCGCGACCTTCGACGAAGACGGCGGCGCCTACAACCAGGCCGACGCGGGCGGCTTCATCAAGCTCAATGCGCTGCGGATGCGGATTGCGGCCAAGGCCAGGGCCAAGCGCGGGCAGTAAAGCGTTTGCCGCATCCTGTGAAGCCGCCTGCGGGCGGCTTTTTTCATGCGCGCATGCATGCGCAGCTTATTTACTTGGTGACAGCATCGGTGCCGTGCTGCTCGTGGCAGCCGGCCGGATGAGGCGCGTCGAGGCATCGAATTGCCGGTAGCGCGCCTGGCGCACCGCCGGCGAGGACCTGGCCGCAGCTGTTTCAGCCCTTCCTCCCGCAACACCCCCATGCTGGGGAATCATCCGCTGTGATGGATCTTCGAGGAAGACGATCACCAGCGCTGCAACGGCAGTCAGGCCCGCAGTGACGGATACGTGCCGCCGTGTCGGATTCACTTCTCCGGGGACAGTCATCGCGTCTCCTCGGGCATCGTTGTAATGAATAAGTTAGCACACAAATTACGCGACCTGCATAAATTTTCAGGTGTCAGAAAAAGCACACACTAGAAACTTCCTGCGACCATTTAATCTCGCTATCGTTGAATACATCACCATAGCCGCGTAGGAGCGCGCCTACACAGCTACAAGCGTGGAAAATAAGTGGAATATACGAGTGAAGCGCTTGACGCCCCGCGGAATAAGGAAGGGTCGGAATTTTTTCTGTAGGTGAGTTATCCGGACTGCATACGCCTTTTATTGACTGCATGCTTAATATCGTGCCATTGTTTTTTCCCACGGCTCATGCACACAATAGTCAGCGATGCGCGTTTTCAATTATTTAGAAATCGGAAACGAGATAATGCGCGCACCGTCGCATGATGATCGGAAAAGAGTGTGAAAAACGCGTCGAATGAGTCTCAGGCGGAGCGCCGCGCAGACCCGATCCTTGCCACGCTGATCGATGTCGCAATCGCCTACCGCGAAAATCTCGGCTGCCGTGTGGCGCAAGCATTCATGTACGAAACCGGCGTGCCTGCCGCCCTGGTGATGCGCGTGCTGAGCGGAACTGCCCGTATCCGTTCGACGGTCCCGCTGCGTTCGACGCCACGCCTGGTCCCTCAGGCGCTGCGCAGGTCGTCCACCGGCCTGGATCCGAAGTCTTCCGCCAGCAAATAACCGACCAGCTTGCGCGCGCATTCTTCAGGCGAGGCCAGTGCGCCTGCCTGCTTCAGCTCCACGAAACGCGCCTTCAGCGGAAAGCGCTCCTGCGGCGTGGCGCGGATCTCGGCCTGCATGCCGGTGTCGATTACGCCGGGGGCCAGGCTGCAGGCCCGCACCGACGGGTCGGCGTCGAGCGCCACCGCTTCGGCGTGGCGGTCCAGCGCCGCCTTGGTGGCGCAGTAGACGCTCCAGCCGGGATAGGCGCCGCGCCCGGCGCCGCTCGACACATGCAGGATGCGGCGCTGGGCGCCGCCGCTCGCGCGCACCGTGGCGGCGGCCAGCGCCAGCGGCGCGGCCACGTTCAGGGTCACCGCGCGCACGGCATCGAAGGGGTCTTGCGCGGCGAGCGGGCCGACGGGCCAGACCACGCCGGCGTTGTTTACCAGCAGCACCTCGCCCTCGCCGCGCAAGTAGTCGGGAAGCGCGGCGCCGGCCAGCCATGCCGTCAATGCGGCGCCGTCGGACAGGTCGATCCCGATCTCGCGCAGCAGTTGCGGGAAGCGGCTGGCCAGGCCTGGAGCAGCACTCCTGGCCAGGCCCAATACGGAAATTCCGCGCCCGAGAAGTTCGGCGGCGATGGCGGCGCCCAGGCCTTTACTGTGGCCGGTAACGATGGCTTTCATGCGGCTCTCCTCTCCAGTTATGCAGGGAGGATAGCCGATCCGTCCCCAGCGCCGCAGACCGTTGTATGCAGGCACGCTAGATGGATTAACTGCAACAACTTGTCATTACCTCGGGGTAAAATGGCCCGCCCTGAACTATTCGTCTATTTCGATGTCACCAGCCCTCGCATTCCAGTCGCCCCACATTTCATGCCGCGTGCTGCTGGTGGGCGCACCGCCTTTCGTGGCTGCGCTGCGCGAAATGCTGCTGGAAGCCGGCGACATCGAACTGGTTCTTGCCGACGCCGCCGGCGCGGCGCGCCAGGCCGCCGCGACGCGGCCTATGGTCGTCATCCGCGCCCTGGCCGGCGCCGAGGATTGCAGCGAGTTCCTGCGCGCATGCCGCCTCGACGAGACCATGCGCGCGCTGCCCTTGCTGGTGCTGGCCCCTGGCTGCGATGGCCGCCACCGC
Source organism: Telluria sp. LT2P34 (assembly GCF_059685915.1). Classification (NCBI taxonomy): domain Bacteria; kingdom Pseudomonadati; phylum Pseudomonadota; class Betaproteobacteria; order Burkholderiales; family Oxalobacteraceae; genus Telluria; species Telluria sp. LT2P34. The sequence goes on from NZ_JCASIN010000001.1 coordinate 937,108, forward strand.
GACGCCGCGTTTGCCGCCGGCGCCACCGATTACCTGTCGACGCTGCCCGGCAGCTTCGAGATGCTGGCGCGCCTGCGCTACCACGCGGCGGTCGGCCGCGCCGCCGATGAGCGCCGCGACACCCTCAATCGCCTGCGCGACAGCCAGGACACGCTGGCGCGCATCCAGGCCCAGCTCGACCGCCATGCCGGCGTCGATCCGCTGACCGGCATTCCAAGCCGCGCGCGCTTCGACGAAGCGGCGCTGGCCGAATGGGCGCGCGCCCGCCGCAGCGCCCAACCACTCTCGCTGCTGGTGTGCGACATCGACAATTTCGACTATTTCAACGAACGCCTCGGGCGCGAAGCCGGCGACCTGTGCCTGCGCAAACTGGCCGGCGTGCTGACCGGCCAGCTCAAGCGCCCGTCGGACCTGGCGGCGCGCTACGACGGCAAGCGCTTCGCGATCCTGCTGCCGGACACCAAGCTCGATGGCGCGGTGCAGGTGGCCGAAGGCTGCCGCGCGGCCCTGGAACGCCTGGCCCTGGCCCATCCCATGCCCGAGCGGCGCATCGTGACGATGTCGATCGGCGTGGCGACGACCATCCCCGACGACGAGAGCGTGTTCGAAGCGGTGGTTGCCCGCGCCGGCGAAGCGGTCGGCGCGGCGAAGGCGCGCGGACGCAACCGCGTCTTCGCCTTCCGCGTTTAAGCGCGCCGCCTGAGGCGCACGCTTAAACGACGATCGGTTCCGGTTCCAGCATCACGCCGAAGCGGGCCATGACATCGTCCTGGATCGCGCGCGCCAGCGCCAGCACCTCGGCCCCCGTCGCCCCGCCATTGTTCACCAGCACCAGCGCCTGCTTCGGGTAGACGCCGGCAGCGCCGATGCCCTTGCCTTTCCAGCCGCACTGGTCGATGAGCCAGCCGGCGGCCAGCTTTTCGCTGCCATCGGGCTGCGCATGGTGCACCAGTTGCGGATGCAGCGCGAGCAGGGCCGCACACTGCGCGCTTGTCACCACCGGGTTCTTGAAGAAGCTGCCGGCGTTGCCGAGCTGGGCCGGGTCGGGCAGCTTGCGGCGGCGGATGGCGACCACGGTGTCGCTCACCTGGCGTGGCGTCGGCTCCTCGATGCCCGCCGCCGCCAGCGCATTGGCCAGCTCGGCGTAGCGCAGGTTCGGCTGCCAGGCGCGCGGCAGGGAAAACGTCACGTCGAGCACGATCAGGTTGGCCCCGTCCGGGTGCTTGAAGATGCTGTCGCGGTAGCCGAAACGGCAGTCCGCCGCGCGCATGGTGCGCAGCGCACCGCTGGCCTGGTCGAAGGCGGTCAGCGAGTCGAAAACATCCTTGATCTCGAGGCCGTAGGCGCCGATGTTCTGGATCGGGGAGGCGCCGACGGTGCCGGGAATGAGCGACAGGTTTTCCAGCCCGCCCAGGCCCTGGTCGATCGTGTAATCGACGAAAGCGTGCCAGTTCTCGCCGGCGCCGGCGCGCACCAGCACATGCTCGCCCTGCCCGCCCTCGTCCTCGACGATGGCGCGGCCCAGGATCGCCATGTGGAGCACCAGCGCTTCGACGTCGCGCGTGAGCAGGACGTTGCTGCCGCCGCCGAGCACGAAGCGTGGCAAGCCGGCCAGCTCGCTTTGCGCGTGCAAGCGGGCGAGTTGGCCGGCTTCGGTCACGCGCAGGTAGCGGTGCGCCCGCGCCGCCAGGCCGAAGGTATTCAGGCCTTGCAGCGGGAAGTCGTGTTCGATCGGGAGATTCGGGTGCATGAGCGGCAGAGGCAAGCGGAAAACCGCTCGATTATAGTGGCAAGCCCGGCTTGAACGGCAAAAACCATCCGCGCCGCCGGGCTTGTCGTTTAGAATACTGCCACTAATAATTACGCTTTATCAGATAAAAGGAAACCGCCATGCCATCGTTTGACGTGGTCTGCGAAGCAGACATGGTCGAAGTGAAGAACGCCGTCGAGCAATCGAACAAGGAAATCATCACCCGCTTCGACTTCAAGGGCAGCTCGGCCAAGGTCGAGCAGAAGGAACGCGAACTGACGCTGTTCGCCGACTCCGATTTCCAGCTGAGCCAGGTACGCGACGTGCTCGTCAATAAAATGACGAAGCGCAAGGTCGACGTGCGCTTCCTCGACGAGGAAAAGATCGAGAAGATCGGCGGCGACAAGGTCAAGCAGCTGATCAAGGTGCGCAACGGCATCGAGACCGACGACGCCAAGAAAATCACCAAGGCGATCAAGGAAAGCAAGATGAAGGTCCAGGCCAGCATCCAGGGCGAAAGCGTGCGCGTCACCGGCGCCAAGCGCGACGACCTGCAGGCCGCGATGGCCCTGCTGAAAAAGGACATCCTCGACCTGCCGCTGGCATTCAATAACTTCCGTGACTAGCCAGCCGGTCCACCCGGGGCGCGTGCCCGCGCACGCCTCGTTCGCCCCCATGCCCCTTGAGGTAGAATGAAGCTTGCACCAACTCGCTCGTCGGCAATAGCCTGGCGCTGAGCGAACGTCACTTTGGTAGTCTAAGGATAGCAATGAAACGTGTTGATGATTTCCGCCTGCGTCTGGGCAACAAGGAATATGTGCCCATCATGATCGGCGGAATGGGCGTGGACATTTCGACCTCCGAGCTGGCACTCGAGGCGGCGCGCCTGGGCGGCATCGGCCATATCTCGGATGCGATGGTGCAGGACGTGTCGGACCGCAAGTTCGATACGACCTTCGTCAAGGACAAGACCAAGCTCTACAAGTTCAACATCAACAACATGGACAAGGCGGTGGTGCAGTTCGACCTCGAGCGCCTGGCCGAGGCGACCCGCCTGCACGTGGGCGCGACGATGGCGGCGAAAAAAGGCGAGGGCCTGATTTTCGTGAACTGCATGGAAAAGCTGACCATGAATGCGCCCAAGGAAACGCTGCGCACGCGCTTGTCGTCGGCGCTCGACGCCGGCATCGACGGCATCACCATGTCGGCCGGCCTGCACCTCGGCTCCTTCGAACTGATCAAGGACCACCCGCGCTTCCGCGAAGCGAAACTCGGCATCATCGTGTCCTCCGTGCGTGCCCTGCAACTGTTCCTGCGCAAGATCTCGCGCCTGAACCGCCTGCCCGACTTCATCATCGTCGAGGGCCCGCTGGCCGGCGGCCACCTCGGCTTCGGCTCGGACTGGAGCAAATACGACCTGCATACGATCATCGACGAAATCCTGGCCTACATGCGCATGGAAAACATCGACATCCCGCTGATCGCGGCCGGCGGCGTGTTCACCGGTTCGGACGCCGTCAGCTTCCTCGAAAAAGGCGTCGGCGGCGTGCAGGTGGCGACGCGCTTTACAGTTACCCGCGAATGCGGCCTGCCCGACGAGGTCAAGCAGGAGTATTTCCGCGCCAGCGAAGAAGACATCATCGTCAACGGCATCTCGCCCACCGGCTACCCGATGCGCATGCTGAAAAGCACGCCGGCGATCGGCTCGGGGATCCGCCCCGGTTGCGAGTCCTATGGCTACCTGCTCGACGCCACCGGCAATTGCGCCTACATCAATTCGTATAACCGCGAAGTGCTGGCCAACCCGGAAGTCAAGAATCCGCCGGTGCTCGACAAGACCTGCCTGTGCACGCACATGCGCAACTTCAATTGCTGGACCTGCGGCCATTACACCTATCGCCTGAAGGACACCAGCCACAAGCTGGCCGACGGCAACTACCAGATCCTGAGCGCCGAGCACGTGTTCAAGGACTACCAGTTCAGCGTCGGCAACGGCATTGCCCTGCCGCCGCTTGTGGAAAGCGCGGCGGCATAAGCTGCGACAGCGCCTCGACATCGAAAACCACTCCCCGGAGTGGTTTTTTTGTTTTTACACAAGTGCGACACGATTGCGGGAACGGAGGTAGGCTGAGCGAGTCCAACTGAGGTTGCCAATCCTCGCAAAGGCGCCAAGCATGACCACGTCCATACCGACTGCCCGTGCCGCCTTCCTGCTCGAGGAATCTGGCAACATTGCGGCCTGGAATAGCGCCTGCGAGCTACTGCTCGGATTCGCGGCCGCCGCCATGATCGGCCAGTCGCTCGGCGCCGTGCTCATCGGTATCGATCCGCACGACAGCGAGGAACGCTGGCAAGGCCTGACGGAAAACCACGGCCAGGCCAACCAGGTCGTGCTGCGCCATGCGAACGGCGGCGCCATCCATGCCGAGCTCACGCTGCAGCCACAGACCGGGCTCGACGGGACCACGCGTTTCTGGGTCGCCGCCATCGACAACCTGCACGACGAGGACACGCCCGAATCGGTGCTGGTCGGCCGCACCCCGCTGGCGCGGGTGGTCGACGTCCTGCCAGGTACCTTCTACGCCATCAACCGCGACGGCCGTTTCGTGCTGTGGAACCACAACCACGAGCGCATCACGGGGCTGACTCCCGAGGAAACCGCCGCCACCAACGCCCTCGAACTGTTCGACCTGCAAACCCGGCCCATGATTGCCGAGCACATCCGCCGCGTATTCGACAACAACGAGGAAGTCATGCTCGAAGCCGACGTCATCGCGCGTAGCGGCCAGGACACGCCGATGCTGCTGTGCGGCTCGCGCATCGACTGCAACGGCGGGCAATACCTGTTCGGCATGGGGCTCGACATTTCCGAACTGCGCCGCCAGCAAGGCGCCCTGCGCCTGCGCGAGCGCGCCCTGCATGCGGCCAACAACGGCATCGTCATCACGCGCATCGAGGGGCCGGATTGCCCGATCGAATACGTCAACCCGGCCTTCGAGCGCATCAGCGGCTATTCGGCCCACGAAGTCATGGGGCGCGACTCGCGTTTCATGGCGGCGCCCGGCATGGACGCCGGCGAACGCGCCCGCGTGCACGATGCGATCGTCGCGCGCCGTGCGGTCAACGTGGTGTTTCGCAACCTGCGCAAGGATGGCGAGCTGTTCTGGAACGACCTGAGCATCACGCCGGTCCAGGACGAGCATGGCGAGACCACCCATTTCATCGGCATCCTCATGGACGTGACCGCCAACAAGCAGCGCACGGCCCACCTCGAGCACGAGGTCAACCATGATCCCCTGACCGGCCTGGCCAACCGCAACCTGCTATGGGACCGGCTCGAGCAGGCATTGCACCTGTCGCAGCGCCAGAAGTCGATGGTGGCCGTCGTGCTGATCGACCTGGACAACTTCAAGAACATCAACGACAGTTCCGGCCACGAAGCCGGGGACGTGGTGCTGAAGGTGGTGGCGCGGCGCTTGCAGGCCTCGGTGCGCGACAGCGACACCGTGGCGCGGCTGTCCGGCGACGAATTCGTGCTGGTGCTGGTCAACCAGCCTTCGCTGCGCTTCACGCTGCGCATGATCGAGCGCCTGCGCCAGGGCCTGTCCCAGCCGGTCTCGTTCATGCACAAGGAAATTGCGGTCGGCGCGAGCCTGGGCGTGTCCGTGTACCCCCACGACGGCGCCACTGCCGCCGACCTGATCCGGGCAGCCGACGTCGCCATGTACCATGCCAAGGCGAGCGGACGCGACGACATCCATTTCTTTTCCAGCGACATGAAGTCGACCACCGAAGCGCGCCAGGCACTCGACTCCGGCATGGCGCACGCGATTGAGCGCAAGGAATTGTTCGTCCTCTACCAGCCTTCGATCGATGCGCGCAGCGGCCGCGTCAAATGCTTCGAAGCCCTGCTGCGCTGGCAGCATCCGGTGCACGGCGTGCTGCTGCCCTCCTCCTTCCTCCAGGAAGCCGAGGAAAACGGCCGCATCGTCCAGTTCGGCGCCTGGGTGCTCGACCAGGCCTGTATTTTTCTCGCCGACCTGAAGCTGCTCGGCATTACGGACGTGCCCGTCACGGTGAATGTCTCGGCGCGCGAATATGGCCAGCAAGACTTCGTCTCCGGCATCGCCAGCCGCCTGGGACAGCACGGCCTGGCGCCCGACAGCCTGCAAATCGAACTGCGCGAGGAAACCCTGATCCGCAATCCCGGCCAGGTGCGCGACCTGGCAATCCAGCTGAGACAGCATGGCCTGACACTGTCGGTCGATGAATTCGGCCACGGCATTTCGGATCTGGGTTTTTTGCGCGAACTGTTCGTGGGGCAGCTGAAACTGGCCAAGGAAGCGGTCCATTCGATTGCCGCCGACGATCCCGAGGGCGGCGAAGGCAGCACCATGGCGCGCACCCTGATCGATATCGGCCACAACCTGAACATGCCCGTCATCGGCGAGGCGGTCGAAACACGCGCCCAAATGGATTTCCTGACCTCGCACGGCTGCGACGCCTTGCAGGGCATGCTGTTTTCCGAACCGATGGCGCCGGAAGCGGCGCGCGAGATGATGCGCGACCGCGTCCCCGCGTAAGGGGTGCGGCCGCAGGCCGGGTCAGCCTTCGCTCGTGATCCGGTGGATCAGCGCCCCCAGCACATCTTCGGCCATGTCGTTCGATACCTGGCAGGTGCCGGCGTTTTCATGCCCGCCGCCGCCATATTCGAGCATCAGGCTGCCGATGTTCGTCTTCGAGCTCCGGTTCAGGATCGATTTTCCGGTCGCAAATACCGTGTTCTGGTTCTTCAGGCCCCACAGCACGTGGATCGAAATGTTCGTCTCCGGGAACAGGGCGTAGATGATGAAGCGGTTACCGGCGAAGATCGTCTTCTCTTCGCGCAGGTCGAGCACGACCAGGTTGCCGTGCACGCGGGCGCAGCGGCGGATCTGCTGCTTGCACAGGTCGACGTGCTCGAGATACAGGGTGGTGCGCTCCTGGACGTCGGGCAGGGCCATGATCTGGTCGATCGAATGCTGGCGGCAGGCATCGATCAGCGCCATCATCAGCTGGTAGTTCGAGATGCGGAAATCGTGGAAGCGGCCCAGGCCCGTGCGTGCATCCATCAGGAAGTTCAGCAGGTTCCAGCCGGCCGGCTGCAGCACTTCCTCACGCGAAAAGCGGGCGCTGTCGGCCTTGTCGACGGCCGCCATCATGTCTTCCCAGTCGCGCGGGAAGGCAGCGGCGCCGCCATAATGGTCCCAGACCACGCGCGCGGCCGATGGCGCCTGCGGGTCGATCACGTGGTTGGCGCGCACGCCGCTGTTGCGGATCGTCTCGGAGTGGTGGTGGTCGAAGGCCAGGTGGGCGCCGGCAACGTACGGCAAATTGGTCGTGACGTCGCGCCCGCTGATGGCAATTTTGCCATCCTGCATATCCTTCGGATGGACGAACAGGATGTCGTCGATCAGGTCCAGGTGCTTGAGCAGGACCGCGCACACCAGTCCATCGAAATCGCTGCGGGTAACGAGGCGGAATTGAGTCGGAATGGCGGACATCGGCACACCCTTTCGTTGAAGTTTGGGCATTGGAAAGTCGTTTTATCATACCGTGCAAAGTTTCCTGCTGTCAGCTTTTTATCGGCCTCTTACCCTCCGTGGGAAGCGGCCGCGGCGCCTCGGCACGCATTCCACGCCCCGCTTCCTGCAGGCTGTCGCAAAGCGCGTCTCCTGTCGGCAGCCACCGGTTAAGGTTGTAGCATTCCAACACTTATCCCAGATGGCTTTTCGGCACCAACAACGCGGGGACGCGGTACACTCGCTCCCGACCACGAACCGACGAACAGACACGACCATGCAAGCCCGCAGCGCCACCCACCACCAATTTTCCGGCATCCTGACCTCGCTCTACCGCGCCTTCGACGCGGTCGCGACCTGGGTGACCCAATTGTCATGGTGGATGTTTTTCCTATTTGCGGGCCTGGTGCTGATCGCTGGCTTCATTGTGGAGGACATGCTGTTCTCCAGCAGCGGCGCCGAACTGGCCGCCGTCGAGCGCGCGGCGCGGCGCGAGCAGACCAGCATCGTGATCGACGACAGCGGCATCCGCTTCAATCCTCGCAATATGCCGCGCAATATGCCGCGCCCGGCGCCGCCCGAGCTCGCGCCGCAGCCGCCGCTGCCGCCAGGCGTGCCGGCCGGCGAGCCGGAACTGCCCGCGGCGGCGCGCGCGAACGACCCAGCGATCCCCGCCGACCCTGCGCTGCCGAAGGGCATGCAGGCGAACGGCCAGGGGGTGCACATCGAACTGCCGCCGCAGATCGCCGAAGAGCTGTCGGTCGCCATCGAGGGCGCCGTCGACGATGCGGCCGAGGCGAAAGTGTCGCGTTATCACAAACAGGCATCGCGCTGGTTCATCAGCTTCGTGGTGCTGCTGGTACTGGCGCTGTTCGGCATCAAGGCCTTAATGGGCGGCAAAAAACGCGCCGAACAGCAAACCCGCAGCGCCAACGCCGCCGCCGAGCGCGAATCGATGCAGCGCCAGCTGTCGGAGGCGAAGATGCAGATGATGCAGGCCCAGGTGGAACCGCACTTCCTGTTCAACACGCTCGCTTCCGTCGAGCACCTGATCGAAACCAACCCACCGCGTGCGTCCGCCATGCAGCGCAGCTTGATCCAGTACCTGCGCGCGGTCCTGCCGCAGATGCGCGACAACACCCTCGTCACCAACCTCGGACGCGAAGTCGACATGGTGACGGCCTACCTCGAGCTGCTGAAAATGCGGATGGAAGAGCGCCTGACGGTCGACATGAACATCCCCGACGCGCTGCGCAGCGCGGCTTTCCCGCCGATGATGCTGCAGTCGATGGTTGAAAATGCCATCAAACACGGCCTCGAGTGCAAACCCGAAGGCGGCACCCTGAAAGTCGTGGCCGATGTCGCCGAGGGTAAGCTGCGCATCACCGTGCTCGACGACGGTGTCGGTTTCGGCGTGGTGCCGAGCACCGGCACCGGGCTCGGACTGCCGACCATCCGCGAGCGCCTGCGCCTGCTGCACGGCGACGCCGGCCAGCTGCACATCGCGGCCAACAGCCCGAGCGGCGTGATCGCGATGGTCGAGGTGCCCTACCAGGTCTCGCGCGGCCCGATCATGTGAGGCCTTCGCCTTGCCTGCGGCGCGATTTTCTTGAATAATCGTCACTCCCTGTATTGTCACTTTCCTTCCACCGGACCACACCATGCCTACTGCAATTATTGCCGACGATGAAAGACTGATGCGCGACCAGCTGCGCATGCGCCTGGAGCAGGTGTGGCCGGAACTGGAAATCGTGGGCGAAGCCAGGAATGGCGAGGAAGCCGTGGAACTGGTCGGCCAGCACCAGCCGGACCTGACCTTCCTGGACATCCGCATGCCCGGCAAGACCGGCATGGAAGCGGCGCGCGAGATTGGCGAGCGCAGCCAGATCGTGTTCGTCACCGCCTACGACCAGTATGCGGTCGAGGCCTTCGAGCGCGGCGCGGTCGATTACATCCTGAAGCCGTCCGAGCCGGAGCGCCTGAAGCTGACCGTCGAGCGCCTGAAAGAACGGCTGCAGGCGCGCCAGGGCAAGCCCGGCGCGGTGGTGAACGACAGCGTCACGGCGATGCTGTCGCAACTGGCGGAAAAGATCGCGGCGCCCAAGCCGAAGCACCTGCAATGGATCCAGGCCAGCATCGGCCAGGACCTGCGCATGATCCCGGTCGAGGACATCCTGTTTTTCCGCTCGGACGAAAAATATACCTGCGTGCAGACCGCGAGTTTCGAGGCGCTCATCAGGAAGCCGGTGCGCGACCTGGCCGACGAACTCGACCCGGCGCTGTTCTGGCAGATCCACCGCGCCACCCTCGTCAACGTGAATGCCATCGAGGGCGTGACGCGCGACATCCGCGGCCGCCACCTGGTGCTGGTCAAGGGCCGTTCGGAAAAACTCGAAGTGAGCCGCAGCTTCCTGCATTTGTTCAAGCAGATGTAGGCGGGGCGCAGCTCAGCCGTGCTTGTGGCGCCTCAAGCCAGCCATTCCGTGTGCACCGTATCGTAGCGTTTGGTCCGCATGCGCGGACGCTGATGTTAACGCAGGCATACCGGCAGGCATATCCACATGAAACGACTGCGCAGTGCGCTTCCCGGCAAGCGCACTCTGGCGATGTTCGGGCTTGGCTACCTGGCCGCGCGGGTGCTCGATCGCGCCAGGCGCCGCGCCGGCGCTGAAACGCGGGCGGGAGACGATTCTCCCCTGCACCACAGCCGGCGCATCTTCCACAATGCCGGCGAAGCCATCGTCTCGGCCGACGACAGCAGCCGCATCGTGCTGGCCAATCCGGCGGCGGCCAGCATGTTCGGCGTCAGCGTCCAGCAGATGCAGGGCAGCCCGCTGGCGCGCTTCATCGAAGCGCCCGGCGAGCAGCACGGCGCGCCGCCCGACTTCTTCCGTGCCGACGGCCGCGCCGGCCGCCGCGGCACCGATTACGCCGGCACGGGCCTGCGCCCGGGCGGCGAGCGCTTCGCGATCGAAGGCTCGATCGGCGGCACGCTGCAGGAGGGGCGCACGCTCTACACGATCATCCTGCGCGACGTGTCCGAGCGCCAGCTGGTGCAGCACAAGCTGGCGCGCTCGCACGACCAGCTGCGCCAGCTCTCGAGCGCCCTGCAGACCATCCGCGAAGAAGAACGCACCCACATCTCGCGCGAACTGCACGACGATCTCGGCCAGCTGCTGGCCTCGCTGCGCATGGACCTGACCCTGCTGCAGGAAGCCTGCAGCGCCACCCCCGCCACCCAGCACCTGGTCAAGGCGATGGACCACAACCTGCTGACCGCCATCACCTCGCTGCGCCGCATCGCCACCAACCTGCGCCCGCGCGCCCTCGACGAAGGTGGCCTGTATTTCGCCTTGCAGGGCTTGCGCGACGATTTCATCGAGCGCCACGGCATTGCCTGCACCCTGCTGGCCGACGAAGCCGAGCTGCGTCTCGACGATGCCGCCAGCACCGCCGTGTTCCGCATCGTCCAGGAAGCGCTGACCAATGTCGCGCGCCATGCGCAGGCGACGAGCGTGACGATGAACCTGTACCGCATCGACCACCAGCTCCTGATCACGATCCGCGACGACGGCCGCGGCATTCGCGAAGCGGACATGGAAAAGGCCGAATCGCTGGGCCTGATCGGCATGCGCGAGCGGGTCTGGGCCCTGAAGGGCGACATTTCCGTCAGCGCTGACGAACCGCCCGGTACGCGCATCGATATCGTCCTGCCGATCGCCGACCACATCGTGTAGCGCCCGCAGTCGTCTCCCTGTGTCACGAAGGAGACATATTGCCCCGATAAGATGGCTCGACCTTGAGTTTGCCAGAATGCCAACTCAATCCTTCGCCCCACTTATTGGAGATTCACATGCATTACAAAGCCCTGGCCGCCGCGCTGATCACGACCCTGCCGCTGTTTGCGCATGCGCAGACCAACGTCGCCATCTACGGCACCATGGACGCCGCCATCGCCCTCGAGGACACCGATGCACCCGGCGAAAAGCGCCGCACCGTCATCAATTCGGGCAACCAGTCCAGCAGCCGCCTCGGCTTCCGTGGCACTGAAGAACTGGGCAATGGTTTGAAAGCCATGTTCAACATCGAAGCGGGCCTGGCCCTGGACACCGGCGCCGGCGACTCGGCCCTGTTCGGCCGCCGCGCCGTGGTCGGCCTGCAAGGCAGCTTCGGCCAGGTCACGGTGGGCCGCGAATACAGCCCGGTAGCCTCGGTCGCCGCGGCCACCGACGTGTTCGGCCAGGGTTTCTACGGCAGCAACCTGTCCGCCTTCACCGCCAACCGCCTGACGCGCCGCTTGGCCAACTCGGTCAACTTCAAGAGCGCACCGGTATCCGGTTTCAGCCTGCTGGCAGCCTGGTCGGCCGGCGAGCGCACCGTCGAACCGTCGGGCGACCTGTCCGGCGTGGCGCTGGAATACGTGAACGGCCCCTTCTATGTCGGCGCCGGCTATCACCGCCTGGAACGCATCGTCTTCCACCACGATGCGGAACGCGTCCTCGGCGTCGGCGTCAAGCTGGGCAACTTCGACTTCAAGGCGAATTACCTCTCCGCCGACCAGGCCGGCTCGAACAACAAGTTCGAGCAGGTCAATGCCGGCGCGTCCTACGGCATGGGCGCGAACAAGTTCTTCGTGAACGTGCAGCGCAATGAAATCGAAACTGGCGCCCGCGGCAACGCCTGGGCCATCGCCGCCAGCCACGCGCTGTCGAAGCGCACCAACCTGTACACCAGCTACGGCACGGTGCGCAACAACGAGCGCGCCGTCTTCGGGCTGAACTCGTCGTCGACCAGCGTGACGCCTCCGGCAACCGCCCTGGGCGCCGATCCGAGCGCGTTCACCCTGGGTGTGCGCCACACGTTCTGATGGTGTGTTTGACGGAGTGACGTAGGGTGGGCGGCTATGCCGCTCACGCGTTCAATCCACGTATGAAATGCCCGCTCGCCTGTTCTTGGGCGCGCTGAACGCGTGAGCAGTAGACCTGCCCACCCTACGGACTCACTTCAGTTTGCAGGTCAAAATCCAGAAAAACTCCACGCGCTCGATCCGGATGTCCTTGCCGGCGCTTGCCAGGCGCTTGCGCAGGGCGCTGTCGGACTGGTAGCTCTTCGGCAGTTCGAAGCGCTCGCCGGAAGGCGCGGTCTGAATTTCGTAGGTCGTGCCGTCCGAATCGGTGCGGGCGATGGTTTCGCTGAAACCTTCGACGAAGGAATCGTCGAGCAAGACCAGCATCACGTCCTTGCCGAGGCGCTTTTTCAGCGTCGCCAGCAGGCTTTCCTGCTCCTTCTTGTTCAGGTGCGACCACAGGAAACTGACCAGCACTGCGGAAAATTTTCCTAGGTCTTCCGGCAAGTCGAGCGCATCCGCCACGCGGAAGCTCACTTTACCTTCGGGCATGCCACGCTCGCGGGCGATGTCGATCAGTGAAGCGTTGATGTCGACCGCCAGCACCGACTGCGCCGACTCCGCCACCACTTCGGTCCAGAAGCCGGTGCCGCAACCGAGTTCCAGCACCGTATGCCCCGACAACAAGGTGCCGAGGTGGATGCTCATGTCGTCGATGTCCTCGTCCATGTCGGGCTCGAGGTATTTGTCTTCGAGGGCTTCGCCCAGCAGGGCGTAATACTTGGCTACTTGTTGATTGTTCATGTCGATTTCTTAAAGTTCATAGTTTTCGCCGCCGCGCATCGCAGACTCGACCATCTTGCGGGTCAGGCTCGGCGCCAGCAATTCGATGAAAGTATAAATATAGCTGCGCAGGTAGGCGCCCTGCTTCACCGCCACGCGCGACACGTTCATGCCGAACAGGTGCCCCACTGGAATGGTGCGCAGGTTGCGGTCGCGTTCGGCATCGAAGGCCATACCGGCGATGATGCCCACCCCCATGCCCAGTTCGACATAGGTCTTGATGACGTCGGCGTCGATGGCTTCCAGCAGCACGTCCGGTTTCAGCTCGCGCAGGTTGAAGGCGTGGTCGATCTTGCTGCGCCCGGCAAAGGCGGCGTCGTAGGTGATCAGCGGGTAAGCGGCGATTTCTTCCAGCGAAATCGCACGCGAGCGCAGCAATTCGTGTTCCGGCGGCACCACGATCACGTGCTCCCACTGGTAGCAGGGCATGGTGACCAGGCCATCGATCGCCGCAATCGCTTCGGTCGCGATCGCCAGGTCGGCCTGGCCGCTCTTGACCATGTCGGCGATCTGCTTCGGATTGCCTTGCAATAGCGACAGGCGTACCTTCGGGAACTTGAGCATGAAGGCTTGCACCACCTTCGGCAGCATGTAGCGCGCCTGGGTGTGCGTGGTGGCAATGGTAAAACTGCCGCTGTCGTGGGCCGCGTATTCCTTGCCGATGCGTTTCAGGCTCTCGATTTCCTGCATGATCAGCTCGACCGAGGTCAACACCAGCCGCCCCGGCTCGGTCAGCCCGCGAATGCGCTTGCCGTGGCGGGTGAAGATGTCGACGCCGAGTTCTTCCTCGAGCTCGATGATGGCCTTGGAGACGCCCGGCTGGGACGTGAACAGGGCCTTGGCCGCATCGGTCAGGTTGTAGTTCTGGCGCACGGCTTCGCGCACGAAACGCAGTTGGTGAAGGTTCATGCCTGTTGTTCTTGTGTATATAAAAGGGGCAAACGCTATTTTATGCCATTGCTTATGCCCTTACCGTATATAAGCAAATAAATTGTCAGTCGTTTGGAATAAGGCCGCCAGCGCTTACCATCCAGACTAGCTTAGAGGAATACAAATATGTACCGTTACGACCAGTACGACCACCTCATCGTCCGCGAACGCATCGCGCAGTACCGCGACCAGGTTGCGCGCCGCCTGAACGACGAGTTGACCGAAGAAGAATTCGTGCCGCTGCGCCTGCAGAACGGTCTGTACATGCAGCGCCACGCCTACATGCTGCGCATCGCCGTGCCCTATGGCCTGCTGTCGACAAGCCAGCTGCGCATGTTCGCCCATATCGCCCGCAAATACGACCGCGGCTACGGCCATTTCACGACGCGCCAGAACATCCAGTTCAACTGGATCGAGCTGGAGCAGACGCCGGACATCCTGGCGCACTTGGCCTCGGTCGAAATGCACGCGATCCAGACCTCGGGCAATTGCATCCGCAACATCACGACCGACGAGTTCGCCGGCGTTGCCGCGGACGAGATCATGGACCCGCGCCCGTTCGCGGAAATCCTGCGCCAGTGGAGCACCTTCCACCCCGAATTCATCGCCCTGCCGCGCAAGTTCAAGGTGGCGATCAATGGCGCCGTGGAAGACCGCGCCGCGATCGCGATCCACGACATCGGCCTGACCCTGGTGCATAACGAGGCAGGCGAAGCAGGCTTCAAATTCATGGCCGGCGGCGGCATGGGCCGCACGCCGATCCTGGGCAGCGTGATCCGCGACTTCCTGCCCTGGCAGCACATGCTGACCTATACCGAAGCCGTGATGCGCGTGTACAACTCCTACGGCCGCCGCGACAACAAGTACAAGGCGCGCATCAAGATCCTGCTGAAATCGATGGGCGTCGAGGAATTCGCGCGCCTGGTCGAGGAAGAGTGGCAAGACCTGAAGGATGGCCCGGAAACGCTCACCCGCGAGGAATACGACCGGGTTGCCGCCTATTTCGAAGCCCCCGCCTATGAAACCTTGCCAAGGATCGATCCGCTGGCCGAGCACGCGGACAGCAAGCCCTTCGCGAACTGGCTGCAGCGCAACGTCAAGCCGCACAAGGTGCCGGGCTATGCGAGCGTCGTACTGTCGCTGAAAAAGACGGGCGTGCCACCCGGCGACGCGACCGCCGAGCAGATGGATTTCGTGGCCGACCTGGCCGACAAGTACAGCTTCGGCGAGCTGCGCGTGACCCACGAGCAAAACCTGGTGCTGGCCGACGTCCAGCAAGCCAGGCTGTTCGAGGTCTGGACCCTGGCCAAATCGAAAGGCCTGGCGACGCCGAACATCGGCTTGCTCACCGACATCATTGCCTGCCCGGGCGGCGATTTCTGCTCGCTGGCGAATGCGAAATCGATCCCGATCGCCGCCGCCATTGCCGAGCGTTTCGACAACCTCGACTTCCAGCACGACATCGGCGACATCGAACTGAACATCTCGGGCTGCATCAATGCCTGCGGCCACCACCATGTCGGTTCCATCGGCGTGCTTGGCGTCGACAAGGATGGCAGCGAGTGGTACCAGGTGTCGATCGGCGGTGCGCAGGGCAACAACTCGGCCATCGGCAAGATCATCGGCCCCTCGTTCTCGGGCGGCCAGATGCCGGAAGTAATCGATCGCCTGCTGCAGGTGTACGTCGGCCAGCGCTTCGAAGGCGAGCGCTTTGTCGACACCGCACAGCGCCTCGGCATCGGGCCGTTCAAGGAACACGTGTACGCCACGCCGATTTCAAAAGGCGAACTGGTGGGGGAAGACCATGCTTGAAGCACACAAGGAAATCATCCGCGGCCGCGAAGTGGTGCCTGACGACTGGAGCGTCCTGCGCCTGGCCGAGGGAGAAGCTGCGGAGACGGTCGCCGTCCCGGAAGGCAAGCTGATCGTGCCTTTGAGCGTCTGGCTGGCGCAAAAGGACGCTCTCGCCGCGCGCGCCGAACTCGGCGTCTGGATCGCTGCCGACGAGCGCTTCGAAAGCCTGCAGGGCGAGGCCGACCGCTTCGCCGTGATCGCGGTCGACTTCCCGAAGTTTTCCGATGGCCGCGGCTATTCGATCGCCTTCAATGTCAGGAAGCGCCTCGGCTATACCGGCGAACTGCGCGCCATCGGCGACGTGCTGCGCGACCAGCTGTTCTCGATGTCGCGCGTGGGCTTCGATGCCTACGCGACGCGCCCGGACCGCTCGATCTACGACGCGCTGAAGGGGTTGACGGTGTTTTCCGAAACCTACCAGGCCTCGGTCGACCAGCCGCTGCCGCTGTTCCGTCGCAAGGAACGCGACCTGCCGCCGGAACACCTGGACGCCGGCGCCGGCATCTGAGGAACACGATGAGCGATCTCGCCCTTCGCGTCCTTGAAACGCAATCCATCCTGGCGCGCATCGCCGCCGATTTTACGCCGGCCGTGTTCGCCTCCAGCCTGGCTGCGGAGGACATGGTGCTGACCGACCTGATCCTGCGCGCAAAACTGCCGATCGACATTTTCTCGCTGGAGACGGGCCGCCTGCACGGGGAAACCCTGGCCGTGCTCGACGCCGTGAAAGCCACCTACGGCTATGACATCGCGCTGTTCCGCCCGGACCCGCTGGCGGTCGAGCGCTACGTGACCCAGAACGGCCTGAACGCTTTTTACGACAGCGTCGAGATGCGCCGCGAATGCTGCCGCATCCGCAAGGTCGAGCCGCTGGGGCACGCGCTTGCCGGCAAGAAGGCCTGGATCACCGGGCAGCGCCGCGCTCAGTCGGCCACGCGGAGCGACCTGGCGATCCAGGAAGACGATCCGGCGCACATGATGGACAAGTTCAATCCGCTGGCCGACTGGACAGAAGAAAACGTGTGGGACTACATCCGCGCCAACAATGTGCCCTACAACGCCCTGCACGACCGCGGCTATCCGTCGATCGGCTGCGAGCCCTGCACCCGCGCCGTGCAGCCGGGCGAGGACGTGCGCGCCGGGCGCTGGTGGTGGGAAAACCCGGAATCGAAGGAATGCGGCCTGCACCTGGTCGACGGCAAATTGATTCGCATTAAATCCGTGGCCGCCTGAGCCACAACAGTACACAAGGCAGAACCCATGACGAACCTCCTAGACGCCAGCAGCATCCTCGCCACCGTCAACGCGCGCCACCTCGACACCCTCGAATCCGAGGCGATCCACATCCTGCGCGAAGTGGCCGCCGAGTGCGCCAACCCTGCCCTGCTGTTCTCGGGCGGCAAGGACTCGGTGGTGCTGCTGCGCCTGGCCGAAAAGGCTTTTCGTCCCGGCAAGTTCCCCTTCCCGCTGGTGCACATCGACACCGGCCACAATTTTGAAGAAGTCATTTCCTTCCGCGACGCCAGGGTTGCCGAACTCGGCGAGCGCCTGATCGTCGGCTCGGTCGAGGAATCCATCCGGCGCGGCACCGTGCGCCTGCGCAACCCGGCAACCGACTCGCGCAACGCGGCCCAGGCCGTGACGCTGCTCGAAACCATTGCCGAACATGGTTTCGATGCCTGCATCGGCGGCGCCCGCCGTGACGAGGAAAAGGCGCGCGCAAAGGAGCGCATCTTTTCCTTCCGTGACGAATTCGGCCAGTGGGATCCGAAAGCCCAGCGCCCGGAACTGTGGGACCTGTATAACACCCGCGTCCACCCGGGCGAAAACATGCGCGTCTTCCCGATCTCGAACTGGACCGAACTCGACGTGTGGCAATACATCGCCCGCGAAGGCCTGGCCCTGCCGCCGATCTATTTTGCCCACGAGCGCCAGGTGATCCCGAGGAATGGCCTGCTGGTGCCGCTCACGCCGCTGACGCCGCCGCGCGACGGCGAGACAGTCGAGACGCAAACCGTCCGCTTCCGTACCGTCGGCGACATCTCCTGCACCTGCCCGGTGTCCTCAAGCGCCGCCACGGTCGAAGCGATCATCGCCGAAACCGCCGTCACCCAGGTGACCGAACGCGGCGCGACCCGGATGGATGACCAGACCTCGGAAGCCTCGATGGAAAAACGCAAGAAGCAAGGATATTTCTGATGAACGCCCGGGACCAAGCCATGACCGAGAACCTCACCCAGCACAGCCTGCTGCGCTTCATCACCGCCGGTTCCGTCGACGACGGCAAGAGCACGCTGATCGGCCGCCTGCTGTACGACAGCAAGGGCATCTTTGCCGACCAGCTGGCCGCCGTATCGCGCTCGAAGCACAAGCGCACCGTCGGCGACACGATCGACCTGTCGCTGCTGACCGACGGCCTCGAGGCCGAGCGCGAACAGGGAATCACGATCGACGTCGCCTACCGCTATTTCGCGACGCCCAAGCGCAAGTTCATCATCGCCGACACCCCGGGCCACGAGCAATACACGCGCAACATGGTGACCGGCGCCTCGACCGCGGACGCCGTGATCATCCTGGTCGATGTGTCGAAAGTGAAGCTGCGCGAAGACGGCGGCGTCGAGCTGCTGATCCAGACCAAGCGCCACTCGACCATCGCCAAGTTGCTGCAGATCGAGCACGTCATCGTCGCCGTCAACAAGATGGACCTGATCGGCTACGACCAGGGCGTCTACGAGCGCATCGTCGCGGCCTACCAGGAATTCGCGGCCTCGCTCGGGTTGAAGGATGTGACCGCGATCCCGCTGTCGGCGCTGGCCGGCGACAACGTCGTCGATCGCTCCGACAAGCTGGCCTGGTACACCGGCCCGACCCTGATCGAGCTGCTCGAATCGCTCTCGGTCTACGACGAAGCACACGAGGCGCCCTTCCGCTTCCCGGTGCAGCTGGTGGCGCGCCACAACGGCCACGAGGCGAACGACTTCCGCGGCTACATGGGCCGCATCGAATCGGGCAGCGTGGCGGTCGGCGACAAGCTGGTGGTGCAGCCCTCGGGCCAGGCGGCGACAGTGAAGGAAATTCTCACCTTCGACGGTGCGCTCGAGCGCGCCGCCGCCGGCCAGTCGGTCACGCTGCTGCTGGACGAATACCTGGACATCTCGCGCGGCGACACGCTGTCCGGCGCCGCGCAGCCGGCCACCCTCCTGAAACAGGTGGTGGCCGATGTCTGCTGGATGGCGGACGAGCCGCTCGATGTGCGCCGCAAGTACTGGATCAAGCACGGCACGCGCCAGACCAGCGCGAAGGTGACGAAGCTCGACACCTTGCTCGACATCAATACGCAACAACGCCACCCCGCCGAAGGCCTGAAGCTCAACGATATCGCGCGCATCCACCTGAGCGTGCAGCAGCCGCTGGCAGCCGACGCCTATGCCGACAACCGTGCCACCGGCGCCTTTATCCTGATCGACGAAGTCACGCACCAGACCGTCGCGGCGGGTATGATTCGACTGAGCGAATAACAGGGAGCGGCCCATGGGCCTTCTGGAGGACAAGCCGGCCCGGCGGGCCGGCAAGGTCTGGCTGGTCGGCGCCGGGCCGGGCGCTGCCGACCTGATCACGGTGCGCGGCGCGCGCCTGCTGGCGCAGGCCGACGTCGTGCTCTACGACGCGCTGGTCACGCCCGATATGCTGGCACTGTGCACGCGGGCGGTCCTGATCTCGGTGGGGAAACGCTCGGGCCAGCGCTCGACGGCCCAGGAATCGATCAACCGCCAGCTGGTCGAATGCGCCTTCATGTACGACACCGTAGTGCGCCTGAAAGGCGGCGACCCGATGCTGTTCGGCCGCGCCGACGAGGAATTGCGCGCGCTCGAAGCCGAGGGTATCGCCGTCGACATTGTCCCCGGCATCACCACCGCGGTGGCCGCGGCGGCGGCCACCAGGCAGCCGCTCACCAAAAGGGGCGTCGCCCGCAGCGTCGCCTTCTTCACTTCCAGCACCGGACCGGACCAACCGGAACATCCCGCCCTGCCCCACACCGACACGCTGATCCAGTACATGGGCGGGCGCGAAGCCGCGGCCACGGCCGAACGGCTGCTGGCCGAGGGGCGACGGCCGGACACGCCGGTGGTGGTGGTGGAGAACTGCAGCCGGCTCGACGAGCGCATCGACCGCCTGACGCTGGCCGACTTGGCCCTTGGCCTGGGCGCGGCGCACGGGCCGGTGCTGGTGATGATAGGCGAGGCCCTGCGCCAGCGCGAACACCAGCCCGGCAGCGCTCCTAGTGCGCCCGGGCCTGGTCGTATTCCTCGATCTGCCTGACCAGGCGGTCGGCGGCAAGCTGGGTGTCGGCGGCGATGCGGTTCAGGTGGGCGATGGCCGCCTCCAGACGCGCACCGGCGCGGCCGCGGCATTCGCGCGTGCGCCACAGCGCGAGGTCGCGCCGCATGCCGGCCAGGTCGTCCTTCAGTTCGGACAGCATGCGGCGCAGGCTGCGGTCGGCGTCGACCATGCCGGGGATGCTGCCTGCGTGCAGGCGCCCCGACAGGGTGGCGATCTTCATGCCCATCGCAGCGATACGGCGGGCCGTCGCGTCGATGCGGCGCGCGCAGCGCGTCTGGGCGAACATGCCGCCGGGGAGACGGACGCCGTCCCAGGACGGGATTTCGCCAGGGCGGGCATTGAACAGCTTGGCAAGGATCAGTTTCAGGATGGATGGGAGCATGGTCGTGCACCTGTCGGTGGGAGAGGCCGGCGCGGCTGGAACTGCCCGAGAAGTGTGTTCGACATCCCGGGGGCTGTCAAACGAGGCACGGGTACCCGAACATGATCTGAAACAAGCCCTGGCCGGATCGCCGCAAAATCGGGCCGCCCAAGCGCGAACGAGGCGAAACGGGTAAGCTCGCGGCACATGCCATGCTGACATCACTGGCGCCTATCCACTTCGAATGCGAGGAGATTTTCATGTCCGACCAAGCTTACGTGCCGCCCCGGGTCTGGGTGCCTGCCGAATCCGGCGGCGCTTTTGCCAACATCAACCGCCCGGTCGCCGGCCCGACCCACGAGGCGCCGCTACCTGTCGGCAAGCACCCGCTGCAGCTGTACTCGCTGGCCACGCCGAACGGCGTGAAGGTGACGATCATGCTGGAAGAATTGCTCGCCGCCGGACACAAAGGCGCCGAATACGATGCCTGGCTGGTCCGCATCAACGAAGGCGTGCAGTTTTCCAGCGGCTTCGTCGAGGTCAATCCGAATTCGAAAATTCCGGCGCTGATGGACCGCAGCGATCCGGCAGCGCCACTGCGCGTGTTCGAGTCCGGTTCGATCCTGGTTCACCTGGCCGAAAAATTCGGCGCCTTCCTGCCGAAAGACGGACCGGCGCGCACCGAAACGATGAACTGGCTGTTCTGGCAGATGGGTTCGGCGCCCTTCGTCGGCGGCGGCTTTGGCCACTTCTACGCCTACGCGCCCGAGAAATACGAATACCCGATCAACCGCTATGCGATGGAAGCGAAGCGCCAGCTCGACGTGCTCGAGCGCCAGCTGGCGCAGCACCGTTTCGTGGCAGGGGACGAGTACACCATCGCCGACATGGCGATCTGGCCCTGGTATGGCGGCCTGGTGCTGGGGGAGCTGTACGAGGCGGCAGAGTTCCTGTCGGTGCACGAGTACAAGCAGGTGCGGCGCTGGGCCGACGAGATCGCGGCGCGTCCGGCGGTGATCCGCGGGCGCAAGGTCAATCGCGTGCGCGGCGCGCCGGAGGAGCAGGTGGCCGAGCGGCACGACGCGGCGGATTTGGATTAAGCGCGGGGTAAAGCGCCCACGCAATAATCCGTCATCGCCGCCAGCACGCCGGGGTCTTCGCCGACCGCGCCCACCACGTTCAGGGTGAGTGCGGGATGCGCGGCGCGCAATTCTTCGGCCAGCAGCGGCAAATCGCGCAGCAAGTGACCGCCCTGCCCCAGGAACACCGGCACGATCGTGACTTCGCGCACGCCGCCGGCCACCAGTTCGGCCACCGTTTCCGGCAGGCGCGGCTCCATCAGTTCGAGGAAGGCCAGCCGCACCTCCACGCCCGGGATGCGCGCACGGGTGGCGTCGCGCAGGCGCTCGAAGGGGACGGCCCAGGAAGCGGCGCGGGCGCCGTGGGCAAACAGGACAAGGGCTCGCTGCATCAGACGTTTTCCATTAGTGTCGCTCGACCCAGCGCAGCGCCAGGATGGCGAGCAGCAGGAACAACAAACTCGGCGCCAGCGCCGTGAACAAGGCGGGCCAGGTCGAGAGCAGGCCCAGGTGCGAGAACAGTGAATTGATCAGGATGAAGCCGACCCCGATCATGATGCCGACAAAAATCTTCAGGCTGACGCCGCCGCTTCTCGTGTGCAGGTAGGCGAAGGGCAGCGCCAGCGCCATCAGGACAAAAATCGCCAGCGGGTCGAAAATCTTCTTCCAGAACGCAATCTTGAAGCGCTCGCTCTCCTGGCGGTTTTCGACCAGGTGGCGCGAATACACCGCCAGCTCATTGGCCGACATGCGCTCGGGATCGCGGCGCGACACCTGCAGGATCTTGGGCGTGATCTCGGAGGCCAGGTTCATGCTGGCCACCTGGCGCGTGGCGACCGCGCTGGTCTCCTGGCCATAGGTGCTCTGGATGTCCTGGCCCCTTGGCAGCGGCAATCCCGGCGCCGGCAGCGCGCGGCTGTTGCGAAACAGCGTTTCCGTCACGTCCTGCAGGCGCCAGGTGCCGTCGCCATTGAAGGACGCGCTTTTTGCCGTGATCAGGGCGCGCATGCGCAGCGCCGTGTCGAACTCGTAGAGGCGCACGTCGACCAGCGAGCCGTCGGGACGGATCTGGCGCGCATTGAAAAAGCGCGAGCCGACGATCGGGCCGCGCACGCCGTTCGCCCCTTCGGCATGCACGTTATCCTTGGTCCACATCCCGGAACGAAATTCCGAGGCCAGCGTGGCGCCCTTCGCCGAGAGGCGCAGCTTTTCGGCCAGCGGCGCAGTGCGCGGGGTAATGAGCTCGCCGAAGATGAAGGTGACGACGACGAACACGATACCGATCTTGAACAGCATCCAGCCCACCATCCGTGTCGACATCGACGAGGCGCGCATGATGGTGAATTCGGAAGTCTGCGCGAACTGCGCGAGCGCATAGATGGTACCGATCAGCGCCGCCACCGGCATGACTTCATACACGTGCCCGGGCAGCATCAGCGCCACGTACAGCAGCGCATGATGAAACATGTAGTTACCCTTGCCGACCTCGGGCAGTTCGCGCGTCAGGTCCATGAAGGCGATCAGGCCGAGGAAGGCGACCAGCACGAAGACGACCGCCTGCGTGATATTGATTGCAAAATAGCGCTGTAGTACCTTCATTGCTGGACTTTCATCACGTCTGCGCCGCCATCGCGCCGGCCGTCTTGCCACGCAAGCGGCGCTTCAAGGCATTGACCAGCACTAGCGGATGGTAATGGTGATTCACGTTCAGGCGCCAGGCGAACAAGCCGAGGATGATCAGGGCGACGATCAGGTGCAGTGGCCACCAGGCCATGCCGAACTCGATCTTCTGCTGCTTGACGCTGGCCTCGACCATCTTGACCAGATTATTGTAGGTAAAGAAAATCAGCAGGGCGAGGATCAGGTTGGCGGAGCTGCCGGCACGCGGATTGACGAAGCCGAGCGGGATAGCGAGCAGGATCAGCAGCAGGCAGACAATCGGCTGCGAGATGCGTGATAGCAGCTCCGAACGCGTGTACTGGTTCTTTACGGCCAGCAGCGTCGGTGTCGATTGCGCGTCGAGTGGCACGTCGGCGCCGAGCACCGGCACGTTGGTTGCCACGCGCATGCTGTACCGCTCGAACTCCATCGACTGGAAATCGGCCTGTCCCGGTACGCCTTCGTAACGCCGGCCGTTTTTGAGCACCAGGTACTGGCCGCCCTTGCCGTCGGCCTCGATCACGCCCTCGCGCGCAACGACGATCGACTTGCCGTCCTTGCCCTGGTCGGTATTGACGAACACGTTCTGGACGACGGTCGCGCCGTTGGTGCTGCCTTCGACAAAGAAGACGCGGTCGGCCGAGGAAGACTCGCGGAACTGGCCGGGCGCCACGCGTTTCAGGTCTTCGCGTTTCTCGAAACGCTGGATGAATTCCGTGCTCTTCATCTTGGCCCAGGGCGCCACCACCAGCGACACCGCCCCCACCAGCAGCACCAGCGGCAGGCCGAAGGTCAGCACCGGACGGATCCAGGCCAGCAGCGACTGGCCCGAGGCAAACCAGACGACCATTTCGGAATCGCGGTAGCTGCGCGTGATGGCGACCAGGACTGAAATAAAACTGGTGAGAATCAGGACAGTTGGCAGATAATTCAATGATTGAAACGCAATCAATGCGACGGCGTCGCCGGATGCGACGCGTCCTCCCGCGGCCCTGCCGAGAATGGCAATCAGGGTCCAGGTGACAGTCACCGTGAACAATACCGTGAAGGTTGCCCCGGCAGCGCTGGCGAGTTCACGATGCAAGGCGCGGTGGAAGATCATTCGATAGTTATAATTGCAGGTTGAGCAGTGGCACAAGCAAATGCACGCACAATATGAAACGGAGAATCAAATGGACTTTAGCATAAAAGCATTCGACACAAAAAACACCCTGGCCGCGGCCAAGACCGGCTGTTTGGCAGTGGCGGTGTACGAAAACAAAAAACTGTCGCAGGCTGCGAAAGCCCTCGATCAAACCGGTGAAATCACGGCGGCATTGAAGTCGGGCGACATCACCGGCAAGGCTGGTTCGACCCTGCTGCTGCGCGGCGTGGCCGGTGTGGCTGCGGCGCGCGTGCTGCTGGTCGGCATGGGCGCAATTGAAGCGGCGGGCGAGAAAAGTTTCAATACCGCGGTCGGCGCGACGCTCAAAGCCTTCGCAACGCTGGGTGCGGCGGATGCCATTATCGCATTTCCGACGGATGAATTGAAAGAGCGCACGCCTGAATGGGCATTGCAGGCGATGGTGCTGGCCGCTACCGAGAGCGAATTCCGCACCGACGCGCAAAAGAGCAAGAAGGACCCGGCCCCGGCCGGCGTGCGCAAGATCACGCTGGCCCTGCCGCAGGCCGATGGCGCCGCCAAGGCCACGCTGGCGCGAGCGATCGCAATCGCCAACGGCATGAACCTGACCAAGGAACTGGGCAACCTGTCGCCGAATATCTGCACCCCGACCTATCTCGCCACCATCGCCCGCAAACTCGCCGACGACCATGGTTTCGACGTCGAAGTCCTCGAGCGCAAGCAGCTCGAAGCCCTGAAGATGGGTTCCTTCCTGGCCGTGGCCAAGGGCAGCGACGAAGCGCCGAAGTTCATCGTCCTCAAGCACATGGGCGGCAACAAGAAGGACGCGCCGACCGTCCTGGTCGGCAAGGGCATCACCTTCGACTCGGGCGGCATCTCGATCAAGCCGGGCCCCGGCATGGACGAAATGAAGTACGACATGGGCGGCGCCGGCTCGGTGCTGGGCACCTTCCGCGCGATCGGCGAGATGGGCTTGAAATTGAACGTGATCGGCATCGTCGCCACCTGCGAAAACATGCCCTCGGGCCGCGCGACCAAGCCGGGCGACATCGTCACCGCGATGAACGGCCTGACCATCGAGATCCTGAATACCGACGCCGAAGGCCGCCTGATCCTGTGCGACGCCCTCACCTACGCCGAGCGCTTCAACCCGGCCGTGGTGGTGGACATCGCCACGCTGACGGGCGCCTGCATCGTCTCGCTGGGCCACCACAACAGCGGCCTGTTCACCCGCCACGACGCCGCTCACGATGCGCTCGCCGACGAGCTGCTCGAAGCGGGCAAGCAGGCCGGCGACGGCGCCTGGCGCCTGCCGATCGGCGAGATCTACAACGAGCAGCTGAAATCGAACTTCGCCGACCTCGCCAACATCGGCACGCCCGGCGGCGCCTCGATCACGGCCGCCTGCTTCCTCGAGAACTTCACCCGCAACTACACCTGGGCCCACCTCGACATCGCCGGCACCGCCTGGAAGAGCGGCGCGCAAAAAGGCGCGACCGGCCGCCCGGTGCCGCTGTTGACGACCTTCCTGCTCAATCGCGTGTGATGGTCAGCTGAAATGGAAAAGGGCCTCTGATGAAGAGGCCCTTTTTTTACACCGTAGGGTGCGGCCGGGCCGCGCAGGCTCTGCCCACGCGGTCTCACCGTATGCGGATGGCGCGGTGGAACATGGGCCGGAGAATCACGACGGTCCGTACCGCGTGGGCGGAGCCCACCCTACGAACTACGAAAACCAATTACGACACCGGCGCGAAGCGCGGCGTCAGCACGCCATCCACCTCGATCAGCTCGAAGAACACCGCCTTCGGCCGCGCCCAGACCGATCCGTCCGCGGCACGGTAGATGATCATCGGCGTCAAATCGGCCTCGAGCGTGGCCTCGCAGACCAGCTCGTAGAGGCCGCCTTTGTAATGACGGTACTGTATCAAGCCGGTATCCTCAAGCCTGGTCGGCCGTGGCTTTCTGCTTTTTCTTCAGGCTCTGGATCACTTTCAGCACGCCTTCGATGCCGGCGGTGTCGTCCATGTCGCTGAAAGCGTCGAGCACTTCGTTGAGCACGCGATTGCGCACCGCCGCTTCGTCAGGCTGGATCGCCTTGACGGCGACTTCGCCTGCCGCGAATTTCGACGGCGTATCGGCTGCCGATTTGGCGCCGTGCGCCAGGGCTGCCTGCCAGATCACCCAGCGGCGCTGGGTTTCGTAGACCAGGTATTCCTCGGGTTTGTCCTCACGGCGACGAACAATGTGGCCGTCACGCTGGGCCCATGCTTCAAATGCACTGCGCATCTCAGTCCTTTACATGTGGGTACGAATACTCGCTATCGAAACAGCAATATTTCACCATAGTACCATTTCACCCTTGAATCCTTTGCACGGATGACGCTCAATCGTGCGCAGGGCAAAAGCGGCGAATGCTGCCAAAACGAGTAAAGCCTTCGTTATCCGAATACAACTGGATATTACCATTGAGTAACATCCACAGAATGTGACATGCTACACCGTAAGTGTTAAGCCCCGCCAGCATTAATTGCATCCTAAGCGGCAATATATTTTAAACCACTAAATTGTTGATAGAGCATTCTCGTTGCAATTAATGCAAACAGGTTCGTCATGTGTGGGATTCGTGCACATTTTGCTGAAGTTGCAGGAAATATCATCAAGCCCGATACTGCGCAGCAGCCGTGGCGGACTGTCCGTCGTGCAATTCACTTATCCTGTCTCACCATGAAAATAGCAACCTGGAACGTTAATTCACTGAAAGTGCGCCTGCCGCATTTGCTGCGCTGGCTGGAAACAAATCCGGTCGATGTGCTCTGCCTGCAAGAAACAAAACTCACCGACGACAAGTTTCCTTTTGCCGAGATCAATGCGGCTGGTTACCAGGTGGTTTTCAACGGCCAGAAAACCTATAACGGCGTCGCCATCCTGTCGCGCTATCCGATCCAGGACGTCGTCAGGAACAATCCGCATTTCGACGACCCGCAGCAGCGCATCATTGCCGCCACCATTGAAGGCCTGCGTGTCATCTGCGCGTATATCCCGAATGGCCAGACGGTCGATTCGGACAAGTATGTCTACAAGATGGCCTGGCTCGATGGCCTGCACAGCTGGCTGGCCGAGGAACTGCTTGCCCATCCGCGGCTTGCGCTGCTGGGCGACTACAACATCGCGCCGGAAGACCGCGACGTCCACGATCCGGTCGAATGGGAAGGCAAGATCCATTGCTCGGAGCGCGAACGCGCGGCGATGATCGCGATGGCCGGCCTGGGGCTGGTCGATGCGTTCCGCCTGTTCGAGCAGCCGGACAAGCAATATAGCTGGTGGGATTACCGCATGATGGGCTTTCGCCGCAACCGCGGCCTGCGCATCGACCACATCCTGTTATCGAACGCCCTGGCGCCGCGCTGCACGGGGTGTGTGATCGATCGCGAACCGAGGAAGTGGGAGCAGCCGTCGGACCACACGCCGGTCATTGCAACGCTGGAGTGATCCTGCGGTGTCAGGCAACGCGTGACGGGCGCTGCTGGTCCTCGAGCAGCAGCTGCCCGGTCGCCCCGCTGTCGAGCGCGCGCGCGAACAGCCAGCCCTGCACATACTGGCAGCCGAAGCCGCGCAGCAGCGCCAGCTGTTCTTCGGTCTCCACCCCTTCGGCGACGACCTGCAGCTGCAGGCTGTTGGCCAGCGCCATGACGGCCGCGACGATGGCGCGGTCCTCGCTGCTGGCTTCCAGCTCGCGCACGAAGGTGCGGTCGATCTTGATCTTCCTGACCGGGAAGCGCTTCAGGTAGGCCAGGCTGGAGTAACCGGTGCCGAAGTCGTCGATCGACAGGCGCATGCCCATGCGGTTGATCTGGCCGAGGATGTCGAGGGTCTGCTCGCCGTGCTGCATCAGCGCGGTCTCGGTGATCTCGAACTCCACCAGGGCCGGGTCGATCCCGGTTTCCTCGACGATGCGCCGGATCGACGCCACCAGCGCCTTGTGCATGAACTGGCGCGCCGACAGGTTGATCGCCAGCGGCACACCGGGCAAGCCCTCGCGCTGCCAGGCCACGCTCTGCTCGCAGGCGCGCCGGATCACCCATTCGCCGACCGGGACGATCATGCCGTTTTCTTCGAGCACGGGAATGAAGTCGTCGGGCAGCACCAGGGTCGAGCCGCCGCCGCCATCCGGCTTGCGCCAGCGCAGCAGCACTTCGAGCGCATGCACGCGGCCCGTCGCGATGTCCATGATCGGCTGGTAGTAGGGCTCGAACTCGCCGTTCGCGAGCGCCTGGCGCAGGCTCGATTCGAGCTCGAAATGGCGCGCCGCGGCGCCGTTCATGCGCTGGGTAAAAAATTGGTAATTGTTGCGGCCGGCGGCCTTGGCCTGGTACATGGCCGCATCGGCATTCCTCATCAGGGTCTCGACATCGAGGCCGTCGTCGGGGTAGACGCAGATGCCGATCGACGGCGAGATGTGCAGGTGATGGCCTTCGAAGGGCACTGGCGCGGCCAGCGCCTCGATGATCTTGTCGCCCACCGCGCTGCACTCGTCGAGCGCGTGCAGGCCCGGTATCAGCACCACGAATTCGTCGCCGCCCAGGCGCGCCACGGTGTCGCTGGCGCGCACCGCGCGGCACAGGCGGCCCGCAACTTCCTTGAGCAGGTGGTCGCCGGTGGCGTGGCCGAGCGAATCGTTGATGTTCTTGAAGCGGTCGAGGTCGAGGAACATGATGGCCAGCTTGCCCTGCGAGCGCCCTGCCGCCAGGATCGCGCGCTCGAGGCGGTCGGCCAGCAGCGCGCGGTTCGGCAGGCCGGTCAGGCTGTCGTGATAGGCCATGTGGTGCACGCGCGCCTCGGCCTGGCGCCGCTCGAGAATCTCGTCCTGCAGCAGCGCATTGGCGCCGGCCAGTTCGGCCGTGCGTTCGGTCACGCGCACCTCGAGTTCGTCGCGCGCGCGGCGCACCGATTCGGCCGCCTCGCGCTGGGCCGTCACGTCGTCCACCAGCCACAGGCTGCGCCCGCCGGGGTCAAGCAGGTCGAACGGCCGGCCCGAGAGCCGGCCCCAGAAGGTCTGGCCGTCGCGCCGCACCAGCAGGTGCTCGCCGACGCTGACGCGCCCTGCAGCGAAATCGCGGGCCGTCTCGCGGCGCGCGGCCTGCCAGCCGGCGCCGTCCGGATACAGCGAACGAATGCCGATGCCGAGGCAGGCGCCGGGATCGAAACCGAACAGCTCTTCCATCTTGCGGTTGCAATGCAGCGTGCGGCCCGCTTCGACGACGGCGATGCCAAGTACCGCGGTGTCGAGGATGGCCTGGTTCTCCAGCAGCGCCACGCGCAGCGCCTGCTCGTCCTGCTTCTGGCGGGTGCGGTCCTCGACGATCCAGACATAGCCGTCCGACAGCTCCTCGGGATTGACCGCGTAGCCGATCAGCCGGGCCCAGATCGGGGTGCCGTCCTTGCGCACCAGTTCGGCCTCGGCCTGGTAGGTCTGGCCCCGCGCGAACAGCGGGTAGGCCTCGCCGGCGATGCGCTGGAAGGCGTCGACATCCGGGTGCAGGGCCTGCACCTGCATGCCCTGCCACTCGCCGTCGGCATAGCCGAACATGGAGAGGAAAGCGGCGTTGCAGCGCCGCACCCGCTGCTTGCGGGTGAACATGATCGCCAGCGAGGCGTTGTTCATCAGCGCCTGCAGTTCGCGCCGCGCGTGGCGCGTTTCGCTGACGTCTTCGATGATCCAGATCGTGCCGGCTTCGCGCTGGCCCGGCACCACCGCACTGGCGCGCACCCGCGCCCAGAACAGCGAACCGTCGCGGCGCCGGAACTGGCACTCGGCTTTTTCGTAGATGGCGCCTTGCGCGAGCGCCGCAAAGGCTTCCTCGCGGAAGGCCAGGTAGCCCTCTTCGGTGGCGAACATCTCGCCGGGATCGCGCTCGGCCAGTTCGTCGCTGCTGTAGCCGACCATGCTCGACAAACGCGGATTGCACTTTTGAAGCACGCCCGGCCTGGTGAAGACGATGCCGACCGGGGCGTTATCGAAGATCGCCTTCTGCTCGCTCATGGCGGTGCGCAGCGCCTGCTGGCCGCGCTCGTAGGCGCTGAGGTCGGTGAAGACGAAGGTCGCACCGGGGGCGCCCGCGCCCGGCGCCAGCGGTTTCGAACACACCCGCACGGCGACGTCGACGCCGCCCACGGTCAGCCGGGTATTCCAGCAGCGCTCGCCACGCATGGCGCGGCCCAGCTCGATCAGTGCGATGCGCGCAGCGCGGCCGCTGAACAGCTCGATCAGCGAGCGGCCGACCGGCGAGGCGCCGGCCAGCTTGCCCATCGCGTCGTTCGCGGCAAACACGACGCCAGACGCGTCAACGGCGCAGGAAGGCCCTGCGATCAGGTCCAGTGCCTCTGCCACGAAAGCTGGTTTGCTCGAAATTCTGTCCATCCCCGGCGGTTCCCCTTGCATGCAGCCTGCGTGGGCCGCTAAATGTTGCTGGATAATAAACCAGTAGGCGGGGAATCTCCACATCTGTCAGTACAAAAAAGCCGGCAGCCGCCTTATCAGCAGCTGCCGGCTTCATTTCAAGCACGCAGGACGCTCAGGCGGCGTCGTCCGGCACCCGCACCCAGCCTTCCATCAGCACCCGCGCGCTGCGGCTCATCACCGCCTTGGTGACGCTCCACGCGCCGTCCACCTGGCTTGCCTCGGCGCCGACGCGCAGGGTGCCGGACGGATGGCCGAAGCGCACCGCGCCAGGTGTGCCGCCGCCGGCCGCGATGTTCACCAGCGTGCCCGGCACGGCCGCCGCGGTGCCAATGGCGACCGCCGCCGTACCCATCATTGCATGGTGCAGCTTGCCCATCGACATGGCGCGCACCAGCAGGTCGATCCCGGTCGCCGCCACGCGCTTGCCGCTCGACGAGGTGTAGTCCTGCGGCGGTGCGACAAAGGCCACTTTCGGCGTGTGCTGGCGGCTGGCGGCCTCGCCCAGCTCCTTGATCAGGCCCATCTTGAGCGCGCCGTGGGCGCGGATCGTCTCGAACAGCGCCAGCGCGCGCGGGTCGCCGTTGATCGCCTCCTGCAGCTCGGTACCGGTGTAACCGATCTCGGCGGCATTCACAAAAATGGTCGGGATGCCGGCGTTGATCATGGTCGCCTGTATGCTGCCCAGGCCAGGCACGTCAAGCGCGTCGACCAGGTTCCCGGTCGGGAACATCGAGCCTCCGGCGCCCTCCTCGTCCGCCGCCGGGTCCATGAATTCGAGCTGCACTTCGGCTGCCGGGAAGGTCACGCCGTCGAGCTCGAAGTCGCCCGTCTCCTGCACCTGGCCACCCGTTACCGGAACGTGGGCGATGATGGTCTTGCCGATGTTGGCCTGCCAGATCCGCACCAGCGCCATGCCGTCCTGGGGCACCCGTTCGGGTTCCAGCAGGCCACTGGAAATTGCGAACGAGCCGACCGCCGAGGACAGATTGCCGCAGTTGCCGCTCCAGTCGACAAACGGCTTGTCGATCGACACCTGGCCGAACAGGTAATCGACGTCGTGTTCCGGACGCGTGCTCGGCGCGACGATGACGGCCTTGCTGGTGCTGGAGGTGGCGCCGCCCATGCCGTCGATCTGCTTGCCGTAAGGGTCGGGGCTGCCGATCACGCGCAGCAGCAGCGCGTCGCGCGCCGGACCCGGCACGCGGGCGGCTGCGGGCAGGTCCTGCAGGCGGAAGAAGACGCCCTTGCTGGTGCCGCCACGCATGTAGGTGGCGGGGATCTTGATTTGGGGGGTGTGGGGCATATGTTCAATCCAATATGTTTGCCGGGGGTTGTAGGGTGGGCGGGTACCCCGCTCACGCGTTCAACAACAGCACGAACAGCCAAGGCAAGCGCCGTGGATTTTCATGAGCTGGTTGCACGCGTGAGCGGCGAAGCCGCCCACCCTACGGACTCCCGGATGTAGCGCTTTACGCTGCTTCCTGCGAGGACGCCAAAAAGTCCTGCGCGAAGCGCTGCAGTACGCCGCCGGCTTCGTAGATCGAGACTTCTTCGGCGGTGTCGAGCCTGCAGGTCACCGGCACTTCGAGGTGCTGGCCGTCGCGGCGGTTGATCACCAGCGTCAGGGTCGCGCCCGGCGTGCGCTCGCCCAGCACGTCGAAGGTCTCGGTGCCGTCGATGCCCAGGGTCAGGCGGTTCATGCCGGGTGCGAATTCCAGCGGCAGTACGCCCATGCCCACCAGGTTGGTGCGGTGGATGCGCTCGAAGCCCTCGGCGGCGATGGCTTCCACGCCCGCCAGGCGCACGCCCTTGGCCGCCCAGTCGCGCGAGGAGCCCTGGCCATAGTCGGCGCCGGCAATCACGATCAGCGGCTGCTTGCGCTCCATGTAGGTTTCGATCGCTTCCCACATGCGCGTCACCTGGCCCTCGGGTTCCACACGCGCCAGGGATCCGGCGATCACCGCGCCCGCGCTGTCCCGCACCATCTCGTTCTTCAGGGTCGGATTGGCGAAGGTGGCGCGCTGCGCCGTCAGGTGGTCGCCGCGGTGGGTGGCGTAGGAGTTGAAGTCCTCTTCCGGCAGACCCATTTTGTGCAGGTACTCGCCGGCGGCCGAGTCGAGCATGATGGCGTTCGACGGCGACAGGTGGTCGGTGGTGATGTTGTCGCCCAGGACCGCCAGCGGCCGCATGCCCGTCAGGGCGCGTGCGCCCGCCAGCGCGCCTTCCCAGTAGGGCGGACGGCGGATGTAGGTGCTATTCAAGCGCCAGTCGTAGAGCGGCGCCACGCTCACGCCATCGTCGACCTGGCGCGCGAACATCGGCGTGTAGACCTTGCGGTACTGTTCGGGCTTGACGCTGCGCGCAAAGACCGCGTCGATTTCCTCGTCCGCCGGCCAGATGTCGGCCAGCCTGACGTCGTTGCCGTAGGTGTCGACGCCCAGCACGTCCTTCTCGATGTCGAAGCGGATGGTGCCGGCAATCGCGTAGGCGACCACCAGCGGCGGCGAGGCCAGAAAGGCCTGTTTCGCATACGGGTGGATGCGGCCGTCGAAGTTGCGGTTGCCCGACAGGACGGCGGTCGCGTACAGGTCGCGCTCGATGATCTCCTGCTGGATCGCCGGGTCGAGCGCACCGCTCATGCCGTTGCAGGTGGTGCAGGCAAAGGCCACCACGCCGAAGCCGAGGGCTTCGAGTTCCGGCATCAGGCCCGCTTCTTCCAGGTAGAGCGAAACGGCTTTCGAGCCCGGCGCGAGCGAACTCTTGACCCAGGGCTTGCGCAGCAGCCCGAGCCGGTTGGCGTTGCGCGCGATCAGGCCGGCGGCGATCATGTTGCGCGGGTTGCTGGTATTGGTGCAGCTGGTGATGGCCGCGATGATCACGGCGCCGTCCGGCATGCGGCCGGGTTCGTTTTCGACGACGCCCGAGATGCCGCGCGCGGCCAGTTCCGAGGTCGGCACGCGCTTGTGCGGATTCGACGGACCGGCGATGTTGCGCACCACGCTGGACAGGTCGAAGTGCAGCGTGCGCTCGTACTCGGCGTTGACCAGGCTGTCGGCCCACAGGCCCGCTTCCTTGGCGTAGGTCTCGACCAGCGCCACCTGCTCGTCTTCGCGGCCGGTCAGTTTGAGGTACTTGATGGTTTGCTCGTCGATGTAGAACATCGCGGCGGTGGCGCCGTATTCCGGCGCCATGTTCGAGATCGTGGCGCGGTCGCCCAGGGTCAGCTTCGATGCACCCTCGCCATAGAACTCGAGCCAGCTCGAAACGACTTTCGAGGCGCGCAGGAATTCGGTCAGCGCCAGCACCACGTCGGTGGCGGTGATGCCCGGCTGGGGCGTGCCGCTCAGCTCGACGCCAATGATGTCCGGCAGGCGCATCCAGGAAGCGCGGCCCAGCATCACGCTTTCCGCCTCCAGGCCGCCGACGCCGATGGCGATCACGCCCAGCGCATCGACCATCGGCGTGTGCGAATCGGTACCCACCAGTGTGTCCGGGAAGGCGACGCCGTCCTTGACCTGGACCACGGGGCTCATGCGCTCGAGATTAATCTGGTGCAGGATGCCGTTCCCCGGCGGGATCACGTCGACGTTCTGGAAGGCCTTCTTGGTCCACTCGATGAAGTGGAAGCGGTCTTCGTTGCGGCGGTCCTCGATGGCGCGGTTCTTGGCAAAGGCGTCCGGATCGAAGCCGCCGCATTCCACCGCCAGCGAATGGTCGACCACGAGCTGGGTCGGCACCACAGGATTGACCAGCGCCGGGTTGCCGCCTTCCAGGGCGATGGCGTCGCGCAGGCCGGCCAGGTCGACCAGTGCGGTCTGGCCCAGGATGTCGTGGCAGACCACGCGCGCCGGGAACCACGGGAAGTCGAGGTCGCGTTTGCGCTCGATGAACTGCTTGAGCGAGGCCACCAGGTGGACGGGATCGCAGCGGCGCACCAGGTTCTCGGCCAGCACGCGCGAGGTGTAGGGCAGCTTGTCGTAGGCGCCCGGCGCGATACTGTCGACCGCTGCGCGCGTGTCGAAGTAGTGCAGGGTCGTGCCCTGCAGGGGTTTGCGGTATTGGTTGTTCATGTCAGGCTTCTTCAAGTGCGATCGGCGATCGGCACGAACGCCAGGTCTTCGGGACCGACGTAGTTCGCGCTCGGGCGGATGATCTTGTTGTCGATGCGCTGCTCGATGACGTGCGCGGCCCAGCCCGACGTGCGCGAGATGACGAACAGCGGCGTGAACATGGCGGTCGGCACGCCCATCATGTGGTAGGACACGGCCGAGAACCAGTCCAGGTTCGGGAACATCTTTTTCACTTCCCACATCACCGATTCGAGGCGCTCGGCGATATCGAACATCTTCATCGAGCCGGCGTTCTCGGACAGCGAACGCGCCACCTCCTTGATGACCACGTTGCGCGGATCGGAAATTGTATACACCGGATGGCCGAAGCCGATCACGACTTCCTTGTTCGCCACGCGATTGCGGATGTCCGCTTCGGCTTCGTCGGCGTTTTCGTAGCGCTTCTGGATGTCGAGCGCGACTTCATTGGCGCCGCCGTGCTTCGGTCCGCGCAGGGCGCCGATCGCGCCGGTAACGGCCGAGTGCATGTCGGAGCCGGTGCCGGCGATCACACGCGCGGTGAAGGTCGAGGCGTTGAATTCGTGTTCGGCGTAGAGGATCAGCGAGGTGTGCATCGCCCGTACCCACTCTTCTTTCGGGGCGTGGCCGTGCAGCAGGTGCAGGAAGTGGCCGCCGATCGAGTCGTCGTCGGTCTGGGTTTCGATGCGCTTGCCGTTCTGGCTGAAGTGGTACCAGTACAGCAGCATCGAGCCGAAGGACGCCATCAGGCGGTCGGCGATGTCGCGCGCGCCGGGAACATTGTGGTCGTCCTTTTCCGGCATGGCGCAGCCCAGCGCCGAGACGCCGGTGCGCATCACGTCCATCGGATGGCTGGCCGCCGGCAGCGCTTCGAGCGCCAGCTTGACGGAATGCGGCAGGCCGCGCAGCATCCTGAGCTTGGCCTTGTAGCCCTTCAGTTCCGCGAAGCTGGGCAGCTTGCCGTGCACCAGCAGGTAGGCGATCTCTTCGAATTCGCAGGTGGTGGCCAGGTCGAGGATGTCGTAGCCGCGGTAGTGCAGGTCGTTGCCGGTCTTGCCGACGGAGCACAGTGCCGTGTTACCGGCGGTGACGCCGGACAGGGCGACGGATTTTTTTGGCTTGAATGCTGGGGCTTGTTCGGTCATGTCGGTCTCCAATTCGGTTGATTATTTTTTCTGTGCCGCAAACAGGGCGTCGAGGTGCTGCTCGAAGTCGTGGTAGTTGATGCGGTCGTAGAGTTCGGCGCGGGTCTGCATGGTGTCGATCACGGCCTGCTGGCCGCCGTCGCGGCGGATCGCGGTATAGACGTTTTCGGCAGCCTTGTTCATGGCGCGGAAGGCCGACAGCGGATACAGCACCAGGCCGACGTCGGCGGTTTTCAGTTCCTCGACCGTGAACAGCGGGGTCGCGCCGAATTCGGTGATGTTGGCCAGGATCGGCACGCCCACCGCTTTGGAGAAGCGCGAATACATGGCCAGGTCGGTCATCGCTTCCGGGAACACCATGTCGGCGCCGGCTTCGACGCAGGCCACGGCGCGCTCGATGGCGGCGTCGATGCCTTCCACGGCCAGCGCATCGGTGCGCGCCATGATCACGAAGTTGTCGTCGGTGCGGGCGTCGACGGCGGCCTTGATGCGGTCGACCATTTCCTGTTTCGAGACGATTTCCTTGCCCGGGCGGTGGCCGCAGCGCTTGGCGCCGACCTGGTCTTCGATGTGGATCGCGGCGGCGCCGAACTTGATCATCGATTTCACCGTGCGCGCGACGTTGAAGGCCGAGGAACCGAAGCCGGTATCGACGTCGACCAGCAGCGGCAGGTCGCAGACGTCGGTAATGCGGCGCACGTCGGTCAGCACGTCGTCCAGGTTGGAGATGCCGAGGTCGGGCAGGCCGAGCGAGCCGGCGGCGACACCGCCGCCCGACAGGTAGATGGCCTTGAAGCCGGCGCGCTTGGCCAGCAGGGCGTGGTTGGCATTGATCGCGCCGACGACTTGCAGCGGCGATTCTTCCTGGACTGCGCGGCGAAACAGCGCGCCTGGGGATTGGGTCATGGAGTCTCCTGAGTGGTTCGGTGATGAATGGTCTTTTGTGTGCAAGGAGCGTGCCAGCTGCTGTGCAAGACGCTGGTTTCGGAAAAGCCTGATGCTTCAAGGACTTGGCGTCAAGCGAACAGGAGAGTACACCTGTTCCATGTTTCATGTTGCGTTTCAGATGAAACAGGTGAAACGACTGAAACAAGGTGCGCTAGAATGAGGCGATGCGCCCACCTCCCTCCCCTTTATCCCAGGAAGCCCAGAAACCCGTCATCTGGACGGTATCGGTCTCGCGCCTGGCCGACCTGTTTCGCGACATTACGCTCGAATACGACCACCTTGCCACCATCGAACCGATCGATCTCGGCTTCGACGAAGCGGCCCGTCACATCCGCGAACGGATGGCGCTTGAACCTTGCGACGTGGTCATCGCGGCCGGCTCGAACGGCGCTTACCTGAAGGGGCGCGTGGCGGCGCCGGTAGTGATCGCCAAGGCCAGCGGTTTCGACGTGCTGCAGGCGCTGGCGCGTGCGCGCAAGGTGTCGGAGCGCGTCGGCGTGATCAGTTACCAGCAAAGCCTGCCGGAACTGGCGGAGTTCGCCGCCACCTTCGGGGTGACGATCGCCCAGCGCAGCTATGTCACGCGCGAGGATGCGCGCGCGGCGATCAAGGAGATGAAGGCCGGCGGCATCGAGGTCATCGTCGGCGCCGGGCTGATCACGGACCTGGCCGAGGAAGCCGGCATCGGCAGCGTGTTCCTGTACTCGGCGGCGTCGATCCGCCAGGCCTTCGACGATGCGCTGGAAGTGGCGCGCCTGACCCAGCTGGAAGCAAGCCGCATCCGGCGCGGTTCGGCAGGTAGTGGACGCGGCTTGCAGGCAGCGCGGCCCGCGCGGCGCGGCCTGAACGACCTGCGCGGCGAGTCGGACGCCATCGAGCGCCTGCGCCAGACGACGGTGCTGTATGCGCGCTCGCCGGCGACCGTCCTGATCGAAGGAGAAACCGGCAGCGGCAAGGAACTGGTGGCCCAGGCGATCCACCGCGAGGGCCCGCGCAGCCTGGGCGCCAACCGGCCCTTCGTGGCGGTGAACTGCGGCGCGATCGCCGAGTCGCTGCTCGAATCCGAACTCTTCGGCCACGAGGAAGGGGCGTTTACGGGCGCCCGCCGTGGCGGCCACGCGGGACTGTTCGAAGCGGCCGACGGCGGCACGCTGTTCCTCGACGAGATCGGCGAAATGCCGCTGGCCTTGCAGACTCGCCTGCTGCGCGTGCTGGAAGAACGCGAAGTCATGCGCGTGGGCGGTACGCGCCCGGTGCCGATCGCGGTGCGCGTGATCAGCGCCACCCACTGCGACCTGGAAGCGCGCATGCGCGAGGGCCGCTTCCGCCCCGACCTGTTCTATCGCCTGGCGGTGCTGCGCCTGGCCGTGCCGCCGCTGCGCGCGCGCGCCGGGGACATTGCGCCGCTGGCGGAATGGTCGCTCAAGGGTGCGCTGGCCGGGCTCGGCGCCCGGCCGCATCCGAACCTGCACGCGGAGCTGATGGCCTGCGCACCGCTGCTGGAGCGCTACCGCTGGCCGGGCAATGTGCGCGAACTGCGCAACCTGATGGAGCGTCTCGCCCTGTTCCTCGCCGACGAGCCGCTGCAGGCGCTCACGCCGAGCTTTCTGCTGGCGCTGGCGCCGGAACTGGGACGGGTGGAGAGTGCCGCTGGACCCGAGGCCGCGGCCCCGCTCTTATCTCCCGCGGCGCCGGCGGAAAGCGCCGCCTCGGTGCTGGCGCGTTTTGGCGGCCAGCGCGACGCCGCCGCGCGCCACCTCGGCATCAGCCGCACGACCTTGTGGCGGCGGCTGCGTTCGGGAAGCTGAGATCTAGATGCCGCGCACGCAGCTGACGTAGGCCTTGCTGTCGTCCGCCATCGACATGCTCGCTCGCGTGGACAGGTTGACCGTCAGGTGCTGCGCCGCGGCGGCGCCGGCGTCGGCAGTCCAGGTGTCGAGCATGACCCAGGCCTTATCGGCAAGCGCGCCCGATGCCGCCAGCGTCGTCAGCTCGAACCGGGTCGGCAGCCGCCAGCCGGTGCTGCCGTTGATTGTCGTTCCCTTGCAGTAGGCATCGGCTTGCGCCCAGGTCCTGCCGAACCAGGTCGGCATCCACGACAGGTTTCCGGTGGTGACATAGGAGGCGGTGGACGGCGGTGTCACGCAGACCCCGCCTTCGAGCACGGCCGAGCCTTCGCACGGGCGCTTCGCCACGGTCAGGGTGGTACTGGTCGAGGTCGGGTAGTAACTGCCCTTCTCGCCCTGCTGCGCGGTGATGGTGCTGATGCCGGCCTTGCCGATGACGATGGTGTCGCCTTCGATCCGGCCGACGCTCGGATCGCTGCTGGTGTAAAAGAAGGCAGCCGGACTTTTCGAGGTCGGCGCGGTCAGCTTGACGGGTGCATCGCCTTCGGTCGCGGTGATCGCCGCGAAAGGACCGAGGTCCACGCCATCGTGGCCGCCGCAGCTAGCCAACAGCAACAAAGCGCCGGTCATGGCGAGGGAGAGGATGCGTTGAGTGGTCATGGTCTGGAGAATAGGGTCAGGGCAGGATGATTGCTCTAGTCTAACATTTGAATGCCATTCCGTTAACAAGTATTCAAGCCGCGCACACTCTACCGGGCCATCCAGAAGCACGCCTGATAAATCGCATATGAGTATGTGAATTTCTTATTATTAAGGCAAGTTCGTCGATGCTATGCTGGCAGGTGGACAGGGTTCGCGCCAGTGCAAACATCGCGTCCGGGATCGGCTTTACCATGCGCTTTTAACATGGCCAGGCGCCTTTGGAGGCACTATGCAAGGCAATCCGCAGCAAGCGTTCCAGGCAGCAATCTTCTCCCTGATCGGCAACACCCCATTGGTGCAGGTCACGCGCATGGACACCGGTCCCTGCCAGTTGTTCTTGAAGCTGGAGTCGCAAAATCCCGGCGGCTCGATCAAGGACCGCATCGGCCGCGCCATGATCGAGCAAGCCGAGCACGATGGCAGCCTGCAGCCCGGCGGCGTCGTGGTCGAGGCGACCGCCGGCAATACCGGCCTGGGCCTGGCGCTCGTCGCCCGCATCAAGGGCTACCGGGTGGTGCTGGTGGTGCCCGACAAGATGGCGGCTGAAAAGATCCTGCACCTGAAAGCCCTGGGCGCCGAGATCCACCTGACCCGCTCGGACGTCGGCAAGGGCCATCCGGAGTATTACCAGGACTACGCCGCCCGCCTTGCGCGCGAAATTCCCGGCGCCTGGTTCGCCGACCAGTTCAACAACCCCGCCAATCCGCGCGCCCACGAAACCACGACCGGTCCCGAGCTCTGGGAGCAGACGGGCCACGAACTCGATGTGATCGTGGTCGGGGTCGGCTCGTCCGGCACCCTCACCGGCCTGTCGAATTATTTCGGGCGGGTCCAGCCGGGCCTGGAATTCGTGCTGGCCGATCCAAAAGGCTCGATCCTGGCCGAGTATGTCAACACCGGGCGCCTGGCGCCCGATGCCGGCTCATGGGCGGTGGAAGGCATCGGCGAAGACTTCATCCCCGGCATCGCCGACCTGTCGCGCGTGCGCAGCGCCTACACCATCAGCGACGAGGAAAGTTTTCATACGGCGCGCGCCCTGCTCCAGCAGGAAGGCATCCTTGGCGGCTCGTCGACCGGCACCCTGCTGGCCGCGGCGCTCAAATACTGCCGGGCGCAGACCAGCCCGAAGCGCGTCGTCACTTTCGTGTGCGACACCGGCACGCGCTACCTCACCAAGGTCTACAGCGACGGCTGGATGGTCGACCAGGGTTTATTGCAGCGCCCGAAAATGGGCGACCTGCGCGACCTGGTCGGGCGCCGCTTCGACGCCGGCGAAGTGGTGACGGTGGCGCCCACCGACACCCTGCTAACTGCCTTCAACCGCATGCGCAGCAGCGACCTGGCGCAGCTGCCCGTGGTCGACCGGGGCCGCCTGGTCGGCATCATCGACGAGTCCGACCTGCTGCTGCATGTGACCAGCGATGCGCAGCATTTCGCGTCGCAGGTAGCCGACACCATGACGGCGCAGCTGCAAACCCTGCGGCCCTCGGCCAGCATGCAGGACCTGCGCGCCATCCTCGACCGCGGCCTGACCGCCGTGATCCTCGACGAGGACCGTTTCTATGGCCTGATCACCCGCTTCGACCTCCTCAACCACCTGCGCAGGACGCTATCGTGAACCCACTCGATCCGAAGCAGCACATCGCCACCCGTGTCATCCACGGCGGCCAGTCGCCCGAACCCGGCACCGGCGCCGTCATGCCGCCGATTTTCGCCACCTCCACCTATGCCCAGCAAAGCCCGGGCGTGCACAAGGGCCTCGACTATGGCCGCTCGCACAATCCGACGCGCTGGGCGCTGGAGCGCTGCGTGGCCGACATCGAGAGCGGCAGCGCGGCCTTTGCCTTTGCGTCCGGCCTGGCCGCCATTTCGGCGGTGCTGGAACTGCTGCCGGCCGGCTCGCACATCGTGGCCGGCGACGACATGTACGGCGGCACCTACCGCCTGTTCGAGCGCGTGCGCCGCCGCAGCGCCGGCCACCATTTCACCTACGTGAACCTGGCCGATCCGGAAGCGCTGGCCGCCGCCCTGCGCGCCGACACCAGGATGGTCTGGGTCGAAACCCCGACCAACCCGATGCTGAAACTGGCCGACCTGGCGGCGATCGCGCGCCTGTGCCGCGAGCGCGGCATCCTTACCGTCTGCGACAACACCTTCGCCAGCCCGATCAACCAGCGCCCGCTGGAACTGGGGATCGACATCGTCGTGCACTCGACCACGAAATACATGAATGGCCATTCGGACGTGATCGGCGGCGTGGCGGTGGTCGGTAGCGCCACGCATCACGCGGAACTGGCCGACGGACTCTGTTTCATCCAGAACGCCGTCGGTGCGATCCAGGGGCCTTTCGACAGCTTCCTGGTGCTGCGCGGGATCAAGACCCTGGCCCTGCGCGTCGAGCGCAGCAATGCCAATGCGCTGGCGCTGGCCGCATGGCTCGAGCGCGAGCCGAAGGTGGGCAAGGTGTTTTATCCCGGGCTGGAATCGCATCCGCAGCATGCGCTGGCGCGGCGCCAGATGAGCGGTTTCGGCGGCATCGTCTCGATCGAGCTGGACACGAACCTTGACGGCGCGCGCCGCTTCCTCGAGGCGTGCAGGGTGTTCACGCTGGCCGAAAGCCTGGGCGGGGTGGAGAGCCTGATCGAACATCCGGCCCTGATGACGCATGCGACGATTCCGCCGGCGCAACGGGCCGAGCTGGGGATCAGCGATACCCTGATCCGGCTGTCGGTGGGGATCGAGCATCTGGAGGATCAGCGGGAGGATTTGCGGAGGGCGCTGGCGATGGTGTAGTGCGGGGTTTTGCAGGGTGGGCTCTGCCCACCCCGTCATCGCCCGCACACCCGCGGCTTACTGCCGCTTGATGGCCGGAATATCCGCCGGCTTCCACTGCTTCACCGGCTGCTCCTTGAGCTTCTTCTCGAGCAGCTCGAGCGCGACCTCCAGCTGGCGGTCGCGCCCGTTGAAGGTTTCGTGCGGCAGGTTGTCGACCTCGACATCGGGCGCCACGCCGACGCCTTCGATCAGCCACTCGCCGTCTTCCGAAAACTGGCCGTTCTCGGCGACGCGCGCCATGCCATTGTCGGCCAGGCCGTTGCCGTCGCTCAGCCAGACGCCGGCGCCGGCCGTGCGCTTGCCCACCAGCGGGCCGAGTTTCAGTGCCTTGACGCCGGCGGCGAAGGTCTCGCCGTCCGAATAGGTCAGCTCGTCCATCAGCACCACCAGGTGGCCGCGGAAGGTGTTCTGCATGTTCGGATAGGGCTGCTTGCCGTTCGACGCCCAGAAGGCCCAGGAACGGCGCAGCAGCTTTTCGATGATCCAGCTGTCGATGTTGCCGCCGTTATTCCGGCGCACGTCGATCACCAGGCCTTCCTTGTTGATGTTGGCGTAGAAGTCGCGGGCAAAGGCGTTGATGTCGCGCGCCACCATCGCGCGCAGGTGCAGGTAGCCGATCCTGCCTTTCGAGGCGCTGTCGACCTGCTGGGCCCTGCCCTGCTCCCAGTCCGCGTAGCGCAGGCTGGCGTGGGTCGCCATCGTGGCCGGGGTGACGATCACCGCGCGCGGCTTCGCATCCCGCCCGGCGGCCTTCACGTGCAGCAGCACCTGTTTGCCGGCGGTGTCGAGCAGCAGGTCGGCGATGTCGCGCGCTTCCTTCAGCGACTTGCCGTTGACGGCCGTGATGATGTCGCCTTCCCTGACGTTGACGTCGGGCGCGGACAGCGGGCCGGCCTCGAGCGGCAGCTCCGGTTCGCTCTTGTAGACGCGGTCGACCCGGTAGCCGTCGGCGGTGCGGCTGAGCACCGCGCCGAGGCTGGCGGGCACGCCTTCGGCGGCGGCCCGGCGCACGTCGCCCGGACGAATCTGCGAGTGCAGCGCCCCGACCTCGCCGACCATCATGCCCAGCACGTCGTCGAGTTCCGCACGGTCGGTCACGCGCTCGACCAGCGGCGCGTAGCGGGTGCGCGCGGCGTTCCAGTCGATGCCGCGCATGTTGGCGTCATACAGGAAATCGCGGTGCATGCGCCAGGCATCGTTGAACATCTGCTTCCATTCCATGCGCGGGTTCGAGCTCACCGCCCAGTCGTCGATCTTGACCTTCGACTTCGACAGGTCGGCTGGCGCCTTGGCGCCGGCGTCGACGATCAGCATGTCGCCCGGCGCGCCCCTGGCGAAGGTGCGGTAGAAGACGCGCTTGCGATCGAGCGAGAGCCCGAATTCGCGCACGTTGCCGACGAAGGTTTCGAGCTGCGGGCTGCTGCGGGAGACGGCCAGGGTTTTCAGGGTGCCCTTGGCGCCGTCGTCGTCGGCCTCCAGCAGGTAGAGGCGCTTGTCGTCGACGGCCAGCGCGCGGTAATTGCCGGGAGCGACCGGCACTTCGTACAGG
This sequence comes from Telluria sp. LT2P34, assembly GCF_059685915.1. Taxonomy (NCBI): domain Bacteria; kingdom Pseudomonadati; phylum Pseudomonadota; class Betaproteobacteria; order Burkholderiales; family Oxalobacteraceae; genus Telluria; species Telluria sp. LT2P34. The sequence goes on from NZ_JCASIN010000001.1 coordinate 981,029, forward strand.
CGCTCGCGCAGGCCGCTGTAGGCGACCGGGGGGGTCGGCTGTTTCGGCTTTTCAGGGCTTGCGGCAGTAGCAGCGGCGGTCGCAGCGGCGGCGGCGGTGGCCGCCGCGACCGCGGCGCCCCTGGCCGCATCCGGCTCGTCCGGCGTGGCCGGCTTGACCGCCGCCCTGGCCGCCGCTTCCGGCGTTTTTTCTTCCGGGCGGGTCAGCTCGTCCTCGGGTTTGAAGGGAAAGCGCTCGCCTGATTGCAGCGCCAGCGCATACACGCCGACGCGCTTGTCGAACACCGGCCCCATGTTGCGGTCGCCCCAGACCGAGACGTTGCCGACATTGAAATGGCGCGCGGACAGGAAATACAGCCACTTCCCGTCCGGCGAAAACACGGGGGAGCTGGCCTCGTAGCGGTCGGTCGTGACGAAGTTCACCACGCGGGTGGCGAGGTTGAACATGCCGATCTGGTCGCGCCGCTCGCGGCTGCCAGCACGCACGAAGGCCAGGTTGCGGCTGTCGGGCGACCAGACCACCTGGTCGGAGCGGTCGATGCCCACCAGGCCGGCGTCGTCGATGATGACATTGGTCCTGGCGCCCAGGTCGAGCAGCCAGGTGCGGCCCTTCTTGTCGGTGTGGGCCAGCCACTTGCCGTCCGGCGAGGGGTACAGGTTCCAGCGGTGGCTCGCGCCGTCCGTGCTCAAGCGCTCGCCGTGGCCGGAACCATCGGCGGCATAGCGCCAGATTTCGTTCTCGCCGCTGGTGTCGACAAAAGCGTAGACCCACTTGTCGTCATGGCTGAACACGGCGCCGCGCGCGCGGGAGCCCTCGGGCACGGCGATTTCGACGCGGCGGCCGTTGCCGGTGCCGGCGACGGTGACGCGTCCGCGCGCGGTCAGCACGATGCGTTCAAGCTTGTTGGCCACCTCGATCGAGGTCAACGCCTCCAATGGCGACTTCACGCGGCGTACGCGTTGCTGGTCGAAGTCCGACACCAGGCTGGCGGAGAGGCGCGTGTCGCTGGCGCCGGCAATGTCGAACACGCGCAGGTCGGCGCCCAGCTGGTAGGCGATGCGTCCGTCGCCGAGCGAGGCGGTGCGCACGTCCCACTCCTTGTGCTGGGTAAGCTGGCGGCGTTCGCTGCCGTCCGGGTTCGCGCTCCAGAGATTGTCGGCGCCGCCGGCGTCGCTGATGAAATACAGGCGGCCCTGCCACCACATGGCGCGCCGGTTATTCGCGCTGTCGCCCTTGAAGACCGGCTGGGCTTCGCTTTTCGAGCCGAGGTCGAAACGCCACAACTGGGCATGGGCGCCACCGCGGTAGGACTTGACGTTGTCGTTGGTCATCGACAAGCCCATGCGCGTGAAATACACGACCCGCCCGCTATCGTCGAGCACGGCATCGTTCGCATCGGCCAGCGGCAGCACGCGGCGCGCCAGCTTCATTGGATCGCGCGGATCGAGCGCGGCGACGATGCGGTGCTTGGCGGGCCCCACAGAATTTTCGGTACTGACCAGCACCTCGCCCTGCGCCGTCCAGCCCAGCACGGTGACGCCGCCGTTTTCGAAGGTGATGCGCCGCGGCAGGCCGCCTTCGATCGGCATCACATAGGCTTCCTGCGCGCCTTCATAGGAAGCGGCAAAGGCGACGAACTTGCCGTCGTGCGAGATCGCGGCATGGGTTTCCGCTGAAGGATGGGTGGTCAGGCGCGTGGCCTTGCCGCCGGCGGTCGAGGTCCGCCAGAGGTCGCCCTCGGCCGTGAACACGATCGTGTCGCCGCGCACGGCGGGGAAACGGAAATATGGATCGGCGGCGGCCGCCTGGGTACCGATGAGCGCAAGGGAGAGCGCAAGGATGGTGCGGGTAGCGGGACGGGACACGTTCATGTTGAGAGGCAAAGTTGGCGGAGAACACGAGTTTGCCATACGGGAACGGTCAGTTGGCGTGCATACGAGCAAAAAAAAACCGCGCACGAGGCGCGGTTTTGGGAAGCATCGAGTCTTATTCGATCTCGACCGTCTCGGCCGGGGCCGGCGGCGGCAGTGCGTCGCCTTCCGGGAACTCGAGCGTGACTTCGTCCTTCTCGTTCATGTCCACCGTGATGCGCCCACCGTTGATGAGGCGCCCGAACAGCAGCTCGTCGGCCAGGGCTTTCCTGATCATGTCCTGGATCAGGCGCGACATCGGACGTGCACCCATCTGCGGATCGAAACCCTTGGCGCCGAGGAACTTGCGCAGCTTCTCGGTGAAGATGGCTTCCACCTTCTTCTCGTGCAGCTGCTCTTCCAGTTGCATCAGGAACTTGTCCACGACGCGCAGGATGATTTCCTCGTCCAGCGCACGGAAGCTGATGGTCGCGTCCAGGCGGTTGCGGAACTCCGGCGTGAACATGCGCTTGATGTCGGCCAGCTCGTCGCCGGCTGCTTTCGAGTCGACAAAGCCGACCGAGCGCTTGGTCAGGCTTTCGGCGCCCGCGTTCGTGGTCATGATGATGATCACGTTGCGGAAGTCGGCCTTGCGTCCGTTGTTGTCGGTCAGCGTGCCATGGTCCATCACCTGCAGCAGGATGTTGAAAATGTCCGGGTGGGCTTTTTCAATCTCGTCGAGCAGCAGCACCGCGTGCGGCTTCTTGGTAATGGCTTCGGTCAGCAAACCACCCTGGTCGAAACCGACATAACCCGGCGGCGCACCGATCAGGCGCGACACGGCATGGCGCTCCATGTACTCGGACATGTCGAAACGGATCAGCTCGATGCCGAGGATGAAGGCCAACTGCTTGGCCACCTCGGTCTTGCCGACGCCGGTCGGACCGGAGAACAGGAAGGAGCCGATCGGCTTGTCCTGCTTGCCCAGGCCGGCACGCGCCATCTTGATGGCCGAGGCCAGTGCATCGATGGCCGGGTCCTGGCCGAAGACGACGTTGCGCAAATCGCGGTCGATCGTCTGCAGCTTGGAGCGGTCGTCCTGGTTGACCGTTTGCGGGGGAATCCGCGCGATTTTCGCGATGATTTCCTCGATCTCGGCCTTGCCGATCGTCTTTTTCTGCTTCGACTTCGGCAGGATGCGCTGGGCTGCGCCCGCCTCGTCGATCACGTCGATCGCCTTGTCGGGCAGGTGACGGTCGTTGATGAAGCGCGCCGCCAGTTCGGCCGCGGTCGACAGCGCCGACGACGAATACTTCACGCCGTGGTGCTCTTCGAAGCGGGACTTCAGGCCACGCAGGATCTGCACGGTCTGCTCGACCGTCGGCTCGTTGACGTCGACCTTCTGGAAGCGGCGCGACAGCGCATGGTCTTTTTCGAACACGCCGCGGAATTCCGTGAACGTGGTCGCGCCGATGCACTTGAGCTGGCCGTTCGCCAGGGCCGGTTTCAGCAGGTTCGATGCGTCTAGCGTACCGCCCGAAGCCGAGCCGGCGCCGATGATCGTGTGGATCTCGTCGATGAACAGGATGCCGTTCGGCGTGTCCTTGAGCTGCTTGAGCACGGCCTTGAGGCGCTGCTCGAAGTCGCCGCGGTACTTGGTACCGGCGAGCAAGGCGCCCATGTCGAGCGAGAACACGACGGCGTTCTGCAGGATCTCGGGCACTTCTTCCTGGACGATGCGCCAGGCCAGGCCCTCGGCGATCGCGGTCTTGCCGACACCGGCTTCACCGACCAGCAAGGGATTGTTCTTGCGGCGGCGGCAGAGGATCTGGATCACGCGGTCGACTTCTTCCTCGCGCCCGATCAGCGGATCGATCTTGCCGTCGGCGGCAGCCTTGTTCAGGTTCTGCGTGAACTGGTCGAGCGGGCTTTCTTTCGTCGTGCCTTCGACCTGCGCCTCTTCCACGCCTTCCGACGCCTTCTGGCTGTCGATCTGCTGGTCCTTGCGCACGCCGTGCGAGATGAAATTGACCACGTCCAGGCGGGTTACGCCCTGCTGGTGCAGGTAGTAAACAGCATGCGAATCCTTCTCGCCGAAGATCGCCACCAGCACGTTGGCGCCGGTAACTTCCTTCTTGCCGTTCGAGGCCGACTGCACGTGCATGATCGCGCGCTGGATCACGCGCTGGAAGCCGAGCGTCGGCTGGGTGTCGACCTCGCCCGTGCCGGGCACGGTCGGGGTGTTGTCACCGATGAAATTGGTCAGGGTCTTGCGCAGGTCGTCAATATTGACCGCGCACGCACGCAGGACCTCAGCGGCCGAGGGGTTATCGAGGAGCGCAAGCAGCAAATGCTCCACGGTAATGAACTCGTGCCGTGCCTGTCGGGCCTCGACAAAGGCCATGTGTAGGGATACTTCAAGTTCCTGCGCAATCATACTTCCTCCATCACGCACTGCAGGGGATGCCCCGCCTTGCGCGCATGCGTTAAGACAAATTCCACTTTAGTACACGCTATATCTTTGGAAAACACGCCGCACACTCCTTTGCCATGACGGTGTACGGAAAGCATGATCTGTGTCGCCGTTTCGCGATCCTTGTTGAAGTACTCCTGGATGACTGCCACAACAAACTCCATCGGTGTGTAATCGTCATTCAGTAAAGCCACCTGATACAGCGGCGGTGGTTTGACGACTTGCCGCTCCAGCAGCTGTTCGGTATCGTGCTTGGTTGCCATGGGCGTATTCTAAAGCGTTCAAGGATGATGCAAAGCGTAAATATCAGATCGATGCGATCAGTTCACTGCAGGCGGCTCACTTCGATTCGCCTTTATCTTACTTGGTTTCCGTTGATAGCGCAGATGGCGTCCCGATTGCCGAAATCAAGGGCTGAGTCAGCACATGAATTCCACCCTATGCATATGGTATGAAAAAATTAACAACAGACGCATCAAAGGGCTTGACTTAGAACTTTAGTACATCAACAATGGAAACATTGACATGTACTTATGTACTCGTTAATAAAGAAGTGAGCAGGCTGAGGAGGGGGCAAGAAGCGTCTTGCTTTTACGGCTCGTGTGATGTGTTTATATTTGAAAGTTCTTTTATGGCAACTGGTACTGTTAAGTGGTTCAATGATTCCAAAGGTTTTGGCTTCATCACTCCAGATGACGGCGGTGAAGATTTGTTCGCGCATTTCTCCGCAATCAACATGAACGGTTTTAAGACCCTCAAAGAAGGTCAGAAAGTCCAATTCGAAGTCACGCAAGGCCCTAAAGGCAAGCAAGCTTCCAACATCCAGGGCACGTAATACTTCCTGGGAAGCGAAAACCCCGCCCCAAGCGGGGTTTTTTTTCGTCTTGAAACATTTGCCGGATGTGCAGGAATACCCTACCACAGCCCATGAAAAAGCCCCGTCCCGATAGCGCGGACAGAGCTCGCCAGACGCATCGCGCCAAGCCGAACGTGTGTTCCTTACATCTGTTCGATCATCACGTCGCCGAAACCCGAACATGACACCTGGGTGGCGCCTTCCATCAGGCGCGCGAAATCGTAGGTGACGCGCTTGGAGGCAATGGCCCGCTCCATCGAAGCGATAACCAGGTCGGCCGCTTCCAGCCAGCCCATGTGGCGCAGCATCATTTCGGCCGACAGGATCAGGGATCCCGGATTCACGTAGTCCTTGCCCGCATACTTCGGCGCGGTCCCGTGGGTTGCTTCGAACATGGCCACCGAATCGGACATGTTGGCGCCCGGCGCGATGCCGATGCCGCCGACCTGAGCCGCCAGCGCGTCCGAAATATAGTCGCCGTTCAGGTTCAGGGTCGCGATCACGCTGTATTCCGCCGGACGCAGCAGGATCTGCTGCAGGAAGGCGTCGGCGATCGAATCCTTGATAATGATGTCGCGCCCGGTCCTCGGATTCTTGAAGCGGCACCATGGGCCGCCATCGATCATTTCCGCACCGAATTCCCGCTGCGCCAGGGCATAAGCCCAGTCGCGGAAGCCGCCTTCGGTGTACTTCATGATGTTGCCCTTGTGGACAATCGTCACCGAGGGCTTGTCGTTATCGATCGCGTACTGGATCGCCTTGCGCACCAGGCGCTCGGTGCCTTCGCGCGAAACCGGCTTGATCCCCAGGCCCGAGGATTCCGGGAAGCGGATCTTCTTGACGCCCATCTCCTCGGTCAGGAACTTGATGACTTTCTTGACGCCTTCCGAGCCTTCGGCCCATTCGATGCCGGCATAGATGTCTTCCGAGTTCTCGCGGAAGATGACCATGTCGGTCTTTTCCGGCTGTTTCAAAGGCGACGGCACGCCCTTGAAATAACGCACCGGGCGCAGGCAGACATACAGGTCGAGTTCCTGGCGCAGCGCGACGTTCAGGGAACGGATGCCGCCGCCGACCGGCGTCGTCAGCGGGCCCTTGATCGACACCACGTAGTCCTTCAGCACCTCGAGCGTCTCGCCCGGCAGCCAGACATCCGGACCGTACACGCCGGTCGACTTCTCTCCGGCAAAGATTTCCATCCAGCTGATCTTGCGCCGGCCGCCATAGGCTTTGGCCACGGCCGCGTCGACCACCTTGATCATCACCGGCGTGATGTCGGCGCCGGTGCCGTCGCCTTCGATGTAGGGAATGATCGGCGTGTCGGGAACATTCAGGGAAAAATCGGCGCCGACGCTGATCTTCTGGCCGTCGGCGGGCACTTCGATATGCTGGTACATCGTCTTCTCCCAAGTGGTCGCTTGCTCTGCGATCTACATTACAATATCGGTTAAGGCAGTGGGTCTTCTATAAGACGCCGGGTCTGTTGCATTATGCACCAGTAAGTTTGGCAATGCCATGCCCGAGCACCCTCCTGCCGCCACGGCGCCCTCCTCCGATCCAGACCGCCTTCATGCCCCTCATCCTCTTCAACAAACCCTTCCAGGTCCTGTGCCAGTTCTCCCCGCAGCCGGGACGCGAGTCGCTCGCCGATTACCTCGACATCCCCGGCATCTACCCTGCCGGGCGCCTGGACGCCGACAGCGAGGGACTGATGCTGCTGACCGACGACGGCAAGCTGCAGCACAAGATCGCGCATCCGGACCACAAGGAAGCCAAGACTTACCTGGTGCAGGTGGACGGAGAGATCGATGCCGCGGCGCTGGCGCGCCTGCAGGCGCCGCTCGACCTGGGCGATTTCGTCACCAGGCCCTGCCGCGCGGCGCGCATCGCCGAGCCGGAATGGCTGTGGCCGCGCAACCCGCCGATCCGCGCGCGCCTGGACAAGCCGACCAGCTGGATCGCGATCACGCTGGAAGAAGGCAAGAACCGCCAGGTACGGCGCATGACGGCGGCGGTGGGCTTGCCGACACTACGCCTGGTGCGCAGCAGTATCGGGCCGTTTTCCCTGGCGACCCATCCCCTGATGCCGGGAGAGTTCGTCGAAGTGCCGGCAGCGGATCTGCGCGGAAAATAAAAACCCCGCCGGGCCATGGGGCCGGGCGGGGTTTTTCATGCAAAAGACCAGGCTCGATCAGGCGCCGATCGTCTCCAGCGCCGCGTTGAACGTCGCGCTCGGACGCATGACGGCGCTCACCTTGGCTTCGTCCAGCTTGTAATAACCGCCGACATCGGCCGGCTTGCCCTGCACTGCGAGCAGTTCGGCAACGATCTTCTGCTCGTTTTCGCTCAAGCTCTTGGCCAGTGGCGCGAAGGCGGCCGCCAGCTGGGCGTCGTCGGTCTGCGCAGCCAGTTCCTGCGCCCAGTACATCGCGAGGTAGAACTGGCTGCCGCGGTTGTCGAGCTCGCCGGTCTTCGGCGAAGGCGACTTGCGGTTGTCCAGCAGCTTGCCGGTCGCCGCGTCGAGGGTATTGGCCAGCACGGTCGCCTTGACGTTGCCGGCCTTGATGCCGAGGTCTTCCAGCGACACGGCCAGGGCCAGGAATTCACCCAGCGAATCCCAGCGCAGGTGGTTTTCTTCGGTCAGCTGCTGCACGTGCTTCGGAGCCGAGCCGCCGGCGCCGGTTTCGTACATGCCGCCGCCGGCCATCAGCGGCACGATCGACAGCATCTTGGCGCTGGTGCCCAGTTCCAGGATCGGGAACAGGTCGGTCAGGTAATCGCGCAGGATGTTGCCGGTGACCGAGATGGTGTCCAGGCCACGCTTGACGCGCTCCAGGGTGTAACGCATCGCGCGCACCTGCGACATGATCTGGATGTCCAGGCCGTTCGTGTCGTGGTCCTTCAGGTAAGTGCGTACCTTCTTGATCAGTTCGTTTTCGTGCGGGCGGTAGGGATCGAGCCAGAACACGGCCGGCATGCCCGAATTGCGCGCACGCGTCACGGCCAGCTTGACCCAGTCGCGGATCGGCGCGTCCTTGGTCTGGCACATGCGCCAGATGTCGCCCTGCTCGACGTTTTGGCTCATCAGGACTTCGCCGGTGGCGATGTCGGTGATGTTGGCAACGCCGTCTTCCTGGATTTCGAAGGTCTTGTCGTGCGAGCCGTATTCTTCGGCCTGCTGCGCCATCAGGCCCACGTTCGGGACGGTGCCCATGGTCTTCGGATCGAAAGCGCCATGCCATTTGCAGAAGTTAATGATCTCTTGGTAGATGCGCGCAAAGGTCGATTCCGGAATCACGGCCTTGACTTCCTTGAGCTTGCCGTTGGCATCGTACATCTTGCCGCCGGCGCGGATCATGGCCGGCATCGACGCGTCGACGATGACGTCGTTCGGCGAATGGAAATTGGTGATGCCCTTGGTCGAGTCGACCATGGCCAGCTCCGGACGGTGTTCCTGGCAGGCGTGCAGGTCGCGCTCGATTTCTTCGCGCTGCGAGGCCGGCAGGTCGGCGATCTTGTTGTACAGGTCGGCCATGCCGTTGTTGACGTTGATGCCGAGGCTGTCGAACAGGGCGGCGTGCTTTTCGAACGCTTCCTTGTAGAACATGCGCACGCAGTGGCCGAAGACGATCGGGTGCGAGACCTTCATCATCGTCGCCTTGACGTGCAGCGAGAACAGCACGCCGGTCTGCTTGGCGTCTTCGATCTGCTTTTCGTAGAAAGCCAGCAAGGCTTTCCTGCTCATGAACATCGAATCGATGATCTCGCCGGCCTGCAGCGCGACCTTCGGCTTCAGGACAACCGTCTGGCCGCCCTTCGTGACCAGCTCCATGCGCACTTCACGCGCATTTTCGAGGGTCATCGACTTTTCGCCATGATAGAAGTCGCCGCCGGTCATGTGCGACACGTGGGTGCGCGAGGCGGGCGACCACTCGGACATCGAGTGCGGATTCTTGCGTGCGTACTCTTTCACGGCGCGCGGCGCGCGGCGATCCGAGTTGCCTTCACGCAGGACCGGATTGACCGAAGAGCCGATGCACTTGCCGTAGCGTGCCTTGATCGACTTTTCTTCGTCGGTCTTCGGGTCCGACGGATAGTCGGGGATGTTATAGCCCTTGGCCTGCAGTTCCTCGATGGCGTTCACCAGCTGGCCCACGGAGGCGCTGATGTTCGGCAGCTTGATGATGTTCGCATCCGGCTCGAGCGTCTTCTTGCCCAGTTCGGTCAGCACGTCCGGCATGCGCTGTTCCGGCGTCAGGTTTTCGGGGAAGCCGGCCAGGATACGGGCGGCAACCGAAATGTCGGCCTGCTCGACCTTGATGCCGGCCGGCTTGGCGAAGGTCCTGACGACTGGCAGAAAGGCGTGGGTCGCCAGCAGCGGCGCCTCGTCGGTCAGGGTGTAGATGATGGTCGAATCACTGCTCATGCGCTTTATCCTCGGTTCTCGCGATCGGTTCGCGATCAATGTCTGTCACTCGTAACTTGAAGGTGTCGCCCGTATTCGCTCGCGGCAGCGATCATACTACCCCGCTTCCTGGCGCGATGGACAGATCGTGTGGCTGTCTGTGTCGAGGTCTTCTATAAGACATAAGACGGGCGTTTCACATTATGCACCAGTATTTTACCGTGCGCTACCGCTTTGGCGAACGCGTTAGCATCGATTCCAAGGCCGCCGCCCGGCAACCGACAGGAGCCATCATGAACGCCGTCCGCCAGTCCGACGCCGCCGCCATCCCCCACCTGCGCTCGCTGGCCTGGGCCGGTTTCCTGCTCGGTTTCGCCATGGGCGGTTTTTTCGACGGCATCCTGCTGCACCAGATCCTGCAGTGGCACCACCTGCTCTCGCTCGTGCCGGGAGAACCCTTCCGCGACATCAGGGTCCAGATCCTGGCCGACGGCCTGTTTCACCTGCTGATGTACGTGATCGCCGTCGTCGGCCTGCTCAAACTGTGGAAGGTGCGCCGATCGGTGGCCGCCGGGGACCGCATCCTGCTCTCGAGCGCCGCCTTCGGCTTCGGGATCTGGAACATCGTCGATGCGGCCGTCTTCCACTGGCTGCTCGAACTGCACCACATCCGCCTCGATACAAACAGCCCGGTGCTGTGGGACCTGCTGTGGTTCTTCGTCTTCGGCGTCGCCTTCGTGGCGCTGGCCTGGTGGCTGTGGCGCGGTACCGATTCGCTTGGCGGCAGGACGGGCGCGGCCGCGCTGGTGCTGGCGGTCCTGGTCGGCGGCCCGCTCGCAGCCTTGCCGCCGCAAGACAGTGACACGGTGCTGGTGTTCTTCAAGCCGGGCACCACCCCGAACCAGGTGTTCGCCGGCATCGACGCCGTCGACGGCCGCATCCTGTGGGCCGCCCCGCAGGGCGACGTCTGGGCGCTCGACGTGCGCGATCGGAAGCGGACCGCCCTGCTCTACCGGCATGGCGCTTTCCTGGTCAGCAATTCGGCGCTGGCGGTCGGCTGCGTGAAATGGACCTCGGCCCGTGGTTAATCCGTGTCGGAAAAGCAGAAAAACCCGCCAGGACCAAAGTCGGGCGGGTTTCGTTCACTGTACTGCCTGCGCGGCGAATCGCCGCGCGCCAACCGGTTATTAGGCCGACAGGGCTTTCAGGGCAGCAGCAAGGCGGCTCTTGTGGCGAGCGGCTTTGTTCTTGTGAATAATTTTCTTGTCAGCGATGCTGTCGATGGTCGACACCGACGACTGGAAGATGCTGGTTGCTGCGGCCTTGTCGCCAGCCTGGATGGCCTTGCGAACTGCCTTGATTGCGGTACGCAGGGTCGAACGCTGAGCGCTGTTGTGTGCGTTTTGCTTAACTGCTTGACGAGCGCGCTTGCGTGCTTGTGCGGTATTTGCCATGGAATTTCCTAAATCGGGGTCAAGTTGCGTTTGCAAACAGTAGCGAGTCAAACTGGCCCATTCCAGTGCCTGCCAAACATCAGTGTCTGCGAACAGAATTCAGTACAGCCCACGATTATAGCGAAGGAATCACCACCTAGCAATTCATTCTTGATTATTGCGACAAGACACGGGCCGCGCGGCCTGTTGCACCGCTATAATCTTGCCTCATGAATCTGCTCAAGACCCTCGCTGCCATCTCCAGCATGACCATGGTGTCACGCGTCACCGGCCTGCTGCGCGAAAGCCTGTTCGCGGCCGCCTTTGGCGCCTCGAGCTTCACCGACGCCTTCAACATCGCCTTCCGCCTGCCGAACCTGCTGCGGCGCCTGTTTGCGGAAGGTGCGTTCTCCCAGGCTTTTGTTCCCATCATCACCGAATACAAGACGAAGAACGGCCAGGAGGCCACCAAGACCCTGGTCGACCACGTGGCCACCGTGCTGGTCTGGGCCACGCTCCTGACCAGCATCCTCGGCATCGTGGCCGCTCCCCTTCTGATCTACTGGATTGGCGGCAGCCTGCGCAGCGAATCGGACGCCTTCGACGCCGCCGTCCTCATGACACAGATGATGTTCCCCTACATCGTCTGCATGTCCTTCGTCGCGCTGTCGAGCGGAGTGCTGAACACCTGGCGCCAGTTCAAGATTCCGGCGATTACCCCGGTGCTGCTGAACCTGTCTTTCATCTTTGCCGCGCTGGTGCTGGTCGACTACTTCGAGCAGCCGATCTATGCGATGGCGGTCGGCGTGTGTGTCGGCGGCCTGCTGCAGGTCGGGCTGCAGCTTCCTTCGCTGATCAGGATCGGCATGCTGCCGCGCATCTCGATCAATCCCTTCGCCGGCCTGCGCGACAGCGGCGTGCGTCGCCTGCTCGGCAAGATGGGGCCGGCTGTGTTCGCCGTGGCGGCAGCCCAGATCAGCCTCCTGATCAACACCACGATCGCGGCCTGGCAGGGACCGGGCGCCGTCTCGTCCTTGCAATATGCGGACCGGCTGATGGAACTGCCGACAGCCCTGCTCGGCGTGGCGCTGGGAACGATCCTGCTGCCGGGCCTGGCCAAAGCCAATACCGAAGGCGACACCCGCGAATACTCGTCCCTGCTCGACTGGGGCCTGCGCCTGACCTTCCTGCTGGCGATTCCCGCAGCGGTCGGCCTGGCCACCCTGGCCGAGCCGATGATCGCCACCCTGTTCCACTACGGCGCTTTCAACGCCCAGGATGTCGCCAATTCCTCGCTGCCGCTGATGGCCTACAGCGCCGGCCTGCTTGGCTTCATCCTGGTCAAGACGCTGGCGCCGGCCTTTTTCGCGCGCCAGGAAGTGCGTACGCCCGTAAACATCGCGCTCGGGGTACTGGTGCTGACCCAACTGCTGAACGTCGTCTTCGTGTGGGGCATCGGACTCGGCGTGGCCGGCCTGGCGCTGTCGATCGGCGTCGGTGCCTGCGTCAATGCGGCCCTGCTGTACTCCGGCCTGCGCAAGCGCGAGATCTATGTGCCGCAGCCCGGTTGGGGAAGCTTTTACTTCAAGCTGATCGTGGCGGTCGCGGCGATGGGCACGGTGGCCTGGTTCGCCCAGGAACAGTTCGACTGGATTGCGCTGCAAGCGACGCCCTTCCTGCGCGCCGGCGTCCTGCTCGCCATCATCTCGGTCTGCGGCATCTGCTATTTCGGCGTGCTGATGGTGCTGGGCTTCCGGCCGCGCGATTTCAAGCGCCGCTCCAAGTAAGGTTCAGGGGACCGGCACCGGTTCGTTCGTGGCCGGCGGTGGCTCCCTTTCGGCGTCGTCCTCTTTCTCCGTTTCCGTTTCTGTCGTTTCCTGCGCCTCGGCAGGTTCCGGTTCGGGCGGCGGTGGTGACGCAGGTAGGCGCGGCGGTGCGACCGGGACCGCGGGAACGACGGCCGGCGCCGGCGCCGGGAACATCGTTGCCGGGGGCGTGCCGCCCTGCCTTGGCGCCGTGGTCGTTGCTGCAGCCAGCGGCGCGCCGGCCATGAACTTCCAGTCCGACAGCTGCTTCTTGTGCTCGAAATTTACGAAGCGCGCATCGAAATTGGCGATCTTCAGCGGCTGCGCCTGCGACAGGCTGTACACGCCCAGAATCGGTCCCCCTTCGGCCGCCCGCACCAGGCCCCACTCGGCGCTGCCGGTGATGGGGTCGACGAAAATGCGGCGCAGGTGGCGCAGCGGAACGGGGAAGCGCGGATCGCGCAGCAGGGCGTCGAGCGTGGCCGGCTGCGAGGGCTGGCCCGGCGGCGTGGCTTGCGCATAGCTGGCCAGCGCCGCGCTGAACACGGCGCCGGTTTCCAGCAATTCGTTTTCCGCCTCGGCGCGCTGCAGCAGCGCGCCCACCTTCAGCGTAGCCGCGCCGACCAGGCCGATGATGGTCACGAACACGATCATGCCGACATAGGTAAAGCCGGCCTGGCCGTGCAGTTTGCGCCGCTTCACCTGGCCGTCCACGCCTACCACTCGGCGTAGGGCTTGCCGCTGCGGTCATTGCCCGGCGCCCCGCTGCGCAGGTCGTAGACAACGCCCAGCGTGCCCTCTTCCGGGGCGACGACCGTCCAGGTCGTGGTGCTTTCCGTGATCGGATCGACCGGCAGACTGCGCAGGTATTTTTTCTCGACCAGCTGCTCGAGCGAGTCCGGATAGCGTCCGGTATCGCTGTAGTACTGGCCGATGATCTCGCGCGTATTGCGCAGGTTTTCGGCCAGGATGGTTTCGCGCGACTTGTCGATGCTCGGGAAAAAGCGCGGCACGGCCAGGGTCAGCAGCAAGGCGACAATGCCGAGCACCACCAGCAGTTCGATCAGGGTAAAGCCGCGCGGGCGGCGAAACAGACACTTCATGCTCACCACCGGTTATAAGGCACGCCGTTCAGGCCGGGCCGGGTGGACGTGGAATACACGTCATAGACATCGTCGCCTTCGCGCGGCTCGGCCGCTTCGCTGGCATAGCTGCGCTTGCCCCAGGTCTCGGCGTCAAGCAGGGCGGGATCGGGATTGAAGGGGTCGCGCGGCAGCCGTCGCAGGAAAAAGATCTTCGCGCGTTTCGGGCTGCGCAGGTCGGGCACGCCGTCGACCAGCAGTTCGAGCTTGGGCGGATAGCCGTTGGCCCCGACCACGCGCGTGATGCGCCCCTCGTCGAAGGCTTTTTTATAGGCGTCGATTCCCGAGCGGATCTCGCGCAGCGAACGGCGCAGCTCCTGCTCCTGCTTGCGCTGGACCGTCACCTGGGCCACGGGCGCCACCAGGGTGCCCAGCAGCGCCAGGATGGCCAGCGTGACCAGCAGTTCGATCAGCGTGAAACCGCTGCCCCGGCGACCCACGATTACTGGCTCCGCGGCGGGGATAGCGGAACGCTTTGCGGCGCCGGGATCGGCGTCACCACCACGCCGCCGGCCGGCAGCGGCGTGACGGTCACGCCGGCGGCCGGCGCCGTGCCCGCTGCGGGCGTGGTCTGCGATGGCGTCGTCGGCAGCGCCGACGACGGCAGGCCGGGTGCCGGCACCGCCGTACCCGCCGGCGCGGCGGGGATCGCGGGCGCAGGTGTCGCGCCGGGCAAGCCAACCGCACTCGAGCTCACGGCAATCTGCGCTTCGGGACGGCGGCGGAAATTCGCCTCGGTACCGGCCGCGAATTCCGAGGCGCTGGCCGCCGGGCGCTGCAGCGTGCGCACCAGGTGCGGCGTGATCGACAGCACGATCTCGGTCTTGTCGAGCGTGTCGTTGGTGCGTCCGAACAGGCGGCCCAGGATCGGCAGGTGGCCCAGTCCCGGCACCTTGCTGCCGCTGCTGCGGTCTTCATTGTTGATCAGTCCGGCCAGCACCTGGTTTTCGCCATCCTTCAGCTGCAGCATCGTGCTGGCCGAGCGGGTGCCGATGCGGTAGGCCACCGAACCGGAATTCGTGCGCAGGGTATCGACCACGTTGCTCACCTCGAGCGAAATGCGGATCCCGACCTCGTTGTTCAGGTAGATGGTCGGCTCGACGTTGAGGGTCAGGCCGACATCGACATAGGTGACGTTCTCGGTTGCGAAATTGCCGACGCCGCCGCCGGTCGAGACGGTGGCCGAAATGTTCGGCACCTTGTCGCCGATGACGACCTTGGCTTTTTCCTTGTTGCGCACGCGGATGCGCGGATTGGCCAGGGTATTCGAGTCGCCGTCGGTGCGGTTTGCCGTTAGGCTGGCCGACACGCCGCTCACCCCGATGCGGCTGCTCGAGAGCGCGCGCAGGGCGTCGATCGTCAGCGCGGCGCCATTCGCGCCGGTCAGCGGCGAAAAGCCCAGCGTCGTCGGCCAGGCGATGCCCAGCTCGGTGACGCTGCTGCGCTTGATCTCGAGGATCTCGACGTCGAGCATCACTTCCGGCTCGGCCACGTCCTGCAGGGCCACCAGCTTGGTCGCCAGCCGGATCGCCTCGGGACTGTCGCGCACGATCACGAGGTTCAGTTTTTCGTCGATCACGACGTCGCGCGACTTGACGATGGTTTTCAGGGTATTGCCGATGCTCTTGGCGTCGGCATTGGCCAGGTAGAAGGTTTTGACCGTCTGCTCCTGGTACTCGCGCAATTTCACTGCGGTGTTCGGATAGATCATGATCGTATTGCCGTCCATGACCTGCTGCTCGAGCTGGTTGCTCATCAGGAGGTAATAGATGGCCGCTTCCACGTTGCTGTTCTTCAGAAAGATCGAGGTGCGGGTATCGGTCTTAACATCCTTGTCGAAGATGAAGTTCAGGCCCGAACGCTGGGAGATCACCTCGAACACCTGCTTCAGGGCCACGTCGCGAAACTCGATGCTGATCTGGGTGCGAAAGGCCGCAGCCAGCCCGCCCTGGGCGGGGCGCGCCATCTGCGCGTCCGCGATTTTCGCCAGCAGCTGGCGCGCCGGTTCGTAGTCCGGACGCTCGGTCAGCACTGCCGTGGCATGCTGGCGCGCCGTCTCCATGTCCTTTTGCTCGAAGGCCGCGTTGGCTGCGTCCATCAGTTTTACGTGACGGGCGTCGGCCTCGACCTGGCGCAGGCCGGCGCGGGCCCGTTCGTTGGCCGGATCGAAGGCCAGCACGCGCGTGTAATCCTGGGCCGCCGCGGCCGCCTGGCCACTGGCAAGGCGCCGTTCCGCGCTGTCCAGCAGGCGGGTGGCGGCGCGGTCGCGCGCGCTCAACAAGGCGACGCGGTAGCTGGCGTTGCCCGGATCGGCGGCGGCGGCTTCGCGGTACTTGGCAAGGCCGGCCTCGACTCGGTCTTGCGCGACCAGCTGCTGGCCCTCGCGGTAGGCGGCCTGGCCGGCGCAGCCGGCGAGAGAAAGGGATAGGGACAGGCCAAGCAGCGTCACGGCGCGCGGCGCCTGCCGGAACTTGCCATTCGGATGACTAGCCATCAGTCGAATGCTCCAATATTAAGCTGCTGAACCTGGTTCAAGGGCAGATAGGTAAGCGTCAGGATGGGCGGCGCGATGGCGTCGACCCGGTAGGTGCCGTCGATGACGGTCTTGATTTTCACGATATGGGTCTGATTGGCGCGCGCCAGGTAGACTTCCCAGGCGCCGTTCTCGCGCGCCTTGCCGAGCACTGTGAACGGCAGCGGCGGCGCGGTTGGCACGGGCGGCGGCGGCGGCACGAACTTCGGCTGCGGCGGTGGGGGCGGCGGCGGCGGGGTCCAGTCGCGAGCGCCGAACGCGTCGGCGCCTTCGCTCAGGCCGCCCTGCCCGATCAAGGCGTGGCGCGGCAGCAGGCGCAGGATATGCGGTGCGGCCTTGACGCTGCCGGCCGGCGCCGATACGGCCGACGCCGGCGCCGGCAGCAGCGCCGGCGTCTGCGCGCGCTGGGCCAGGCCTGGATCGGCGGCAGCCGTGGCTGGAGCCTGGGCCCTTTCCACCGGCTCGGCGATCTCGCCTTCCGGACTGTTGTCGCCAAGGGCGACCAGCGCGGCCGCCGCCACCAGGCCGGCGCCCATGATCATGTGGCGCGTCTTCATGGCGCAGCTCCCTGGCGTTCGTTCAGGTAGAAGGTCAGGCGGATGCGTGCTTCGACCGAGGCGTCGCCGATCGCGTCGCGCTTGAAGCTGATCTCGTCGAGCGCCGCGAACTGGATCGCCCGCAGCGCGCCGAGTGCGAAGCGCCAGATGGCGCCGTAATTGCCCTTGACCGGCATCGTCACCTGGTAGCTGTGCAGGCGCGCGTTGCGGTCGTAGGCGGCCTTGTATTCGCCCTGGCGCAGCACCAGGCCCGACTTCGCGGCCAGCGCGAACAGCGCCTTGACCTGCTGCTCGGTATGGCGGCGCTCGCCCAGGCTGCCGTAGAACAGGGCCAGGTGATGCTCGTCGGTGGCGGGCGCGGCCAGCACCAGCGGCGCCGCCACCGGCTCGGGCGCCGCGACGACGCGACTGGCCTGCACGGCCTGGCCAAGAAGGGTGCGCGCCGGCACCAGCCAGGCCAGCGCCAGCGCCGCGCCGATGCACAGCACCAGGGCGCCCAGCGCCACCGGGCTGGCAGCGCGCAATGCGATCTGCAGGCGCAGCCAGACCGTCGTGATCGCATTAGCACTCATTGCGGCCTCCATTGGGCGTCGAGCTGAAAGCGGATCGGCCGGTTCGGGTCTTGCTCGTTGATTTCGTGGCGGGTCAGCGCCACGTGCGCGAACCAGTCCGTTCCCTGCAGCCGTTCGACGTAGGCGAACATGTCGTCGCTGGCGCGCGCTTCGGCAGTGATGCGCAGCACATGCCGCTTCGCATCCGGCTCCAGCGCCAGCAGCGCCACCGACGCCGGCGTCGCGCCGGCGACGGCGTCGTGCAGGTCGCGCCAGGGCAGGTTCAGTTGCAGGATGGCGGCGTTCACCGCCGCCGCCTGCGCTTCGGTTGCCACTGGCGCGCGCGCCACGACAGGCGCGGCGACGGGTGTGGCGACGAGTGCGGTGCGCGCCGCCAGTTGCGCTTCAAAAGCGCGCTGTTCTTCCAGGTAGCGGTTCGCGACCACGCTCGCAGGCACGGCCAGGCAGATACCGGCGGCCAGCAGCAGCCAGGCCAGGCGCGGCGTGTGGAACAGCGTGCGGCGCAAGCCTGGCGGAGCGAAATCGATGCGGATGCGTTTCATGCGAGGCTCCCGGTGAGCGCCAGGCGGGCAGCAAGCGGCCACGCCGCCGGGGCCTGGCCGGCCAGCAGCATGCAGGCGCATTGTCCGGCGTCGGGCGCGGCCGCCCAGGCGGCGGCATAGCTGCTTCCTTCGGCGCCGCAGACCTGCACCAGGGCCGGCGGCGCGGCGCCGGTCAGCAAGGCTTCGCGCGCGATGTGGGTTTCGAACCAGGCACGGTCGGCGCCCGGCGGAATGACGGCGGTGCGCACCGCCACCAGCGCGCCGCGCTCGAACACGGCCAGCGTCAGCACCGCGCCGCCGGGTACAGCTCCCACCTGCGCGAACCAGGCGTGCGGGCGGCGCAGCTTGCGCCAGCCGTTCAGCGCTGCCACGAATTGCGGCGCTACTTCAACCAGGTGGAAGCGATGTTCGACGGCGCTTTGACGCAAGCTCGCCAGCAGGGGCGACGGCAGCGCGGCGGCCAGGAAGGGCCGGTCGGCATCCCAGTCGGCGCCGATCTGCCAGCCCGCGGGGGTCGCGCCGAACAGCGCCTGGAAGCGCAGCGCGGCGCCCGCTTCCAGGTCGGCCATGCGGCTGGCGCCCTGCGGCGGCGTGACTTGCCAGATGCGCGCCAGCTCATCGGCCAGCACGACCGTCACCGAGCGTCCGGCGCTCGGCACGTCGGCCAGCAGGCGGCGCAGGCCATTGCCAAGAGCGCCCGCGCCTTCGGCGGCGTCGAAGCCCGCCTCGGCCTGCAGGTTGTGCTTGCGCTGCAAGGCGCCGCTGGACTCGACCAGGGCCAGGCGGTCGGTGGCCACGCCGATGCGCAGGGTGTGCGTGAAGCGCTCAAGCATGCAGGGTCACCCGTTTGATTTCGTCGAGGGTGGTGGCGCCGCGCCGCACCAGGTCGAGCGCGGCCAGGCGCAGGCTGCGGGTGCCGTTGGCATAGGCGGCGGCCTTGATCTGGCGGATTGGGCGCTTGTCGACGATCAGCTCGCGGATCTCGTCGTTCAGAGTCAGGATTTCGGCGATCGAACGGCGGCCCTTGTAGCCGGTGCCGCGGCAGTCGCCGCAGCCCTTGCCGCGCATGAAGACATAGCCGCCGACTTCGTCGCGCTCGAGGTGCACGCCGGCCAGCTCGTCGTCCGTCGGGTCGTATTGCGTCGCGCAGTGCGGGCAGTTGGTGCGAATCAGGCGCTGGGCCCAGATGCCGTTCAGGGCCGACACGAAAGCGTAGGGATCGATCCCCATGTGGGTGAAGCGCCCGAACACATCGAACACGTTATTCGCGTGCACGGTGGTGAGCACCAGGTGGCCGGTCAGCGCCGACTGCACCGCGATTTCCGCGGTCTCGCGGTCGCGGATCTCGCCGACCATGATTTTATCCGGGTCGTGGCGCAGGATCGAACGCAGGCCCTTGGCGAAGGTCAGGCCCTTCTTTTCGTTGACCGGAATCTGCAGGATGCCCGGAAGCTGGTATTCGACCGGGTCTTCGATGGTGATGATCTTTTCGCGCCCGTTGTGGATTTCGGTGAGCGCCGCATACAGCGTGGTGGTCTTGCCCGAGCCGGTCGGCCCGGTCACCAGCAGCATGCCATAGGCTTCCTGCGCCAGCGTGCGCAGGGTCGCCAGCGAAGGCGCATCGAAGCCCAAGGCCTCGAGCGTCAAGGAGCCATAGGCTTCGATCATGGCGCGCTTGTCGAGGATACGGATCACCGCGTCTTCGCCATGGATGCTCGGCATGATCGATACCCGCAGGTCGATCTCGCGCCCGCCCGCCTCGACCCGGAAGCTGCCGTCCTGCGGCACGCGGCGTTCGGCGATGTCGAGTTCGGCGAGCACCTTCAGGCGCGAGATGATCTGCTCGGCGGTCTCGATGCCGCCGACCGAGGTCGCATGATCGAGCACGCCGTCGATCCGGTATTTCACGGCCAGGCCGCCGGCGGTGCTTTCCAAATGGATGTCCGAGGCGCCCGCTTTCAGCGCGTCGTACAGCGTCGAGTTGACCAGTTTGACGGCCGGGCTGGCCCCTTCCGAGACCGAGGCAAACGAGAGCACGGCGGCGGTCTTGCCGTCGCGCCGGCCTTCGGCGCCGGGCGCCAGCGTGTCGACCGCGCGCGCCGACTCTTCCTGCTTCGACAGGTAGGCCTGGATGTCCGACTGCAGCGCCAGGCGCATGTGCAGGGGCGCGCCGGCGCTGGCGCGCGCCTGGGTCGAGAGCCAGGTCTGCAGGTCGAGGTCGAAGGGATCGGCGATCACCCCGGTGAGTGCGCCGTCAAGCGCGCGCAGCAGCACGCAGTGGCGCGCCAGGGCCTGCGCCAGCGGCAACAGGTCGAAGGCCGGCGCCTGGCTCAGCATCTCGGCCGTTTCCATTACCGACAGGCCGAAGGGTTCGGCCAGTGCGCGCACGATCTGGCGCGGCTCGAGGCCGCTGGCCGCTTCCAGCTCGGCCACCAGGGGGCGCTGCGAAGCGCGGCTGGCGGCGCGGGCGCGCATCAATAGTGCCGCATCGAATCGGCCATTGTTCAGGGGGGCGTTCAGGACATGTCTCCGGCCAGGTCGAAAATAGGCATATACAGCAGCACCACGATCGCGCCCACCACCAGGCCGATGCCGGCCATCAGGAGCGGCTCGAAGGTACGCGTGAAGCGGTCGATCCAGCGGCTGATCTCGCCGTCGTAGAAAGCCGCGGACTGGGTCAGCATCGGCCCCATGTCGCCGGTACGTTCGCCAACGCGCAGCATGCGCAGCGAAATCGGGGTGGTCAGGCCGTGCGCCTCGAAGGCCGTCGACAGCGGCTGGCCGGATTCGATCTCCGCGCGCGCCGCGGCCAGGCGCGCGCGCATCGCCGGCGAGACCATGCCCTGCACGGTCTCGATGGCCTGGACGATGACGATGCCGCCTTCGGCCAGCATGCCCAGCGTCAGGTACAGCCGCGACAGTTCATAGATGCGCACGCGCTCGCCGATGCCGGGCAGGCGCTGCACCAGGCGCGCCAGGGCGCCGCTCCTGGACAGGTGGCGCAGTCCCAGCACGATGGCGGTCAGCAGGCTGGCCGCGCCGATCGCCAGCACGCTGCCATGGCTAGCGGCGAACTGGCCCCAGCCGAGCAGCATCTTCGACATCCACGGCAGGTCGCGCCCGGCGCCCTGGTAGACCTCGGCAAAGCGCGGCACCACATAGCCGATCAGGAAAAAGCTGACGCCGCCGCCGACCATCAGCAGGATGCTCGGGTAGATCGCGGCACTGACGAGTTTGGCGCGCACGACGTCGATGCGCTGCTGGTAGTCGATGAAACGGGAGAGCGATCGCGGCAGGTCGCTGGTGCCTTCGGCCGCGCGCACAATGCCGACATACAGCGGCGGAAACAGGTCGGGCTGCTCGGCCAGCACTTTGGAAAAACGCTTGCCTTCGCGCAGGCCGCCGAGCAGGCGCTCGAGCACGCCGCGCGTACCGGGATTGGTTTCCTTTTCCAGCAGCGCTTCAAGCCCTTCGACGATGCCGAGACCGGCCGACAGCAAGGCCAGCAATTCCTGGCTAAACAGCACCAGCGACAGGTGGCGGCTGCTTTTCTTGCGCCCCAAACCCCGTCCGACCGGCTCGACGGCGCTGATGTACAGGCCGCGCGCCTCCAGCTGGCGGCGTGCGTCGGCCTCGTCGGGCGCGTCGACGACCTGGCTGGCGATCGACATGTCGGGCGCAAGGGTACGGACTACAAACTGCATGGAAACCGCTTTCGGTGGGGAACTGACGAGCCCGCGTTATTGCGAGCTGACGTCGGCATCTTCGCCGGCGCCGCCCGGCTGGCCGTCGCGGCCGGTCGAGACGATCTCGTATTCACCCTTGCTGCCCGGCGAGCGGTACAGGTAAGGGTGGCCCCATGGATCTTGCGGAATGCCTTTTTTGAGGTAGGGACCGTTCCACTTCGGCGCCACCGCAGGCGGCGCGGCCATCAATGCGCCCAGGCCCTCCTCGCTGGTGGGATAACGGCCGATGTCGAGACGGTAGGTGTCGAGCGATTTCTCGAAAGACTCGATCTGCGCCTTGGCGATGGTCACCTGGGACTTGCCCAGCTGACTGAAATATTTCGGGCCGACGTAAGCGGCCAGCAAACCGATGATGACGATGACGACCAGCAATTCGAGCAGGGTGAAACCGGCGGCGCGTGCGCGCGCGACCGAAGTTGAGTTTGCGTGTGGCGTTACTGCGTGCATCCGACCAACTCCTCTGAAGTGAACTCTGCAAGGCTACCATGCCGCGAAGCGTTCGGACAATAAAAAAACGGCCGCGCCGGAGAACCGGGAAGCGGCCGCTTTTGCCGGCCGGGGCACACGCGCATGCTGCCGCGTGTGCCTGGCCTGCGGTAGTACCCGGCTTAGTCTTGCAGCTTCAGGATCGCACGCTCCGACTGTGCGGTCGGGACGCTTGCGGCACCGGTTTCAATGCGCACGACGGTCGTTGCCTGCACAGCACCGGCGAGGTCGGTGAAGTGGATGCCACCGAGGTAGCGACCGCCTGCGGCCAGACCCGACCAGCTCATGCCGATCGTGCTGTTGTTGCCGGCGACGACCTTGCCTGGCAGCGTGACCACGAAGTTGCTGCTGGCGTCAGCCGCGCTCACGACCCACGAGGACAGCTTGTGGGTCATTTCGGCGCTTGCCGGAGTGGTGCCGTAGGCGACGACGCAGACGCGGTAAGCGCCTGCCGCCGGGGCGGCCAATTGCACCGACTCGTTGCTGCCATCGTTGCCCGAGTAGGTCCAGGCGCCGTTTGGCGCGCGCACACCCAGATCGAAGTCGTCTGCGGCGCGGCTCACATCGGCCTGACGCAGGGCGAAGCGGGCGACATGCGCGCCGGCCGGGACGTTGACATCGTAGACCTTGACGGAGGCCGTGGACTGGCCGGTGTTGCAGACCGTCTGCAGCTGTGCCGACGACAGTGGCGTAGCCGTCAGGCTGACCATCTCGCCCATCGTGACGTTCTTCAGGCCGCCCTTGATCGAGCCCATGCGGCCCGTGAAGCCGGTCTTGACGGCGAATGCCTTGCTGCCCGAAACGCGGTCGCTGGTCAGTTCGGCCGGGGCCGTGATAGCCTTGCCGACCATGGCCTGGACAGGACTACGCACGGTGGCGCCGGCGCCGGTCCAGGTCAGGTCGCCGAAGCTCCACACGCCGGCAGCAGCCGTCGTTGGCGTCAGCTTGACGGTGAAGTTGCCCTTGGCGCCAGCTGCCAGTTCCAGCGTCGACGGCGTCACGACCGTCGTGAAGCCCGGAACCGATGCGTTGGCGGTGAAGGTCGCGCTGTTGCCGCTGACGTTGGTGACCGAACGGCGCACGGTGACGCTGCCCTGGACGCTGGCGACGGTGATCGACGGCAGGTTCAGGTTGTAGGTCTCGTCGAGGGTGCCGAAGGTGGTGCAATCGGAGGCTGGCGACACAGCCGGACGGTTCACTTTGCACTGGTAGGCGACATAGTCGGCCTTGCCGGCGTCGTACACCAGGCCAGGATTGGTGGCCTTTTGCGGGTCCACGTGGCCTGCGCCCTGCGCCCATGGCAGCAGACCGTTCTGGGCGCCGGCGAGGCCGTCGTTCAGGGTCGTGTAGGCAGTCGTCATCAGCGCCGACTTGACGGCGGCAGGCGACCATTCAGGATGCTGCTGGCGCAGCAGCAGGCCGAGGCCGGCCACGTGCGGGCTCGACATCGAGGTGCCCTGGTAGGAAGCGTAGGCATCCGGCGGTACGAAGGTGCCGGCAACGACGCCGTTGTGCTGGGCAACGGTCAGGGCCGGGGTGACGGCCGCGATGACGTCCACGCCAGGCGCGGTCAGGTCAGGCTTGAGGATGTTGGCGTCGCCGCGGTTCGGACCACGCGAGGAGAAACCGGCCATGATCGGCGCCGGCTTGACGCCGATGTAGAAAGCGCTCAAAGCCGAGGTTGCGTTGGCAGCCTGGGCAACGGCGTAGGCCTTGATCAGGGCGCCGTCTTCAGCGCTGACGTGGATCGTCGGCACCGAGTGGACTTCGCTGACCAGGCCGGCGCCGTTGTCGACCAGGATCATGCCGACGCCGCCGGCTTCCTTGACGGCCAGGCTCTTGTCGGTACGGGCATTGACTGCGCGGGTGCAGATCACGATCTTGCCGGCGACCTTGGCCGGGTCGAGCTTGACTTGCTGGCTGCCGGCCGCTGCAGCGGCATCGCTGAAGCAAAGGTTGGCAGCGCCGCCGCCGATGCCTGCATCTTCCGCACGGATCAGCGCGGTTTGCGGCAGTGGGATGTTGCTGTTCGAAGCGCCGAAGTAACGGACGCCGTTACCCAACACCACGTCGGCCTGGAACTTGCGGTCGTGAGTCGAAGCGGCAACCGTCGTCAGCCATGGGCTGATGTGGGCCACGGCATTGCCCGGGCCGCTGTTGCCGGCCGAAGCGGCCACGAACACGTTGGCCAGCGAGGCGCGGTAAAAGGCCTGCTCGACCGGATCGTTGACCGTGGTCTGCGAGCCGCTGATCGAGAAGTTGATGACGTTGACGCCATCCTTGACCGCTTCGTCGATCGCACTGACCGAGTCCGAGTTGAAGCAGCTGTTGCTGGCATTGGTGCCATCGGTGGCTGCAGGATTGTCGTAAGTCCAGCAGACTTTGTACGACGAAACGCGGGCGCGCGGAGCGATACCCGATGCTTCGCCCATCACGACGCCGCCGATGGTGACTGGAACGCCGGCGTTACCGGCGGCGGTCGACGCGGTGTGGTCGCCGTGGCCGCCATGGCCGCTGCTGATGCCGTTGCTGCCGATGTTCGAATCGCGCGGCGACAGGAACTCGCTCCAGTTCGTGACGCGGGTGCCGCCGGCCAGGTAACCGGCAGCGAAGAACTTGGCGCCGACGAGCTTGTTGTTGCAATGCTTGATCGGATCGAAGCCTTGGCCAGCCTGGCAGGAACCCTTGAAGGTCGCTGGTGGGCTGGTGTAGGCGAGCGTCGCGGTTGGATCGAAGGTCGGCTTGCCGTTGGCATCGACGCGGTCTGCGAACGATGGGTTTTCAGGCCAGATGCCGCCGTCGACGATACCGACGACCATGTTCTCGCCCTTGACGAGCGCACCGCCGCCGAATTGCGACCACAGGCCGCCGGCTTCGCTCAATTTCAGGAATTTTGCGGTCGAGATGGTGTCGACGTGGCGCGCCACGTCGGCTTGCACGTCGGCCACCGAAGGATTGTTTTTCAGCGCCAGGACTTGCTCGTCGGTCAGCATCACGGCGAAGCCGTTCAGCACGACGTCATAGTCGGCAATGATTTCGGCGCCGCCGATGGACGAGAGGACTTCGGTCTTGCGGTCACCCAGGTAATTTACATAGGCCTGGACGTGCGGCGAGCGGTAATCGAAAGCGACACCCGGCTCCGGCTGGGTCGGGGCAAGGCCCTCGACGCCGCCGACATAGGTTGCGGCCGGCGCATCCTGCAGCTGGACGATGTAGGCACGGCGGGTTTCCTGGGCGGTGGTGGTGCTCGCAACGCCGGCGAGCATGAGCATCACGGCGAACGAAATGGGGCGGAGGCTAAGCTTCATTGTGTTGTCTCGTATTGGGTGTTGTAAGAGAAGCTGTTGCGAATCAGATGCTGCGGCGGCGCGACAGGGCCAGGCCGGCGAGGCCGAGGCCGAACAGGCCCAGGGTCAGCGGTTCAGGCACTTCGTTCAGGACGATGTTGTCGATTGCAAAGTTCGACAGGTTCGAGGTGCGGTCGCAGCTGCCGCTGGCGTCGCAGGCAAAACCGAGGATGCGCACGAAGGCCACCTGGTTGTTACCGAAGGCGCCCAGGTTGTAATTGGCGAAGCGGAAGGCGCCACTGGTCGGACCGGCAAGCGAGAGCTGCGAAGCGGCGCCGACGAGGCCGCCGAGCGCGTTGTAGCCCTGCAGCTGCAGAATGCCGCTGACGGCAGGGAAGCTGGCCTGGCCTGCGCCGATGAAGCTGGCCTGCAGGCTACGCGTGACGAAGCGCGAGTTGTCCGCGAGGCCGATGATGACGAAGCCGTCATCCACGGCTGCGTAATAGCGGGAAGTGTTGTTGATTGGGCAGGTGATCGTGACGCAGCTGCCGGAGTCGCTGCCGTCAAGAATGAAACCAGCCAGGTCTCCAGGCTCGCGCGGCGTCACGCCGCCGTATGCTTCAAAGAAGTAATTGCCGACTGTGGTGCGGGTGTCCGTCGTGACGGTCCTTGGCGAGACACCTTCGAAGTCGATGGTGACCACGGCTGCCTGCGCAAAGGCGCAGGTGCTCAGTGCAGCGGCAGCGATCACGGTTTTCAGGAATTTTCCGGTGTTATTGATTTGTTTTTGTACGATTGTGGCCACGACGTCCCCAGTTCTAGTTAACTCTGCGATTAAGACCCTGCCCAGGCTTGTGACCTGGACTATTTATTTTGCTAGTGCGCACCATCTTGATGTCGCCCAGCGAACTCAGCACGAGTAGTTAAGCATGAAACGTGCCCGAATTAAATTTCCATTCCGAATCAGATACTTGGATGTAGGATTTTGCTTACGAAAACTCGGCTGTAAAGAAATCCGACAGATTTTTTGACAACAGATTGCGCAAATGGCAAATTTCGTTCGGCTGAAATGGTGCGCTGCCGCATTTGATTGCTAATTGGCAAGAAAATATGACTAGGCGGGAGTATGCGGAAGCTGGCGGCTGGGCGCCTGTCAGTCGACAAAAGTGCGCGCGCTGTGCAGCATGGGTTGCACAGCGGGAATGAGGGCGACGCCTCGGAAAGGCGCGCTAGAGGAACATCAGATGGGGTTATTGACCCCGGTGCGCAGCTGGCAGGTGCCCTTGATGCAGACGGCGCCCGGATCCGGCTTGATTTCGCAGGTCGAGACCATGCCGGAAGCGGCTACGCTCGCGCGCCGCATCTCGCTATGGCGCGCTGCCAGGTCGGTCAGGGACTCGGGCGATTTGACGGCGCTCGAATAGGCCAGGAAGCCCTCGGGTCCGCCGCAGGCACGGGCGCCGACGGGCAGCGTCTTGCATTGCGCCGAGTCGGTGCAGGCTGCGCCGCCGATGCCGTTGCGAATCCGCACCAGCAGGCTGGCGGCGTCCTCGCCTTGCCGGGCCGGGCCTCCAGCTGCGGCGACAGGGCTTGCCTTGGGCGCAGCTTGCGCCACGGGAGAAGGAGAGGTGCTTGCAGTACAACCGGCGCAAGCAAGGAGGAGGAGAAGAGTGAGTTGTCGCATTAACATATCATCACGCCAACTCTACAGCCCGTCAAGCGCCGCACGCTTGCCCTGCCCTGCC
Source organism: Telluria sp. LT2P34 (assembly GCF_059685915.1). Classification (NCBI taxonomy): domain Bacteria; kingdom Pseudomonadati; phylum Pseudomonadota; class Betaproteobacteria; order Burkholderiales; family Oxalobacteraceae; genus Telluria; species Telluria sp. LT2P34. The sequence goes on from NZ_JCASIN010000001.1 coordinate 1,008,461, forward strand.
TAGATCGCGGAACCGCCGGCCGGCGCCAGCTGGCACGTACCGGCGACGCAGACTGCGCCCGGATCAGGGAAGAAGCGGCAGTTCGACAGGATGCCCGACTTTTCATGGATGTCCGCCCGTTCCTGCTTGTGGCGCTCGGCCAGGGCCAGCAGTTCCGCTTCGGGACTGCTGCTGGTGGAATACGCCAGGTAGCCTTCGGGGCCGCCGCAAGGACGCGAACCGATCGGCAAGGTGCGGCATTGCGAGGCGTCGGTGCAGGCCGCGTTGCCGATCAAGGCGCGGATCTGGTCCAGGGTATTGCCCTGCTTTGCGAGCGCCTTCGCTGAAGGCGCGGCAGGAGCCTGGGCAACAGGCGGCGAAGCAGGCTGATTCCCCTCCGGAGGCACGCCAGCCTCGGTGGTGCAAGCGGTAATGGCCATGGTCAAGGATAGTAAGAGTGTTCGCATGCCGCAGATAATCGCCCCTGCTCCGGTAGCGGTCAAGGTTGATTCGTTCTATTTCTAGCAAGTGCTCGGGATAAGGGTGCTTATCCGATCCCGCCTGCTGCCCTCGCCTTCGCCCTGCGCGTCGCGGATTCGCCACGCTTGAAAGGCGATTAAATATTGCCGTACGGCTATTTCTCCCAATCACTACTTAACAGCACCGATCTTCGCTCAAATAGATTCTAACGTTCAATATCTACTTGCAAAGCCACGAGAAAAAGTTTCCCTCTGAAAATTTATTCTCTACAATACGCCTGTCATCAACGAATTCCTGCAGAGCATCATGAAAATTCGCGCCCTCCGTTCCATCCTGAGCATTTCCCTCCTCGCCCTGTTGACCGCATGCGGTGGCGCCGATCTTCCGGCAGACGCCGGCTCCACTGCTACCGCGCTGACGGGCAGCAGCGGCCCGTCGACGGCGTCGATGAAAACTGCGCTGGCCGTGATGCCGGCTTCGGGCCAGCAGCCCTTGCCCGATTGCCACCCCGAAGGCTGCGCCGGACTGCGCATCATCGACGGCAATGCCGAAGCCTACCGCATCGATGCGATGCGCCGTGCCCAGCAAGGCAGCTGACCCCCATCCATTCGTTTGCGGCGAAAAAAAGGCACACCGGGCTGACGCCGGGTGTGCCTTTTTGCTTTGCCGGCGCCCGCAGGCGCCAGCAAGTTCAGGTGCTTAGTTGCGGCGTGCGCGCAGCGCGCCACCCATCAGGGCCAGGCCCAGGGCGAGCGAGGCCAGCGTGGCTGGTTCAGGCACTTCAGCGACGTTCACGAAAGCGTCGTTGACATCGACAAGGTCGTCCATACCCGGCATCAGGTCGATCCGCACCAGCGGTCCGTCTGCCAGCAGCGTCTGACCGAAGCCGATGCTGTAGAGCGTGACGGCAAAGGTGGTGCCGTCGCCTTCACCCAGCACGTCGAACATCACGTCAAAGCCGAACATCCCACCGAGGTTCACGTCCTGCAGAAAGCTCGAAAGCTGGCTGTTGCCGAGGATGACGCCGGCGTCAAGGTTGCCGCTGACGTCGCCCTCGGCCGTGCTGCCGCCAAAGCTGCCGCTGAAATTACTCAGTTTTGCGGTGGCCTCGGCGGAGGTGTCCAGACCGATGAAGCCGAAGTCGAAGACGCCGCTACCGGCCAGGCTCGAGGTGTCGATGGTGACGCGGTAAATCGGGGCGGCAGTGGCCACGCCGGCACCGGCGCCGCCCATCAGCATCAGCGCCAGGAGCGCGCGGGTGAACAGGGTTTTCAGGTTAAACATGGTTCAGTTCCTCAGAAAGTGCCGGTGAACAGCTTGGCGGTGTAGCCGATGCTGGTCTTCGATGGGTTGGTAAAGGTCGTGGTGACGGTGACCGATGCGCCGGGGGCGATCGACGCGGACGGCAGGGTCAGGTAAGGGGCACCGCCCTGGTCGCCGCTCTTGCCGTCTAGGGTCACGCCGGCCGTCAAGCCCTGCATCACCAGGTGCAGCGGGCCATTGATCGCAACGCCGCTGGTGTTGGTGATCTTAACCGTGCCGGTATACTTGCCGGTGACACGGTTCAGGGTCAGGCCCGAACGCACGATCGCGGTCGACGCAGTCGCATCGGCGAACGTTGGGGCCAGGCTCAGGCTGACGACCACCGGGTCGTGGTCCGACGCGCGGTAAGGGCCGGCCTGGTAGGGGTCCTGGCTGCTGGCGGCTTCGAGGTTGTAGTCGATCGCTTCCGGTTCGTCGGCATTCGCATGCCATTCGGTCACGCCGGCCACCTGCGCCGACAGGCTGCTGCTTGCCAGGGCGTGGTCGAGGTAGCCGCTTTCGGCGCCGAACACATACGAGTAAGGAATGCCGAGCGGACGCTGGAAGCGCTCGATCTCGTTGACGTAACCGGCCGCATTCAGCAGGCGGATCGGGTCTTCCATGCCGTAGGCGTTCATGTCGCCCACCACCAGCACGTCTGGGTCGTTGGCGGTGCTCGCCACCAGCGGCAGGAAATAGTCGCGCAGGCGTATGGACTGTTCGACGCGGTTGGCGTTCCAGCAGCCCTGGCCGTCGCCGCTGTCGGCGTTGCCGCCAGTAGAGCCGCCGCAGCCGCCCTTCGACTTCAGGTGGTTGACGACGAGCGAGAACTTGCCGCCGTTGGCTGCCTTGAAGGTCTGGGCAATTGGCGCGCGGTTGTTCACGTCGTCACCATCCGACAGCGCGGCGCCCACCAGGCTCACGGAGCCCGGCTTGTAGATCATCGCCACGCGGATCGCGTCGGTGCCGGTCGCGGTCGGCTTGGGCACGACCGCGTAGGTGCCGGCGCCCATCGTCGCATTGAGCTGGTCGACGAGGTAGGTGACAGCGATGTCGTCGTTGTTCTGGATCTCCATCAGGCCCACGACATCGGCATTCATGGCAGACAGCGAAGCAACGATCTTGTCGCGCTGGCGCACGAACTCGGCCATGTTGTCGGCCCCGCGGCAATTCGAACGGCTGGTGCTGTTACCGATCTTGCAGCCCTGGCCGGTGTTGCCCCAGGCATCGCCGCCGTTGGTGAAGGTAGTGAAGAAGTTCAGCACGTTGGCGCTGGCCACCTTGACGTTGCCGGCTGCAATTTGCGGGGCCGGGATGCGCTCGTTGGTGCGCGAGAAAATCGGGGCGACCGTTGGCTGGAGCTTGAAGGCTGCGCCGACATCGCCGCTGGCGCCGAAGTCGAGCACGCCGGTCAGGTCGGTGACGGTGTCGCCGGCGCGCACGGTGCCGTCCTGGAACAGGTAGGGAATGGTCGGCGGCGTGACGAAGATGCCGTCGTCGAGCACAACGACATTCGCGGCATTGGCAGCGGCCAGCGCTTTCGCTTCGTTCGTGCCGGGCGCAAAGCGGTTGGTCGGAATCTCGCGGCGGCCGGCGGACAGGGTCAGCTCGCCGCGGTTGGCGATCGAGCCGTTGCCGTTAACCGTCAGCGGGGTGGTAAAGCGCACCAGCATGGCTTCGAAACGGGCCAGGTCGGTGTTTGGCATCTCGACATTGGTCGGGGTGATGCTGCCGGTGCCGAGCTTGGTGGTGGCGGTGAGGTTGGTCAGTTCGGTGTACGAACGGGCCGCGCCGGTCGGCGTGTATTCGGTGACGGTGCCGGTCACGCGCACCAGGTCGCCGACGGCGACGCCGGCGCTCGAACCGAATACGAACAGGCCGTCCGAAGTGGCTGCATTGTTGTCGCCGCTCGGGTCCTGGATAAAGTAGCCGCTGCCGACGGTGGCGGTGACCACGCCCTGGGTCGTCTGCACGCTGTTGGCATACGCGCTCTTCGGCGCTGCGCCCTGGATCTGCGGGATGCTGAGCACGCCGGCGACGCGCACGGCGACGTTGCAGGTGGCGCTCTGGCCGTCGTTGTTACCGAAGGTGATCGTGACCGGGTAGTTGCCGGCGGCGACGCCGGCATCGACACTCAGGTTGGCGTTGGCACTCGTACCGGCGCCGGAGGCTGCCACGAAATTGCGCAGCGCGATGCCGCTGACCGCGCCCGCGCTGACTACCGCGCTGTTGACAGTGCTGTCGGTGTCACTGGCGCTCAGGGCTGCGCTGCCGGCGCTGCCTTGCTCAACTTGCAGGCTAGCCGGGCAAGAAGTCACGATCGGCTGCAGCGCCGGCGTCCCGCCACCGCCGGCGCAGACGTTGCGGGCGCTGGCGGTATTGCGCGGTGTCGGCGCGCCGGTGGCGAAGTCAGTATTGTTAGCATCGCTGTCGAGACAACCGCCATCCTTGCGCCGCGCGGCTACCGTATTCGACGGCGCCGGCGTTGGGCCGGTGCCTTCAAAGTAATTGGCGGTCGAGCCGAAGCCGACCACGTCGAGCACATTGGCGCCAGTCGGGCTGGTGCCGGTCAGCGCAGTACGATCGCTGACCAGCACGACCTTGCCTGCGGTGCCGCTCATGGTGGTGCTGCCCGGAGCGTCGGGAGTTGGCAAATCGACGGTACCGCCGGTGCCTGCCGATGCCTGCACCAGGTAGTACTGACCCGGCTGCAGGGTGATGGGGCCAACATTCGTGACTGCCCAGCTGTTGCCGGTCGCCGACGCATATTGCACGCTCCAGCTGCCGACGGTAACGGCTGCGCTGCTGCGATTGAACAGTTCGATGAAATCGTTCTTATACGTCGCGCCACTATTGCCGCCGCCGCCGTAGACCTGGCTGATGACAACACTTGCTGGAGCGGCCATGGCCGGCGAGGATAATCCAGCAAGGAGTGCCGCCAGAATGGTGAGCCGGCCAGCCGGCGTAATCGTTGCAACGTGCATGTTCATGAGCTTCCTAAAAGGATAAGGGCAGAATATTTGTTGTCGGTGCTACTAGTCATTTTATTACTAGAAACTATTTTACGCGTGAAATTTGACAGGAGAATGACGAACTGCAAGGGCTTCTCCTCCGGGATGAGGTAAGCCGACAACACATTGATTCTGCAGGGAAACTTAAGGAACGGGCGTGCTTGGAAAGGCTTGCTTTGGGGCATGCAAAAGCACATTCGGCGCACGGCGCGACGCGTATTGATACGGCGCCGCCAGCGGCTCGCCGATGAACAGGCCCTGGGCCGGCCAGGCCACGCTTTTCCAGTACGCTTCAATGGCGCTGTCGCCGTTCAGGTAATGACGCAACAGCACGCTCGGATTCGGGAATTTTTGCCAGTGGTTGCACGGCTCGCCCACCGTGCCATAGCTGGCGGTGGCGCCGGCGGCCAGCCAGCGCAGGCTGCTCATCTGGCTGGTGCCGAGCAGGTCGCCGCCATGCGAGGTCAGGTGGTCGGCGAGCGCGCCCGGCACGAAGCGCACGCTGTCGAGTCCATCGACCTGGGCCTTGCCGAGCTGGTAGACGAGCACGCCGCTGGCGTCGCGCAGGGTATCGGCGCGCAAGCGGTGGATCGTCACGCTGCCGTCCGCGGTTCGTCCGGGACGGGGAAAGAACGGTGCACGCACATTGCGCGCCGCATCCGTGGTCTCGAGATACCAGGCGTGCGCCGCGGGCGCATGAAACCCGCTGGCGACGCCGCGGTCGACCAGCGCGCGCGCCTGCGCGCTTGACTCGATCGGCAGCAGCATCGACAGGCGCATGCCGTGCTCGTGCAGGGGGCGGCGGCCAGCTGCATTGAAGTAAGTGCTCGGCTCCCCGGCGCGGCAGGTGTCGCGGCACAGCGCGGCATCGTAGCCGAGGGTGTAGGCGCCGGTAATGGACTGGCAGCCGACCTGGTAGGGCGCGGTCCAGACCATCAGCACGGCCTGCACCTCGGGCCCGAGGCGGCGGTCGATCTGCGCCTTCAGCAGGCGAAACTGCGCCGGATCGAGCGCGCGCGGCCGTCCCGGGATGCGCACGCGCACCACGTTCGCGGCCGGGATGGCGCGCCGCCGCCGGTAGTATTCGCCGACTTCGACGCTGTCCGGGTCGTCGTCGTTGATGACGATGGCGAGGTGGCGCGCCGCGAGGGGAGTATCGGGCGCGTCCGTGCCCGCAGCGGCGGCGGTGGGCAGCGCGAACGTCGACGCGATCGCGATTGCGAAGCACACTGCCTGGTGGCGCGCGCGCCGCCGCTGATGCTGCATCATCGGCCCGTCCTCAGGCCAGGTCTTGCCTGCCCTGCCGGCGCCGCCGCGCCAGCAGCGCCATGCCGAGCCCCCCGGCCAGCATCGCCGCCGCGCCCGGTTCGGGAATCGGCGACACCGCATACAGTTCGAGGGCGTCGATGGAGAAGAATTGCCCGCCCACAGAACCGTCGATGATGCTGCGCCCCTCCCCGGCCGGATCGCCATAGCTCAGGCGCCAGGACAATGCGGTATCGAGCCGGTCGTTGACCAGCAGGTCGGGTCCGGCGCCGAAGGTCGGTCCCTGGTCGAGGGCGTTGAAGGTCTGGAAGGCGCCCTGGCTGGGGAGTTCGAAGGTGCTCGGCACCTGCCGGTAAACAGCCGGCTCGGTGACATTGAACAGGAAGGCGGTGCGGCGGAAGTCGCGCTCGGTGACGTGCCAGCCGTCGCTCGACGACCAGCTCTGCGGGTTGTAGCCGCCGACCAGCCAGGCGTTGCCGCCCTGGTTCGAAACGCGCAGGAGCGTGAAGCTGGGGCCGCGCTCATCGACAGCGGCGTGGAAATCGGCCGAATCGTCGCCAGGCCGGCGCGTGTAAAGGTTCGAGAATACCTGGTCGCCGGCGCCGAGCCAGCGCTCGAGCTGGCCTTCCAGCACGGGATCGAGCGGCGGCGCGCCGGTTTGCGCGCTGGCATGGGTGAATGCCTGTGGTAGCGCAAGGGCCAGCGCGCATGCGCCGGCAGCAACGAGCGTCTTCATGTTCACCTCCGGATGGGGTTCACCGACGGTTCATTGTATGCCGCGCGCGTGGCGGCCTTCACACTGTTGACTTGGCGATCTTGCCCCGCAAGGAATGCTATCCCAGGACCACCAGGCGAAAAAAAACGGGCGTCTCCGCCCGTTTTTACCTGCCATTTTCCTGCGATCAGGAACGCTTGTAGATGTCCTCGAAGCGCACGATATCGTCTTCGCCGAGGTAGCTGCCCGACTGCACTTCGATGATGTGCAGCGGCAGTTTGCCCGGGTTCTCGAGACGGTGGTTCATGCCGATCGGGATATAAGTCGACTCGTTTTCCGACAGCAGGCTGATCTTGTCGCCGCAAGTGACGCGCGCCGTGCCCGACACGACCACCCAGTGCTCGGCACGGTGATGGTGCATCTGCAGCGACAGCTTTTCGCCCGGCTTGACGGTGATGCGCTTGACCTGGAAACGGTCGCCCGCATCGATGCCCTCGTAGTGGCCCCACGGGCGGTACACACGCGTGTGGTGCAAGTGCTCGGTGCGCTCCTTCGACTTCAGGTGCTCGACGACCTGCTTGACGCGCTGGACCTGGCTCTTGTGCGCGACCAGCACGGCATCCTGGGTTTCGACGACGACGATGTCTTCGACCCCGACCACCGCCACGATGCGGCTTTCGGCGCGTACCAGCGAGTTCTTGACGCCGTCGAGATAAACGTCGCCGCGCTGGGCGTTGCCGTTCTCGTCGTGCTGCTGCACTTCCCACAGCGCCGACCAGGAGCCGACGTCGCTCCAGCCGATGTCGGCCGGCACCACCACGGCGTCGCTCGTATGCTCCATCACCGCATAGTCGATCGAATCGGACGGGCAGCTCGAGAACGCTGCTTCGTCGAGGCGGCAGAAATCGAGGTCGCGGTAGCCGGTGGTGACGGCCTTTTCGGACGCCGCGGCGATTTCGGGGGCAAACTTCGTCAGTTCGGCCAGGTAACGGTCGGCCGAGAACATGAACATGCCGCTGTTCCAGTAGTAACCGCCGTCGGCGACGAAGGCTTCGGCGGTGGCCAGGTCCGGCTTCTCGACGAAGCGCTCGACCTTGTAGCAGGCGTCGCTGCCGGCCACGCTGTTCGAAACAGCGGCGCCGCGGCGGATATACCCGTAACCGGTCTCGGCGGACTTGGGCACGATGCCGAAGGTGGCCAGGCCCCCGCCCTGCACTTGCGTGGCAGCGCGCGCGACGGCTGCGCGAAAGGCTTCGGTATCGGTGATGACGTGGTCAGCCGGCAGCACCAGCATGATTGCTTCCGGATCGATCGCTTTCAGGTAATGCGCGGCCGCGGCCACTGCCGGAGCGGTATTGCGTCCAGCCGGCTCGAGCAGGATCCCCAGCGGCGTGATGCCGGCTGCACGCAGCTGCTCGGCCACCATGAAACGGTGGTCGTTGCCGCACACGACCAGCGGCGCCATCAGGCCAGGCAGGCCGGCCACGCGCAGCGCGGTGTCCTGCAACATGGTCTTGTCGGCCACGATCGGCAGAAGCTGCTTGGGCAGCACCGCGCGCGAGAGCGGCCAGAGGCGCGTTCCGGCACCGCCCGAGAGGATGACTGGATAAATTTTCATGCTTGCTTTCTATTGAGTGTTGCTGTTCTGGCCAGTGATTTCTTTACGGCTGCTGCGGCGCCGGTCGCGCGCATTCAGCCATTCCTCGGAACTGTATTCGGACACGTGCTTCATTTCGCCTTCACGGTCGACACTGTATTCCTTGAAGACGATCATTTCGTTCAGGGTCACGTCGTGCAGCACGCGAGTATATTCAAATAAGACGCTGCGCACAATTTCCGCACCTTCGCAGATGTGGCTGCCGTGGCCGATCCACGTCGGTCCGACGATATGCACGCCCGCCTCGATCTGGGTGCCGGAACCGATGTAGACCGGGCCCTCGATCGTGGTGCCGTTCCAGTCGATGCTGCTGTTGAGTCCAACCCACAGGCCCGGTTCGATCTGGGTGCCCGGCACGTCCATGTGGCTGACCTCGCCCATGAGGACGGTCTGCAAGGCTTCCCAGTAATCCGACATGGTGCCGATGTCGAGCCAGTTGAACGGGCGGCCCTGGGCGTAGAAGGGCAGGCCGCGTTCGGCCAGCAGCGGAAACAGTTCGGAACCGATGTCGAAGGGCACGCCCGACGGAATCAGGTCGACCACGCCGGGTTCAAAAATATAGATGCCGGTGCTGACGAAATTCGACAGCGCTTCTTCCTGGCTCGGCTTTTCCTGGAACTGCTTGATGCGTCCGTCTTCGTCAGTGACGACGACGCCATACGAGGACACTTTGTCCCACGGCACTTCCTTGGTGATGACGGTCGCCATCGCACCCTTGCGGCGATGCTCGAGCAGCGCCGCCTTCAGGTCGAGGTCGATCAGGGCGTCGCCGCACAGCACGATCGTGGTGTCATCGAAAAAGCCGCCGAATTCCTGGATTTTCTTCATGCCGCCGGCCGAGCCGATCGGCTCGGGCACGATGGTGCCGTCGTCGGTCGTGTAGCCTTCGAAGGAATAGCCGATCTGGACGCCGAACTGCTCGCCTTCGCCGAAGTATTCCTCGATTTTTTCATGCAGCCAACTGACGTTGACCATGATTTCCGTTACGCCGTGTTTCTTCAGATGCTCGACCAGGTAAGCCATCACCGGCTTGCCCAGCAGCGGAATCATCGGTTTCGGCAGGTCGTATGTCAGCGGGCGAACGCGCGTGCCCTTGCCCGCGGCGAGAATCATTGCTTTCATTCTTGTTGTCCTGTCTGTGTAGATGTTTGCATGCAGTCGTTTAGTGGTTCGCCGTCTGGTAGCGCCAGGTGTCGGCGCACATCGAGGCGACGTCGCGCGTCGCGACCCAGCCGAGCTCGTCGCGTGCGCGCGCCGGATCGGCGTAGCACTTGGCGATGTCGCCCGGACGGCGGTCGACGATCTGATACGGAATCGGACGGCCGCTGGCCGCCTCGAAGGCGCGCACCATTTCCAGCACACTGTTGCCACGGCCGGTGCCGAGGTTATAGGTCAACAAGCCAGGACCCTTGGCCAGTTTTTCCAGGGTTTTAACGTGGCCGATCGACAGGTCGACCACGTGGATGTAGTCGCGCATGCCGGTGCCATCCGGGGTCGGGTAGTCGCCGCCATACACCGACAGCTTTTCGCGCTGGCCGGTCGCGACCTGGGCGATGTAGGGCACCAGGTTGTTCGGGATGCCCGATGGCGACTCGCCGATCAGGCCGCTCTCGTGGGCGCCGACCGGGTTGAAGTAGCGCAACAGCGCAATGTGCCAGTCAGGCTGGGCCTTGATCAGGTCGCGCAGGATGTCTTCGATCATCAGCTTGCTGCGGCCGTAGGGATTCGTGGCCGAGAGCGGGAAGTCTTCCAGGATCGGCACCGAAGCCGGATCGCCATAGACGGTGGCCGAGGAGCTGAACACGAGCGTCTTGACGCCGAACTTGGCCATCGTTTCGAACAACACGACGCTGCCGGAGACATTGTTGTCGTAATAGCGCAGCGGCTCGGCCACCGATTCGCCGACCGCTTTCAGGCCGGCGAAGTGGATCACGGCGTCGACCTTGTGCAGGGCGAAAGCCGCCTCCATGGCCGCACGGTCGCGGATGTCGGCCTCGACCAGCTCGAAGCTTTTGCCGGTAATTTGCTGAACGCGCTCTTGCACCGAGCGCTGGGCGTTGGAGAGATTGTCGACCACGACCACGTCGTACCCGGCTTGTTGCAATTCGACGACGGTGTGGGAACCGATGTAACCCACGCCGCCCGTAACCAGAATCTTCATTGTCGTCACTCTCTTTGATTGTTGTTGCGCGCCTGTATCGGCGCTCCAGAACGGCGCACAAGGCGCCGTCACCCTCTTTGTCTTTCGTCGGCGGTTCTGGGACCGTTTCCCCCGTATTCTTGCTTGCGTACTGCTTTATTCTTCACTTCCTGGTGCGCGCCGCTTCCTTTATGAATAGCCAGATGAAGGCCATGTCGTCGAAGAAATAACGGCGAAACATGCGGCGCGGCTCCTGCAGAAAGCGATAAAACCATTCCAGGCCGGCCCGCTGCATCCAGGCCGGCGCACGCCGCACGCGGCCGATGGCCACGTCGAATGTGCCGCCAACGCCCATGGCGAACGGAATGCGCATGTGCTCTTGCCAGCGGCCGAGGAACTCTTCCTTCTTCGGCGAACTGATGGCCACGAACAGCAGGTCGGCGCGGCTGGTGCGCACCTGCTCGGCGACCGCCGCTTCCTCGTTCTCGCCTTGCCAGTAGCCATCGCGCCAGCCGGCCACGACCAGGCCCGGATAACGCCGGCGGTAAGTCTCGGCCACGGCCGACACCACATCATTGCGCGCGCCCAGCAGAAACACACGCCAGCCGGCCCCGCCGGCGCGCCGCATCAGCGCCTCGAACAGGTCGATCCCGGCCACCCGCTCCTTGAGCGGCTTGCCCAGCAAACGCGAGGCCCACACCACCGGCATGCCGTCGACGTTCACCAGCGCGCAGTCGTTGATCATGCGCCGCAATTGCGGATCGCGGTTGGCCTTGACCAGCTTGTCCACATTCACCACCACGTGCTGGTGCGGCTGGCCGGAACGGATGAACTCGCCTATGCGGTCGAGCGTTTCCTCCATCGACAAATTATCGATCCGGCAGCCCATCAAGGTGATGGCGTTGAGCATCAGCGCGCTCTTGTTAATTCCTGTGCCAGCACTTCCACGATCCGCTCGGCAGCCTTGCCATCCCACAGGTGCGGGCGGCGGCCCTGCTTGCCTTCGCCGCGCAAGACCTTGCGCGCTTCCAGCAGAATCTTGGCCGGGTCGGTGCCGGCCAGCACGTTCGAACCCTCGTCCACCGTCACCGGACGCTCGGTGTTTTCGCGGATCGTCACGCAGGGCACGCCAAGCGCCGTGGTTTCTTCCTGCAGGCCGCCGCTGTCGGTCAGCACCACGGCGGCGTCTTTCCACAGGTTGAGGAAGGCCATGTAAGCCTGCGGGCCGGCCAGGGTCACATTCGGCCCCAGGTCGATTCCGAATTTCTCGATGTTCGCACGGGTGCGCGGGTGCACCGGGAAGATCAGCGGCAGCTCGCCCGCGATTTCTTTAAGCGCGCCGGCGATGCGGGCGAACATGACCGGATCGTCGACATTGCTCGGGCGGTGCAGCGTAATGACACCATAGCGCCCGCCGTTCTCCTGCGCGACCGCCTTGAAGGCGGTGGTCTCGAAGCCGGACGTATCGGCGCGGCTGAGCTTGTCGGCCTGGAACAGGACGTTGTCGACCATGACGTGACCGACATAGTGCACGGCTGAATCAGGCTTGCCTTCGCGGCGAAGGTGTTCGAGCGCCGCCGGTTCGGTGACAAAAAACCAGTCGGAAATGCTGTCTGTCACCAGGCGATTGATTTCCTCGGGCATCGACATGTCGCCGCTGCGCAGGCCGGCTTCGACGTGGGCCACCGGAATGTTAAGTTTCTTGGCGACGATCGAGCAGGCCAGCGTCGAATTCACGTCGCCGACGACCAGCACGGCGTCGGGAGGCTCGGCCTTGCACAGTTCCTCGAAGCCGATCATGATTTTCGCGGTCTGCTGGCCATGGCTGCCGCCACCGGCGGCCATGAACACATCCGGCTGCGGAATGCCGAGTTCTTCGAAGAAAATCTCGTTCATCTCGCGGTCGTAGTGCTGACCAGTGTGGATGATCTTGAAGGACAGTGTCTGCTGGGCCTGCAGCGCGCGCACGATCGGCGCAATCTTCATGAAATTGGGACGAGCGCCTGCGACCAGATAGATAAGCATGTGTTGGATCAAAACTTGTTAAAAGAACGTGATTGTAAACCTGCACTCCACCGGAACGGCGGACGATACGGTGGAGATCCGCAACACATCGCTCGGCTCCTTCGATTCGTAGCAGCGCGAATACCAGCCCAGCGGCGGATTCTCGGCGCCGCGCACCAGCTCGAGCTTGAGGTCGGCGCCCGTGGCCTGCATCTGCAGCCCGAATCGCTTGCCCCTCACATGCAGGCCGGAGCTGGTCAGGCGCACGTTCAGCTCGGGCGCGAAATGCCAGAATAGTTCGATCGGGTGGGCCTTTTTCGCGGCCACTTCGTCGCGCACGGTCAGGGTCGAGGTAGCGGCGTCGTAGCGCACGCTGCGCAGGTGGCGCACCGGGTCCGACAGGCGCGTATAGCCGTCGTGCGAACCGCGGAAATCGAATTCGGACGGCGAGGACGGCATGCGCTCGATGGTGGCGCGCGCCTTGCGCAGCCACATGAAACGCCCACCCGAGACCGACTGGTCGCGCCCGTCGACGCGCACCGTGTTGTGGGCCGAGGTGCCGCGGAAGTAATCGCGCCACTTCGTTTCCTGCCGATAGGAATAGGTTCCCGGATCGACCAGCACTTCCTCGCCCGCCACCGACAGGGTCAGCGCCAGGGCGTCGGCGTGGCCGTGGGCGGCGATGCCGAGGTAGCCGAGCGGGCCGCAGTCGAGCATGCCCTTGATCTCGTTTTCCTCGCCGAACTGGGAGCCGAACAGCAGGTAGCCGCCATCGGGGAAGGCCCAGCCGGTATCGGGCTCGTGGGGGTCGGCGTCCGGGCGGCGCCCGGGCAGCGCGTGCAACAGCCAGCGCACTCCGGGGTGGATGCTCGCGTGCTCTGCGGCGTGGCCAGCGAACACCATGTCGCCCAGCGCCAGCAACTGGGCGGCGCGGTCGCTGCCGGCGGCGTCCAGGCGGAACACGCCGCCGTCGTCGCTGTCGCCGACACTCGGCACATGGCCGCCGACGTCGCGCACCGAGCGCAGGAAACGCAGTGCGCGCTGCAGCACGCTCCAGTAGGTGCGCGAAAACGGCACGTCGACGGTTTGGCCCACCAGGCCGGCCACGAACAGGAATTCGGCCGAGAACACGTGGTAGCCGAAGGCCTGCTCGCGGTTCACGCCATCGAGCGAATACTGCAGGCGCGCCTGTTGTTCGAGTTCGCGCCGCGACTGCTCCATCCAGCCGCTCGAGGCCTTCCAGCAGGGCCAGACCGAACTTGCCACGAACAGGCCGGCGAGTTCGCCGATGAGGTGGTTGTTGGCCGAGGAATGGCGCGACAGGTTGCGCGAAATCGTGCGGCAATGGGCATGGATGCTGTCGAGCCAGTCGGCGCGCAGGCGTTGCCCGGATTCGCCGGCGAACAGGCCGCTCGCCTCCCCGCCCACCAGTTGCCACAGCAATGCCCAGTTGATCAGGCGGATGCCCAGTTCCATCGGGCTGGTCCAGTTGGGGCCGGTCAGGGGCGGACACTGGTCGAGCCAGCTGCGCAGCTGCTGGCCGATCGCGTGCAGCCAGCGCAGGTCGCCGCTGACGCTCCAGGCCTGGGCCAGGCGCACGAGGTGCAGGTGCCGGTTCAGTTCCCAGACGTGCTTGATGTCGCCGACCAGGTCCGGGTTATCGATGGCGATGGCGCCCGAGTACACGGAGGGCGCGGTGACGCCACTGTGCGGGTCGCGGTTCCAGACGGTCGGGACGCCGACGTCGAAGCTGCGGTCTGCGAACAGGACGACGTGGCCGGCGCAGATGCGTTCGGCCTCGGCCAGCAGCGCGTCGATCTGGCCCGGGGCCAGGTCCGGGGCGCCCTGGATGCGGAAGTTGCGCGCGCGCGGCAGCGGCTCGGGCGCGGCGATCCTGCCGGCGCCGGCGGCGCCGCGCGCCAGGCGTGTGCGCGCCGCCCGCCGCACCCGGTAGCCGACCTCGGCCACCGACATGCAGCGCAGCCGATTCACCCACCACACCATACGTACTGTTGCATTCATCAGGTCCCCGCCAAATCGTTATAGATTGCCGCCAAGCGGCCGCACACCGCGTCCGTCGAATAATGCTGTTCCACCGTCTCACGCGCATTCGCGCCCAGGCGCGCACGCAGGGCGTCGTCTCCCAGCAGCCGCGCCAGCGCCGCCGCCAGCGCCCGCGCATCGCGCGGCGGCACCAGCAAACCGTTGTCGCCATCGCGCAGCGCCTCCGGAACGGCGCCGACCGCGCTGGCCACGCTGGCGCAGCCGGCCGCCATCGCTTCGAGCAGCGACATCGGCAAGCCCTCGGCGTGCGAAGGCAGGCAGAATACCGCGGCACGCGCCAATTGCGCGTCGCGCGCCGCGGCGTCCAGCCAGCCGGGCAGCTCGACATGGTCGCCAATACCGCGCGCTTCGGCCTCGCGGCGCCAGAACGCGCGTTCGCCGCTGCCTGCCAGCACCAGGCGCAAGCCCGGAAAGCGCGGCAGCAGCAGCGCAGCCGCATCGAGCAGCTCGGCCACGCCCTTGGCCGCCTCGAGGCGCCCGAGAAACAGGATGCGCCCGGCGTCGACGCGGCCGGCGCCCCGGCTAGCCCCCTGGCGCAGCGGCTGCGGCGCGGGCAGCGGCACCGCATTCGGCACCACCGTCACGCGCGCGCGCGGGGCGAACCCGCGCACGAAATTCGCCCAGCCGTCCGACAGGGCGATGACGAGCGAACTACGCTCGAGGGTGTGGCGAATCCAGCGCCGTGTCAAGGCGCCGCAGCGCACGGTGGCGAACTGCCGAAAGCCGCCGCCGTGCAAATGGAAGATCGTCTGGCTGCCGCTGGCCCGTGCCAGCAGCAGCAGCAGCGACTTGCGCGCGAAGCTCGCGCCCGAGGCCGCGTGTGCGTGGACTATCGCCGGACGCTGGCACAGGCAGGTGCGGGAGGCATGCCAGAAGCCGCTCACGGCCGCGCCCAGTTTCGCCAGCCAGGCGCCTTCGCGATGGGTGCAGACATAGCGCACGGCGGCGCGCTCGAACAGCCCGCCCGCCTGCAGCACCGACACCAGCGCCGCTACCCCGCCGCGCCCGTCGGGCGCCGTGCCGAGCATCAGCACGCGCGGCGCAGGCGGTTTCATGGACCGGCTCCGGCTTTGGCACGAACGACGAATCTGGTGGCAGGCGAAGGTTTCACGATTCTTGGTAAAGGCACAATATTTCGATCATACATCAAGTGTTACCCAATCCGCGCACGGTTCAGCGATACCGGCTCAGCCATCCTGGGCAAGGAAGGCAAACTTGCCGTTCAGCCCGCGCGCAATCGCGCCGACCTGCTCGACCCGCACCGCCACATGCGGGACGCGCAGCCTGAATGCCGCCAGCAGGGCCGCTTCGTCGGCCGCCGTGAACCCGGGGCTGGCGACTACCCGCAAACTGAAACTGCCGTCGCTCCGATACAACACCTGACCCTCGATGAGATGCGCATCGAGTCCCTGGAACACACGGTCGAGGCGCGTCACGATGCGCCCGTCGAGCAGGGTGACAGCCTGTTCCTGGCGCCCGATCACTGCCTCGACGGTCGGAAACACGCGCCCGCAGGGGCAAGGGGCGTTCGAGCCGGGCAGGACATGGTCGCCGGTGCGGTAGCGCTGCAAGGGCATGGCCGGGTTGTTCAGGGTCGTGCCGACCAGCTCGCACAAGCCGCCCTCGCCCTCGGGCGACTCCAGCAACTCCACCCCGCCGTAGTCTGTCAGGACATGGTAGCTGCCGTGCTCGCAGGTGCCGATGGCGGCGACCCGCTCGGCCTGGCCATACCAGTCGAAGACGGCCACCCCGAAACTGCGCTCGATCGCCGCACGTACCTGCGGCTCCAGCGTTTCCGAAGAGGTCAGCACGCCGCGCAGCGAAGGTCCCGCATAGCGCCGCTCTCCCCGCTTGAGCCAGGCCGCCAGCGCCGCAATCGAGGATGGATAGGCATGGATCAGGACCGGATCATGGCGCACCAGGGCGTCGAGATAGGCGCCGATGCTCGCATTCGACAAGTGATAGCTCGACATCATGAGCACCCTGCCGAACCGGTCGTGGCACCAGTAGCGCCCGTTTGGCGGATCGGCGCCGCAGACGATATCGCCGCGGATCCAGGCGCGCTTCTGGCCGGGGCGCCAGCCGCTCCAGTGCAGCTGGCGCTGCAGGAAAGCCTCCTCGCGGATGACGGCGCCCAGGCTTTGCACCAGGCTCAAGGGGCTGCCCGAGGTGCCGCTGGTGCGGATCGTGTTGCGCAGCAGCGTAGCCGGGGCCAGGAGCGAGCGCGGCCGCACGAAGCGCGCCGGGTTCCGCCGCAGCTCGGTTTTGGTCAGCAGCGTGCCGGAAGCGCAGGTTGACGGGTCGAGCCGGCGCAGCCGCGTCCCGTCGGCATCGACCGCGACCCCCAGCGCTCTTGCGCGCCGGGCGATATGGTCGGCCAGCCGCTGCGGCGAGCGTTCGAGCGCCAGCAGGCGCGGCGTGAGCAGCAGGCGCGCGGGAAGTCCGCGCATGACCCAGCGCAGAACCGAGCGCAGCGTGAACTTCAGGCTCCAGGTCCACATGGCGGCGCAGGGGGAACAGGTGGAACAGGCGGGGCCGCGGGCGATATGGCGGCAGGAAGCAGGATGCGGTGGTAGGCCAGGGCGACGTCGCGGGCCAGGATGTCGTAGCTGCGTTGCGCGCGCACCCAGGGCGGCCCCCGTTCGGCGCAGGCGGCGGCCAGGGCGGGGTCGGCCAGCAGGCGCAGGCTGGCGGCGGCAAAGGCGTCGGCCTGCATCGGCACGCATAGCCCGGCCCCGCTCGCTTCGATGACCTGGGCCTGGTCCGGTATGTCATTGGCCACGCCGGGAATGCCGAGCGCCAGGTATTCGACCAGTTTGGTCGGCGAGGACACGTCGAACAGCACGCCGCGCGGGATCGGCGACAAACCGACTTCTGCGCGTACCGCGTAGCCGAGCGCCAGCGCCTGCGGCAGCCAGCCGGTCAGCAGGACGTGCTCCTGCAGGCCGCGGCTGGCAATGGCAGCGCGCATCCATGCCATCTCGTCGCTCGAGGCCGCGTCGCCGACGATGACCAGCAGGCTTGCGGGCAGTTGTGCGCGCAGGCGCTCTGCCACATCGAGCAAAAAATCGGAACGGCGCGCGCGGGCCACGCGCCCGAGGTAGAGCACGACGCGGCGGCCGTCGAGGCGCGGGTCGGCGCTGGGGAGGATCGCGCCGCGCGCGAACAGGGCGGCGTCGACACCCATCGGTACGGCGGTCATGCGTAGCCGCGCGACGCCACGCCCTGCCAGCCAGTCGCGCATGGCCGTGCTCTGCACGAAGACGTGGTCGGCGGCGGGGAGCACCAGCCGGTAGGCAACGAAGCGCGCGGTTTGGGCGCGCAGGGTATGTGCAAGCCAGCGCGCCAGCCACGGCATTCCCCTGCCGCGCTCGGCCAGCGCGTCGCGCCGCACCTCGAAGCCCTCGACGATCGGGAACGACATCCAGTAAACAAAAGGCACATGCAGCAGGCGCGCGGCCAGCCAGGCCAGCAGTGCGCTGGCGACCTTGTCGCGTACCTGGATGCAGTCCGGACGCGCGCGGCGCAGGGCGCGCAGCAGGCCGAGCGCGTCCCAGAACGGCGTGAGCACGCAGGCAAACCGGCTGCGCAGGCGGCCGACGATGTGCATGCCGCCACCGCGCCAGGGCGCGCCTTCGGCGTCGCCGCCCTGCCCCACCAGGTCGGTATGGATGCCATGGCGCGGCAGTTCGCTGCCGAACAGCGTCAGCAGGTCGGCACGCAGCGGCGGCAGCGGATCGCGCACGATGCAGGCAATGGAGAGCGGACGCAGTGCCATGGGAGTCCTGTCGAGATATCGCTGTCGATACTAGCGCAGGCACTCCATAACAAGGCCTTTCGGATGCAACGGCGCGCCGCGCCCGTTTGAGGGCGATCAAAGGCGAAACATGGCGCTTCCACCTTGCGCCGACTGCGCTTTGGGTGACCCCAATAAAAAAACCTTCCGCCGGCGCGCGGCCGACGGAAGGTTTTACTTGCATGCTCGTGCGTTTACTTGCCGGGCGCCGGGATATTCACCGTCCCGGTGGTCGAGAGGCGCAAACCCTGCTGCGGTGCCGGCGGCAAGGCGGGCTGCACGCTCATCTGCCCGGCCAGCTGCTGGGCCGGCTGCAAATTTGGCTGCAAACTCGGCTGCACGGCGAGCGCTGCCACCGGCTGCGGGCTGCCTTCCACGGTCACGCTTTGCCCCGCGATGGTGACGGTGCGCCCGGTCGCCGAGGCGGACACCTGCACTGCCGGCCGCTTGCAGCCAACGTCGAGCAGCACAAGGAACTCGGCGGTCGACTTGCCATCGTTCGGCAGGTAGAAGGCGCCATGGTCCTCGACCACGTTGACCTTCGCCCCAGGGCCGATCCACTTGGAAAACTTGGCATCCGCGTTGAGCGAGCGCACACACACCGACTGGCCGTTGATCGCGATCTTCACCGCGCTCGGGCTTTCGACCGTCATGAGGGTTGGGGCGTGCAGGTTGAACTCATAGGTATGCGGCACGGTTGCCGCCAAGCGGTCGCGTACCAGGATGGCATTGCCGGCGTCGCGCAGGTGCCAGACCTGGCGCCGCGCCATCGTCAACTGCCCGCCGTAAGAGGCGGTAGCGTCGCCTTCGGCAAAGTCATAGCTCGGCTGGGCGGCGTAGCCGATGATCTTGCCGTTGCGCTGGAGCTGCTCGCGGTAGCCGGTCACCAGCTGGCCCTTGCCGCCATCGAAGGTGATCGCATTCTGCGAGCGGGTCTGGTGGTACCAGTCGGTCCAGTAGGGCGAGCCGTACCAGTCGTACCAGCCGGCCTTGACCAGCAGCGGCTGGCCGGCGACCGACAGCAGCAGGCCGTTCTGGTCGCCATGGCTGTGGTTGAACGAGCCGTAGGGGCTGGACTTGAAGTACAGCGAGCTGCGCGAGGTCAAGGCGATATCGCTGTGCATCGAGACCCAGCCGATGCTCGGGTAGTAGGCCGTGTTCGAAGGCGGAGACAGCACCTTGGTGTCGGCCACCGGCATGGGGTACGGCGCCTGCAGCAGCGACAGCGTGTCTTCGGCGCCGCCCAGGTTGGCCACGTACCAGGCCGCACGCGGCGAGATCATGCGCGAACCGAAAGCGTGGAAGACGCGGGTGTCCGGTTTCGTTTCCGAGCCGTCGCCGAAGGCATGGATCTTCGAGCCGGGCGGCGTGAACTGGGTCGCGAAATCGAGGAAGCCGAGCGCCCACGGCTTGGCGTAGAAATTCACGCCGCTCGCTTCGGTCAGCGGGTCCCACAGCTGCACCAGGTAACCGGCGGCGTACTCGGCATAGGCGGTGCCGTTGGCAAAGCCGCCTTCCGGCCCTGCCCACGGCGAAGGCGCGTTGGCGTAGGCCCGGAACGAGAAATCGAACCACTTCTGCGCTTCCGGGATGTCGCCCAGCGACAGGGTCGAGATCAGCACCAGGAACACCAGGCTGGTATTGCCATGCGAGTCGAACGGATACTGGTCGAGGCGGCCGTTGTCGCCGGCCAGGTTGCGGTAGATCTCTTCGGTGCGCACGCGCACGGTCTCGAGCCAGGTCGCCTTGCGTGCACTGTCGAGGTCGCCGGCAAGGATATCCACGGCCTTGATCAGGGACACCGAAATCTGGCGCGTGGCCTGGTCCTGGTTGACGTAGCTGGTCGGTCCCCTGGTATCGAGGGCGGCCAGCTGGTCGCCCTTGCGCAGCGCTTCGGCCAGGAAGATGGGGTCGCGCTTCAGGCGCCACATCACGGCCGCCGCTTCCAGCTGGCGGCTCGCTTCGTTGATGCGCTGGCGGATATCGGTCTGCTGGGCAGCCATCGCCGCCGTCAGCGGGGTGGCGATGACGATCGGCCAGCGACTGTCGGACAGGGCCGGCAAGGCGCCCGTCTGCAGCTTGATTTCGTTGGTCATGCGGCTGACGTAGGGACCGAGGTCGGTCTTCCTAGCGGCGCTCCAGTTGGCGTACAGCGTGAACGAGGACGGCAGCGCGCGCGGGCGCGCCGTAGCGCTGATGCGTGCGCGCAGCGTGGCGTTGTCGGGCACTTCGAACACCGTCGAGCGCGTGGTCAGCGAGAAGCTGCGCAGGCTCGACCAGTCGCTGCTGCCGCTCGGGCGCACGCGCCAGGTGTAGTTGCCCAAAGGGAGGGCCCGGGTCGGCAGGTACCAGTTACGTTCCACCACGGCCAGCGTCGGTGCGCCGCCGCTGGGGGTGATTTCGATGTCGTAGGCGGCCGGGCCGGTCGGGTGGCGCGCCCAGGTAAAGCCGGGTGGATTCTGTGCCTGGATCGCGCCGCCTGCCGGACCCGGCTGAACGATCAGCGGGTCCGTCGCTTGTGCCCAGTCGGCATGTGCGCTCAGCGACAATACGCATAGCGATGCCAGGGCGAGGGCCTGCACGAGGCCGCGTCGGTTGAATTTCATGAATGAGGCTCCGAACGATGGATGACTTTCCGGTGAGGCGGGCTTGGCAAAGCCGGCCTGCGGTAGGTCGTGGAGCGGCGCGTATTATTATCCAAAGTACTGTTGACGCCGCTTGAACGAAATGATGTTACCGCAATAAGAAATTGAACAGCGGCAACTATTTCCCGTAGTCCATCGTTTTTTTAAATTGCATCTCAGAAATCCAACGGCCCCGCGCCAAGCTTGTCGAACCAGCATTTTCACTCTTGTAACAGCTGTGTTTTGTTCACAAACTCAAGCTGCCGCGAGGCCACAAACATTGCAGCGCGGCGTCGTTACGTGTCGCGCGCTGCGCGCAGTGCCGCCATGCGTTTGCAGTAGCGCAGGCAGTACACGGCAAAGGCCAGCGGCGCGCGGCGCGCATGCCGCCGCCGCACGGCGAACTCTTCACGCCGTGCCGCCATCTTGTTGGCCGAAGACACACTGCCGGGATGCTCGCGGAATACCGTCAGCGTCCGGTCGAGCAGCGCCGGCGGCGCCACCGCTGCCAGGCGCAGCCAGAGATCGATATCCATGGCGTAGCGCAGCGTGGTGTCGAAAGCGCCGACGCGGGCGAACCATTCGCGCCGCACGAAGACGGCGGGATGCGCGATGCTGGCCTGCCCTGCGGCGTAAGCACGGTAGCTGAAGGCAGGCATTGGAAAAGGCGGCGCCAGGCAACCGTCGCGCAATACCTGGATCTTGCCGACGACCCAGGCGGCGCCGCTCTCGTCGAAACGGCGCGCCACCTGCGCCAGCACGTCGGGCGCGGCGTAATAATCGTCCGCATGCAGGTGGGCGACGATGGCGCCACGCGCGGCCGCGATGCCGGCGTTCATGGCGCGGCTGATGCCGCCCTGGATACCATGCAGCACGCGCTTGTCGCCGGGACAGGCGGCGATCATGTCGAGCGTGGCGTCGCTTGATCCGCCGTCGACGAAGACGTGCTCGTAGTCGCGCCAGGTCTGGCTGCGCAAGGAATCGAGCGTGTCGCCCAGGGTCGCGGCGCTGTTCCAGGTGCAGGTGACGATCGAAAAGCGCGGCGAGATGCGAGATTCATTCGGCATACAGGGCCACCAGGCGGGGAAGGATGAGGGCGGCGTCGGCCCCGAAACCAGTGGGCGGACCTGGCTGGCGGAGAGCCGGGGGCGCGGCCAGCCGCGCGCACACGCACTCGACCAGCGCCGGCATGGTCTCGGCCAGCAGCAACTGGCCCGGGTACTGCTGGTAGCGCGCCAGTTCCGGCGTGCCGCCGCGCGCCAGCGCAATGCAGGGCTTGTCCAGCGCCAGGGCTTCGAGCACCGTCGTGCTGCAGGCCTCCTCGCACACCGAAGGCACGACGCACAGGCGGCTGCGCGCCGCCACGGCGAGCATGCTTTCATAATCCTGCCAGCCGAGGAAACGCACTGCCGCTCCGCCATGGCGAGCCTCGAGCGCCGCGCGCTGGGGACCGTCCCCGACCACGACGATGCGCGCGGCCGGCGCCAGCGCGCCCGCCGCCGCCCAGGCGGCCAGGAACTCGCCGAAGCCCTTGCCGGCGTCGACCCGGCCGACGAGGACGATGTCGCCGGCGGCATCGGCCGCAGCGGACGCAGCGGCGCTATCGGCGGTCTTGGCTGCATTCGCCGCCACCGCGGCGAGGCGCGGATAATCGACGAAATTCGGGATCACCCGGCAGCGCGACAGATCGGCGCCGGGTGCGGCGCGCAGGAACTGGCGGCGCAGGAAGTCGGACACGAACACCGTCTTGCGGGTGGCGAAAGCGCGCGCGCTAGCCCGGCGATAACCGTCGACGGCCAGCGCGGTGACCGATTTGCGCAGGGCGCCGGGATCGGCATGGATGCAGGCCGAGCAGTCGCGCGCGGCGCGCGTCGCGCACACCTCGCCGTCCCGAAAGCGCAGGTGGGTCAGGCATTCGCTGCCCTGGTCGTGGCGGGTCTGGACGAAATTGATGGCCGGGTCGACAAACAAGGCGACCAGCGGCAGATGGCCATGGTAGTGCACGACGTCGGCCCCGTGCGCATGGCGGTTGATGGCTGCCGCTATCTTGCGCGCAAAGAACGGACGCTTGAATGGATTGAAGACGCCCAGCTGTTTTTCCTTCCAGCCAGGGTGGGCCAGATCGAAGCCGGGCTGAAGCCGCCCAAGAAACCCGATTTGCGCCGCGCTGCCCGCGCAATCCTTGCGGCCCAGGATGGACACGGCATGCCCCTGGGCCAGCAAGCCATTCCCGAGCGTGACCACATGCTTGCCCAGGCCACCCACTTGCTCGCCCGGCAAGTCTTCGGATACCAGCAGGATGCGCACGCTAGTTCCCTCCCGGCGGCCGCGGCTGCACTCCTGCCTGCGGCCTGAAACGTGCCCGGATCCGGGCCGTGAGCCGGGCCCAGGCCCAGCGTCGGTCGTCGCCTTCGACCACGAACGCCATGCCCAGCACGGCGAGCAGACCCGCGCTTGCGGCAAGGGCCAGGACGAAGCCAGGCCCATCCTGCCCGCAACAGGCATCCAGCCCCGCCGCCACCAGCGCGGCAAGCGCCGCAGCGGCGAAGCCGGGCAGGTAGCCGTGTGCGCACAGCCGGGCCAGCCGCGTCGGCACCGTGCGCCCGTGCACAACGACGAGGAAGCTCGAGGTAAAGACGAGGGACGCGGCCAGGTGGCCCCAGGCGGCGCCATCGATGCCCCAGCGCGCCACCCCCGCATACACGATGGCCAGGCCGGCCACGGCACGCCCGATCGCGAACAGCCCCGACAGGCGCGGGTGTCCCATGCCGTCGTTCACCAGCGACGGCAGGCTGGTGAGCGAATCGACGAAGTTGGACAGCGCCATCAGCGCCAGCACGGTCGCGCCGCCGCGCGCGAAGCCGGCGCCCATCCACCAAGTCAGCAGCGAATGGGCGAACACGGCCAGCAGCACCAGCATCGCCGCATTCAGGTAGACCACGTAGCGGGTCGCCTTCAGGTAGGCGCGTTCCAGCCGCGCCAGTTCGCCGCCGGCGGCAAACGCACTGGCAGCCGGGAAAAATACGGCGGACAAGCGGAAGGTCAGGCCCAGCACCCGGTTGGCCAGGGTCGCGGCCACCGTGAACCAGGCCAGGCCCGTTACGCCGACCAGCGCGCCGATGATCAGCTTGTCGCCGTGCGCATACGACAGCGTCGCAAAGCGCGACAGGAAGGACCAGCCTGAAAAGCCGAGGATGCCGCCGCGCAGGTCCAGGCCGGGCCAGCGCCAGCCCAGGCCCGGAAGCAGCCCCGCTATCCCGCGCCACAGCAGCAGGCAATGCGCGGCGCTGGCCACGACGCGCAGCAGGATCACCTCGAACAGGCCGCCGCCCAGCAGCAGCAGCACCACTGTCAGCAAGGGCAGCAGCGTACCGAAGACCATTTCGAGGCGGCCTGAGACGTCGAAACGCATCAGCGCCTGCGGCACGCTGTGCAAATAGCTTTGCAGTTGGCCCAGGAAAAAACCCAGCGCGCCCAGGCGCAGGCAGGCGATTGCCTCGGGCACCAGCCCGGCCGGCACCGCGAACACGCGCGTGACGAACAGCTCGGCGCAGGCAAGCAGGCCAAGCGCGCCGAGGGCGCCGATCCCGGCGTAGATGGCCAGGCCGAAGCACAGCGTCTCGGCCACCCGCTCGTGCTCGCCGCGCGCATGCTGGGCGGAGATGAATTTGACCGAGCCTGCGGTCACGTTGATGTCGATCACGGCAAAATAGCCGACGATGGCCGTCACCAGCGAGTACACGCCATAGCCTGCCTCGCCCAGGCCGCCGACAACCAGCGGCACGGTGGCCAGCGCCACCAGCGCCGGCACCGCTGCGCCGAGCAGGTTCGACCATGCGTTGTGGAACAGGCGCAGATTCATGGGCAGATTCGTGAGCAGATTCGTGGGCAAATCCGGGGCCGCGCATGCGCATCGGCCGGCCCGGTCACGCCGGCGCCGCTTCCGGACGCAGCCGCAACCGGACGGCGCCCCGCTGTACGGCCGGCACGCCGCTCGCAGCGAGTGCCACATACGGCAGGGCCAGCGCAAGCGCCAGCATTTGCGTCGTCCGCACTTGCGGAAACGGCGTGCCGATCAACACATCGGGCACCATGAAGGCCAGTGCCGCCACGCCGGCCGTCGCCAGTCCCAGCAGATCCGGCGGCAGACTGCGCAGCGCGCGCCGGGCTACCAGGACAAAGGCGCAGATCGTGCCCACGAACAGCACCAGGCCGGGCAAGCCGCTTTTCAGCACCACGTGCAGGACGCCGCTGTGCAGGAACAGCCCGCCGTCCGGATTGGCCTGCCAGGAGATGTGCTGGTAGCCCGTGTAGCGGCCCCAGGAACCGATGCCCGTGAACGGCCGCGCCAGAATATCGGCCAGAGCGAGTTTGAGTTCGAGCACCCGCTCGCTTTCGGGACCGAAGCGGCGCGACTGCATGTCGTACAAGAGCCCACCCAGGCCGACCCGATCCTGACCCAGCCGGCGCAGCGCCGCAAAGGCAAGCGCGGCGCCGGCCAGCGGCAGCGCCGCAAGCGTCAGTTGCAGGCGCCGCCGCAGCGGAAAGCGCCAGAGTACGACGCCGCAGCCGAACACGAAGCCGATCCAGGCGCTGCGCCGGTAGGACAGCACGATGCAGGCCGTGCTCGCCACCAGCGTGAGCCAGGCTGGAAAACGCCAGCCGCGCTGGCCATCCTGGCGCTCGCCGAACAAGGCGACGGCGGCGATGGCGGCCGCCATCATGCACAGCAGGCTGTCGTTGATGTCGAAAAACGTGAGGCGGATGCCGATCGAATTCATGTTCGCGTACACATTGTTCGGGTCGCCCCCGAAGGCCGCCCAGCGGCCCAGGCCGAATACGGCGCGCGCCAGTCCGGCCAGCATGATGAAGCGCGCCAGCTCGACTGCCTCATCGTGGGTACGAAAGCACAGGAGCATCAGGGACACGAGCGGCCCCATCCAGATGATGTTGGAAAACCCCGACGGCGCCAGCGCGTCCTTGAGGGGCACGCCGGCCACCACGGCAGCGCCGGCGTGCGCGGCCAGGAGCACGGCCCAGCCCCAGAACCAGGGGCGCAAGTTGCACTCCGGCGGGCGACTGCCGCGGAAGCCGGCCGCCACGCGCGCGCAGCACCAGGCCCCCAGCACATACCAGAGCACCACCGGGAAAAACAGCAGCCCCGAGCCGCGGCTGTACACGCCGGGCGTGGCGAACACGGACAGGCTGCCGTAACTCGTCGAATTCATCCAGAAAAAGACGCACAGGTAGGGATAGACGAGCAGGCGCGGCCACACGAGCCCGAAGCCGACGCCGACGACGGCCAACAGCGCCAGCAGCACCGCCGCCAGGAAGGGCAGCGACGTGAAAAAATAGCCGAGCAGGGTGTCGGTCATGGCTGTGCGCCATCGGTGGCGCGGCCGCGGACCACGCCCGGGCCGGGGGATGCATCCGGGCCTGCGGGCGAGACGGGAACCGCAGGTGTGCTGCCGATGAGGCGCTGGCGGCCCGGGGCGCCGAGGGAATCGAGCAGCTCGGCGGCGAAGCGGTCGTGCAGGCGCCAGGCGCCCGGTGCATCGCGCGTGATGTTCGAAATACGCACCAGCATCCCGTCCGGGATCTGGCCCGACAGTCCGTAGGCGAGCCGGCGTAGTTTTTGCTCAATGCCGGAGCGGGTGGCGCGGTCGCCGATCGTGATCCAGTAGGTGATCGGCTCGTTGCGCTCGCCCTGGCTGGCCACGAGGCGCTGGACCGGCAGCGCGCCGAAGCGCGTGATGAGCTGGCCCGCGCCCTCGCCCGCCACCTGGAAGCCCTGTGCCACGTAGCAGACCTCGGGCAGGTGCAATTGCAATGCCCGGCTCTGGTCGCCCCCATAGGCAATCGACAGCATGACGCGTTTGCCGCCCTGGTCGACATAGGTGCGCGACAGGGTCTGGTCGTAGATTCTCTCGAGCGCGCCCTGCTGCTCCGGATTGGGCGTCAGCGGCACGATGGAAGGATCGATGCGCCAGGAGCCGAAGCGCGCCGGGATCATGTCATCCAGGCTGAACGCGGCCTGCGCCGCCATCGCTTTCGGCGACGGCGTCAGGGCCACCGTCATGGCCGAGGTGGCGGCCATCGCCAGGCCGAGCACCAGGCTGGCGCCGAGGCGGCGGTTCATGCGCCCTCCCGCTTCGGCCGGCGCGCCGCCCATTGCAGGCTCGAGTCGACGGCCAGGATCAGCGCAAGCGCCGTCAGGAACAACACCATGCCGGCAAATCCGTGCAGGAAGCCCTGGCCGGCGGCGTCGCCCCAGTAATACGTTACCAGCGTCAGCACGATCACGCGGATGACGTTGGCGCAAAACGAAATCGGAATGATTAACAGCGCCAGCCCGACATTGCGAAACGCCGACGGATGGCGCATCAGGTTCAGGTAGAACAGGCCGAGCGCTTCCAGGGTGAGCAGCGTTTGCAGGCCGGCGCAGGCGTCCGCCACGAGCAGCTGGTACTGGCCAATCTGCAGCACGACGCCGGAGCGCCCGATCGGGTAGCCGGCTGCGAACAGTATGTGCTCGGTGGCCCAGGACACGGCCATTTTCATGGGCATGGTCACGGCGGCCACCAGCTCGCTCGGCAGCGGAACCATGAACAGCATGAAGAAAAACGGAAACCACAATACCCGCAGCGCCTTCGCGCCGCGCTTGACCAGGACGACCGCGGCCAGCACGGCGAGGATGGCGCCGATCTCGAACATCAGGACGTGCTGCGTGCGCCCCAGCAGGTGCAGCATGAGGCCCACTGCCAGGACCACCCAGCCGGCGGCGGACGTGCTGCGCGGCAGCGCCGCCAACTCCGGCCACTTGCGGTAAATGAGCCACAGGGCAAGCGCAAGAATCATCGGCCCGTGCCCCTGCTCCTCGCCGATCCAGGCGCCGGTGAACAGGTCGGCAAAGCTGGGCAGGAACAGCAGCGCCAGCCCGAGCCAGACCGGCCACCATTCGGAACAGGCGTCCTGGATCGAGGCGCGCGTCCGGTCGAGCGTTGCCCTGGCCCCGCGCGCGGCCGAGCGGGCAGCCCTGCCCTCAGCCCCGCCCTCTGCGGAAGCGCCAATTGGCGAGTCAGCCGGGCGGACAGCGGCGCCGACAGCCGTTTCCGCGCCGGCGACCGATGCGGGCGCAAGCGGCCGGGCGGCGCCGGAGACGCCACCTGCCGGGTTGCGCGTGCGTGCCTGGCTCGCCATTCAAAACTCCATCACGACGGCGCCGACGACCTCGGCGCCGGCCTCGACCAGCTGCACGGCCATTCGCCCGGCATCATGCACGCAGGTATGGTCCTTGCGCGCGACGAGCAGCACGCCGCCCACGCGCCCGCCTGCCGCCAGCGCATCGGCGCCGCCGCCGAAGGGTGCCAGGTCGTAGAGGACGACGTCGTAGCGGCTCTCGAGCAGCGTGTGCAGGCTGCGGAAGGCCTCGCGGCTGAGCAACTCCTGGGGATTCGGCGGCAGGGTCCCGGCCGGCAGCACCGACAGGTCGCCGAAGCCGGGCACGCGCGCGATGACGTCGAGGCCGGCGCGGCCGGCCAGCAGGTCCGACAAGCCCGGTCCGGGCTTGAGGCCGAACAATTCTTGCTGGCGCCCGCCGCGCAGGTCCGCGTCCACCAGCAAAGTCTGCTCGCCAAGCTGGGAAAACACCACCGCCAGGTTGGCCGCGAAGGGCGCGGCGCCGTCGTTGGGATCGGCCCCGGCGATGGCGAGCGAGCGCCGGCCCCGTGCGAACCAGCGCAGCATCAGCTGGCTGCGAATCGCGCGCAAGGCCTCGACCTGCGGCGAAAACGGTGCATATGCGGCCACCAGGCGTGGCGAAAGGCTGGCCTCGCCCGTCTGCACATAGGGATAGCCGAACTGGCGCGCCAGCATTTGCCGGATGTCGTCTTCGCTGGCCAGCCCCAGGCGCATGGCGGCCTCGCCATAGCGAATGCCGAGCTCGCGGTGCATGCGCAGCACGCGTTCGGCGTTCTCGGCGGTGAGTTTGCCGGACTCGACCAGGAGCGTGCCCATGCGCGTATCGACGACATCGGCCACATCGGCCGCCAGCGGTGACAGGATCGGTGAGTTCATGGCCAGTTCCCTTTAATTCAGGCGTAAGGGGCGCCGCGGCCCGATCAGGGCGCGCAGGCCGCCCCCCGGGCGCGGCGCCGCCCATTCGATGGTGCCGAGCACCGGGATGCCAAGCAGCTCCTGCAGGTCGCCCGCCGAGCGCACTGGGCGGTGCAGCAACTCGAGCAGCAAGGCCAGCCCGAGGCCGAGCACGGTGCCGAGCAGGATCGCCACCAGTGTGTTGAGCAGCACACGCGGCCCGGACGGTTCGCTCGGCACGACGGCCGGGTTGAGTACGGCGATGTCGGACTGTTCGGACTGGGCCTCGATGCGGGTCTGGGAAAAACGCCCGCTGGCAGCGTCGAAGGCGCGTTGCGCGCTGTCGAGGTCTTTCAGCAGCACGCCGAGCTCGTCGCGTGAACGATTCAGTTCGAGGATGCGGGTCTTTTGCGCTGCCAGCGCCGCACGCAGCTCGCTCTCGCGCTGGCGCAGCACCTGGGCGTTGCTGCCGACGCTCCTCGACACCGTGCCGAGCGCGGCATTGAGATCGGCGCGCATCCTGTCGACCTCGGCCAGCGCAGCCTGGTACTGCGGATGGTTGCGGCCGTAGCGGGCGGCGCCCTCCGCCATCCTGGCCTCGCCTGCAGCGAGCGCCACGCGCAGGTTCTGGATCAGCGGATTGTCCGCCACGTCGGGCGAATGCACGGCCGCGCGACCGCCGGCCAGGCGCTCGCGCGAGGTCGCCTCCAGGGCGGCAGCCTGCGCCGCCACCAGCTGGGTCGACAGGTCGTTCAGGCGCGCCAGCTCGACGTCGAGGCGGGTGTTGTCGAGGCTGACGATGCCTTTCTCCTGCTGGTATTTCGACAGCCGCGCCTGCGCGGTTTCGACCTTGTCGCGCAGCTGCCTGGTCTGCTCGTTGAAGTAGGACGCGGCCTTTTTCATCGGTTCGGTCTTGAGCTGCACACTGGCGTTCTGGTATTCCTCGGCGAAGGCATTCGCGACCGCCGCCGCGAACGCGGGATCGGCGCCCTCGAAGCTGACCTCGACGACGCTGGACTCGCGCGCCGGCTTGATGTCGAGCTTGCGCAGGAGCAGCTGGGCCAGCCAGTCGCGCACCGTTCCCTTGCCGTCGGTCGCCTCGTTGAACTGTTCGATCACCACGGGATTGGTGGCCAGGCGCAGGCGGTCCACCACGCGCAGCGCCACGTTCTTGCTGGTGATGAT
Organism: Telluria sp. LT2P34; assembly: GCF_059685915.1. Classification (NCBI taxonomy): domain Bacteria; kingdom Pseudomonadati; phylum Pseudomonadota; class Betaproteobacteria; order Burkholderiales; family Oxalobacteraceae; genus Telluria; species Telluria sp. LT2P34. Next base: position 1,038,778 of record NZ_JCASIN010000001.1, read on the forward strand.
GTCGATCTGGGTAGCCATATAGCCCGGCAACAACTGGCCCGGCATGGTCAGTCCGGTGAGGGGGTCGACACCTTTGTAGTTCAGCAGCACCGAGGCGGTGGCCGTGTAGGACTTGCCTTGCACCAGGCTCCAGCCAAGGGCGAGCAGCACGGTGGCGAACAGGGTGGCCAGGATCGGCCGCCGGCGGGCACGCAGCAGCATCAGGAATTGGCGAATGTTCATGGCAGCTCCTGGCGAGGCGGTCAGAACCAGCTCTCGCGCACGGTAATCACGTCGTCGACCAGCACCGGGTCGCTTGCCCTGGCCTCGAGCGTGACGGCGCGTCCATCGGCGTTGCGGCGGGTGATGCGCATGCCGTTGTCACTGCCGCGCGGGGTCAGCCCGCCGCCGGCCGAGATCGCCTGCTGGACCGTCATGCCGCGCTCGATGCGGAAGGCCCCCGGCCGCTGCACTTCGCCGGTGACATAGGCACGCGGCGCCCGTTCGACATAGATGATGTCGCCGCCGGCGACTTCGACGTCCTTGTCGAGTTCGCCCTTACGGACCATGTCGACCACATCGATGGTTTCACGTGCGGTCTTGCCGTCGCGCGTGCGCACCAGGGTAATGAGGTCGCTGCCTTCGGGGCCTACCCCGCCGGCCATGGCCAGCAGGTCGAGCACCTTGCGCCGTCCTTCGACCGGATAGCGCCCGGGCCGGTTCACCTGTCCCAGGACCGACACCTGCTGGCTCGCCAGGGTCGTGACGAGCATGTTGACCTCGGCCTTCTTGAGGTATCCGCCCTTCTCGAGCAAGCCGCCGATTTTCCTTTCGGCGGCCGCCACCGGCATGCCGCCGACCGCGACCTGGCCCAGCAGGGGAAAGGTAATCGTCCCGCTTTCGCTGACGCGGGTCTCGACCGAGAGGTCCGGGCTGCCGTACACCGACAGGCGCACCACATCGCCCGGTCCGAGCAGCACTTCGGCAGCGCAGGCGAGGCCCGCTCCCAGGGCCAGAACGGCCGCGGCAATCCAGTGTCCAAGTGTTTTCATGATCGCTCCCGTTGGTGAGTCGCTTGTCTGCCTGCTTCGGTGCCCGCCTTTGCCGCTGCTTCCTGGTGCCTACTTCAGGCCGGAGACACCGCGCTCGAATGCGGCAGTGTCGGGCGCCGCCGTCTTGGCGCCGGCCGGGACGGCAGGCGCGCGCGGCGGCCCGCCTGCCTTGGCAGCCGGTTCGCGCGGGGCCGTCATGCTGGCCGGCGCGGCCCTGGCGCCCTGGGCCAGCTCGGTGTTCAGGTATTCGATCCTGGCCAGCTTGCGCAGCCGCTCGAGCTCGGCGGCGGCGAGCTCCTTGTGCTTCGTGCTGGCGAGGTACTGGCTTATCTGGGGCGCCGCGACGCTCAGTGGCACCGGCGCCTCGCGCACTGCGGCAAGCGACAGCAGCATGGCGCGCTCGCCTTCCTTGACGCTGAACAGCTGGCCCTTCGACATCGCCAGCAATTTTTTCGACAGCGTTGGATTGAGGTCGGCGGTACTGCGCGTGACCTGCGCGCGTCCGAATTTGACTCCCTGCGCATCGAGCCAGGCCGCGACCTCCTCGAGTGAACGGGCGCCATTGGCCACGGCGCGCAGCTCGGGTGTCAGGTCGCTTGCCGCGAAGACCAGCTGGTCGAGGGTGAACTGCTTGCGCTTGTCGAAGAATTCCGGGTGGGCCTTGTAATAGGCTTCGACCTCGGCCGGCCCGGGGCGGGCCACATTGGCCAGCCGTTTTTGCATGTAGACCTGGGCCACGATGAGGGAACGCGCGCGCTCGATCGCCCCGATTACCTTCGGGTCGCGGTCGAGATTTTCCTGCAGGGCGGCGTGCTCGAGCAGTTGACGGTCGATCAGCGCCTGCAGCAACTGCTTGCGTGCCTGTTCCTGCCGTTCTGCGGGAACCCCGGCGCGCTGCATTTCTTCATTGAGCTGCAAGACCGTGATTTCCTCGCCGTTGACGTTCACCAGCGCCTGCCCGGGTTTGGCAGGCTTGGCCTTGTCGCCGCATCCGGCCAGCAGGGCTGCAGCGAGAAACAGCGGCGTCCACCATGGGGTCTTCATACCGTCGCCTCCGCCAGTTGCAGCGCGAGAAAAGCGGCATAGGCCCGCTCCAGTCCCTCGCGCAGGGAGGTGCTGGCGTTCCAGCCGAGGGCGCGCAGCTTCGAGACGTCGAGCAGCTTGCGCGGCGTGCCGTCGGGCTTGGTGGAATCGAACACGATGCGCCCCTCGTAACCGACGACCTCGCCCACGAGGTGCGCGAGGTCGTGGATGCTGACCTCGCTGCCGCTGCCGACATTGATGTGGGAATGCATCGGATCGGTGACGGCGGCATAGGCCTCGGGCGCCAGGCCCATCACGTGGACGCTGGCCGCGGCCATGTCGTCGACGTACAGGAATTCGCGCATCGGTTTGCCGCTGCCCCAGATCACGACGTCGCGCGCGCCCTCGGCTTTCGCTTCGTGGAAGCGCCGCACCAGGGCGGGGATCACATGGCTGTTCTGGGGATGGTAGTTGTCGCCAGGCCCGTACAGGTTGGTTGGCATGACGCTGCGAAAGTCGGTTCTGTACTGCCGGTTGTAGCTCTCGCACAGCTTGATGCCGGCGATTTTTGCCACCGCATAGGGCTCGTTGGTCGGCTCGAGTGCGCCGTCCATCAGGTATTCCTCGCGGATGGGCTGCTGCGCCAGGCGCGGATAAATGCAGGAAGAGCCGAGAAACAGGAGGCGGCCTGCTCCGGCACGCCATGCCTCGTGCACGACGTTGGCCTGCACCATCAGGTTATCGTAGATAAATTCGGCGGGATAGGTGTTGTTGGCATGGATGCCGCCGACGCGGGCTGCCGCGAGATAGACGTGGTCGATCCGTTCGGCCCGGAAAAAAGCACGTACCGCGTCCTGGTCGGTGAGCTCGAGCTCCTGATGGGTGCGGGTGACGATGTTCGTGTGGCCGCGGGCGCGCAGCGCGCGCACGATGGCGGAACCGACGAGGCCACGATGGCCGGCAACATAGATACGGGGCTCAGGATTATTCAAGGTTTACTCCCATCGATTGCGACGTGAAAACCATGCGAACTGCTGCCTTGTCGAAAAATCGCTAAGCCAGCATCAACAACGCCGCTGCCAGCGTACCTGTCGTGCACTGCGTCCCGCTTGACTGGCATCGATGGTTTTCGGGGAACTAAAGAGGCCGGGCCAGAACCATGCTGGGCGATCCCCCTGCCTTTGGCACGCTGCGCGAGCGCGGTTTAAGTGGGACTTAAGCGCTTCGTTTCAAAAGGCGTTCTCACGCGTCAAAATGACGCGGATTGTCTTTAAAATGATCCACAGGTCCAGCCACACCGACCAGTTGCGCAAGTAGTCCAGGTCGAACTGAATGCGCGCCTCCATCTTGTCGAGGGTGGCGGTTTCGCCGCGCAAGCCATTGACCTGGGCCCAGCCCGTGATGCCGGGCTTGACCTTGTGGCGCAACATGTAGCCCTTGATCAGTTTCCGGTATTGCTCGTTGTGCGCCACCGCGTGCGGACGCGGGCCGACGATACTCATGCTTCCCTGCAGTACGTTGACGAACTGGGGTAGTTCGTCGATGGACGTGCGGCGCAGGAAGCGGCCGACCGGCGTCACCCGCGGGTCTTCCCGGCTGGCCTGCACGATGTTGCCGCCGTCGTCGACCACCCGCATCGAGCGGAATTTATAGACCATGATTTCCTCTCCATACAGGCCATAGCGGCGCTGGCGGAAAATGACCGGGCCCGGCGACGACCATTTCACGGCGGCGGCGACGGCCAGCATCAGGGGCGCCAGCGCCACCAGGATCAGGCTGCCGAGCACGATGTCGCTGGCACGCTTGATCATGCTGTTGAGCCCCATGAAAGGGGTTTCGCAAATCGCGATGACCGGCATGCCGCCGACGGTGTCGAAGCGCGCCTGCATCAGGTCGAAGACATATACGTCAGGCAGGAAATACACCGAAGCCGTGGTGTCCTGCAACTCGTCGATCAGGTGGCGGATGCGCGGCTGGGCGGAAATCGGCTGGCTGATGAAGATCAGCTTGATGTTGTGGCTGCGCACGTATTGGCTCAGTTCCGACATCTTGCCCAGCATCGGATGGTGCAGGCCGGGGGCATGGCGGGTGCCGGCGCGATCGTCGAAGAAGCCGTGCATCTGCATGAACAGGTTCGGGTGGCGGTCACAAACGTTGGCGAACTTGACGCCAACCTCATTGGCGCCGACGACGACCACCGAGCGTACCTCGCGCGTACGGTCGGGCCCGCCGGCGGCGCGCCGCACGATGATATGACTGGCCAGCAAGGTAGCCGGCGTGGCGATGATCCAGGCCAGCAGGACGCGCTCGTCGTAATAGTATTTGAGGCCGCTCGCCGAACCGAGGAAATACAGCACGCCGATCGTCACGCACCAGCCGAAGACGATGTCGCGCGCGTAGGCCACCATGCGCCCGCTGCGCCAGGTGCGGTAGGGATCGATGTGCTGGTAGACCGCCGACGAAATGAAGAAGGCCAGGATCATGAGGACCAGCGAATAGCCCGAAAACGGCTCTTCGAAGGCCAGCGAGGACACGTACAGGGCCCCCATGATGATCAAGGGATCAAGCACGCGCTGGAAGAACGAGATGATCGGGATGTCGTTGATCATCTTCAAGAGCGTCAGAACTGGGCGCTGGCGTTGATCGCGAAGGTGTTGGCCTTGAAGTCGCCGATCCCGAGGACGGGCGAACCGCTGCGGGCCTGGTGGATGAAGGCGGCCGACAGCGTGATCCGCTGTCTGACCGCCCAGCTGGCCTTCACGCTGGCCGAGCGCAACCTGTCGTCCAGGTCGGCCGGGACGTTCAGGCTGCTGCGCGGGTTGTAGTTGCGCTGCTCGATAATGGCGTCGGCGTCGACCTTGAGCTTGGCGCCCGCCTTCCAGGTCGCGCCCACGCTGGCGCCCTTGTTGAGCGTGTAGCTGAGCACCGTACTTTCGAGCGGAGCGAAATCGCGCCAGACCGAGGCGCGGTAAGCCAGTTTGCCGTTCGCTTCATGGAGCGCGGTGATGCGACCGTTGACCCCGCTCGTGCGGCCGCTGCCGAAAGACGGCTGGCGCCGCCGCGCGTAACCGGCGAGCGCCTGCACCGTGAGCGCCCCGCCCGCTTTCCAGTCGACGCGCGCCTTCAGCTCGTCCTGGGTGAAGTCGTCGGTCAGCAAGGTCTGTGCGAACGGACGCCGGTTCGGATAATCGCCTTCGATGCGCCGCAGGACCAGGCCGAAGCTGCTGCCGCTCGGGGCCAGGTAGCGCGCTTCGAGTTCCAGCACGTCCTCGCTGCGGTCGTTGTACGACTGCACGGCCAGTTCGTAATCGAAGCGCGTGCGCGCGAGCGCCGCATGCGCCTCCCAACGCGGGTGGAGCTTCCAGGCGCTCTTGAAAAAACGGCGGCGCTGCTCGCGCAGGTTGCGCTCGTCGCTGCGGAAATCGGTGTACGGCGCGAGCGTTTGCTCGTAGGTGGCGCCCAGCTCTCCGGAGAAGGCATTACCGAGCTGCCAGTACCAGGTTCCCTGGAAATCCCTGCCGTCGTAATCGAGTTGCCGGAAGTGGTCGAAATTGACCTTCGACACCTTGGCCACGCCAACCAGGCGCTGGCGCTTCCAGGTCTTGTCGAGCACTCCGCCGAATTCGACGGTGGTCCAGGAATCGGAACGCTGGTTGTCGAAGGCCGGTGCGTCGTCGGCGATGCGCAGCAGGTTGTCGTCGCGCGCCCAACCGATGCGGCCATACAGGTCGAAGGCGGTGCCGGGGACGGCATGGGCGGGCAGAGACGTGGATAAGCACGCGGCCGCGGCGACCAGGACGGCGAGCGGATGCAACCGGATTCTCGACATGGCGTTTGTCTTTCGAAAGCACGAGGGGTTTCGATGAGACATCGGCGCGAACGCCTGAGTTCCATGATCGCAGTTGACGCATCCGGGATAGTGGATGGCCGCGCGTGTTAACGTGGACTTGGTGATGACTGCGCCACGGGCAAGCCGCCGTGGCGCAGGGGTACTACTGCAAGGCTTTAGGCTTCGCCGCGCGAGCGCGCTTCGATCCGTTCCCAGCGATCCAGGGCCTCGAGCAGCAAGCCGTCGATCTCGGCAAAACGCGCGTTGATGCGGCGCGCGTCGGCCGGGCTGGTCTTATAAAAGTCAGGAGCATTGAGTTGCGCCGTGATAGCCGACTGTTCGTCCTCGAGCAAGGCGATCTGCTTCGGCAGTTCGTCGAGTTCGCGCTGTTCCTTGTAGCTCAGTTTTACTTTTTTTGCAGGGCTCTCGGCTGCGGGCGCAGCGTCAGCGCCTTTTGCCGGCGGCGGCTTCGATGCAGCGGCGGTCGGCTGCGGCGCGGCCGCGCGCACGCGCTCCCAGTCGCTGTAGCCGCCCACGTATTCGCGCCACAGGCCCTCGCCTTCGGCCACGATCACCTGGGTCACGACGTTGTCGAGGAAGGTGCGGTCGTGGCTGACGAGGAAGACCGTGCCGGTGTATTCCTCGAGCAGCTCTTCCAGCAGTTCCAGGGTGTCGATGTCGAGGTCGTTGGTCGGCTCGTCGAGCACCAGGCAGTTGGCCGGCTTGGCGAACAGGCGTGCCAGCAGCAGGCGGTTGCGCTCGCCACCGGAGAGCGATTTCACCGGCGAACGGGCGCGTTCCGGCGCGAACAGGAAGTCGTTCAGGTAAGTCATTACGTGCTTGCGCTGGCCGTTGACCTCGACCCAGTCGCTGCCCGGCGCGATCGTGTCGGCCAGGCTGGCTTCCTCGTTGAGCTGGGTGCGCATCTGGTCGAAATAGGCCACGTTCAGTTTGGTGCCGAGGCGCGTGGTGCCGCTGTCGGCCTTCTCTTCGCCCAGGATCATCTTCAGCAGCGTGGTCTTGCCGGCGCCGTTCGAACCGATCAGGCCGACCTTGTCGCCGCGCAGGATGGTGCCCGTGAAGTTGCTGACGATGACTTTCTCGCCATACGATTTGGAGATGTTTTCCAGCTCGGCGACGATCTTGCCGGAACGCTCGCCCATGCCGACGTCGAGCTTGATCTGGCCCTGCTGGTCGCGGCGCGCCACGCGCTGGTCGCGCAAGGCTTCCAGGCGGCGCACCCGGCCTTCGTCGCGGGTACGACGCGCCTGCACGCCTTTGCGGATCCAGATTTCTTCCTGCGCCAGGAATTTGTCGAACTTCGCGTTCTCGACTTCCTCGTTGGCGAGCAGCTCGCGCTTGCGCTCCTGGTAAGTCGTGAAATTGCCCGGGAAGGACAGCAGCTTGCCGCGGTCGAGTTCGATGATGCGGGTGGCGACATTGTCGAGGAAGCTGCGGTCGTGGGTAATGAACAGGACCGAGCCGCGGTAGTCGCGCAGCAAGCCCTCCAGCCACATGATCGACCTGAAGTCGAGGTGGTTGGTCGGCTCGTCGAGCAGAAGCACGTCCGGCGCCGACACCAGCGCCACGGCCAGCGCCACGCGCTTTTGCATGCCGCCCGACAGCGTTTTCATCTGCGCTTCGGCTGCCAGGCCCAGGCGGTCAAGGGTCGTGTCGACCTTGTTGCCGAGGTTCCAGCCATCGGTAGCGTCGAGCTTGACCTGGATCACGTGCATGCGTTCCATCAGGGCATCATCGTCGCCCTGGCCGAACTGGCCGGTCAAGGCTTCGTATTCGGCCAGCATGCCTTGCAGCTCGCCCATGCCGGCGGCGACCGCGTCGAACACTGTCGACTCGGGATCGAAGGTCGGCTCCTGCTCGACATAGGCAATCTTGATACCCTGCTGCATGACCAGCAGGCCATCGTCGAGCTTGAAGCGCCCGGCGATGGTTTTCAGCAGCGAGGACTTGCCGGTGCCGTTGCGGCCGATCAGGCCGACGCGCTCGCCGGTTTCGAGGGAAAAGTCGGCGTGGTCGAGCAGTGCGACGTGACCGAACGCGAGTTGCGCGGACGAGAGGGAAATGACAGCCATAATCTTAGTAAGCGAGCCGGCCGCGGATGTCCTGAAGACGCGCGGTGCAGCGGGGAAAATTGAAAGAGGCGCCCATTGTACCGATTGCGGCGCGTATCCTCGAACTAAGCTTCCAATTAACCTACTTTCCTCGGCTATAATTGCACTAAGTTCACGATACCGGCCTGCGCTTTAACACTGCAGGGCCCGCTCGCCGAACCGCAGGCACTGCCTGCGTTGTCGTGGCGCTCCTGGCGTCACTGGCGTCCTCCCCGTAGCACAATGGATAGTGCACATGCCTCCTAAGCGTGGGATACTGGTTCGATTCCAGTCGGGGGGACCACCAAATTTTCCTGTCCACTCTCCTGGCGCCGGCTTGGTCGGACGCGACATTGCTCCAGCCTGCTCACGGCGCGAGCCGCCGGATTTCCAGCGCCCATACCCACGGGTCGGCATCCCAGCTTCCGGGACCATTGATCCGCTCCCACACCTCCCGATAGGCCAGCACCGGGTCGCCAGCGAGGGCGCCGATGCATTCGGCCAGCGCATCATGCGCACTGATCTCCCGCAGCCGCTCGATCCGTAGGCCGACGATCTCGAGCAGAATGCGGCTGGCCACGCGCGGCATGAACAGCGCCGGGCGCCGGTGCCAGCGCGGCAGGTCGTCCGCCACCCGCCCGGCGAGCGGGTCGGCCGCGCCGGGTTCATCGAGCGCGTAACGGTAGCGCTGGCCGTTGGTCAGCGTCAGGTCGACGAAATACCACTCGTCGCCTGCCTTTTCGGTCCTGGGGCGCGTTTTCCAATGGCCGAAAGCGAAATAGGTTTCGCGCACCCACAGGCGGTCGCCGGCCAGGCCGAAGCGGTTGCGCGCCATCCCTGGTTGGCAATCTCCTTCCGGCTGCGGACGCAGTGCGCGGCGTGTCTGGCTCTTGCTGCCGTCGAGCAGCGCGCGCACCATCGCGCCGGAAAACAGGATGCCGCGTTCCTTGATCGTCGGCTGCGCTGTCTGTCGCGCCATTTTTCTCCTCCTGCCCTGAAAATTTCCGTCCCGATATCCGCTCACCGTGACGATCTCCGGCTGAGCGCGTGTCCGAATGTCAGACCTGACCCCAGCCATGCAGCTCCGGCTTGGCCCCGCTTTCTGCCCCACCATCTTGCCCAATCACATCGTACCGCTAAGCGGCCCCGGCCCGGTATATCATCGCCCCACCTGTGCTTGCTGGAGCGTGCGATGTTCGAATGGATTACCGGTTTTATCGAAAAAAGCGGCTATCTCGGCGTATTTGCGCTGATGGCCCTGGAGAACATTTTCCCGCCCATTCCATCCGAGATGATCATGCCCTTCGCCGGCTTCGTCGTCGCCAAGGGCAAATTGAATCTGGTCGGCGTGCTGCTGGCCGGTACGGCCGGTTCGGTGGCGGGCGCCCTGCCCTGGTATTACGCGGCCAGGAAATATGGCGTCGAGCGGCTCAAGGCGCTGGCCGAGCGTCATGGACGCTGGCTGACGATCAGCCCCGCCGACATCGACCAGGCCATCGACGCCTTCAATCGCCATGGACGCATGACGGTGCTGTTCGGGCGCCTGATCCCCGCGGTGCGCACCCTGATTTCGGTGCCGGCCGGCCTGGCCAGGATGTCGCTGGGGCTGTTCTTGCTGTATTCCACCATCGGCTCGCTCGCATGGACAGGCGTGTTGATGGCGGCGGGATTCATGCTCGAGAACAAATACACGGAGGTGGCGAAGTACGTCGATCCGGTATCGAAAGCGATCTTTGGCCTGCTGCTTGCCTGGTATGTGTACCGGGTCGTGACTTATCGCTCGCCGGCCAAGGAAGCGAGCTAGGTCTTTGCCGCATCGAAGGCCAGCAGCGCGGCCTGCTGTACCACCACGGTCCGCGCGGCGCCCAGTGCCTGCGCCACCGCCTCGGGGACCGCGTCCGCCTCCGCGCGTGCCAGCCCGGTCGCCGCCCGATGCAGGCCCAGTGTGACACAGCCGGCGCGCAGCCGGGCCAGCCGTTCGGATGCCAGGCGCAGCTCGCCTTGTGCCAGGGATGCCTCGATGACCGGGCCGGCCTCGAGCAGCTGGCGCTCGAGTGCGTCGAGATACAGGGCCAGGCGGCGTTCGTCGATACCGAGGCGCTGGGCGCTTGACGCCGGCGTCTCGTCGGCGGCAAGCGCCATCAAGTGCGGGCGCAGGCTTTCGATGCGAAAAGGCTTGACGACATAGCCGTCGGCGCCGAGCGCATCGGCCTCGACAATGCTGGCGCCGTCGTTGGCCGCCGATACCAGCACGAAAGGCAGGCCGGCGAGCCCGGAATGGGCGCGGACACGGGCCAGCAGCTCGGTGCCGGATAGCTGCGGCATGCGCAGGTCGCAGAACACGATCGCCGGACGCAGCCCGGCCTCGAGCTGGCGCCAGGCATCGAGGCCATCCTCGGCCTCGAGAATTTCGTAGCGGCCACAGCCGTCGACCAGATGCATCAGCATCATGCGCGACACCACATCGTCGTCCACCACCAGCACCTTCATCGCCTTCCCCCACGGATTTTTATTGCTTTTAAGAACATTGTAGCGGCTCTTGCTGTCAGGCCGGCACCTGTTCGAATGCATCGAGCAGGCTTTCCAGGCCTGCCAGCCCGGTGCGCACCTCGGCCATGCGGCCGGCATTGGCCAGTTTCTCGAGCACCGCGCACAGATTCGCGAGCTCGGCCTCGCCGAGGTGGGCGGCGCTGCCGCGCAGCCCGTGCAGGACGTTGCCGGCCGCTTCCAGGTCGCCGGCCGCGAGCGCGGCGCGCAGCTCGACACGGCGGCGCGGCAGGTCGGCGCCGAAGGCGGCGCGCATGCGCGCCTGGAAGGCTGCGCGGCCAGGCACCGGCAAGGGCGGCGCCTCGCAATCCGGTTCGACGATGCCGAACAGGGCGTCGAGTTCGGCGGTGCTCGGCGGCCGCGGGCCCATCGGCGCCAGATTCAAGCCGCGCTGCAGCTGGCGCTCGATCGCCCGGTTCAGCTGGACGTGCAGCGCCGCCTCGTCGATCGGCTTGGCAAGGAAGCCGTCCATCCCGCAGGCCAGGTAGCGGTCGCGGTCCTCGTCGCTGGCGTTGGCCGTGAGCGCGACGATCATCACTTGCGGGTCGAGCACGGACGCGTCGAGGGTGCCGCCGGCGCGAATCAGCCGGGTGGCGGTGGCGCCGTCGACTTCCGGCATGCGCCCGTCCATCAGGACCAGGTCGTAGCGCACGCGCGCGCAGGCGGCCACGGCCAGCGCGCCATTGTCGACGATGTCGATTTCGTGCCCCATCTCCTCGACCATCATGCGGGCGATGATCTGGTTGGTGGCGAAGTCCTCGGCGCACAGCACGCGCAGGCGGTGCGTGTGCGGCGTGAGCGGCGCCTGCTCGATGCTCGGCGGTTCGACGCCGTCGAACATCGGCAGCACGAAACTGAAGGTGCTGCCCTCGCCGCGCCGGCTTTCGACGCCGATCGTGCCTCCCATCAGTTCCACCAGCTGGCGGCAGATCGCCAGTCCCAGGCCGGTGCCGCCATAGCGGCGCGTGGTGGTGGTGTCGGCCTGCTCGAATTTCTGGAACAGGCGCGGCAGCGCGGCGGGTTCGATGCCGATCCCGGTGTCCTGCACGGTAAACCGGATCATGTGCCCGGCAGAGGCGGCCTGGTCCGCGGGCCGGCGCTCGACGCTGAGCGTCACCATCCCGCTCGGGGTGAACTTGAAGGCGTTGCCGACCAAATTGATCAGGACCTGGCGCAGGCGCGTCGGGTCGCCCACCACGAACTGCGGCAGGTCGTCGTCGAGCTCGATCGCGAAGCCGACGCTGTGGGCCGCCGCCTGCTCGCCGAACAGGCCGACCACGTTGTTGATCGCCGCATGCAGCGCGAAGTCGATGTTTTCGATGGTCAGCTTGCCGGCCTCGATCTTCGAAAAGTCGAGCAGGTCGTTGATAATCGCCAGCAGCGACTCGGCATTGACCTGGCCGCGCACGATCTGCTCGCGGGTCGCCTCGCGCAGGCGGTCGTCGCGCAGGGCGAAGCCGAGCATGCCGATGACGCCGGCCAGGGGCGTGCGCATCTCGTGGCTCATGTTGGCAAGGAATTCCGATTTCTGGCGTGCGGCGTCCTCGGCGCGCTGCTTGGCCAGTTGCAGGCGCTGCTCGTTCTCGTACAGGGCGCGGTTGGCGTCCGCCAGTTCGACGGTATTGCGCCGCACTTCGCGCTCGCGTTCGCGCAGCTCCTCGGTCTGGCGCTCGAGCAGGCGGTTCTGCAGCGCGATTTCCTCGGTGCGGGCGCCCACCTGGCGCTCGAGGTAGGCCTTCTGGCGCGACAGGCCGCGCACGCGCAGGGCATAGGCGGCATAGCACAGGCCGAAGAACAGCAGCACCGCGCCGCTGCGGAACCACCAGGTACCCCAGGCCGGCGGCTCGATCGTGATGGCCAGCGTGGCCGGAGTATCGCTCCAGACACCGTCCTTGTTGGCGGCGCGCACGCGGAACACGTACTGGCCCGGATCGAGATTGGTATAGGTGGCGAAGCGCTTGCCGGCGTCGGCCTGGACCCAGTTCTGGTCGAAGCCCTCGAGCTGGTAGATGAAACGGTTGCGCTTCGGGGCGGCGTAGTGCAGCGCCGAGAATTCGATCGAGAATACCGAGTGCTCGCTCGACAGGGTAATTGCGCGCGCCGTTTCAACCGGTCCCTTGAGCAACTCCGGATACGCGCTCTGCACCGGCCGGTTGAAGATCTGGATGCCGGTGATGACGGCGCGCGGCGCCACGCCGTTGTTGCGCAGCGCGCGCGGATCGAAAGCGGTGATGCCGTTGAAACCGCCAAAGTACAGCGTGCCGTCCGGGGCGCGCAGGGCCGAGCCGTCGAAAAAGGCGCCGTCGATGGTGCCGTCGGCGCTGGTGTAGCTGCGCCAGCTATTCCTTACGGGGTCGAAGCGCGACAGGCCACTGTTGGTGCTGATCCAGATGATGCCGTCGAGGTCTTCCAGGATGGCGGCCACCGAGTCGTCGATCAGCCCGTCGCGCGTGGTATAGCGCATGAAGCTGACCGAGCCGTCGGCGGCCGTGACCATCTTGCTCAGGCCGGCGGCGGTGCCGACCCAGATGTTGCCGGCCCGGTCTTCCAGCAGGGCGTGGATTTCATCGTGACTGAGGCTGGCCGGATCGAAACCGTCGTGACGGAAGTGGCGGAAGCGCTTGTTCGTGCGGTCAAACAGGTCGAGGCCGTTGAACGAGCCGACCCAGAGCCGGCCGCGGCGGTCTTCCAGCACCGGGCGCACGATATTATCGGACAGGCTGAACTGGCGGCCGGGGTCGTGGCGGTAGGATTCCAGCGCGCGCGTGCGCGGATCGAGGCGGTGCAGGCCGCCGCGCGTCGTGATCCAGACCGCGCCGTCGCGCCCGAGCCTCATCTCGCGGACGTTGTTCGCGTTCGCGTCGCCGGGCATCAGCACCCGGCGCGTAAAGCGCCCGGTTTGCGTGTCGAAGCGGGTAATGCCGGTGCGGCCGCCAACCCAGATGATGCCCTCGCGGTCGCGCACGACGGCGTTGACCGAGGGGTCGATCAGGCTGTTCGGATTGTCCGGCTGGTGGCGCCACAGGCGGTAGGCGCTTGCCTTGGGGAGGGCCGGGTCGTACAGCTGCAGGGTGCTGGCCGACGCCAGCCACAGGCGGCCGCTGCCGTCATGGTCCATGCCGCGCACGCGGTTGTCGGCTGGAATGCCCGGTCCGTCATGTTCGCGCACGACGCGCGCGAAGCCGCCGCTACCGAGGTCGACGCGCGAGACGCCCGCATACCAGGTGCCGACCCAGAAGGTGCCGAGGCGGTCGCGGTACAGCGAGGAGATATGGTCGTCCGCCAGGCTGTTGCGGTCGGTAACGACCTTGCGGAAGGCTTCGAAACGACCCTTTGCCGCATCCCAGCGGTAAGCCCCGTGGTCGTGGGCGCCGGCCCAGACCTGGCCGTGGCCGTCGTCGTAGAGGGTCGCGATCCAGGCCTGGGGAATGCCGTCGGCCGGGCCGAAGCGGCGCCGTTCCGTGGCGCGGCTGGCGCTCAGCGGCATGCGCTCCAGGCCGTCGAGCAGCCCGATCCACAAGGTCTCGGCGCGGTCGACCAGCAACGCCTTGACCGGCTGGCGCCGGCCAGGACTACTACGCTGGTGTTCGAAACGTCCCGTTACCGGATCAAAACTGTCGAGACCGGCCTCGGTGCCAATCCACAGACGGCCGCGCTTGTCGAGCCCGAGCGCGTTGATGTCGTCGCTGGACAGGCTTTCGGCCGCGCCGGGAACGTGGTGCCAGGCTGTGAAGCGGGCGCTGGCGATGTCGAAATGCTGCAGGCCGTCGGCGGTGCCAATCCACAAGCCATCCTTGCGGTCGTCGATGATGGCACGCACGTGCGTGTTGCCATTGCCACGCCGGGCAGGTTCGTCCGGCACGTAATGGCGGAAGCCCTGGGTCGCGGGGTCGTAGCGCGCCAGGCCGCCGTCGGTGCCGATCCAGAGCCGCCCTTTCGGGTCCACGTGCAGCACCTTGATCCAGTTGTTGGGCAGCGCGGTCGGGTCGCCGGGAACGTTGCGGTAATTAACGAAACGGTAGCCGTCGAAGCGCGACAGGCCGTACTGGGTGCCGAACCACATGAAGCCTTCGGCATCCTGGGCCATCGAGAACACCGATTCCTGGGCCAGGCCGTCCTCGACGCTGAGGTGCTCAAAACGCAGGGTCGGCGCCGGCGCGCTCGAGGCCGGCAGCGGCATGGCGAGGCAGCCGGCCAGCGCCAGCAACAGGGCGAACAGCCAGGCCCTCATGCGGCGGCCGCGCCCTGCCCCGGTGCGGGGTACGCGTGCAATAAAACAGGCCGGGAGCGGCTTGCGCCACGTCCGGCCGGCATCAATCCGGTGTCTGGTTTGCTGTCCACGCCATAAGGTTAGCAAACAAAATTGACCATGAGGAAAATTATTCTTTTCAGTCGCCTTTTGCGACACCTTCGCGGCGCGGATCGGCGCCGCCGAACCACCAGGACTCGCCATGGATCGGCAGGCGCATGATGCCGTGCAGGCCGGAATTCTGTTCGCTCTGGCGCAGCGCGTGGCCGCGCGCCTTCAGGGCGTCGCTGGTGGCCTGCGGAAAGCGCCCCGCTTCCAGCTCGGTCGGGCCGTTGCGGCTGCCGAAATTCGGCAGCGAAATGGCCTGCTGCACGTTCAGGCCCCAGTCGAGCGTGCCGACCAGCACCTTCGCCACATAATTGATGATCGCCGGCCCGCCCGGCGAGCCGACCGCCAGCACCAGCTTGCCGCTCGCCTTGTCGAACACGATCGTTGGCGACATCGCGCTGCGCGGGCGCTTGCCCGGCTCGACCCGGTTCGCGATCGGCCCGTTGGCGTCGGCCGAACTGAAGGAAAAATCGGTCAGCTGGTTGTTCAGGATGAAGCCGCCCACCATTTGGCGCGAGCCGAAGGCGTCTTCGACCGTCGTCGTCATCGACAGGCCAGCGCCGTTGCCGTCGACCACCACCAGGTGCGAGGTCGAGGCCGTTTCGATGGCGTTGTCCTTGCCCCAGGCGACGTTCATGCCGGGCGGCGTGCCGGCCGGCGCCTCGCCCATCGAGCGCTCGCGGATCAAGCCGGCGCGCTGGGCCAGGTAGCTCTTGTCGATCAGGCTCGGCACGCCGCGGCCCGGCAAGGGAACGAAGTCGGTATCGGCCGCGTAGCGGTTGCGGTCGGCATAGGCAAGGCGACCGACTTCCGAGAACAGGTGCACGGCGTCCACGCCCGGCACGCCATCGGCGGGGGCGAGCTTGGCCATGTCGCGTGTTTCGAACATGCCGAGCATCTGGGCCACCGCGATGCCGCCCGAGGACGGCGGCGGCATGCCGCAGACGGTGTAGGCGCGGTAGTCGCTGCAGACCGGCTCGCGCAGTTTCGGCCGATAGTTGGCGATGTCGCTGGTGCTGAGCAGGCCCGGGTTGGTCGGATGCCCCTTGACCTTGGCGACGATCTCGCGCGCAATATGGCCTTTATAGAAGGCATCGGCGCCGCCGCGTGCAATCTCGCGCAGCGTTCTGGCCAACGCCGGGTTCTTCAGCACATGGCCGACCGGCCAGGCCTGGCCATTCTTGTCGTAGAAATAGCTGCCGGCCGCCGGGTCCTTGCGGATGTGGGCGTCCCAGGTAAGCAGGCCATTGAGGCGGGCACTGACGGCGAAACCCTGCTCGGACAAGCGGATTGCCGGCTCGAACAGGGTTTTCCACGGCAGCTTGCCGTGCTGCCTGTGCGCCAGCTCGAGCATGCGCAGCACGCCCGGCGCGCCGACCGAACGCCCGCCGACCACCCCTTGCGTACGCGAGACGGGCGTGCCGTCCGGATTCTGGAACAGGCGCTCGCTGGCAGCCATCGGCGCCGTCTCGCGGCCGTCGAAGGCCTGCACTTTCTTGCCGTCGTAATGCATCAAAAAGGCGCCGCCGCCGATGCCGGAACTTTGCGGCTCGACCAGGGTCAACACCAGTTGCGTGGCGATGGCCGCATCGATGGCGCTGCCGCCTTTTCTCAGGATCTGGTAGCCCGCCTCGACGGCGATCGGATTGGCGGCGGCCACCATGTACTTGCGCGCGGCCCAGCCGCTTTTCTCGGCATAGCCGGTGGCGATTTCCGGGGCACGCTGAGCGGCCTCCTGGGCCAATGCGGGCCCGGCGGTGTTGGCCAAACCGGCCAGCAGGAAGGTGGTGCAGGCAAACAACTTCAACTTGATCATGCAATCTCCAGAAGCAAAAACGGGCGTGCGCGGCAGCTTGCCGCGCACGCCCGATGACTCCGGCATCCTACATCAAATTGTCTTGCGCTTCATTCCTGCAATTACTTCGGCTGCATGCGGATCGCGCCATCGAGGCGGATCGTTTCGCCGTTGAGCATGACGTTTTCGATGATGGCCTTGGCCAAGTGCGCGTATTCCTTCGGCATGCCCAGGCGTGGCGGGAAGGGCACCATCTTGCCGAGCGAGTCGCGCACTTCCTGCGGCATGCCCATCAGCATCGGGGTTTCGAAAATGCCGGGGGCGATCGTCATCACGCGGATGCCGTTACGCGCCAGGTCGCGCGCCATCGGCAGCGTCATGCCGGCCACGGCCGCTTTCGAGGAACCGTAAGCCGTCTGGCCCATCTGGCCGTCGAAGGCCGCCACCGACGCGGTGTTGATGATGACGCCGCGTTCGCCGTATTCGCCGGCTTCGGTATTGCTCATCGCTTCGGCGGCCAGGCGCGCCATGTTGAAGGTGCCGACCAGGTTGATGTTGATGGCGCGCTGGAACACGTCGAGCGGGTGTGGGCCTTCCTTGCCGAGGGTTTTCACGGCCGGCGCCACGCCGGCGCAATTGACCAGGCCGCGCAGCTGGCCCATCCCGACCGCGGCCGCGACGACAGCCTTGCCGTCGGCTTCCGAGGTAACGTCGCACTTGACGAACTGGCCGTTCAGTTCCGTTGCCAGGGCGGCGCCCGCCTCGGCCTGCACGTCGGCGATGACGACCTTGCCGCCCGCTTCCGTGATCATGCGTGCGGTGGCCGCTCCCAGGCCCGACGCGCCGCCGGTGATGATGAACACATTGTTCTGAATTTGCATGTTTTTTCCTTGTTGTCCCCGCAGGTGACCCTGCAGGCATTCGTTTTGACGTTTACGTTAACGTCAACCCGCAGGATTGTAGCGAATTTTGACGAGGAAAAACCACGCTTCAGAAACATTGCATCGTGTTGCCATTGCGCGTGCAGAGGCGCCCGGCGCTGTTCACGGCCGCGTTGCCCACGCCCGTGTTGTAGGTGCCGCCCGCGGTATCGGTGCAGGTGCCCCCCAGGCAGCTGTTGATCTGGACCGGGCCGGCGTTGACGGGCAGCGGCTGCGCCGGCGCCGGCGCCGGCGCTGCTACCGGCAGCGGCCGGCTGGGCAAGACCTCGGGAACCGTGGCGATGCGCGCCTCGACCGATCGGCGCGGCGTGCGCGCGGCCTGTTTCTTCGCTGGCTTCTTCGCCTCCGGTCTGGCCGGCTGGGCCGGCTGGGGTGCGGGCCGCGCCGACGGATCGACTTCCAGGTGCCGGTCCTGGGGCGGCGCGCCGGCCCTTTCTTCCTGGGCTTGCGGCGACTGGTCAAGCTGGGCGCCGGGCTCGGGCTTGCCTGCCTGCGGATGCAGCACCGGACCATAGCTGGGGCCGGCCGCAGCCGGCGCGCCCGGCTGCGGGCTGGACGACTGCTGCATCTGCTGCAGCTGCTGCATCTGCTGGACTTGCTGCGGCTGCGGCTGCGCCTGCCGCAAGCCTGCCGGCGCTGACTGTGCTGACTGTGCTGCCGCGCTGCTGGCGGCCAGCGCGGCGAGCAGCGCCAGCGCAATTTGCGCGACCCGGACGGGTTTCGAATGCTTTGCGTGCCTCATGATGTGCTCCCTGCAGCAAATGTGGCGAATACCCTGATTATCGGTCTGCACCCCCGGCCGTGGCGCGCGCTTGTGCCCGGCCGTCATGTCTGCGTCAGCTTTGCGCGCTAGGCTGTAGCATCGAGCCGGCGGGGACGGACTCTGGCTGCCATGATGAAGGAGAGCGAAATGCGGACGGCACAACAGCAATACGAGGCAAAGCGCGTCGGCGCCATCGACGCCCTGGCGCAGCTGCGCGACGAGGACATGATCATCGTGCCGACTGGTGTCGGCGAGCCGCCGTCCCTGCTGACCGCCTTGTCGAACGAGCGTACGCGCTGGCGCGGCATCCGGGTGGCGCAGATCCTGGCGATGCGCAAGTACGGCTACTTCGACCAGGACAGCGCGCAGCATGTGCGCCATGCCGCCCTGTTCTTCGGCGGCGCCTCGCGCGCCAGCGGCCAGGGCGGCTGGTGCGACTTCATCCCGAATTACTTTTCCGAAATCCCACTGCTGATCGAGCGCGGCCTGATGCCCTGCGACGTGGTGTTCGCGATGGCCTCGAGCATGAATGCGCAGGGTTTCTTTTCGCTCAGCCTGGGCACCGACTACACGATGGCGGCGATCGCGCGGGCGCGCGTCGTGGTGCTGGAAGTCAATCCGAACGTGCCCTTCGCGCATGGACAGTGCCACGTCCACGTTTCCCAGGTGACGGCGCTGGTCGAAAGCGACGATCCCATCCTCGAGGTCGGCCTGCCTGCCATCGGCCCGGTACAGGAAGCGATCGGCAAGCAGGTCGCCGAGATGATCGAGGACGGCTCGACGCTGCAGATCGGCTATGGCGGGATTCCGGATGCGGTGGTGATGCAGCTGACCGAAAAGCAGGACCTGGGCGTGCATACCGAAATGATCGGCGACGGCATCCTGCGCCTGGTCGAATGCGGCGCGGTGACGAACCGGCGCAAGACGCTGCTGCCGGGGAAAATGGTGGCCACCTTCGCCCTCGGCTCGCGCCGCCTGTACGAGTTCATGCACCACAACCCGATGCTCGAGATGCATCCGTCGAACTTCACCAACGATCCCTATATCGCCAGCCAGAACGACAAACTGGTGTCGATCAATGCCAGTTTGCAGGTCGATTTGCTGGGGCAATGCGGCAGCGAAAGCATCGCCCACCTGCCCTATTCCGGCACCGGCGGCCAGGTCGATTTCGTGCGCGCTGCAAACCGTTCACGTGGCGGCAAGTCCTTCATCGTGCTGCCCTCGACCGCCAAGAACGGCACCATCTCGCGCATTGTGCCGACCCTGACACCGGGCACCCACGCCACCACCAGCAAGAACGACGTCAACTATGTGGTGACGGAGTTCGGCGTGGCCCAGCTGCGCGGCAAGTCGGCCAAAGCGCGCGCGCAGGAATTGATCGCGATTGCCCACCCGGACTTTCGCGGCCAGCTGCGCGAGGAAGCGAACCGGATGTGCGTGTTCTGACGATCCGGCCCTTGCCGGCCCTTCACTCCGGAGGACGGCCGTCGTGCATGATGCCTTTCAATTCCTGGCGAAATTCCGGCGTGTCGCGCTGTTGGTGGACACTGACCGCATGCTGTACAGCGACCTCCATCAGTTCCTGTTCGCTGTCGGCCGCAATCGTCACCGAGCAGTTGGTGTCGCTCGGAAACTCGCGGCAATCAATGTACTTGCGTGCCATGATGACCTCCTCAAATGCGGCGTCCATGCCTCCAGTGTAGGCATGCGCCGTGCATCTTCAAGCGAACAAAACGAAGGATCGGAGGAACGATGGACGACCGTACGACAGAGCGAATGGGAATCGAAGAGAACGATCACGTGCGCGGCAAGCGCGAAGCGCAGGTGGTCCTGATCGAATACGCGGACTTTGCCTGCCCCTACTGCGCGCGCGCCCACAAGGCGGTCACAAGCCTGCAGCACGAGCTTGGTGAGCGCCTGACGCTGGTCTACCGGCACCTGCCCCTGCATGCGCTGCATCCGCTGGCCCAGCCGGCGGCCGAAGCGGCCGAGGCCGCGGGCGCGCAAGGCAAGTTCTGGGAAATGCACGACGCCCTGTTCGAAAACCAGGACATGCTCGATGAAGAGGCCTTGCCGGCGCTGGCCGCCGGGCTCGGACTCGACGCCGAGCGCTTTCGCAGCGAGTGTGATGGCGGCCGGCACCGCGCACGGGTTGCGGCCGACCTCACGCAGGCGCATGCGCTCGGGGCACGCGGCACGCCCACCTTCTTCATCAACGGCGAGCGCTACCACGGCGATTCGGACCACGCCTCGCTGGCGGCGGCAGTCAGGCAGGCGCTGAACGGCGCCTGAGCCGCCCGGCGCAGTAGGCCAGGAGCAGCGCTAGCGCTGCGCCGCCCCCCGGTCGATCGCCACGGTCGTCGCCGCCGTTGACGCGCCCGCGGGTGCGAGCGGTGCAGCGGCGGGATGGGCGACCCGGTGCGCGGGCCGCTTGAGCTGGGCGATTTGCGGCTCCGACATCGAGATCCAGCCGGCCGCCGGCAACAGCGGCACCATCAGCAGCGCGACGATGTTGATGATCTTGATGAGCGGATTCACCGCCGGGCCGGCCGTGTCCTTGTAGGGGTCGCCGACCGTGTCGCCGGTGACGGCCGCCTTGTGCGTGTCCGAGCCCTTGCCGCCGAAATGGCCGTCCTCGATGTATTTCTTGGCGTTGTCCCAGGCGCCGCCGCCAGTGGTCATGGAAATGGCGACGAACAGGCCGGTGATGATGGTGCCCATCAGCAGGCCGCCCAGCGCCGCCGGGCCGAGCAGCATGCCGACCGCGATCGGCACCACCACCGGCAGCAGCGAGGGAATCACCATCTCGCGGATCGCCGACGCGGTCAGCATGTCGACCGCCTTGTGGTATTCGGGTTTCGCGGTACCGGCCATGATGCCGGGGATGTCGCGGAACTGGCGCCGCACCTCGACCACGACAGCACCGGCGGCGCGTCCGACCGCCTCCATCGCCATCGCCCCGAACAGGTAGGGAATCAGGCCGCCGATGAACAGGCCGACAATCACCATCGGGTTCGACAGCTCGAACACGATCGACTTGCCGACCGAATCGAGCGCATGGGTGTAGTCGGCGAACAGCACCAGCGCCGCCAGGCCGGCCGAACCGATGGCATAGCCCTTGGTCACGGCCTTGGTGGTGTTGCCGACGGCGTCGAGCGGATCGGTGATGGCGCGCACCGCGTCCGGCATGCCGGCCATTTCGGCGATGCCGCCGGCGTTGTCGGTGATCGGGCCGTAGGCGTCGAGCGCGACGACGATGCCGGCCATCGACAGCATCGAAGTCGCCGCGATCGCGATGCCGTACAGGTGGCCGAGCTGGTAGGCCACCAGGATCGCGATGCAGACCGCCAGCACCGGATAGGCGGTGGACTTCATCGACACGCCCAGGCCGGCGATGATGTTGGTGCCGTGGCCGGTGGTGGAAGCCTGGGCGATGTGGCGCACCGGCTTGAAGTCGGTGCCGGTGTAGTACTCGGTGATGTAGACCATCAGTCCGGTGAGCACGATGCCGACGATCGAGCAGCCGAGCATGGCGGTGCGCATGGCCGGGTCCTGCCAGACCATCCAGGTGACGGCGATGAAGCCCAGCAGCGACAGCCCGGCCGCCCACCACAGGCCCGTGTACAGCGCCGACATGATCTTGCGGCCCGGGCGGGCGCGCACCATCGAGCAGCCGACGATCGAACCGATGATCGACACCGCGCCCAGCAGCAGCGGATACAGCATCGCCTCGCCGACGCTGTCGCTTACTACCAGCGCGCCCAGCAGCATGGTCGCGATCAGGGTGACGACATAGGTTTCGAACAGGTCGGCCGCCATGCCGGCGCAGTCGCCGACGTTGTCGCCCACGTTGTCGGCGATGACGGCCGGGTTGCGCGGGTCGTCCTCGGGAATGCCGGCTTCGACCTTGCCCACCAGGTCGGCGCCGACGTCGGCCCCTTTCGTGAAGATGCCGCCGCCCAGGCGCGCGAAGATCGATATCAGGGAGGCGCCGAAGGCCAGGCCGATGAGCGGCTCGATGACGTCGTGGCGGGTCTGGGCCGCGCCGCCGTTGCCGCCCGCGTTCGCGGTCAGGTACCAGTAGAACAGCGTCACTCCGAGCAGGCCCAGGCCGACCACCAGCATGCCGGTGATCGCCCCGCCCTTGAAGGCGACCTTCAGCGCCTCGTTCATGCCGGTCGCGGCGGCTTGGGCGGTGCGCACGTTGGCGCGTACCGAGACGTTCATGCCGATGAAACCGCAGGCCCCCGACAGCACGGCGCCGGCAAAGAAGCCGAGCGCGGTCAGGGGTCCGAGCAGCGCGTAGATGACGACGAGCAGCACGAGGCCGACGATGCCGATGGTGCGGTACTGGCGTCCCAGATAGGCGCTGGCGCCCTCCTGGATGGCCTGCGCGATCTCCTGCATGCGCGCGTTGCCGGGATCCTGGCGCAGGATCCAGGCCCGCGCCCACAGCCCGTAGACGACCGCGATGACGCCGCATGCCACGGCAAACATCAGATAGTTTGCTGCCATTTCGTCCCCTTAGATTTTTTAATCAAATATCACAACAACACAACGAAAGACGCTTCACCGGACCGGCGAAAGGTCTGCCTCACTGCGTACTGCACATCTTTGATAATCTGTACGACCGGGCCGAAAAAAAAGCGGACATCGCTGTCCGCTCCTGGCTTTATTCCGACAGTGCGGCGAATGCCGCGTCGCGTACCTGCTCGACAGGTCCCACGCCCGTGATCTTGCGATACTTCGGGGCGCCGGGCAGGCCCGACTGGGCCCAGTTATTGTAGTAACCAAGCAGCACTTCGGTCTGGTTATGGTAGACCGACAGGCGCTTCATGACGGTTTCTTCCTTGTCGTCGTCGCGCTGGACGAGCGGCTCGCCGGTGAGGTCGTCGATGTCGGCGACCTTCGGCGGGTTGAACTTGGTGTGGTACACGCGGCCCGAGCCGGGGTGCGTGCGGCGGCCGCTCATGCGCTCGACGATCATGTCGTCAGGCACGTCGATTTCCAGGACATAGTCGACATTGATGCCGTTGTCCTTCATGGCGTCGGCCTGCGCGACGGTGCGCGGGAAACCATCGAACAGGTAGCCGTTGGCGCAATCGGCCTGCTGCAGGCGATCCTTTACCAGGCCGATCATGATGTCGTCCGACACCAGGCCGCCCGCGTCCATTACTTTTTTCGCCGCCATGCCCATCTCGGTGCCGGCCTTGATCGCGGCACGCAGCATGTCGCCGGTGGAGATCTGCGGGATATTGTATTTTTCCTTGATGAAGTTAGCCTGGGTGCCTTTGCCGGCGCCAGGCGCTCCTAACAGAATGAGACGCATGAAGAATTCCTAGACAAATGTTAAAAATTGTTATTGTGTTGGCAAAGATGTGTGAATGATGCATATCTGACTAGCTTGGTACGAAACTTACCACAAAACTAAGCCTCAACACCAATCCCGGCGGGTGCCAGCGCAGTTTCTTGATCTAGCGCAGAAGGTCTCTGAAGCAATTTCCACACAGATCAAGACACGTAATGCAATTGCACTCTGGCCAGATCTTCCGGTGTATCGACGCCACCCGGCGGCGCGTCCCGGGTGACGTGGACTGCGATCGGATAGCCATGCCACAGGACACGCAGTTGTTCGAGTGCCTCGACCTGCTCGAGCGGCGCCGGCGCCAGGCCGGGATAGGCCTGCAGGAAGTCGTTCGAATACGCGTACAGGCCAATATGGCGCAGCGGCGCATAGCCCGGCGGCAAGGTAGCGGTGGAAGCGGCAAAGGCATCCCGATGCCAGGGAATGGTCGCGCGCGAAAAATACAGCGCCCTGCCCGCCTGGTCGAGGACGACCTTGACCACGTTCGGGTTGAACACGTCCGCCACGGAATCGATCGGATGGGCGCAGGTCGCCATCGGCACGCCGGGCTTGACCTGGGCGGCGCAGGCTGCCAGCAGGGCCGGGTCGATCAGCGGCTCGTCGCCCTGCAGGTTGACGACGATGTCGTCACCGGCCAGTCCCAGCGCGCGCGCCACTTCGGCGATACGGTCGGTGCCGGACGGATGGTCGGCGCGGGTCATGCGGGCATCGATGCCATGCGCGGCGCAGGCAGCCAGGATGTCGGCGTGGTCGGTGGCGACGACAATGCGCGCCGCACCCGAGTCGCGTGCACGTTCGGCCACGCGCACCACCATCGGTTTGCCGCCAAGGTCGGCCAGGGGCTTGTTCGGCAGCCGGGTCGAGGCCAGGCGGGCCGGGATGATGACCGTAAAACCCATGTTCAGACCGCTTCGATCTTGCGTGCCTGGTCGGCCCACATGATCGGGATGCCGTCGCGGATCGGGTAGGCCAGGCGGTCGGGGCGGCAAGTGAGTTCCTGCGCCTTCTTGTCGAATTCGAGCGGTCCCTTGCACAGCGGGCAGACCAGGATATCAAGCAGGCGAGCGTCCACGACATTTCTCCACAATGTGTTCGGCCAGCGCCGCATCGATGCGCGCCGTGACCGGGACCACCCACAGCCGTGGATCGTCCTTCAGGTTTTCAAGTTGCCCACATTTTACTGCATCCTTCTCGGTGATCAGGATGACATCGGCCTCGATCGATGCGAAAGGGTTGTCGCGGAAATCGTAGTGGTCCGGCAAGGGCAACTCGGCAAACGCCAGGCCGCCGGCTTTCAACAGGGCGAAAAACCGGCCCGGATTGCCGATCCCGGCCGCCGCCAGCACCCGCTGCCCGGCAAACGCGGCCAGCGGCCGGCGCTGGCCGGGCTCGCCCAGGCGCTCGGCGTAGTCGCCAAGCAGCTCCATGCGAAACGGCTTCCCGCCGACGGCCTGCACCAGCGCCGGCGTCAGCTGCGGCGCGTTGACAACCGTGAAGTCGCGGCGGCGCGCCGGCGTTTCGCGCAAGGGGCCGGCCGGCAACAGCCAGCCGTTGCCGACGCCACGGCCGTCGAACAGCACGATTTCGATGTCGCGCGCCAGCGCGTAATGCTGCAGCCCGTCGTCGGTGATGATCACGTTCACCTCCGGGTGGCTGGCCAGGAGCGCCCTGCCCGCCGCGACGCGATTTCTTCCCACCACCACCGGCACCCCGGCGCGGCGCGCGATCAGGAGCGGCTCGTCACCCACCTCGCCGGTATCGGAATCGAGGGTCACGGCGCGCGGCGCACCATTTTCTCCCTGGCTGTTGCCGCCGTGGCCGCGCGAAATCACGCCGGGGCGAAACCCGGCATCGCGCAGCGCCTGCGCCAGCCAGATCGTCAGCGGCGTCTTGCCAGTGCCGCCAATAAAAATATTGCCGACGACGATGACGGGAACCTGCAGGCGCCCGGCCTGCAGGACGCCTGCGCGGTACAGGCCCGCACGCAGCGCCGCCAGCGCCCGGAACACCAGGGATAGCGGCCACAAGGCGCAGGCGAGCGGGCCGCGGTGCAGCCAGGCGCGGGTCAGGCGGGTTTCGAGGGAATTGTTTTTCGACATGAAAGGAAGAGGCCTCAAGCGGGCGCGGACGCCGGCTTGAGGCGGCTCTTTCAAACCTTACTTCTTGCCGCCGGTCTGGGCGGCGAAGGTCAGCTTGTCGTAGCCGGCCACACGCGCCGCTTCCAGCACGTTGATCACCATCTGGTGCATCGCGAACTGGTCGGCGTTGACGATGACGACCGGGTCCGCCACTGGCCGGCCGTTGGGACCGCGGCTGGCGGCCGACTTCAGGTCGTCGGCCAGGCCGGCCACGCTGTTGAAGGCGACCGGCGTGTTGTTCACCGTGTAATTGCCCTTGGCGTCAATCGTAACGTTGATCTCGAAGGGCTTGTTCGTCACCTGGTCGGCGTCGGCCGTCGGCAGCGTGATCTGCAGCTCGGTGAACTTGCTGTAGGTGGTCGACACCATCAGGAAGATGAGGACCACCAGCAGCACGTCGATGAAGGGGATCAGGTTGATCTCCGGATCCTCGCGCTTGCGGCCGCGGCGGAAATCCATCATTTGCGCGCCCCGTGGACGACGTCGACGAATTTCACGGCCTGCTGCTCCATGTCGATGATGTAACTGTCGACCAGGGCGCGGAAGTGGCGGAAGGCGACCAGCGCCGGCATGGCGACGGCCAGGCCGAAACCGGTGTTATACAAGGCCACCGAGATGCCGTGCGCGAGCTGGGCCGGGTTGGCGCCGCCGGTGGCGTTCTGCGAGCCGAAGATCTCGATCATGCCGACCACCGTGCCGAACAGGCCCATCAGCGGCGCGAGCGTGGCAATGGTGCCGAGCGTGGTGAGGAAGCGTTCGAGCACGTGGGCGACGCCGCGGCCGGCTTCTTCGATCGACTCCTTCATCACGTCGCGCGGCGCGTCGACGTTGCGCAGGGCCGCAGCCAGCACGGTGCCGAGCGGCGAATTCTGCTCGAGCGTCTGGATGATGTCGGGAGTGACCTTGTTGTTCCGATGCACCTGGATGACTTCGCCGAGCAATTGCTTCGGCAAGATTTTTTCGCGGCGCAGATAAATCAGGCGTTCGATGATCAAGGCAAGGGCGACGATCGAGGCAATCAACAACGGCCAGATGGGCCAGCCTGCAGCTTGAAGAATGGCGAGCAAGAGAACTCCTGAAAAATAGAGAAATACAGAAACAAACGAATGCGGCAATGTAGCAAGTTGCCAGCGATGCGGCAAGTATAGTTCTGCACAAGTTCTGTGGATAAAATTGTGCGCAAGACCCTGTATGCATGCCGAGTCCCTTGTTTATTAAGGATATTTTTCCTCTGCGCAAGAAACCAGCACGGGGGCAAGTCCGGCGATCAAGGCAACAAGAGCATCCGTCCATGTTTCCCACATTTACTGTGGATAAAATTGTGTGCAAGCGCAGGCGCCGGGACCTAAGTGTCTGTTTCTAATCATGAAACTTATCCTGGCGCAAAATTGAGCAATATCAACATAATGCTGAATTCTCGCGCTTTAGTCCGCTTCCCCTTGCCTGAGACCGTCTCGCGTTGCGGAGAGACGTGCTATGCACACGATCTGTGGAAAAGAATGTGCGCAAGCCGCCCCGACACTTCTCAAGTGCTTGATTTTAAATCCTTTACTTTCGCCGCCCTGTTTTTAGGCAGGCACGGCCTTGTCCACAGAACAGCGACTTGTGCGCCGTGGTTGTTAGGAATCGTCCTACTCTGCACATAAATTGTGGAGAACAATGTGTGCAAGCCTACTGTTTTACTCGCAAGTCATTGATTCTAAAACGAGTAGCAGCATGGCCTGTTTTTTAGGCAAAGTCATGTCGGATCATTCCGAGTTCCCCACATATTTTGTGGATAACATTGTGCTCAAGTGCAAGCGGGCTGGACTAACCCATTGATTTAAAACAATTCTCTATCACCTGCCAGCAAAAAAGGCGGTCCGAGGATGAGAACGATTTGTTTCGAAACTCCTTGTCGTAACAGCACAGGTATGCCATAAACTCCCCGCTTACGTTGTGGACACGCCATGCTGAACTATCCCGAATCCAATTCCGACTCCGACTCCGCTTATTCTCCGCCCCCAGTCCTGACCGTCACCGCACTTAACGGCCAGGTAGCGCGCCTGCTCGAACGCTCCTTCCCGCTGGTCTGGATCGGCGGCGAAATCTCGAACTTCACCCGCGCCAGCTCCGGCCACTGGTATTTCACGCTGAAGGACGATGCCGCGCAGGTGCGCTCGGTCATGTTCCGCAGCCGCGCCCAGTACGCCGGCTTCGTGCCGCGCGAAGGCGACAAGGTCGAGGTGCGCGCGCTCGTCACGCTGTATGGCGCGCGCGGCGATTACCAGATCAACGTCGAAACGATGCGGCGCGCCGGCGTCGGCGCCCTGTATGAAGCCTTCCTGCGCCTGAAGGAAAAACTGTCCAGCCAGGGCCTGTTCGATGCCGACCGCAAGCGTCCCCTGCCCCTGTTCACGCGCAGCATCGGCATCGTCACCAGTCCGCAAGCCGCGGCGCTGCGCGACATCCTGACGGCCTTGCAGCGGCGCGCGCCGCACGTTCGCATCGTGCTGTATCCGGCGCCCGTGCAAGGGCAATTTTCTGCTGACAAGATCGCCGAAGCCATCCATACCGCGTCCCGCCGCGCCGAAGTCGACGTGCTGCTGGTCTGCCGCGGCGGCGGCTCGATCGAAGACCTGTGGTCCTTCAATGAAGAAGTCGTGGCGCGCGCAATCGCCGCCTGCAGCATGCCGGTGATTGCCGGCGTCGGCCACGAAACCGACGTCACGATTGCCGACTTCGCCGCAGACATGCGCGCCGCCACCCCGACCGCGGCGGCCGAACTGGCCGCCACCCCGCGCGAGGACTGGATGGGCTCGCTTGCGGCCGACGCCACCGACCTGCACCGTGCGATGCGGCGCCAGCTGTCGGAAGCGAGCCAGGGCCTCGACAACTATAGCCGCCGCCTGCTCAGCCCGACGGCGCAGATCGCGCACCAGCGCCTGAAACTGCGCGGCATGGCTGCCGGGCTGACGCACGCGGTGCGCGTCCCGTTCGGGCGTGGGGGCATGCTGCTGGCGCAACTCCAGCAGCGCTGGGCGCGCCACCGCCCCGACCTGCGCACTCTGCGCGCCCAGATCGTGTCGGAACAGCGCCACCTGAACGCAAGCGTCTGCACCCTGGTCAAACAGCGGCGCGATGCGCTTGGCGCGCTGGCCTCTCAGCTGGAACTGCTCAACCCGCAGCGCACGCTCGAGCGCGGCTATGCGATCGTGAGCGATGCCGCCGGCCATGCACTGCGCGCGCCGGGCGAGATCAAGGCGCGCCAGGTGCTCACCGTGCGCCTGGCCGAAGGCAGCGCCGAGGTGAAGGTATCGAGCGTGCAGGCCAGGCTGGAATAGGCTGGCGCCTGCATTCGAGAGCAAACAAGCAAGTCCTGCCCATCCACGCTAAAATATGCGCCACTAAAGACGCATCGAACCCGATTCGACCAGTTTCCAACCAATCAAAGGAATAAGACATGGAACATACTCTGCCACCGCTGCCGTACGCGAAAGACGCACTCCAGCCGCACATCTCCGCCGAGACGCTGGAATACCACTACGGCAAGCACCACGCGACCTATGTCACGAACCTGAACAACCTGATCAAGGGCACCGAGTTCGAGAACATGTCCCTGGAAGAAATCGTCAAGAAATCCTCGGGCGGCGTCTTCAACAATTCGGCGCAAGTCTGGAACCACACCTTCTTCTGGAACTGCATGAGCCCGAACGGCGGCGGCGCGCCAACCGGACAGGTCGCCGAGGCGATCAACGCAAAATGGGGCTCCTTCGACAAGTTCAAGGAAGAGTTCTCGAAGTCGGCACTCGGCAACTTCGGTTCCGGCTGGACCTGGCTGGTGCAAAAGGCCGACGGCGGCGTCGACATCGTCAACACCTCGAACGCGCACACCCCGCTGGCCTCCGACGACAAGGCCCTGCTGACCTGCGACGTCTGGGAGCACGCCTACTACATCGACTACCGCAACGCCCGCGCCAAGTTCGTGGAAGCGTTCTGGAACCTGGTCAACTGGGAATTTGTGAACAAGAACATGGCCTAAGCCGGTTCTGCGTTCGCGCAAGATCCGCTTCGGCGGATTTTTTTTCGCCTGATCGAAAAAAGATGAAAGAAAGCAAATAAAATGCTTACCGTTAGTAACTTAATTGAACAACATGAAAGTCTTCCCGACTAAGGCTGTCGCTGGCCTCGTTCTGTCGATCCTGCTCGCCGCCTGCGGCGGCGGCGGGGGCGGCGACGATGCATCGCGCACGCTTCCGGTCGCGGCGGTGCCGGCCCCGGCGCCTGCGCCCGCCCCGGCTCCGACGCCCGTGCCGGCGCCAGCGCCAGCTCCCGCACCCGCACCTGCCCCCATCGTTGCGCCGGCCCCTGCCCCTGTGCCGCCGCCTGCGCCGGGCCCCGTGCTGAAGTATCCGATCCCTGCCACGCTCTGGTCAGCGCCGTCCGGCGCGACGCCGGCGACCGGGAACTACGTCTACCTGCAGAGCGATTCGGGCGACTATATCGGCGTCGGCCGCACCTACAATTACGCGGACACGAATGCGCTGATCACGCTGGGCGCCACCACGCTCGGACTGACGGTCGACGTCAAAGGCAACCAGAACTGGAGCGGGCGCTTCCTGCTGCCTGGCGCGGCCGGCAAGCTGCAGGCCGGCTATTTCACGGACCTGACGCGCACGCCTTTTGCCGATCCGTCGGTCGGCGGTATCGAATGGAGCGGCGAAGGACGCGGCTGCAACACGCTCAAGGGCTGGGTAGCGATCGACAAGATCGAGCTGACGAATGGGGCGATCACGGCGCTCGACCTGCGTTTCGAGCAGCATTGCGAAGGCATGACGGCCGCGCTGCGCGGACAGATCCACTGGACCCGCGCGAATGCCGACAGCGTCCAGCTCCCCGGTCCCGCCCCGATTCCCGCGGGACTATGGCAGCCGGGCGCGGGCATCATGCCGGTTGCCGGCAACTACCTCTACCTCGAAGGGCGCAGCGGCGATTACATCAGCGGGGGCCGCAGCTATGCCTATACCAACGCCAATACCATCTTCACCCTGAAACCCGCAGGCAGCCGGCTCGAGGTGATCGTGGCGAGCGACGAGGATTGGCATGGCAACTTCCAGGGCATGCAGGGCTTGTCGCAGCTTGCGGTCGGCTATTACGGCAACCTGCAGCGCTACCCTTTCCACAACGCCGTCTTCGGGGGGCTGAGCTGGGGCGGCGAGGGGCGCGGTTGCAACCAGCTGAGCGGCTGGTTCGCCATCGATAAAATCACCTACAGCGGGACGACCTTGAGCGAGATCGACCTGCGTTTCGAGCAGTATTGCGACGGCAACCAGGTTCCGTTGCGCGGCAAGCTGCACTGGACCGCAACGGACACGACGCGTGCGGACGGGCCGCAGCCGCTTACGGCCAGCCTGTGGTCGCCCGGACCGGCGTTCGTGCCACCGGCCGGCAACTACGTCTATCTCGTCAGCGACCAGGGCGACTATATCGGCCAGGGGCGCACGCAACTGCTGACGCAGGCGAATGCGAATTTCGTGGTCGACGCCGGCCTCACCGCCGCCCTGCGCATCAAGGCTGGCGACTGGAACGGCGACTTCCTCGGCATGAATTCGCTGTCCCAGCTGCAGCCGGGCCTGTACGCGGGCTTGCAGCGCTACCCCTTCCATAATGCGGTCATCGGGGGAATGGACTGGGACGGAGAAGGTCGCGGGTGCAACAAGCTGAGCGGCTGGTTTGCGGTCGACAAGGTCAGCTATTCGCTCGGACAGCTGACCGCCATCGACCTGCGTTTCGAGCAGCGTTGCGACGGCGCGAGCGCTGCACTGCGCGGGG
Source organism: Telluria sp. LT2P34 (assembly GCF_059685915.1). NCBI lineage: Bacteria > Pseudomonadati > Pseudomonadota > Betaproteobacteria > Burkholderiales > Oxalobacteraceae > Telluria > Telluria sp. LT2P34. The sequence goes on from NZ_JCASIN010000001.1 coordinate 1,070,489, forward strand.
TGATCCACTGGGCGAAATGAGCGCGGATTCCCGCGCTTCCATTTGTCCAGAAAATGTATCCATCTGTCGCCACAGTGTAGTAATCGCGCCCCTACCCGATTGCATCTATACAATATCGGGTGAGGAGAAACGCATGTACCGAGTATTACTGGTGGAAGACGACGCGCGCCTGGCCGAACTCGTCACGGAATACCTGTCGAACTACGAATTTGCTGTCGACACCGTCGCGCGCGGGGACCAGGCGCTGGCGCGCTTCCAGGCCTTTGCGCCGGATATCGTCGTGCTCGACCTGATGCTGCCCGGCATGGATGGGATGGTGGTGTGCCGCCAGATCCGTGAACTGTCCGAAGTGCCGATCCTGATCCTGACGGCGCGCGAGGATTCCTACGACGAGGTGTCCGGCCTCGAGCAGGGCGCGGACGACTTCGTCAACAAGCCGGTGCAGCCGCGCGTCCTGCTGGCGCGCCTGCGCGCCCTGCTGCGCCGCACCCAGCCGAGGAGCGCGCCCGACAGTGGCGAACTCGTCTTCGGCGCGCTGCGCATCGTCGGCGCCGACCGTACCGTATTCTGGCGCGACGAACTTTGCGTGCTGAGCAATACCGAATACAAGCTGCTGCTGGTGCTGGCCGAGGCCGCCGGCCGCGTGCTCTCGCGCGACGAACTGCTGAAGAAAATGCGCGGCATCGAATTCGACGGCCTGGACCGCAGCATCGACAACTGCATTTCCAAGCTGCGCCGCAAGTTCGACGACGCCAAGTCGGAGAAGATCAAGACGGTCTGGGGGGAAGGCTACCTGTTCTCGCCGTCGGCCTGGGCTTAGACCCTATTCGAACAGCGGCACGATCGCCAGCGGCGGATTCGCGGTAATCAACTGCCCGCGCTCGGCGCCCTTGAAACGGTAGAGCACCGTCGGGAAGCTGTCATCCGCATCCCCCTGAAAGGCGACGCCGCCGCTGACCGCCAGCGCAAGGTCGCTGCCGTCGGCGCGCTGCAGGCGTACGCCGGCCTCCCCTGCCCGCTTGGCGAACACGAAGCGCACGCCGCTGCACTGGCGGTTGCGCAGCGAGCCGTCGCCGTAGCGCGCAAAACCGAGGGCCTGCTCGCAGGCGGTGCGCAGCTCGGCATCCTCGTAGACGCCGTCGGCCTGGAGCGCGATCGAAATGCGCGGGCGCACCGTGAAGCTGCCGATCTTGCGGCTGAGCACGAGGGCGGCGTTTTCGTCGTAGGCCGCTTTCAACAAGGGGAAAGCGGTGCGCCCGAGCGGGTCGAGCGGCAAATTCACCTGGTTGGTCTTGCCGGCCAGCGTCAGTTGCAGGGTATCGAAGGGGGTGCCGCGGTCCTGGGGCGCGACTTGCAGCTGGCTTTGCAGATGGGTTTTCGGCCCGCCGTATTTTTCGAAGACGACCATCGCCCGGTAGGCGTCGCGATAACTCATCCACTCGCCGGCGCGTACCTGCACGCTGGCGCTGGACGCGGCCAGCGACAGGGCGCAACAGGTGGTGAAGCGGCGGGTGGCGGACATCCTCAAGGCCATCGTCAGAAGCGCCAGGCAATCGCGGTCGAGACCGCGAGGTTGGTCGGCCGCTCGACCAGGGGGCTGCGGCGGGCGTCGCCCTGCAGGCGGCTTGCCTGGGCCTGGGAGGTGAGCACCCAGCCCGGCGCCAGCGCCAGGTTCCAGCGCGCGCGCAGGTGCAGGTCCTTCAGGCCGCCGGCGGGGGCATATGCTGCATTACCGCTGTTCATGCTCTCGTCCTCGCTGACGCCGAAAAACGCCGTGTTATGGCTGCGGTTGACCACGGTAAGCCCTGCCGCCAGCGTCACCCGGTGCCGGGCGCCGACCTGGATCGCCAGGCGCTGCACGCCGAGCTCGAAGCGGGCGCCGTGGCGCGCGTTGCCGGCGCCATACAGTGTGCTGCTGGTCAGGCGCCATTGCGGGCTCAGGTACAGGTTCAGGAAGCCGCCGGCCTGCAGGCGGGTGCGGATCTCGTTCATGCCGGCAAGCCGGTTGTGCGGGAAGGCCCCGGCAAATCCTGTCGGCAGTTTCGCCGCGAACAGGTCCGGCTCGTCCTGCAGGCTGATGCCCGTGTCCTCGATGCCGCCCACGGCGACGCCCTCACCGCCATCGTCGCGGCGGCGCTGCACTTCGATCAGCGGACCGAACTCGACTCGCGGGCTCGACGCCAGGTGGATGCCGGCACTCAAGCCCGACACGAAGACGCCATTACTCCACTGGAACTGAAAGGCCGGCAGCACCTGGCGCTTGCGCGCCGACCCGCCCTCGTAGCGCGGCATCGAGGCCAGGCCCAGCCCGACATACATGTCATGGCTGCCGTCCGGCATCGGATTGGCCGCCGGCGTCTGTGCCAGCGCGGCGCAGGGCAGCGCGGCGCAGAGCAACAAGGCACAGATGGAGGCGGAAAGCTTGGTCATGGTCGGGGTAGCGAAAACGCAGGTGACACTATTTTACGTTGAGGCAAGCCCAGTTCCAAATCTCCTTGCAGCGCTGTTGTGCCAGCGGCAGAAATAAAAAAGCCCATCGACACTCGCATGTCGATAGGGCAAACGGAAAAGTGACATAACACCATCCAGAACATCTTATCCCGCGGAAAAATTCCAATCCCACATCAGATGTAGACGAATTGTCGTGAATTTGTAATAACCGATATAAAGTTTGCGCTAGTACAATGCAGCTATGCGAAGAATGGTGCTGCTCAAGCTGATAAGACATGATGGCCAGGGGCTGGCGGCGGGAGCCTCCGCGTGAACCGGATTTTCTTCCGTTTCTTCACCCTGGTGATGCTGTCGATCACTGCCGCCACCTTCGTCATCTATTTCGCCATGAGCCGCCTGTTCGGCGACCCGCTCGACGACATCGCGCGGCGCCAGGCCTCGGCCCAGATCTTCCTGATCGAGCAATACGTCGACGAGGCGCCGCTGGATGAATGGCTGGTTCGCCTGAACCGCGTGCGCGAAGTGTCCGACACCCGCTTCGACCTGATCATGCTTAACAAGGCGCGCTCGCTGCTGCCGGCCACCAGCCTGGGCGCGCTCGATCGCGGCGAAGTCGTGCTCGACGTCGACGGCAAGGCCTTCTTTCGCCGCGTCGACCTGAAGGGCGAGCGCTACATCGGCAGCGAGGCGGAAGTCATCTACGCCCAGGACTTGCCGATCGATATCAGCCTGGCGCTGCAGATGGAGGTGGTGCGCTACGTGATCGTGGCGCTGGCGCTGCTGCTGCCGATCCTGCTGTGGTCGCGCTCGCACTGGCAGGGCCTGCAGTCGCTCTCGCGCGTGGCCGACGAGTTTGGCGCCGGCAAGCTGTCGGCACGGGCGCGCATGCAGGCCTCGAGCAGCATCTATCCGCTGGCCGAGCGCATCGACCACATGGCCGACCGCATCGAGGAGCTGCTGACGTCGCAAAAGAACCTGTTGCATTCGGTGTCGCACGAGCTGCGCACGCCGATCGCCCGCCTCGAGTTTGCCTTCGAACTGCTCGATGCCAAAGCGAGCGACCCGGCGCTCAAGGAACGCATCGCGGCGATGGAAGGCGATTTGTCGGAACTCAATATGTTGGTCAACGAGTTGCTCGGCATGGCGCGCCTCGACAGCGGCCAGCCCTTGCAGCGCCAGGCGGTCGACCTGGTCTCCCTGATCGACACGGTGGAAAGTGCACTGCCCCCCGGCACGGCGGTGCTGGCCATCGATTGTTCGATGGATCTCGGGTCGATCGAGGCCGATCCGCGCCTGCTGGGCCGTGCGCTGTCGAATTTGCTGCGCAATGCCCAGAAATACGCGACCGGCACGATCCACGTCCTGGCGCGCCGCGACAATGGATGGGTCACGATTGCGGTCGAGGACGACGGACCGGGCATTCCTGAAGAGGAGCGCGAGCGCATTTTCGAGCCGTTCTACCGGCTCGACCGCAGCCGCGACCGCAGCACCGGCGGCTTCGGGCTGGGCCTGTCGATCGTGCGCAAGGCGGTGGTCTTGCACGGGGGGAGCGTGCAGGTAGAAGCGTCGAACCTGGGCGGGGCAAGCTTCGTGGTGCGCTTGCCCGTCTGAGCTTATTTATCGACTTCCGGCCTGGGGTGGGTGAAGCCGTACCACAGGTGTTCCCACCAGTAGTCGCGCGAGCGCACGGTGTACAGGCAGGTCTTGTCGACGCCGCTCTTGAACACCGGGTCGGGACATTTGTTCGTCAGCAGCGCATGACGCTGGTTTTCGGCATTCACGAGCACGATGCAGAGCCAGATCACGAGGCCGGCCAGGACGACGACAAGCGACCAGGCCAGGTGGTTCACATGGCTGGTCTCGAACAAGTCCTCTTCACGAGGTCGGGCGCCCTCGTACATCTGGAGGACCTTGCGTTCTACATCGCTCATTTCGTTGCTGCCGCCTTTGCCACGAGTGCGTCGAGAACCTGGAAGTGGGCCTGCAAGACCTGGTTGTTATCCCGAAGCTTGAGCTTGTCGGCGACCAGGCCCGGCGAGGTCTGGTATTTGCCGTCGACCACGATTGTCGGGGTGCCGCTGACCTGGTAGGCCTGCTGCACTTGCGGCAGGCGGCGCAGCTTGGTCATGACGCCGAACGAATTCCAGACCGACAGGAACTTGGCGCGGTCGATGCCGTTCTTCGACACCCAGTCGATGATCTCCGCGTCTTTCAGGAGACGCACGCGCTGGACGTGGGTCGCATGGAAGACCTTGGCGTGCATGTCGCCCAGGCGGCCCATGGCTTCGAGCGTCAGGTACAGGTGCGCTTCCGGATCGGCTGCGCCCTGGAAAGGCAGGTGGACGCGGCGCAGGACGATCTTGTCACCCTGCTTTTTGACCCATTCGTTCAGGGCCGGTTCCACCATATTGCATGCCGGGCAGTGATAAGCGAAGAATTCGATGACTTCGACCTTCTTGCCGACGGCCTGGACCGGCTGCGGCGCCGACAGCGTCACGTACTCGACCCCGCTTTGCGGATTGGTAGGCGAGGCAAAAGCGGTGCTGGCGACCAGGCTGGCGGCGACGAGGGCGAAACGCAGGGAGCGGCGCATAAAATTCCTTGATGTTTGAAAGTGGAGAAAACGACGCGAGATTACCACTTTTTCGGCCGGCCTTCGGGGCGTGGGCCGTTTTTTTGCAATTGCTTACGCCTGTAACGCTTTGCCTCTTACTTCAAGGGACGCCGTGCGCGCGCCATTTCCAGGCGCTCGCACAGGTGCGCCGCGCCATGCACGACACGCGGTCCGGCCCGGGTCAGCAATTCCGAGTCCAGGGAAAATACATTGCTGCGCTTGACCGCCGTCATGCTGTGATAAGGCCGCCAGATTGCCAGTCCGCGGTCCTGCGGCGTATACGAATCGCCGCCAACGATGGCCTCCGGATTGCGCTGCACCACGGCCTCGATGCCGACCTGGGGCGCAATCGTTTTCATGTCTTCAAAAATATTTTTACCGCCACAGAGCCGGATTGCATCGCTGGCGATCTGCTGGCCGTTGATGGTGTACAGCGGCTGGTCCCAGACCTGGTAGAACACCGTGACGGGCGCACGCCGGCCGTATTGGGCCCGCAGCGCGGCGACCTGGCCGCGAAACTGCGTCGCCGCCCTGGCGGCGGCCGCATCGGTGCCAAGCAGCCGGCCGAAGCGCGTCAGGCTGTCGGCCACCATCTCGAAGCTGCGCGGCTCGCTGTGGAAGACGGGAATGCCCAGGCCCTGCAGCTGGGCCAGCTGGCGCGCGGTGTTGCCGCTTTGCCAGACGATGAGCAGGTCGGGCTTCATCGCGATCACGCGTTCGAGGTCGATCTGGCTGTTGGAACCGATCAGCGGGATCTTGCGCGCGGCCTGGGGATAGTCGCTGTAGTTCATGGCGCCGACGATGCGCGCGCCGCCGCCGGCCGCGAACAGCAGTTCGGTCACGTGCGGCGACATCGAAATGACGCGCTTGGCCGGGCGCGCCAGGGTGACGCGGCGGCCGCTGTCGTCGACCACGGTGACGGCGGCATATGCATGCTGCATGAACAGCGCAAACAGGGCGAAGACGATGGCTTTCAAAGCATTCTCCGGACGGGGGTGAGGACTGTGGCAGTCGGCGTGTCGGGCAGGAAGATGATACGCCCCTCGTGCTCGATCGCGGCAATCGGGTGGCCGAGGCAGGCGCCGAGCAGGTCGGCGCGCATCACCTCGGCCACCGGGCCGGCGCGCCAGGCCCCGCCCTTGAGCAGCAGCAGCGCATGCGTGGCGCCGCTCCAGGCCAGGTTCAGGTCGTGGCCGACACTGACCACCGCCCTGCCCTCATCAAAGCACAGGCGCGCCAGCAGATCCGTCATCGCGACCTGGTGCGCCAGGTCGAGGGCATTCGCCGGTTCGTCGAGCAGCAGCAGCGGCGTGTCCTGGGCCAGCAAGGCGGCCAGCGCCACGCGCTGGCGCTCGCCGCCGGACAGGGTGCGTACGTCGCGCTCGGCCAGGTGCAGCACGTCGAGCATGCCCAGCGCCCGTTCGGCTGCCGCGTGGTCGTCGCTGCCTTCCCAGTAGCGGTCGGCGTGGTAGGGGTGGCGCGCCATCAGGACGGTTTCGATCACGCGGTAGGCGAAAGCGTCGCCGCGCGTTTGCGCCAGGTAGGCGCGTTCGCGCGCCAGCGCTACCAGCGGCCAGGCGGCGAGCGGTTTGCCTTGAATGGCCACGCTGCCGCCGTCGGGCGCGCGCAGGCCGGCGACGGTGCGCAGCAGCGTGCTTTTGCCGGCGCCGTTGGGACCGATCACGCACCAGCTTTCGCCGGCGTTCACGCGCCAGTCGAGGCCTTCGACGAGGGTGCGGCCGTCGGCGCGCAGCAGCAGATTCGAGGTTTCGATCATCGGCGGCGCAAGTGGAGTTGATGGAGCTGGAACAGGAACACCGGCACGCCGATCAGCGAGGTGAGCACGCCTACCGGCAGCTGCTGCGGCGCCAGCACGGTGCGCGCCAGGGTATCGGCCAGCACCAGGAAGCTGCCGCCCGCCAGTGCGGCAGCAGGCAATAATATGCGGTGATCCGGGCCGAAGGCATGGCGGCAGGCATGCGGCACCACCAGGCCGACGAAGCCGATGCTGCCGCCCGTGGTCACCGCGCAGGCCGTCAGCAGGCCGGAACACACAAACAGGAAACGGCGCTGCGCCGCCACATCGACCCCGAGGGTGACGGCGGCGTCGGTGTGCAGCGCCATGACGTTCAGGGCGCGCGCCCGGCGCAGGCCGAGCAGCAGCGCGGCGCCCAGCACGACCCAGGGCAGCAGGCGCCAGGAGCTGCCGGCCAGGTCGCCGATCATCCAGAACACCATGCCGCGCAGGCGCGACTCGGGCGCCACCGACAGCATCAGCGTGACCAGCGCCATGCAGGCCGAAGCCAGCACCACGCCGGTCAGCAGCAGCACGCCGGACTCGCCGCTGACCCCACTCCCGCGCATGCTGCTGCGCATGCCGCTCAAGTCGCGCCGCGCCAGCAGGTAGAGCAGCAGCGACACGCCGATCGCACCGGCGAAAGCGCCCAGGTCGACCAGCCACAGCGCCGCGCCGAACAGCAGCGCCGCCAGCGCCCCGACTGCGGCGCCGGCCGAGACCCCGAGTACATAGGGATCGGCCAGGGGATTGCGCACCAGCGCCTGCATCATGACCCCGGCCAGCGCCAGCGCCGCGCCGGTGACGAAAGCGCTGCTGGCGCGGCCCAGGCGCAGGTCGAGCAGGGTCGCCGCCATGCCGTCGGGCGTCCCCGCCAGCAGGCTGCCGAGCGCTCCCGGCAGCTCATGCAGCGGCAGCGGCACCGAGCCGGCGAGGCCGGCGATCGTCCAGGCCAGCAGTGCGCAAGCGCCCAGCAGCGCCAGCGTGGCATGCTGGCGTTGGCGAGGCTGGACAGGCAGCGCTTTCATGGCCTCAGAAGTCGTAGCGCGCCGACAGTTTCAGCTGCCGTCCGTCGCTCGGGTAGATGCCGGAGCGGCAGCCGAAAGCCTGGCTGAAGTACTGGCGATCCCCGAGGTTCAGGCCGATGGCCGCGAATTCCCAGGCGCCCACCTTGAACGCATAGCGCGCGTCGACCGTGGTGTAGGACGGGATGCGCGCGCCGCAGCTGTTGTCGAAGTCGCTGCCATAGCGCTGGCTCGACACATACTGGGCGCCGACGTCGACGCTGTGACCTGTGAAGCGGCCGGTCGGCAGCCAGGCCAGGCGCGCGGTGACGGCGTTCTTCGGCACCAGCACCATCTCGCGGCCGGCGTTCGGGCCGTCCGTGAACTCGGCTTTCACGTGCTGCACGTGGCCGGTGAGGCGGAGATCCGCCGGCAGCGCCAGCTGGCCATCGATCTCGACGCCCTGGCGGCGGGTCGGGTCGAGGTTGGTGTTGGCGCCGAAGCCGCCGGACACGGTCGGATCGAAGAAAATCTCGTCGCGCAGCCGGTGACGGAACACGCGCGCGGAGATGCGGCGCGCTTCGCTGCCGGCGGTGACGCCGAGCTCGAGGTCGCGCGAGGTCTGCACCTTGAGCACGGAGCTGCCCAGACGGTAACCGTTTTCGTCCACATTCGGTACGCGATAGCTGTGTCCCGCTTTCGCATGCACGGTCATGCCCGGCAGCGGATCGAGGCTGCCTTCGAGCGACCAGGTGTTCTGCGATTGCGCGCTGCTGTCGCGTTCGTCCATCTTGTCGAACTTTTCGTGGCGGGCGCCGGCTGCCAGGCGCGCATTCCAGGCATTGTTCCAGCGCAGTTCGTCGCGCAGGTAAAAAGCGCGCGAATCCTGGCTCGCCTCGCTCAGCGAAGGACCGAAGGCGCTGGCGATGGCATAGCGGCGCTCCCATTCCAGCAGGTCGACGCCGGCGACGAATTCGTTAAGCAACCCGCTCGTGCGCGCCAGGTGGCGCAGGCGCGGCGAAAACTGGGTCTGGCGGCTGCGGATGGCGACGTCGGTGTTGCCGAACACGGATTCGTAATGCGCCAGCGATTCGCGCTCGCGGTGCGACAGCTCGGCGGCCAGTTCGACGGCGCCGATGCGGTGCCCGAGCGAGAAGCTCAGGCGGTCGCTGGCCAGCGTGCCGAAGTCGTTCGGGGTCAAGCTCTGGCGTGGGTTGGCCTCGAACTCGGCCAGGTTGAGCGCACCGGGGAAGCGAGCATCCTGGCGCGCCGATTCGAGGCGCATGCCGAGGCGACTGCCGCCTTGCGTCCACTGCACCCCGCCGCTGACGGTCTTTTGGCGAAACTCGTTGTTCTCGCGGTAGTTATCGGTTCCCTGGTGGGCGGCGGCCAGGTCGAAGGAGAGCGCGCCTTGGCCGTGGCGCAGCGAAACGCGCGCGTCATGCTGGTCGAAGCGGCCGCCCTCGATGCTGGCCGAACCGTGGTAGCCGGTGTCGGCACTACGCCTGGTGACGATGTTGATCACGCCGCCGGTCGCGCCTTCGCCATACAGCACGCTGCTGCCGCCGCGCGCGATCTCGATGCGTTCGACGGTGTCGAGGGGGATCGTCGACAGCACGGTCCCCGCCAGTTCGTTCTCGTTCATGCGCACGCCGTCGACCAGGATCACCAGGTTCTGGCTGCTGTTGGCGCCGAAGCCGCGCAGGTCGAGGCCGAAGTCGGGCGAGCCGTCCAGGCTCTGGCGGCCGACCACGCCGCCGATCTTGCGGATCGCCGCGTTGACGTCGGTCACGCCGGCGCTGCGGATCTCGGCGGCGGTGATGACGGTGGCGCCCACCGGCGGCAGTGCGGCGTCGCTCGGGAAGCGCGCGCCAGTCACATGAACGGTGGGGATGGCCTGTTCCTGGGCGCTTGCGGCGCTGGCGAACAGGGAGAATGAAAATGCGCAGGCCAGCGCGAGCGGCTTGAGGGCCGGCGCGCTGTTCGAATCGACAGCAAAGCTCATGTTGTGGTTCTTAGAAAAAAGGTGCACCCGGCCTGCGTCCCCGCAAGCCGGATTCAACGGACGCCACCTGATTGGCGCGTCCCCCTGTCCTGGCCGGTATCCGGGCTAGCAAGTCAGACCGCTTCACCTTCCTATGCCGGGGCACAGTGGTGTTCGAAGCGGCCAGTCGCTGTTGTCAGCGACGCTTGTTTACCGTTGCGGGGGCAGCACACGTTGGCCAGGCGCCGAAGGCGCTGGGCGTCGTGTTTCCCGTTTAACTGCGTGCACAGACTGCGCACGCGGGCACCAGAACGGCGCCATTATAACCCTGACAAGGAAAATGCTCACCAGCGGGCGTCGAGGGCGTCCCTGGTTTACTATCGATGCTGACCAATTCGAGGAGCCCGCCATGTCCACACGCCTGCCCACCTATTTCGTCTCCCATGGCGGCGGCCCCTGGCCGTGGCTGAAAAACGAGATGGGTCCGGCTTACCAGACACTCGAAACCTCCCTGGTCGACATGCGGCGCCAGGTCGGCGAACGTCCAAAGGCGGTGCTGGTCGTGACCAGTCACTGGGAAACGCCGCGGTTCTCGGTGTCGTCCTCCAGCGCCCCCGGCATGATCTACGATTACGGCGGCTTTCCGCCGCATACCTACCAGATCCGTTACCCGGCGCCGGGCGACCCTGCCCTGGCTGCGCGCGTCGCCGCGCTGCTCGCCGGCGCCGGCCACCCGGCCGCGCTCGACCCGGAGCGCGGTTTCGACCACGGTACCTACTCGATGCTGTATCCGGTCTATCCCGAAGCGGACATGCCGGTCGTGCAGCTGTCGCTGCGCGCCGACCTCGATCCGCTGGCCCACATCGAGGCCGGCCGGGCGCTGGCGCCATTGCGCGAAGACGGCGTGCTGATCATCGGCAGCGGCCTGTCCTTCCATAACCTGCGCCAGTTCGGCGCCAGTGGACGGGAAGCCTCGCACGCCTTCGACGGCTGGCTGCAGCATACGCTGCTGGACCTGGCGCCAGGCGAACGCCAGGCCGCCCTGCTGCGCTGGGACGAGGCGCCGATGGCGCGCGCGGCGCACCCGCGCGAGGAGCACCTGCTGCCGTTGATGGTGGCGCTGGGGGCAGCCGAAAAAGAAAACGCGTCCTGCGTGTATCACGAGGACGCGTTCATGGGCAGTCTGGCCGTGTCAAGTTTCAGGTTCGGAAACGCGACGGGCTAGGCGCCCTGGATTACTCGGGTGCGGCCTGCGAATCGCGCTTGCCGCGCGCCGCTTCCTCGGCCTTTTTCGCTGCCTTTTCGGCGGCGAGGCGGGCTTTCTCTTCCACTTCGGCCCGGTGCGCAGCCAGGCGCAGGGCGCGGCTGTCGGGCGTTTCCAGGCTGATGCGCCCGATGGCGCCGCTGCGGTAGTCGTGCAGCAGCACGTGGGCCGCCTTTTCGACATCGAAGTCGCCGCCGCGCATCTTGAAGCCGCGCCGCGCGGCCACGGCCTCGACCACGCCGATGCCGTCCAGGCCCTCGGTCTTGAAGCCGTAACGCGCCGTCAGGAGCTGCGGATAGCGTTCGAGCAGTACGTCGCCCAGGAAGAAAGCCACTTCCTCTTCGATCAGGGCATTGGTGCCGATCGCATGGCTGGCGGCGAGCATCAGGCCGTCGCTCGGCATCTCGATCTTCGGCCACATCAGCCCCGGCGTATCGACCAGCACCGTGTGCTTGTCGAGGTAGAGCTTTTGCTGGACCTTGGTCACCGCCGGCTCGTCGCCGACCTTGGCCACCCGCTTTTTCAGCAGCGCGTTCATCAGCGTCGATTTGCCGACGTTCGGGATACCCATGATCATGATGCGCAGCGGCTTGGTCGGCACGCCGCGGTGCGGCGCGAGCGACAGCGCCAGCGCCGGAATGCGCGCCACTTCGAGCGGCTTCTTGGTCGACAGCGGATAAGCCGTCACGCCCGGCAGCGCGTCGTAATACGCCTTCCAGGCGCTGGTGGCGACGGGATCGGCGAGGTCGGTCTTGTTCAGGATTTTCAGGATCGGGCGCTGGCGGAACTTGCGCATGCGGTCGACCATCGGATTGCAGCTCGCCTCGGGCAGGCGCGCGTCGAGTACTTCGATCACCAGATCGATGAATTCCATTTGTTCTTCCGCCTGCTTCTTGGCGGAGTTCATGTGGCCTGGGAACCATTGTATCGACATGCTGTGCTTTCAAATTGGCGCGAACGAGGCGGTATTTTACGCGGCTATCGGACACGGCGTCCGGATGCGTTGTTGTAAAGTTTCCTCACGGAATTCTTTTGACTTGATTCGTTGCAATATCGAGTCAACCCGGACGGGCAGGATGACAGCACGGCCGCTCCTGGCCGCAGTCATCGGAGAACGGTATGGAAATCACGCGCAACGTCGAAGTGTGGATCTTTGGGGCCTTCGCGGGGCTCGTTTTCGCCGCCTGCCTGAGCGGGCCATCGGAGCCTGCCGCGCCGGCAGCGAAGGCGCTGGCCGGCACCGGACAGGCACAGCCGCAAGAAGGGACGCAGACGATGCCGCAGCCGATGCATGTGGTGTACGTCACGGGCAAGCGGCTCAGCGTGGCGGAAAAGCGCGCCCTTCGCGGACCTGCGGGGTCCTAGGGTGCGCGGCTTCGCCGCTCACGCGTTCAAATCACGCATGAAACGCGGGCCCGCCTGATCTTGTACGGGTTGAACGCGTGCGCGGGGGACCGCGGGGCCGCCGAGGCCCACCCTAGCGCGCCAGGTTTTCCATATCCCGCCGCACCAGCGAAGTCACCCCGCCCCAGTTTCGGTCCGTATAGTGGCCGTAGTCCTCGCCATCGTCGCGAAACACCACCGAATGGAAGGCCCACTTCGCCCTGCCGCCCTGGTTCGGCCCGGAGCCCGTCCGGAGGTCGTTGCAGAACCAGTCGCCCGGATTGCAGAAGGCGCTGCCGCTGCTGCCCGCCACGCCGCCCGCGCTGTGGTAGGCGACGACCTCGTCGTCCTGCCCGGGCAGTGCGAACGAGTACAGCGTGCCCTTGGCGCCGGCGTACATGTAGAACCAGATGTTGCGCGTCTCGTTGTGGTTGTAGAGCGCGCGCGCGGTGGCGACCTTGTGCTCGTGGGCCAGCGGTTCGCTCGTGGTCCAGGCGCCGATGTCGGCCAGTTCGCTGCCGCCGGCCGAGCCTGCGGCCACCCTCACCCATTTGATGTTCCAGCCCGTCTGCGGGCGCCCGCCGGAGGCCGTGCAGACGCCGGCCGCGTTCGGCCGGGCGTTCGTCACGGGGCGCTCGGAGCCGCCGTAATTGGCCAGCGTGTAGCCCATGATCATGTCGCCGGCGCTGTGCACGGCGACATAGCACCAGTTCTCGCCGGTGCAGAAGCAGTCGAGCGCATTGCGGATCGTGCCGCTCTGTGTCGAGACGCTGCCGCGCCCGTCCCAATTGACCGAGCGTTGATTAATGCCGGCGGGCGTGGCGTTCGGGCCGAAATAGGTGAAATCGTTGTAGTTGCCGATCGCGCCGCCGCCGGTGCGGCCGTTGATCCAGAGGCTGTAGTTGGCGGCGCCGGCCATGCCGGCAAGCATGCCGGACAGGACGAAGCCAAGGACAAGGCTAAGGGCAAGGCGGGCGGCACGTCGCATTTCGTCCTCCGTTTGGTCCGTTACTGACGATTCTGCCTGCATCGCCAGGGCAGCGTCAAACGGAACCCACGGCCGAGTGGCCGGGAGGATACTGAACAACGGCGGGCGCGCACCCACGCAGACGAAGCCTTATTTGACCGGTCCGCAGCCGCTTGCCGGCATTGGTGCGGCCGGATCGAACTTCGCCAGCTCCGCATGCGCCTGCCTGCGGTCCTTCGCGAATTCGTCCAGGTAGCGTTGCCGCTCCTCGCTGGTCCACTCCTCGTCGTTGATCCCTTGCAGCGAGCGCGTGCGGCTGGTCAGCACCGGGCCTTCGAGGCGCGGGATCAGCTCGCGGTCGGGGTCGGTGTTTTCCTTGAGCAGGTAGCCGTCGACGTCGCGCAGGGTCAGCGGCAGCGCCGGCGCGGCGTCATGCATCAGCTTGCCGAAAGCCACCAGCTTGACCTCGGCCGGCCCCGCCCCCAGCACCTCGTTGAAGGTGGCCAGCGCGAAGGGCAGGCCTTTGGCGTCGTCGATGCGGCCGGTAATGACGTAACGGCCGGCCTGGCGCACGTCGAGGCGCAGGATGAACGCGAGCGAACCGTCTTCGAGCGCCTCGCGCGGCGGGCCGGCCCATAGCGCCGGCACCTTCGGCGAATAGATCACGTCGAACACCAGCACGCCGGGTTTGCCGCCGGCCGTGTAGCGCACTTCGGTGCGGATGGTGCCGTGAAAGCCGGCCAAACCCGTCTGGGCGGGGGTCAGCACGGCGGCAAAGGCGCCATCGCCGGCGACCGGATCGGCGCCGGCGCCGTCGTCGGCAAAGCCGAGGGGCACCTGGGTAGTCGAACGGGCGCCGGCCAGCACGATGCCGGCGGCAATTGCGCGCGTCACCACCAGCGGCACTACCGTGCCGTTCGGCTCGACGGCGCGCAGCGAGAACGCGACCGATTCGCCGGCCGCCAGGAAGACGCGCGACTGCGAGGTCTGGAGCAGGATATTCGGGTTGCTGCTGCGATCGGCGCCGCGCATCGGATTGGTTTCCGTGACCGGACGGTTCGGATAAGCCTGGTCGGGATTTTGCGACATCGGCCGCGAACTGGCCGGGTACTTGCTGCCTTCGCGGTAGCTGCAATAGCTGTGATCGGCCAGCTGGAAGATCTCCACCAGCTGCTGGCGCCGGCGCGCGCGTTCGTCGGCCGGCGGCGGACCCGCCTGGCCATTGAGTTGGCCGAAAAACTGCGGTCCCGCGGCCGGGCCGGGCGCACTGGTGGCGGCCGCCGGCGCCGGCGGCGCGTCGCCGTCCAGCGCCAGCCAGGCGATGGCCGCCAGCAGCGCCAGCAACAGCAGCGCCGGCAGCCAGCGGCGCAGGCCGCCGCCCTTGCCTTGCGCTGGACCGCTAGAGGGCACTGTTCACCATGGCACTTCGTACTACCCCGACAATCCCGCCCCAGTTGCTGTTGGCGTAGTGGTTGTAAGCCTCGTTATCGTCGCGGAAACTCACCGAGTGATAACTCCATTTCACCGCTCCGCCCTCGTTGGCGGCCGTTCCCAGCGCCAGGTCGTTGCACAGCCAGTCGCTCGGATTGCACCAGGAGCCGCCCGAACTGCCGGCAACCCCGCCGGTACTGTGGTAGGCCACGGCTTCGTCGTCCTGGCCCGGCAGGATCCCGGAATAGGCCGTGCCCTTGGCGCCGGCATACATGTAGAACCAGACGTTGCGCGTGGTGTTGTGGTTGTACATGGCGCGCGCGGTGGTGGTCTTCAGGTCCTGCACCAGCGGCTCGGAGGTGGTCCAGGAGCCGGCATCGGACAGCTCGGAGCCGCCGGCGGCGCCCGAGGCGGCGCGCACCCATTTGATGTTCCAGCCGGTCTGCGCGGTGCCGTCCGAATTGCCGCAGACGCCGGTGGCGCCGGGGCTCGCGTTCTTCTTCATGCGCGCCGAGCCGCCGTAGCCGGCCATCGTATAGCCCATCATCAGGTCGCCGGCGCTGTGAGTGGCGACATAGCACCAGTTGTTACCGGTGCAGAAACAGTCGAGCGCATCGCGGATCTTGCCGCTTTGCGAGGCGATGCTGCTGCGCCCGTCCCAGTTGACCGATTTCTTGTTGATGCCCGCGGCCGTCGTGGACGGTCCCCAGTAAGTCCAGCTGTTGTAATTGCCGATCGCGCCGCCGCCGGTGCGGCCGTTGATCCACAGCGTGTAATTGGCCGCCGCGGCCAGGCCGGACGCTGCGATCAGGCAGACCGCCACCATCATTTGTAGTGCTCTCTTCACAATCTCCTCCTTCTATGAGTGGACGCATGAACAGTCGCCTCGGCTGCGGGCGGCCTGAATCGACTGTATGCCTGAGGTTGGCACCAGTCAATTGCACGATTGAAAGGATGAGATGGTGTGGTGTAATTGCAAAAACGAAGTGAATTTAATCTTAATCAAGTTCCGCCAACACCTTCAGGTGTGCGACGACGCTGCGGCCCAGCGCCGGCAAGTCGTAGCCGCCCTCGAGGCAGCTGACGATGCGCCCGCCCGCATGGACGCGCGCCACCGCCATGATCGCGCGCGTGATCCAGGCATAGTCCGCTTCGACCAGGGCCATGCCGCCCATGTCGTCGTCGCGGTGGGCGTCGAAGCCCGCCGAAATGAAGATCATCTGCGGACGGTGGGCATGCAGCGCGGGCAGCCAGTATTCTTCCACCACCTGGCGCACGACGGCGCCGCCGCTGCCCGCCGGGACCGGTACGTTCACCTGGGTGGCCGTGATCGGTTCGGGCTTGATGCAGGGGTAGAACGGGTGCTGGAAGAAGCTGGCCATCAGCACGCGCGGGTCGTCGCGGAAGGATTCGGCGGTGCCGTTGCCGTGGTGGACGTCGAAATCGACGATGGCGATGCGCTCCAGGCCATGGCTTTCCAGCGCATGACGGGCTGCGATCGCCACATTATTGAACAGGCAAAAACCCATCGGCTCGTTCGGCCGCGCATGGTGTCCCGGCGGGCGGATCGAGCAGAAGGCGTTGTCGATGTCGCCGGCGAGCACCGCGTCGGTGGCGGCCAGGGCCGCGCCGGCGGCGCGCAGGGCGGCATCGTAACTGGCGTGGCACAGCAGGGTGTCGGCGTCGAGCGGATAGGTGTCGCCTGGCTCGGTCGGCAGGTTGTCGCGCACCAGCGCCAGCGCGCCTTCGGTATGGTTGCGCAGCAGCGCCGGGATCTCGGCCAGCGGCGCCAGGCGGCGCTCGAGCAGCCCGTCGAGCCGGGACAGGATCAGTTGATCGTCGATCGCCTGCAGGCGCGACGGCGACTCCGGATGCCAGTCGCCCATGTCGTGGCGCAGGCAGTCGGGATGGCTGTAGATAGCTGTGCTCATGAAGTGCGCTTGTGGTGCCGCTCATTCAGCTGATAACTCAGCAGTACTACGCGCACGGATTTATCCGTTCTCGCATAGAATCGTCTGGACGGCTTGCCGCAGCGTAGAAAGAAAGTTGCCAATGGCGCTAATCTACCATGTCGCCCAGCGCCCCGCACCACTTGCCATTGGAAGCCACTATGTTCAACAAACTGCATGCCGCCGCCCGCCAGGTCAACCAGGTCGTGGTCGGCAAGGACCAGCAGGTACGCCTGGCCTTTACCTGCCTGCTCGCCGGCGGCCACCTCCTGATCGAAGACGTGCCCGGGGTCGGCAAGACCACGCTGGCGCATGCCCTCGCCCTCTCGCTCGGGCTGAAGTTCAACCGGGTCCAGTTCACCAGCGACCTGCTGCCCGCCGACGTGGCCGGGATCTCGGTCTACGAGCGCGAAAAAAACGGTTTTACCTTCCACCCGGGCCCGATCTTCAGCCAGGTGCTGCTGGCCGACGAAATCAACCGCGCCACCCCGAAAACCCAATCGGGCCTGCTCGAGGCGATGGAAGAGCGCCAGGTCAGCATCGACGGCGTGACGCGTCCCCTGCCCGAGCCCTTCTTCGTGATCGCCACCCAGAATCCGGCGCACCAGGTCGGCACCTTTCCGCTGCCCGAGTCGCAGCTCGACCGCTTCCTGATGTGCCTGTCGCTGGGCTATCCGGACGCCGCCGCCGAACGCGCGCTGCTGATGGGCGAAGACCGGCGCGCGATGCTGCGCGAGCTGCAGCCGGCGATGAGCCCGGCCGAACTGCTCGACGCGCGCGGCGCGCTGCGCGCCATCCACGCATCGAACGCGCTGATCGACTACGTGCAGGCGCTGGCCCAGGCCTCGCGCGGCGGGGCCCTGTTCGCCGAAGGGCTGTCGCCGCGCGCCGCGATCGCGCTGCTGCAGGCCGGGCGCGCCTGGGCCGCGCTCGAGGGGCGCGACCATGTGCTGCCGGAAGATATCCAGGCCGTGCTGGTGCCGGTCTGCGCGCACCGCCTGCGTCCACTGAAGTCGGCGCAAGGCATGGCGCTGGCCAGCCGCGACCTGGTGCTGCAGCTGCAAAAATCGGTGCCGGTGTAAGGGCCGGGTCCGATGCACCAGCCCATGGACCAGCCCCTTGCGCAGGCGCCCGCAACGCCCGGCCGGGTCGGCGACTGGCTGCGCCGCCGCAGCATGGGCTGGCGCCGCTCGGCCGCTCGCGACAAGGGTGAACTCTTCCTCGGCCAGCGCCGCATCTACATCCTGCCGACCGGGCCGGGGCTGGGCTTCGGCGCGCTCTTGCTGGTGCTGCTGGTGGGCTCGATCAACTACAAACTCGGCCTGGGGTTCGCGCTGACCTTCCTGGCCTTGTCGTGCGCGCTGGTCGACATGGTGCTCACCTGGCGCAACCTGGCCCACCTGCGCCTGAAGCCGGTGCGCGCGGCGCCCGTGTTCGCCGGCCAGGAAGCGGCTTTCGAACTGCAACTGGTCAATACCACGGCGCGCGCGCGGTATGCCGTGTCGATCGATATCGCCACCAGCGCCGATGGCAGGAATGCGCACCATGTGGTCGACGTCGCCGCCCTCGGCAGCAGCACGGTGCGCCTGGCCATGCCCACGGAAAGCCGGGGCTGGTTCGAAGCGCCACGCCTGACGCTTTCCACCCGCTTTCCGCTCGGGCTGTTTCGCGCCTGGAGCTACTGGCGCCCGGATTTGCAGGCGCTGGTCTACCCGTTTCCCGAAGAAGGCGTGCCGCCGCTGCCGCAGGATGCGGGCGCCCCCGGCCGCCTGGACGGCGTGGGCCGCGCCGGCGAAGACGATTTTGCCGGGGTCCGTCCCTACCGCGCGGGCGATCCGCTGCGCCGCCTGGCCTGGCGCCAGATCGCGCGGCTCGACCCGCTGGACGGCGGCCAGCTCGCCACCAAGCATTTCGAGGGCGGCGCGCACGACCAGCTGACGCTCGACCTGGCCAGCCTGGCGCCCCACCTCGACCTCGAACTGCGCCTCTCGCGCATGACGCGCTGGGTGCTGGACGCCGAAGCGCGCGCCCTGCCGTATGCCTTCCGGGCCGGCGACGACGCCTATGACGCGGCCAGCGGCGCGGCCCACGCCGCGGCCTGCCTGCGCGCGCTCGCCCTGTACGGCCGAGGGGCGCGATGAAGGCGCTGCTGGCGCGCTTTGCCGCCATGCCGCCGCTGTCGCGCGACAAGGCCGACACCCTGCTGCTGCTCGCCAGCGCCCTGCTGGTGCTGGCGCCGCACACCGCGCACCTGCCGCTGTGGGTGTCGGCGCTGTGCCTGCTGACCTTGCTGTGGCGCGCCACCATCACGCTGCAGGGCAAGCGCATGCCCTCCTCGATACTGCTGCTGCCGCTGGCGGGCCTGGCCATGGTGGGCGTCGCGCATAGCTACCAGACGGTGCTCGGGCGCGACCCCGGCGTGGCGATGCTGGTGCTGCTGGTGGCCTTCAAGATGCTGGAAATGCATGCGCGGCGCGACCTGTTCGTGGTCGTGTTCCTGTGCTTCTTCCTGGTGCTCACCAACTTCTTCTACGAACAGGGCATCGGCACCGCGCTGTTGATGGCCCTGTCGGTCCTGGCCCTGCTGACCGCCCAGATGAGTTTCCAGTTCAGCGGCGCGGTGCCGCCGCTGGGCCGGCGTTTCCTGATGAGCGCCCGCATCCTCGGCCTGGCCGTGCCGCTGGCCGCAAGCCTGTTTTTCCTGTTCCCGCGCATCGAAGGGCCGCTCTGGGGCATGCCGGGCGACGCCGTCAGCGCGCGCTCGGGGCTGTCCGAGACGATGGCGCCGGGCACCATGGCGAATCTGGCGCAGTCCGGCGAGCCGGCCTTCCGCGTCCGTTTCGACGGCGCTCCGCCGCCGCAGGAGCAGCTGTACTGGCGCGGCCCGGTGCTGGCCGATTACGACGGCCGCACCTGGACCCGCGTCCGGCCTTCCACCCCTTCGGCGCCGGGGCCTTCCCAGCTGGCGCTGTCGGTTGGCGGCAAGCCGGTCGGCTATGAAGTGACGCTCGAACCCATGCCCAGCCAGAGCCGCTGGCTGTTCGCGCTCGAGATGCCGCGGCACCTGCCTGCGCTGGACGGCAACCTGGCGCAGTTCTCCCGCGAAGCCGAGCTCACCAGCGCCTTCCCGGTCGCGGCGCGCCTGCGCTACCGGATGGAATCCTTCGTCGATTACCGCCTGCAAGCGGCCAGCCTGCCGGACGAGGCCAACCAATGGCTGCAATTACCGGGCAACAGCAATCCGCGCGCACTGATGGCCGGGCTGGCGCTGCGCGCCGAACCCGACCCGCGCGCGCGCGTCGTGGCTGTCCTTGCCAGTTTTCGGCGTGAACCCTATGTGTATACGCTCAACCCGCCGCTGCTGGGACGGCACGCCGTCGACGACTTCCTGTACGGCAGCCGCGCCGGGTTCTGCGAGCATTTCGCAGGCAGCTTCGTATTCCTGATGCGCGCGGCCGGGGTGCCGGCGCGGGTGGTCACCGGCTACCAGGGGGGCGAGCTCAATCCCATCGACGGCTACGTCACCGTGCGCCAGTCCGACGCCCATGCCTGGGCCGAAGTCTGGCTGGCACGGCGCGGCTGGGTGCGGGTCGATCCGACCGCGGCCGTGGCCCCGGAACGCGTGCGGCGCAGCCTGAACGAGGCCATCCCGCCGCCGGCGCCCTTCGGCTTCGAGGGCCTGGGCCGCCTGATGCGCTTCGACGCCGACAGCTATCCATGGCTGGCGCAGATGCGCTACGCCTTCAGCGCCATGAACAATGGCTGGAACCAGTGGGTGCTGAACTATTCACCGGAGCGCCAGCGCGGACTGGTCGAGCGCGTGCAGGCCTCCATGCTGGACTGGCGCACGCCGCTCGCTCTGGCCATCCTGGCAAGTGTGTTGTTGCTCCTGAGAACTTTGCGGCGGCGCAGGGAAATCGATCCGATCGATGCGTTATACTCGGCCCTGTGCGCGCGCCTGGCCCGAATGGGCCTGCCGCGCGCGGCGGACCAGAGCCCGTCCGCGTATGCCGCCGATGTCGCGGCAGCCGCACAGGCGGGCCGGCTGGCGCCACAGCTTGCCGCGGCCGCCGTCGAATTCCTGGCCACCTACGGCGCCTGGCGTTATGCGCCGCGCAGCAGCCACGAGCATCCCGCCCCGACCCTGAAGCGCCTACTTTCGCAAGTCAGATGACATTTTCCGCACCACTTCTTGCACCACTTCTCGCCGCATTCCTGCTTGCAGCAACACCGGTCCTCGATGCCAACGCGGCCGCCAGGAACCAGCCTGAGAAAACCCGCGCCGCCAGCAAGGCCAAGGCCAAGGCAGCCAAGAAAATCCAGGCCAAGCCTGCCAGGAGCACGCCAGTGAAGTTCGCCCCCATCGTCAAGACAGTGCTTGTCCCTGCCGTCGCCGCCGTGGGCGCGATCGGCGCCATCGGCGCCATCGACTACGCGGGCGAGACGGTGAATTTCGGCGAATGGCAGGCCGTGCGCGACTTCATCGACGAGATGGTCGCCAAGCATGGCCTCGATCGCACCGAACTGGAAAACGTGATGCGCCAGGCACGCTTCGTCGAGTCCGCGGTGCAACTGGTGAAACCCGCACCGCCGGGCAAGCCGAAGAATTGGCAGGCGTATAGTTCGCGCTTCATCGAGCCGATCCGGGTCGCTGCCGGCGTGCGCTTCTGGAACGAGAACGCAGCCGCCCTGGCCCGCGCCGAAGCCACCTATGGCGTGCCGGCCGAGATCATCGCCGGCATCATCGGCGTGGAAACCGTTTACGGCCGCGACACCGGGCGCTTCCGCGTCATCGACACCCTGAGCACCCTGGCGTTTGCTTATCCGGAAGCGCCGAACCAGGCTGCGCGCAGCGTGTTTTTCCGCAGCGAGCTCGAGCAGGCCCTGCTGCTGGCGCGCAGCGAAAAGATCGACCCGTTCACGCTGCTCGGCTCGTTTGCCGGCGCCGTCGGCCTGCCGCAATTCATGCCCGGCAATATCCTGAAATATGGCGTCGACTTCGACGGCGATGGCCAGGTCGACCTGCGCAGCTCCACGAGCGACGCCATCGGCAGCGTCGCCAACTTCCTGGTCAATCACGGCTGGACACCGCGCGACACCGGTCCCGCCGCGATCCGCGCCACTGTGGCGCCGCACCTGGCCTGGGAAGCTCTGCTCGGACGCGGCCTGGCCGCGACCCTGAGCCCGGCCGAGCTGCAAGCGGCTGGCGTGAGCGCCGCCTCGCCGCTCGACCCAGCCCGCCTGTACGGCCTGGTCGACCTGCAAAACGGTGCGGAGCCGACGGAATACTGGGTCGCCACCGACAATTTCTTTGCGATTACAAAATATAACCGCAGTTATTTCTACGCGATGTCGGTCATCGATCTCGGCCGCGCCGTCCGTGCCGCGCGCCTGCTACAGGGCTTGTAGAGCAGGAAACTTGTAACAGCATGTAAGCACCGCAGGCAGTCTCTTCCGCATTGCAATACGCTCAACACCGGGTACTCCCCCGGTGTATCGCATCCAGCCTGGTTTTCTGTACTCCATGGAAACATTCACCGGCTCGGCATACTCCCCTTGATCTTATCAATCAGGCATATCACTTTGAAACGTGCGTCGCGCAACACGTGTTTCCTCTACACTTCAATTTAACGAAAAAACAATTATTTTTTCAGTGAGTTTGTGAGAGAATTGCAATGCGGCTATTGTTGCGATTAGACAACAGAGCCTTGGCTTCGCACCGAAATTTATTGCTCATAAGTACCACTGCCGGAATTAGTTGTACAATTGAGTAGATTTTATCGTAATTACTTCCGGAATCGAAACGCCGCTAGCGACTTTCCGTAACCCACATAGGAATTTTTGAGATCATGACAAACCAAGTCGGCATTGATATGAACAGCGATGCGGAGTCGGATGAACTGTTGCAATACAACCCGAACCGTCTGCTGGATACCCTGATCGAGAACCTGCGCCTGAAGAACGACGCAGCACTGTCGCGTGCACTCGAAGTAGCACCGCCGGTCATCTCGAAGATCCGCCACCATCGCTTGCCGGTTGGCGCATCGCTCCTGATCCGCATGCATGAAGTGAGCGACCTGTCGATTCGCGACCTGCGTTATCTGATGGGCGACCGCCGCAACAAGTTCCGCATCAGCGACAAGCAGTTCAAGCCAAAAGAAGGCGCCTCGCCTTCCGCCGGCGAGTAATTGCGATTAGCAGGATCAAAAAAAAAACGGGGCTTGCCCCGTTTTTTATTGCCTGCTTTTTTGCTGATCGTCAGGCAGGAAACACGCCAGTCGACAGGTAGCGGTCGCCACGGTCGCAGACGATGAACACGATCGTGGCGTTTTCCATCGTCTGCGATATCCGCAGCGCCACTTCGCATGCACCGGCAGCCGAAATCCCGCAGAAGATGCCCTCTTCCGCCGCCATCCGGCGCGCCATGTGCTCGGCCGCCGCCTGGCTGACATTTTCCACCTGGTCCACGCGCGCCTTGTCGTAGATCTTCGGCAGGTAAGCCTGCGGCCACTTGCGGATACCCGGAATCGACGAGCCTTCCTCGGGCTGGGCGCCGATGATACGCACCGCCTCGTTCTGTTCCTTCAGGTAACGCGACACGCCCATGATGGTGCCGGTGGTGCCCATGGCGCTGACGAAATGGGTCACGCGTCCCTCCGTGTCGCGCCAGATTTCCGGGCCCGTGCTTTCATAATGGGCGCGCGGATTGTCCTGGTTGGCGAACTGGTCGAGGATGATGCCCTTGCCTTCCTTTTGCATCTGCTCGGCCATGTCGCGGGCGTATTCCATGCCGCCCGTCTTGGGCGTGAGCACGATCTGGGCGCCATACGCCGCCATGCTCTGGCGCCGTTCGATCGACAGGTTGTCGGGCATCAGCAGCAGCATCTTGTAGCCGCGAATGGCGGCGGCCATGGCCAGGGCGATGCCAGTGTTGCCCGAGGTCGCCTCGATGATGGTGTCGCCCGGCTTGATCTGGCCGCGCTCTTCGGCGTGCACCAGCATCGACATTGCGGCGCGGTCCTTGACGGAGCCGGCCGGATTGTTGCCTTCGAGCTTGCCGAGGATGATGTTATTGCGGGCAGCCGCATCCGCGCCGGGCAGGCGCACCAGCTGCACCAGCGGGGTATTGCCAATCGTATCTTCGATGGTCTTGTAGGCCATGATTGCTCTCTTGCAGATCTTTAATCCGCCATTTTAATCGGAGAAGCAAGAGAGCGTATGACGACGGGGCTGGCGATCAGCGCAGCGGCAGCGGGTAACTCGCCACGCTCACGTTGCCATCCTTGTCCAGCGCCTGTACACCGAAGAAGTAATTGTCCTTCGACAGCTTGATGGTGGCTTCGTTGACGTTGCCGACCATCCTGGAACCCTGCCAGTTGGCGGCGGTCGTCTCGCGCCAGACGACGCGGTACCCGGCGACGTCCGGTTCGCCATTCGCCTGCCACACCAGGGTGGTGTCGTTGGTCAGCTTGTCGGTACGCACCTTGACCGCCTGCGGCGCCGCCGGCGCCAGGGCCAGCGAGGACAAGGTGGCCGCATTTACCTTGGTGACTTTGGCGATGTAGTCGACGTCGACGAACTCCATCAGGTCGCCATACACCTTGCCGTCTTCGGTGCGCAGGTTCTGGTGCTGGTGCGCGAAGTCCTCGTTCGGCTCGGAGAAGCGCAGCGCGGCATAGCCCTGCTCCAGGAAAGGCATGTGGTCGCCGCCGCGCAGGTAGCGGTCATGGCGGTTGATGATGTTGACCTTGAAGCCCTTCACATAGCGCTCGCCCAGCTCCTTGGTATGGCGTGCGAGCTGGCGCGAGATCGAATCGTTCTCGCCGCCGGTGGCCAGCAGAGTGCGCACGGCGTCGCTCATTTCCTTGGTGGCCGGCACGCTTTGCGCGAACAGGCGCACCTGCTTGTTGTCGATGCGGCCGTCGTCGGCGCGCGAGCTGCCGATGATGTCGTTGGTGAACATGCCGGCGACGTTCAGGTTTTTCGCGCGTGCCTGCTTGGCCCAGTGGCCGGCGCCCAGCAAGCCCTGCTCTTCGGCGGCAACGGCCATGAAGACGAGGGTGGCGTCGAATTTGTACTTGGCCATCACGCAGGCCATTTCCATGACGGCGGCGGTGCCCGAGGCGTCGTCGTTTGCGCCCGGCGCTGCGCCGTTCGCGTCCATCACGTCGGTATTCCGGGAATCATAGTGGCCGCTGACGACGTACAGGCGCTCTTTCGACGCCTCCTGGGTGCCCGGCAGCGTGGCGACCACGTTGACGATTTCGGTCGGGCGCGAGATGCGCGCCGATACCGGGGAAATATGGCTGTCGAAGGCAACTTGCAGGGCGGTGCCGGCGCCGCAGCGCTCGAGCTCGGCCTTGATCCAGCGGCGCGCGGCGCCGATGCCGCGGGTCTCCGATACGGTGTCGGACATCGTGTGGCGCGTCTCGAAGCTGACCAGCTTGCGGATGTAGCCGTCGATGCGCTTGGACGAAATTTCGGCGACGATCTTGTCGATCTGGGGCTGGCGGCGGGATACGTCCGGGCTTGCGGGTGCGGCGTAGGTCGTGGTGGCGAACAATGCGGTAATAAGACCACCGGCGAGGCTGGCGGTGAGGCGGAGTTTCGGCATGAGAATCCCTGGAATCGTTGCGCTTCAATCAAGCAGCATATCTTCTCATGCATACCCCGTCGCCTGCAGTATTTACATGCAAAAAATCCTTGTCGACGGCGGCCGGCACGCCCTTCGGGTGCCGGCCGGTCTTGCCTGCTGCAGCTTACATCGTGGTCTTGTCCTCGGCCGGCTTGGCCTTGGCTTCCTTGGCGACCGGCAGCACCTTGGCCGGCTTGCTCGCGGTGGCTCCCGCGTTCGCGACGGCCGCGCCTTCCTTGCCCTTGCCGTTCACCTGCAGGCCGGCTTCGGACAGCTTGGCCGCCTTCTTGTCGCCGACGCCCTTGACGCGTTTCTGGAAATCGGCCCAGTCCTTGAACTCGCCCTTGGCGCGCTCGTCCAGGATCGCTTTCGACATGCTGGGGCCGACGCCCTTCACGCCATCGAGCGCGGCTGCGTCAGCCTTGTTGATGTCGACCTGGGCAAAGGCAAAGCCGGTCGAGGCGACCAGCATGGCAACGGCAAGCATCAGTTTCTTGATCATCGAATCTCTCCATGTGCGGGAAATGGACGGCGGATGCCGGCCACCAGCGCTTAACGCTTCATGGAGGAGCTTGTTGACCTTGCACGTTTGAGCCTGGTCAACGTAGGGTGGGCGGGTCTCCCGCTCACGCGTTCAAACCACGTTTAAATACATGCGTGGATGATCTTGCGCTTGTTGAACGCGTGAGCGGCGTAGCCGCCCACCCTACCCTGCGAACAATTCCTCGCGGGTGACGGTGGCTGTCCCCAGCTTGCCCACCACGATGCCCCCCGCCCGGTTCGCCGTCGCCAGCGCCACGTCGAGCGGTGCGCCGGCGCCGAGCATGGCGGCCATGGTGGCAATCACGGTGTCGCCCGCGCCCGAGACGTCGTAGACCTCGCGCGCGTCGGCGTGCACGTGCAGGGTTTCGCCTGCGGTGTACAGGCTCATGCCCTCTTCCGATCGCGTCAGCAGCAGCGCTTCCAGGCCAAGTTCGATGCGCAGCGCCTGCGCTTTGGCGGTCAGCTGTTCTTCGCTCTTCCAGTTGCCGACCACGCGCCGCAGTTCGGATTTGTTGGGCGTGAGGATGCTGGCGCCCGCGTAAGGCGAGAAATCGTCGCCCTTCGGATCGACCATCACGATCTTGCCGGCTGCGCGGGCGGCGCCGATCATTTCGGCGACGTTGACCAGGCTGCCCTTGTTGTAGTCCGAGAAGATCAGCACGTCGTAGTCCGAGAGCAAGGCGCGGAACTGGGTCAGCTTGTCGCGCAGCACCGCGTCGGTGGGCGCGTCCTCGAAGTCGATGCGCACCATTTGCTGCTGGCGGCCGATGACGCGCAGCTTGATGATGGTGGAGATCGCCTCGTCGCGCTTGAGGTAGCTGTGGATGCTGGAGTCGCGCAGCAGGGCTTCGACCGAGGCGCCGGCCTCATCGGCCCCGACAACGCCCAGCAGGCCGCTGTGGGCGCCCAGCGCGGCGGCGTTGCGGGCAACGTTGGCGGCGCCGCCGAGGCGCTCCTCGCGCCGCTCGATGCGCACCACCGGCACCGGCGCCTCGGGTGAAATGCGCGAGACCTCGCCGAACCAGTAGCGGTCGAGCATGACGTCGCCGACCACCAGCATGCGTACGTTGTCGAGCCGCGGGGCGGCGGTATGGAGGTAGTCCGCGTTCGAGAGCAGGCGGTTGGGGGTAGATGTGTTCATGACCCTAGTTCATCACAGTCAGTTCTTCGGTACGGCGCGGCGGATAGGTTTCCCAGTTATTGCAGCCCGGGCATTGCCAGTAGTACTGGCGCGCCTTGAAGCCGCACTGGCTGCACTGGTAGCGCGCCAGCTTGGCCGTATAGCCGTGGATCAGGTTCTTCACCATCGACAACTCTTCCCAGATATGGGCCGGGGCGTCCATCAGGCGCGCTTCCAGCAGCTTGTCCAGGCCCAGCAGGGTCGGGTTGCGGCGCAGTTCGTCGATCACCAGTTGTTTGGCAGCGTCGACGCCGTCGAGTTCAATCACGGCCTTGAAGACGACATCGACCAGGTCAATCGATGACGCTTCCGCCAGGTAGGAGCGCAAGAGGTTGACGCCTTCCTGCGGCCGGCCGACGCGGCGGTAGGCATCCATCAGGCGCCCGGCCACCAGGGCCACGTGCGGCACGCTTTGCTGCTCGACCCGCTTCCAGACCGTGATCGCCGCTTCGGCGTCGCCCTGGCCGAGCAGCACGTCGCCGACCAGCATGGTCGCACGCACGCTGTTGCGGTCGGCATGGAGGGCCTTGTCCAGCAGCGCCATGGCATCGGCCAGGTCGCTGCGCACGAGGGCGTCGTCGGCCAGTTCGCAATAGAACTGGGCAATTTCTTTTTGACGAGCGCCGGCGCCGGAGGCCTGCAGGCCGGTCGCCGCCTCGATGGCACGGCTCCATTCCTTTTCGCGCTGGTAAATCTCGAGCAAGGAGCGGCGCGCCTGCACGCTGTAGGAACTCTCGACCAGGCCATTGAAGGTTTCCTCGGCCCGGTCCAGCAGGCCCGCCTTCAGGTAATCCATGCCGAGCTCGTACTGGGCCTGGGTGCGCTGTTCCAGCGGCAGGTCGGGCCGGGCCAGCAGGTTCTGGTGGACGCGGATGGCGCGTTCGATTTCGCCGCGCCGGCGGAACAGGTTGCCGAGTGCGAAGTGCATGTCGGCCGTTTCCGGGTCGAGCGTGACGATCTCGATGAAGGCGTCGATGGCTTTATCGGGCTGGTCGTTGAGCAGCAGGTTCAGGCCCTTGAAATAGGCCCGCGGCAGGGTGCGCGATTCGGACAGGAGTTGTTTGATGTCGACCCGGGCGGCGATCCAGCCGAGGCCAAAAAAAACGGGGACGGCGAGCAGCCACCAGAGTTCAGCTTCCATTGAGTTCTTATTATTGATTGATTAGCGTGGGCTGAGCGGGACCGCGTCCGCCACCGGCTGGGCCACGCCGGTGCCGGCGGCGCTTTGCAGGGCTTGCACGGTGTTCTTGTACTGCGAGGCCTGGCGCCGGTGGCGAAACACCGTCGGCGCCAGGGCCAGGATGCCGAGGGCGGCGCCGGCGATAAAAAAGGCCAGCAGCATCAGCACGAGCGGACCGCGCAGTTCGTAACCGAGGAAAAAGTTCAGGTCAACTTCCTGGGTGTTTTTCAGCGCAAAGCCGAAAAACAGGACGAACAGGATAAATCCCGCGATGGTGGAAACAAATTTCATCAGGTGGGCCTGGCGGTGGGAGAGACAAAGGCGCAGTGTCGCATATCCGCACATTAATTTCAAAGACGAGCGGCGACGAAAAAAAACGGCACCCTCGCGGATGCCGTTCTTGTTGCCTGCGCTGCAGACGACCTCAGTCTTCAATAATCGGTTGCCCGACCATTGCGTCGACCCGTTCGCGCAACTGCTTGCCCGGCTTGAAGTGAGGCACCCGTTTTTCGGGCACCATCACCTTGTCGCCGGACTTCGGGTTGCGGCCGATGCGGGGCGGACGGCTGTTGAGTGCAAAGCTGCCGAAACCACGGATCTCGATGCGCTGGCCGGTCGCCAGGGCGTTCGTCATCGCGTCGAGGATGGTCTTGACAGCATACTCGGCATCTTTGGCGACCAGCTGAGAATAACGCTCAGCCAGTCGTGCGATCAGCTCGGACTTGGTCATCTGTTCGCCTCAAGCGGAACTAATTAGTTCTTGTTATCGAACTTGGCCTTCAACAGTGCGCCCAGGCTGGTGGTGCCGGTGGCTGCGCTGTTGTTGTCGCTCGAGTTCGACAGCTTGGTCATCGCTTCCTGGGTCTCGACATTGTCTTTCGCCTTGATCGACAGCTGGATGCTGCGAGCCTTGCGATCGATGTTGATGACCAGGGCTTCGACCGAGTCGCCGACCTTCAGGTGGGTGCCGGCATCTTCAACGCGGTCACGTGCGATTTCCGAAGCGCGCAGGTAGCCTTCGACTTCTTCGCTCAGCGAAATGACAGCGCCTTTTGGCTCAACCGACTTGACGGTACCGGTGACCAGCGAGCCCTTGTCGTTCATGGCTGCGAAGTTGTTGAACGGGTCGCCTTCGAGCTGCTTGACGCCCAGCGAAACACGCTCGCGCTCGACATCGATGGCCAGCACGACGGCTTCGAGTTCGTCACCCTTCTTGAAGCGACGCACGGCTTCTTCGCCGGCTTCGGTCCACGACAGGTCCGACAGGTGCACCAGGCCATCGATGTTGCCTGGCAGGCCGATGAACACGCCGAAGTCGGTGATCGACTTGATCGAACCACGGACTTTGTCGCCCTTCTTGTGGGTCATGCCGAAGTCGTCCCATGGGTTCGCCTTGCACTGCTTCATGCCCAGCGAGATACGGCGACGCTCTTCGTCGATTTCCAGGACCATGACTTCGACTTCGTCGCCGAGCTGCACGACTTTGTTCGGGGCCACGTTCTTGTTGGTCCAGTCCATTTCCGACACGTGGACCAGGCCTTCGATGCCCTGCTCGACTTCGACGAATGCGCCGTAGTCGGTGAGGTTCGTGACTTTACCGAACAGGCGGGTGCTCTGTGGGTAACGACGCGACAGGCCGGTCCATGGGTCGTCGCCCAGCTGCTTGACGCCCAGCGAGACACGGTTCTTTTCCTGGTCGTACTTGAGGACCTTGGCGGTGATTTCCTGGCCAACCGACAGCACTTCCGACGGGTGACGCACGCGACGCCATGCCAGGTCGGTGATGTGCAGCAGGCCGTCGATGCCACCCAGGTCCACGAACGCGCCGTAGTCGGTGATGTTCTTGACGACGCCGGTGACGACGGTGCCTTCCTTCAGCGTTTCCATCAGCTTCTGGCGCTCTTCGCCCATCGATGCTTCGATGACGGCGCGGCGCGACAGGACGACGTTGTTACGCTTGCGGTCGAGCTTGATGACCTTGAATTCGAGGGTCTTGCCTTCGAACGGGGTGGTGTCCTTGACCGGACGGGTGTCGACCAGCGAACCCGGCAGGAATGCGCGGATGCCGTTGGTCAGGACGGTCAGGCCGCCCTTGACTTTACCGTTGACGGTACCGGTGACGATCTCGCCCGATTCCATTGCTTTTTCCAGAGCCAGCCACGATGCCAGGCGCTTGGCCTTGTCGCGCGACAGGATGGTATCGCCGAAACCATTTTCCAGCGATTCGATGGCCACGGAAACGAAGTCGCCGACAGCAACTTCCAGTTCGCCCTGGTCATTCTTGAATTCTTCGATTGGAATGAAAGCTTCCGACTTCAGACCGGCGTTGACGATCACGAAGTTGTGATCCAGACGCACGACTTCGGCGGAAATGACTTCGCCCGAACGCATATCTTGACGCGACAGGGATTCCTCGAAGAGGGCTGCGAAGCTTTCCATACCGGAAGCTTGGGTCGTTTCGATTGACATATAGAGTGTGTTTTACAAGTTAACCAGCAGAACCGGCGATGGTGCGGAACTGAACTGGGTCAGGTTGAACCACACCCCCGCACTAGGCCGCGGGGGCACTTTTACTACGGTTTACAACAATGCATTCACAGCAAGCCGTACCAGTGAAGCACTTGCTCCACTGCCACATCGACTGTCATCTCCGAGGTATCGAGGATGTATGCGCCTTCCGCGGGGATCAACGGGGCGACGGTGCGATGGGTGTCGCGGTCGTCGCGCGCCTGCAAATCTCCGAGCAGGTCTTCCATGTTAGCAGAAATCCCTTTGTCTATCAATTGCTTATATCGGCGTTGGGCGCGTGCCTCGACGCTTGCCGTCAAGAATACTTTGAGCTTGGCGCTAGGAAATATCACCGTGCCCATGTCACGCCCATCGGCCACCAGGCCCGGCGCCCGCCGGAAGCCCAGCTGCAATTCATAAAGGGCCTGGCGCACGCCGGGGAAGGCTGCGATCTTCGACGCATTGTTGCCAACCTCCTCGGCGCGGATCGTTTCGCCCACCTCTTCCCCCTCCAGGAAAATACCGCCGTTCGCAAAACTTGCCGGCAAGGCCGCGGCGATCTGGGCCACGCCCGGTTCATCGTCGAGGCTGATGCCGGCGCGTGTGGCGGACAAGGCCGTCAGGCGGTACAAGGCGCCCGAATCGAGCAGGTGGAAGTCGAGCCGTTCGGCAACCCGGGCCGCGACCGTGCCCTTGCCGGAAGCGGTCGGGCCGTCGATCGTGATGACGGGGATATGGGAATTGGGCATGGGGTTGATCTCGGTGTCAGTTGCTTAAAACAGTTCGTCGCGTGCGATGGAGGCAAACGCCTCGAAATAGTCGGGAAAGGTCTTGGCGACGCAGCCCGGGTCCATGATCCGCATGGCGTTGCCGCGCCTGGCCTTGCCGTCCAGCGTGGCGAGCGAAAAGCACATCGCCATGCGGTGGTCGTCGTAGGTAGCGATGGTGGCGGCCGCCAGCTGCTCGGGCGGCGTGATGCGCAGGTAGTCCGCGCCCTCTTCCACCTCGGCCCCGAGTTTGCGCAGTTCGGTCGCCATCGCCGCCAGGCGGTCGGTTTCCTTGACGCGCCAGCTGGCGATGTTGCGCAGCGTGCTGGGGCCGTCGGCGTACAGCGCGGCCA
Organism: Telluria sp. LT2P34; assembly: GCF_059685915.1. Lineage (NCBI taxonomy): Bacteria > Pseudomonadati > Pseudomonadota > Betaproteobacteria > Burkholderiales > Oxalobacteraceae > Telluria > Telluria sp. LT2P34. Next base: position 1,102,497 of record NZ_JCASIN010000001.1, read on the forward strand.
CGGCAATCGTCATGGCGGCGTCGGGAATGTGGTTGAAGTCGGCGTCGATCGCTTTCAATACGCCGCCGGAGCGCGCTTCGATCCAGTTGTCGCCACGTTCGACGATGGCGCCCATGCGCTCGAGGGCGTCGGCGAAGCGCACGTCGCCCTGAATGCTGTCGCGCCCCACGCCCTCGACCCGCACCGGCCCGCCGCCGATGGCGCCGGCCGCCAGGAAGTAGGAAGCCGAGGAGGCGTCGCCCTCGACGTGGATGCTGCCCGGACTGGCATAGCGCTGGCCGGGCTGCACCGTGAACGAAGCCCAGCCGTTCTGCTCGACCGTCACGCCGAAGCGGCGCATCAAATTCAGGGTGATTTCGATATACGGTTTCGAAATCAGCTCGCCGACGACGTCGATCGTGACCGCATGGCCGCGCGCCATCAGCGGCGCGCTCATCAACAGCGCGGTCAGGAACTGGCTCGAGACGTTGCCGCGCACCGCCATGCGGTTGGCCGTGATGTGGCCGCGCTTGATGCGCAGCGGCGGAAAGCCGGGTTCGCCCGTGTATTCGATCTGGGCGCCGACCTCATTCAAGGCGTCGACCAGGTCGCCGATCGGGCGCTCGTGCATGCGCGAGACGCCATGCAGGGTGTAGTCGCCGCCGATGACGCCGAGGGCCGCCGTCAGCGGACGGATCGCGGTGCCGGCGTTACCCATGAACAGGTCCGCCTCGTGGTTCGGGAAGACCCCGCCATGGCCGTGCACGACGATGGAACGCTCGTCGATCTCTTCCCACTTGATGCCGAGCGAGCGCAGCGCGCCCAGCATGACCAGGGTGTCGTCGGAAGCGAGCATGTCGTGGATGGTCGTGCTGCCGTCGGCCAGCGCCGCGAGCAGCAGCGTGCGGTTCGAGATGCTTTTCGATCCCGGCAGGCGCACCCTGCCCTCCACATGCATGACGGGTGCCAGGTCGATGTGCTGGGGATAGTGCTTCTTTTGCTGCGTCATTTAGTTTCCTGTCCAGGCATGGCGCGCGCGCTGGGCGTTGGCGTAGACCGCTTCCAGCCCGGGACCGTCGCCCGCAGCCAGCATGGCGCGCAATGCTGTCAATTGTGCCAGATAAGCATCGAGCTCGCCGAGCAGGGCATCCCGGTTTGCCAGGCTGATGTCGCGCCACATTTCGGGCGAGGAGCCGGCGATGCGGGTGAAGTCGCGGAAACCGCTGGCGGCGTACTGGAACAGCAAGTCGGCATCCGGTTTGCGGGCGAGGTCGTCGACCAGCGCATAGGCCAGCAGGTGCGGCAGGTGGCTTACGGCGGCAAACACGCTGTCGTGCTGTTCCGGACTCAAGGTATGCACCTGCGCGCCACACAGGCGCCAGGCCGCCGCCACCAGGCCGACGTCGCCCGGCGCGTTTTCCGCCAGCGGCGTAATGACGACCTTTTTACCGTGGTAGAGGTCGGAGATCGCCGCATCCGGCCCGTTCGACTCGCGCCCGGCGATCGGGTGGCCCGGCACGAACTGGTGCACGCGCGCACCGAGGATGGCGCGCGCCGCCGCCACCACGTCGCCCTTGGTGCTGCCGGCGTCGGTGACGATGGTGCCAGGCGCGAGCTGCGGCAGCAGCGCAGTCAGGATCGGCCCGGTTTGCGCCACCGGCGCGGCCAGCAGCACCAGGTCGGCCCCGTCCAGCGCTTCCCCCGCGCTGGTGGTGATGCTGTCGACGATGCCCAGGGCCAGCGCGCGCTCCAATGCCGCAGGCGAGCGCTCCATGCCGACGATCTGGCGCGCGGCGCCGGCTTTTTTCAGCGCCAGCGCAAAGGAGCCGCCGATCAGCCCGACCCCGATGACGACGACCTTGCCGAGCATTTAAGCGATTGCCTTTTTCAGTGCTTCGATGAAGGCCGCGTTCTCCCGCGGCAGCCCGATCGAGATGCGCAGCCATTGCGGCAAGCCGTAGCCCGCCACCGGACGCACGATCACGCCCTGCTTCAACAAGGCGAGGTTGACGCGTGCGCCGGCGCCGTCGTCCTGGCCGACGCGCACCAGCACGAAGTTGCCGAACGAGGGCACGTATTCCAGGCCGAGTTCCTCGAAGGCGGCAATTAGTTGCTGGTAGCCCTCGGCATTGTTCTGCGCGCCCCTGGCGAGAAAAGCCTTGTCGTTCAGCGCGGCGATCGCGGCGGCCTGCGCCAGCGAATTGACGTTGAAGGGCTGGCGCACGCGGTTCATCAGGTCGGTCACCTGGGGCTGGGCGATCGCGAAGCCAACCCGCAGGCCGGCCAGGCCATAGGCCTTGGAGAAGGTGCGCGACACCACCAGGTTCGGGTATTTGCGCACCCACTGGCTCGATTCGAACTGGTGTTCGGGCGCCAGGTATTCGTTATAGGCTTCGTCGAGCACGACGATGACGTGGGCCGGGACCGCCTTCAGGAAGGCTTCGATCTCGGCCGCTTTGATAAAGGTGCCGGTCGGGTTGTTCGGGTTGGCGACATACAGCAGGCGCGTGTCGGGTTCGATGGCGGCAGCCATCGCAGCGAGGTCGTGGCCATAGTTCACGGCAGGGACGACGATCGCGCGCGCGCCCACGCCCTGGGTGGCGAGCGCGTATACGGCGAACGAATACTGCGCGAAGACGACCGACTCGTCCTTTTGCACAAAGGCGTGGGCGGCGATTTCGAGGATGTCGTTGCTGCCGTTGCCCAGCGTGATCCAGTCGGCCGGCACGTCGTAGCGCGCGGCCAGCGCCGCTTTCAGCTCGAAACCATTGGCGTCCGGATAGCGGCCCAGCTCGAGCATGGCCTGCGCCATGGCGGCCTTGCTCGACTCGGGTACGCCGAAGGGGTTTTCGTTGGAGGCGAGCTTGACGATGGCCGCTTCGTCGAGGCCGAACTCGCGGGCGACTTCAGCGATGGGTTTGCCCGCCTGGTAAGGGGCGATGGCGCGAACGTACTCTGGACCGAATGTCGACATGGGTGTTCTCGAAAATGAATTAAAGGGCAACCGGGTAGGACCCCAGCAGCTTGAAGAAGGCGGCATTGTCCTGCAGCTCGGCCAGGGCGCGCGCCACCGCTTCATCCTGGCGGTGGCCCTCGAGGTCGACGTAGAAGTAATACTCCCAGGTGCCGATGCGCGCCGGGCGCGACTCGAAGCGCGTCATCGACACGCCGTATTTATCCAGCGGCGCGAGCAGTTTGTAGACGGCGCCGGCCTTGTTCGGCACGGCCAGCACCAGCGAGGTATGGTCGCGTCCCGAGGCATTGGTGGCCATGCTGCCGATCACGGCGAAGCGGGTGCGGTTGTGCGGATCGTCCTGGATGTGGGCCTGGACCACGCCCAGCCCGTACTGCTGCCCGGCCATCTCGCTGGCAATCGCCGCGATGGTCGGATCCCTGCTGGCGATGATCGCTGCTTCGGCGTTGGAGGCGACGGCGCGCCGTTCGATGCCGGGGTGGTGCAGGTTGAGCCAGACCTGGCACTGCGCCAGCGCCTGCGAGTGGGCGCAGACGACGGTCACGCCGTCCATGCCGCCGGTTTTGGTCATCAGGCTGTGGTGGACCGGAATCGACACCTCGCCGCTGATCACCGTGGTGGTGGCCAGCATCAGGTCGAGCGTGCGGTTGATCGCCCCTTCCGACGAGTTCTCGACCGGGACCACGCCGAAGTCGGCGGTGCCGGCCTCGGTGGCGCGAAACACTTCGTCGATCGAGGCGCAGGGCAAGCCCTCCACGGCGCTGCCGAACTGGCGGTAGACGGCCTGCTCGCTGAAGGTGCCGGGCGGGCCCAGATAAGCGACGGTAACGCGCTTTTCCAGCGCGCGGCAGGCCGACATTACTTCGCGGAAGATGGTCTGGACGTCGTCGTTTCTCAGGGGCCCGGGATTGCGCTCGGCCACGCCGCGCAGCACCTGCGCTTCGCGCTCGGGGCGGAACACCGGCGCGTCGGTTTCGGCTTTTACATGCCCGACTTCCTGGGCAATGCAGGCGCGCTGGCTCAAGAGCGCAAGGATTTGCGCATCGATGGCATCGATCTGCTGGCGCAGGGGGGTCAGTTTGTCTGTCATGGTCGCCCCGCAAACTCGTTCAAATAATCGACCAGGGCCTGCACCCCGTCGAGCGGCATCGCATTGTAGATCGATGCCCGCATGCCGCCGACCGACTTGTGGCCCTTCAGCTGCAGCAGGCCGCGCGCTTTCGCCCCGGCCAGGAAAGCATCGTTCAAGGACTCGTCACGCAAATAAAACGGGATATTCATGCGCGAGCGGCAGGAGGCATCGACCCGGTTGCTGTAGAAGTCATCCCTGTCCAGCGCCTCGTACAAGAGCTGCGCCTTCTGAATATTACGCTCTTCGATGGCCGCCACGCCACCCTGGCGCTTCAGGTGCGCAAACACCAGCCCGGCAATATAAATGCCATAGGTCGGCGGCGTGTTGAACATCGACTCGTGTTCGGCCACGTTCTTCCAGTTGAACACGGACGGGCAGATCGGCAGCGCGTGTTCCAGCAAGTCCTCGCGCACGATCACCAGCGTCAGCCCGGCCGGCCCGATGTTCTTCTGGGCGCCGGCAAAGATCACGCCGTATTTTGACACGTCGACGGTGCGCGACAGGATGTGCGAGGACATGTCCGCCACCAGCGGCACGCCTTGCGGCACATCCGGCACGAAGTTATATTCGACGCCGTCGATGGTTTCGTTGGTGCAGACGTGCAGGTAGGCTGCGCCATCGGTCAGCCGCCAGCTGTCCTGCGGCAGCACGCCGGTAAAACCCCCGGCCTGGCCGGACGCGGCGACATTCACCCGGGCATAGCGCTCCGCTTCCTTGATCGACTTGCCCGACCAGGAACCGGTATGCACGAAGTCGATCGTCGCCGGCTGAGCCACGCGCCCCAGCAGGTTCAGAGGAATGACGGCGTTCATGGCCAGCCCCCCGCCCTGCATGAACAGGATCTTGTAGTTGGCCGGCACCGCGAGCAGCTCGCGCAAGTCGCTTTCCGCCTGCCTGTAGATCGAGATGAATTCGGGACCGCGGTGGCTCATCTCCATCACCGACATGCCGCTGCCGTGCCAGTCGAGCATCTCGCTAGCGGCTTGCTGCAGCACTTCTTTCGGCAGGACGGCGGGGCCGGCGGAAAAATTGAATACCTGGGTCATTGAAGTCCTTTCGTCGGCGCCCACGAAAAAAAAGCCACTCCGGGAGGAGTGGCTGATCGCATTACTGCGGCCCGGCTTCGAGCTCGACTTCCTCGAGATCGGTTTCCACGATCCGTTGCAGGCCCGACAGCTTGGTGCCGTCTTCGACCGCGATCAGGGTCACGCCTTGCGTGGCGCGGCCCATCTCGCGGATCTCGGAGACGCGGGTGCGGATCAGGACGCCGCCGGTGGTGATCAGCATGATCTCGTCGCTGACGTCGACCAGGGTTGCGGCAACCACTTTGCCATTGCGCTCGCTCGTCTGGATCGCGATCATGCCCTTGGTGCCGCGGCCATGGCGGGTGTACTCCGTAATCGGGGTACGCTTGCCGAAGCCGTTCTCGGTGGCGGTGAGCACCGACTGCTGCTCGTTCTCGGCCACCAGCAGCGCGATGACTTGCTGGCCGTCTTCCAGGTTCATGCCGCGCACGCCGCGTGCCGTACGGCCCATCGGGCGCACGTCATTCTCGTCGAAGCGCACGGCCTTGCCGGCGTCCGAGAACAGCATCACGTCATGCTGGCCGTCGGTCAGGGCGGCGCCGATCAGGAAGTCGCCCTCGTCGAGGTCGACCGCGATGATGCCGGCCTTCCTCGGGTTCGAGAAGTCGCGCAGCGGCGTCTTCTTGACCGTGCCGAGCGAGGTCGACATGAAGACGTAATGGTCTTCCGGGAAGGTGCGGTTTTCGCCGGACAGCGGCAGGATCACCGTGATCTTCTCGTTGTCGAGCAGCGGGAACATGTTGACGATCGGTTTGCCGCGCGAATTGCGCGAACCCTGCGGCACTTCCCACACCTTCAGCCAGTACATGCGGCCGCGGTTCGAGAAGCACAGCATGTAGTCGTGGGTATTGGCGATGAAGAGCTGGTCGATCCAGTCTTCTTCCTTGGTCGCCATCGCCTGCTTGCCGCGCCCGCCGCGCTTTTGCGCGCGGTATTCGGCGATCGGCTGCGACTTCATGTAACCGGTGTGCGACAGGGTCACCACCATGTCCTGCGGGGTGATCAGGTCTTCGGTGTCGAGGTCGCTGGCATTCTGCTCGATGACCGAGCGGCGCGCGTCCTTGCCGTTTTCCGTGTAGTCGGCCTTGATCTGGACCATCTCGTCGCTGATGATGGTCGTCACGCGTTCCGGACGCGACAGGATGTCGAGCAGGTCGGCGATGTGCGACATCACTTCCTTGTACTCGTTGACGATCTTGTCCTGCTCCAGGCCGGTCAGGCGCTGCAGGCGCATCTGCAGGATTTCCTGGGCCTGCTCGTCCGACAGCTTGTACAGGCCGTCGGCCTGCATGCCGTAGTGCTTCGGCAGGTGCTCCGGGCGGAAAGCGTCGATGCCGCCGATGGTGCTGCCCTCGGCGGTACGCAGCAGCATTTCGCGCACCAGGGACGAATCCCAGGCGCGGCCCATCAGGTCCATCTTCGCGACCGGCGGCGTTGGCGCGGCCTTGATGATGGCGATGAAATCGTCGATGTTGGCCAGGGCGACGGCCAGGCCTTCGAGCATGTGCCCGCGCTCGCGCGCCTTGCGTAGCTCGAACACGGTGCGGCGCGTGACCACTTCGCGGCGGTGCGACAGGAAGCACTCGAGCATCTGCTTGAGGTTCAGCAGCTTCGGCTGGCCATTGACCAGCGCCACCATGTTCATGCCGAAGGTGTCCTGGAGCTGGGTCTGCTTGTACAGGTTGTTCAGCACCACTTCCGGCACTTCGCCGCGCTTGAGTTCGATCACGACGCGCATGCCCGACTTGTCGGACTCGTCGCGGATGTCGCTGATGCCTTCCAGCTTCTTGTCGCGCACGTTCTCGGCAATGCGCTCGAGCAGCGACTTTTTATTTACCTGGTACGGCAGCTCGTCGATGATGATCGCGATGCGGCCGCCATCCTTGCCGTATTCCTCGAAGTGGGTCTTGGCGCGCATCACCACGCGGCCGCGGCCGGTGCGGTAACCGTCGCGCACGCCCGAGACGCCATAGATGATGCCGGCGGTCGGGAAGTCCGGCGCCGGGATCAGTTCGATCAGCTCGTCGATCGTGCAGTCCGGATTGCGCAGCAGGTGCTGGGCGCCGTTGATGACTTCCGACAGGTTGTGCGGCGGGATGTTGGTCGCCATGCCGACCGCAATGCCGGACGAACCGTTGATCAGGAGGTTCGGAATCTTGGTCGGCAGGACCGTCGGTTCCTTTTCCTTGCCGTCATAGTTCGGCTGGAAGTCGACCGTGTCCTTGTCGATGTCGGCCAGCAGTTCGGCGGCGATCTTGTCGAGGCGGCACTCGGTGTAACGCATTGCCGCGGCGCTATCGCCGTCGATCGAGCCGAAGTTGCCCTGGCCGTCGACCAATGTGTAGCGCAGCGAGAAGTCCTGGGCCATGCGCACCAGCGTGTCGTAGATCGACGAGTCGCCGTGCGGGTGGTATTTACCCATGGTGTCGCCAACCACGCGCGCGCATTTCACGTACGGGCGGTTGAAGTTGTAATTACTCTCGTGCATCGAGAAGAGGACGCGGCGGTGCACCGGCTTCAGGCCATCGCGCACATCCGGCAGCGCTCGGCCCACGATCACGCTCATGGCGTAATCGAGATAGCTCTTGCGCATCTCTTCTTCGAGGGAAATAGGGACTGTTTCTTTTGCGAATTGATCCATTGGGCGGGTCGACTGCTTTCAGGCTAATGGTTATGAGTTCCAACCAATGATTCTACCATGCACCTATAGTGCTTGCGACATTTGCAGGCAGGGCTCACGACCTTGGCCGGGCCTGGACCGCCCGGCCCGGCAATTGCTCGTAATTGTTGATCTGACACAAGCCTGTCATAAACATTCGTCAAGCTAGCGTGCACTGCCAATCCGTTGTTGCGCAGAAACAACGTGGGGTGACCCCCTGCGGCCTTATTGCGCGATACGACGGTCGTATACGTGTGGCGCATGTGGCAAAATGGCCGAGAAGTTAATTGCATGTTTCGCAATGCGAAACGAGCGCAGCGGTGTCGATGTTAGTATTCTGCCTACATAAATGCTAATTGAGCGGTAATGACTGAGCGTTTCGCTAAGAAAAGATTTAAAACCGAAAGGAAGAAAAATATGAAGAAGATTGCAACCCTCATGCTGGCAGCGTCGGCAGCGATGGCTGGTAGTGCATTTGCCCAAAGTGCACCACCCTACGCACCGCTGACGACCGACATCCAGGCGAACAAGCCGTATAGCGCGTACGTCCAGGACAGCCGCGGCGTGATCGCGCGCGATCCTTTCGGCCTGTGCTGGCGTACCGGTTACTGGACCCCGGCTGACGCGGTTCCAGGTTGCGACGCGCCGCTGTGCGTGCCGCCTGAAAAACTCGAGAACGGCAAGTGCGTCGCTCCGCCGCCACCGCCAGTCGTCGAGGCCCCGGCGCCAGCCCCTGCTCCGGCGCCCGCACCGGCACCGGCACCGGTTCCAACCTCGGAAAAAGTGAGCTACTCGGCTGACGCCTTCTTCGACTTCGACAAGGCCGTCCTCAAGCCTGCCGGCAAGGCATCGCTCGACGATCTGGCCTCGAAGCTGGGCGACATGAACCTGGAAGTCATCATTGCCGTCGGCCACACCGACTCGATCGGTACCGATGCCTACAACCAGAAGCTGTCGATCCGCCGCGCCGAAGCCGTCAAGGCCTACCTGACCGGCAAGGGCATCGATGCAGCGCGCGTCTACACCGAAGGCAAGGGCGAATCGCAGCCGGAAGCCGACAACAAGACCGCCGCTGGCCGCGCCAAGAACCGTCGCGTCGAAATCGAAGTCGTCGGCACCCGCAGCCGTCCGCAGTAAGCCTGTCCAGGCACGATGAACCCCGCTACGGCGGGGTTTTTTTTCGCCCGCCAAAGATTTGTCATACGGCGTCCGTCGCGCATTATTATTTCCCGCTATTATTCCGTCCTATGAATACGAACGCCGACCCCTTAGAGATCAACAAATTCAGCGAGCTGGCCCACCGCTGGTGGGACCCCACTTCCGAGTTCCGCCCGCTGCACGAAATTAACCCGCTGCGCCTGGAATGGATCAACGCGCGCGCCCCGCTGGCGGGCAAGAAGGTGATCGACATCGGTTGCGGCGGCGGCGTGCTGTCGGAATCGATGGCGCGCAAGGGCGCGAAAGTGACCGGCATCGACCTGTCGAAGAAGGCATTGAAAGTGGCCGACCTGCATGGCCTCGAGTCGGGCGTCGAAGTGCGCTACAAGTTGATTGCGGCCGAGGACATGGCGCTCGAAGAGCCGGGCCAGTACGACGTCGTCACCTGCATGGAAATGCTCGAGCACGTGCCCGACCCGGCCTCGATCGTGCGCGCCGCCGCCGCCCTGGTAAAACCCGGCGGCAAGCTGTTCTTTTCGACCATAAACCGCAATCCCAAGGCGTATTTGCTGGCCGTGATCGGCGCCGAATACGTGCTGCGCATGCTGCCGCGCGGCACCCATGACTATGGCAAATTCCTGACCCCGGCCGAACTGTCGCAATTCATGCGCGCCGCCGGCCTGCAGATCGACGGCATGAAGGGCCTGACTTACAATCCGCTGACCAGAATTTATTCGCTCAACAGCGATACCGATGTGAATTACATGATGGCCTGCACCAAGCCTGTGTAACCAAGCCTGTGTAACCAAGCCTGTCTGACTCAACCTCTGCAACGAAGCCTCGCCAAGATGACCTCCCTCGCCCACACCCCGGCACCGCGTGCCGTCCTGTTCGACCTCGACGGCACCCTGGCCGATACCGCCCCCGACCTCGCCGCCGCCGTCAACTGGCTGCGCACCGAGCGCGGTTTCGAACCGACGCCCTACAGCGTGCTGCGCCCGACCGCCTCGGCCGGCGCCCGCGGCATGATCGGCGCCGCCTTCGGCCTGGCGCCGGGCGACGAAGGCTATGAAGAGCTGCGCCTGCAATGGTTCGACCGTTACCAGACCAACATGGCTGTCGAAAGCGGCCTGTTCGAAGGCGTCGACCAGCTCCTGCGCGGCATCGTGGAAGCCGGCATGGCCTGGGGCGTGGTCACCAACAAACCCGCCCGGTTTACCGACCCGCTGATCCCGCAAATCGGCCTGGCCCACGCCGGCTGCATCGTCTCCGGCGACACCATGCCGCACGCCAAGCCGCATCCGGCGCCGCTGCTGGAAGGCGCGCGCCGCCTGGGGCTGGAGCCGGAACACTGCTGGTACGTCGGCGACGACCTGCGCGACATCGAAGCCGGCCGCGCGGCCGGCATGGTGACGGTGGCCTGCGCCTGGGGCTACTGCGGCGCCATCGAACCGACCAGCTGGGGCGCCGACTACCTCTGCGCCACCCCGGTCGAACTGCTGGAAGTGCTGCGCAGCATTGCGCCGAACGCGACTGCGGATAGTTACAACTGATTACGACTGAAACAGGCTTCTGTCTATCCTGCAATAGACACGGCCGGTAAGCTCCATCCATCGACAACGCAACATGATGGAGCAAAAGATGAACACCACCGCCACCGCAACCCGCATGCATCCCCTGATGGCCGCCGCAGCCGCGTCGGTGATCATCGTCAGCCTGACCGGCGCCGCCGCCATCACCGGCCTGCTGCCCAGCTCGCGTGGCGCCGCCGAGCCGGCCGTGACGTCCGCCGTCGCCCCTGCCATGACCGCTGCCGCAGCGCCTGGCATGGCGACCCCCGGCATGCCATTGGCAGCCGGCCAGTACCAGGTCAACCCACTGCCGCAGACGGTCGCACACTACGCCGCCCCAGCGCCCCAGGCGCCAGCCCCGTATGTCGTCACCGCTGCCCCGGGCACCACGACCTACGTCCAGACCGGCAACCCGGCGGCCCCGATGGTCATCGTGAAACAGGAAGCCGCGCCGGTCGTGAAGCGCACCGTGGTCCAGAAGCCGCGTGTCGTGTACCACCGCCCGGTGCAGAAAGTGGTGCGCTATGAAGAGCCACGCTACTCCCGCCCTGCCCCGGCGCCAGTCCAGGCCCAGCCGAACTATGTCGGCATCGGCACCGGCGCCGTCATCGGCGGCCTGATCGGTAACCAGATCGGCGGCGGCAACGGCAAGAAAATCGCAACGCTTGCCGGTGTCATCGGCGGCGGCTACCTCGGCAACGAAATCGCCAAGCGCAACGGTCAGTAATTTTGCTTCCTCTTGTCTGACTTGAACCGCAGCGCTTTCCCGGCTGCGGTTTTTTTCGTGCGGTGCGCTCCGCCCATGCAGCCAGACAGGTTTCGTAGGGTGGGCTCCGCCCACGCTGCCCTACGGTGGCTCAGCCGCACAATCATTTGCAACACTTCGTAAGCTCACGGGGCACGTCTGATCCACGACAGCCTGAGGCGCACCACAGGTTGCGCGATTGGAGTACAATTCAAGTTCTGTGGGGGCGACCTGGTTTCGACGTGGGTTGCAAAGCAGCGCAGGGCATACCGAGGACTGGTTACCTCGTAAATACATCCAGAAATCAATAACTGCAAACGATAACTCGTACGCACTCGCAGCTTAATTGCTGCTAGCTCTACAACACCTCGCCCCTGGGGTGGCCGCAAGGCAGTAGAGTCATTTACAGGGGCTAGGAATCAACCGGGTTACTTGGTTGCTTCCGAAATTTAAGGTAACTCGCTGGTACGCAGGGTGCACATCCCCGTCGTGCCGGCTAAATTAAATGATAGTGCTAAGTATGTAGAACTGTCTGTAGAGTGCTTGCGGACGAGGGTTCGATTCCCTCCGCCTCCACCACCGCATAACGACAACAGCCCCGCTGGCGCAAGCCAGCGGGGCTGTTGTCGTTATGCGGTGGTGTTTAGCCGGAGGGAATCGGACCGTCGGACGGCACGGACGAGGGGCTTGCAGGGGTTTCGAGCCGCAAAGCGGCGAGCCTGCAAGCGACTTTGCGCCTCCGGGCGCAAAGGCTCTCCGATTCGCCTGACTAAAGAAAATCGCGCAGCGATTTTTTGCCATGAAGTGTCCGACACCAACGCAATTTGCACACCCGCCGAAATAAAGCGTATCGTTACCCCATACAAAACACACAACAAACCAGGGGACCCGCCATGAAAACCCGCCGCGACCACAACACCGCCCGCCTGATCGACACCTCAATCATCGACCTCCGCTCACGCGGCATGTACGCTGCCGCCCGCTCCCTGTACGAGGCCGGCATCCCCTTCGCCATCGCCCTGCGCGTCCTCGCCCATCCCGACCAGCGCCGCACCTACGGCTCCGCCGCCGTTCACTAACAACGAACCCGCCAGCCGAACCAATCAACAGATACCCGCTGTGTTAGCATTTGCCTAATTCGATCTCATTAGCAACAACACGTCATCAAGGGAATCATGTTGAAAGTCAACGGTAAGGAAGTGCTGTATTCCACCTCATTCATCATCGGGTCGGACGAAGAAGCGGTACTCGCTCCCGCCGAGCTGCGCGGCACCAAGATCACCATCCATGCAATCGCACAGCCGAACCCGGCGGCGCCGGCTGGCCTGAAGATCGAAGGCGTGACGGGAAACGCAAAGATTTCCTTGCCTTACATGGATGGCGGCGCCTTCTCGGCGACCCTCGACATGGGCACGTCGGGCAAGGACAAGGTCAGCGCCCGCGTCGTGGGCCAGGGTTTCAATGGCGCGATGGTCGTGCATTTCGCGATGTACCTCGAGCGCGAACCGAACTACGGCTTGCGCAAGCCTTGAGCCCGGGTACAGCACATGGATTTTGAAGCAGCCAAGACCCTCTGCCGCAGTTTCCCCGGGGTCACCGAAGACACCAAATGGGGCAGCGACATCGTCTTTTCGATCGGCGCCAAGATGTTCGCCGTGACCAGCGTGGGCGAGTCCACGGGCATGAGCTTCAAGGTCGAGGACGACCGTTTCCTCGAGTTGACCGACCGCCCGGGAATCATCCCGGCGCCCTACCTGGCGCGTGCGAAGTGGGTGTCTGTCGAAGAGGCGAAGGCGCTGGGCGATGCGGAAGCTGCGCAGTTGTTGCGCAGGTCGTATGAGCTGGTGTTTGCGAAGTTGACGAAAAAATTGCAGCGGGAAATTAGCGGAAGCTAGCCCCGCTGCGCGCGCAGCGGTGATTTACGACGACGGTCCGACGTCCGACATTTCCGGCGACACCATCATTGCCTTGAGCAGCGCGTCGTTGAATGCCGGGATATCGTCCGGCTTGCGGCTGGTGATCAGTTTTTCGTCGATCACGACTTCCTGGTCCACCCACTCGGCGCCGGCGGCGCGCATGTCGTCCTGGATGTCCGGCCAGCTGGTCAGGTTGCGCGACTCGGCGATGCCGGCGTCGATCAGCACCCACGGCGCGTGGCAGATCGCGGCGATCGGCTTGTCCTCGGCATAGAAGTCGCGAATGAAAGCGATCGCCTCGGGGCTCTTGCGCAATTCCAGCGGATTCTTCTCGCCGCCCGGCAGCAGCAAAGCGTCGAAGTCGGCCGGCCGCGCATCGGCGAGGTTCATTTCTACCGGGAAGGTGTCGCCCATTGCGTCGTGGTTCATGCCCTGCACCGCCGCCCCCACGCCCTTCGGCGAAATCAGGATCACCTGCGCGCCCTGCCCCTCCAGGAAACTGCGCGGCCCGGTGTATTCGACCTGTTCGACCCCGTCCGTCATCAGCACCGCAACGCGCTTGCCCTGCAGCGCTCGACCATTGCTTCCTTGCTCCATATGACCTCCTCGGTGTCGTCAGTTGTAATCTATCTGACACCATTCTAGGAGCACCGCAGCGTGCACGGCGCGCGCTTCAGGGGGTGGACAGGCCAAGCACGCGCAGGCGTGCGCGCAAGCGGCGCACTTCGTCGGCCAGGTCGACCACGAGCGCGGCCAGTTCTTCGTTGGCGTCGAAATCGCGCTCGAGCGCCAGCAGCCGCCGCGCCCGCGCGAGGTCGGCGCTGCGAAAACGCAGGGCCGCCTGGTCCTGCGCTGCGCCGAGCACGCCCGCCTCCACATGCCGCACCACCCAGTCCGGCTCGACCTTGCAGGCCTGCGCGAGCTCGTCCAGGTCCAGTGCGATCTCGTCGATCAACACCCCGGTGACGATCTGGTTCACTGCCATCTCAGCCTCCTCGGTAGTTTCTCAAGCGGCGCGCGGATTGAATGCAAGCTCGCGCGCCATGGCCTGGTACAGTGCGCGCGCCTTGTCGTTGTTGGCCGGAGGCAGCACCACGTCCAGGATCAGGTACAGGTCGCCAGGTGGGTTGGCCGGGATGCCGCGCCCTTTCAGGCGCAGCTTGCGCCCGCTCTGCGAGCCGGCCGGCACCGTGACCTCGACCGTGCCGGAGGGCGTCTGCACCGCTACCATCCCGCCCAGCGCCGCCTCCCAGGGCGTCACCGGCACGTTCTCGACCACGTGCGCGCCGTCGATCCGGTAGCGCGGGTCGGGGGCGAAGCCGATTTCCAGGTACAGGTCGCCCGGCCCGGCGCCCCCATGGCCCTCGTGTCCCTGCCCCGCCAGGCGCAGTTGCTGGCCCGGCGTGACGCCACGCGGAATCCGCACGTCGAGCGTCTTTTCTTCCATCGCGACCGTCCCGTCGCCTTGCCGGCGCGGCACGCGCAGGCTGACCGTCCGCGTCGCGCCCTGGTAGGCGTCAAGCAGGTCGATGGTGATGGCGGCGTGGATGTCGTCGCCCCGCATCCGGAAACCGCCGCCACCGCCCGGGCGGCGCCCGGCCTGCGCGAACAGGTCGGCGAAAAAGTCTTCGGCACCCGCCCCGGAAAAATCGAAGCCCTCGCCCCAGTCGGGCGGCGGCTGGAAGGATTCGCCCGCGCGATGGCCACGGCCGAGCGCGTCGTAGGCGGCGCGTTTGGTAGCGTCGCCCAGGACCTCGTAGGCTTCGTTGATTTCCTTGGTTTTGGCATCGGCGTCGCTGAGCTTGCTGACATCCGGGTGGTACTTGCGCACCATTTTCCGGTACGCCTTCTTGATGTCCTCCGCAGACGCGCTCCGGTCGACGCCAAGGGCCTGGTAATAGTCCTTGTATTCCACGAGCTTGCTCCTGGATCAGGTTAATCGGTGAGCTACACCGTATTTAATGGCGACTGACCGGGTTTTCAACGCCATGCGCAGCGGTGCCTGATGCCGGGCTTGCATATCAACCGGCGCTAGCAATGAAAAAAGCCCCCCGGCGCAGCAGGCGCCAGGGGGCTTCGATTCGCATCGCATCGCAGGCCGGCGCGACGGCGCCGGCGTCCTGCTTAGCGGGTGATGCTCGAATAGCTGCAGGATTTGACGACGTTGACGATCGGATCGCCGAACACCCCGTTATTGCAGCCGACCGAACCAGTGACGATTTTCGACGCGTAGGAGCCGTTGGCGCCGTAGCGCACTGCACGCGTGCCGCTGACGGCGCAGGTACCGCCTTCACCGGCGCAGGAGGTCCAGGTTTCGACGGGCGCTGGCGCGGGCGCCGGTGCCGGTGCCGGTGCCGGTGCCGGTGCCGGTGCCGGTGCCGGTGCCGGTGCAGGCGCTGCGGTGGTGCTCGAGTACTGGCAGGTCTTCACGACGTTGGGCATCGGGTCGCCGAATACCGCGTTGCTGCAGGCGACCGAGCTGGTTGCCGTCACCGTCGCGTAGCTGTTGTTGGCGCCATAACGGACCTGGCGCGTGCCCGAGAAGCTGCACACTGCCCCTTCGTTGGCGCAATTGGTCCAGGAAGCTGGCGCCGGAGCCGTCGCATTCGCGACACTGACCGACAGCGACGCGCTGGACCCGGCATTGCCGGCCGCGTCATACGCGACCGCCACCAGGTTGGCGACGCCGTTCTGCAGGCCCGCCGAATCCCACGAGAACTGATACGGCGCGCCAGTGTCGACTCCGACCACACTGCCGTTGACCTTCAGTTCGACGCGCTGGACGCCCACGTTGTCGGCGGCGTTGACGCTGACCGGCACCAGGCCGGCAACGGTCGTGCCGGCGCCCGGCGAGGTGATGGCGGCGCTCGGCCTGACGGTGTCGGCCCCACCCAGTTTGGCGACGGCAGCCTGGACAGCGGCAGCGGCGTCCACGCGGCCGTGACCGAAGTTGGCGTCGCGTCCGGCTGCGCCGAGGTCGGCCGCGGTCGAGTACAACAGGTTTTCGACGGTCTGGTTATCGAGCGACGGGTTGGCGGCCATGACGAGCGCGCCCACGCCGGCGGCGATCGGCGACGAGAACGAGGTGCCGTTCCAGGTACCGTAGCTGGCGCCGCGCGAGGTGGACCAGATGCCGGCGCCTGGCGCGGCGAGCGTGACGGCCGAGCCGAAGTTCGACCAGCTGGTGCGGCTGTCGCCGGCATCGGTGGCCGACACGACCACCATGGTCGAGGTTGGCGTGGTTGCGACATCGACGCCGCTATTGCCGGCCGAGACGAACAACAGGCCGCCCTTGCTCTTGAGGTAGGCGCCGGCGTTCTGGATGGCGGCGCTGCCCATCAGTGGACCGAAGCTCACGTTGACGATACGCGCCCCGCGGTCGGCCGCGTAGGTGATGCCGCTGACGATGGTGCTGAGGTAGGCCGTGCAGTCGAGTCCTGCGATCCGGATCGGCAAGATCTTGGCCTGGCCTGCCACGCCGGCGACGCCCGTGCTGTTGTTGCTGACGGCGGCCGCACTGCCGGCCACAGCGGTACCGTGACCGCAGACATCCGCAACATTCGTGTTGTTATCGACGAAGTTATAACCGGGCAGCATGTTCGCCGCCAGGTCGGGGTGCGATACATCGACGCCGGTATCGAGGATGGCGATGGTCACGCCGGATCCCTGGGTGGTGTTCCAGGCGGTGGTCACGCCGGTCTTGGCCAGGTGGTACTCGCTGGCGAAATACGGGTCGTTGGCAACTGCCGACGCACGCACTTTACGGTCGAGCTCGACACGTTTCAGGTGCGGATGGCGCGCCAGGCGGGCCATCACGGCCTTCGACGACACGCCGGCAGGCAGGTCGACGATGTTCATGGCGCTCTTGCCGACGCGGTGGGCGCGGCCGCCGTGCACGCCGACGATGGCTGCCAGGTTCGATGGCGACAGGCCGGCCGACGGCACCACCAGCAGGCGGTTGACGGCGTAGGTGCCGGCCTCGTCTTTTGCATCGACGGCGGCGGCAATCGGGGTCGCCAGTGCGGCTTTGGTGGCCGGTGCGGCAATCGACAGGGCCGGTGCGAATGCGGCGGCGAGCAGCACGCATAAGCTCAGGCGCGTGGGGGATGTACGGGAGAAAGTGATGTGCTTGGACATGAGGTAGGCAGTCGGGGAGAAAAAGACGCAGTGGCGGAACACAGCTGCTTCGAGTTAGGCCGAAAGATCAACGGCTGAGATTACGAACCAGCAATTTACACGCGAAAACATTGATTTGACGAAAAAAAAGCCTTTTGATAACGAAAAAACCCCGAACGCTTAGTGCGTTTGTCAAGTTAATTGAGAAACGAATAATATTTTTGTGGAAGATTCGCCACTCAACCGCTTGTTTTAAGAAGTTCGGCTAACGACAATCAGGCGCGGCCTGGCGTCGATGACGAAAGGAACGCCATCGTCCTCTTGGCAAATTGACAGTAAAATCCTTGGTTTCCTCACCAAGCACTTCCATGACGACGCCTGCCACGCCCGCCCTACCGCCTCAATCCGTCCGGCTCGAGATCTCTACGCTCTGGAAACTCTCCTGGCCGATGCTGGTGGGCCAGCTGGCTACGGTCGGCATGGGCGTGGCCGACGTCGCGATGACCGGTCACGTCAGCGCCGAGGAACTTGCTGCGGTATCGCTCGGCGCCTCGGTCTGGTCGATCGTGCTGGTCACCGTGATGGGCACGATGATGTCGATCAACACCGTGGTCGCGCACGAGATCGGCGGCGGACGCTACGACAAGATCCCGCACTCGGTGCGCCAGGCCCTGTGGAAAGGGGCCGGCATCGGCCTGATTGCTTTTTTGCTGACGAACCTGGCCACGCTGCTGTTCGACCATATCGGACTCGACCAGAAGGTGGCCGACCGCGCCGCCATGTTCCTGCACGTGACCAGCATCGGCATGCCGGCCTTTGCCTGCTATCGCGCGCTGTATGGCTACACGACCAGCATCAACGAGACCAAGCCGATCATGATCATCGCGATCTTCGGCCTGCTCTTCAACATTGCCAGCAACTGGTTGCTGGTATTCGGCAACTGGGGTTTTCCGCAAATGGGCGCGGTCGGCTGCGCGGTGTCGACTTCGGCCGGCATGTGGCTGATGCTGGCCGCCATGCTGGTCTGGGTAAAAGTGTCTCCGGTCTACCGCATGACCTATCCGTTTACCCGTTGGGAAGGGCCTGACTGGAAAGAAATCCGCGAGATGCTGCGCCTCGGGCTGCCGATCGGCGTCACCTATTTCGCCGAGGTCAGCGCATTCGGCCTGATCAGCCTGTTGGTGGCCCGCTTCGGCGTGGTGCAGGTGTCGGCGCACCAGATCGCACTGAACTTCGCCTCGCTCGTGTTCATGGTGCCGCTGAGTTTCGGCATTGGCCTGCTGACCCGCGTCGGCCAGGCGATGGGCGAAGGCAATCCATTGCGGGCGCAGTTCGTCGCGCGCGTCGGCGTCGGCATGTCGGTGGCTTTCGGTGTGCTGTCGGCCGCCGGCATCGCCCTCTTCCGCTGGGAAATCGCGCGCGCCTATACGTCGGACCCGGCGGTGCAAGAAGCCTGCGTGCACCTGCTGCTGTTCGCGGCCCTGTTCCAGTTGTCGGATGCGACCCAGGTCGCCACCGCCTCGGCGATTCGCGGCTACCAGGTGACGCGCCCGCCGATGATCATCCAGCTGGTCGCCTTCTGGGGCTTTTCTCTGCCGCTCGGCTATATCCTAGGCATCGCACCAGCCTGGTTCCCCTGGAGTCCCGCCGCGCCGATGGAGTCGACCGGCTTCTGGATCGGCCTGGTGCTGGGCCTGACGGTCGCCGCCGTCCTCCTGAGCTGGTCGATGGAACGCCTGTCGCGCCAGCGCGTACGGGCCTCGGTAAAATAGCGCGGTATGTACAGCTTTTGGGAGGCGACTCTGGTATCGTCTCATGCGTTGCATATAGCTAACTTTAACGAGACAACCCATGCGCCTTCTGCTCTGCCTTCTTGCCGCGCTCGCGGCCGCGCCCGCCTCTGCGGAACGCCTGACGCTTGACCGTATTCACGGCGAAACCTCGCTTGCCGGCCCCGGCGTGAAGAACGTGCGCGTCTCGCCCGATGGCGAACGCGTGACTTTCCTGCGCGGCCGCACGGATAACCAGTTCCAGCAAGACCTGTGGGAATACAACATGAAGGACAAGACCACGCGCTTGCTGGTCGACTCCAAGAAGCTGGTCCCGAACGAGAATTTGTCGCTCGAAGAAAAAGCGCGGCGCGAACGCGCCCGCACCGCCAGCCTGTCGGGCATCCTGAGCTACACCTGGTCGCCGGATGGCAAGCAATTGCTGGTGCCGATCGCCGGCGACCTCTATCTGGTTGACGCGGCGAATCCGGATGCCGCGCGCAAGGTTGCCTCGGGCAATGTGATCGATCCAAAGATTTCGCCGAAGGGCCGCTACGTCAGTTTTGTCCGCAACCAGAACCTGGTCGTGATCGACCTGAAAACCGGCGCCGAGCGCCAGCTGACCAGCGACGGCAAGGGCACCGTGCACAACGGCGAAGCCGAGTTCGTGGCGCAGGAAGAAATGGACCAGACCACCGGTTACTACTGGGCGCCGGACGACTCGCGCATTGCCTATAAACGCTACGACGAAGCACCGGTGCCGGTTGCGCGCCGCTTCGAGATCTTTGCCGACCGCACCGAAGTGATCGACCAGCACTACCCGGCCGCGGGCGACCCGAACGTGCTGGTGGACATGTTTATCGTCTCGCCGGAAACGGGTGTTGCGCGCAAGGTCGACCTCGGGGCCGAGAAAGATATCTACCTGGTGCGTGCCGACTGGAGTTCGGACAGCAAGACCCTGGTCTACCAGCGCCAGACGCGCGACCAGAAGCGCCTCGACCTGGTGGCGGTCGACGCCGCCACGCTGGCCCAGCGCACCTTGCTGACCGAGACCTCGAAAACCTGGGTCAGCCTGCACAACGACCTGCGTTTCCTGAAAAACCGCCAGGCCTTCATCTGGGCTTCCGAGCGCTCGGGCCGCAACCACCTCTATCTGTACGACCTCAACGGCAAGCTGCTCAACACCATCTCGAGCGGGGAATGGGGCATCGACAACGTGCTGGCGGTCGACGAGGCCGCCGGCAAGGTGTATGTCGCCTCGAACCGCGATGCGGTGATCGACAAGCAGACCTATGCGCTGGCGCTCAATGGCAGCACGACCGCCAAACCGGTCCGCATCACCCAGGGCGACGGCTGGCACGAAGCCTCGTTCGCGAGCAACGGCAAGATTTTCGTCGACACCTACTCGGATCCGAAGACGCCGCCGCAAGTGTCGATCCGGCGCGCCGACGGCGCCATGGTGCAATGGCTCCAGCAAAACGAGCTGAACGCGACCCACCCCTACGCCAAATACCTGCCCGACCACCTGCCGACCGAATTCGGCACCATCAAGGCCAGCGATGGCCAGGCGCTGCACTATTCGATCATCAAGCCGGCCAATTTCGATCCGGCCAAGCGCTACCCGGTATTCCTGTTCACCTACGGCGGCCCGCACTCGCAGCGCGTGACCCGCACCTGGGGCAACCATTTTGACCAGTACATGGCGCAGCAGGGCTTCGTCGTGTTCCGCCTGGATAACCGCGGTTCGAGCCGCCGCGAGCGCAAGTTCACCGACGTCATCTACAACAACCTGGGCAAGCACGAAGTCGAAGACCAGCTGACCGGCGTCGACTGGCTGGCCCAGCAAAGTTTCGTGGACCCGAAGCGCGTCGGCGTGTTCGGCTGGAGCTATGGCGGCTTCATGACGCTGCGCCTGCTGGCGGCCGATTCGAACAAGATCGCGATGGGCGTGTCGGTGGCGCCGGTTACCGATTGGGCCCTGTACGACACCCACTACACGGAACGCTATGTGGGCGCCACGCCGAAATCGAGCAAGGAAGCCTACGACCGCAGCGGCGTGTTCGCCCACCTCGACGGCATGAAGTCGCCGCTCCTGCTGATCCATGGCATGGCCGACGATAACGTGCTGTTCACCAACAGCACCCGCCTGATCGACGAACTCGTCAAGCGCAACGTGCAGTTCGAGCTGATGACCTACCCGGGCGCCAAGCACGGCATCTCGGGCCGCAGCAGCCAGCGCCACGTGTTCGGCATGATCGAGAACTTCTTCAAGCGCAACCTGGGCAGCACCGCGCCGAAGTAAGCCGCGGGCGCAGCACGATAAGCAAGGTCCCGGCGTCACGGACAGCGGGGCTTTTTTTTCGCCCTCGGGCGACGGCGGGCGCTGTTCGCATAGCTCGACAGTAAAATGGCGCCAGGCCGAAACAACACATGCTAGTGTTCGATCATGAGCAAACCCTTACCCTCCCCGCCGCCGGCAGACGAGGCGCCAACCCCGGCCCAGCGTACCTTCATGAAACGCATCGCCGTCATCGACGGCATCGGCGTCCTGTTCTTCCTGGGCCTGGCCGCCATCTGGTTCGCGGCCGATGCCCTGCTGCTGGTGTTTGCCTGCATCCTGTGCGCGGTGCTGTTCTACGAGCTCAGCCGCATGCTGGCAGCGCGCCTCCACATCCGGCGCAAACGCGCCCTGACCCTGGTGGTGTTGCTGCTGATCGCCATCATCGGCCTGGGCGGCTGGGCCATGGCGCCGCAGATTGCCGAACAGTCGAGCAAACTTGCCGAGGCGGTGCCGAAATCGCTGCAACAGCTGCAAGGCGTGATCGACGACTACCCCCTCCTGAAACGCCTGATGGCGGGCATGCCGGCGCCGGAACAGTTAGTCAAGCAAATGTCGTCGCTGGTGCCGAACGCCGGGCTGTTCTTCGGCGGCGTGCTGGGCGCACTCGGCAACGTGGTGATCATCCTGTTTGTCGGCATTTATTTTGCCGCTTCGCCCCAGCTCTACACGAACGGCATCATCAAGCTGGTGCCGCAGTCGAAGCGGCCGCGCGCGCGCCAGGTGCAGCAAAAAATCGGCGACACGCTGGGCAGCTGGCTGCTCGGCAAGGCGATGTCGATGCTGATCGTCGGTGTCGTCACCTCGGCCGGCCTGTCGATGCTGGGTGTGCCGCTGGCGCTGATCCTCGGCATCATCGCCGGCCTGCTCGATTTCGTTCCCTACCTGGGACCGATCATGGCGGGCGTGCCGGCGGTGCTGATCGCGTTTTCGATCAGCCCGGACCTGGCCCTGTACACGGTGCTGCTGTTCGTCGGCGTGCAGCTGGTGGAAGGCTATGTGCTGCAGCCGCTGATCGAATCGCGCGCGGTCGACCTGCCGCCGGCGCTGACCATCGTCATGCAGCTGATCTTCGGCACCCTGTTCGGGTTCGCCGGGGTGGCGCTGGCCACGCCGCTGGCGGCGGTGATCAAGGTGCTGGTGCAGATGCTGTATGTGGAGGACGTGCTGGGGGATGAGGTGGAGGAAGGCAAATAAAAACAAAAGCCGCGACGGATCGCGGCTTTTGCTGCGGGCTCGGGCTGATTACTTGTTGCCCTTGAAGATATCCTTCACGTCGCCCACTTTTTCCTGGACCTTGCCTTCGGCCTGGTTCAGGTTGCCTTCTTTCTGCGTCTGGCGGTTGCCGGTGACTTCACCGACTTTTTCCTGGATCTTGCCGCCGATGTCCTTGGCCTTGCCCTTGATCTGGTCGTCGTTCATCGCTGCACCTCTTCGGTTGAAATGAGCACTTACCTTAGGCCCGATCGCCCTGGGAATCTGTTCGTTCGTTAACACTAAGGGGCTTGCGCCACAGGCTGGCCAGCCAGGGCTGCTGCGCGCGCGGCAAACCTTCCGGCCGGTAGTAATGGCGCAGCGGCACGAATCCCGCCGCCACCAGGTAGCGCTCCCAGGCCGGGTAGTCGTGATAGCTGCCGTAACGCGATCCGTTCCAGCCTTCCTCGTTGTGCCCGCGCGGATTCGAGCTGAACAGCACGCCGCCCGGCTTCAGCGTACCGTGCAGCGCGGCCAGTACGCCCGGCAGCGCCGCGCTCGGCACATGGAACAATGAGGCGTTGGCGAAGATGCCGTCGAAGCTGTCGGGCGGCAGCGCCAGGTGCAGGAAATCCTGGTGCCAGACTTCGCAGCCGCTGTGCGCGCGCGCCATGGCGACGAATTCCGCCGCACCGTCGAGCCCGATCGCACGGTGCCCCAGGCTGCTGAAGGTCTTCAGGTCGCGCCCCGGGCCGCAGCCCAGGTCGAGCAGGGTAAAAGGCGCCGCCCCTTCGATGGCGCCCAGCAGCGCCGCCACGTTCTGGCTGACGTCGTGGTCGATGGTGCCGGCAAAGAACTGCTCGGCATTCTGCGCGTAATGAGCCAGCGTGCGTTTGGCGATGTCGTCCAGCTTATCTGTCATGCGAGGGAATTTACCAGATTCGCAGCGCTCAAGGTCGGCCGGCCGTGCATTGTCATCATGGGCGCGGGCTCGCCAGCGCGGCCCGTACCTGCGGCAGCAGGCGCGCCTTCTGCGCGGCGCGCACGCGGATGCCGTTGCCGATCCGCTGAGCTTCGACCAGCGCATCGGGGCCGAAATTCCTGGCCACGTAGTGTTCCATCATGTCCGCATGGCGCACGTCCGGCGACGCGGCCAGCACGCCCGCCAGTGCACGGTTGCGCGCGACCGCATCGGCGTTCGCCAGCAAGGCGGCCCGGTTGGCGACCGCGAACGCCCAGGCCTGGTCCGGGTGCTCGCGCCCGACGCCGGCAACCAGGCTGCCGACCAGGTTGCTCGGCGTCTGCGGCGACAGCGCCAGCTCCAGGGTGCGGGCGGCCAGCGCCGGGTCCTGCACCAGGGTCATGGCGCCGCCGATGCGATAGCGCTCCTCGTCTCCCGTGCTGGCGGCCAGCGCACGGCCGAGCGCGGCATAGGTGGCGGCGTCGGCGTAGCGGCCGGCGGTGTTGATGACGAAGTCGAGCATCTCCGGGCTGATCGAGGACGGGTCGGCAACATAACGCGCGAACTGCCGGCGCGCTTCGCCGATCGCGCGCTCGTCGCCGGCACGCGCCAGGGCCCCGGCCAGCAAGGGGCGCAGGCGCCGGTCCTCGAGCGTTTCCTCGGGCTTCGGCTCCCAGCCGAGACGATCGAAACGGGGCTGCACGAAGCCCAGCACGAAGCGCCGGATGGCTGCGCTTTCCGGCTCGCCGCGCGCCAGGTTCTGCAGGGTGCCGAGATTCGACAGGATCGATTCCCAGACGGCCAGGCGCGGCTCCATGCCGTATTTCGCGACCAGGTCCAGGTAACCGGCCAGCGGCGCGCGCCCGGCCGTGACCAAACTCCAGGAATCGAGCAGCAGCTTCAGGCGGGTCGGGTCCGGCAGCTGGGCGGCATTCGCGGCCAGCGCGTCGAAGCTGGCGCGGTCGTACTGGACACGGAAAAAGCCGACGCTGTCCGGGTCGACCACCAGCGCGCCCTCGCAGCTGCCCTGGGTAATCGTGGTGCTGCGCTCGCTCAGCAGCGCGCTCCAGGCCCGTCCGCCCACGGTGCCGACCTGCAGCGGCACGCTCCACAGGCGTCCCTCCGTTGCCGGCTCGTCGACCCGGTACTGCTCCTGCGACAAGGTGATTTTCCGTTTGCCGTCTTCGCAGGCCTGCGCCACGGTAATCAAGGGAAAGCCCGGCTGCGTGGTCCAGTCGGCTGCCAGTTTCGCGACCGGCTTGCCGGAGGCCGTTTCGATGGCCGTCCACAGGTCGGCCGTGGTCGTATTCGAATACTGGTGCGCCGCCATGTAGGAGCGGATGCCCTTGCGGAACTTGGCTTCGCCAACATAATTTTCCAGCATGCGCAGGAAGCCCTGGCCTTTTACGTACGTGATCGCATCGAAGGCGCCGGCGGCCTGCTCTTCGTTGTCGATGCGGGTCTGGATCGGGTGCGTGGTCTTGCGCGCGTCCAGGTTCAGCACGCTTTCGCGTTCGACGATGCCGTCCAGGTGCGGACGCCACTCGGGGTGAAAACGTTCGGTGGCTTTCGAGGCCATCCAGGACGCGAAACCTTCGTTGAGCCAGAGGTTGTCCCACCAGGCCATGGTCACCAGGTTGCCGAACCACTGGTGCGCCACTTCGTGGGCGTTGACCTCGAAGGTGAGCTTCCTGGTGTCTTCGGAACTCTTCTTCGGGTCGTAGAGCAAGGTCGCTTCGTTGTAGACGATGCCGCCCCAATTTTCCATGGCGCCATTGAAACCGCCGGGAATCGCGATCTGGTCGAGCTTGGCGAGCGGATATGGCAGGCCAAAGTAATTGTTGTAGTAGCGCAGCAGGTCGCGCGTGGCCGCTAGCGGGAAGGCGGTGGCGCCGAGCTTGCCTTCGGTGGTGACGATGCCGATCTCGACGCCGTCCTGGCGCGCCGTGACGCGCTCCATTTCGCCCGCCACCAGCACCACCAGGTAGCTTGGCATCTTCGGGGTCGGGGCAAAAGCGATGCGCTGCAGGCCGCCGGCCAGCTTTTCCTGCTTCACGATCGGGGTGTTCGAATAAGCCTTGAAGCTGGCCGGGACATCGACCGTCAACTTGAAGCGGGCGCGAAAGGCCGGCTCGTCCCAGGTCGGCAGCATGCGCCGCGCGTCCGACGGCTCCATCGTGGTGGCCACCAGCTTTTTATCGACGCCGCCCACCTTGTAGGCGACCTGGAACAGGCCGCGCCCTTCGCGGTTGATCTGGCCCCGAAAGCGCAGCGCCAGCGTGTAGCGCCCCGGCGCCAGCAGCGCCGGCAGCTCGAAAGCGAGGGTTTCCTGCCGGGCGTCGAGGAGCGGCTGCAGGGTTTGCGGCGCGCCGCCGCGGCTTGTCAGGCTGGCATGTTCGATGCTCAGGTTGGCGGCGTTGAGCACGATGCGCCGGGTCGGGCGCAGCACCTCGATGTCGACGCTCTGGTGGCCGCTGAAGGTGTCATTCGCCATATTCGGCACCAGGTGCGCGTCGTACAGCAGCGGAATGACATCCTTGGGGAGTTTACCGGGGGTGGCGGCGAACGAAAACGGGGCTTCGGCCCGGGCCGACGAGGGGGCCAGTGCCGGCGCCAGCGCGGCGGCCAGCGCCAGCGCGACGCTTGCCGCCGAGCGCGATGTTTGCTTGTCTCTCATGATGTCCTCTTTGTTATTATTTTGATGCCCCGCTGGCGCAGGGATCCAGCACGCACTGTAGAACAAGCGCGGGGGCGCGCCGGCGGGAATGCGACAAACCGCAGATATCCGCGCTGGATTGCAGAATCGCGGCAGTATGCAGCCGGCATCAGGCCGGCGCCCGACAAGCGCCTGAGGCCGCGCTGATGCCGGTCCGAAAAATATTTTCGATTATTTTTACGGCCAACCCTAAAGTTTCCGAAAGCGCTGCCGTAAAAGGAGGACAACCGGTAATCCGGCCGAAAAAAATTGCAGCGGTGCTCACATGAACTCTAACCAAGTCCTCTCGATGTACGAAAATATTGCTGGCCTGACCGGCAAGATGGCCGCGGCAGCGCAATCGGAAGACTGGGATGGTTTCAACACCCTGCAGACGCAATGCGCCGTGCAGGCATCGGCCACCGCGACCGGCGTGCCGGCACTCGAAGGCGTCAAGCGCCTGCGCAAGATCGACCTGCTCAAGCAGATCATGGCCAACGACCGCGCGATTCGCGACATCACCGAGCCATGGATGGGCCAGCTGGACCGCGCCATGCGCACCCACTGAGCGGCCCTGCCGTCGACCACATGAAGCGCCTGCGGGCGCTTTTTTGTTGGGTGCTCGACATATCGTGCGCAACAAAAAAGGCGCCCATGGGCGCCTTCGTGCTGCAGCCGATTGATGCCGGCCACATGAATTCGGAGAGCAACACCAGATAACTGGTGTCGCCTCTTTGCCGGTTGCATCCGGCGTCCGCTGCCGCTGTTGGCAAACCGGACCGCTTCCGAAAACAGGCGTCTCGCGACGTACATCCGTTACCCGCGCCACGCTATCGGTGGTGGCTGCGACGGACTCTGTTTCGTTTTGTGGTTTTGACAACCAACGAACCCAGTATATATCAACTTAATAAGTTGTGTAGATTGATTCGTGCGCGCCAATATCGGTTCAAAGTTCGGCGCCTTCAGGCGTCGGCTCGACCCTTTCCGTCGCCGCCGGTTTGCGCGGTCCCGGCATCAGGCGCGCCTTGACGGCCGACATGATGCTCGGCTTCGGCGGGTCCTCGCCGGGCTCGCTTGCGCTTGCCTGCTCCGCTTTCGGCACCCTGGCCGGCTTGTGCTCTTTCGGGATCTTGCCGAAGTTGGAACGCTTGCGGCGGCGCAGCAGCGCGACGCCCAGGGCCGCCAGGGCCAGGACGGCGGCGACGCCGGCAGCGATCAGTCCCCATGGTGTCTGCGCTTCCGGCGGCGCCGGCTTCTTCGGCTTGAGCTGGATGCGCGGTGCGCCCTTCGGCGCCGCCGGGACCGCAGCCGGCGCTGCCGGGGCTGCCGGAGTTGCGGACTCCGCGGCAGGCAGGACCACCGCCGCATCTCCACGTGCCCCCTGCAACACCTTCATCTTCGCTTCGACCTGCCCCAGCGCCTGATGCAGCGCGGCGTTCTTCGCGCCCAGCACGGCGCAGGCTTCGAGCTCTCCGGCGGCCGGCTGCGGCGCGCAGGTGGGCGGCGTGTCCTGCGGTTTGAACGCCGCGACCGGCGCTGCTGCCAATCGGCTCTTGCGCTCGGGCGCCGGCTTGACAACCCGCTTGAGAACCGCCTTGCGCGGCTCCAGGTATTCCTCGCCCTCTTGCAAGGCTTCCGCCGGGCGCGTCGCCGCCACCGGCGTGGGCGCCCTGGCGGGAACCGGGGGCGCTGCCGCAATGGCCGGCGCCGGCACCGGCACCGGCACCGGAATCGGCGCCGGCGCCGGAGTCGGGTTCGGCGTCAGCCACAGCGTCACCAGGCGCACGCTGCGCTGGCCGGCCTCCAACAGTTCGAGGTAGACATGCAGGTGGCGGCTCTCGACCGGCTTGCTCGTGCTCAGGTAAAGGAACTGGCGGCCCTCGCGCCGCGTCACATGCAGGTTCAGGCTCGACAGGACGGCGGGCATGGCGATATTCGCGCCGCGGTAGACGTCGGGATGGGCCAGCCGCACGCCTACCGTGGCGGCCGCATCGTCGAGCGCCGTCAGTTCGAGGCTGGCCGCC
Organism: Telluria sp. LT2P34; assembly: GCF_059685915.1. NCBI lineage: Bacteria > Pseudomonadati > Pseudomonadota > Betaproteobacteria > Burkholderiales > Oxalobacteraceae > Telluria > Telluria sp. LT2P34. The sequence continues at coordinate 1,130,813 of NZ_JCASIN010000001.1, forward strand.
AGGGGCTGGCCGATGTGGGAGGCTACCCTCGCCTCGCCCAGCTCGGCGGCATGCGCAGCCCCGGCCGAGAACGCGAATGCGGCGGCGGCGAACACGGCAAACAAGCTTGAAACGATGTGGGAAGCGCGAATCGCCATGGGAATATCTAGCCTGAGCATGAATTTGTAGCCTAAGCGTAATTAACGGGTGTTCGGCTACACTCTTTAGCTCCATCTCCGAATATAAATAACAAGGACACGCCATGGATATGTCGCCAGTGGATTCCCGCATCGAAAAAGACAGTTTCGGCCCGATCGAGGTGCCCGCCGCTCGCCTCTGGGGCGCGCAGACGCAGCGCTCCCTGCACCACTTCGATATTTCGACCGAAAAGATGGCGCCGGAGCTGGTATCGGCGCTGGCCCAGGTCAAGCAGGCGGCCGCGGCCGTCAACCGCTCCATCGGCAAGCTCCCGCGCGACAAGGCCGATGCCATCATCGCCGCCGCCGACGAAGTGCTGGACGGACGTTACCCGGACGAATTCCCGCTGTCGGTCTGGCAGACCGGCTCCGGCACCCAGAGCAACATGAACATGAACGAGGTGCTGGCGAACCGCGCTTCTGAATTGTCAGGCGGCGAGCGCGGCGAAGCGCGCCTGCTGCACCCGAACGACCACGTCAACATGGGCCAGTCCTCGAACGACATCTTCCCCACCGCCATGCACGTGGCGGCGGCGCTGGCGGTATCGAAAAACCTGCTGCCCTCGCTGGCGCGCCTGCGCAGCACCCTGCTGGTCAAGTCGCGCGACTTCGACGATATCGTCAAGATCGGCCGCACCCACCTGCAGGATGCAACGCCCCTGACGCTCGGCCAGGAGTTCTCCGGCTATGTCGCCCAACTCGAATTCGCGGAAAGCGCGATCAAGTCCTCGCTGCCCGGCCTGCTCCTGCTGGCCGCCGGCGGCACCGCGGTCGGCACCGGCCTGAACGCCCATCCCGACTTCGCGCCGCGCATCGCCGCCGAGCTGGGCTCGCGCACCGGGCTCGCCTTTAAAACGGCGCCGAACAAGTTCGCGGCCCTGGCCGGGCATGAGGCGCTGGTCGCGAGCCACGGCGCGCTGAAAACCCTGGCCACCGCGCTCATGAAGATCGCCAACGACGTGCGCTGGATGGCCTCCGGGCCGCGTTCGGGCCTCGGCGAAATCACGATTCCGGAAAACGAACCGGGCAGCTCGATCATGCCGGGCAAGGTCAATCCGACCCAGTGCGAGGCGCTGACGATGCTGTGCTGCCAGGTGTTCGGCAACGACGTCGCCCTGACGGTGGGCGCCTCGCAGGGCAATTTCGAGCTGAATGTGTTCAAGCCGATGATCGCGCATAACTTCCTGCAGAGCGCACGCCTGCTGGCCGACGGCATGCGCTCTTTCGAAGAGCACTGCGCACGCGGGATCGAGCCGAACCGCGCGCGCATCGGCGAGCTGATGGAACGCTCGCTGATGCTGGTGACGGCGCTGGCGCCGCACATCGGGTATGATGCCGCCGCGCGGATTGCCAAGCATGCGCAGCACGAAGGGATCACGCTGCGCGAAGCGGCGCTGGTCTCAGGCCTCGTCACCGAGGAACAGTTCGGTCAGTGGATCGTGCCGATCGACATGACACGGCCCGACCCGGAGTGAAGGGCCGGGCGAACCCAAGCGTGCGCCCCAAAATTTTTCCCGAGGATAGTATGCAAAAGACAACTTTCGAACTGACATCCGAGTTCGTCGAGCTCAACCAGCTGTTGAAAATGGTGGGCCTGTGCGACAGCGGCGGCGCCGGCAAGCACATGGTGGCGAGCGGCACGGTGTCGGTCGATGGCAAACAAGAGCTGCGCAAGACCGCAAAGATTCGCGCCGGACAAACGGTCAGCGTTGGCGACGTGCGGATCTCGGTGCAGTAGGGAGGACTGCCGGTCTCGACGGCACACGTTTGCGCGCAGACAAACGCGACGGGTAGTCCTTGTGTAGATTTTGAGACGTGACCAACCGGCTTGAAGGTGACGGCAATGGAAACCCCGGAAAAAAACCCGCAGGCCCAGGAGCGGCTGATCGGCGATCTGCGCCTTGTAATCGAGAATGCGGAAGAGCTGCTGAAAAACACCGATCAGTACACCAGCGTCCTGTACCAGAACGCACGCTCCAAGCTGGCCATGGCCCTGAATGCGGCCAACGAAGAACTCGAACGCTTCGAAGACGCCCAGCTGAGCCGCATGATGGAAGCGACGCGCCAGGCCAACGAGCGCTTTGCCGACATCACGGGCGAAGCACGCGTCCTGCGCGCTTTCCACTGAGCGAACTGTTGCGGCGCCACCGGCGCCGCGCTTCGTTTACGCCCGGACTCAGCTTCAGGCGCTGGTGTTGATCGTGTTGCCCAGGTGCGGCGGCAGGTTTTGCAGCGGCTGCGGCGGCGCAATGGCGCCGAGGATCTGGGTCGCCATCGATTTCTGCATGTCTTGCTGTTTTTTCAGCATGGTCAGGGCGACTTCCTGCTTGTTGCCGGTTTCTGCGATGGTCGTGGACAACTTGGCGATGGCGAGGACATCCATGTCGGTCTCCTGATAAGGGTTATCTTCCGGGTTATCTTACATTAACGGCTTGATTTCCGGAAACTTTAGCCTCACCTGACATCCAGTCGATGAGCCAGGCCAACACGTCCGCCGGCTGGTTCAGGTCGAGCCAGGCGGGGCCGGCTCCGGCAAGCGGTGCATCCGAGGCCACCGCCACCACCATCGGATCATCCACGTACAGCGGCGCGCGCCCCAGCGCCGGCCGGAATACCTCGAGTTTCGCTAAAGGCTCCCACTTGTAGCCCTCCACCAGCGTCAGGTCGGCCGGGGCCAGGCGGGCGATCTGTTCGGCCAGTGGCGGCTCGCCCTCCCCGCGCAGCTCGCGCAGGATGGCGTAGCGGTAGGGCGAGGCGATCATCACTTCGGCCGCGCCGGCCATGCGCAGGCGTGCGCTGTCCTTGTGCGGCGGCTCGAGTTCGATGTCGTGATGGCTGTGCTTGACGATGTTGACGCGCAGGCCGCGTGCGGCGAGCTGCGCCACCAGCCATTCGAGCAGGGTCGTCTTGCCGCTGCCGGACCAGCCGACGACGGCCAGCACCGGGCCGGCGCGCGAATCAATAGGCGACACGGTAGCGGGTGCCGCGGTAGTTCATCACGGCGTACTTCGGCGTCAATCGTTCCAGCACCAGGCCGGACGCCAGTTCATCGCCCTCGCGGCGCAGCACCTTGTCCACCAGTAGCAGGCGGTCCGACGGATTCGGAGAATAGATATAGCCGCCGACGGCAATTTTCGGCACCTCGCGCTGTATCGCTTCCGGCAACTGCTGCAGCGTACGCAGCGGTTCGTCCGGAATCGGGTCGGGCGCGCGGGCGGCCGCCTGGCTGTCGGCGGCGGCGGCCGGGGCGGGCAGGTAGACCGCTTGCGGCGTATCTTGCGCCGCGCTGGCCGGCGGCGCAGCAGGCCGGGGGGATGGCGCCGGGGCGGCCTTTGGCGCTGGCGCCGCGGCGACCTCGCGCTTCCTGGCGGCAGGCGGCGGCGCCTCGGCCGGGGCGGCGGATGGGGCGGCGGGCGGGGCCGGCGCCACCCCGGCAACCGCGATCACGGGCACGGGCGCTTCGGCCAGTACGGCCGGCTGCGTTGGCGCCGGCGCCGGCGCATCGCTGCGCCAGGCCAGGGCGCCGAGCACTGCCGCGGCCAGCACGCCAAGCCCGAGCCCGATCGCCAGGGAGCTGCGCTTCGCGGGCGCCGCCGCCGCGGGCAGGTGGACCGGCGCCGGCGTGTGGATGTCAGGCGCGTTGCCCAGCTGGCGTTCGGCCTGCGCTTTTTTCAGTGCTTCGAGAATGTACGACATTTATGGTCCCGTCCTGGCGGTGGCGAGCAGGCGCGGCTCGGCCACGCCGGTCAGCTGGTTGAGGCGGATATGGGTGCGCGGGCCGGCGACGCCGTCGGCGGTCAAGCCCTGTTTTTGCTGGAAGGCGCGCAGCAAATCGCGGGTAGCGCCATTCAAGGGCTGCTGGGCGGCCGGTGCGGGAGCGCGCACCTGCCCGGCCAGGCGGGTGGCGAGCCAGTCGACGTCGGCGCCTGCGTCGCCCTGTGCCAGTTGCTCGCGGAATCCGCGCGGCAATTGCCAGAAGGTGGTGTACTCGCCGGTGAAGCGCGGCGCCAGCTTGGCGAGCGCCACCCGCTCGCGCTTGCGCCCGGTATCGATGGTCACGCTGCCCTCGTCCATGCCAACCAGCACCGCGTAGCGCGTGGTCGCGCCCTCGCGCAGCGTGATCACCGCCGGGCGGTCGAGCTGGCGCAGTTCGTAGATGCTGCCGCGGCCTTGCAGGCAGCGCAGGTCGATCCGGTAGGCGACCTGGCAAGCGGCGCCTTCCGGCAGCACACGGCCCCAACGCGTGGCCAGCGCGCGCAGGGCCATGGCCTCGTCCGGCCATCCAAGCGGTAACACTGACTGGGCGCCGGCGACCAGGCCAGGCCTGGCCGGCGCACTGGCCGCGCCAGGCGCGCTAATCGTTCCTGCCGCGGCCTGGCGGGCCTGCGCCAGCGGCGCCTCCATGCGCGGCATCGACTGCCACGCCGCCGCGCCCAGTATCGCCCCGGCCAGCACGCCACCGGCCAGCAGCGGCCAGCGCCCCATCGAGGCGATTCTCGCCGGCGCCGCGCCGCCCTGCCCCGCGAATACCTCGGCAGCGGCCGTGCGCACGATGAGCGGCGTCGCTACCCGGCTGTTTTCCACATAGGCGCCCAGCAGCACGCGGTCGCACAGCAGGTTGATGCGGCGCGGCACGCCGCCGCTGATCCGGTGCACCAGCGGCACGATCGCATCCGGAAACACGGGCGCGCCCTGGCTGCCCGCGACCGCCATCCGGTGCGCGATGTAGGCGCCGGTCTCGGGCTCGGACAGCGGCCCCAGGTGGTAGCGCGCGATCACCCGCTGCGCCAGTTGCTCCAGCTCGGGGCGCCCCAGCATCGTGCGCAGTTCCGGCTGGCCGATCAGGATAATCTGCAGCAGCTTGCGTTCGCTCGTCTCGAGGTTGGTCAGCAGGCGCAGCTGCTCGAGCACGCTCGTCGACAGGTTCTGCGCCTCGTCGATGACGAGCACGTTGTTGCGCCCTTGCGCATGCGATTCGAGCAAATAGGCGTTGATGGCGTCGATATAGGCCTTCACCCCTGCCTTGAGCTCGGCACCTTCGCCGTCCTGCACACCCGGCGCGGCGATGCGGAATTCCTCGCACACCGACTGCAGCAATTCGACGACCGTCAGCTTCGGATTGAAGATATACGCAAGCCGGCAGTTGTCAGGCACCTGCTCGATGAAGCAGCGGCAGACCGTGGTCTTGCCGGCCCCGATCTCGCCCGTCAGCAATACGAAGCCGCCGCCGCTGTTGATGCCATACAGCAGGTGCGCCAGCGCCTCGCGGTGGCGCTCGCTCATGAACAGGTAGCGCGGATCGGGCGCGATCGAGAACGGCGCCTGCTTCAGGCTGAAGTATTGGGTGTACATGCAAGGCTAGCGAAAGGGCGGCAAGGTTTTATACCTCGCGCAGTATATTTTGGATTTGTCGCCCTGGTAAGCGATGACGCTGCCCGGGTTCGACACGCGCAAGGAAAAGCGTGACGCGTCCGTCGGCCGGTGGCGCACACCCGCCGCGGCGCGGATCGCCTGTTCCAGTTCTTCCGGCTTGCTGTCGAGGACCGCGGCGACGAACACCAGCGGGTCGGTGTCGTCGCTGACCATGATCTCGAGCACCTGTTTGCCCCACAGCGTGGCGTCGGGCTTGAACCAGTGCGCCCCGCCCTCGCGCTTGTGCGCCGGGCCGAAGGCGCTGGTGAGCCAGGAATGCAGATAGGCGTTGTCGAGATGGCTGCGGCACAGCAGCGCACTGCCGATCACGGGTGACATGGTCGAGGGCGCCGCCAACGCATCGGCACAGATGCAGGCGAGCGCCAGCACAGCGCCCGCGGCGGCGCGCGGCAGGCTCACAGCTTCGACAGCCAGTCGCGATTGGCCGCGATCTTCGCCTTGGCCGAAGCCGGCAAGGCCTCGTAGCAGCCGGGGTGCTGCTTGAGCGCCCCTTCGCGGACCTCTTTTTCGAGGCCGTTCACGATAAACACGTAGACGGTGGCGCCTTCGCCATTCTTGCGTGTGCCCAAATAACGAATCACTTGTTTCTCCTGGTTTGACCTGCGCATTATGACACTTGGCGGACGGGACGGCGCTGCTTCAAACCCCATTTTCAACGCTTGATCCTGTTATTTCGCGTGTCCGTCGGTTGGGGCTGCGCGCGCTTCGTGCTTTGCCTTATCGTGCATGCACTGGAAACCATGAGAATAACAAGGACATTCATGAATAGCCGCATCAAGAACACCGCCGTCGGCGCCCTCCTGCTCTGCATCGGTATCGCCGGCATGCAGGGTGTCACCGCCGTCGAGCGCGCCCAGGAATCGCGCACACAACAGCGCCCGCCCGTCGTCGTCGACCAGCGCGCCATCACCGCCTTCAAGGCGATCGAACTGGCAGGTCCGTTTCGCGTGATCGTCAGCGAAGGCGCGCCGCGCCTGGCGCTGTCGGGCGAGGCCAGCCAACTGGCCGAGATCGACAGCGAAGTGCGTGGCGGCACGCTCATCGTGCGCCAGCGCGCGCGTTCCGGCATCCAGTTCAACATCGGCGGGCGCGACCGGCAGCCGGTGGTGGTGCGCATCGGCGCCACTGGCTTGACCAGCCTCTCCAGCAGCGGCAGCGGCGACGTCGAACTCGAATCGATCGGCGGCGAGCGCTTCGAGCTCAAAGCTTCGGGCCCGGGCAGCATCCGCGCGCGCGGTTCGGTGCGCGAGCTGCGCGTGAGCAGCAGCGGCAGCGGCGACCTCGAATTGCGCGAGGTGAAAGCGGCGAACGCCGACCTGACGGCGTCCGGCCCGGGCGACGTCCACATCGGCGGCATCGACAATGCGCTGACGGTGCGTGTCTCCGGTTCCGGCGACGTCGACGTCGACCAGCTGCGCGCCCAGCGCGCGCTGGCCCAGCTCAGCGGTCCGGGCAACCTGCGCCTGCATGGCGCCGCCCGCGCGCTGCGCCTGGAAGTGACGGGTTCCGGCGACTTCGACGGCTGCAAGCTGGAAGTCGAAAACCTGACCAGCGTGCAGCGCGGACCGGGCAGCGTCTGCGTCGCAGGCAGCATCCGCCAGTTCGAAGCCGACGTGCACGGCTCGGGCGACCTGGAAGCGAAAGGCCTGCAGGCCGGCCGCGCCGTCCTGCGCATGAGCGGCCCCGGCAGCGCCACCCTGTCCGGCAGCGCCGACGAACTGCGGGCCGAGCTGAAAGGCTCGGGCGAACTCGAGGCCGAGCACCTGAATGTAAAAACCGCCACGATCGACGCCGGCGGCCCGGGCGACGTGTCGCTGGCCAGGGTCAGCGATACCCTCGACGCCTCGCTGCACGGCTCGGGCGACCTGGCCGCCACCATCGACGGCAAGCGCGTCGTCCTGACCATGCGCGGCCCCGGCAACGCACGTTTGGAAGGCCGCGCCGACCGCATCGAGGCCGAGCTGAGCGGCTCCGGCACCCTGCAGGCACGGCGCTTGAGCGTGCGCCAGAGCGACATCAGGGTGCGCGGGCCGGGCAGCGCGACGGTGAACCTGGTGCGCGACGGGGCCGGGCGTTCGGAAGAGCTGGTGCTGGTCGAACGGGGCGGCACCCGTCAGGCGGACTGAAGGCCTTCGGGCTCGGCAATACCAGTTCGCGTAAAAAACCATACCACTTAGATACCTGTTGACAAGAAGGAACCGCCTCCCTATAGTGCCCTGACCTCCTTTCGGCACAATTTCACATGATCGAATACCTCATCGGCGTCGATGGCGGCGGCACAGGCACCCGGGTGCGCCTGGCCCGCCCCAGCGGCGAAGAGCTGGCGCAAGCGAGCGCCGGTCCCTCCGGCCTCGCCCACGGCATCGAGAATGCCTGGACCACCATCCTCGGCGCCATCGGCGAAGCCTGCGCGCTGGCCGACGTCGGCTCCCCTCCCCTGGCCTCGATGGCGATCGGCCTCGGCCTGGCGGGCGTGCATAACAAGGACTGGGCGGCGCAGTTCGTGGCAAGCGATCCCGGCTTCGCGGCCCTCGTGCTCGATACCGACGGTTTTACGACCTTGCTCGGTGCGCATGGCGGCAAGCCGGGCGCGATCGTCGCCATTGGCACCGGCAGCGTCGGTGAAGCGATGCTGGAAGACGGCGGCAAGGTCGAAGTCGGCGGCTGGGGCTTCCCCGCCGGCGACGAGGCCAGCGGCGCCTGGATGGGACTGCGCGCGCTGAACCACATCGAACAGGTGCTCGACGGCCGGATCGAAGGCGGCGCCTTTGCGCGCGAGGTGATCGCGGCCTGCGGCGGCGACCGCGACGGCGTGCAGATCTGGCTCGGGCGCGCCAACCAGACCGCGTACGCGGGCCTGGCGCGCTTCGTGGTGCAGCATGGCGACAGCGATCCGACCGCGTGCGCCATCCTCGAACACGCCGGGCGCGAAGCCGCCGCCATCGCCGCTGCGCTCGACCGCAGCGCAAGCTTGCCGCTGGCGCTGTGCGGCGGTCTCGGCGAAGTGCTGATGGCCTGGCTGCCGCCGCAGACCCGTGCGCGCTGCCGGACGCCCCAGGGCGACTCGGCGCGCGGCGCCCTCCTCATGATCCAAGGCCACCTCGAAAGAAATACTCAATGAAAGGCAACATCCTCACTCCTGGCGGCTGGGTCCATGGCGAACTGCGCGTTTGTGCCAGGACAGGCGAAACGATCGAGGCCATCGACGGCATGCGCAGCGATCCGAGCCTGAACGCCGACGACTACATCCTGCCCGGCTTCATCGACGTCCACGTGCACGGCGGCGGCGGGCGCGACATGATGGAAGGCGGCGACGCGCCGCACGTCATCGCCGCGCTGCACGCGAAACACGGCACCACCAGCCTGCTGGCCACCACCATGACCGCGCCGCCGCAGGACATCGAGCGCGCGCTCGACGCCATCGGCGCGGCGTGCGACGCACGCGGCAAGGGCGAGGCGCGCATCCTCGGCGTCCACCTGGAAGGCCCGTACATCAATTCGGCCAAGCTGGGCGCCCAGCCGCCCTTCGCCAAGGAAGCGACGCTGCTGGAAGTCGAAGCCTGGGGCCGGCGCGCGCCGATGCGCGTAATCACGGTGGCGCCCGAGATCCACGGCCACCTGGAACTGGTGCGGCTGCTGTCCGAGCGCGGCATCCGGGTCCAGATCGGCCACACCAGCGGCTCCTACGAGGACGGCGTCGCCGCCCTCGAGCATGGCGCGGCCGGCTTCACCCACCTGTTCAATGCGATGCCCGGCCTGCACCACCGCGAGCCCGGCATGGTCGGCGCGGCGCTGGCGCACGCCGACTACGCCGAGATCATCCCAGACCTGCTGCACGTGCACCCGGGCGCGCTCAAGGTCGCGCTGCGTTCGATCCCGCACCTGTTCTGCGTGACCGATTCGACCGCCGCCTCGGGCATGCCCGATGGCGAATACATGCTGGGGCGCCAGGTCGTCCATAAATGCATGGGCGGCGTGCGCCTGGCGGACGGCACCCTGGCCGGCTCCACCCTCACCATGGACGGCGCCCTGCGCAACCTGGTGAAAATCGGCCTGCCGCTGTCGGAAGCCTCGCGCCGCGTCTCGACGAATGCCGCCGACTACCTCGGCGAAAGCCAGCGCGGACGCCTGGAGCCGGGCTGCTACGCCGACATCGTGGTGCTGGACCGCGACTTGAACATCAAAGCTGTGTACATCGAAGGAGAAATGCTGTGACGGTCGACCAAACGGGTTCGCTCATGCTGCAGGAAGCCATGTCCGCCGGCGATTGCGTCGCCCTGCAACTGTCGCAGGACATGGAGCGCTACGCCGCACTCGGGCGCACGCTGAGGTCGACCAATTTTCACAGCGCCGTCACCGTGGCGCGCGGCAGCTCGGACCATGCGTCGAACTACGTCGCCTACCTGATCATGTCGCGCCTGGGGCGCCTCGTCACGTCGCTGCCGATGTCGCTGATCACGCTCTACAAGTCGCCGCTGGTGACGCGCGACACGCTGGCGATCTCGATCTCGCAGTCGGGCCAGAGCCCGGACGTGGTCGAGCCGATCCGTTATTTCCGCGACGGCGGCGCCACCACCGTGGCGCTGGTGAACGACGCCGAGTCGCCGCTGGCCCGGACGGCCGAATGGACCATGCCGCTGCATGCGGGTAAAGAACAGAGCGTGGCCGCGACCAAGAGTTTCATCACGAGCCTGGTCGCCGGCGCGCGCCTGGTCGCGGAATGGCAGGATGACGACGGCTTGCGCGCCGGCCTGGCCGCCCTGCCCGACGACCTGCGCGCGGCCTCGCAGGTCGACTGGTCGGCGGCGCTTCCAGTGCTGGCCCCGGCCCGCAACATCATGGTCGTCGGGCGCGGGATCAGCTTTCCGATCGCGCTGGAGGCGGCGCTGAAGTTCAAGGAGACCTCGGCGTTGCAGGCCGAAGCCTTCTCCGGCGCCGAGATCAAGCACGGCCCGATGGCGCTGATCGAAGACGGCTACCCGCTCCTGATCTTCGCCACCCGCGGCCCGGCCCAGGAAAGCCTGGTGGCCCTGGCCGTGGAAATGCGCGGACGCGGCGCGCGCGTGCTGCTGGCCGCACCCGCCGACATCGCCGCGCGCGACCTGACGCTGCCGGCGGCGGCGACGCCGGACCTCGATCCGATCGTCGCGATCCAGGCTTTTTACGTGATGGCGGCCAAGCTGTCGAAGGCGCGCGGACTCGATCCGGACCGCCCGCGCCACTTGAGCAAAGTCACGAAGACCAACTGAGCAAACCAAGCCAACCAAGAGCCAAACCCATGGACGAATACAGACAACTCGCCGGCCAGCTGATCATGGTGCGCCTCTTCGGCACCGAACTGGACGACGACACGGCCGCCTTCTTGCGTGACTATCGCGTGCGCGGCGCCTGCCTGTTCCGCCAGAACATGACGGACGCGCCGCAATTGACCCGGCTCACCGGCGCCCTGCGCGCCGTCATGGGACCAGGCGCGCTGATCGCGCTCGACCAGGAAGGCGGCGCCGTGGTGCGCTCGACCTGGGTGCCGGCGCCGCCCTCGGCGATGGCGCTGGGCGCGGCCAACGACCCGGTGCTGGCGCGCGACGTCGGCGCGGCGGTGGCGCGCGCGGTGCGTTCGCTCGGCTTCAACTGGAACTTCGCGCCGGTGCTCGACCTGAACAACAATCCGGACAACCCGGTCATCGCCGAGCGTTCCTTCGGGGCCGATCCCGACACCGCCACGCGCATTGCCTTGGCCTGGATGGAAGGCAGCCAGTCCGAGGGCGTGGCCTGCTGCGTCAAGCACTTCCCCGGCCACGGCGACACCCATGTCGACTCGCACCGCGCGCTGCCAACCGTCGACAAGCCGCTGGCCGAACTCGAGCGTTTCGAATTCGCGCCCTTCCGCATGGCGGCCCAGGCAGACCATCCTGCCCCGGCGATGATGACCGCCCACATCGTCTACCCGGCGCTCGACGCCGACTACCCGGCCACGATGTCGCGCGCCATCCTCACCGGCATCCTGCGCGACAGCTGGAATTACCAGGGCGTGATCATCACCGACGGCATGGACATGCACGCGATCGCGCTGCGCTACGGCGCCGGCGCGGCCGCCGTGCGCGCACTGGTTGCGGGCGCCGACATGGTGATGGCGATCGGTTCGCGCGAGTCCCAGCTTGAAACGATCGAGGCGATTGCCGCCGCGATCGCCTCGGGCGAACTGCCGATGCACGAAGTCGAAGCACGCCTGGCGAGATTGGCGAAGCTGGCGGCCGCGCACCCGGCCGGCGCCGCATCGCGCCCGCAAGCGGCCATCGTTGCCAACGGCACCGAGGTGTCGATCGGCGACGCACGCGGCGCCGACGAAGCGCCGATCTACAGCACCGATCTCGAAGACCGCGCGCTGATGGCAAGCGCATGGCGGCGCGCCCTGAGCATGCGCGGCACGGCCAGCCGTCCGGCGCCGGGCGGGCGCGTGCGCCTGGTGGCGCGCCAGGACGTGGTCAGCGACGGCGTGTCCGAGGCCGGCGTGCCGGCCTCGCAGATCGCCGCCTCGCTGGCGCAGTTGTACGAGGTCGAGCTGGTGACTTTCGCCGACCCCGAGGAATTCGACTGGAGCGCCTTGCCGGATGACGGGCGCTTCACGATCCTGGCCTCGACCTCGCGCCGCCGCTATGGGCCCTACGCCCGCGCCAGCTGGCGTCCCGACCTGCACCTGGCCCTGTGGAACCCCTACCAGGCGCTGGACTTCGACGCCCCCGCGCTGATGACCTATGGCTTCGCCGCCCCGGCCCTGGCCGCCGTCAACGCCTGGCTGGCGGGCGAGATCGAGGCCGAGGGACGCTGCCCGGTGCCGGGCTTCTGAGGGCTTGCCGGACAGCGGCCGACGGTAACGCTATGTAACCGCGTCCCCTCCAGGCGCCGGCCTGCGGCACAATTGCGCCGCAGGGTCCCGGGCATTTATGGGACAATGCTCGTTTGCACAAGCTTGGCAAAACTGCCACCATGTCGCGGATTGCACCGCTTTGTTGAACCGCTCATCTTTTTAGAAGGATCACTCATGTCCCATTTCCGCCTTGCTCGCCTTTGCCTGCTGCTGGCTGCCGTTGGCCTGAACACCGCGCCTGCCCTGATGACGAGCGCCCATGCGCAGCAAAAAGCTGACCCGGCAGCCGCCGCCCAGGCCACCACGGTGCGCCCGGAGCTGGGCAAGCTGTTCGATGCAGCGCAGGTCCAGCCCCTGATCAACGCCAAGAATTTCACCGAACTGCAAAACCGCATCACCCAGGCCGAAGCCCTGCCGAACAAGTCGCCTTACGAAGCCTATGTCGTGACGCGCATGAAGATGGTGCACGCTTCGGCCAGCGGCAATGACGCCGTTTTCCTGACGACCGCCGAGCAAGTGCTCCAGTCCGGCTTCGAGCCGAAAGAGATGCAGTCCAAGCTGGTGCTGGCGATGGCCGACATCCAGTACAAGGCCAAGAACTACGCCGCATCGACCGAACAGCTCAAGCGCTATGAAACGATGGGCGGAGACATGGCGACCGCGCGTCCGCTGCTGCTGCGCGCGCAGTACCTGAACAAGGACTATGCCGGCGCCAAGACCGGGCTGATGCAGGTCGTCAGCGACGCCGAAAAGGCCGGCAAGACGCCAAGCCAGGAAGACCTCAAGCTGCTGCTGAGCGCTGCGCACGAGACCAAGGACACCGCCGCCTACGAGTCCACGGTCCAGAAGATGGTGACTTACTACCCGACCGACGACATGTGGAACGAAGTCATCCGCGTGGGCGTGGTCAAGAAGCCGGGCTTCAGCCAGGACAACTACATGCCGGTGCTGCGCCTCCAGCAAGCCGTCACCAAGACGATGCGCGACGACGACTACATCGACCTGGCCGAAAGCGCACTGCGCGACGGTTTCCCGACCGAAGCGAAGAGCGTGCTGGATGCGGGCTACGCGGCCGGCGTGCTGGGCAAGGGCGCCAACGCCAAGGCCCACGATGCCCTGCGCAGCCGTGCCAACAAGGGCGCGGCCGACGATGCGAAGAACATCGCCAGCGGTGAAGCGGCCGCCACCAAGTCGAAGAACGGCGCCGGCCTGGTCAACCTGGGCTGGGCGTACGTGACGATGGGCCAGCACGACAAGGGCATCGGCTTCATCCAGCAGGGTATCGCCAAGGGTGGCCTGAAGCAGCCTGACGAAGCGAAGATCCGCCTCGCTGCGGCCCAGGCGCGCGCCGGCCGCAAGGACGAAGCGATCAAGACCTTCGAGAGCGTGAAAGCCGGCGGCGGTTTGTCCGACGTGGCGCGCATCTGGGCCATGTCGCTGCGCCAGCCGGGCGCTACCGTGGCTTCGGCAGCACCGGCCACCGCCAAGTAATCCACCTGCCGCACACGAAGCGGGCGAGCGCCATGGGCGCCGCCCGCTTTTTTTTATCCGTCAGAGGGCGGTGAAGCCGCCATCGACTGCCAGTTCGTGCCCGGTGACGAAGGAGGACGCGCCCGAGCACAGCCAGAGCACCGCGTCGGCGACCTCGCCCGGCTCGGCGAAACGTCCCATCGGGTGCGCGGCGCGCAGCTTCTTTTCGCTGGCGGGCTCGCGTGCGATGGCGCGTGCCAGCATGCCCGTGCGTACAGCGCCGGGACACACGGCGTTGACGCGGATGCCATCCCGGGCATAGTCGAGCGCGGCGCTTTTCGTCAGCCCGGCCAGCGCGTGCTTGCTGGCGGCGTAGACCGACTGCGCGGGCGCACCGACCTGGCCGTGGGCCGAGGACAGGTTGACGATCGCGCCGCCGCCGGAGGTCGCCATCTGGCGGATCTGGTATTTCATCGACAGCCAGACGCCCTTCAGGTTGACGTCCATGATCCGGTCAAAGGCCGCTTCGTCGATGTCCGCCAGGCGCAGGCTGTCTTCCTGAACGCCGGCGCAGTTGACGGCGCAGTCGAGCCGGCCATAGTGGTGCACCGTCTTGTCGACCAGGGTCTCGACCTCGCAGGCGCGCGTGACGTTCGCGGCCACGAACAGCGCCTTGCCGCCATGCTGGACGATCGTCGCCGCCGTGGCGTGGCCGCCGTCGACCGAGACATCGGCCACCACCACCGACGCGCCGGCGCGGCCGAAGGCCAGCGCCACTGCGCGGCCGATGCCGCCGGCGGCGCCCGTGACCAGCACGACCTTGCCTGCGAAGGTCGTCGACACGGATTCTTGCCTGGAGTCCTGCTTGAGGTCTTGCTTGCTGCTGCCCTTCATGTGCCGATGCTCCCGCGATGATGCTGAATGATTCCCAAAGGCAACATCATAGCGGGATGGAGGGCGATCATCAAATAGGCATGCGCCGTGCGGTGTGCAAGTGTTGCGTTATAGCTTAACTGCGGGCTTAACTGCCGGCTTAACTGCGGATTCAACGGCGCCTGCGGCCGCCTTGCCCTGGTCGCCGGCCATGACCACCGACAGCCTTGCCGGGTCGATCGCCTTGCGGAAGGCGGCGTTCAACTGCGGCAGCGTGACGGCCATGAGCTTGTCCTCGAACTGGCGCGACCAGGCATAGGTGCGGTCGCGGTACAGGTAGGAGGTCCAGCCGGCGGCCACCGCGCCATCCTCGGCGCGCGTCTGCTGGCGCTGCTGCATCAGGCCGGAGCGGGCGCCGGCCAGCTCGGCGCTGGTGAAGCCATCCTTCAGTGCGCGCGCCAGTTCCTCGCGCACGGCCGCGTCCAGGCGGCGCAGGTTCTGAGGCGCGGCGATGGCGCTGATGCCGAAGCTCCCTGCCCGGTCCAGGTCGCCGGCGTCGAGCTGCGAACCGCCGCCATACGACAGGCCGTCCTTCTGGCGGATGCGGTCCATCAGGCGCGAACGCAGGCCGCCCTCGCCGAAGATGTAGTTCGCCAGCATCAGCGCCGGGTAGTCCGGGTCGTCGATGTTCAGGTCGAGATCCAAGCGCGCGATGTACACGCCGTTTTCCTTGTCCGGCGTGTCGAGCGTCTTGCTCAAGGCAGGGATGTCGGCATGGCGGCGCAGCACCGGCGCGAAGTTGGCGGGCGCTTTCCAGGCGCCGAACAGTTCCTCGACCAGCGGCGCAACCGCCGCCGCATCGAAATCGCCGACGATCGCCATTTCGGCCGGCACCGTGCCGTAGAACTCGCGGTGGAAAGCGCGCAGGTCTTGCAGGCGTGCGGCCTTCAGTTCGGCCATGTCTTCATCGAACGTATTCGCGTGGCGCACATCGCCCGTCGGATACAGGTCGAAATGGCGCGACAGCGCGCGCGACGCCAGCGCCTGCGGTTCGGCGCGGCTCGCCTCCAGGCTGACGAGCGACTGGCGCCGCAGCTGCTCGAATTCAGGCTCCGGAAAGCCCGGTTCCTTGAGCACGTGGGCGACCAGGCGCAGGGCTTGCGGCAAGTGTTCGCGCGTGGTCTGGAAGTGGGTCAGGCCACCGGCGATTTTCAGCCGCTCGAATTCGTCGGCCAGCTGTTCGCGCGTGTAGCGGCTGGTGCCGCGCACCAGCATCGCGGCGGTCAGCTCGGGAATCGCGCCTTTGCCGAACAGGTTTTTCTCGTCGCCCATGTGCTGGCGCAGGTTCACCGTCACCGCTTCGCCGCGGTTTTTCTTCGGCAAGAGCGCCAGCTTGACGCCGCCGGCGCGGGTCAGCCGGGTGCGTTTCAGGATGTTTTCCTGGGTCGGCTCGAAGTCTTCCGCCACCAGGGTCGACGCCCGCGGCGTGAATTTCTCGAGGATGCTGTCGATCGACGGTGCAGGCGGAATCACGGCCCGCAGCGGCGACTCTTCCGGCACGAAAATGCCGGTGACGCGGTTGTCGCGCCTGAAATAGCGCTGCGAGGCGGCGGCCACCTCCTCCGCGCTGATCGTCTTGATGCGCTCGCGGCCGGTGAAGAACAGGCGCCAGTCGCCCAGGGCAATCGTCTCGGACAGCGCCACGCCGACGCCCTGCGGATCGTTCAGGCTGCGCTCCATCTCGTTTTCGTAGGTGCGGCGCACGCGCGCCATTTCCTCAGGCGTCGGCGGCCTGGCGCCAAAGCCTTCCACGGCCTCGGTCAGCGCGGCGCGCACCGGCTCGATCGGCTCGCCCTTCTTGACGATCGCGCCCACGTATTGCAGGCCGGGCGCATAGCCGGTTTCGCCAAAGGTGAAGACCTGGCTGGCCTTGCCGGTTTCGACCAGGCTCTTGTGCAGGCGGCCGGTCGGCACGTCGCCCAGGATCGCTGAGGCAAAGGCCATCACGTCGCTGTCGTCGTGCACGCTCGACGGCACCTTGTAGCCGAGCATCACGATCTGGACGTCGCCCTGGCGCCGCACGGAAAAACTGCGCTCGCCATCCTGGGTCGGCTCCACGGTCCAGAACTGGGGCAGCTGGCGCTTCGGTTTCGGAATCGCGCCGAACAGGCGGTTGACCTTGGCCAGCGTGGCAACGGCATCGAACTTGCCCGCCACCAGCAGTACCGCATTGTCCGGCTGGTAATAGGTCCGGTAGAAAGCGCGCAGGTTGGCCAGCTTGACGTTCTCGATATCGCTGCGGTTGCCGATGGTCGAGCGGCCATAGCTGTGCCAGTCGTAGGCCACGCTCTGCATGCGTTTGACGAGCACGCTCGACGGCGAATTCTCGCCGCTTTCGAACTCGTTGCGCACGACCGTCATTTCCGAGTCGAGGTCTTTCTGCGCGATGAAGGAACCCGTCATGCGGTCCGCTTCCATCTGCAGCGCCCAGTCGAGATTCGCGGGCGTGGCCTGGAACACTTCGTAATAGTTGGTGCGGTCGAGCGAAGTGGTGCCGTTGAATTCCATGCCGCGATCGGCGAACTGGCGCGTGATGTCGGGGTTTTTCTTCGAGCCCTTGAACAGCAGGTGCTCGAGCAGGTGCGCCATGCCGGTTTCGCCGTAATTCTCGTGGCGCGAGCCGACCAGGTAGGTGACGTTGACGGTGACGGTCGGACGCGAAGTGTCGGGGAACAGCAGCACCTTCAGGCCGTTGGCCAGGCGGTATTCGGTGATGCCCTCGACCGAGGCGCCCAGGCTCACGCCTTTCGGCAGCGGTGATGGCGGCGGCGCGGCCTGGACAACACCGATGCCGCCGGCCGCCAGCAAGGCAAACGCGCCTGCCACCACATGCGCAGGCAGGCCGCGCTTACATTGCGTGAAACTCATGTTATCCCGTCAGATTGGGCGCCCGCTGGACGCGCGTGCGCCGCCGCTGCGGCGCGCAAACGGCGATGGTAACAGATGCTTAGCCCATGGAAATGTCGCGACCCGCTGTTGTCGTGCTTGTTGTCGTGCTGTTGAAATGCGCTTGCACCTGGAAGGCTAATGCCTGGCGCGTTTCTCGTGGGCCTGCTGGCTGCCGCTGATGCGCGACAAGTCGCCCATTTCCTCGGCCAGGAATTCGAGCAGGTCATCGGCGCTGACGATGCCGGCCAGCGAGCCGCCGGCGTCGACCACCGGCACCCGGCGGATCCCGCGCAGGCGCATGTGCTCGATGGTCTGGTAGACGTCGTCGTCTTCGCGGCAGGTGAGCAGATCGTCGCTCATGATGTCGCCGACCAGCAGGCTGGACGGATCGAGTCCGAGGGCGATGACGGAAACGACGATGTCGCGGTCGGTGATGATGCCGACGGGAATAGCGTCGTCATCGACGCGGTCGACGACGACCAGGTCGCCGACATGGTGCTTGCGCATCAAAAAGGCCGCGGCCTGGACGGTTTCGTCGCGGGTGCAGCTGATCGTGTCGGCGGTACAGATGTCGCTGATGTTCATGGCGGTCTCCCTGCTGGTTGGCATGCGCACAGGCTATGAAGCTAGCGCAGGAGACTTACGGACCTTTGATCTGGATCAAACCGAGAATGGCTCACACCATTTTGTCGCCGGGGAAATCCACGAAGCAGGCATCCACCACCTGCAGGTCGTTATCCTTGGCGAAATTGACGACAAAGTGGTAAGCCAGCGGTTCGGCTTTCTGCAGCGCGTTGCTGACCACAACGGCTTTGACGCCGTCGATGATGGTCGGGTGCACATAGGGGGAAAACTGGATATGCGCATGGCGGCCGCCGCTGCCTTCCGCGCGGAAGCAGGTCATCGCCCCGCACAGGCGCTCGGCCCAGTCACTCGGACGGAACTGCTTGCCGTTGCTGGTAAGGCCCAGGATGAAGAACTCGCCTGCGGCGCCTTCCTTCCCGGTGTGCGGTAACTCGGCCATAGTGCTGCTTGCTGATACGAAAATGCTGCGTGGAAGTGAGCAGGTATTATATCTTATAGAAGACTGCGGGGACGAAGCGTCGTGCCTGCCGAATACGCGAAGCCACTAGCGCTCCAGCTCCCCAATCAGCCTAACCACACCATGCTGGAGAGCAGCAGCAGCAGGATCATCCATAATATCAGGGCGCGCCAGACAAGTCCTACCGTGCTTTGGAGTGCGCGCAGGCTGGGCTCTTCGCCGGGCAGCACGTCGTTTTCGGTATCGCTCAGGTCGACCAGGGCGGCGTCGACCGGCAGCAGGCGGGCTGCGTTTTCGTTCGGGGTGCCCAGGCGTACCCCCATGGCGCCACCGCCGGCAGCCAGGATGATGCCGCGCGACTCGTCCGCCCAGCGATTGGCGAAATTGCGCCAGGCATAGATCGCGTCTTCGAAGTTGCCGACCACGGCAAAGGCGATAGCGGTGAGTCTTACCGGGATCCAGTCGATCCAGTAAAAGGCCCTGGCGGCGAACTGGCCGAAGGCTTCGTTGCGCATGTGCTCGGGCTCGTTCCAGGCGCGCGCCAGGTATTCCGAGACGCGGTACAGCACCGCGCAGGCGGGGCCGGCAGGCATCAGGAACCAGAAAAACACACCGAACACGCTGCGGTGCGTTGTGATCAGCGACATTTCGACGGCGATGCGGGCGATCTCCGTGGCATCCATGCCGACCGTATCGATCCTTGCCCACTCGGCCAGCAAGACCCGTGCGCTCGCTTCGTCGCCATTGTTCAAGGCCAGCTGGATCGAGGTGAAATAGTGGCTGTAGTGGCGAAAACCCAGTGTCAGGTAGACGATGGCCACATTCCAGGCAAAGGCTAGGAACACCAGGCCGAAATACTGCAGCACCCAGTAGACGAGCGCAACCGGCAGTACCAGCAGCGCCATCATCAGGAACCAACCCATGCGGCCGTTCTTCGGCTCGCCCGCGTTGAACCAGCCCTCGATGCGCATTGCCAGGTTCTTGATCCCACCGTAGACCTGGTTATCCGCACGCAGGGGTTTCAACTGCTCGATGAGCAGGGCGCACAGGATGGAAAAAAATGTCATGCAAGTCCTTCTTTTGTTATGGCAATACCACGCTGCCCGCTACGATAGCGCAGGTCCCCGCCATAATCAAATCAGAACGACGTTTAAGAGTGCCTGAGAAAACCTTCAGGGCAGGACGAATGCAAGGCCGCCATGGAGGGCGCGTGCACAGCACGTGCGGCTTTACCTTTATCAGGCGCTCTTCATGCGCGCAGGAAATGGAACAGGTTGCGCAGCATGCCCGCAGTGGCGCCCCAGATGAAGAAACGCTCGTAGGGCATGGCATAAAAGCTGCGCCGCCCCGCGCCTTCGGGCAAGTCGAAGGAATGGCGCTGGTGGTGCATCCCGTTCATCAGGAAGGCGAGCGGCACCTCGAAGATCTCGGCGACTTCGTTCGGGTCCGCCGTCAACGCGAACGGCGGCTTGACCAGGGCCACGACCGGGGCCACACGGTAGGCGCTGCCGGTGACGTAATCGGGCAGCACGCCCAGGATCGACACGTGGCGCCGGTGCAGCCCGATCTCTTCCTCGGACTCGCGCAGCGCGGTTTCGATCGGCGACGAGTCGAGCTCCTCGGTGCGTCCGCCGGGAAAACTGATCTGGCCGGCGTGGTTCGTGAGGTGCTCGGTACGCAGCGTCAGGAGCACGGTCACGCCTTCAGGCCGGTCGACCAGCGGCACCAGCACGGCGGCGCGGCGCAGCAGCGCTTTGCCCTGCCCCAGCGGCACCTCGGGCGCCTCGGGCTCCCACGCAGGGCGCGTCTGGGCGAAGCGCGCACGCAACTCGGCCGGACTCAGCAATTCCGAATGGACGGCCGCTTCACCAGCGATGGCCTCGACCGGCAGGCGGGATGGATCGAGATTGACCTTAACCAAAAGCACTTCCTTCAACAGGGGGTGAAGCTTCGAACGAAAAAAGGCATCCCGAAGGATGCCTTTTTCATTCCACAGGCGCGATTACTGAGCGACTGGGGTTGCTGCAACTTTACGCTGCGGCAGCTTTTCTTTGATACGTGCCGACTTGCCCGAACGCTCACGCAGATAGTACAGCTTGGCGCGACGGACGTCACCGCGACGTTTCACTTCGATCGAAGCGATCAGTGGCGAATACAGCTGGAACGTACGCTCGACACCCTCACCCGACGAGATCTTGCGAACGATGAAGTTCGAGTTCAGGCCGCGGTTACGACGCGAAATGACAACGCCTTCGTACGCCTGGGCGCGCTTGCGGGTGCCTTCGACGACGTTGACGCTGACGATGACGGTGTCGCCAGGTGCGAAATCAGGAATCTTGCGGCCGAGGCGCGCGATTTCTTCCTGCTCGAGTTGTTGAATCAGATTCATTTTTATGACTCCAAAAACCATCTTGCTGGCACTCGTTGCTGCATATGTCGTAACACATGCCTTGCCCAGTAGAGGATGGGGTTGAACACAGGGGCAACATGCTCCCGTGTCTCGCACCAATCAGGTGCATTTTAAGGCAAATTCCCCGAAGGGAGCGTCGCCAAAAACTTTTCGTCGGCCGAAGTCAGCTGACCGGCGCTACGCGCCTTGTCCAGCAATTCCGGCCGTTTCTTCGCGGTCGCCTCCAGCATGCGCTGGCGGCGCCACTTGATGATCTCGGCGTGGTTGCCACCCATCAGGACCGGTGGCACCGCGACGCCTTCGTACACGTCCGGGCGCGTGTAATGCGGCGAATCGAGCAGGCCGTTGACAAAACTGTCTTCGACCGCCGAGGCGTCGTCGCCCAGCACCCCGGGCAATTGTCGCACTACCGCATCCATCAGCGCCATCGCCGGCAGCTCGCCGCCGGACAGGACGAAGTCGCCAAGAGAGATTTCCTCGTCGACAACGCGGTCCAGCAGGCGCTGGTCGACCGCTTCGTAACGGCCGCACAGGACAACCAGGCCAGGCTCGTCCTTCAATGCCATCACGCGCTCGTGGGTCAGCGCCCTGCCTTGCGGCGACATGAAGACGACGCGCGGCGGCGGCAGGCCGAGTTCGACCTGGCGCGCCTTGGCCGCAGCAATTGTCGCCTCCAGCGGGCGCGCCATCATCACCATGCCCGGGCCGCCGCCATACGGGCGGTCATCCACGGTGCGATGGCGGTCAAGCGTGAAATCGCGCGGATTCCAGACGGTCAACGCCCAGCGTTCCTGCTCGAAGGCGCGCCGGGTGACACCCGACTGCGTCAAGGCAGCGAACATTTCGGGAAACAAGCTCACGACGTCAAACTGCATCGGGACCTCGCTTCAATTGGACCGGATCAAAAGGCTTGCGCGCTTTAATAATCCAGGCCCCAGTCCAGGGTAATCTTTTTCGCCTTGATGTCGACGTGCTTCACGAACTGGTCCACGAACGGTACCAGGCGCTCAGGCGCCTTGTCGTTTGCTTCCCCTTCGGCGACGGGCGCGATGCGCAAGATCGACTGCGGACCGTTGCTCATCATGTCGACCACCTTGCCGAGGGCTTCGCCCTCGAGGTTCACTGTGTCCAGGCCAATCAGGTCGGACCAGTAATACTCGTCTTCTTCAAGCGAGGGAAACGCGGCGCGCGATACATGCACGCCGGTGCCCTTGAGCGCCTCGGAAGCATCGCGGCCGGACATCCCGACCAGGGTGGCGATCACGTCGCCACCATGTATTTTCACGCTCCGTACCAGGACGGAGTGCAGGCTCGGCTTGTCGAGCCACCAGGTTTTCACGTTCATCAGGGCATCCGCATCCGTCGAGAACGGCGTGACGCGGATGGCGCCGGCAATCCCGTAGGCGCCGGACACATACCCGACCTGGGTCAGGTCGTCCGGGGCTTGCGCCCCACCATCGACTGAAGCAGTTGAATCGGTCAAACCTGAAACCTTGCTTTAAGCAGCTGCTGCTGGGGTCTGCTGAGCGACCAGGCGAGCAACGGTTGGCGACAGTTGTGCGCCAACGCCTTGCCAGTAGGCCAGACGATCAGCGGTGATGCGCAGGCCGACTTCGGCGCCCGACGCCATCGGGTTGTAGAAACCGATGCGCTCGATGAAACGGCCATCGCGACGGTTACGCGAATCGGTTGCAACGATGTTGAAGAATGGGCGCTTCTTGGCGCCTCCACGAGCTAAACGAATAACGACCATAATATTTCCAAAAAGTTGTGCTGGGCGGAGAAAGCCGACGATTATAGCGCGCATGCCCCAGAGCAGCAAGCGATAACGGCAAAGGGCGGACAACGGGCGCGCGGTCCCGGCCGAATTGAGCATTATCGCCGATTTTCCGCGCGACCGCTACCTGCCCCTGCCCCTGCCGTGATGCTTCCGGATTCGAGTCGCTTCGCGCGTGGCCACTGGCGCGGAGGCTACAAGTTGATACATAGCATTTACATAAAAGCTAATGCTTTTGCCACCTTTTTGAACGATACTCATTGTTTCCTTGTAACACATTCATTCACGCATGGCACACAAGAACAAGACGCTCGCCACGGCCCTGGCACTGATCCTGGGCACGCTCGGAGCACACCGCTTTTACCTGCACGGCCCGGTCGACCGGATCGGCCTGCTGCACGCAGGCAGCCTGCCGCTCGCCGCACTCCTCTACAGCCAGGTGAACGGACTGCACGAGTTCTACGCCTTGTTGCCGCTCCTGGTGTCGAGCATTGCCGCTTTCATCAGCGCGCTGGTCATCGGCCTGACACCGGACGACAAATGGGACGCCCGTTTCAATGCCGGCTCTGGCAGGCAGTCGCGTTCGAACTGGCCGCTGGCCATCTTGCTCGTACTGACCCTGCTGGTCGGCACGACGGTGCTGATTGCGACGATCTCGCGCTTGCTCGACATCCTGTACACAGGCGGCGCCTACGGCTAGAACGCCTGCACGACCGTGTCATCACAAGCCGGCGGGCCAGCGGTATTTCGGCAGCACCGGCGGCGCAGTACCGCTGATGATGACGATTTCCCGGTGCGCCGTCAGCTCCAGCTGCGCCGGGTCGGCTGTGAACGGCGCGAGTTGCTCGTTCTCGATCAGGTAAAAGCGGATCGGCCCTGCCAGTCCGGCCGTGCCATTCGCTCCCAGCGGCTGGTTCCACAGCGCAAAAAACTGGCCCAGCGTGAACTTTTTCGGCACGTCGGTCTCGATGTGCACCACACTCGTGACGTCGTGCGTATGCAATTCATAGGCACAGCCGCTGCGCCCGACATTGTCGGGCAGGCCCTGGCGCACGCCGTCCCTGTAGATCGTGACCAGCGCATGCAAGTGGTAGTTTTCGTTGATGAGACAAGCGACGCCGCCGACCGGGACGCGCCCGGGCGGGGCCACCCAGGCCGGCCAGCCCGGCCGGCGGGTGATGGTGCCGGCGACGAGGTCGGTATGGGCCTCCGCCAGCACGGTGTCGGGGGGCGGCCGGCTGGGCGCGGCCGGAGGGTCGGCGGCAATCACATCCCGGCTGGAATCGTTGCCGCCACCGCAGGACGCCAGCATCAGCAAGAAAGACACGGCAAGCGCCGGACGAAGGAAGGTGCGCACTAGCGTGGGCAGCATGTTGGCTCCCTGTATTGATGGGTGAATGGAGCCAGCTTACGAACGCGACCGTCGTATTCCGCTTATCCGAAATCAAACTCAGCCGATTCAGGACGCGCTTGCGATCCGTGCAATAAAAAAGCGGCCCTCAGGCCGCTTTCGGGGAGCGCTGGGAAACGCTTCAGAACTGATCGACCTCGAGCGCCAGCACGCCGGCGCTGCCTTCGACGATCGCGCTGCGCAGGCCACTCGCACCCGACAGGATATGGTCGGCAAAGAAACGCGCGGTGCCGATCTTGGCACGCAGGAAGGCGGGGTCAATGTCCCCCTTGCCCTCCCCTGCATCCAGCTTTTGTTGCGCAACGAGGGCCGCGCGCGCCATCTGCCAGCCGCCCAGCACAATGCCGGCCAGCTTCAGGTAGAGCACGGAACCCGCAAACACGCCCTTGATGTCCGACTTCACGTTGGCCACGACGAAATCGACGACTTCTTCGAGGGCGGTGGAACCAAGCGCCAGCTGCTTGCCGATCGCAGCCAGGTCGGCGCCATGCACGCCGCCCTGCGCTTCGCCCAGCGCGGTTTCGGTCGCGCGTACCTGGGCCAGGATCGATTTTGCGGTCGCGCCGCCATCGCGCACGGTCTTGCGGCCGACCAGGTCGTTTGCCTGGATCGCGGTCGTGCCTTCATAGATTGTCAGGATCTTGGCGTCGCGATAATGCTGGGCGGCGCCGGTCTCTTCGATGAAGCCCATGCCGCCATGCACCTGCACGCCGTCGCGCGCGACGTTCTCGCTCATCTCGGTCGACCAGCCCTTGATCACCGGGACCAGGTATTCATAGACCGCGAGGCTGGACTTGCGGGTCGCTTCATCGGTGTGATGGTGCGCGAGGTCGAAGATGCCGGCGCCGACATAGGCCAGCGCACGCGCCGCTTCGGTCTGGGCGCGCATCGACATCAGCATGCGGCGTACGTCCGGATGGTGGATGATGGCGACCGAACCGCTTGACCCGGCCAGGTCGCGCGACTGGACGCGGTCCTTGGCGAAGGCCACCGCCTGCTGGTAGGCGCGTTCGGCCAGGCCGATGCCCTGCAGGCCGACGCCGAAGCGGGCCGCGTTCATCATGATGAACATGTACTCGAGGCCGCGGTTTTCCTCGCCGACCAGGGTGCCGATGGCGCCGCCGTTGTCGCCGAACTGCAGCACGGCGGTCGGGCTGCCCTTGATGCCCAGCTTGTGCTCGATCGAGACGCAGTGCGCGTCGTTGCGCGCGCCGGGCGTGCCGTCCTCGTTGATCATGAACTTCGGCACGATGAACAGCGAAATCCCCTTGACGCCCGGTGGCGCGTCCGGCGTACGCGCCAGGACCAGGTGGATGATGTTCTCGGCCATGTCGTGCTCGCCGTAGGTGATGTAGATCTTGGTGCCGAAAATTTTATACGTGCCGTCGCCCTGCGGCACGGCGCGCGTGCGCACCGCGGCCAGGTCGGAGCCGGCCTGCGGCTCGGTCAGGTTCATGGTGCCGGTCCACTTGCCGGTGATGAGCGGCTCGAGGTACAAGGCCTTCTGCGCGTCCGACCCGGCGGTCAGCAGCGCCTCGATGGCGCCGTCGGTCAGCAGCGCCACCAGCGCAAAGGAGATCGAGGCGGCGTTCAGCATCTCGGTGCAGGGCGTCGCAACCAGCTTGGGCAAGCCCTGGCCGCCAAACTCGGTCGGGTGCTGCACGCCCTGCCAGCCGGATTCGCCGAATGCCTGGAACGCGACCTTGAAGCCGGCCGAGGTAGTCACCTGGCCGTCGTGCCAGAAGCTCGGTTCCTTGTCGCTCGGGTGGTTCAGCGGGGCGACGACTTCGCCGCAAAACTTCGCGTTCTCTTCCAGCACCGCTTCGACGGTGTCGAGGGTCGCGTCTTCGCAGCCTGGCAGCTGGCTCACCTGCTGCAAACCGGCCAGTTCGTTCATCACGAACAGCATGTCTTTGATCGGGGCTTGGTAGCTCACCTTGATCTCCTCAGAATTGGATGTAAGAGCAGCTCGTAAAACAGGCCACGGCTGGCAGATGCCGGCGGCGTGGCCCGTGGGTGCATATGAAACCGGTTTAACCGAGTTCTTGCACGAGCGCCGGAATCACTTCGAACAGGTCGCCCACCAGGCCATAATCGGCCACCGAGAAGATCGGCGCTTCCGGATCCTTGTTGATGGCGACGATGGTCTTCGAGTCCTTCATGCCGGCCAGGTGCTGGATCGCGCCGGAGATACCGACGGCGATGTACAGCGACGGCGCGACGATCTTGCCGGTCTGGCCCACTTGCCAGTCGTTCGGCACGTAGCCGGCGTCGACCGCGGCGCGCGAGGCGCCCATGGCGGCGCCGAGCTTGTCGGCCAGCGGTTCGAGCAGCTTGAAGTTGTCACCCGAGCCCATGCCGCGGCCACCGGAAACAATGATCTTGGCGGCGGTCAGTTCCGGACGGCTGGAGACGGCCAGCTCGCGGCCCACGAAAGCGGACTTGCCGAAGTCGGCGGCGGCAGCCACCTGCTCGACGGCGGCCGAACCGCCGCTGGCAGGCGCCGCGTCGAAGCCAGTGCCGCGCACGGTGATGACCTTGACGGAATCCGTCGACTGAACGGTGGCAATCGCGTTACCGGCGTAGATCGGACGCTCGAAGGTGTCCGGCGACTCGACCTTGGTGATTTCCGAGATCTGGGCGACGTCCAGCCTGGCGGCGACGCGCGGCAGGATGTTCTTGCCGTAGGCCGTGGCCGGGGCCAGGATATGCGAGTAGCTGCCGGCGATGGCCAGGATCTGCTCGGCCACGTTTTCGGCCAGGCCGTCGGCGAAGTGCGGCGCGTCGGCGACCAGCACTTTGGTGACGCCGGCGATTTGCGCGGCAGCTTCGGCGGCAGCGCCGCAACCGGAACCTGCGACCAGCACGTGAACTTCGCCACCGCACTGGGCGGCCGCGGTCACGGTGTGGTGGGTTGCGCCCTTCAGGGAGCCGTTATCGTGTTCAGCGATGACTAGTGCGACCATGATGTTTTCCTGTATTTTTTAGATGACTTTGGCTTCAGTGCGCAGCTTCTGCACCAGCGTGGCGACGTCCGGCACCATGATGCCCGCCGAGCGCTTGGCCGGCTCGACGACCCTGATGGTCTTCAGACGCGGGCTAACGTCAACGCCCAGCTCTTCCGGCTTGATCGTTTCCAGCGGCTTCTTTTTGGCCTTCATGATGTTCGGCAGCGTGACATAGCGCGGCTCGTTCAGGCGCAGGTCGGTGGTGATGATTGCAGGCAGGCTCAATGCAACCGTTTCCAGGCCGCCGTCCACTTCGCGCGTCACCGTGACTTTGCCGTCTTCCAGCACCACCTTCGACGCAAACGTCGCCTGTGGCCAGCCCAAGAGGGCTGCCAGCATCTGGCCGGTCTGGTTCGAATCGTCGTCGATCGCCTGCTTGCCCAGGATGATCAGCTGCGGCTGCTCCTTGTCGGCCAGCGCCTTGAGGATCTTGGCCACGCCCAGCGGCTCGGTGTCGCCGCTCGTTTCGACCAGGATGCCGCGGTCGGCGCCGATCGCCATGCCGGTGCGCAGGGTTTCCTGGCACTGCGGCACGCCGATCGATACCGCCACCACTTCGGTGACCTTGCCGGCTTCCTTCAAACGGGTCGCTTCTTCGAGCGCGATTTCATCGAAAGGGTTCATCGACATCTTGACGTTGGCGATATCCACGCCGCTGCCGTCGGACTTGACGCGGACCTTGACGTTGTAGTCGACCACGCGCTTGACGGGTACCAGGACTTTCATAGGTGTGCCTTTGAAAAATTGAAGAGGTAGACTGGCTGAGGGCCTAGATTATAAGAGATAAACAGCTTCAAGGCTGAATTAAAGCACGATCGTGCGATTTTCGGTTAGAGGAAATCTTCGAAACTGTTCGACTGCTATAAAAAGAAGGGAAACTGACGGGGGCAGAATGCGCCCCGCCGGGAGGAAGAACGACTTACTTGCGGCGCATCAGGAAGACGAATTCGCCGCCGTTTTGCGTATGCGACAACAGGGCGTTGCCGGTTTGCTTGGCAAACGCCTGGAAGTCGCGCACGGAACCGGTATCGGTAGCCGTAATGCGCAGCACTTCGCCAGTGGCCAGTTCGGCCAGCGCCTTCTTGGCCTTCAAGATCGGCAACGGGCAGTTGAGGCCGCGCGCGTCCAGGTCCAGCTGAAATTGAATTGTTTCGGGGTCGAGAATGGTGTCGCTCATCGCATGCCTGCTTAGGTGGTGATACTGAATTGGAGTCTACTCCTATTTCCGGATTATGACGCGCCGCACAAAAATAGTCACGAAATGTTGCAGCGGCACAACCGCACGAGCTCGGTTGGCCGCATTCGTGGACGGGCGGCGAGGCCCGTCGAGGCATCAGCTGCGCTCGCCGACCCAGGCCGCCACTCCCGCCAGCGCCGCCGGCAAGCCTGCCGGATCGGTACCGCCGGCCTGCGCCATGTCCGGGCGCCCGCCGCCCTTGCCGCCGACCTGCTGTGCAACAAAATTGACCAGCTCGCCGGCCTTGACCTTGCCCGTTGCATCCTTGGTGACGCCGGCAATCAGGCTGACCTTGCCGTCGATGACGCTGGCCAGCACGATGGCCGCGGTGCCCAGCTTGTCCTTCAGTTTGTCCATGGTCTCGCGCAGACCGGTGGCGTCGGCGCCCTCCATCGTCGCGGCCAGCACCTTGATGCCATTGACAATAACCGCCTGGTTCACCAGTTCGTCGCCCTGCCCCGAGGCCAGCTTCGATTTCAGCGTCGCCACTTCCTTTTCGAGCAGTTTGACTTGCTCCTGCACCTGGTTGATACGCGAAGGCAGTTCGTCCGGCGCCGTTTTCAGGGCGGCGGCGGCGGCCAGCAGCCGGGCGTTGGTCGCCTGCACCCATGCCAGCGCGCCCTCGCCCGTCACCGCTTCGATGCGGCGGATGCCGGCGGCGACGCCGCCTTCGGACACGATCTTGAAGAGACCGATGTCGCCGGTGCGCGTCACGTGCACGCCGCCGCACAGCTCTTTCGACGAGCCGATGTCGAGCACGCGCACTTCGTCGCCGTACTTCTCGCCGAAGAGAGCCATCGCGCCATGCTTGACGGCGTCGTCGAAACTCATGTTGTGCGACTGCGTGGCGTGGTTTTCGAGGATCTCGCGGTTGACGATCGTCTCGACCCGGGCGATCTGCTCCTGGGTGACCGGGGCATTGTGGCTGAAGTCGAAACGGGTTTTATCCGGGTCGACCAGCGAACCCTTTTGCTGGACGTGAGGGCCCAGCACTTCGCGCAAGGCTTTGTGCATCAGGTGCGTCGCCGAGTGGTTGCGGATGGTACGCGCGCGCTTGGCCTGGTCGACCTGTGCGTCGACCGTGTCGCCCACTTTCAGCGAACCGGAACGCAGCACGCCGTGGTGCCCGAATACCTCGGCCTGGATTTTCAGCGTGTCCTCGACTTCGAATTCGCCAGAATCCGTGCGGATGGCGCCATGGTCGCCCACCTGGCCGCCCGATTCTGCGTAGAACGGCGTCGTGTCCAGCACGACGATGCCTTCCTGGCCGGCTTTCAGTTCCTCGACCTTCACGCCTTCGAAGTACAGGGCCAGCACGTGGGTGTTATGCACCAGCGACTCGTAGCCGACAAATTTCGTCTTTTCGCCCGCGTATTCGACCTTGGCGGCCATCTTGAACTTGCCCGCGGCGCGCGCGGTTTTCTTTTGCTGCTCCATGGCGGCGGTGAAACCTGCCTCGTCCAGCGTCACGCCGCGCTCGCGGCAGATGTCGGCGGTCAGGTCGAGCGGGAAGCCGTAGGTGTCGTACAGGGTGAAGGCGGTGCCGCCGTCGAGGTTTTTCGCGTCCTTCGCCAGCTGGGCTTCGAGGATCTTCATGCCGTTTTCCAGCGTCTCGCCGAAACGCTCTTCCTCGGCCTTCAGCACTTGCGCGACGCGCTCTTTCGCGTCCAGCAGTTCCGGATAGGCGCCGCCCATTTCGCCGTTCAGGTCTTCGACCAGCTTGTAGAAGAACGGACGGGTCTGGCCCAGCTTGTGGCCATGGCGCAGCGCGCGGCGGATGATGCGGCGCAGGACGTAACCGTGGCCTTCGCTGCTCGGGATGATGCCGTCGACGATCATGAAGGCGGCGGCGCGGATGTGGTCCGCAATCACCTTCAGCGAGTTGTTCTCGAGGTCAGGCGCGCCGGTCTCGCGCGCGGCGGCGCGGATCAGGCTCTGGAACAGGTCGATCTCGTAGTTGCTATGCACGCCCTGCAGCACGGCGGCCAGGCGCTCCATGCCCATGCCGGTATCGATCGAGGGCTTCGGCAGCGGCGTCAGGACGCCCGATTCGTCGCGGTTGAACTGCATGAACACGAGGTTCCAGATCTCGATGAAGCGGTCGCCGTCTTCGTCGGGCGAACCCGGAGGGCCGCCGAAGATGTCGGCGCCGTGGTCGTAGAACACCTCGGTGCACGGGCCGCAGGGGCCGGTGTCGGCCATCTGCCAGAAATTGTCCGACGCGTAGCGCGCACCCTTGTTGTCGCCGATGCGAATGATGCGCTCTTGCGGCACGCCGATTTCGTTGGCCCAGATGTCGTAGGCTTCGTCGTCCTCGAAGTAGACGGTGACGGTCAGCTTTTCGGGCGGTAGCGCATAGACTTTCGTCAGCAGCTCCCAGCAGTAATTGATCGCATCGCGCTTGAAATAATCGCCGAAGCTGAAGTTACCCAGCATCTCGAAAAAAGTGTGGTGGCGCGCCGTGTAGCCGACGTTTTCCAGGTCGTTGTGCTTGCCGCCGGCGCGCACGCAGCGCTGCACGCTCGTCGCGCGCGCATACGGGCGCGAATCGAGACCGAGGAAGACGTCCTTGAACTGCACCATTCCGCTGTTGGTCAACAACATGGTCGGATCGTTGCCCGGTACAAGGGGGCTGGACCGTACGATCGTATGGCCCTTGGACTCAAAAAACTTGAGGAACTTTTCGCGGATTTCGGATGATTTCATGTTGGCGGGTGCGGAAAGAGCGATGCGGTAGATAAAGCAAGGATTATATCAGTCGGCTCACACTTATTTACATGCTTCACCGAGGGGAGCGGACTACACCCCCGCTGCGAAATACGGCCCGATCAAATCGATTCTGTCGGTGCAAAACGCGTCGACGCCCCAGGACAGCAGTTCCCGGGCGCGGCGCGGGTCGTTGACGGTGTAGCAGAACAGGCCGAAGCCGGCGGCGCGCACCCTGGCCGCCGCATCCCGGGTCAGGTGGCGGTGGTTGGTGTGGATCGCGACGGCCTCGACCGACTGTGCGCGGCGCTCCCAGTCCGGGGGCAACTCGCTCATCAGGCAGGCGCGCGGCACCTGCGGCGCCACCTGCTGCGCCGCCTCCAAAGCCAGGTGGCTGAACGAGGACAGCAGCGGCACCGCCGCCATGTCCCCCGCCGCGATCTCGTCGGCATACATTGCAGCGGCGATGCGCGCGACGGTGCCGCCGGTTTCGATGTCGAAGCCCGGCGCGGGCTTCAGTTCCATGTTCATCCAGATGCCGTGCGCCTTGCAAAATGCCGCGAACTCGACGAAGAGCGGCACCGGCTCGCCTTCGTATTCACGTGCGAACCACGCGCCGGCATCCATGCCGGCCAGTTCCGCGGCATCGTAATCGAAGACATTGCCGGAACCCGCGACGGTGCGCCCGAGGTAGGGGTCGTGCAGGACAACCGGCCTGCCGTCGCGCGCCAGCATGATGTCGTATTCGATGGCGGCAAACCCGCGGCGCATGCCTTCGCGCAGGCCGGCCAGGGTATTTTCCGGCGCCAGCGTGCCGCCGCCGCGGTGGGCCAGCACGCGCGGGTAGCGCCAGGGGCCGGCCGGGAGGATCATCGGTCGACCGCCAGCGTCGAGCACAGGTAGAGGAAGCCGAGGATGTTCGCGACCACGGTCATCCAGAACATGTGCTGGAAGGAGCGCTTGCTCGTCTTGTGGCGCAACCATTGCTGGGCCAGCAAGGCGCCGGGCCAGCCGCAGGCCAGGCCCAGGAACAGCAAGGTGCGCTCCGGCGTGCGCCAGCCGCCATTCCTGGCGGCCGACTTGTCGATGGCATAGGCCACGAAACAGGTCACGCTGATGACGAGATAGGCGAGCGCCACCAGCAGCGGCAGCTCCCAGGCGAAACTGGCGGCGGCGTAGACCAGGGCGAAGACGAGGAGCGGCAGGTAGACCATGCCGCCAGCTTAGCGCGGCATGCAGACAATTGCTAGTCGGCATGGATGTGGCTGTTTACTTTCTTTTACGTTCGATACCGTACCGAGTCGCTCAATCGAACGCCCTACCCTCGACCTTCAACTTGTCATTTATGCAGGAGGACGTCATGGCTTTAGATTTGGGCAACCTGTTACAGCAGTACATGAACGGCGCATCCGGCGCCGACAATACCCGCGCAACGGAAGATTTCGACCGCGTCTCGCAACAGGTGCCGCGCGACCAGCTCGCGCAAGGCGTGACGCAGGCGCTGCGCTCGGACCAGACTCCGCCCTTCCCGCAAATGGTGGGACAGATGTTCGGCCAGAGTAGTCCGAACCAGCAGGCTGGCATGCTGAACCAGCTGATCGCAGCGGCCGGCCCGGCACTGCTCGGCGCCCTTGCCGGTCGCGGCATGGGCGGTGGCGGCATGGGTGGCCTCGGTGGCCTGGGAGGTATGGGCGGCGGCATGGGTGGCGGCATGGGCGGCCTTGGCGGCTTGCTCGGCGGCCTGCTCGGCGGTGGCGCCGGCGGCAACGCGCAGCCGCAGATCACACCGGAACAGGCCTCCCAGATCTCACCGCAACAGGTCGAGGAAATCGCAGCGAAGGCGGAACAGGAAAACCCCGGCGTGGTCGATCGCATGGGCGACTTCTATGCCGAGAACCCGAACCTCGTCAAGGGCCTCGGCGGCGCGGCACTGGCCATCGCACTGGCCCACATGGCGTCGAACATCCAGCGCCGCTGATCAGTTTTATACGCAGTTTTTAATACGCAGCTTCACTCACCTACCAACAACAAAGGAGCACCACATGGGCATTCTGAGCAATATCTTCAACAAGATCTTCCCGAACTCGAACTCGGCCAAGGAAGCACAGGCAAAAGCCCAGGCACAAACCCAGGCCCAAAACGCGCCTGCAGCCGCGCCGCGTCCGACGACCACGGCAGCGCCGACCGCAGCGCCGGCCCCGGCCATGGAACAGGTCGACGTCGAAGCCATCCTCAACAGCAAGCTGGCAGCTTCGGGACAGCAATTGAACTGGCGCACCTCGATCGTCGACTTGCTGAAACTGCTCGACCTCGACAGCAGCCTGCAATCGCGCAAGGAACTGGCTGCCGAGCTCAACTACTCGGGCGATACCAGCGATTCGGCCACGATGAACATCTGGCTGCACCGCCAGGTCATGAACAAGCTTGCAGCGAATGGCGGCAAAGTGCCGGCCGACCTGAAGGACTGATCGGGTAACGTACCGATAAACTGCTGCACACTCTGCAGCAGGACGTAGGGTGGGCGGCTATGCCGCGCACGCGTTCAACCAATTGATGCTTAATCGCACTGTGGTTTTCAGCCGTTCATTGAACGCGTGAGCGGGAGGACCCGCCCACCCTACGGGTCTGCCCGACAGCAACGATCACCAGTACGACAACCCCAACGCGCGGCGCACTTCGTCCGCCGTGCCGGCCGCCACTTCGCGCGCCTTCATCGTGCCTTCCTTGAGCATCTGCATCACCTGCCCTTTGTCCTTGGCGAATTCTTCGCGGCGGGCGCGGATCGGCTCCAGCATTTCCTGCAGCACCAGGTCGAGGCGTTTCTTGACGATGCTGTCGCCCAGGCCGCCGCGCGTGTAGTGCGCCTTCATCTCTTCCAGCGCGACCTTGTCGGTATCGAAGGCGTCGAGGTAGAGGAAGGCGACGTTGCCTTCCACATGGCCCGGGTCCGACACTTTCAGGTGCAGCGGGTCGGTATAGACCTGCTTGACGGCGGCGCGGATCTGGTCGGCGCTGTCGCCGAGGTTGATCGTGTTGCCGAGCGACTTGCTCATCTTGGCCTTGCCGTCGATGCCCGGCAGGCGGCCGATTTCCGGCACCAGGGCCTTGCACTCGACCAGGATGTCGCGTTTGGCGATGCGGTTGAAGCGGCGCACGATCTCGTTGCACTGCTCGATCATCGGGATCTGGTCTTCGCCCACCGGCACCAGTGTGGCCTTGAAGGCGCTGATGTCGGAGGCCTGGCTGGCGGGGTAAGTCAGGAAGCCGGCCGGGATGTCGCGCTCGAAGCCGCGCAGCGCAATTTCCGTCTTGACGGTCGGGTTGCGCTCCAAACGGGCGACAGTGACGAGATTTAAATAATAGAATGTCAACTCCGCCAGCTCAGGTACCTGGGACTGGATGAAGATTGTCGAGCGCGCCGGATCGATGCCGACCGCGAGATAATCGAGCGCCACTTCGACAACATTCCGATGTACCTTTTCGGTGTCATCCATGTTGTCGGTGAGCGCCTGGGCGTCGGCCAGCATGACGAACTGACGGTACTCGTTCTGGTAGGCGACCCGGTTGCGCAGGCTGCCCACGAAGTGGCCCAGGTGCAGCGGGCCGGTAGGGCGATCGCCGGTCAGGATGACGGGTGCGGCGGCAGGTGCAGTGGCGTTGGTCGCGTCTTGGCTCATCGGGTTTCCTTCGGGTTATTCAAGGTTTGCCCCGATCCCGCCGCGCCAAAAAAAACGCCGCCTGAATCGAGGCGGCATTCATTGAGTCACATCTTCTCGTCAAGGCCGCGTGCTGTCAGCGGCGCCACCAGGTGCAGAACGAGGAATGTGGGTTGATAAATTTCATGGATGGCATGGTTGCAGGTTGATGGCGCGCTGTCAACCGCCAGCACGACCGGTGAGCCGCTCTTGCCATACCGGAGAACGACTCCCGGCCAGCACGCCGGCGCAGTTTTCCGAAAAGATATCCGACACGGGCATATGCCTGAACTTAATCTTTTCGGTGACCGTCTAAAGCTTTTTGTTGCAAAAATTTAATAAGTGGTGAAATCATGAATAACACGAGCCCGAACAGCCAACCCCGCCCACTCGAACTCTGGGGCGGCCTCGAATGCACCGTCAACCGCGTGCAGGACGACTATTTCAGCCAGCTCGACCGCAACGGCCATGCACTGCGCAATTGCGACATCAAACGCTTCGCTTCGCTCGGCATCCGGGCGATCCGCTACCCGATCCTCTGGGAACGCACCGCCCCGGACGGCCTCGCCAAGGCAGACTGGACCTGGCCCGACGAGCGCCTCCCTGCCCTGCTGGAGGCCGGCGTCACCCCGATCGCCGGCCTGATTCACCACGGCAGCGGCCCGCGCGACACCAGCCTGCTCGACCCGGCCTTTCCCGAACGCCTGGCCGAATATGCGGGCGCGGTGGCCGCCCGCTACCCGTGGCTCGAGTATTACACCCCCGTCAACGAACCCTGCACCACGGCGCGCTTTGCCGGCCTGTACGGCGTCTGGTATCCGCATGCCCGCGACGACAAAAGCTTCATCCAGGCCCTCTTGATCCAGTCGCGCGCCACCGTGCTGTGCATGCGTGAAATCCGCAACGTCAATCCGAACGCCAAGCTGGTCCAGACCGACGACCTCGGCAAGACCTACAGCACGCCGGAAATGGCCATCGTCGCCGAGTTTTATAACGAACGCCGCTGGCTGGCCTGGGACCTGCTGTGCGGCATGGTCGGCCCCGAACACAAGCTGTGGAAATACCTGGTGGGCACCGGGGTCGACATCGCCGACCTGCTCTGGTTCCGCGACAATACCTGCCCGCCGGACATCATCGGCGTCAATTACTACGTCACCAGCGAGCGCTGGCTCGACCATCGTCCCGACCGCTTCCCGGCCCACCACCGCGGCATGGCCGACGGCATTCCCTGCGCCGACATCGAAGCCTCGCGCGTGCTGGCCACGCCAACCGCCGGCATCGGGCCGCTGCTGACCGAAATCTGGGACCGCTACCGGCTGCCGCTGGCGATTACCGAAGCCCACATCGACGCCAACCGCGAAGACCAGCTGCGCTGGCTGCTGGAAATCTGGGAAGCGGCCAAGACGGCGCACGCCAACGGCATCGACCTGCGCGCCGTCACCGTCTGGTCGCTGCTCGGCTCCTTCGACTGGAACAGCCTGGTGACCCAGGAGCGCGGTTATTACGAACCGGGGCCCTTCGACGTGCGCTCCCCGATGCCGCGCCCGACCGCGCTCGCGACAATGATGCGCGAAATTGCCGATGGCAAGCCGCTGTCGCATCCGGTGCTGCGCGGCCAAGGCTGGTGGCGCCGTCCGGGCCGCTTCCTGTGCCCGCCGGTCGCAACCCCCGCCGCCCTGACCTCGATCACGGCCGACGGCCACCGCCTGGTCGGCACCGGAGCCGCGCCGATCCTGATCACCGGGGCGACCGGCACCCTCGGCCGTGCGTTCGCCCGCGTCTGCCAGAAGCGCAACCTGCACTATAAATTGCTGTCGCGGCGCGATATGGACATCGCCGACGCCGGCTCGGTCGAACGCGCGCTGGCCGAATACAAGCCTTGGGCCGTGATCAACACCAGCGGCTATGTACGCGTAGACGATGCCGAAGCCGATGTCGAGCGCTGCATGCGCGACAACACGCTTGGCGCCGCCGTCCTGGCCGAAGCCTGTGCCCGCCGCGGCGTGCACCTGACCACCTTCTCGAGCGACCTCGTCTTCGACGGCAGCAAGGGCAGCCCGTATGTCGAGAGCGATCCGGTCACGCCGCTGAACGTCTACGGGCGCAGCAAGGCCGAGTCGGAAACGGCCGTGCTGGACAAGCACCCGGGCGCGCTGGTCGTGCGCACCAGCGCCTTCTTCGGCCCCTGGGACAAGCACAACTTCGTCAAGCTGGCGCTCGACGCCCTCGAGCGCGGCGAGCGCTTCGTGGCCGCCGACGACATGACCGTCTCGCCCACCTACGTGCCGGATCTCGTGCACACCTGCCTGGACCTGGCGGTGGACCGCGAAAGCGGCGTCTGGCACCTGAACAACGGCGGCGAGGTCACCTGGTTCGCCTTGGCACGCATGGCGGCCGAGAAAGCCGGCATCGATGCGCGCACCCTGGTCGCGCAAGCCTCCAGCGACATGGGCATGGCGGCGGCGCGCCCGGTCTACAGCGTGCTGCACAGCGAACGCGCCATCCTGCTGCCGAGGCTGGAAAACGCGCTGGAGCGCTTCATCGAACTGCGCAACGTGGTCGATCCGGAGTACGAAGAGCTGGTCAGGACCGCTGAATCGCGCCAGCAGATCGCCAGCGGGCATCGCCAGCAAGAAGAAACCGCACCGGAGGCCCTGGCGGGGCATTTTTAAGCGCCGCTCTTCAGGAAGGAAGGTCGACGGCTTTGCCCGTCGCCTTCCTCGCATTCCCACTGCTCCGCCGTTATAGAATGCCAACGCAGCCCACAACCGCAAAGGCATTCCTCCGTGCAAGAGCAACACGCGTTCCCCTTCCTCCGTGAAATCATTCTGTTTCTCATCCTTGCCGGCATCCTCATTCCTACGCTGCAAAGATTGCGCATCAACCAGGTGGTGGGTTTCCTCGTTGTCGGTACCCTGCTCGGGCCCTTCGGCCTGGGCCTGTTTGCGGCGCGCTTTCCCGAACTGAGCTGGATCACCTTCCCCACCGGCCAGGGGGTGTCGATGCTGGCGGAAGTCGGCGTGCTGTTCCTGATGTTCATGATCGGCCTGGAACTCTCCGCCGCGCGCCTGTGGGCGATGCGGGCCTGGGTGTTTGGCGCCGGCACCGTGCAGGTGGTCGTCAGCGCGCTGCTGATCGGCGGCGTCGCCATGCTGGCCGGCCAGTCCCTGGCCACGGCAGCCATCCTCGGCGCGGTACTCTCGCTGTCGTCGACCGCCGTCGTCATGCAACTGATGAACGAGCAGAACAGCACCGGCACCCCGCTCGGCCAGGCGACGTTTTCCGTGCTGATGCTGCAAGACCTGGCGGTGGTACCGATCCTGGTGCTGATCGGCGTGCTGGCCGGTGGCGCTGACAGCAGCGGCGACGCCGGCGGCGCGGCGACGCTCGCGCTGGTCGCCCTGGCCAAGGCCGCGGGCGCGATCGCCCTGATCTACCTGGTCGGCCGGCGCGTCATCCATCCGACCTTCAAGGCCTTCGCGCGGCACCGCCAGCCCGACGTGTTCATGGCGCTGATCCTGCTCAGCACCTTCGGCATCGCCGGCTTGTCCGCCGCCGCCGGGCTGTCGATGGCGCTCGGCGCCCTGATCGCCGGCCTGCTGCTGGCCGAAACCGAATTCCGGCACGAAGTCGAACTCATGGTCGAGCCTTTCAAGGGCCTGCTCATGGGCCTGTTCTTCATGTCGGTCGGCATGAGCATGGACATGCGCATTGCCGTCGAGGCGCCGCTGTGGCTGGCCGCTGCCGTGCTGGGCCTGGTGCTGGTCAAGGCGACCGTGGTGACGCTGCTGTTTCGCGCCGCGCGCCTGCCCTGGTGCCGCTCGGTCGAGGGCGGCCTGCTGCTGGCGCAAGGCGGCGAGTTCGCCTTTATCGTGCTCGGCCAGGCCATGGCCGCGAGCCTGCTCGACCCCACGCTCGGCGCACGCGTCATGCTCGCGGTCGGCCTGTCGATGTTCATCACGCCGCTGCTGGCGCGCCTGGGAAGGGCGATCGGCGCGCGCGGCGAACGCGCTGCGATCGAACGCGGCGCGCAGGGGGACGAACAGGCCCTGGCGGCTGCCCGCGGGCAGATCGTCATCGCCGGTTTCGGGCGCGTGGGCCAGCAGCTGGCCAAGCTGCTCACGGCCCAAAACATCCCGTTCATCGCTTTCGAAAACGATGCCAGGCTGGTGTCGAAACTGCATGCGCAAGGCATCCCGGTCTACTTCGGCAATGCGATGCGCCCGGAGTTGCTGCGCCTCGTGAATGCCGAGGAAGCGCCGGCCATCGTCCTGACGATGGACAACCCGAAGTCGGCGCTGCAGGCCGTGCATGCCATCCGCCGCGAGTTCGAGGATGTGCCCCTGTTCGTGCGCTCGCGCGACGAAAAGCAGGCGCGCATCCTGAAACGTGCGGGCGCCACCGTGGTCGTACCCGAGACCCTGGAAGCGAGCCTGCAATTGTCGGCCTTCGTCCTCGAATCGATGGGGCTGGACGAACGCACCGTGGACGACATCGTCGACAACGAGCGCGACCTGTTTGCCGCCCAGCTCAACGATGCCGGCTTTCGCGAGGCCGGGACGCAGCGTGGCGAGGGAGGCCAGCTATAATCGCCTTCGTTCGAACCTGGTAAAGAGAGCAGAATGACTCCATCCGACTCCACCGACGCCGCCCCGAAGGCGCTCGGGCATATCCGCGTACTCGACCTCTCGCGCGTCCTGGCCGGGCCATGGTGCTCGCAAAACCTGGCCGACCTCGGCGCCGACGTGATCAAGATCGAACGCCCCGGCTGCGGCGACGACACCCGCGCCTGGGGTCCGCCCTACGCGAAGGACGCCGACGGCCAGGACACGGGCGAAGCGGCGTATTACCTGTCGGCGAACCGGGGCAAACGTTCGGTAACGGTGGATATCGCCAGCCCTGAAGGCCAGGCGCTGCTGCGCGAACTGGCGCGCCACTCGGACGTGGTGATCGAAAACTTCAAGGTCGGGCACCTGAAGCGTTACGGCCTCGATTACGAGTCGCTCAAGGCCATCAAGCCAGACCTCGTCTACTGCTCGATCACCGGCTTCGGCCAGGATGGCCCTTACGCGCACCGCGCCGGCTATGACTTCCTGATCCAGGGCATGGGCGGCCTGATGTCGGTCACCGGCGAACGCGACGACCTGCCCGGCGGCGGCCCGCAAAAGGCCGGCGTCGCCCTCACCGACCTGATGACCGGCATGTATGCGACGATCGCCGTGCTGGCCGCCCTCACCCACCGCGACCGCACCGGCGCCGGCCAGTACATCGACATGGCCCTGCTCGACACGCAGGTGGCGATGCTGGCCAACGTCGGCAGCAATTACCTCAACAGCGGCAAGGCGCCGAAACGCTGGGGCAACGCCCACGCCAACATCGTGCCTTACCAGACCTTCGCCTGTTCGGACGGCCACATCATCGTCGCCACCGGCAACGATGGCCAGTACCAGAAATTCGTCGAAGCCGGCGGCCGCCCCGAGCTGGCAAACGACCCGCGCTTCGCCACCAACCCGCTGCGCGTGCGGAACCGCGATGTCCTCGTGCCGCTGCTGGCCGACATGGTAGCCACGCGCGCGCGCGACGAATGGATCGCGCTGCTCGAAGCGGTGGGGGTGCCCTGCGGGCCGATCAACGACGTCGGCGAAGTCTTCGCCAATGAACAGGTGCAGGCGCGCGCGATGGCGCTCAAGCTGCCGCACCCCAGCGCCGGCCAGGTCACGCTGGTGCGCAGCCCGATGAAGATGTCGGCAACGCCCGCCACCAGCACGATGGCGCCGCCGCTGCTCGGCCAGCACACCGACGAAGTGCTGCGCGAGGTGCTCGGCAAGAGCGCCGACGAAGTAGCGGCGCTGCGCGAGCGCGGCGTTCTGTAGACAAAAAAGAGCCGGCCCCGCGTCCTGCGGGAGCCGGCTCCGTACTACGGCCGTGCTTAATGCAATTTGTGCTTGAAGTCGGACAGCTCGGCATGCACCCGGGTGACGACTGCCTCCAGGTGCGCGGGCATCCGCGGCGCCGAGCGGCTGATGCGTTTCGCTTCGTCGCCCATGTCCTCCAGGGTGTCGACGCACTGGATAATGCGCGCCTCATCGTTCGACTGCATTACATCGCGCGCCTGTCGTACCTCACGCGACATGCGTTCGATACAATCGCGCATCTCCGGCGGCGTATCCTGTGACGCCTTGCAGGCCTGCTCGGCTTCGCCGATGGTCTGCTGCAGATGGCTGTAGCGTTGCTGGATTTCGTTGGCTTGCAGCATGATGACCTCCTCAAAAGAGAGAGCGGACAATTCTAGCGCTGGTCGTAAATGGATGCGGTACGCGAGCACAGTAGCCTGCAAGCAATTCGTTATG
Organism: Telluria sp. LT2P34; assembly: GCF_059685915.1. Lineage (NCBI taxonomy): Bacteria > Pseudomonadati > Pseudomonadota > Betaproteobacteria > Burkholderiales > Oxalobacteraceae > Telluria > Telluria sp. LT2P34. The sequence continues at coordinate 1,172,215 of NZ_JCASIN010000001.1, forward strand.
CGGCACCCATACTGCGTCGCTTAACTCTGCATGTCACGCCTTAACCTGATACTAAGCTCGACTCCGCTAGCCCTGCGTTGCGTCCCACTGCCAGATAGACTTGCCGTAGTCCGAACACAGAGCAGGAAATCGCTCGCCGTACTTGAAATAGCGGTGCGAATTCATGTCGGCGGGTGAGAAGTAGTAGCCAGCTTTCGAACAGGTTTCACCTGCCTCGAAGCGTAATATTTCAGGCAAATCTTTATCGACTTCGATGGCGATCGGTTCGAACTCATCATTTACCAACTCGACATAGCACCAGCGCGACGGATGCGACGTGAATGCATTGTCAGCTACCAGGCTCGGAGCGAGATCCGGCGTCTTGGACTCATCAAAAAACGGATCGGATGTGAGGTCCGGATTTGACAAGTTCTGAAGCACGAAATGAAGCATGGCATCGCCATTGACCCACAGCATTGCTCTGCCCACCGCGGCTAAAGCGGCCTTGCCAGTTTCGTTGAAGCTGGTAGCGTCTAAAAGACGTCCATCCCGAGAGCCTGTCCATGCAAACTGTGGCGTCGCGTGAGGATCGTCCATCGACACATACACGCCTGTTTTAGGCGGCAGCTGACCGCTCACCGCTGCAATATCGGTTAAAGCTCGCAGTTTCGGAAGTACTGGAAATTGGTCCATGTGGTGTTGCCACGCCATCGTCAGTCCGAAATCATCCCATCTGGTCGCAATCACTGTCCGGTCCATCGTTTCATCAATATAGAGAGCGTACGTCGACAGATCCTCAAACATCCTGTCGAATTGATCCTGCTCTTCAGGAGCCATCCACTGTACGGATGATTCGCTGATACCTCGGCCGCACTGATAAGCCCCTGTCCTGTGGTACTTATTCGATCTTCGGTCAACGATATTTTGTGCAATGGAGCGCTGAAAATCGCCCAGGAAGGGCCACGCATTGTTCTCCCAATTTTCGCCCGTATCGCGGTTCCCCCACTGCTTACTTGTAAGGAAATTATCCCGGCCTTCGGCTTGGTTATCGTCTAGGATGCCTTCAGCAAAAACGCGGAGTGCACGTAGGCGATCTCTCAGACCTTCGAGGTAACTCAAGGATGAGAAGTGGTAAAGCAAAGCCACCTGCTTTTTTTGCCATGCAGTCAAATTCATGTCTGATTCCTATTGAAGAACGAATCGGCCTGCCAATGTTGAGCGAGACGTTCACTCATTTCTGAAGGACTGTACTTTGGCCCGACAGGGCCGGAAGCCCGATTTTTCTCGAAAATCCGGCACCCTCGAAATCCGTGTATCCCCACCCAGTCTCGAAGGGGCCGCTGATGTTTGGATGGGTAATCGATTCACGTATGGACACGTAATCTTTCTTCTGAGCTTCTGCAAGCCTCGCGTGTTCAGCCTGGGAAATCGCGTCTTTTAAAATATTTTTTTGGCTACCCTGCAATTTGTAAAAACGCATCACATCGTTCCGTGGATCTGTTCGCGCCACGTTAAAAACAATTTGTTCCCACCCGCCTTCCAGATGTCTATCTGGTAGAGCGTCTTTGGTTTGCCCAGATGCTGGCCCTCGCCATACCTTCAGGGACTCGCCGGCTTTAATCTCGTAGACTGCGAACTGACCATTTGCGTTCCAGTCAGGCCACACGGCCAAAAACTTTCGCCAGGCAGCACGAGGATCGGGTGAGTTTTGAATATCGTTAAAGACTTTTTCGCTAATCCAGCAGTCGCTCATAGCCCTGCTGTTCGGCGACAGAATACGGTAGAGCCGGCTAGGGCCTTTGATTTCAGCGGCAGTCATCGTATGAAACGATCGAATGTTATCTGCGCTTAGTGAGGGCCACCCTTGCTGTACCTTGGCGGCGACACGTGGTTGCATCTTTTCTACCTTCGCCTGCGTCCAACGTGGGGCAGCCCCGTCGCTGAGCCAGCTCGGCCGGGTGCGTGCATCACGCATCAGGGACACTGCGCTGGCTTCGGGTAAGGTGCCTCGGAAATGTACATTTCGTACATCGACTATGCCCTTCTGCCTCTGCAGTGCTTCCCGCTCCAGACGCAATATCACCGTGTCAACCAGATCCTGCGCTGGCTTGACCGCGCGAGCAAGGTGCGCGTCGGCTGCCAGGCGAATCTTTTTAATATCGGCCAGCGCCTGCTTGGCTTTACCGCCGAGCACTGGGACAATCGCGACTTTGCTGGTCATTACCTCAACGACCTTGATCGCCCTGTCAAACGCTGCGGTCGACTCGCTTGCACTGATCTTCGCGCGGACCACCCTGATCTCAGTCGCCAGCCATTTCAGCGCATCGTCCACTTTGCGCGCACGAAGATATTCCTGGACTCGACGTCGCCGGAGAAATGAGATGGTCCAACTCATCGCTCCATCGACCGCTTCCGATACTTTTTCCCCGCCGGATCTCCGGACAAACCCGAAGAAGATTTTCAGCACTCCTTTGACGAGGGAGCCCAAGGCCGGGAAGAGCCCGATAAGCGTCAACACTAGCGCGACCCAGTTCCAGACGTCGGTCTGGTCTTTTGAAAGCTTGCGGCAATTTGCGATGAGGTCGCGCAGATCGCATACCTGATCAACGAGGGGGATCATCGAAATACCGGCATCGACAAGAATTTGAGACGTCGACCTGTTTTCGTTAAAGTCGCCCTCGATCGCTTCCCAGAACCATACGAAAGGGTTTGAGCTGGCTTCGCGTGCTTCTTCCTCTCCAGTTGCCCATGCCAACGCGTCGCGCATTTGTGTCGCATTTACGTCTGTCATCAATGACCCCCAAGCTTGAGCAAGTATCAGAAAGGCGCTCCCTGAATCAGCCGACGAGCTTTTCCAGCGGATCGTGTGGCGGCTCCTTTGTCGGCTTACGGGGCGCGTAAACGACCTTCTTGACGGCTTTGTTCAGAACGTTCTCGTGCATTGCCTGTCCATCCGCGTCGAGGGTGCCGGACAATACTGTTCCTTCCTCAAAATGGATCTGGTAGTCGACTTCAGGGATTCCCTCTCCCAGTTCCGGATCGAGATAGTGCAAGGCGATCCAGTGTTTGGCCTCCTCGCTCAGTTCGCCGGGCAGGTTGGCTGAATTGGCCGCTTTGCGTGCGCCGCCGTCAAACAAATGCTTCCCACCCTTCACCGAAAACTTCCCCGGGCAAGCCATCGTGATATTTCCCCCCTCCAGCGTGATCGCCGACTGCCCCGCCTGCAGCACGATCTTTTCCCTGGCCTTGATCTCGATGCAGTCGTTTACCGAAATGATCGTGATTTCCTTGTCCGCTAAAATCTCCAGCGCATCGGTATGCGCCTGCAGCGATACCGGCCCGTTGCCGGCAATCGCCTGGATGCCGCCCGCGTGGGTGAACAGGCTGGCCGTGTTTGCCGCGACCGAAGACGCCGTGTGCGCCGCTGTCAGGTGCAGGTCCGACTGCGTCGTCCATGCCAGTTGCTGCCCCGCGCAGACCACGGTCGATGCCGGCGTGGCCCAGTTGATGCTGGCGGCGGAATCCATCAGCACGATCGACGCGCCGAATTGCTCGACCGGCTGCGACGCGTCCAGCTCGCGCGAACCGGGCTTGGCTTTCAGGGAGGATTGCCCGTTCACCGTCGCCGGATGCTTGCCCTTCGCCTTCGGATCGAGCTGCTCGATGAGCCCGGCCTGCGCCTTGGCAGCATCCATGCTGAACAGCGCCTGCTGCTGGGTGGCCGCGTCTCCCAGGGTCTGGCCGAGTGCGGCCGCGCTCGTCAATAGCGACAGCGCTTCTGCCGCGTCCATCTGCGTCGAGCTCACGCCGCTGCCCTGGCGAGGGCGGGCGCTGGTCGACAGCAGCACGCCCGCGCCGCCGCGCAGCACGGCCCAGGCGTCAGTGCGCAGCTCGAAACCGCTGCCGCGCCAGGCGCCGCGCTGGGCAGAGCCTGGGGACTGGTGGATCAGATGGCCGAGGTTGAGCTGGGTGGCGCCGAGGCTGGTCGCCAGGCGGGTGCGCAGCTGGCCAGGGGAATCGTCGACTTGCCACTGGTTGTAGCCGCCGCCGTCGAAATTCTGGGTGTGAATGCCGGACAGGACGCCCGCGTGCTTGGCGCCGGAATCGACGCCGGCGGCGAATGGCGGTGCGTCTGCGCCGTTGTAGAGCTGGGCGACGATGACGGGGCGGTCGATGTCGCCTTCGATGAAATCGACCAGCACTTCGGCGCCAATGCGCGGAGTGAACTGGGTGCCCCAATTGGGGCCGGCCAGGGCTTCGGCCACGCGCACCCAGGTGCCGGAGGTGTCGTTGCCGGGCGCGCAGCCTTCCCCGCCACTGTCGTGCGCCATGCCGCCCGGGTTCGGCGTGCGTCCGCGCTGCCAGGCGAACTGCACCTTCACCTGGTGGTCGCGGTTGGTGGTGGCGACCGCATCGTCCAGCCCGACGACCAGCGCACACTGCGGCCCGGGCGCGGTGGGCTGGTGCGGCCGGCACGTCAGCGCCGGCACGATTGAGACCGTCTCGCGCACGCAGGCGAAGCGGTTGCGGTAGCTGCCGCGCTCCACGCCAGCCGCGCTGCCGGCGATCCCGGTGCGGAAGTTGTTGCGCGCGTCGTGTTCGACCCAGAGCACCGTGAAAGCATTCTCGCCATCGGGGTAGCGATCGTGCCGGGTCAGGTTAAACGTGTGGCCGGCCGCCAGGCGCCGGACCGCGCCGGCGCCCTCGAATGCCTTGTTCTCCATCTCGAGGGCCTGCAGCATCAGGCGGCTGTGCGCGTCGGCCGCGCGCCGTTCGCTCGCGATGCGTTCGCCGCTGCCGTCGTAGAGCGGCATTGGCGGCAGGTCACCAGCGTCGAGGTTGGACTGCTGCTCGGCGCCGGGGGCGAGCAGTTGCGCGGGATCCCAGCTGCTGATACTCACGCCATTCGCCGCCAGCACGCGGCGCGCGCTGAATGCATCGATCGCGTCGTCTGTGTCGGTGGCGCGCACGCCATGAAAGCGTAGCGCCGCGATGCCCGGGGTAGCGGGCAGGCGCGCCGTCGAATCGAAAATGACAAGGCGGTGGCGTGCTTGTTCACCGTCTGCCGACTCGTGCTCGAAGCGCCAGCTCAGGCCTTCGGAGGCAAGCAGCCGCACCAGGAATTCCAGGTCGCTTTCGCGGTACTGGGTGCAGATGGCGCGCACCGGCAGTTGCTGGCTGATGTCGAAGTTGAAGGCGACTTGCGGGTAATCGGCCAGCAGTTCGGTCACGATCTCGCGTGCGCTCTGGTCCTGGAAAATATAGCTGTCGCGCCGCAGCGCCAGCAGCGCCAGGGCAGGTTCCAGCCGCAGCCGGTAGCACGCGAGGCCGCCGTCGGCCCCCAGCCACATCGCGCTGGTGCAGAGCCCGTGCCATTGGCGCCGTCCTCCGTCCGGTTGCAGCAACCCGACGCTGAGCTCTTCACCGAGGAAGATGTCTAAATCGAGGTCGGTGGAGGTACTGAGCGCATCGATATCGAAGGAAAACAGCTCGTTGACGGCTTCGCGGCCGCTGAAGCGCTCTGCTGCAAGCGCCTCGGGAAGCTCGCTGTCCTGGGCAGTGGTAAGGGTGATCAGGCGGGCATGCTGGCCGAGGCCAGTGCCGAACAAACTTGCCATTGCCATGCTCCTTCACATTTCCGGATGGATACCAACCGTCGATGTTACTGGAGCACCGGCAGGCAATGATGCCGGTGGGAATGACCCGCGTCAAAGCTTGAGCGGATTATGCGATGTGCTTATCCGGGTGGCGGTGCCGCAGGCGCGGCCGCGTCGATCGGCGCCAGGCCGCGCAGGCGCAGCGCGATCAGCATCGCGACGATCAGGATGGCGCCGAGCAGGATGACCACGCCGGACCAGCCGCCGTGTTCCCACACATAACCCGAAACCCAGCCGACCACGCTCGAGCCGAGATAGTAGAAGAAGAGGTAGAGCGCCGAGGCCAGCGCCTGCGGCGAGCGGGCGCGCCTGCCAACCCAGCTGCTGGCCACCGAGTGCGAGGCGAAAAAGCCGAAGGTGTACAGGCCGACGCCGGCGACGACGGCAACCAGGTTGCCGAGCAAGGTCAGCAGCAAGCCGGCGAGCATGATCGACAGCACCAGCCACAGCACCTTGCGCCGGCCCAGGCGGTCGGCCAGGCGGCCGGCCCACACCGAACTGAAAATACCGAGCAGGTAGAGCACCGACAGCGCGCCGACTGCGCTCTGGCGCAGGGAAAATTCAGGTCCGAGCAGCCGGTAGCCGATGTAGTTGTACAGGCTGACGAAAGAACCCATCAGCAGGAAGGACAAGGCGAACAGCCATGGCAGGCCGGCGTCGCGCGCGTGCCTGCCGATCCCTTCCCGCAAGCCGGCCAGCCCCCCCTGCCCCGGCCGGAAGCGTCTTGAGGCCGGCAGGCTGCGCCAGAATTCCCAAGCTGCATACAGGCCGGCTGCGCCCAGCACGCCGAGGGCTATGCGCCATGAATAAAAATCGCTGATGACCGAAGCCAGTACGCGCCCGGTCATGCCGCCGAAGGCACTGCCGCTGATGTACATGCCCATCGACAGGCCGAGCGAACTGCCTTCGATTTCTTCGCTCAGGTAGGCCATCGCCACGGCCGGCAGACCGCCCAGCATGAAGCCGAGCAGCGCGCGCAGCACCAGAAGCTGGGTGTAGTCCGTGGTGAATGCTGCGAGCAGGGTCAGGAAGCCGCCGCCGAGCATGGAAGCGGCCATCATGGGTTTACGGCCGAAGCGCTCGGACAGCACGCTCGACACCAGCAGCGAGATGGCCAGCGCCGCGGTGGAGATCGACAGGGCGAGGCTGCTCTGGGCCGGCGTCAGGGCGAAGTCCTGCGCCAGCAGGGGCATCAGCGGCTGCACGCTGTAGAGCAGCGCGAAGGTGGAAAAGCCGCCGAAGGCCATGGCGCGGTTGATGCGCCGGAAGTCGGCGCTGCCGGCGGCGATGGCGGGAGCGGGCATGGGGTGGTGTTACGGATATTCCGTATCGAGCTCCGCCCCGGCGTAATTCTCGAACTCCGCCACCAGCTGCTTCATCGGCGCCTTTGTCCGAATGCTCTGGAACAGGGTGCAGGTGTCGCGGTAGGCTTGCACGCGCTCGGCGATGATGGCTTTGTGCGGCGCCGGCACCTTTTCCAGCAGGGCCGCCCAGCCGGCTTCGAAGTCGGGATTGCTCTTGCGCACCGAGCGCACGAAACCCTCGAATTCCTTCTGGCCGGCGCGTGCGACGATGGTGCCGCCGCCGTCGATGGCGAAGATGATCGCCAGCGCGATCACGCCTTCGGCGTTCAGGTCCGGGTCGTTGATCGGGCCCTTGTAGTGGTTCTTGCGCAGCCACTGGGCGGCGCGCACGATCGCCTGCACGCCTTCGCGCTGGCGCACCTGGCCGAGGTAGCGCTCGTAGCCGGTCCAGGTTTCGCCCGGATCGGCCGTGCAGATGTCGACGAACAGCTCCTTCAGGCGCCGGTTCGAGTAGATCGGGTCGAGGTCGTATTCGCCGACCAGGGTGTCCTCGGGCAGTGCGGAGAGTTCGCGGATCATGCGGAAACCGGCCTGGAACACGTACTCGGCGCCATCGGCGATGAGGATGTCGAGAGCCGCGCTGTCGCCATCGGCCTCGCTGGCGTTGTCGACCAGCTGTTCCAGGCCGAGCGACATCCCGCCTACGGTCAGCATCAGCGCGCGCTGGATGCCTTCCGCCGTGCGGTCGTTGGTGAACTTCTCGGCCACCATCGCGGTGATCGAGGACAGTTCGTCGGCCAGCGCGATTGCCTCGTCGGCGTTGGCCTGGGTCGGCAGCAGCCGGATCGCCCGCACCAGGAGGGGCAGCCTCTCGATGACGATTGCGGGCAGCATCGTTGCTTGCGCTGTGCTCACGAGAAGATGTCCGAACCGATGCTCTTGCGCGTACTGCGGCGCGGCATGGTGCGCACCGACGGTACCTGCTTGCGCAGGCGCAGCAGCAGGTCGCGCGTGCTGCGCTGCTGGAAGGACGGGTCTTCGTCGGGATCATCCGGGAACTCGGCCTCGGCCATTTCGTTACTGTGGCGGAACTCGGGGAAGAGCTCGATGAGCGAACGCTCCCAGCCGTCTTCGCTGGCGCGCGCCAGGTCGATCGCCAGCGGCACGATGTCGCTGTCGGACGAGGTCTGGCCCGTGACGTAGCGGCCCTTGGCATTGATTTCGCCGGCCACTTCCATGATCTCTTTCGGCGCCAGCGACCACAGGATGGCGAACACGGTCGCGCCATGGTCGGTGGCGGAAGCCTCGGCCAGCAGGTCGTGGCGGCGGTCTTCGTCGTCGGTGGCATAGACCACGCCATGCACATGGTTGAACAGGCCCTCGGCAATGCGCTCGGGGTCGTCCTCGATCATGTTGTCGGGCCAGGTCGCGGCCATGTAGGCCAGGCTGTCGGCCCAGGCCTTGGCCGGGACCAGCATGGTCGCCAGCGAGGTCTTGCCGCCGTCGAAACCGGCCAGGTGCAGGGCCGTCACTTGCGGCGGCAGCGTCGCCAGCACTTCGGTCACGGCATAGTCGCCGTGTTCGTCGGCCGCCTTCGAGAATGCTTCCTCGGCGTGCTGCAGGGAGCCGGCCAGTACCAGTTCGCTGACCTGCTCGCGCAGCGCCGGCAGGTTCGCTTCATTGCTCATTCACGCTCTCCTTCGCCGTCGAAGATTCCGGTAAACTCGTCGGTCGCGGCCACGTCGTCCATCTCGTCGTCGTCGCCGTCGTCGTTCCTTCCGAGCTGCTCGAGCGACTGGTCCTCGTCTTCCCAGCGCTGCTGGTGCTTGAACAGGAAGGCGGTGATGATCGCCTGGCGCGCCAGTTCCGGGTGGTTGGCAGTCATTGCCGCGTACATCGCCGCGCCGTCCTCGCCCGTGCATTCGGCCATCGCGAACACGCCCGCTGGGTCGCCACCGGCATAGTCGGCCGCTTCGCGCAGCAGTCCCTTCGGGTCGAGGAACTTGATCTTGTCAACGAGGGCGAAGGCCATCAGGTTGACGTCGTCGATCCCGGAGCCGCCGGCATACTCGGATACCAGCGCGCCGACCATCATGTCGTAGTTCTTGCGGTTCGGCGGATCGCCCAGGGTGCCGTCGATCTGGCCTTCGAGTTCGCGCGACTGGTAGGCGAATTCCGGATGTACTCTTTTCATTGATAGTCCTTAAATTGCAATGGGTGCGTCCACGCGCTCACGGCTGCAGCGTGACGCCGTTCAGCGCGAAAAGCGAGCGCCACAGCTCGAAGGCTTCGGCTTCGGCGTCGAGCACGATGCGGTGGTTGACGCTCTGGTTGTATTCCTCGCGCCTGGCGCGGTCCGACAGGATTTCGTAGGCCTTGGTGACGGCCTTGAAGCGCGCCTCCGCACCCGGCGCGTCGTTGCGGTCGGGGTGATAGCGCATCGCCAGCGAGCGGTAGACCTTCTTGATGTCTTCGTCGCTGGCATTCGGCGCGACGCCGAGGATCGCGTATAAATTTTCCACGTTTGGAATTCTCCGGCTGGTGCCGAGGGACGGCAAAAAGAGATTATCCTATAGAAAGGGCCAACGCGACACGTGCGTCCAGTATGACCGGAGCATAAAGGGCGAACCGTGCGCTTTACCACATAGCCGGAACGCCTGTGCATGTCTACGGTAAAATGTCTCCTACTTTACCCATCCAGACCCCGACTTCATGAGCAACGAGAAGAACAAACCGGCGGCGGCAAACACGCCTTCGTCGACGCCCGCATCGCCGCCTTCCTCTAATTTCCTGCGCGCCATCATCGACAACGACCTGGCGGCCGGCACCCACGCGCGCGAAGGCATGCCTTCGGTCATCACCCGTTTCCCGCCGGAGCCGAACGGCTACCTGCACGTGGGCCACGCGAAATCGATCTGCCTCAACTTCGGTCTGGCGCGCGACTATACCGGCCGCTGCCACCTGCGTTTCGACGACACCAATCCCGAAAAGGAAGACCAGGAATACGTCGACACGATCATGGACAGCGTCAAGTGGCTGGGCTTTTCGTGGGAGCAAGGCGGCGAAGAATACCTGCACTACGCGAGCGATTATTTCGACCAGCTCTACGCGATGGCCGAGTACCTGATTCAACAGGGCTATGCCTATGTCGACAGCCAGAGCGCCGACGACATGGCGAAAAACCGCGGCAACTTCGGCACGCCCGGCACCAATTCGCCGTTCCGGAATCGTCCGATGCAAGAGTCGCTGCAGCTGTTCCGCGACATGAAGGCCGGCAAGTACAAGGACGGCGAGCACATCCTGCGCGCAAAGATGAGCGAGGATGCAATGGCGTCCCCGAACATGACCAACCGCGACCCGGCCCTGTACCGCATCCGCCATGCGCACCACCACCGCACGGGTGACGACTGGTGCATCTACCCGATGTACGACTACACCCATCCGCTGTCGGATGCACTCGAGTCGATCACCCATTCGATCTGCACGCTCGAATTCCAGGATCACCGCCCGCTCTACGACTGGCTGGTCAATACCCTGGCCGACGGCGGCTTTTTCGCGCGCCCGGTGCCGCGCCAGTACGAGATGTCGCGCCTGAACCTGACCTATGTCGTGATGTCGAAGCGCAAGCTGCGCCAGCTGGTCGACGAGAACATCGTCACCGGCTGGGACGACCCGCGCATGCCGACCATCGTCGGCCTGCGCCGCCGCGGCTACACGCCGGAATCGATCCAGCTGTTCTGCGAGCGCATCGGCGTCTCCAAGTCGGACGGCTGGATCGACATGAGCACCCTCGAAGGCGCCCTGCGCGACGACCTCGACCCGAAGGCGCCGCGCGCGATTGCCGTGCTGCGTCCTTTAAAACTGATCGTCGACAACTTCCCCGAAGGCGAAGCGCATCCCTGCACCTCGCCGGTTCATCCGCACCATCCCGAGATGGGCCTGCGCAGCTTCCCCTTCACGCGCGAACTGTGGATCGAACAGGAAGATTTCATGGAAACCCCGACCAAGGGCTATTTCCGCTTCACGCCGCCAGTCGGGGAGCAGCCGGGCAGCCGCGTGCGCCTGAAGTACGGCTATGTCGTCGAGTGCACCGGTTACGACAAGGACGAGAACGGTAAAGTGATCGCCGTGCACGTCAACTATTTCCCGGATTCGAAATCGGGCACGCCGGGCGCCGACAATTACAAGGTCAAGGGCAATATCACCTGGGTCAGCGCCGCCACTGCACTGGAAACCGAAGTGCGCCTGTACGACCGCCTGTTCAACGATCCGCATCCTGACGCCGGCGGCAAGGATTTCAAAGCCCTGCTCAACCCGAACGCGCTGGAAACCGTGACGGCCTACCTCGAGCCGGGCATGGCGGCGGCCCTGCCCGAGCAGCGTTTCCAGTTCGAGCGCCATGGCTATTTCGTGGCCGACCAGGTCGATTCGCAACCCGGCAAGCCGGTGTTCAACCGCGTCACGACGCTGAAGGACAGCTCGGGCAAGTAATCGTCCCGATGCTGCTGTCATCGATCCCGCCCCGGGCAAGCCGCGGCGGGATTTTTTTCGTCGATACGCGCTGCGCCGCAACTGGCAGACCTGCTAGGTTTCATGCAGGGGCGGTCTGGGCGATTCTGATTCAAATCAAACAAGCCATCTCACCTGGACAAGAAATGGGCATCATGGCCGACCCGGTCACGCGGATGAGATCGATCAAACTGAATTCCTGGTTAGGCGCCCTGCTATCGCTGAGCGTCGGCGTCGGCTTGTATGTCAGCACCAGCCAGGCGATCGAAAACGACGCCCGCACCCGCTTTGGCCATATGGCGCGCAACGTCCAGTCCATCCTGGATGGGCGCATCAAGACCTATACCGACTTGATGCGCGGAACGGCCAGCCTGTTCCTGACGACCGACACCGTGACCCGCGATGCATTCCGGCGCTATGTAGCGGGCCTTGACCTGCCGCACAACTTCCCGGGCGTCGACACCATCAATTTTGCCCACCACTTCCTGGACGCTGAACGCGGCCGGTTCGAAGCGCAGGTGTTGCACAACATCGATGGGCGCGGGCGCAACGCGCAGATCAGGCCCGAGGGACGGCGCGCTGAGTACACGGTCCTGAGTTTCATGGAACCGGGTAGCGCCTGGGCGAACCGGATCGGCATCGACATGCAGGCCAATCCGACGGCTCCGGCACAACTGGCGCATGCGCGCGACACGGGCGAAGTCCTGACCTCCGGCGGGCCGGTCCGTTCAGGATCGAAGGTGATTGGGCTGGCAATGCGCTTTCCGGTGTACCGCGCCGACATGTCCCAGAAGGGTGTAAGCGAGCGCCGCGCCGCCTACCTCGGCTCAGTCGGGATCGGATTCAGCGTCAGCAGCCTTGCGCAGGGCGTGCTTGACAACACGCCGGCAAACGCGACGCGGCTCGTGATTTCCGGAATGACCCCCGTCGCCCATTCCGACAAGCCAGGCGGCTATGTGCGCACCGTGTTGTTCGATAACCGGCCGGGAGCCATCCCCGACCAGCAGGCCGAGTTCCGGGCGCTGTTGCCCCTTGGTCCAGGCGGACGCGGGTGGGACATTGATTTCACGGTCAAGAAGCGCAGCATGTACTCCGGCATCGACAGCTTCCTGCCCTGGGTATCGATGTTGGCAGGCATGGTCAGTACCGCCCTGCTGTACGCGCTGTTCCAGACACTCAGTTCCTCGCGCCGGCGCGCTATCGGGCTGGCCGAAGAAATGACGGAAGAATTGCGGGCCAGCGAAGCGAAACTGCAGAAAACCAACGACAACTTGCGTCGCCTGGCCGCCCACGCCGAAAGCATCAAGGAAAGCGAGCGCAAGCGTATTGCGCGCGAGATCCACGACGACCTCGGCCAGAACCTGCTGGCGCTGCGCATCGAAGTCGACCTGCTGGCCTCGCGCACCAACAAGCGCCACCCGCGCCTGCACACACGCGCCCAATGGATGCTCGAACAGATCGACGCGACAATCAAGAGCGTGCGCCAGATCATCAACGACCTGCGTCCGAATGTGCTCGACCTGGGCCTGACGGCGGCGGTCGACTGGCAAATCGCCGAGTTCCGGCGGCGCACGGGCTTGGCCTGCGAACTGGTGTCGCACAACCACGACCTGCATGTGAGCGATCGCTGCGCAACGACCCTGTTCCGCATCCTGCAGGAATCGCTCACCAACGTGTCGCGCCATGCCCGCGCCAGTGCCGTGCGGGTCGAACTCGCGGTCGATCCTGACTCGATCTCGATGACGGTCAGCGACAACGGGGTCGGCCTGCTCCAGACCGGCGGCCAGAAGTCAGGGTCGTTTGGCCTGGTCGGTATCGAGGAAAGGGTGCGCATCCTTGGAGGCAAGTGCCTTATCACGAGTGGACCGGACCGTGGCACGACCGTCCACGTGTCGATTCCCGCCGCCGACAACCTGCTGGCCATCGCTCCCGGGCCGGCAGTTCCCAGCATGTCCAAACCCGTCTTTGACCGCATGTAGCGTATTTACCGCAGGAAATTTGTTGACGCCACACAAGTTGCGCAAGGTCAACGATTTCCGCAGGTTTGCGGTAGAGAATCGTCCTTAATGCTTCTCGTCAAACAAGCTTTTAAGGAGGATTTACCATTCGCCAGCACGCCCTCATCGATCGCCCGCAGTTCACAACAAAATAAACAATGCAGTAGCCAAAACCAAAGGATAGATCATGATCTCGAATAACGACTTCGCCCGTATTGCTGCTCTGGATTTGAACCCGATCAAGACAAAATTGATGCACAAGCAATCCGGCGAAGGCTGGTCGCGCGAACACGCCAACGCCGTCGAAACCGAGTACCGCCGTTTTCTGTATCTGGCCAAGGCCTTCCCCCAGGTAGAGACGGCGCCCCTGGTCGATGTCGACACCTTTTGGCACTACCACATCCTCGACACGATGAAGTACGCTCGCGACTGCGAGCAGGCTTTCGGTTACTTTTTGCACCATTCGCCCTACCTCGGCATCGAAGGCGACGATGCCGTCGAGATGCAGCATCAGGCGGGCGAGCGCATGCGTGAGTTGTACGAGTCCACGTTCGGCATGTCGTATGTGCGTCCGCTGCGCACCGATGGCGCTCTGGAAGCTGCCGATGTGCAAACGGCCTGGGCGCCCTCCATGACCCAGGCCGCCAACTCGGCGTATTGCATCGGCGTGCCGCAACATGGATTTGCGACGGCAGCCGGTCCTCAGACCGCGTATTGCATCGGCGTGCCGCAAACAGGCGCCGTCAAAGCAGCCGATGTACAGACCGCTTATTGCATCGGTGTGCCGCAAGTGACCGGTTCGAATGCTGCCGCCTTGACGACGGCGTACTGCATCGGCGTACCGCAAGCGCTGACAGCCAGGGCGGCCCCTGGCGTGGCCAAGGCAGCCGATGTCCAGACGGCCTATTGCATTGGCGTGCCGCAAGCCGCCTGAGCGCAAACAGTCCGGATCGTCCCGCCGATCGGCAAGCTGCCACGGCGGGATTTTTTTCGAGAAACGGATGTGGCGAACCTGTCCAGACGATCCTGCTCAGGGTTTCTTTGCCTGGCTCGTACGCAGTTGCTGCCTTTCCTGCGTCTTCTGCTTGTTCTGCTTGCCTTCGAACAAGGCCTTCGCTTCTTTTTTCGCCTGGTCGAGCGTGCGCATGGCCTCGTGATCGTCGTGCGCCACGAAATAATCGTCCGCCTGCGCGTCGACCACCAGCTTGATGGCGGCGTCGTCGTCGAGTTCGTAGATCTCGGTGAGCAGGGTCGTGATTTCGTCGAGGAAGGCTTCGTAGGTCAGGGTCGTCATGGTAGTGGCTCTTTATGAAATCAGGCCGTCATTCTACCAGCGGCCATTGCGCCAGGGCGTGCTGGACGTCGGGATAGCGCAGGCGCACGCCGAGCTCGCGCCGCATGCGCGTGTTGTCGAGGCGGCGCGATTCCGACATGTACGACATCAGCACCGGCGAGACCACTGCGCGCAGCTCGGCGCGCGGCAGGCGTGGCGGACGTGGCAGCCGGGCGGCGTCGGCGACGGCGTCGAAATAGTCGGCCATTTTGAGGCGGGTGTCGTCGGTCGCATGGTAAACCCGGCCGGGGCGCGCGCGAAACAGCGCCAGCGCGACGATGTGCGCCAGGTCATCGGCCTGGATGTGGTTCGTGTAGACGTCGTCTTCAGGCCGCAGGGCCGGCGTGCCTTCGCGCAGGCGTTTCAGCGGCAGCCGCTCGCGCGCATAGATGCCGGGCACGCGCAGGATGGCGGCGCTGCCGCCGGTCCGCATGGCCCAGCCGCGCAGCACGCGCTCGGCGTCCACGCGGCGCCCGGCGCGTGCATTTTTCGGCGCCACGCTGCGCGTTTCGTCGATCAGCGCACCGCCACAATCGCCGTACACGCCGCTCGTGCTGACATACACCAGCGTCGCTCCCGCCGGCAGCACGGCAACCAGGCTGCGCGTGCGGACATCGCGCGCACCTTCGGGACGCGGCGGCGCCAGGTGCACCACATACGGCGCCAGCCCGCGCAGGCGCGCCAGGCTGGAAGGCTGGTCGAGGTCGGCAACGAGGGGGACCGCGCCCGCCGCCCGCAGCGCGCCGGCGCGTTCGGGGTCGCGCGTCACCGCAAACACGCGAAAGCGCGTGCACAACAGGGGCAGCAGGCGCATGCCGACGTCGCCGCAGCCGATCAGCAGCAGGCGCGGGCGGGAAAATCGCAGTCGATGAGGGGGCTTCATGCCGCGATTGTAAGCAAAACCCAGGCAAAACCGGGCACCGCAGTGAACTGGGGTGCCCGGTTGGGTTCTTGCGGCTAGTTCCTGCTGCTGCTTACTTGATCACGCTCGAGTAGGCGCAGCTCTTGACGACGCCGTTGATTGGATCGCCGAACACCCAGTTATTGCAGCCGATCGAAGCGGTTCCGGTCCGGATCGAGAAGCTGGTGCCGGCACCATAGCGAACCTCGCGCGTACCGCTGAACGAGCAGCTACCGCCTTCGACCGCGCAGGCGGTCCAGGTCACGGCCGGGGCCGGGGCTGGGGCCGGGGCTGGCGCCGGGGCTGGAGCTGGCGCCGGGGCCGGGCTTGTATCAGTGCTGGTGCTCGAAAAACTGCAGGACTTCGTCACACCGGGCGCCGGGTCGCCGAATACGGCGTTCGAGCAGCTGACCGAGCCAGTCACGGTCCGGGTCACGAAGTTGGTGCCGACACCATAGCGAACCTGGCGCGTACCGCTGAACGAGCAGGTGCCGCCTTCAATTGCACAGATGGTCCAGGAATCGACCGGGGCTGGCGCTGGGGCTGGGGTCGGGGCTGGTGCTGGCGCGGTGCCGGTGCTCGAAAAGCTGCACGACTTCGTGACACCCGGGGTCGGGTCGCCGAATACCGCGTTCGAGCAAGCGATCGAGCCAGTGACCATTTTCGTGACGAAGGTGGTGCCTGAGCCATAACGTACTTCGCGCGTTCCCTCGAAGGCGCACACGCCGCCTTCAGTGGCGCATGTGGTCCAGCCGGAAGTTGGTGCCGGTGCTGGCGCTGGTGCTGGTGCTGGCGCCGGTGCCGGTGCCGGTGCCGGCGTCGGTGCAGGCGCCGTGGCCACGCCGGCTTCGTAGGCGCCGATGTCGATCGTGCCGACGCTCGTACGGAGCGCGCTGGCAGCCGTATGCTGGTAGTGCGCAACCGGGCTCAGCTCCAGACCGGCTGCCGACCTGCCCGGCAGCGAACCGCCATTGATCATCGGCGAATTTACGGCAGGCAGAAGGTCGAAAGCGGCGCGGTTGACAAAGGCCGGGGCTGCGGAACGGTAATTCGTCCTGTCGATTGCGCTGGCCTGATTGGTGGTGGTACCAACACCGGCAAAAATATTATTTTGCAGCAGGACAGGCGTCGTGACGCCGGAACCGACCATGACGAAGGTGCCGCCCGAACCATAATCATTCAGGAAGGTATTGTTGACGACGTACAAATCCTTGCCGGGGTTGGTCGCCCCTTCCTCGCCATACGCCAGGATATTCGGATTCTGGTTCGCCGACGGCTGCTGGATGACGTTACCGATCACATACGAGGTACCGGCATTCGGCAGGTTGATTTCGTAGCTGGGCTGGCCTGCGGCGGTACTGCCGGTCTGTCCCGGCGCCAAGCTGGAAAAGCGGTTGTACAGGATCGAATTGACCTGGGCACGCGATTTCAGGTTATGGCCGACGCGCGCATCGTGCGAAAAATTGTAGCGGAAGGTCAGCGTGCGGACATTGCCGATATACACGTTGTGCGAGTAACCGTCGCCGAAGCCATTGTAGCCAAACTCGTTGTACTCAAGGACAATGTCGCTGGCGGTATTCACGCCACTCAAGATACCGTTCTCGTTATCGTGCAAGAAGCTCTTGCGCAGCGTAAAGCCAGTGCCTTCCAGGCGCAGTGCAGCACCGTTCTGGTCGGGAACCTTGGCGCCCAGCATTTCGACGTTCTCGATCGTCACATTGTTGCCGACCACGACCCAGGTGCCTTTGCCCATGGCATTGGCGCCGGCCGCGTCGATTTTCGGGCGGCCATTCACGCCACGCACAGTGAGGTTGTGGCGATAGATGCCGCAGACGTCGCGGGAATACGTGTTGTTACCGGCGATTTCGACGGTATCCCCATCCTGTGCAGCGGCGAACGCGGCGCAAGGCGTGGCAAAGCTGAGGCCAGGACCGACCGACAGTGTCGCAGCCGAGGCGGCGCCTGCGGCAGACAGGGAAACCAGCAGCAGGGAAGCGAGAGCAGTAGCTTTCTGACGCGCGTTGTTCAGTGGAATGATTTGAGCTTGCATGGAAATATGTCCGCTTGGAAAAAGGGACATTTAAACCCATTTCCTAGTGGCAAATGTGAAAAGTTCCCGAAAATAAGGCGTGTAATTCGTAAAAATTTGTAACCGAGTGGTAATTTATGAAAGATTTAATGCGATTTTAGAGCCAATTTCTCATCATTTGCTTCAAAATGGCAACTTAAATTGTTAAATCGAACGATTGCCTTTGACTAAGACTGGGTTTCGAAAAGCGCTATCCGGGTCGGGTAAAATGCTGTTTACCATCACCCATCCAGACTTTGTCGATCCCACTTCTGGCCTTTGCAACGATTACCGAGTAAACAGCATGAGCTTCCTGATCACCGTCCAGCCCAGCAGCACCCAATTCGCCTGCGAAGCCGACGAAACCATCCTGTCGGCTGCCATCCGCGCCGGCGTCGGCCTGCCTTACGGCTGCAAGAACGGCGCCTGCGGTTCGTGCAAGGGCAAGGTTCTCGATGGCGCGGTGGTGCACAGGCCGCACCAGGCGCGCGCCCTGACCGATCAGGAAAAGCTGCAGGGCATGTCGCTGTTCTGCTGCGCGCTGCCGGGCGGCGACCTCGTGATCGAGGCACGTGAAATCGGCGGCAGCAGCGACTACCCGATCCGCAAGATGCCGAGCCGGGTCCAGTCCATTACGCGCGCCGCGCCGGACGTCGCGATCGTCACGCTGCAGCTGCCCGCCAACGAGGCCCTCGCCTACCGCGCCGGCCAGTACGTCGAATTCCTGCTGAAAGACGGCAAGCGCCGCGCCTACAGCATCGCCAGCGCGCCGTCGCTCGAGCGTCCGCTGGAACTGCACATCCGTCACCTGTCCGGCGGCCTGTTCACCGACCATGTCTTCGGCGCAATGAAGGAGCGCGACATCCTGCGCTTCGAAGGACCGCTCGGCACCTTTTTCCTGCGTGAAGATTCCAACAAACCGATCGTGCTGCTCGCTTCCGGCACCGGTTTCGCGCCGGTCAAGGCCCTGGTAGAGCACCTGATGCACCTGAAGTCGACCCGTCCCGTGCGCCTGTACTGGGGCGGGCGCCGTCCGCAAGACCTGTACATGCACGAGCTGTGCGAAGCCTGGGCGGCCACCCTGCCCGACTTCCAGTACGTGCCGGTCATTTCCGACGCACTGCCCGAACATGGCTGGCTCGGGCGCACCGGCTTCGTGCACGCGGCGGTGATGCAGGACATTCCGGATCTTTCGGGCTGGCAGGTGTATGCCTGCGGGGCGCCGGTGATGGTCGACGCGGCGCGCAGCGAGTACGTGGCGCATTGCGGCTTGCCGGCCGAAGAGTTTTTTGCCGATGCATTCACGACCGAGGCAGACCTGGCGCAGGACTGATGTTCCTGCGCAACCGCAACCTCGCCTTCTACCTGTCGGCACGCTTCCTCGGCACCCTCGCTGTCCAGATGCAAAGCGTCGCCGTCGGCTGGCAGGTGTACCAGATCACCGGCAGCCTGTTCGACCTCGGCCTGATCGGCCTGGCGCAGTTCGCGCCCTTCCTGGTGCTGATCCTGTGGGCAGGGCACGTCGCCGACCGTTATGACCGGCGCAAGATCATCGTCGCCTGCATGCTGACCCAGTTGCTGGTGAGCGGCCTGCTGCTAGCCTTTACGGCCAGCGGCAGCCGCGTGGTCTGGCCCGTATTCGCCGTGCTGGTGCTGTTCGGCAGCGCGCGTGCCTTCATGGCGCCGGCTTCCCAGGCGGTGCTGCGCAACCTGGTGCCCGACCAGGACTTCAGCCGGGCGGTGGCGCTGTCCTCCTCGACCTTCCACGTGGCCGTGATCGCCGGACCGGTACTCGGCGGCCTGCTCTACGTCTTCGGGCCGACCACGGTCTACATGATCTCGGCCGCGCTGCTGGCGCTGGCGACCCTCTTGATGGCCTCGACCAGGAGCGCGCCGCAAGTGCGCAGCAGCGGGCCGGCCAGCTGGCACACCCTGCTCGAAGGCCTGCGCTTCGTGCGCTCGCGCCCGATCGTGCTGGGCGCCATTTCGCTCGACCTGTTCGCGGTATTGTTCGGTGGCGCCACCGCCCTGCTGCCGGCCTACGCCCACGACGTGCTGCATGCCGGGCCGACCGCGCTCGGCTGGCTGCGTACGGCCCCGGGCGCGGGTGCGGCCCTGTGCTCGATCGCGCTCGCCTTTTTCCCGCTGCGGCGCCGGGTCGGGGCCTGGATGTTCGGCGGCGTGGCCGTGTTCGGCCTGGCCACGCTGACACTCGGCTTCACGGACAATTTCGCCATCGCCCTGGCCGCCCTGTTCCTGCTGGGCGCGGGCGACATGGTCAGCGTCTACGTACGCCATCTGCTGGTGCAGTACGAGACGCCGGACGAGATCCGCGGGCGGGTCAGCGCCGTCAACGCCGTCTTCATCGGCGCGTCGAACGAACTCGGGGAATTCGAATCGGGCGTCACCGCCGGCTGGTTCGGCCTGGTGCGCGCCATCCTGCTCGGCGGCGCCGCGACCCTGGTCGTGACCGGGCTGTGGGCCGTGCTGTTCCCCGTCCTGTCGAAAATGGACCGCTTTCCCCATCACCGTGAAGAAGGAAAGCCGGGCTAGCGTGCGGAACGCGGTAAAAATGGCGCAAAGTGTAAGATTGGCTTCAAGATTTTTGATAGGGGAGCCATCTTTATGCAAATTAATGTCAACACCGACCGCACCATCGAAAAACACCAGGGCCTGGACGAGCATGTCGAAAGCGTCGTAAAAGACCAGATCGGCCGTTTCGACCAGGTTCACCGCGTGGAAGTGCACCTGAGCAACGAGAACAGCCAGAAGCAACTCGACGGCGGCAACCGCTGCATGATGGAAGCCCACGTGACCGGCTACGCGCCAGTCGTCGTCAACGAACATGCAGTCAACCTGCACCAGGCCATCACCCAGGCCGGCGGCAAGCTCAGGCGCGCGCTCGACAGCGCCATCGGCCGCCTGAATGACAAGGGCCGCCGCGAACCGCTGCCGATTGGCGACGACATCGAACCTGAACAGGACAAGAACCTGACCAGCGGCATGTAATAAAGAATGGGCGGCGCCCCTGGCGCCGCAGCACGAGGAAGGGCCGCCGAGCTGTTCTACCCGGCGGCCCTTCCTTCGACCATCGCGCGCAGTGTGTGCAGGTAACGCAGGCCTGCAAGCGCCCGGCTGCCATACCAGGACATCATTTCTCCGTCGACGAGGAAGACGGGAATGCCGAGCTGTTTTTCCAGGGCATCGGCATGCGATTCCGTAAAACGATAGGGCTCGGTCGACAACAGCACCGCGTCGAGCCCGGCCACCAGGGCGTCGGACCAGGCGAAACGCGGATAGCGCGCCGGATCGGGCAAGGCGGGCAGCTGCCAGCCGAGTTCGGCCAGCATGCGTGCGATATAGGTATCGGCGGACACGCTCATCCACGGGTCTTGCCAGATGCAGTAGAGCACCCTCACTGGCAACCCCGGCGCCATCGACCGCAGCCGCGCATGCTCGGCCTCGAACTCGGCGCACCAGCGCTCGGCCGCGGTTTCAGCGTTGAAGATGCCGCCCATCAGGCGCGCCAGCGCCAGGTTGTCGAGCGGCGCCACCGGGTGCGTGACGACGATGTTGGGCACAAATTCGGCGAGCGCGGCGACGGTCGGCTTTTCGTTCTCGTCGATGTTGACGACGAGGTGGCTTGGCGCGAGCTTGCGGATTTTTTCGATGTTGACGTCCTTGGTGCCGCCCACTTTCGGGATCGCCGCCACCACGCTCTCCGGATGGATGCAGAAACCGGTGCGGCCGACCAGCTGCGCGGCCAGGCCCAGGTCGCACAGCAGTTCGGTAATCGATGGAACCAGCGAGACGATGCGCGCATCGGGCGCCGGCTGGTGGACGACGCCCAGGGCGTCGACAAGATGGTGTGGGGAAGTCATGGTCCCTATTGGAACATCCCTGTCGCAGGAATACCAGCCCCGCGGGACCGCAGGATCCGGTCCTCCTGCCTTTTTCGTATTACACTGCTTCAGCCATCATGCGGAGGAAGTCGTTTTGAGAGTTACCGGTATTTTTTGTGATTCGGGCTACACGGTCGAGAACCTGGAGCTGTTTCGCGGTGCGGATATGGCCGAGGCCGCCCGCGCGATCGCGGATTGCAAGGTGGTGCAACTGAGCGCGGGCGAAAGCATCGAAGACGCCGTGCGTGCGCGGCTCTACATCGTGCTGTCGGGCATGCTGGAAGTCGAGACCGATGTCCATCCCGGCGCCTCGGATGGCAGCGTCACGCGCATCGTGCCGGGCGAAAGCGTCGGCGAGCAATCGGTGCTGGACGACGCCGCCAACCTCGACGCCGTGCGCGCGGTGGAGGACACGCGCCTGCTGGTGATCGAGTCCGCCTTGGCCTGGGAACTGATCGACCAGTCGAACGTGGTGGCGCGCAACCTGCTGCGCCTGCTGTCCTTCCGGATCCGGGCCGCGAATGCCCTGCTGCGACGACGCCAGAAGCTGGGCGAGTTCTACCGCCAGCTGTCGCTGAACGACACGCTTACCGGACTGTACAACCGCACCTGGCTGGCCGACATGCTGCCGAAACTCGTCACGCGTGCCCGCACCCAGGGCAGCCCGCTGGCCCTGCTGATGGTTGACCTCGACAATTTCAAGAAGTTCAACGACACCCACGGCCACCTGGTCGGGGATGCGGCCCTGTGCGCCGCGGCCAACGTCATCCGCGACGGCTTGCGCCCGTCGGATTTTGCGGTGCGCTACGGCGGCGAGGAATTGATGGCGGTGCTGCCGGAAACGAGCGTCGAGCTGGCCCACATGGTGGCCGACCGCCTGTGCCAGCAAATGCGCGAAGCCGTGCTGTTTTCCGACATGCGCGTGCCGATGCCACACCTGACCGCCTGTTTCGGCGTCGCGGTGCTGGGTCCCGACGGGGATGAATTGAGCCTGATCGAGGCGGCCGACGCCGCCCTGTATCGGGCCAAGGATGCCGGGCGCAATTGCGTCAGTGCCTGAGCCGACGGCAAGCCCGGGGTGCTTAAAGATCGCCGGCATGCGGGCGCCGATTGACGGATCCCTGTACTGCCCCGACAATCGCCGCAGGCACCAATAACCGAACAAGCGATGAGCACCCATACCTTCCTCTGGCACGACTATGAAACCTTCGGCGCGCAACCGCGCCGAGACCGTCCGGCGCAGTTCGCCGCCATCCGCACCGATGCCGACCTGAACGAGATCGGCGAGCCGCTCATGCTGTTCTGCCAGCCGGCCAACGACTACCTGCCCGACCCGCAATCCTGCCTGATCACCGGCATCACGCCCCAGCAATGCCTGGAACAGGGCGTACCCGAGCACGAGTTCGCGCGCCAGGTCGAAGCCGTCTTCGCACAGCCGGACACCATCGGCGTCGGCTACAACACGATCCGCTTCGACGACGAGGTGACGCGTTTCCTGTTCTGGCGCAACCTGCTCGACCCGTATGCGCGCGAGTGGCAGAACAATTGCGGCCGCTGGGACTTGCTCGACGTCGTGCGCATGACCTACGCGCTGCGCCCGGAAGGCATCGAGTGGCCGCGCCACCCGGACGGCCGTCCGAGTTTTCGCCTCGAGGACCTGGCCAGCGCGAATGGCCTGGCGCACGACAGCGCCCACGACGCGCTGTCGGACGTGCGCGCGACGATCGCGCTAGCGCGCCTGATCCGCAAGGCGCAGCCACGCCTGTTCGAGTTTTGCCTCGAGCTACGCCGCAAGGACAAGGTCGCCAGCGAAATGGGCCTGCATCTCGACCCGGCCCAGCGCCAGCCTTTCCTGCATGTGTCGGGCATGTTCCCGGCCGAACAGGGCTGCCTCGGCCTGGTATGGCCGCTGGCCCAGCATCCGACCAACAAGAATGAAGTCCTGGTGTGGGACTGCCGTCATGATCCGTCGGAACTGTTCGGGATGGATGTCGAGACCATCCGCTTGCGCATGTTTACGCGCAGCGCCGACTTGCCGGAGGGCGTGACGCGCCTGCCGATCAAGAGCGTGCACCTGAACAAGTCGCCGATGCTGGTCGCCAACCTGAAGACCTTGAGTGCGCCGATGGCGCAGCGCTGGGGCATCGACCTCGAGCAGGGGCGCGCGCACGCCGTGCTGGCGGCAGGTGGACCGGACATGGCGGCGACCTGGGCCCAGGTGTTCCAGAAACCGGCGGCCGCGAGCGAATTCGACGTCGATGAAGATTTATATGGCGGCTTTGTCGGCAAGGACGACCGCCGCAAGCTCGACGCCCTGCGCATGCAGACGCCGGCCCAGCTGGCGAGCGGCCGCCCTTCCTTCGAGGATGGACGCCTGGCCGAACTCCTGTTCCGCTATCGCGCACGCAATTTCCCGCAGACGCTGAGCCCGGAAGAAATGGCTACGTGGGAAGAGCACCGGGCGGCCAGGCTGTTCGACGGCGCCGGCGGCGCACGCACGGTGGACCAGCTGTTTGGCGAAATCGATGCGCTGTCGGAGACGGCCGACGAGCGCGCCGAGGAGATCCTGGGGGCGCTGTACGACTATGTGGAAGCGATTGCGCCGAGCAGGTATTGAGGCTCAGGCCCCACGATACCGGTTGATGTCGTCGCGCGTCTCGCGCGCCACCCTCCTCGCCGCCGCCGCGAAATCTTCCCCCTCCTGCGGCGCCGCATACAAAATCGCCCGCGAGGAATTGATCATCATCCCGGTGCCGCTGCTGGTCCGTCCGGCGCGCACGGTCGCTTCGACGTCGCCGCCCTGGGCGCCGATACCCGGCACCAGCAGCGGCATGTCGCCGATGATCCTGCGTACCTGCGCCAGTTCTTCCGGGAATGTCGCGCCCACCACCAGCGCGCACTGTCCGTTGCGGTTCCATTCTTCGGCCACCAGGCGCGCCACGTGCTGGTACAGCGGCTGCCCGCCGACATCCAGGAACTGCAGGTCCGAGCCACCCGGATTCGAGGTGCGGCACAGCACGATCACGCCCCGGTCCGGCCATGCCAGGTAGGGCTCGACCGAATCGAAACCCATGTAGGGATTGACCGTCACCGCATCCGCCCCGTAGCGGTCGAAGGCTTCGCGCGCGTACTGGTGGGCGGTGGCGCCGATGTCGCCGCGCTTGGCGTCGAGGATCAGCGGGATGTGCGGGTAGGCGTCGCGCAGGTAGCGGCAAATCTTCTCGAGCTGGGCTTCGGCGCCGAGCGCGGAGAAATAGGCGATCTGCGGCTTGAAGGCGCAGGCCAGGTCGGCCGTGGCGTCGATGATGGCCTTGCAGAAGCGGACAATCCCGTCCGGTGCATCGGCCAGGCCCATGGGAAAGCGCGCCGGGTCCGGGTCGAGCCCGACGCACAGCAGCGAATCGTTGCGCGCCCAGGCCGCGGAGAGTTTAGTCATGAAATTCACGTGGCGCCCCTTGTAACAGTGTCATTGCAAACCCCATATTGTACCCGCCGGCCACGGGGCTCGGCCTTGCATGGCCTGCGGCGAGCACGAGCGTGCGACCCGCGATGTTATCCTGAGGTATATTTTAACTATTCGACAACTCGCAATGGACAAGTACACCATGACCTCATCCCTCTTCTCGCGCTGGGCCCGCCTGCTGGCGGCCGCAATGCTGGCAAGCTCGCTGCTCTCGGGCTGCGGCTACAACGATTTCCAGGTCAAGGATGAAGCGACCAAGGCCGCCTGGGGCGAAGTGGTCAACCAGTACCAGCGCCGCGCCGACCTGATCCCCAACCTGGTCAATACCGTCAAGGGCTATGCCTCGCACGAACGCGAGACCCTGGAAGCGGTGACCCGTGCGCGCGCCGCCGCGACGAGCTTCCAGATCACCCCGGAAGTGCTGAACAATCCGGAAGCGTTCAAGAAGTTCCAGCAGGTGCAGGGAGAACTGTCGAGCGCGCTGTCGCGCCTGATGGCGGTCTCCGAGGCCTATCCGAACCTGAAGGCCGACACCAGCTTCCGCGACCTGCAATCCCAGCTCGAAGGCACCGAGAACCGCATCACGGTCGCACGCCAGCGCTATATCGCGTCGGTGCAGGACTATAACGTCCAGGTGCGCAAGTTCCCGACCAACCTCACCGCGATGATGTTCGGCTACGAGGCAAGGCCGTCGTTCACGGTGGAGAACGAAAAAGCGATCTCGACCGCACCGTCGGTCAACTTCGGCAAATAAGCAGATGAGCGTGCTGCGTACTTTATGGGCCGTGATCCTGGTCAGCCTGCTTGCCGGCCCGGCCCAGGCCCAGCTGAAAGCCGTGCCGGCGCTCACAGCCCGCGTCACCGACAGCGCCGGCATGCTGGACGCCAACCAGCGCGCGCGCCTGGAAGCGGTGCTCGCCGAACACGAAGCAAAGAGCGGCAACCAGATCGCAGTGCTGCTCGTCAAGTCGACCGAGCCGGAAGCGATCGAGCAATACGGCATTCGCGTCGTCGAAGCCTGGAAGCTCGGCCGTAAAGGCATCGACGACGGCGTCCTGCTGCTGGTTGCGCGCGATAACCCGAGCGCGCTCAGGCGCTTGCGCATCGAAGCGGGTCGTGGCGTGCAGGGCGTGCTGACGGATGCCCAATCGAAGCGCATCCTGCAAGACGTGATCGCACCGCATTTTCGTCAAAACCATTACTACGAGGGCCTGGTCGCAGGTGTGGGAGCGATCTCCACCGTGCTGAACCGGGAACGATTTCCCGAAGTGGCGCGGCAGGAAGTAGCGCCTGCGGGACAAAACGAACAAGGAGGCGGGATCGGTATGTTTGGTATCTTGGCACTGGTATTTGGTTTCATGCTGTTGCGGTCGATGTTCAAGCCGCGCCGTCCGCGCCTGTCGCGTGGCGGCTGGGGCAGCGGCGCATCGGGCTTCATCCTCGGCAGCGTGCTGTCGAATGCGGGACGCGGCGGCTTCGGCGGCTTTTCAGGCGGTGGCGGCGGATTCGGCGGCGGCGGTGGTTTCGGCGGTGGCGGCGGCAGCTTTGACGGCGGCGGCGCCTCGGGAGACTGGTAATGGAACATCCATCGTTTGGACAACGCCTGGGCCGCGTGATGCGCCACTGGCGCAGCTCGAAGGCCGACGCGCAGCGCGCCTTCCCTGAAGCCAGCCTGGCCGCAGTTGCGCAGGCAATCGCCGCCGGCGAGCAGACCCATCGGGGCGAAGTGCGCTTCATCGTCGAAGCGGCCCTGCCCACCGACGAGGCCTGGGACGGCATCAGCAACCGCGAGCGCGCCCTCGCCCTGTTCGCCGACTACGGCGTGTGGGACACCGAAGACAATTGCGGCGTACTCATCTACGTGAACCTGGCCGAGCACAAGGTCGACATCGTGGCCGACCGTGGCATCGACCGCAAGATCGACAGCGCCACCTGGCAGGCGGTGTGCCGCACCATGACCGATGGCTTCAAGCAGGGCAATTATCACGACGCCACGCTGGCCGCGATCGAACAGGTCAATGCGCTGCTGCGCCAGCATTTCCCGGCCAACGGCGCGCGTCCCAACGAGCTGCCGGACCGGCCGGTCATGCTCTAGCTGACGCCGGGGCGCAGGAAGCCGGGTGCCGCTACAATGCGGCATTCCGTTATCCTTGAAAGTCCCGCCATGAAACTCGCCAACAAGATCGCCCTCGTCACTGGCGCCAGCCAGGGCATCGGCCTGGCCTGTGCCCAGCGCTTCGTGCGCGAAGGCGCGCGTGTGATGCTGGCCGACGTGCGGCCTGAAGGCGCGGCCGCTGCCGCAGCGCTCGGCGACGACGCCCGCTTCTTTTGCGCAGACGTCAGCCAGAAGTCCGATGTCGACGCGCTGATCGAAGCGACCCTGGCCGCCTTCGGCCGCATCGATATCCTCATCAATAACGCGGGCGTCACGCATGCCGCCGACTTCCTGGACCTGACCGAGGAAGATTTCGACCGCGTACTGCGCATCAACCTGAAATCGATGTTCCTGTGCAGCCAGGCAGCGGCGCGCGACATGGTCAAGCGTCAGAACGGCTGCATCATCAACATGTCGAGCGTGAACGCCGAGCTGGTGATTCCGAACCAGGTGCCGTATGTGATTTCCAAGGGCGGCGTCAACCAGTTGACCCGGGTAGCGGCGATCAGCCTGGCGCAGCGAGGCATCCGCGTCAACGCCATCGGACCGGGCACGATCTTGACGGAACTGGCAAAACAGGCCGTGCTGTCGAGCCCGGAGGCACGCCACACGATCCTGTCGCGCACGCCGCTCGGACGCTGCGGCGAACCGGAAGAAATTGCCGCCATCGCCGCCTTCCTGGCCAGCGACGACGCCTCGTACATCACGGGCCAGACCTTGTACGCCGATGGCGGACGCATGCCGCTGAACTACACAGTTCCCGTGCTGGAACAAGCCGGGTAAGCGCCGCAGCTATTCACGCCATGCATGTCTGGTATCTGATTTAACAATTAGACAAATGTTTGGCGGCGCAACATACTTGCACCTGTCTCCACTATTCTCCTCCAAGAAAATAGTTTCAAGCCCGCTCTTCAGCGGGCTTTTTTTTTGCCTAATTACGGCGAACATCTTCCCTCATGTCAGACCATCCACCGTGGGCATCGTTCGGCAATGCGTGTGCAGGCTTGCGCTACGTCATGTCCGCGTAATAATCGAACCTTATACTGGGTTTCATCTGCAGTACACGCAACCGATATGCGTGATTGCAGACAGGTGTGCAACGCTTTCGCGCTGCACACCCACCGATCAAGTGTCTCTTGGCCCGGTCTTGGGTTGTGCCCACCTTATTTCTGGTGGGCACTTTTTTTCGCGGGTCCATCTGATTAGCATAAAAACATCCGCCAGCCTTGCAGGCTGACGGGTTTTGACTATGATGAAGTTCGTGCCTCGCAAGCGAACGCAAACCAACCATGACAGGGAGTCGGACAGATGAATTTTCACGTTCCTGAAACACATACCCCGCAAGCTGGCGCCAGTCGCCGCCAGCATCACGATGTCGGCAGCCTGGTTCTCTCCGAGCTCAACCCGCTGGTCGTGGTCGATCACCTCGACGGCGAAGAGGTACCCTTGACCCTGCTGACCTTCGGGGCCGTCCGTGAACTCTGCCCCAAGTGCCAGCAAACCCATCTCAAGCTCGTGCTGCGCCAGACCTCGGTACGCATGGCCCACCTGTTTTGTGTCGAGTGCGAAAGCTGCTTCGACGCACGCTACTCCGACGGCGCCCCGGCGCTGACGATCTGAGTTCCCAGCGCAAGTCCGGCGGTGCTGTCGTGCGGCCAGCCGGCGTGGTATGGTTGCCGTTTTTTTCGCACTTGTCCGCCATGCCCTCATTATTTCGACTTGCCCTGCTCGACCCGCGCCTGAACAAGCTGCGCTTTGCAGCCGCGACCGCCATGTTTTTGTCGATTATCGTCACCGGGTCGATTCCGGGCGTGCGTGCCGGCGTCGGCCATTACGCATCCGGCCTGGTGCTGCATTCCCTGGCCTATGCCACCCTGGCCCTGCTCTGGTTCACCGCCAGCCGCGGCAACGCCGCCAGCCGCAGCCTGTCCGCCGTGCTGGCCGTCGCTGTCATGGGCGCCATCGACGAGCTGGTACAAAGCATGTTCCCCTTCCGCGGCGCCGACATCGGAGACTGGCTGGTCGACTGCAGCGCCGCCATCGTCACCTGCGCGGTCCTGTGGCTGGTGTTGCCGAAGACAGCGCTGCAACGCAGCTGAATTCTTTACAGTCAGGCGCCCGCTGCCAGGTTTCGGCCGCCGGGCTCCCTGACTGACGAGTTTCCCCTACCATCCCCTCGCTTGATCTGCCTCATGTCATACCCGAGTCAGCTGGAACGTCGCGCCCGTTCGCGCCTCTTACCTGAGTGGCAGACGACATCGTCACGCTTACCCACTGACAAATCAACAAAGGAGTCGATCATGAAACAACCACACCAGAGCGCAATCCTGGCCGGCTTGCTGGTCCTGGCGCTCGGCCTGTCGGGCTGCGCCGCCATGCGCGGCGGCAGCGATAGCGGCGCAGGAACCAGCGGCAGCTCGGCGAGCGGCGATACTGGCAGCGGTAGCGGTGGCATGTCGGGTACGAGCAGCGGCACCAGCACCAGCGGTTCAGGCGGCTGGGGCGGTGGCAGCGCGACCGGATCGGGCAGCTCGGGCAGCTCGGGCACGTCCGGTACCTCGGAAAGCTCCGCGACCTCCGGCACGTCCGGCGCCACCGGCCATGACCAGTGCGGCACGAGCGGCACTGCCGGCACCTCGGGCAGCTCGGGCACAACCAGCAGCATGGGTGAAGGCAGCGCTGCCGGCACCATGGCCGACACTGCCAGCGGCAGCGCCCAGGCAGGCAGCACGACCGCCGGCAGCGCCACCGCGGCCGGCGCCAGCCCGAACAGCACGGTGGTATCGGTTGAACGGGTCGCCCGCTCCAGCAGCGACATGAGCAGCGGCGCAACCGGTACCGGCGCCGTCGGCAGCAGCTCGGGAGGAACCACCGGCAGTTCGACAGCGGCGGACAGCGGGGTCTACCGCATCACGCTGCGCATGGACGATGGCAGCATGCAGGTCGTCAACCAGGAGACGACGCCGGACTTCCGCAGCGGGGACCGCGTCAACCTGAGCGGTGGAGCGATCCGGCGCTAGTGCGTGCGGCCGCGGCCGGGGCGAGTCCGGGCCGGCGCCAGGTGCGCCGGTCAGGTGGACATCGGCACGCCCCCTCCCTGGTTCGGCGGCGGCGACGACGAGTTGCGCGTTGCCGCCCAAATCACATCGAAGGGCAGCTTCGGCGTGCGGTCGGCATTGAGCAAACCGTTCGCTTCCTGGAAGGTGTCGGCGAACTGCGTGTAGCAAAAGCCCGCGAACATGAAGGTTTCGTTGACCACCTTCAACAGCCCGCTGTACAGGCAATGGAAGCTTTCCGCCGTGTTCGAGCGCGAATAGCCCCAGGTGCCGGTGTCCGGCGTTTCCTTGGTGTCGAAGGCGATGCCGCCGAACTCGGTCAGCACGATCGGCTGGCCGCGGTGCGGGAAGCCGTCCAGCGTCAGGATACGCCCGCCGGGACGCCGCTGATCGAAGAGTGTCCGCACCGGGTCGCTCACTTCGTAGCGCGCCTTGACCTTTTCCGGATCGCAGTCGTAGTCGTGGATGCCGAGGATGTCGGTGGCCGACGCTTCCCAGCCGTCATTGCCGATCACCGGGCGCGTCGCGTCCAGGGTGCGCGTCAGGTGGTACAGCGCTTCCACCGCGTTGCGATGCGCCTGCGTCAGCGTCAGGTTCGGCACGCCCCAGGATTCGTTGAAGGCGACCCAGACGATGATGCAGGGATGGCTGTAGTCGCGTTCGATCGCTTCGGTCCACTCACGCACCATGCGCGAGATCGCTTTCGGGCTGAAGCGGTAGGCCGAGGGCATTTCTTCCCAGACCAGCAGGCCCAGCTTGTCGGCCCAGTACAGGTAGCGCGGATCTTCGATCTTCTGGTGCTTGCGCACGCCGTTGAAGCCCATCAGCTTGGCCAGCTCGACGTCACGCCGCAGGTGCTCGTCGGACGGCGCGGTGAGGAAGGACTCGGGCCAGTAACCCTGGTCGAGCACGAGGCGCAACTGGTAAGGCCTCCCATTCAACATCAGGCGGTCGCGGTTGATGGCGAACGAGCGCAGCGCTGTGTACGAGCGGATGCGGTCGACAACCTTGTCGCCGCAGCGCAGCGTGACCTCGGCGTCGAGCAGGGTCGGACGCTCCGGGCTCCACAGCAGTTCGTTGCGTGAATCGTCTATGCCCGGATCCGACAGCGCGATCTTGCGGTTCGCTTCGCCGGCCAGCAGCTTGTAATGGTCGTCGGCCATCAAATGCTCGCCATGCCAGATCTTCACCTCGACGAACATGTCGTCGCGGATCGCGCCGCCGGCGAACACTTCGCAGCCGATCTCGAAGGTCTCGAAAATTGGGGTCCACTTCAGCTTGGCGATGAAGGTCTCTTCGACCTGTTCGACCCAGACGGTCTGCCAGATGCCGGTGGTGCGCGGATACCAGATCGAGTGGGGTTCCAGCAGCCAGTCCTGCTTGCCGCGCGGTTTGGCCAGGTCCATCGGGTCGTCCTCGACGAACAGGGTCACGACCTGCTTGCCGTCGGCCTTCATGGCCGAGGTGATGTCGGCCGAAAACGGCGTATGCCCGCCTTCGTGCTCGGCGACGAGCTGGCCGTTCACCCAGACGCGCGAATGATAGTCGACAGCGCCGAAGTGCAGGATGGTGCGGCCATCGGTGGGCATGACCGTGAACTCGCGTTCGTACCAGCAGAAGCGGTGAAAACCCGTGTCGCCGATGCCGGACATGGCCGTCTCGGGCGCGAACGGCACTTCGATTTCATGGGTCCATTCGGTGACGTCGCCGGGCAGCTTGAAGCGCATCGCGTCGTCGAAACAGAAGCGCCACTTGCCATTGAGGCTGATCCAGTTGTCGCGCACCAGTTGGGGACGGGGATATTCAAACTGACTCATATTTTCCTTTCAGTGTGTCGGTACGGGAATCAGGATGCGGCCTTCGCGTCCGTTCCGGTTGTATTCGGCGAGCGCCGCGGCCGCGGCGCGTTCGGCATGGCCGGCCTGGCACAGCGCCACGCAGGCGCCGCCAAAGCCGGCGCCGGTCAGGCGCGCGCCGACCACGCCTTCCTGCGCACGCAGCAAGGCGCACAGCTCGTCGAGCTCGGGGATCGATACTTCGTAATCGTCGCGCAGGCTGAAGTGCGACGCGTTCATCAGTTCACCGAAACGCTCGAGCGGCACGCCGCCGGCCGCTTCGAGTACCCGCAAATTTTCCTGTACCACATGGCGGGCGCGCTGTCGCAGCAGCTCCGGCAGCGTTTCGACGGAGGCCGGGTCCTTCACATCGCGCAGGGCTTTTACGCCCAGCTGGCGCGACGCTTCCTCGCACTCGGCGCGGCGCTCGTTGTACTTGCTGCCGGCCAGCTTGCGCGCAATGCCAGTGTCGATCACGATGATTTCGGCGCCCTCCGGCAGCGGCACCAGGCGGTGCTCGAGGGTGCGCGCATCGATGAACAGCATGTTCGATTCGTCGGCCAGGCTCGACGCCATCTGGTCCATGATGCCGCAGTTGACGCGGGCGTATTCGATCTCGGCGCGCTGCGCCAGGCGCGCCAGCTTGACGTCGTCGAGTTCGAAACCGAGCAGCCGGCGCAGCGCGCGCAGCGTCGCCACTTCCAGCGCCGCGCTCGAGGACAGGCCCGAGCCCACCGGCACGTCGGTCGAGACCCACACGCGCAGCGGCGGCACCTGCACGCCCTCGGCCTCGACCAGGCGGATGCAGCCTTCGATATAGCTGCCGAAGCCTGATGGCGCGCTGCCTTCGGGCGCGAAGCTGACGTTGGCGTCGAGCGTGCTCGAATAGAAAATGAAGTTGCCGTCGCCGCTGCGCGAGATCGCCACCGTGGTGCGCTGGGGCGTGGCCACCGGCAGCATGAAGCCGTCGTTGTAGTCGGTATGCTCGCCCAGCAGGTTCACGCGTCCCGGTGCGTCGGCGTGCACTTCGGGCGCACCGCCAAAGAAGGAATCGGTTGTCACCATCAGTTCATCTCCAGCCAAAGCGGCCGCTGTCGGCCCTGCACGGTCATGGCAGGCCACTGCGGGTCCAGGGTCAGGTTGTCCAGTCCCTGCGGGCCGAGGAGGAAGGTGTCCTCGACCTTCAGTCCCGCAAAGCTGGGGTTGAATGCGAATGCCATGCCGGTTTCCAGTTCGGTCGCGGTACTGGGCGTGGCGACGATCTCGCGCGCCAGGTAGCCGGTGATGCCGCCCTGGTGGTGTTCTTCCATCGCGCTTTGCTTGTCGGCGTGGTTGTACGCCGCGGCAAACGCGTGGTACACCGCCGACAGCGATTTGCCCGGCACGACAGCGGCCAGGCCGGTCGCCTCGACTTGCATGAGCGCGTCGGCCTCCTGCGGGGCGGGACCGGCAAAACTGACGAAGCGCGTCAGGTTGGCGTACAGGCCCTGGCGGCGCGCGCAGAACACCAGCATGGCGCGCGCGCCGATCCGTTCATGCGTCGGCGTCGGGTGCCGGTACAGGGGCAGGCGGCGCTCGCCGGCGGCCAGCACCAGCGCCGGATGGATGCCGCGCCGCCAGAGTTCCGCCGCGCCGGCCGCAGCCAGTTCGTATTCGGTCCATTCGGGACGGGCGCGGCGCAGGGTCGCCGTCATCGCTTCGGCTGCCTCGCGCCCGAGCTGGCGGTAGCGCAGCTGTTCCGATTCGAGCAGGACCAGGCGCCGCTGCCGCAGTCCGTTTGCCAGCAGTCGTTCGTCGCCGTGCGGATGGTCGGACAAGACCGCTCCCTCGCCGGCCACTCCGAGCACGTAACGCTCCCGCAATTCGGCTTCGGCCCAGGGTGAAACGTGGAAGGAAAAGCCGGCCGGGATTTCTTCCTCGCGCAGGCGCGCGGCCTCGATCTCGTC
Source organism: Telluria sp. LT2P34 (assembly GCF_059685915.1). NCBI lineage: Bacteria > Pseudomonadati > Pseudomonadota > Betaproteobacteria > Burkholderiales > Oxalobacteraceae > Telluria > Telluria sp. LT2P34. The sequence goes on from NZ_JCASIN010000001.1 coordinate 1,206,320, forward strand.
GGTCAGGATGGCCGCTTCGTCCTGCGTGACCAGCACTTCGGCCACGCCGGTGTCGCTCGTGTGCAGCACCGCGTTCGAGCCGCCGGCCGTGATCCAGGCGAACCAGTCGCTGCCGCGCAGGCGGATCGCCGCCGCGCCCTGGCTGGCAAGGGACTCGCGCAGCAGGGCCAGCTTCGATGCGACTTCGGCGGCGCGATCCGGATCGCTCATGCGCCCTGCTCCAGGGATACGTTTACGGCCTGCAGCTCGGCGGCCGTATTCTCGGGCAGCACGTCCATCGCAAACATGCCCGCGCCCAGCTCGGTGCCGGCCAGGTATTTCAGGCGGTCGCGCGAGCGGTAGGGCGGATAGAACTGCGCATGCAGCTGGGTTTCGGGATGCTCGGCGCCATCGGTCGGCGCCTGGTACCAGGCCATCAGGTAAGGGAAAGGACGGTCCCACATCTTCTCGTACTTGAGCAGTACGGTTTTCAGGGCCCGCGCCAGGCCGGCGCGCGCCTCCGGCGTCAGGGCGGCGAAATCCTTGCAGGGCGCCGTCGGCATCACCCAGACTTCATACGGATAGCGCGCGCAGGCCGGCACGAAGGCGATCGCATGCGCGTCCTGGTACAGCACGCGGCTGCCGTCGGCCGACTCGTTTTTCGCCATGTCGCACAGCAGGCTGGTGCCGTGCTGCAGGTAGTAGTCGCGCTCCTGCGCCAGCATGCGCTCTGGCACCTGGGGCACGAAGGGGTAGGCATAGATCTGCCCGTGCGGATGGTGCAGCGTCACGCCCACTTCCGCGCCGCGGTTTTCGAAAGGCAGCACGTACTGGATGTGTTCGGTAGCGCCGATGCGACGGGTGCGGTCGCCCCAGACCTGGAACAGCAATTCGATGCGCGACAGCGGCAGGTGCACCAGGGCCGTGGTCGGGTCCTGCGTGAACACGACCACTTCGCAGTGGCCGTTGGCCGGGGCGGTCGGCACCGTCAGGTGCGGCGGATTGTGCGAGCCCAGCGCCAGCGACGGGAAGCGGTTGTCGAACACCGCGACTTCATAGTCGCCCGGCGGCATCTCGGTCGGGAAAGCGGGATCTTTCGTCACTGCCAGCGGGTTGTACTCCGGCGGCGGCAGGAAGGTGCGGTTCTGGCGGAATCCGGCGTAGGTGACCCACTCGCCGCGCAGCGGATGCCAGCGCAGGTGCGGGTTGGCCTGCAGCGGATCGGGGAAAGGGCTGGGCGCCTCGATGCCATCCGGAATCGGCTGGTTGCTGTAAAGAGTAAGCTGTCTTCCGTCCGGCTTTGTCAGTTCTTTGCTGTACATGTCGTCTTTGAAAGGTCGGGCAGGTCACATACGCTCGCCGGGGCCAGGCCCCTGCGTTCGCGGCTAGGCAACGATCCTAACATGGGGGTTATCGTTACATTTTCCCCACAGAATGTATGTTTTTTCCAACAGTTAATGACTCAGCGGAGTGGCATCTCCACTGCATGGCTGGCAGCACGCCGCGCTCCTATGAAAAACGCGATAAAGCCGTGCTCGCCAGGTCAGCATTCGGTCGCAACGTAAGACATATCCTACCAAACTAATCGACGTTTTCGCCTAATTCGGCAAGCATTCCTCTGACAAACTCGACAGCGTGTTTTTTCACCGTCTTTTCTTACTTTGCCAGTTCCGCCAACACCGCCGTGTACATCTGAAGATTCAGCAACAGCTGCTTGAGGGTGATGAATTCGCGCTCGGAGTGTCCGGTATAGACCTTGCCGGGCATGGCCGGGCCGAAACTGACGGCGTTTGGGAACAGGCGCGAATTGGTGCCGCCGCCGATGGCGATCGGCTTCGGGTTTTTCACGCCGGTGAAATAGGAAAACACGTTCATCAGCACGGGCAGTTGCGGCGCATCCTTGCGCAGCCAGGGCTCGCCGGTGCGTACCGAGATGTTCGCCAGCGGCAGGTTGCGCCCCTGCCACTGCGCCAGCGCCGCGTTGACCTCGTTGGTGAACTGCTCGACGCTCTTGCCCTGCGGACGGCGCAAATTGATCGACACTTCGATGCCCTCCTCCTTCTGGCGGATCACCGTCGGCGCCAGGGTCATCGGACCCATGAAACTGTCGCGATAGGCAAGGCTGCCGAACTTGTCGCCGTACAGCCCGGTGCCAACCAGCTGATTCAGGTAATTGACGACGCCGCCGGCCGTCGTGTTCGGCCAGGGGCGCACGGCCAAGGCGTCGGCCAGCATCGCCACCGCGTTCACGCCGTCTTCGGGCTTCGAGGAATGCGCCGACACGCCGCGCGCGCGTACCAGCAAGTCAGTGCCCTTCCATTCGAATTCATAGCGCATGCCGTCCTGCTTCGCGCCGCGCGCGCGCACCTGCGCTTCGAGCGCCGGGTTGGCATTGGCGATGGTGGCGCTGGCGTCTTCGGGAATCTGGGTGCCGAAAAAGCCGCCGGCAAAAGCGGCGATGTGGGGTTCGCCCGCCGGCGGCAGTTCGGCGCCGGCCTTCGGCAGCGTCACGGCGATCGTGCCCGAGGCCTTTTCCGCAACTACCGCCGGGTACTCGGCATCGAGCGTGATGTTCATCTGCGGCGGCTGGTGGGTCTTCAGGAAGTCCACCAGCGGCTGCCAGTTCGATTCTTCGCCCATGTACACATACAGCTCGATGCGCTTGGACAGAGGCAGCTGCTGGTCTTTCAAGGCCTTCATCGCATACAGCGCGGTGGCGATCGGGCCCTTGTCGTCTTCGGCGCCGCGCGCCATCAGCTTGCCCGGCTCGCTCGTCTGGTCGAGGACAAAAGGCGATTTCTTCCACTTGCTCGGGTCTACCGGCTGGACGTCGCCGTGGGTGACGATGCCGACCCGTTCCGTCCCCTGCCCCATCCCGATGACCACTACCCAGCCGTGGTCGGTGAAATCGAAGCCGAGGCGCCCGGCCTCCGCCTTCAGCGCATTCTTGAAGCCGATATGCTGCGGGTCCTGGTCGGACGGCAGATCGGGCCTGGCCACGGTGTTGAAGCTGACCAGCTTCGCCAGCGTCTCGACGACCTTCGTGCGATAGGTGGTGACGGCGTACTTGGCCGCTTTCACGGCGGCGGGGCTGGGGACGGCGGCGGTGCTCGAGGGAGCGTCGGCGGCGGCGTGGGCGGCACAGGCCAGCAACAGGCCGGCGAGGATGGTTCGTTTCATGTTCTATGTAGTCTCCATTGCAGGGGCGCAACGAGTCTAGCACAGGGGTTACGGCGCTCCGCGCACCGCCGCAATCCGTTATCGTGGCGTTATCGAAGACAGCAAAACCAAAGGATCATCATGAGCAGCAAGAGCGTACGCCGCATCCACCCGGCCCTGCGGGACGACATCGGCGACCTGATCACCCAGCGGCCGGTGCCGAGCAACCACCTCGACCAGGTCGACCCCTTCCTGTTCCTGAACCACCACGGCCCGCAAACCTACCCGCCGCACAACCGCGGCCTGCCCTTCGGGCCGCACCCGCACCGCGGCTTCGAGACCGTCACCTTCATCCTCGACGGCATGCTGACCCACAAGGACAGCGCCGGCCACGAAAGCATCATCCGCGCCGGCGGCGTCCAGTGGATGACTGCCGGCAGTGGGCTGATCCATGCCGAAATTTCGCCGCCTGAATTCCTCGAGCACGGCGGGCCGCTGGAAATCCTGCAGTTGTGGGTCAACCTGCCGCCGCACCTGAAAATGACGCAGCCGGCCTATACCGGCCTGCAGCGCGACCAGATCCCGGCCCGGCAGTTCGATGATGGCCGGGTGACGATGAACCTGGTGGCCGGCGAATTCGAGGGTACGAGCGGCCCGGTGCGCTCGCTCACGGACGTGTTCATGAGTACCGTCGAATTGCGTGCCGGCGGACGCTTGCGCCTGCCGGTTCCCGGGCGGCGCAACGTCTTCCTGTACGTCGTGCGCGGCGCGGTGCTGGCCGGCGTCGGGCAGGACCGCGTGGCCGCCTGCCACCTGGCCGAAATGGCGATCGAAGGCGACGAAGTCGAGCTGACGGCACCCGAAGGCGCGCTGGTCCTGCTGGGGCATGGCGAGCCGATCGGGGCGCCGGTGGTGTCGCACGGTCCCTTCGTGATGAATACGCGCGCCGAGATCGAACAGGCGATCCGCGACTACCAGGCGGGCCTTTTCGGGCAACCCATGTAGTACATTAGCCCGACCGACAACTTCCCGCGAGACCTGCATGCATGCCGTCCCCCTCGTCGCCACCACCCGTGGCTACCCGTCTTCCGGCTACGTGGTCGAAAACGTCCACGCCGGTTCGATCGCCGTCACCGACAGCACCGGGCGCCTGATCGCCTGGGCTGGCGATCCGCACTATCCGACCTTCACCCGCTCGGCGCTGAAACCCTTCCAGGCCCTGCCTTTCCTGCTGGACGGCGGCCCGGACAAATTCGGGCTGGCGCAGGACGAGCTGGCCCTGCTCTGCGCCAGCCATTCGGGCGAGGAAAAACACCTGGCGGGCGTGCGTTCGATCCTCGGCAAGATCGGGCTCGACGCCGGCCACCTCGAATGCGGCTGCGGCGCGCCGCTGTATTACGAAGCGAACAACCTGCCGGTCCCGCAAGACCGCGCCTGGACGCCACTGCACCACAACTGCTCCGGCAAGCACAGCGGCTTCCTGGCCTGGTGCCGCATGCACGACGCACCCAGCGCCGGCTATGTCGAGTTCGACCACCCGCTGCAACGCGCGATCCGCGCGACCCTGCTTGATGCCGCCGGCCTGCCCGAAGCGAGCCTCGCGACCGGCATCGACGGCTGCTCGGCGCCGAACTACGCCCTGCCGCTGGACCGCCTGGCGCAACTGTTCGCGCGCCTCGGCCAGGGCGCGCTCGACCCGCGCTTCGGCAGCGCCTTCGGCCCCCTGTTCGACGCCATGACGGGGCGGCCGGACATGGTCTCCGGCACCGAGCGCAGCGACCTGGTGTTGATGACGGCGGGCGGCGGCGACTGGGTGGCCAAGATCGGCGCCGACGCGGTGCAGGCGATCGGCATCCGCTCGGCCGGCATCGGCATCGCCATCAAGATCGCCGACGGCAACAACCGGGGCCTGCATACGGTCACCTACAACGTGCTGGATCAGCTCGGGCTGCTGAACGACGCCCAGCGCACGGTGCTGGAGCGCTTCCGGCAGCCGCAGATCCGCAATGCGCGTGGGGCGGTGGCGGGGGATATGCGGCCGATGTTTACCTTGCAGCGGGCGTGAGGCGTAGGGTGGGCGGCTCTGCCGCTCACGCGTTCAAGCACAGTACGATCAAGCGCGCAGGCATTTCAAAGGTAATTTGAACGCGTGAGCAGGAAACCTGCGCACCCTACGAAATCAAGCGCCGCAGCATGCCAGCCACCGGCTCGAGCACCTCGCCATCCTGCCAGTACGAATTGTGCGACAGCGGGTTCCAGCTCTTGAGCACCCAGCCGATCGCGCCCTGGCCGGCATTAATGGTGCGGTCTTCGACCAGGGCGCGGTAGCCGCTTGACAAAGGCTGAAGCGGCCAGCCGAGAACGTCGTCGGGGTCGTACAGATTCAGCCAGCGGAACATCGGCGTCGGCCGCGCGATCGGCTTGATGTGCATCTCCTTGTGGGCGGCAACAAAAATCGGGATATTGCAGCCGGTCGTCACCAGGCCGGCGCAGCTGCCGGCGGCCAGGAACTGCTTTTCGCGCTCGCTCAGGACGCGTCCCAGCGCCAGGCGCGACCAGCCATCGATGTCGCGCCAGATGCCGGCTTCCACGCGCCCGCCGCCGAGCGCCTTCTGCGCGTCGTAGATATAGTTCGAAAGCACCTGGCAGCCGAGCGAATGCGCCAGGAACACGATCGGCACCGGCTGTTCGGAAGGCGCGGCCGATGCGTGCGAAGCGAGCAGGCTGCGCGCGATCTCTCCCTGCGCCAGTTCGTACACGGAACCCGGATCTTCCTTGCGGTTCTCCAGCCCCGCCGCGTCGGCAAAGCCGAACAGCATGAACTTGCGCAGCCCGGCGTAATGGACCTCGCTGGCGGCGTTGACGCGCTCCCAGACCTCCTGCTCGTTCTTTTGCAGGATGTGCTGGTAGTAGACCGAATGGAAGGCGACCCGCTCGCGCAAGGCCGGGCCGAGGCGAGTACGCATCTGGCCGAACAGGTTTGCCGCATAGTCGCGCGGCGTCTCGCCCATTCCGTGAATCGTGATCAGTGCGACCTGGGGCATGGCAAGCTCCGCAAATGAACTCGCGCCGAAAGCGCGTCGGAATCGACCTCAACAGTGAAGCAGATTCCTAACTCCAGCTTACCACCGGCAGGCAGGGAACGGCAGCGCGCCGTTGCGACGCACCGACACCTGGTCAGGCAGCTTTACTGAATTTGTTATAGGAACTATAATTTACAAAAAACTAACTATATTGCTCGATAAATATATTTACACGGTAGTCCATGTGAACCCTCTTCTATTTCCCGACTATGCCCAGGCCATCCGCGAACTCGACCTGGCCTCGATCGCGGCGCCCGCCGCCATCCCCGAGCGCTTCCTGCTGGCGCGCGAGGGCCGCACCAGCATCCATTACATCCCTTTCGAGCACGTCAACCAGCATGCCCGTATCGTGATCGTCGGGATCGCGCCCGGCTTCGTGCAATGGAAGATTGCGATGGCCGAGGCGCAGCGCCAACTTGCCAGCGGCGCGCAGGACGCCGAGATCCTGCGTGCGGCGCGCCTGGCCGGGGCCTTCAGCGGCGCGATCCGCCCGAATTTCGTCGCCCTGCTGGACGCCATCGGCATGCAGCGCTGGCTCGGCATCGCCAGCTGCGCCAGCCTGTTCGGCCAGGATGCGCAGCTGGTGCAGATCAGCGCGATCCTGCGCCATCCGGTTTTCGTCGACGGCAAGAACTACAGCGGCACTCCCGGCATGGCAAAACAGCCTTTCCTGCGCGAGGCCGTGCTGCGCTATTTCGCGCACGAAGCGGCGCAGCTGCCGGACGCGCTGTACATCCCGATGGGCGGCAGCGTTGCCGAGGGCCTCGATTGGCTGGCGCGCGAAGGCGTGATCCGGCGCGACCGCATCCTGCATGGCCTGCCGCACCCGTCCGGCGCGAATGCCGAGCGTGTCGCCTATTTCCTGGGCCGCAAGGAGCGTGCCTTGCTTTCCTCGCGCACCAACGCGCGTCAGATCGATGCGGCGCGCGCCACGCTGGTGGCGCAAATGGATGCGCTGACCAACTAGGTGCTGGCCACGTCCCGCAGGATGCGCACCAGCGCCGCCATGTCGACCGGCTTGACCAGGTGGTGCGCGAAACCGGCGGCGAGCGCCCGTTCGCGGTCGCGCTCGAGGCCATAGCCGGTGGCCGCGATCAGCAGCGCGCCGCGCGTTCGTTCGTCCTTGCGCAGCAGCGCCGCCAGCTGGTAGCCGTCCATGTCCGGCAAGCCGATATCGACCACCATCGCGTCCGGCCGTTCGACGATGGCGCGCTCGAGCGCCGCCGCCGCGTTGTACTCGACCAGCACCGCATGGCCCTGCGCGCGCAGCAGCATGGCCAGGCTGTCGGCCGCGTCTTCGTTGTCGTCGACGACCATGACGCGCAGCGGCCGGTAAGGCGCGGCCTCGACGCTATGGGGCCGCCCCGGCTGCCCGCGGCCGGGCCCGCCAAGCAGGCTGCATGGCAGGTCGATGGTAAACATGCTGCCGCGCCCGACGCCCCCGCTGTGCGCGGCGACGCTGCCGCCATGCAGCTCGACCAGCTTTTTCACCAGCGCCAGGCCCAGCCCGAGCCCGCCCTGCGAGCGCGCCAGCGTGCGCGCGCCCTGCGTGAACAGTTCGAACACGCTCGGCAGCAGTTCGGGCGGCATGCCCGAGCCGTTATCGCGCACCAACACGCGCGCATATTCCCCCTCCTGCCCCCCTGCGTGCACCTCCAGCCCTAGCGCGATGGTCCCGGCCGGCGGCGTGTACTTCGCCGCATTGTTGAGGATATTCGCGACGGCCTGGATCAGGCGCGTCGCGTCGCCCTGGACGATGACCGGATGCGGCGGCAGCTGGAGGTCGATGCGGTGCGATTTTTCCTCGATCAGGGGACGGGCCTGGTCGAGGGCGCTGCGCACCACTTCCTTCATGTCGACCTCGCTCACCTGCAGCGTAACCAGCCCGCGCGTCACCCGCGAAACGTCGAGCAGGTCGTCGATCAGGCGGCTCATGTGCTTGACCTGGCGGCCGATGATGGCGCCGGCCTGGCGGATGCGCGGCTCGTCGCGGAACTGGATGGCCAGCAGGGCGGCCGAGCTGCTGATCGGCGCCAGCGGATTGCGCAGCTCGTGCGCGAGCATCGCCAGGAATTCGTCCTTCATGCGCGACAGGCGTTCGGCCTCGACGCGCGCCCCGCGTTCGCTCTGCAGGAGCGCGTCGCGCTCGCGCGCCGACTTCTGGGCGATCTCGTAGAGGTGGGCATTGTCCATCGCCACCGCCGCCTGCGCCGCCACGCCGGCCACGATGCGTTCGGTGCGCTCGGTGAACACGCCCGGTTCCGGATGGCCGAAGACCAGGCCGCCGAGCACCGTGCCCGAGCGCGACACGACCGGCACCGCCAGGTAGCTGCGTACCGGCAGGTGGCCCCGGGGCATGCCGTAATGCGGCCCGGACCGTCCATAGCGCGCATCGCGGGTGATGTCGTCGCTGCGCACCGACACCTGTTGGTGGAAGGTCGGGTTGAAGACGGCGGTCGCACCCGGGCTGCCGAAGTGGGCAAAGGCTTCGATCGGCGCACCGGACAGGGTGTAGGGACGTATCCGTTCGCCCCCCGGCTCCCCCTCGCCGCCGTCGCCGTCGCCGCGGCCGTTATAGAAGAAGGCGCCGAACTGGGCGCCACTCAGCGCCGTGGCGGCGTCGGTAACGGCCTGCAGCAGCGTCTCGAGATCGAGCGTCGAGGCCAGCGCCTGGCCGGTGCTGTGCAGCACCTCGAGGATGCGCGACTCGTCGCGCAGGGTTTCCTCGACCCGCGCCCGGCGCACCGCTTCGCGCGTGTGGTGCGCCACGTCCTCGGCCAGCGCCACTTCGCGCGCGGCCCAGTCGCGCGCCTGCGGTTCGTGCAGGTAGAAGATCGCGGCGAGACGCCCTGCTTCCATGATCGGCACCACGACCATCGCACGCGCGCCGATGCTTGCATAGCCAGCGGCATATGGTGCAGCCAGCGGATCGGCGCCGATGTCGTCCAGGCGCAGCAGCTGGCCGGCACGCAGCCGGTCGATCAGCGCAGGACCGAAGCTGTCGAGCGGCCGGGTCTCGCCGGCCAGGCTGGCGACTGCGCCGTCGGTCCAGTCGCGTTCGACGGTGACGCGCTGGCCGCCGGCGTCGATCTCGCCGTAACCCACGCGGGCCACCGCCAGGTGCTTGCCCAGCAGGGCGCTGGCCGCCTCCATGATGCGGAAAGGGTCGAGCAGTTCGCGCAGTGTCGCGGTCAGCTTCAGGTGAAAGCCGTGCTGTTGTCCGGCCAGCACGCGCGCGGTGGTATCGGTGAGCACCCCGCAGACGCCGATCACGGCGCCCGCTTCGTGCACCGGCGAAGCCGACAGGGTCACGTAGTACGGAATTTCGCGGCCTTGCTGCAGAATGTTGAAGCGCAGGTCTTCGGCCAGCAGCGCGTCGCCCCTGGCGGCCGCGGCAACGAAGGGCAGCAGTTCGCACCAGGCCCGGGTTGCGGTCTGCGCCAGCGGCTGGCCGAAGGCGGCCGGATGGCAGTCGCCGAGCATGGCGATGCAGGCTTCGTTGTAGACCAGGCGCAGCTCCGGTCCCCAGGCCAGGAACATCGGCAGCCGCGCACCGGACATCAGGTCCACGACGACATGCAGGCCCTCTGGCGCGTCCGGCGGCAGTACCGTACCCACGCGCGGCCCCGTTCGGCGGCGCTCGCCGCCGGCGGCAGGGAAGTGATCGCGCATCGGCTTATTCATGCGGGGTAGTCGCGGAAATCCGGGTGGATATCAGGCTGATAATAGCGCCGATTGACTACCCGCGCGACGGTCTTGCGCGCTGGCGTGACCGCTTCATGCACACGGAATAAAAGTGTTGTCTAAACCTCTAGCAGGAACCGGAAACGCGATTCGGTGGCATAGGTTTCGCCGGGCCGCAGGATGGTGTTCGGGAACAGCGGCTGGTTGGGCGAATCGGGGAAATGCTGCGGCTCGAGGCAGAAACCGCCGCGGTAAGGATAAGTCCGGCCCTTGCCCTGGAGCGAACCGTCGAGAAAGTTCCCGCTGTAGAACTGCACGCCCGGCTCCTGCGTGAACAGCTCGAGCACCCGGCCCGATACCGGCTCGCGCACGCGCGCCGCGCGCGTCATGGCGCCGGGGGTCGCTTTGTCGAGCACGAAGCAGTGATCGTAGCCGCCGCCGTGCGCCAGCTGCGCGTCGGGCTCGCCGATGGCCTGGCCGATCGGGCGCCGGCTGCGAAAGTCGAACGGCGTGCAGGCGACGCTCGCCAGCGCGCCGGTCGGGATCAGGTCGGCGTCGATGGCGACGAAGGCGTCGGCGTCGAGCACCAGTTCATGGCCGAGGATATCGCCGCAGCCGGCGCCGGCCAGGTTGAAATAGCTGTGCTGCGTCAGGTTGACCGGCGTGGCGCGGTCGGTCACGGCGGAAAAGCGCACCACGATCTCGTTGTCTTCGCTGAGGCTGTAGCGCACGGTGGCGTCGAGGGTGCCCGGGTAGCCCTGTTCACCGTCCAGGCTGCGGTAGACGAGCACCAGTTCGCCGCCTTCGATGCGCGCCTTCCACAGCACGCGGTCGAAGCCTGGCGTGCCGCCATGCAGGTGGTTCTTGCCGTTATTAACCGGCAGTTCATGGGCCCGGCCATCGAGCGTGAAGCGCCCGCGCGCGATGCGGTTGCCGTAACGGCCGATCAGCGCGCCGAAATACGGGCTGGCGTCGCAGTAGGGCTCGAGCGTATCGAAGCCGAGCGCCACATCGGCAAAGTCGCCATGGCGGTCGGGGACGTGGATCTCGGTGATGATGCCGCCGAAGTCCAGGACCCTGACGCTCATCCCGGCCTTGTTCAAGAGCGTGAACACGCTGACGGTGCGGCCGTCGGGCAGTTGGCCGAAAGGCGCTTGCAGGATACCGGATTGCACGTTGTCGTTTCCTCGATTGTCGATGAATCGATCCTAGCATGCGCGCCGCAGGGCGGCGCGCCCCGTTGCCGCCCCGTTGCCGCTACCTGGCCAGCCTTCGCCGCTGCCGGCCTCGCCCGATCTGCTACAGTAGAAGCGATATTCATCCTGCATAGAGGATCGATACCCATGCCAGCCCCACGCCTGCCCCCCGACGATGCCGAGCGCCTGCGCCTGCTCGAATCGCTCGACCTGCTCGATACCGAAGCCGAAGAGGTATTCGACCGCGTCACGCGACTGGTCAGCCGCCTGCTGAAGGTGCCGATCGCCCTGTTCTCGCTGGTCGGCGAGCACCGCCAGTTCTTCAAGTCGCGCGTCGGCATGGAGGCACGCGAGACGCCGCGCGCCTATGCCTTCTGCGGCCATGCCATCCTGCAGGACCAGCCGCTGGTGGTCAGCGACGCCGCCAGCGACGCGCGCTTTGCCGACAACCCGCTGGTGACCGGTCCGCCCGACATCCGTTTTTATGCCGGCGTGCCGGTGCGTACCAGCGGCGGCCTGGCGATCGGTACCCTGTGCGCGATCGGTACCGAGGCGCGCGTGCTCACCGCCGACGAGCTGTGCATCCTGATCGACCTGGCCGACATCGTGCAGCAGGAGGTGCAGTACCGCGAACGCCTGGCGCTGGCCGGACGCCAGAAACTGCGTTCGGCCGCGGTCCTGCATGCCAGCGAAGGACGCTTCCGTTCGATTTTCGACCTGGCCAGCATCGGCATCGCGCTGGTCTCGCCGACCGGGGGCTGGATCAGCGTCAACGGCGCGCTATGCCAGATCCTCGGCTATTCGCAGGAAGAACTGCAGCGCCTGAGCTTCCAGGACATCACCCACCCCGACGACCTCGACCTCGATCTCGAGCTGCTGCGACGCCTGCACATTGGCGAGCTCGACCAGTACCAGATGGAGAAGCGCTACATTCGCAAGGATGGGCGCCCGGTCTGGGTCAACCTGAACGTCAGCAAGAAACTCAACGATGCGGGCGAGCTGGAATACTACATCTCGGTCGTGAAGGACATCCAGGCCCAGAAGGAGACCCAGGCCGCCCTCACCGCCGTCTACGCCGAGCTCGAGGAACGGGTCGCGGCGCGCACGGGCGAGCTGCGCGAGCGCGAGGCCGAGCTGCGCAGCGTGATCGAGAACGCCAACGATGCCTACATCAGCCTCGACCAGGAAGGCCTGGTGACGGTCTGGAACCGCGCGGCCGAGCAGACTTTCGGCTACGAGGCGCTGGAGGCCATCGGGCGTCCGGTCGACGCCTTGATCATCCCGCCCGAGTATGGCGGCCGGCACCGCGCCGGCCTGTTGCGCAACGTCGGTGGCGGCGCATCGACCGTGCTTGGCAAGCGCCTCGAGCTGCCCGCCGTGCGCAAGGACGGTTCGACCCTGACGGTCGAAGTGCGCATCAATGCGCTCGAGGTGCGCGGGCAAAAGGTGTTCAGCGCCTTCCTGCACGACATCTCCGAACGCAAGCAGGCCGAGGCCCAGCGCGAATATGAAAGCCGGCACGACATGCTCACCGGTTTGCTGAACCGGCGCGCCCTGCTCGAGACGCTGCCGATCGCCCAGGCGCGCGCCGCACGCACCGGGCGCAGCATGGCGCTGCTGTTCATCGACCTCGACGGCTTCAAGCTGGTGAACGACACCTACGGCCACGAAACGGGCGACCGCCTGCTGTGCGAAGTGGCGGCGCGCCTGGGCGCCGTGGTGCGCAAGACAGACAGCGTGTTCCGCCTCGCCGGCGACGAATTCACGGTGCTGGTCGAAGGCCTGTCCGATGGCGTGGACTGTGCCCACACCGTCGCGCTGAAAGCGATCGAGGAGCTCGGGCGCCCCTGCCCGGTCGATGGCGGCGTGGCGCAGGTCGGCGCCAGCGTCGGCATCGCCCTGTTCGCGCCCGACAGCAGCGCCAGCGCCGACGACCTGCTGCGCGAGGCCGACGGCCACATGTACGACGCCAAGCGCGCCGGCAAGGGCCAGGTGTTCCCGCGCCGGGCTTGAATCGCTTTAACGCTGCACGCGCGAGAACGCGTCGCCCTTTTTCCAGGCCGGCATCGCCGGCGCGTTGGCTACCGCATAGCCCAGGTTCAGCGTGAACTGGGCCTGCTGCAGCATGCCCGACAAGTCCCACTCGGGGCGGTATTCGTCCGTCACCTGGTGGTAGTCCTTCTTGTAGCCGACCATCTTCGCGCTGCCCGCCTGGTGCGCGTGTTCGAACTCGAAGTGGCCGTCGCCCGAGAACACGGCCGAGCCGACGTTGAAGGCGGGGACGCCGGCCTTGGCGAAGTTGAAGTGGTCGGCGCGGAAGTAGGCGCCCGACAGGTCGGGAATGGTCGGGGCCAGTTTCAGGCCCATCTTCTTCGCCACCGCGGCGGCGGTGTCGTACAGGCTGCTGCGCTCGGCGCCGGGCACGCCGATGTCGCGCGTGCGGCCGACGAAGTTCATGCTGTCGAGGTTCAGGTCGGCCGCGGTCTGCGCCAGCGGCACCACCGGGTTGGCGACGTAGGCGGCGCTGCCCAGCAGGCCCTGCTCTTCGGCGGCCGGCCACAGGAATACCTGGGTACGGCGCGCCGGCTTCTTGACCGCTTCGGCGGCCATCGCCAGCAGCGCGGCGGTACCGGTGGCGTTGTCGATGGCACCATTGAAGATGTGGTCGCGCCCGCCCTTGGCGGCCAGGCTCGGCTCGACGCCGAATCCATCCCAGTGCGCCGAGTACACCACCGCCTGTGCTTTGAGCTTCGGGTCGGTGCCGGGCACGATGCCGATCACGTTGAGGTCTTCGACCTGGCGCACGGTCGACTTCATGACGAAGCGTGCGCTGGTCTTCAGGTCGACCGGGCGGAAATCGCGCTGTTCGGCGTCGGCCCGCAGCCGGTCGAGATCGAAGCCGCTGGCTGCGAACAGTTCGCGCGCCGTGTCCTCGTGCAGCCAGCCTTCGACCGGGTTGCCGGCGCCGGCCAGGCGGAAGCGTTCGTGCGAAAAGCCATTGGCCGGCACGTCCCAGGCATACGAGGCCGACGGCGTCGTGTGGATCAGCAGCGCCCCGGCCGCGCCGCGCCGCACCGCTTCCTCGAATTTATACAGCCAGCGCCCGTACCAGGTGTAGGCGCGGCCGGCAAAGCGGTTCGGCTCCGCGCCGGTGGGCTGCGGGTCGTTGACCATCATGACGAGGATCTTGCCCTTCACGTCCTGGCCCTTGTAGTCGTCCCAGTTTTCTTCCCGGGCCGACACGCCGTAGCCCACGAACACCAGGGGCGCCTCGACCGTCAGTTCGGCCTTGCCGCCCGCCGTGCCGAAGACGATGCCCTTGCCGAGCGCAGGGGCGATGCGCTTGCCGCCGGCTTCGAAGCTGGCCACGCTGCCCGGCAGCTGCTTGGTGCCCTGGATGCGCACCGGCTGGCGGTAGCCGCCGCCCGGCATCGGCTGCAGGCCGATCGCCGCGGCCTGGGTTTCCAGATAGCGCACGGTAAGAAGACCGCCGCGTTGGCCGGTACCGCGTCCCTCGAGCAGGTCGTCGGCGAGGAAGGAAAGGTGAGCGCGCAGCGCCGGTTCCGACACCAGCGGCGCCTGCTGGGCAAGCGCGCTGGAGGACAGGCTCAAGGTGGAAGCGGTGACAAGGGCGGCGAAGGTGGGGCGAAGGCGCATCGGGACTCCGTGAGGTTGAATGTTCCTCACATGTTACCCCGGAGGGACGACGCGCGTCTTCAGGCCGGGGCGGCGGCCGGCTCCATCAGCCCGGCCCGCACCACCGCGCGTCCGAGCGCGGCGAAGCAGTCGGCGTCGATCGCGGTGCCGACGGTCTTTTCCATCATCTCGAGCGCCTGCGGCACGGGAATCGCGCCACGGTAAGGACGCTCGGCGGTAATCGCATCGAAGATGTCGGCGGTCGTGATGATGCGGGTTTCCATCGCGATCTGGTCGGCCTTCAGCCCGCGCGGATAGCCGCCCCCATCGAGCCGCTCATGGTGGGCGCCGGCGATGACCGCCAGTTCCGCAAAGGCCTCGATGCGCGACAGGATCGATTCGGTGAACTCGGCATGCTGGCGCACGGCGGCCCATTCCTCGCGGTCGAGCGCACCGGCCTTGTCGAGGATGCTGTTGCTGACCCCGAGCTTGCCGACATCGTGCAGCATCGCGCCGCGGCGCAGCCAGCGGCGCCGCTCCTGGCTGATGTCGAGTTCTTCGGCGATCATGTCGGTGTAGAGCGCCACCCGGCTGCTGTGACCGCTCGTGTACGGACTTTTCGAGTCGACCACCTGGCCGAAGGCGGTGGCGATGTCGTCCAGGTAGTCGTCGTCGATCGGCACCGTATGCTGGCGCGGCTCCATCGCGAACACGGTCTTGTCCATGTTCGGCGCGGAGAGGGTCGCCCAGAACGCATCGGATTTGGCCACGCGCTCGAAGGCGTCGACCAGGCGCGGATCGAACCAGCTGCCGGCGCGCGTGCGTGCCTCGGCCAGCGCCGCGTCGCGGCCCTGGGACGTGTGGAAGACGTCGATCACCTGCGCCAGCAGGGCGATGCGCGCATACACGGGAATCGCCTCGCCGGCCAGCCCGGCCGGTTTGCCCTTGCCGTTGAAATGCTCGTCGAGGTTGTAGATGCCGAGTGCAACGGGCTCGGGGAAGCGCAGCAGGCGCGCGATTTCGGCGCCGCGCTGGCAACGCGTGGCGATGAATTCCAGGCCGGTCTCGCGGCCGGTGCGCAGGGTGTTGAGCACGGTGCGGAAGCGGTCGGCCATGCCCGCCTTCATGCCCGCGTGCTTGAACACGAAGGCCAGCAATTGCGGCAGGCTGTCGCCGACGGTCTTGATGTCGTGCTTGAAGGCGTGGTCGTCGGTCAGGTAGAGTTCGCAAATGCGCGCCGCATTGCTGCTGCAACCGACGTCTTTCAGCAGCAGCACGTAATACAGCTCCCACAACTGCTCGCTGCTCATGCCGGCGTCGCGTCCGATGTGCATGCCGATCCAGCAGGACCGCAGGCAATGGCCGGGGGGCTGGCCTTCAGTCAGGTCGAGTGCATAGCTAAGCGAGCCGATCAGTTCGGAAAGCTTCAGGCTGCTCGCAGGGACGGCAGCGGCGTCAGGGAATCGGTCCATGGTGTGAAAGTTGCCTTATAGAATGTATGGATTCTACGTTGCACTTACGCCTTCCGCTCGCAGAACTGCAGATTTGTCACGTTCGAAAGAAGAATCGTCATCTTTTTGTGTTCAAGCCGCCACTGCATGCGCCGGCGGGACCGCCGCATGCAGGCGTACCGACCAGATTACACCGAGCACGAGCAAGCCGATGGCCAGGATTTCCAGCAGCCGCGGCGCCGTGCCGCGGTAGATGAAACCGTAGAGCATGGCGGCCACCGTCTCGAACAGGATCAGCTGGCCCGTCAGCGTCACCGGCAGGCGCCGGCTGGCGATGTTCCACAAGCCGTTGCCGATGACCGAGGCGCCGAGCGCCAATAGCCCATTGTAGATCCAGAAGGACGCCCAGTCGCGTTCCGCTGCCGGGAACGCTTGTGTATCTTGCGTACCGTGCGTGAACAGCATCGACACCAGGCCGAGCGGCAGGGCGATCAGGCCGCTGGCCAGGCCGTAGAGCGACGACCACTCGCCGCCGCTGAACTGCGGATTGCCCTTCAGGTAGCGCGCGTTGTCGACCGCATACCAGGTCCAGCACAGCAGGGCGCCGGCCGCGCAGGCCACCCCGAGCAGTACCGAAGCGCCGCCCGCCCCACTCCCCTGCGCATGGGACAGGGCGTCGACATTGATGCAGCCGATCGCGACGGCCACCACCAGCAAGGGCAGCGCCATGCGGCGCAGCGGCACTGCGCCATGGTCGCGCCGGCCCAGCAGCGTGACGGCAACCGGAATCAGGCCGATGATGAGCGAAGTGGGCGCCACCCCCGCCAGTTTTACGCCCGCTGCCAACAGCATGTAGTAGACCAGGTTGCCGCTCAGGGCCTGGCGCACCAGGGCCAGGTAGTCGCGCGGGACCAGGCGGCGCAGCAGCCGCATCAGGCGCGGCAGCAGCAGGCCGAGCGAGATGGCGCCATAGGCCAGGTAGCGTCCCACCGCCAGCTCGACCGGCGAAAAACCGGGCAGCAGCTCGGGCACGATGAACACCATGCCCCACAATGCGCCGGCCAGCACGCCACACAACACGCCAGTCAACACGGCAGTCCTCCGAACGATGCAAAGGGAGGATTGTGCCAGAAGGCGCCGGCGCGGCGGGAGCCGTCAACGACGGAGGCGCCGGGGCGACCGGTCGATGGGACCGGCGCGGCGGCGCCATGTTCACGGTCGAGCAGCTTGCTCGCCGCTTTCTGCTTCTCTTCTGCTTACCCCACGCCGTCATGCGGCCGGAGGGGTCGGTACGACAATGATTTACTTGTCGTTCTTGCGGCTCTGCGAACCGGCTTTGGCATGCTGCTCGGGTGAGCCGCCCTGGACGCCCTTGCCGCCCTGCTTTCCGCCCTGGTTGCCGCCTTGATTACCACCTTGATTACCGCCTTGATTGCCACCGCTTTGCTGGCTGCCGCTACCGCTGCTCTGGTTGTTGCCGTCGTTCTTGTGGCTCATCGAGCCGGCACGGCGTGCTTCTTCCGAATTGAACTCGTGGGCATTGCCCGATGCGTGGGCCGCACGTCCGCCTTCGCTGGCGATTTCGCGCTGACGCTCCGGATCCATCGATGCGAAGCCACGGTTGCTGGTGTCACCGCTCTGCTTGCTGCCCTGGTTTCCACCGTTGCCGCCCTGGTTTCCGCCTTTGTTTCCGCCTTGATTGTTAGCTGCCATCACTACCTCCTGTTATCAAGTGAACGCTCGCCGGAACTGCCCGCCTGAAGCGCTGGCACGTTTCCCGCTGAGACAGGACCATCCTAGTCATCGTCGGCCCAGCCGGCCACCGTATGCATGCCGTGGCAGGGTAGGAATTCGCCTTATGCAGGTGTCAGTCGAGGACGCCAATCCGAACGCAATTCTTATCCGGCGGAAAGCTTGGTAGAGCACCTAGCATCAGGGCGTGACATTCGACGGCCAGGCGCGCGACACGCCATGGCGCCGTTCCGGGCTGGCGCGGTGGCGGCGCGTGGCAATGTCGCGCAGCAGGCCGGCCAGGTCTTCACCGTCGATCGGCTGGACGAAGTGGAAGTCGAAACCCGCTTCGGTCATGGCCGCTCGCTCTTCAGGGCGGCCATAGCCGCTGACGGCAATCAGGATCGAATCGGCCGTTGCCGGATTGGTGCGCAGGCAATGGGCCAGCGCCGAGCCGTCGATTTCGGGCAGGCCGACGTCGAGCAGGTAGACGTCGGCCGGCTCGTTCGCGGAACCAATCAGCGCTGCTCGCGAGTCGTGTTCGGTGCGTACCGGGTAACCGCCGGCCTCGATCATCCTGGACAGCATCCGTGCCGCGGCAACGTTGTCGTCGACCACCATCACCTTGAGCGGGGCATTGCCCGGCGCCTGGCGCGTCTGCGGCGCCGGCTGGATCGCGTCGCTGCCGTCGGCCAGCGGCAGCGATACCGTGAAGCGGCTGCCCTGCCCCGGACCGCTGCTCTCGACCCGGACCGAACCGCCATGCAGCTCGACCAGCCGCTTGACCACGGCCAGGCCGATGCCGAGCCCGCCCTGGGTGCGGTCGGAGCCGCGCTCGGCCTGGGCGAACAGCTCGAAAGCGCGCGCGATCAGTTCCTCGCTCATGCCGATGCCGTTGTCGCTCACGGTCACCCGCGCGCAAGCCCCTTCGATGGCGGTCTTGACCTCGATACGCCCGCCCGGAGGCGTATATTTCACGGCATTGTTCAGGAGGTTGGCCAGCACCTGGATCAGGCGTTTCGCATCGCCGCGCACGGTCAGCGGCTGCGCCTGCGGACGCGCCTCGAGCTGGTGGCGGCGCGCCTGCAGCAGCGGCGTCACCTGCTCGACGGCCTGGGCCAGGATGTCGCGCAGGTCGATGCGCTGCTGGTCGATCACCACCAGGCCGCGCGTGACGCGCGACACGTCGAGCAGGTCGTCGACCAGGCTGGTCAGGTGTTTTACCTGGCGCAGGATCACGGCGCCCGTACGTTTCACGCGCTCCATGTCGACGCTGGCATGGCCCAGCAGTTCGGCCGCGACCATGATCGGCGCCAGCGGGTTGCGCAGCTCGTGCGCCAGCGTCGCCAGGAAGTCGTCCTTGCGGCGGTCGGCCTCGCGCAGGGCGTCCTCGGCCTTCAGGCGTTCGCTCATGTCGAGCAGGATGACGACGGCGGCCAGCACCGCGCCGTCGCGGTCGTGGATGGGCGCGGCCGAACACAGCACCAGGCGACGCTGGCGCGCCTGGTCGAACGTTTCGATTTCGATCAGGCAGTGCGACTGCGCAAGGCCGCGCAGCGCCTGCGCCAGCGGCCACTCGCCTGGCGCCACCGGCTGGCCATGGCGCTCCGAGCCGTCGGCCCACCAGCCGCGCCACTCGGAAAAATCGATCGGGATATTCCTGGGCAGCGCGTCGCGGCCCCACAAGGCCTGATGGGCGGCGTTCGATTCGAGCACTTCGCCATTCCCGGTCACCATCGTGATGCCCAGCGGCGCGGCGTCGAGCACCGCTTTCAGGCGCGCGTGGCCGGCTTCGGCCTGGCGCGCGGCATCGAGCGCGTCGCGCCGGCTCAGCTGCAGGGCTTCTTCAGCGCGCTTTTGTTCGGTGACGTCGATGGTGACGTGATGAATGCAGAGCAGTTCACCCTGAGCATCGAAGATCGGGGCATGGACCGCGTTCCAGAAGCGTTCGACAAACACTTCCGCGCCATCTTCCCCGGTCATTCGGATCGGGTAACGCTGGGTCGGCATCGACTGCGGCTGGCCGGTCTCGATGGCGCGCGCCAGTGCAGCGCGCAGCGCGGCCATGCCGGTATCCTCGGGATCGTTCGGGTCTTCAGGAAACACGGCGAACACCCGCTGGCCCACCAGCTGCGCGCGGCTGCAGGTCAGGTTGCGCAGGAAGGCGTCATTGACGTCGAGGATGACCGGATCGGCAATCGGCGAAAAAATGCAGGCGCCGATCGGGGAATTTGCAAAAATCAATTGATACAAAGGCTGGTCCAGCATGCGGGGCTTTCGGAGAGGCAGACTAGTTCTCCAGACTAGCCTAGCTGCCCCGCCGTGCCGGTGCGGTGCTTAACGATCTGTCAAAAATGTTTGGCGCGGCGGGAGCGCATCAGTCCGGCCAGGCACAGCACCGGCAGCATCAGCGCCAGCGTCGACGGTTCCGGCACCTCGGCGCTGATGACGAAGCTGTCGCCCGCCTTCAGGCCACGCGTGTCGAACAGCCAGTTCGATGCGTTGTCCAGACCGAACGGGTTGCCAAAATGAAACTCGGCAAATTCCGCTTGAGAGAAGGTGATACTGGCGTAATTCGGCCCGGATTTGACTTCGCCGAGCGTGCCGAAGGTCGGCTTCACGCTGCCAGCCGCAGCGAAGGAGATGCCGTTCAGCCTGAAGTGAAACTGGTTCAGCGCGGCGCCGCTCAGGTTGCGGACGACGGCGTTCAGGCTGAGCGGCCCGGACAGGTCGGCTTCCTCGAGCGCGAAACGCAGGGTGCTGGTCTCGAAATTCTTCAGATCGAGGTCGAAGGAGACCGCGCCCGGCGCGCTGAAGTCGCTGACCGTGTTGGCCGGCGAGCCGGTGGTGGTGAGGAGGATGGCCGCGCTGCCCGCGTTGGCCGCCAGGGCCAGGGCCAGCGCAGCGGCGATGTGTTTGATCTGCATGTGTTTTTCCTGTCGTGATGTGTAATTTGAACCGGGATTACAGCGGACCATTGGCCCAGGGGCCGGCGATCGCGAAGGTGACGCCCGGCGTCTGGATATTGACGAACAGGAAGCGGCCGGTCGGGTCGAAGCAGGCGCCGGCGAATTCGTTGGCGCGGCGGTCCCCTGCCAGGCTGGTCAACTTGCCCGCGCTCTGCAGCTGCGCTTCGGTCAGCACAATATTGTTCTTGGCGAAGATATAGGCGTCGCCGCCACCCGTGATGCCCATCAGACGCTGGCCGAAACCAAACTGGTCGGTCGCGGCGGTCGACGCGTCTTCACAGATCAGGATCGCATTGCGCGGCGAGACGGTCAGGTTGTCGCCCATGTTGCCGACCAGTTGGCTCGGGCTCGAATAGATGCACTTGAGCACCTGCGTCGCCAGATCGAGTTCCCAGATCGCACCACGCGACACGGCGCCGCCGGCGGTATCCATCACGTACATCTTGCCCTGTGCATACCAGATGCCTTCGCCGCGGTTCATCCGCAACGCACCCTGGATCCAGCCCTGCACGAAGGGGCCGGCCGCATTCGTGATCGCGATGCCGGTCGGGCCGGTGGCGTTGCCGCGGTTCTGGTCCGGATTCGCGATGTTGACCCATTCCAGCTCGTAGCTCGCATTCAGCGGCGCCGTGCCGAGGTTGACGTTGGCCAGCCCCTTGACCCTGGCCATCTGCAGCACCCCGCCGATCGCCAGCGAGCCCGGCGCACCCTGCTTGACGTCAGGCAAATACCGGTAAAAGCCCGACTTGCCGGACAAATCTTCGGTCTGGTAGACGTCGCCCGTCGCCGGATCGACAGCGGCCGCTTCGTGCCCGAAACGGCCCATGCCGACAATCGGCTGCCCGGTCGTTTGCGCCGGGTCGGCCGTTACTTCGAATACATAACCATGCTTGCGGCCCGAGGCGCTGACTGCGTCCGAGCTGACTTCCTCGCATGTCAGCCAGGTGCCCCAGGGCGTCACGCCACCGGCGCAATTGGTCTGGGTGCCGCCCAGGCTCGGCGTCATGCTGACCCAGTTGCCATCGCGGAAAATCAGGTTGGTAGTGCCGCCGCCGAAGCGGTTATTCGATCCGGCAGCACTCGCACCCGCATCGAACACCCCCGGTGCGTTGATGAAACCCGCCACCGCGCCTGCACCGAGCTCGTGATTGCGCACCAGCACCAGCTCGCTGCTGCGTCCGACCTTGCGCGATACGATGACGCCCATGCCGTCATGGCCACCCGGGCAAGGCTGCCCATCGGTCATGGCATCGCCACGCCAGCCGAAGCTTTTATACGTAAAACCCGGCGGCAACTGCAGCAACGGCAGGCCGGTCGTCATGTCGTTGACCGGGCGGATCGGGCCGTAAGGGCTGTCGACCAGCGCCGTCGATCCGTTGGCCGCCTGGGCCTGCTGCGCCCCCATCGCCATGAAGGCGCCGACGAAAGGCAGCGCCGAAGCACCCGCCACGCCCTTGAGCAGGTTGCGCCGCACTGGCGAGATGTTCTTGTCTGTCATGCTGAGCATTCTCCGAAAGGTCAGTCGGCCGGTGGATCCGGCGACGGGATATTGGCGACCGGGTTGCCGGCCTCGCCGCGCCGGTGCAGCGCGGATGACCTTATTACAACAGCCAAAAGCTACCGTTCGATGACAGCAAAATGACAAGATTGTGTCGTGGGTGGGCAGTACTGCCGGGCTGGGCGGCGTGCAGGCGAGATGCGCGACGCCTCGCGCTGGCAGCTGATGCGGGGGAATGTGCTTGAACTGACGAGAATTGTTGCTATAATAGGCGGCTTCGTGAACGCGAAGCATGCAGGAGAGATGGATGAGTGGTTTAAGTCGCACGCCTGGAAAGCGTGTGTAGGTTCATAGCCTACCGGGGGTTCGAATCCCCCTCTCTCCGCCAGGACAACAATGGAAAAAGGCAACCCTCGGGTTGCCTTTTTTTATTGTTTCATGGCGGAGAGAAGTAGAGCCCTGCGGGCTCTACGCGGTCGCCAAGGCGGCAGGTTCGAAAGCCGTCGCCCTGCAGAGCGCGGCGGGGTCGCGGGACGTGACCGAATCCCCCTCCTCCTGCCGCCCTTCGGGCGGCCACTTCAGTCTTCAAGCTACAACCCCACTTCTCCACCCCTCCAGCTCTACCGCAACATCCCCCTTCCCATCCCTGGCTAAATTGACCTGTTAAGTCGCTACTGACTAACCACGCCAACAAACCAGGGACACCATGCACCGCTACTACATCACCCTCGGCGCACCCACCACAGCAAACGGCAAGGTCACCTCCGCCAACCATCTGCGCACGATCAACGACGAAGCGGTCGCCCTCGAAGGCGACAGATGCTGGTGTCCGAAATGCCATTCCGAGGGGGTCATCGTGCTCGACGGCCCCCGCCTGAGCGAAACCTTCGACGACCGGGAAGTAGCTCTCAGCGACGACCTCTGCATGTGCAAATGCACTCCTCCGCCGCGCCTCGTCGCTGCACAGGATTTCGCCTGCCAGGACATCGACACCGACTGGCACGCTACCTGGACGGAGGAAGCAGTCGCTACCGCAGCAAAACTCAACACAGCCGGCAACAATCCGCCCACTAAGCCGAGCGGCGCTCCACTCGTGCTACTGGACCCCGGTACAGACGAGCCCTACCGATACCGCGCATACACGCTCCAGCTCGCCGACTCGGTCATCGAGGGAAAGACCGACCGGTACGGCGCGACGCGGCCTTTGACTGCCGCGGAGCGGGCGGCCATCGTCGACTGGTACGTCGTTGCCGAAAACAACGCGGTGTGATTCCCGACTTTTCCCCTGAAGAGCATGTATGCCCAGCGTCTACGTCCCCGGCAAGCCGAATCCCTATTTTCCGAAGCATCAGTTCCACGGTGTACGCGTGTATGGAGGCTACCAACGCATACAGCAATGCAAGCCTCACCATTACGCCGGATCATGCGCAACGGTTGAGCAAGGCATTGCGGCCTACATCCTCTCTCCCGAGCATTTGTGGGCGACCTTCCAGGTCGAGGCCGAAAACCTGCTGAAGGTGAACGGCAGGTTCATCGAGGATCCCAAGGAGCGGAACAGGCGCATCAATGCTGCTTACGCCAGGCTGTGGCTGGCCGACAATCGTTTCCAGTGGGCGGGATTGGCTGCGTTCGCATCCAAGCAGGTGGGGTGCGGCATGCTCCATGCAAGCGAGGTGATCGAACGAAACCGCCGCGAACGGGAGCGCGTTCAGCAGTCATTTGCCCAGGCAGGCGTTGCGGGCGCCGAGCTGGCCACCGTGCTGCAAATGGGTACCGAAGTTGGCGTACAAAATATGTACCTTCGTCTCGGCCACGGCAACATGCATTTGTTCCTCGACATTTATCCGCTACACCGCTTTTACATGGAACGCGGATGGAAGGATTTCAGCACTTACCTGCCTACAAGGCAAAACAACAAATACCCTGTGCATTGGGAGATCGACAGATCTGTGCTGCCGTTCGGCACGCCCTTTAGCGAAATCATCACCGGGTTCGAACAGATTAACGCCGGCCGCCCACACGAAAGTGTCAAATTGTTGGCGCACCACGAACAAGTAAACATTCTCCAGAAGATCATGTACGACGCGAAGATCATGCAATGGCTACTTGCCCTAAATCAGCTCGCCTGGGCTACAGGGTTCCCGACTGGGGACTACCTGGAAGTACAACTAACGCTGTCCGCGCAATGCAGAGCCAGGACTGGATTAACGTCGTGGTTCTCGAAAGATCGGAAGGCGAAACTATGGGTAGTCGAGGAACGCATGAATCTCGTTTCCGCTGCGGCTAAGCGGTTCGACGAGCTTTTAAACAGTCCGGAGCGCCAACGCGTCGTCGATTCGATTAATGCGGTAGCCGAGGGCGGGGGCGTAATGTGAAAGCACATAATCGCCGTCGTTTCATTCTAGCTGGCCTCGTCGGTGCCAGCCTCTGGTGGTACAACTACACGCCGCAGCCGACAGTCCTGTCCTTCCGTGTCGGCCAACCATTCGAGGAGGTCGTCAGGAACTCGACTTATCCGGTCATGGATCGGTCGAACCTACCGGCTGACGACACAATTGGCTTTGGCGCAACATGGGTCACGGAGCCAGCCGTTATCGTCCGCTTCAATGACCCTAAACATGGGTTCACCTTGCCGCCGACCAAATTTGCGGCCCTTAGCTACCAGCATAACGTCGCCTCGACGCTGGCAACCTCTCCAATGCTGGAAAAGCTGCCTTTCGCTCAGGCTGTAATGGTGCTCGAAAGCCTGCAAAACCAGTTCAAGACAGGCGGCTGGGAGCCGTACGACGTACACAAAAGCGAATGGTTTGACCTGACGACCAAAGGGCGCAAGCAATTGAACTTAGCCATGTTCGAGCCGCCTTACTACCAGCAGCAGACACTGCGTGTTCCAAAAAAGTATGCAATGACGTTTCGATTCCTGTGCGCCGAGGGCTGCTGGACCCGGGAGCCTCCTTATCTATTTCTCATCCAGGTTGGACTCAGCCACGATACCTATGGATGGGAAGGAGATGGCCCGCAGATCTGGGAAAAGTCCCATCCCGCCAACCACGCAGCGGCTAAGCCAGCGCAGCACGACTGATATCTGCTCCCACCCGTATTTACCGCTTGAACCCCCACTCCAAGCATGTCAAACTGACAGCCCAGCATGCCCTTTCACCCAGGAGAACAACGATGACAACCATGACCGGCGGTAGCAACCATCCAGTAAAACACTTCGATACGAAGCAATTGCTGCGCATCGTCTTCGTGACGGCGCTGGTGCTGATGGTCCCTCTGGTGGCGATGCAGTTCACGAGCGAGGTCAACTGGACCGCGAGCGACTTCGTGATCATGGGTGTGATGCTGTTCGGCACCGGACTTCTGCTGCAGTTTGCGTCGAACCGTATCCGCAGCGGCAAGAGCCGCCTGCTGGCCATCGCTGCGATCGCTTTCGTCTTCTTGTTCGTATGGGCCGAGCTGGCTGTGGGTCTGGTCGGCAGTCCGTTCGCCGGTTCGTAATCCGGTCTTGCCGCTTCAAAAGGCCGCCGTCCAGGCGGCCTTTTGTCATTTCTAAAGATCGACTTTCAACTCCGCCAGCCAGGTGCGCTGCGGATAGGGATGAAAATTCCAGTACCGGTCATTGTTGAGGTTATCGATTCCCAGCGCGGCGCTCCAGCGTGCATTCAACCGGTAGGTCGCCCGCACATCGGCCGTGAAATAGCGGCTGGATCCCTGGTAGGCAAAGCCATTCACATCCACATTGTCCAGCGTCGAAAACTGCTTGCCGCTGTAGCGCGCCGCCAGCGTCAGCGCCAGCCGCTCGTTGACGCGGTAGCTGGCGACGCCGGTGGCGCGCCATTCTGGAATACGCGGCTGGCGCTTGCCGATGCTGGCCGGGAAGCGATGATTCTGCTTGATCGTCGAGTCGGCCCAGGTCAGGCTGGCATTCAGGTCCAGGCCCGGCCAGGCGACGTCAAGCGCTCCGTAGGCCAGCTCGACGCCCTTGGTATCGATGCGGCCGACGTTCTGGACATTGGTGACGTTGGGCGTGACGAGCACGTTGGTCTGCGAGTAGAGGGCGTCGTGGGTGCGTTCGCCGAAGCTTGTGATGCGCAGCGAACCGGACTCCAGCTTGCGCTCGACGCTCAGTTCGCCCGTCCAGGACCGTTCCGGCGCCAGGTTCGGATCGTTATTCACGAGCACGCCGGCACCGTTCACGCCGCCCTGGTAGAGCTCGGAGACGGTCGGCATGCGCACGGCGCGCCCGAGCGAGGCCTTCAGGACCCAGCCAGGTGTCGCCTGCCAGGCGAGCGCGGCTTTCGGGGAAGCGTGGGTTTCGCTGCGCTCCGGATGCGTTACCGTGGCCCTCGCGTTCGAGGTGCGTCCGGCGCCGGCTTCCCAGCGCTCCAGGCGCACGCCGAGCACCGCCTTCCAGTTTGGTGCAAAGCGCCATGTGTCCTGGGCAAATACCGCCTGGGTGCGGGTGCGGCCGCCGAAGGCCTGGTTGCGCGCGCCGGGCCTGCCATCGATCCAGTCGGCCGTGGCATGTTCGATACTGGCCAGCCGATAGGCATCGCGCTGGTAACCGAATTCGACGATGTGGGCGCCCTGGGGGCCCAGCGGGCGCCAGACGCCTTTCGCCGAAAAGGTGTTCCAGCCGGTGCCGCCGGCGTCGACGATGCGCCCTGCCCCGCCGCCCTCGGCGGCAGGCAGCGCCACGGTGGCGGCGCGCAGCAAGTCTTCGCTGTAGTCGTAGCGGCTGGCGGCGAGTTCCCAGTCGAACACGCCCCTGGTATTGCTCTTGACGGACAGGCCATGCATCAGGTGGCGCAGGTCTTCGTTCGAGCGGTGGAAGTCCGTCTGGCCGAGCGTGTAGCTGCGCCCGACAATCGTGACCGGGCCGCTGTAGACTGGCTGGCCGCCGCTGGTGCGCAGGTATGTATCGGGGCGGCCTTCGGCATCGTTTTGCCACAAGCCAAGCACATAAGTGGCGCGCACGGTCGGTGAAACGTCGTAGGCCAGCTTCGCCTTCAGGTGGTCCTGCACCGTGTCATAGCGGGTGGCGGTGCCGAGGATGAGCCAGTCGCGGCCGTTACGGTCCTGCCCCGGCACCGCGCCGACCACGCTGTCCGCATTCGGGCTGGGCAAGCCGGCGCCCGGCAGGCGCGTAATAAACGTTTGCGGCTGGCCGGCGCTGTCGTTGCGGCTGAGGTCAATGAACCAGGACCACGGGCCCTGGCGGTCGCCCAGGGAGATGCTGCCCTGCCAGCCGGAAAAGTTATCGCGCGTGTTGTAGAGCCGAAAGGGCTGGTGCGACAGCGACAGTTTGGCGTGCGCTTCGAAGCGGCGCGGCATGCGCGTGACGTAATCGACGACCGCGCCCACCGAATTGCCGCCATAGGCTGCGGAAAATGGGCCGTACAGCACATCGACCCGTTCGATCTCGCCTGGCGTGACCATGCCCCAGCGCGGCGCGAAGCTGGCGCCGTTGCCGAGGTAGTTCGACAGCAGGATGCCGTCCGCGTACACGGCCGAACGCGCACTGTTGCCGGTGCCCGAGGCCCGCGTTGATAGCACGGCATGGTTGTAGTCGCCGATATAGCGTTTGCGCACCAGCAGGCTGGGCAGGTATTTGAGCGCGTCTTCGGCATCGGTGGCGTTCACCGTGCGGGCGATCTCGGCGGCGGTGATGCTTTCGATGGTGGTCGGGATCTGTGTCGGCAAGGAACTGGGGCGGTGGCCGGTAACGAGCACGATGCCCGTCTGTTTGGTGCGTGCGCTGGCGTCGTCGTCTTCCTGCGCAAGGGCAGCGCTGACGAACGCACATTCGAGCGCGGCAAGGATGGCAAGCGTGATGGTGGTGTGCGTTGGTCTCATCGAGTCCCTGTCCGTACGTTGGCGGCGTGGTTTGCCTTAGCTTGGCGCACTGACAGAAAGCGATATGGACGCGGCGCATACGAGACCGGTATGCGCGCAAAAGCGGAAATGCCTGAAAACCAGCCCGCGCAACGGCGGGCTGGTGGAACTGCGCGGCGTGTTAAGCCGATTCCTTGAGCTGCTCGAGGATGGCCGGGTTTTCCAGCGTTGAAATATCCTGAGTGATGGTCTCGCCCTTGGCCAGTACGCGCAGCAGGCGCCGCATGATCTTGCCCGAGCGCGTTTTCGGCAGGTTGTCGCCGAAGCGGATTTCCTTCGGCTTGGCGATCGGGCCGATTTCCTTGCCGACCCAGTTACGCAGCTCCAGCGCCAGCTTCTTGGCCTCGTCGCCGGTCGGGCGCGCACCCTTGAGCACGACGAAGGCGCAGATCGCTTCGCCCGTCGTGTCGTCCGGCTTGCCGACCACGGCCGCTTCAGCAACCATCGGATTGGCCACCAGCGCCGACTCGATTTCCATCGTGCCCATGCGGTGGCCCGATACGTTGAGCACGTCGTCGATGCGGCCGGTAATGGTGAAATAGCCGGTGTCCTTGTGGCGGATGGCGCCGTCGCCCGCCAGGTAATACTTGCCGCCCAGCTCTTCGGGGAAATAGCTGGTGCGGAAGCGCTCGGGGTTGTTCCAGATCGTGCGGATCATCGACGGCCATGGACGCTTGACGACCAGGATGCCGCCCTGCCCGTTCGCCACGTCGGCGCCCGACTCGTCGACGATGGCGGCCATGATGCCCGGCAGCGGCAGCGTGCAGGAGCCCGGCACCATCGGCGTCGCCCCGGGCAGCGGCGTGATCATGTGGCCGCCCGTTTCGGTCTGCCAGAAGGTGTCGACGATCGGGCAGCGTTCCTGGCCGATGTTCTTGTAGTACCACATCCAGGCTTCCGGATTGATCGGCTCGCCCACCGAACCGAGCAGGCGCAGCGAGGACAGGTCGTAATTCTTCGGGTGCACTTTCTCGTCGACGTCGGACGCCTTGATCAGGGAACGGATCGCCGTTGGCGCGGTATAGAAGATCGACACCTTGTGCTTGGCGATGGTGTCCCAGAAGCGGCCGGCGTTCGGGAAGGTCGGTACGCCTTCGAACACGATCTGGGTGGCGCCCACGGCCAGCGGGCCATAGGCGATGTAGCTGTGGCCGGTGACCCAGCCGATGTCGGCGGTGCACCAGAACACGTCGCTCGGCTTGAGGTCGAAGGTCCATTTCATGGTCAGCGCGGCCCACAGCAGGTAGCCGCCGGTCGCGTGCTGGACGCCCTTCGGCGTGCCGGTCGAGCCCGAGGTGTAGAGGATGAACAGCGGATGCTCGGCATCAACCCATTCCGGCTCGCACTCCGTGCTCTGGTTCGCCACCAGGTCGTGCAGCCAGATGTCGCGCCCTTCGGTGAAGGCAACCTTGCCGCGCGTGCGCTGGTAGACGATGACGTCCTTGACCGACTCGCAGCCGCCCATGGCGAGCGCCTCGTCGACGATGGCCTTCAGGGGCAGCGACTTGCCGCCGCGCTGTTGCTCGTCGGCCGTGATGATGGCGACGGCGCCGGCGTCGATGATGCGTTCCTGCAGCGATTTGGCCGAGAAGCCGCCGAAGACGACGGAGTGGGTCGCGCCGATGCGGGCGCAGGCCTGCATCGCGGTCACGCCTTCGACCGACATCGACATATAGATGATGACGCGGTCGCCCTTCTTGACGCCGCGGGATTTGAGGCCATTGGCGAACTTGCAGACGCGCTGGTGCAGGTCGCGGTACGTGACGTTGGTGGTGGCGCCGTCGTCGGCCTCGAAGATGATGGCCGTCTTGTCGGCGTTGCCGTTGATCAGGTTGCGGTCAAGGCAGTTATACGACGCATTGAGTTGCCCGTCGGCAAACCACTTGTAAAAAGGCGCGTTCGACTCGTCGAGCGTGGTCGTGAATGGCGTTTGCCAGTCGAGGTGCTCGCGCGCCAGGCGCGCCCAGAAGCCCTCGTAGTCGCTGGCGGCCTCCTGGCACAGCTTGTCATAGGCTTCCATGCCGGAGATGGCGGCGTTTGCCGCGAATCCGGACGGCGGCTGGAACACGCGGTTCTCCTGCATGCCATGGTTTTCCTGGACAGTCTCGTTCTCGGCCATGTTAGTCTCCATCGTAGTAGTTTTGTCAGCCCACCTTAGGTGCGCCTGCTTACTGAGCGCTTACACGCACCTTCCCTATTCAGGTGCGATTTTACCAACCCTCGGGCATTCCGACGCAGCCATCTGCAAGCGCGCGCGGGCGGTGTAAAATGATGGGCTGAATTTGTCGGAAATCCTGGAGCCGTATCTGATGTTGCAAAACGAACCT
The DNA here is from genome assembly GCF_059685915.1 of Telluria sp. LT2P34. Classification (NCBI taxonomy): domain Bacteria; kingdom Pseudomonadati; phylum Pseudomonadota; class Betaproteobacteria; order Burkholderiales; family Oxalobacteraceae; genus Telluria; species Telluria sp. LT2P34. The sequence goes on from NZ_JCASIN010000001.1 coordinate 1,236,931, forward strand.
GCACGCGAGCCGCATAAGCTTACCCCCCTGAACCGCCTGATTTTTTCCAGCCGCTGGCTGCAGTTGCCGCTGTATCTGGGCCTGATCCTGGCGCAATGTGTCTACGTATTCCACTTCTGGGTCGAGCTGAAAGACCTGATCGGCGCCGCCATGGGCAATGTCGCGTCGCTCGAGCATATCCTCGACGCCGTCACCGTGCCGGGCGCCGAGCGTCCGGCAAAGCTGACCGAAGTGACCATTATGCTCGTCGTGCTGGGACTGATTGACGTGGTCATGATCTCGAACCTCCTGATCATGGTCATCATTGGCGGATACGAGACGTTTGTGTCGCGCATGCACCTCGAAGGCCACCCGGACCAGCCCGAATGGCTGTCCCATGTGAACGCCTCAGTGCTGAAAACCAAACTGGCGATGGCGATCATCGGCATTTCCTCGATCCATTTGCTGAAGACCTTCATCAATGCAGGGTCATACAAGGAAGAAGTGATGATGTGGCAAGTCATCATCCATTGCGCCTTCCTGCTCTCGGCCATGGCGATTGCCTATACCGACCGCATCGTCATGACGACGCACGCAGCCAAAAATCACTAATCTTTATCTCGAGAATTCCATGACAGTCATCAAACAGGAAGACCTGATCGAATCGGTCGCCGCGGCCCTGCAATACATCAGCTACTACCACCCGGCTGACTACATTCAACACCTGGCGCGTGCCTACGAGTCCGAGCAAAGCCCGGCGGCAAAAGACGCGATCGCCCAGATCCTGACCAATTCGCGCATGTGCGCCGAAGGCAAGCGTCCGATCTGCCAGGACACCGGCATCGTCAACGTCTTCCTGAAAATCGGCATGGGCGTGCGCTTCGAAGGCTTTTCCGGCAACGTCACCGACGCCGTCAACGAAGGCGTGCGCCGCGCCTACAACTTTGCCGACAACAAGCTGCGCGCCTCGATCGTGGCCGATCCCCACTTCGAGCGCAAGAACACGAAGGACAACACCCCGGCCGTTGTCCATATGGAACTGGTCGAGGGCAACACTGTCGACATCCGCATCGCAGCCAAGGGCGGCGGCTCGGAAAACAAGACCAAGTTCATCATGCTCAATCCTTCCGATTCGCTGGTCGACTGGGTGCTGAAGACCGTGCCGCTGATGGGCGCCGGCTGGTGCCCACCGGGCATGCTCGGCATCGGCATCGGCGGCACCGCCGAAAAAGCGATGCTGATGGCGAAAGAGTCGCTGATGGAAGACATCGACATGTACGAGCTCAAGCAGCGCGGCCCGCAAAACAAGCTGGAAGAGCTGCGCATCGAACTGTGCGAGAAAATCAACGCGCTCGGCATCGGCGCGCAGGGCCTGGGCGGCCTGACGACCGTGCTCGACGTCAAGATCAACATGTACCCGACCCACGCGGCCTCCAAGCCGGTAGCGATGATCCCGAACTGCGCCGCCACCCGCCACGCGCATTTTGTGCTCGACGGCTCGGGGCCGGTCTACATGGAACCGCCGGCCTTGTCGACCTGGCCGGACGTGCAGTGGATGCCGGACACCGAACGATCGAAGCGCGTCGACCTCAACACCCTGACCAAGGAAGAAGTCGCTTCCTGGACGCCGGGCCAGACCCTGCTTCTGAACGGCAAGATGCTGACCGGACGCGACGCCGCCCACAAGCGCATCCAGGACATGCTGGCCCGGGGCGAGCAATTGCCGGTCGACTTCACGAATCGCGTCATTTATTACGTCGGCCCGGTCGACCCGGTGCGTGAAGAAGTCGTCGGTCCGGCAGGCCCGACAACCGCGACCCGTATGGACAAGTTCACCGAGATGATGCTGGCGCAAACCGGCCTGATCTCGATGGTCGGCAAGGCCGAGCGCGGCCCGACCGCCATCGAAGCGATCCAGCGCCACAAGTCGGCCTACCTGATGGCAGTCGGCGGCTCGGCCTACCTGGTTTCGAAAGCGATCAAGTCGGCGCGCGTGGTCGGCTTCGAAGACCTCGGCATGGAAGCGATCTACGAATTCGACGTGCAGGACATGCCCGTCACCGTCGCGGTCGACTCGAACGGCACCTCGGTGCACAATACCGGTCCGAAGGAATGGTCGGCGAAGATCGAATCGCTGAAGGGCATCCCGGTCTCGGTCGTGTAAGAATGTCCGCAATGTCGCCCGACGCCCCCATCGGCATCTTCGATTCCGGCGTCGGCGGCCTGTCGGTGCTGCGCCATATCCGCGCGCAGCTGCCGCATGAACACCTCATCTATTTCGCCGATTCGGGCTTCGCGCCCTACGGCGACAAGCCGCAAGCGCTCGTCACCGAACGCGTGCTCGCCATCGGCGCCTTCTTCCAGGCCCAGGGCGCCAAAGCCATCGTCGTCGCCTGCAACACCGCCACCGTGGCGGCGATTGCCGTGCTGCGCGAGCACTACCCGGGCATGCCGATCGTCGGCGTCGAGCCGGGCCTGAAACCGGCAGCCAGCGCAACCCGCAGCGGCATCGTCGGCGTGCTGGCCACCGAGCGCACCATCGCCAGCAGCAAATTTTTGCTCTTGCAGGAACAAATCAGCGCCGCCACCGGCGCGCGCTTCCTGCTGCAAGCCTGCAATGGACTGGCCGACCAGATCGAATGCGGAGACCGCGAGTCAAGTGCCCTCGAACCCCTGCTGCGGCGCTTCATCCATCCCCTGCTCGATGGCGGAGCCGACGTGCTGGTGCTCGGCTGCACCCATTACCCCCTGGTGCAAGCCTCGATCGAACGCGTGATCGCGGCCCACACCGACCGTCCGGTGACCCTGGTCGACACCGGCGAGGCGGTCGCGCGCCAGCTCGAACGCCTGCTCGCCGCCGGTAGTATCGCGCGCCCTGCCACGGCTGCGCCCCCTGCCCGCCTCGACGGCTTTACCAGCGCCAGCGCGACGGCGCTGTCGGCGGCGTTTGCCGGCCTGCTCGGGACCGACCCGCCGGTGCATGAGCTGGCGGCTGCGAGCGCCGGCACGATGTTGATCCGACAGAACAATTAGATTTGCCACTTTCCTCGAGAGTTTGTATAATCTCGTTCTGTCGCGGCATGCTGTGGCAGAAAAGCAAGACAGTGGTGGCTGTAGCTCAGTTGGTAGAGTCCAGGATTGTGATTCCTGTTGTCGTGGGTTCGAGCCCCATCAGCCACCCCAAGAATTCGGTAGTAAAGAAAGGGTTACATGCTTCGGCGTGTAACCCTTTTTTTGTTTTGGGCACCTGACCAACGATAAGCGTTTTAGTTCCCTTGTTGAGTTAGACCGAGGTCATGTTCAGTTTGATAGCGGAGCCTACAGTAAAGCCCTTGCAGTTCATCGTTTTCCTGTTCAAGGCTCCCATGACATTGTCGCCCACCCACAAATCCCGCTTCCGGCGCATCAGCTTGCTTGGATCAGCCCTCGTCGTGCTGTGCGTGAGCAGCGCCACGGTGCACGCGGCGCGCCAACCGGCGCGCACGCCGGCGCCCCCTCGCGCATCCGACTACAGCGTCATCAACCTCGGCGCCGACGCGGCGATGGCATTCCTGAACGCGCGCGGCCAGGTCGCCTTTGTTACGGGGGCGCCCGATGCTCCGGTGAACTGGTTTTTCGACGGGGCGCGGCTGCATGCACTGCGTTCGCTGGGCGGGTCCTATACGCAGGTAAAAGGCTTGAACAATCAGGGGGTCGTGGTGGGGCAATCGCAGGATGCGCGGCTTGATTACCGCGCGTTTTCCTGGACCGTGGCGGACGGCATGCGCGCCTTGCCGGGCCCGGCCCTGGCCGACGCGAACGCGATCAACAACCGTAACCAGGTTGTGGGCGCCGTGCGCGCGGAGGGGCAACAGTTCTACACCCGCGCCAACCGCTGGGATCCGGACGGCAAGCTCACCCGGCTGGGCCCGGCACCGGCGAGGTTGTCGACTGCCTGGGCCATCAACGACAACGGCGTATCTGTGGGCGACGCGGAAGTGCAGTTCCAGGACAGCCGCGCGATGGTGTGGGACGCGGCCGGCAAGGCGACGGACCTGGGTAAATTCGGCGGCTCGCAGTCGACCGCCAAGCACATCAACGCCAGTGGCCAGGTGCTCGGCACCTATTACAAGGATGGGCGCGGCATCGGTTTTCTGTGGAGCCGCAGAAGTGGCATGCTGCGGATCGGGCTTGAAACGGGCGAGCAGTATCTCACCGGGCTGAACGACTACGGCGACGTTACGGGGAACAACCGGATCATGGACGGCGGTGCGCTCTATCGTTACAGGCCATTCCTCTGGTCGGTGCGGGGCGGCATGCGGCTACTGCCGATGGCCGGGGCGCAGGATGCCAGGGTCGGGGCGCTGAACAAGCGGCGCCAGATGGTCGGCTACCTCGAGCACACGCTGGAGGACGCGACAAGCAGGCGCGCGGTGTTGTGGGACGATGCGGCCAATCCGGTCGACCTGAACACCCGGCTCCATCGCCCTCCCCCCGGTCTGGTGCTGTACGCCGCAAGCGCGATCAACGACGATGGCGCCATCGTCGCCCACTCGAACGCCGGGCTGGTGCTGCTGCGACCAGGCAAAGCAGGCACGGCCGCGCCGGTACTCGGCGCCATCGCCGGCGCGCCCGCCAACGAGACGGTCGCGCTGGGCGACACGGTCGACTTCACGGTCAACTTCGTCGACAGCGCCACGGCCGAGTCGCACCGGGCCTCGGCCAGCGTCAACGATGGCTGCACGCAGGCGGCGCCCAGCCTGCGCGAGCGGCGCGGCGCGGGCGACGTCAGCCTGCGCCATACCTTTTGCCGGCCAGGCAGTTTCACGGTGCAGGTCAGGGTAACCGACCAGGCCGGGAATGCCACGCAGGTGCAGCGCCTGCTGTCCGTCACGGATCGGTCGCCGATGCTTCGCCAAGGGCAGGCACAATAAAAAAGGCCACCCAGAATCCTGGGTGACCTCTTGTTCGCGCTTGACGCTGTTTCCGGGCCGGCTTACGCCAGCCCTGGTCCATCAATAACGGTTGCCGTTGTTCGGACGCGCATCGACACGATTCGGGACGCCGTCGTTGTCGCGGTCGCGGTCATAACGGTTTGGGACACCGTCGCGGTCGCGGTCACGGCCCATACCATCGGCACGGTCGCCACGCTGCCAGCCGCCGCGATTCATTACCCAACCGTTATTGTCGCGGCGCCATTCAGGGCGGGCATACACATAACCTGCACGCACTCGCTCATGATGACCGGCAACCCAGGTGTAGCGGCGGCCGTTCCAGTCCCAGTAACCTGGCACCCATTCATAGCCACGACGTGCCGCCGGGATGCGCTCGGCGCGCAAGGCCGGTGGGGCCTTCTCTACGACGATAATCTGGGTCCTGCTTTGCGCCACTGCTTGCACCGGGGTGAAAGCGGCGGAACTGATCAGAACAGCTGCTGCGGTAAGAAGGATTCGTTTCATGGTAGTGCTCCTTTCGGTTCGTGTGAGATCACTATATCCAATCATTCTTGCGCACAGTAGCAATGATGCAAGTGCTTACAATCGATACATTTGGCCGGAATTCATTAACAAACTGGAAACGTTATGTTAGCTCGGCACGCATGCGAGGGGCGCACGCTCGAGACCGCTATCGAATGGAGCCGGCGTATGCCTCATCTGCCGGCGGGGCGCGCAATACGCTTTCGACGATAAAAACAAAACAGCCGGCGCAAGGCCGGCTGTCTGTCATGCGAAAACCCGCGACGGATTAGTCGAGTTTCCAGGCGTAGTCGACCTTGGCCCAGGTCTGCGCCGGGGCGCCGTCCTTGCTGCCCGGCTTGAATTTGCAAGCCGTCAGGCCCTTCTGGGCTGCCTTGTCGAGGCCTTTGAAGCCGCTCGACTTGTCCAGCTTCGAATCGGCGACGCTGCCGTCGGCGTTGACGAGGAACGACATCGTGGTCGTGCCCTGCTCTTCGTTCATCAGCGAGGCTTTCGGGTATTCCACCTTGCACTTCGACGGATCGAAGGAGGCCGGGGTTTCGGCAGCGAAGGCCGAGCCGGCGATGGCAGCGAAAGCGAAGGTGGCGATGGCGTTGAGGTAAGTTTTTTTCATGATGGTCGTTCCTTTAAAGTTTTTGTTAATCTGCCGCTGACTACTGCGGTCTTTCTGTGAGTCCGGCAAATTGCCGTGAATTAAAATTCTTCCCATTCGTCGCTGCCTGCCGACACCGGCGCCTTCTTCGGCTTGGCGGACGGCTTGGCTGCTGCCGGGGTGGCAGCCGTAGCGGGCTTCTTCGGGGCCTGGCGGGCTGGACGCGCTGCCGGGGCGCGCAGCGCTGGCAAGGTGGCCATCTGGCTTGGCGCCGGGCGTGCCGCTACCGGTGGCGCGGCCTGCTCTTCACCGTCGACCAGCTTGAAGATGCTGACCACGCGGGCCAGTTCGCCGGCCTGGTCCTGCAGGCTCTGGGCGGCGGCGGCCGCTTCTTCCACCAGGGCCGCGTTTTGCTGGGTCATGCTGTCCATCTCGATGATCGACATGTTGACCTGCTCGATGCCGGCGCTCTGCTCGGCGCTGGCGTTGGCGATCTCGCCCATGATGTCGGTGACGCGCTTGACGCTCGCCACGACTTCGTCCATGGTCACGCCGGCCTGGCCGACCAGCTTGCTACCGCGCTCGACCTTCTCGACCGAGTCGCCGATCAGGGTCTTGATTTCCTTGGCGGCCGCAGCCGACCGCTGGGCCAGGTTGCGCACTTCGGAAGCGACGACCGCGAAACCACGGCCCTGCTCGCCGGCACGTGCCGCCTCGACCGCGGCGTTCAGGGCCAGGATGTTGGTCTGGAAGGCAATGCCGTCGATGACGCCGATAATGTCGGCAATCTTGCTGGCCGAGCTATTGATCTCGCCCATGGTGCCAACCACTTGCGACACCACGTCGCCGCCCTTGCGGGCCACGTCGGACGCGCTGGCCGCCAACTGATTCGCCTCGCGAGCGTGCTCGGCGTTCTGCTTGACGGTAGTGGTCAGGGTTTCCATCGCCGAAGCGGTCTTTTCCAGCGAGCTGGCCTGCAATTCGGTACGCGAGGACAAATCGAGGTTGCCGGCGGCGATTTCACGCGACGCGGTGCCGATGGTCTCGGTGCCGCGGCGTACCTGGCTCACGATATCGACCAGGCTGTCGCGCATGCCGTTCATCTCGGCCAGCAAGCTGCCTTTGTCGGCGGTGCTGGTGTCGATGGCGATCGACAGGTCGCCGTGGGCGATGCTGCCGGCGATCCGGGTCGTGTAGTCGGGCTCGCCGCCCAGCTGCTTGATCAGGCCGCGGGTGATGACCCAGGCAGCCGCCGCACCGATGCCGAGCGCCAGCACCAGCATGATCGACATGAAGTTACGGGCATTGACGAAGGCGTCGTGCGCATCCTGCTGGGTCTGGGCGCTCTGCTTGTCTTCCAGTGCCACCAGTTTATCCAGCGCTTCGGTCCACTTCTTCTGGACTGGACGGACTTCCTTGATCATGACGCGGGTGGCGTCCATGGCGTTGTTGGCCAGGTAAAGCTCGGACGCCTTGGCGATGGCAGGCATGGCTGCCGTTTCGTGTTGCTTGATTTCGGCCAGCAGCGCTTTCTCGCCGGCGCTGCCGTCCTTGGCGAAGATGCGGGCGACTTTTTGCTGGGCTTCGTCGTACTTGGCGGTCTGTTCCTTGAAGCGCTTGAGGTCCGGTTCCATTTCGCTGGCGTCGGTCATCAAGGTCAGCACGCGCAGGGAAGCGAGGCGGTCTTGCACGTTGGTGCGCATTTCGATCACGGAACGGCTGGACACATTATTGACGCTGACGACGTGATCGAGCCGGTCCTGGATCTCGGACATGCGCCAGATGCCGACGACGGTCACGGCGACCAGCAGCACCAGCACCAGGGCAAAGCCCAGTCCCAAGCGCATCCCGACTTTCATCTTCGATAAATTCATTTCGCCTTCCCAGTTGATGGATCAGATTTGCTTCGATGTTTACGGCGGAACTGTCCTTGAGCAAATCTGCAATCCCGCACCGAAATTATGGAGCGCGCCTTGCCTTAGAGCAAGCAATCGCTCAATTCGCCCACGTAATTTACCATTTCCGTGTAGCAAATTTCCTACACGAAAGACTAAGTCTGGTCGAACTCTTGTTTAATTAACTACTGGAAAGAGCAGTGTGACAACAGATCAAGCGGCCGGGCGGCGCCCGGTGAGCTCATGGGGAGTGGTGCGGAAGGGATCTGCCGCAGCGTGCCGCGGCAGTGGAGCGAATCAGAGGCCGGGGATCAGGCTTGCCGCCTCGAGCAGGAGGCGCGGGTCGCCGCCGGCCAGTTTCTTGGGATCGGACAGCATCTGGCGGAAGGCGCGCGCGCCGGGCAGTCCCGCGGTCAGGCCGAGCATGTGGCGCGTGACGCTGTTGAGCTTGAGACCACGGCTGCCATGCTGCGCGAGCTGTTCCGCGATATACGGCACCATCGCCGCCAGTACCTCGGCGCGGGTCCTGGCCGGCGCGCTGGCGCCGTAAAAGCGTGCATCCCAGTCCGCCATCACCCAGGGATTGTGATACGCCTCGCGGCCCAGCATGACGCCATCGACGTGCTCGAGGTGCCGCGCGATCTCGTCGTCGCCCTTGACGCCGCCATTGATGATGATTTCCAGGTCCGGAAACTCGCGCTTGAGCTGATAAGCGACGTCGTAGCGCAGCGGCGGGATCTCGCGGTTTTCCTTCGGCGAGAGGCCCTTCAGGATGGCGTTACGGGCGTGGACGATGAAGGTGCGGCAACCGGCGTCGGCCACGGTGCCGACGAAATCGCGCACGAAGCCATACTCTTCACTATGGTCGATGCCGATCCGGTGCTTGACGGTGACGTCGATCGTCACCGCGTCGCGCATCGCCTTGACGCAGTCGGCCACCAGCTGCGGCTCGTTCATCAGACAGGCGCCGAAGGCGCCCTTCTGCACCCGCTCCGACGGGCAGCCGCAGTTCAGGTTGATTTCGTCATAGCCCCACTCCTGGCCGAGCTTCGCGCTCTTGGCCAGGTCCGCCGGTTCGCTGCCGCCCAGCTGCAACGCCAGCGGATGCTCGACCTCGTCGAAGCGCAGGTGGCGCTCGACATCGCCATAGACCAGCGCGCCGGTGGTGACCATCTCTGTATACAACCAGGTATGGCGGGTGATCTGGCGGTGGAAGACGCGGCAGTGGCGGTCGGTCCAGTCCATCATCGGGGCGACTGACAGGCGGCGTCCACTAACCGGGGCCTGGAGCGCCGGCGCGCTGCCGGCTTGGTTCTCTGCTGCGTTCATGTTTTTCCTGGAAAACGGCCGGGCGCCAGAGCGGGCTGCCGGCGGCGAAGGGGCATATTTTACCGTAAGGCCAGAACGCCAGCCGGGCACGACCTGCGGCCTGCCTGCTGACTTGTCGCCTTGCCATGCTTTCTCGGGATCCGAAAATAATCGAAATTATTTCCATACGGCACTTAATAGATCTGTGGAAACAGTCGTCTTGTACTTGTGAGAGCGTGAACAAGCGCTACCTTCAACGAAGCACCCGATACTAGGAGTTCACCATGCTGAGCCTGCACACCAACAACGCCGCCCTGTCCGCACAAAGCTCGATCGGTCGTACCCAAGGTGGCCTGTCCACCTCGATGACCCGCCTGTCGACGGGCTTCCGTATCAACACGGCGTCGGACGACGCGGCTGGCCTGCAGATCGCAACCCGCCTGAAAGCCCAGACCAGCGGCATGGCCGTTGCAATGCGCAATACCCAGAATGCCACCTCGATGATCCAGACCGCCGGCGGCGCCCTGTCGGAAATCAAGAACATGCTGATCCGCATGAAAGACCTGGCAACCCAGTCGGCGGACGGTTCGTCGAGCGCCGCCGACCGCACCGCACTGAACGCCGAGTTCGGCGACCTGCAAAAAGAAATCGCCAACGTCCTGACGAACACGACCTTCGGCGGCACCAAGCTGCTGACGGGCGCCGGCGGCTTCGCGGCTGCCGTCAAGCTCCAGATCGGCGCAACCGCCGCTGAAACGATGGACATCGATGTTAGTACGGACGTACTGGCGATCGGTACCGACGCCGGCCTGCTCGCCATGACCACCCAGACCAGCGCCAACACCGCCATCACCAGCGTGCAAGCAGTGCTCGACAAAGTCAGCACCGTTGACTCGGCACTCGGTGGCGCGGCCAACCGCCTGTCGCACGTGCATAACAACCTGTCGAACATCAGCACCAACACCAAGGCCGCGATCGGCCGCATCATGGACACCGACTTCGCGACCGAAAGCGCGAACATGACGAAGAACCAGATGCTGACGCAAGCCGGCACCGCGATGCTGAAGCAGTCGAACCAGATGTCGCAGATGGTCATGTCGTTGCTGCAGTAATCCCGCTTTTCCCCGGCCGATATCCGCCGGGAGTTGCACAGGCCAGCCGCTTCCAGGCTGGCCTTTTTCGTTTGCACTGCCCTGTCATGCGCGCCCTGGCGTCACTCCTTGAAACTATTTTCAATTTATTTCCATACGGCACTTAATGGATGTACGGAAACAGTCGTCTTGTACTAGTGAGAGCGCGACAGAGCGCTACCTTCAACGAAGCACCCAACACTAGGAATTCATCATGCTGAGCCTGCACACCAACAACGCCGCCCTGTCCGCACAAAGCTCGATCGGTCGTACCCAAGGCGGCCTGTCCACCTCGATGACCCGCCTGTCGACCGGTTTCCGTATCAACACGGCGTCGGACGACGCGGCTGGCCTGCAGATCGCAACCCGCCTGAAAGCCCAGACCAGCGGCATGGCCGTTGCAATGCGCAACACCCAGAACGCCACGTCGATGATCCAGACCGCCGGCGGCGCCCTGTCGGAAATCAAGAACATGCTGGTCCGCATGAAAGACCTGGCAACCCAGTCGGCCGACGGTTCGTCGAGCGCCGCCGACCGCACCGCACTGAACGCCGAGTTCGCCGACCTGCAAAAAGAAATCGCCAATGTCCTGACGAACACGACCTTCGGTGGCACCAAGCTGCTGACGGGCGCTGGCGGCTTCGCGGCAGCTGTCAAGCTCCAGATCGGTGCAACTGCCGCTGAAACGATGGACATCGACGTCGCTACGGACACACTGGCGATCGGCACCGACGCCGCCGCCCTCGTCATGACCAACCAGACGACCGCCAACACGGCAATCACCAACGTGCAAGCGGTCCTCGACAAAGTCAGCACCGTTGACTCGGCACTCGGTGGCGCCGCCAACCGCCTGTCGCACGTGCATAACAACCTGTCGAACATCAGCACCAACACCAAGGCCGCGATCGGCCGCATCATGGACACCGACTTCGCCACCGAAAGCGCGAACATGACGAAGAACCAGATGCTGACGCAAGCCGGCACCGCGATGCTGAAGCAGTCGAACCAGATGTCGCAGATGGTCATGTCGCTGCTGCAGTAATCCCGGCTTTCCCTGGCTGACTTCAGCCAAAAGCTCCAAGGGCCAGCCGCTTCCAGGCTGGCCTTTTTTTATGTGGACACGCCATGACCACCATTTCATCCATCGTCCCCCTGCTGCCCCCGACCGTGCCGCCCTTGCAGGCGGCCGGCATCTCGGCGCTCGCTCCGATTGCCTACGCCGCGCACCAGGCCGAGCTGCTGCTGCCGCAGTCGACGCCGCTGCTCAACCCGGCCGCCCCGGCGGCCGCCGCCGAAACGGCGGACGGCGCCGCGATGCGTCCCGACCAGGTATTCATGTCGCGCCAGCTGGTCTTTCCCCACGACGGGCGCACGCTGGCCGGCAACTGGCGCGCGATGGTCGGCAATGTCGGGGCGACGCTGGCCGAGCGCGAACTGCGCGCGCGCGCGGGCGCCCTGCCGGCGGCGCTGCTGCTGAACGTGCAGGATGGACGCCTGCCCGGACGCACGCCCGACTCCCATGTCCAGCCTGCCGACCCGTGGCGTTTTACGGTGCATGCGGGCAGCGCGCGCGAGCAGCATCTGCAGGTCTTGCGCAAGGGGGCCGATGGCCAGGCCGGCCGCCGCCGGCGTCCGCGCGCGGCCCTGCGCCTCGAGCTCGAGCTCAGCGACGGCACCCAGGTCGCGGTGCAGGTCGAGCCGGTGCCGGGCGGCGTGGCGATCGAGATGGCCGCCCCGGATGCGGCGACGCTGGCGCGCATGCGCGCAATGCAGAGCGCCTTCGACGCGGCGGTGCAGCGCGCCGGCCTGGTCGTGCAGCGCTGGAGTTTTCTGCATGGGGTGCTGGCAGGCGGGTCGACCGCGGCGCACGCGGCGCTCACCGAAGAGGATGTGGCCGAGGTGTTGACGATGCCGGTGTTTCGGGCGGTGGCGGAGATGGCCTTGTTGTTGCCGGCGCAGGCGTAAAGGTTCAGCCCACCGTCCCCACGATCGCCACTTCCCGGTTCTCGGGAATCTCGTTATACGACAGCACATTCAGGCCCGGCGCGAAGAGCTTCGCGTACCTGGCCAGCAGCGGGCGCACCTGCGGCAGCACCAGCAGCAGCGGCGGCGTGTGCTGCCCTTTCATCTGCTCGCGCGCTACCGGCATGTTGATCTGCAGTTGCGACAGCAGCTGCGGGTCGATCGGGTAGTTGTCCAGCGCGACCTTGCCGCCGCCGCTCTGGCGTGCCTGGTTCAGGGAACCGAGCAGCATGTTCTCGAGTTCGGCCGACAGGTTAAAGGCCGGCATGTCCTTCTTCTTGCCGAACAAATTCGAGACGATCTGACGCCGCAGCGCGCAGCGCACTTCGGCCGCCAGCAGGATCGGGTCCTTGGTGGTCTCGGAGGCGTCCAGCAGCGTGGTGCCGATCGCGACGATGTCTTTCAGCGACACGCCCTCGGCCAGCAGCACCCGGAACACCCGCAGCAGCTGGGTGTGGTTCAGGGACTTTTCCAGGGCGCTTGAGAGTTTCGGCGACAGGGCCGTCAGGCGTTCCATCAGTGCCGGTACGTCTTCGTGGCGGAACAGCTCGTGCAGGTGGTCGCGAATCACTTTCGAGCAGTGGGTGGCGATCACGCTCGGCACTTCGACCACCTGGTAGCCCAGGCCCAGCGCATGCCCCTTCTGGTCGGGCGTGATCCAGGTCACGGCCATGCCGAAGGCCGGCTCCAGGCCGGGAATGCCATCGAGTTCGCCGTATACATTGGGCGACGGGATCGCCATCAGGTAGTCGGCTTGCACTTCGCCCTCGGCCACGACCACGCCCGACAGGCTGACCGAATACTGGGACGGGCGCAGCGCCAGGTCGTCGCGCACGCCGATGGCGGGGAGCAGCACGCCCATCGATTCGGACAGGCTCTGGCGAATGCCCTTGATGCGCTTGGTGAGCTGTTCGCCCTGCGCCTTGTCGACCATGCCGACCAGTTTGTAACCGACCGCCACCGAAATCGGCTGCACCACCGGCAGCTGTTCCCAGTCGAGATCGGGCGCACGGTCCTCGCGCAGCGCCGCCTCGATCGCGGCCACGCCGGCAGTATCGGCCGGCTGCACCCGGTTGTTCAGGCGCCAGCCCGAATAGATCAGGACGGCGGCGAAGATGAAGAACACCGGTTTCGGCATGCCCGGCACCAGGGCCAGGATGATCATCACGCCGGCGGCGGCGAACAGGGTCGTCGGCTGGGCCAGCAGCTGGCTGCCGACCTGCTTGTCGAGGTCGCCGGCTTCGCCGATACGCGTGACCAGGATCGCAGCGGCGGCCGACAGCAGCAGCGCCGGGATCTGCGCAACCAGGCCGTCGCCGATGGTGAGCAGCGCGTACACGCGGAAGGCGTCGCCCAGCGGCAGGTCGTACATCAGCGCGCCGATGGCGATACCGCCGATCAGGTTGATGACCAGGATCAGGATCGACGCGACGGCGTCGCCGCGTACGAACTTCGAGGCGCCGTCCATCGCGCCATAAAAATCGGCTTCGGCGGCGACGTCTTTCCTGCGCTGCTGCGCCTTGTCCTGGTTGATCAGGCCTGCGTTCAGGTCGGCATCGATCGCCATCTGCTTGCCGGGCAGCGCGTCGAGAGTGAAGCGCGCCGAGACTTCGGAAATACGCTCGGAACCCTTGGTCACCACCACGAAGTTGATGATCATCAGGATGATGAACACCACCAGGCCGACCACGAAATTGCCGCCGATGACGACGTTACCGAAGGCTTCGACGACGGCGCCGGCCGCATGCGTGCCTTCATGGCCGTGCAGCAGGACCACGCGGGTCGAGGCGACGTTCAGCGCTAGCCTCATCAGCGTGGTCCCGAGGATCACGGTCGGGAATACCGAAAAATCGAGCGGGCGCCGCGCCGAGACGGCCACGATGATCACGATCAGCGACAGCACGATGTTGAAGGTGAACAGGATGTCGAGCAGGATCGGCGGCAGCGGCAGCATGATCATCCCCAGCAGCAGCAGGAGGAAGACCGGAGCCGAGTATTTCTGGCGCCGCAGTTCGGCGACGAAAGCGTTCAGGGAGTTCATGAAGGGGTTACCTCGCTAAGATGAGATGGCACGGCCACGTCAATCGGGAACCGTGGGGGCGCACCGCGCCGGCCGTCACGGAAAGCATTCAATTGCAGCACGTAGTTCAGCACCTGCGACACGGCCTGGTAAAGCTGGGCCGGGATCTGCTGCTGCACCTGGCTGGTGTTGTAGATCGCGCGCGCCAGCGGCGGCAGCGAGACGGTTTCGATCTTGTGTTTCGCGGCGATGCCCTTGATGTACTGGGCCATTTCGTCGACGCCCTTGGCCACCACATAGGGCGCCTCTGCGCGGTTGGTGTCGTATTTCAGGGCCACCGCATAGTGTTCGGGATTGACGATCACCACGTCGGCCGTCGGCACCGTCTTGTTCACGCTGCGCTGGGCCAGCGCGCGCTGCAACTGGCGCACGCGCTGCTTGACTTCGGGCCGGCCTTCGCTGGTCTTGTGCTCTTCCTTCTGGTCCTGCTTGCTCATGCGCTGGTTCTTCGCGAACTGGAAGGCCTGGATCGGCACGTCGAGCACGGCAAAGATCACGAACACGGATACCAGCGCCATCAGGCCGTCGAACATCATGCCCGCACCCACCCCGATCGCGTCCATCAGGGGCATGCGCTGCAGCTCGATGTAGCTGTTCACGCTCGACTGCATCACGTGCACCAGCACGTAGCCCAGCACGGCCGCCTTCGCGATCGAGGTCGCCACGCCGATCGCGTGCTTTTGCGAGACCAGGTTGCCGAGGTTCTTCATCGGGTTCAAGCGCTCGAACTTGGGCGCCATGTTTTTACCGGACATGACCCAGCCGCCGGGAACCAGGCCGCCGAGAACGATGGCGACCGGGATGACCGCCAGCGGCAGCACCATCTTGATCAACAACATGGCGGCGGCCATGAACACCACCGACATCGCGTTCTCGATGGCGCCTGTCTCGCCCAGGGGCACGAACACCAGCCGGAACAGCGCGCGAAACGACGCCAGGTAATCGGGCAGCATCAGCGCGAACAGCTTCAGGCTGACCAGGATGCCAATCGCCGTGGCCAGGTCGCGCGAACGCACCACCTGCCCTTCCTGCCGCGCCTTTTTCAGTTTTTGCGCCGAGGCCTTTTCGGTCTTGTCGCCGGTGCTGCTGTCAGCCATGGGCGGCCCTCATCTGTTGCTGCAGCATCTCGAGCACCTGGTTGGTCAGGGCGATGTAGTGTTCCGGGATGAACTTCACCAGCTGCACCAGCATCAGCAGGCCGAAAATCGTCACCAGCGAAAACCCCAGCGAAAACAGGTTCAGCGACGGCGCCACCCGGTTCAGGAAGCCGAAGCCGATCTGCACCACCATCGTCGAGAACACGATCGGCAGCGCCAGCAGCATGGCCGCGGCGAACACCCAGCCCACGTTCAGGGCCACCGTCTGCAGCATCATCGGCCCCAGACCCTGCCCCACCGGCCAGGCCTTGAAACTCTGCCCGAGCACGCTGGTCAGCACCAGGTGGCCGTCGATCGCGAAGAAGACAAAGATCGCCACCAGCGCCAGCAGGCTCGAAATCACGTCGGACTGCTGGCCGTTGACCGGATCGTTCATCTGCGCCATCGAAAAGCCGATCTGGCTCGAGGCGAGGAAACCGAGCATCGAAATGGCGGCGGTGGCGAATTGCAGGGAAAATCCGAGCACGCCGCCGATCACCGCCTGCTCGAACATGGCGACGACGCCGGCCAGCGAAAACGGGTCGGGCATCGGCATGTTGCGGGTCACCGGCAGCATCAGGAAGGCGAGCACCAGCGACAGCAGCGCACGCACCGGAATCGGCACCATGCCGTCGCCGATGGCCGGGGCCAGCGACAACATCGCCATGATGCGGCAGAACGGCCACCACAGCGCGGCGATCAGGGGCAGCAGGAAGCCGACCAGTTCCATGCCGGCTCAGGCAGCCAGCGTGGCGGCGCGCTGGAACACCGAGACGCAATAGTCCATCAGGTAGCCGGTCATCCAGTGGCCCGCCAGGATCAGTGCGACCAGCGTCACCAGCAGGCGCGGCAGGAAGCTCAGGGTCTGCTCGTTGATCTGGGTCGCCGCCTGGAACAGCGCGACTAGCAGGCCCATGACCAGGCCCGGCACCACCAGCACCATCACCAGCAGCATCACCACGCGCAGCGCTTCGGCGACCAGGTCGACCGCGACATCAGGTGTCATGTTGATTCCAGCTCTCTAATAACCGTGGATACTGCCCACGAGCGTGTTGACGGTCAGGGTCCAGCCGTCGACCAGCACGAACAGCAGCAGCTTGAAGGGCAGCGAAATGACCAGCGGCGACAGCATCATCATGCCCATCGCCATCAGCACCGACGACACCACCAGGTCGATGATGAGGAAGGGGATGAACAGCATCGCGCCGATCTGGAAGGCGGTCTTCAGTTCGGACAGCACGAAGGCGGCCAGCTTCACGGTAAAGGCGCGCTGTTCCGGCTTCATGCCCGGGGCTTCGCCGGCCAGGTGCGCGACCTGGGCCAAGGCGCTCTTGCTGGTCTGGGCCAGCATGAAGCGCGACAGCGGCACTTCAGCCGTGCGCAAGGCCTGCTCGAGGCCGATCTTGTTCTGGTCGTAGGGCAGGAAGGCTTCGTTCCAGACCTGCACCCCGATCGGGCGCATCACCAGCATGGTCAGGATCAGGGCGATGCCGGTGATCACGCGGCTCGGCAGGCCCTGCTGCAGGCCGAGGGCCTGGCGCAGCAGCGACAGCACGATCACGAAACGCGTAAAGCTGGTCATCATCATGACCAGCACGGGCAGCAGCCCGAGCAGCGTCATCAGGACCAGGATCTGGGACTTGACGCTCATCCCGGAATTGGCGCCGGGGATGACGCCGGCCAGCACGTCCTGGGCGCCCGCGGGAGCGGCGCACATCAGGGCAGCGGCAAGACCGGCGATCGCGGCGCTCAGGCGCACACCGCGGCGCACGCCGGCGCCGCCCATCGTCACCGTCATGATGCGATCAGGTCCAGGTTCAAACCATCGAGATCGATCACCTTCAGGCCGTACTGCTCGCCAGCCACCACGACTTCGGCGCGGCCGATCGGGGCGCCGTTGACCTTGATGACGAGCGGCTCGCCGGCCAGCGAGTCGAGCGGCAGCACGCTGGCCGGGCCCAGGTCCATCAGGTCCTGCAGCGAGATGCGGACCGAACCCACTTCCAGCGTCAGCGTCACCGGGATGCGGCGCATCATCTGCGGCAGGCGCGGATTGCGTTGGGGCGCAGCGACTTCCACGTTGTCATCGAGGAGGACGTCGACAGCCAGTTGCTCGTTCAGGTTCATGTCCATTATTCAGCGTCTTCAAAAGAGGTTAAACACAGCTTGCCCTTGTGCTCGGCGACAGAGGCCGTGAACAGGCGGGCTTCGTCGAGCAGGACGTCGGCGCGGCCGACCGTGACCGGGATCACGTCGCCGACCTTCAGGCCGAACAGCGCTTCGAGCGTCATTTCATGGTTCACCAGGCGCCCCTCGAGCTTGAGCTTGAGGTGCGCGCCCAGCGGCTCGGGCTGGCGCTGGGTGCGCTGCGGACGTTCCGGCTGCAGCGCCTGCAGGATCAGTCCCATCAGCTGCGGATCGGGCGCGATGAAGCAGCGCGCCGTCCGTTCGCCCTGCGGTTCGCGCAGGGTCACCATCAGGGCCCAGGCATTCTTGCCCGGCGTCGCGGTCCCGTGCGGAGCCAGCGGCGCCGGCGGCAGTGCGAGGCCGGCGGCGCTGGCCGCCACCCGTACGCGCTGCGCCAGCGCGTCAAGCAGTTGCTGGGTCAGGGTCAGGGCGAGGCGCTCCTCGGTGGCGGTGATGCGCTCGCCCTCCGGATCGCGCAGCAGCCTGGCCTGCCCCTTGTTGTAGCGTGCTTCGAGCAGGCCAACGAGCAGCGCGCGCTCGAACGCGACGCCGGCGCTGCCGTGGGCGGCGCCGAAATTCAGCCAGCGCAGCGTGCCGCCTTCCGGCGCACGGGCGAACTCCACCCCGTGCAGCGCGAAGCCGCCCCAGTAACGGCGCCATAGCGGCGCGGCCAGCATGGCGGCCAGATCATCGGCAAAGGCGGCCGCAAAGGCCGGCAGCAGATGCACGGGCCGTCCCAACAGGGATGGATCAAGCACCTGGTGCATTTGCTCCTGAGCAGTTGAATTGTTAATTTCCATATGTCGTCGAAATGCTGTCGGGATGCGATCTTATGCAGTCGGAATATTGATAAGCAGGAATCGTGTTTTTCATTCATTCCCTAAGGCAACAATTATACCCGCTTAAATCTGCCGAATCACTTGATATTCCTCTTTCAATTCTCCGTTGCCGTACGGTAAGATCGTATCTTGAATTGCGTCGCTCCTTGGAGAAATCTGCTGTCGCTACAAGGGAAATCGTCAAATCCGGAGCAGTTTGGAAGCGCGTTTTGATGCAAGCATGACATGAGCATATTTAACATTTGTTGCAATGACAATGACGCTCCAGCTCGCGATTGTCGTAAAAATGCGACTCCAGCTGTCACTCATACGCAACATTGACCGTACGGGATTTAACAAATGCAAACTGAAATGGCTGGTCTGATCAAGGCTGATCTTGCTGCACTAACAAATGATGCGCAACGCCTGGCCATTGCGCCGGCGGCGGATTCGAGCGCACAAGCTGGCGGAAACAATTTCTCTTTCGCCCAGACCTTGACCAATGCGGTGCGCGGCGTGGACGCCGAAGACCGGGCCGCCGCAGTGAAAATGGCGGACGTCGAGACCGGCAAGAGCGACGACCTGGTCGGCGCAATGCTGGCCAGCCAGCAGGCCAGCCTGTCCTTCTCGATGCTGATGCAGGTGCGTAACAAGGTCATGGGCGCCGTCGACGAACTGATCAAGCTGCCCGTCTGACGCAGCGACCATTACAGCGAAAACCATTCACGTGATCTCCAAACTCAAGACACTGTTCAGCGGCGGCGCATCCGGCGCCAAGCTGAGCCTGCCGCCAGGCCTGCGCAACAACCTCACTCCCCTGCTGGTGCTGGCGGTCGTCATCACTGCCGCCGTCATGATGTTCATGTGGCAGGACCAGGCCAACTACAAGCCGGTGTTCGGCGCGCGCGAAAAGGTCGCCGCCAGCGACATGATGGGCGTGCTGGAAGCCGAACAGATTCCTTACCGCGTCCATCCCGACAGCGGCCAGGTGATGGTCCCGAGCGCGGAACTGGGCAAGGTGCGCATGCTGCTGGCCGCCAAGGGCGTGACCGCCCAGCTGCCGGCCGGCCTCGAACTGATGGACAAGAACGACCCGCTGGGCGTGTCGCAATTCGTGCAGGACGTGCGCTTCCGGCGCGGCCTGGAAGGCGAACTGGCGCAGAGCATCCTGACGCTCGACGCGATCGCCTCGGCGCGCGTGCACCTGGCCATTGCCAAGACCAATTCCTTCGTCTCGGGCAGCTCGGACCAGAGTTCGGCCTCGGTCATCATCGCCACCAAGCCGGGCCGCACGCTCGGCAACGAGCAGATCGCCGCGATCGTCAACATGGTCTCCGGCAGCGTCGCCAGCCTGTCCCCGGCGCGCGTGTCGCTGGTCGACCAGGCCGGCAACTACCTGTCGTCGCGCGTCGACCTCGCCGAAGGTTTCGACGGTGGCGCCCAGGGCGACGCCGCGGCGCAGCGCGTATCGAACGAAGTGCGCGCCAACGTCACCGAGCTGCTCGGCCCCGTGTTCGGGGCGAACAACTTCAAGGTCAGCGTCACTGCCGACATCGACAACGACAAGATCGAGGAAACCCAGGAAAAATACGGCGAAGCCCCGAAGGTCACGAGCGAAGCGATGCGCGAAGAGATGGAAAAGAGCCGCCTCGCGATGGGCGTGCCGGGCACGCTGTCGAACCGCCCGCCGGTGGCCGCGGAGCCGGCCGCCCCCGGCGCCGCACCCGACGCCGCCGCTGCCGCTGCCGCTGCCGCCGAGAAGGACAGCGGCAACTCGCGCAAGAACGCCACCACCCGCCAGTACGCCTACGACCGCGCGATCACCCAGATCAAGCGTTCGCGCGGCCGCCTGCGCAAGCTGTCGGTGGCGGTGGTGCTGAACAATGCCAGCGCAGCCAACGCCAAGGCCGGTTTCACCCCAGCCGAACTGGGCAACATCGAAAAAATGCTGCGCGGCGGCCTGGGCATCGACGAGGCGCGCGGCGACGTGCTGGCCGTCTCGGCGCTGAGCTTCCCGGCCGTGGCCGCGGCCGAACCGTGGTGGCAAGAGCGCGACACGGTCGTCGACGCCACCAATTATCTGCTCTGGATCGTCGGCGCCCTGCTCGCCTACCTGCTGCTGGCCCGGCCGCTGCTGCGCACGGTGACCCAGAAGCTGGCCCCGGCCCTGCCGGCGCCTGGCGCCGCGGCGGCAAGCCTGCCGAACGCGGTCGCCGTCGAGGGCGCGACCCCGGCCCTGGCCGGAACCGCAGCGCTGCCCGCCGGCGCCGGCGCCGCCGCGATGGTGCCGCTGCTCGAAAACTACGATCTGCCGCCGGCCGGTTCCGCCGTGGATGTGATGGTCGATCACCTCAGGGTGCTGGCCGGCAAAGAGCCGGAGCGCGTTGCCGAAGTCGTCAAACAATGGGTGCAGAAGAAACATGGCCGAATTGAACAATAACGGCGCCGAAGGCGTCCTCACCCCGGTCGAACAGGCCGCCATCGTCCTGCTGTCGATCGGCGAAGAGCCGGCCGCCGCCGTGCTGCGCTGCCTCGAGCGCGACGAGCTGATCGAACTGACGCAAGTGATGTCGCGCATGAGCGGCATCAAGGTCGACTCGGTCAAGTATGCGGTGCAGAACTTCTTCGACGACTACCGTCAGCAAAGCGGCCTGCACGGCGCCTCGCGCACTTACCTGAAGCGCTCGCTCGACCTGGCGCTGGGCAGCGACATCGCCAACAGCGTCCTGAACACGATTTATGGCGATGCGATCCGCCCGATGATGGCGCGCCTGCAGTACGCGTCGCCGAAGTGGCTGGCCGAATTCATCTCGCACGAGCACGTGCAGATGCAGGCGGTGTTCCTCGCCTTCCTGCCGCCAGCCCTGGCCGGCCAGATCATCGAAGGCCTGCCGGAAGCGAGCCGCGACGTGGTGCTGCTGAACCTGGCGCGCCTGGACGAGATCGACCGCGACCTGCTGCGCGAACTGGAAGAGCTGGTGGCGCGCTGCCTGGCGGCGCTCGACACGCAAAGCGCCAGCGTCGAAGGCGTGCGCCAGGTCGCCGAAATCCTGAACCGCCTGCCGAACAACCGCGCCGGCATGGTCGAACTGCTGCGCGCCCACGATCCGGACGTGGTGTCGCAGATCGAGATGTCGATGTACGACTTCTTCATCCTGTCGCGCCAGACCGAACAGGTCATTGCGCGCCTGCTCGACGACATCCCGCTCGAGCAGTGGGCGATTGCGCTGAAAGGCGCCGAGCCGGCCCTGCGCGACGCCATCCTGTCCGCGATGCCCAAGCGCCAGGCGCAAAGCTTCGAAGACCTGATGCGCCGTTCGGGCCCGGTGCCGATGTCGCGCATCGAGCAGACCCGCAAGGACATCATGGCATCGGTCAAGGCGCTGGCCGACGCCGGCGAGATCGACGTGCAGCTGTTTGCCGAGGCTACCGCCGAATGAAGCAGTTCCGGCCTTTCCACTTCCCTCCCCTGCACCAGGTGCGCCTGGCCAATGGCAACGCGCCGGCGGCCGGCAGCGGTGCGCCCTCGCAGGACGACTGGGACAGCGCCCTGGCCGCCGGTTACCGCCAGGGCCAGCAGGATGGCTACGACGCCGGCTATGAAGCAGCGCGCGCCGAGGGCTATGCCGCCGGCCAGGCGCAAGGACTGGCCGAGGGCCAGGAAGAAGGCCGCGCACAGGCGCTGGCGCACCTGGAGCAAATCGGCAAGCCGATCGACGCCGCCCTGAAAGCCCTGAAAAAACTGAAAAGCGATTTCAAGACCGCCCAGCGCAAGGAAGTCGTCGACCTGGTCGGCAAGATCGCGCGCCAGGTGATCCGCGCCGAACTGGCGCTGCAGCCGACCCAGCTGCTGGCCCTGGTCGACGAGGCGCTGGCCGCGATGCCGCCGGCGCGCGACGCGATCGAAGTGCTGATGAATCCGGAAGAACTGAAACGCGTGCTGGAGCTCGATCCGAAGCGCGCCAAGAAATGGACCCTGCTGGCCGATCCATCGCTGGCGCCGGGCGAAATCCGCGTGAAAGCCGGCGACCATGAAGTCGACGCCGGCTGCCAGGGACGGCTTGCCGCCTGCATGGACCAGGTGCGCGAGGCCCTCGCCCCCGAAGGGGACGGGGAATGACGGCGCTGCTCGACACCCTGCGTTCGCTCGACATCGATGCGGTGCCGGTGGCCACGCCCACCGGGCGCCTGGTCGGAGCCCAGGGCTTGCTGCTCGAGAGCGTGGGCTGCAAGCTGCACACCGGCCAGCGCTGCCGCGTCGAACTCAATGACGGCGGCTGGCTCGATGCGCAGGTCGTGGGCTTTCGCGACAAGGTCTCTTACCTGATGCCGTTCAAAAAGGCGAACGGCCTGGCGACCGGCGCACGCGTGCTGCCGGAAAAGACGGCGGCCAGCCTGATGATCGGTCCGTCCTGGCTGGGCCGCATGGTCAATGGTCTCGGTGAAGAGATCGACGGCCTTGGCCGCCTGGGCGGCGACCAGCCCCTGAATTTCACGCCGCCGAAGGTCAATCCCCTGCGCAAGACGCCGGTCGACGAGCCGCTCGACGTGGGAGTACGCGCGATCAATTCGATGCTCACGCTCGGCAAGGGCCAGCGCGTCGGCCTGATGGCCGGTTCCGGCGTCGGCAAGTCGGTGCTGCTCGGCCTGATCACGCGCCAGACCGTGGCCGACGTGGTCGTCGTCGGCCTGATCGGCGAGCGTAACCGCGAGGTGCGCGAATTCGTCGAAAAATCGCTCGGACCCGATGGCCTCAAGCGCGCTGTGCTGGTCGTGGCGCCGGCCGACGAGTCGCCGATGATGCGCGTCATGGCCACCGAGCTGTGTCATTCGGTGGCGGCGCATTTCCGCGACCGCGGCCAGAACGTGCTGCTGCTGGTCGATTCGCTGACCCGCTATGCGATGGCGCTGCGCGAAGTGGCGCTGTCGCTGGGCGAGCCGCCGGCCACGCGCGGCTATCCGCCGTCGGTGTTTTCGAATCTGCCGCAGCTGGTGGAATCGGCCGGCAACGGCGAGAACCCGAACGGCAGCATGAGCGCCATTTATACGGTGCTGGCCGAAGGCGACGACCAGCAGGACCCGGTAGTCGACACCGCCCGCGCGATCCTGGACGGCCACATCGTGCTCACCCGCGAACTGGCGGAGCAAGGCCACTATCCGGCAATCGACGTCGGCCAGTCGATCAGCCGCTGCATGGCGCAGGTGGTCTCGCCCGAGCACAGCAACGCTGCGCGCAAACTGAAAGCGACGCTGGCGCGCCACGCACGCGTGCGCGACCTGATCCCGCTCGGCGCCTATACCCCCGGCGCCGATCCCGAAACCGACCGCGCCGTGCGCCTGCAGCCGCATATCGAAGCCTTCCTGTGCCAGGGCACGCGCGAAGGCGCGCCGCTCGATGGCTGCGTGGCGCAACTGCAGGGGATCATGCAATGAACCGCCGCGACGCCATCCAGAGCCTCGACACGCTGGTCGAGCTGCGCAGCATCGAAGTGGACAAGCTGCAAACCGAACTGGCGCGCCAGGAATCGACGCGGGTGCGCTACCAGGCCAACCTCGCGCGCCTGGCCTCGCTGGCCGAAGGCAGCGGGGCATCAGGTAACAGCATGGCGGGACAAAGCGCGGCGGGCAAGCTGGCGCCGGCGCTGGCACTGAACTGCGGCCACTACAAACAGGCCGTGTTCGCGATGGCCGACCACCACCGGACCGACCTCCAGCTGCACGAGGCGAACATGGCGGTGTCGCAGCGCCACCTGGCGCAAGCCTGGACGCGGCGCGAACTGCTCGGCAAGGTGCTCGGGCAGCAGCAGGATGCGCTGGCACGTGAGCAGGAACGCGCCGCCCGCAAGCGCGAAGACGAGATCGCCACGCAATCGTGGCTGGCAGGACGGGCGTAAAGACCCCGGGTGTAAAGACCCCTCAAGGAGAACCCATGGCAACTATCGGCACCAACTATGATCCGGCAACGACGGCGCAGGCACTGGCGGAAAGCTTCACGGCCGGGCAGCAGCAGATCGTGACGCGCCAGAGCGAAACGGCCAAGGCCGTCGAAAAGGCCCTGGCCACGCTCGGCACGGCGCTCTCCACTTTCCAGACCAGCCTGGCCGCGCTCACCGGCGTCAACAAGACCCTGTCGGCCAACAGCGCCACCTTCAGCGACACCGCTTTTGCCAGCGCCAGCGCGACGCCGACGGCGGCCGCCGGCACCTATGCCTTTTTTGTCGAGCAGGTCGCGGCCAGCCACAAGATTTCGTACAGCGGCATGACCGACTTCGCCGGCAAGGGCTCGATGACGCTGGGCGTCGGCGCCGCTTCGTTCACGATCGACCTCACCACCAAGGCCACCTGGACCGTGCGCGACCTGGCGGCGGCGATCAACAGCGCGACGGGCAACACCAGCCTGTCGGCCTCGGTCGTCACCACCGGCACCACCTCGGAACTGGTGCTGACGTCGACCGTCACGGGCGCGGCCAACACCATCAGCGTCAGCACCTCCGGCAACGCCGACGGTCCCTTGAAGACGAAACTGAACGCGGCGCCGAACCTGCTGTCGGCGGCGCAGGATGCCATCGTGCGCATCGGTTCGAGCACCGGCACGACCATTACCCAAGCCACGAATACCCTGAACGTGATCGACGGCGTGACAATGACGCTGACGAAAGCGCAGGCCGCCGGCAGCGCGCCCCTCACGCTCACCGTCGGGGCGGATGCCTCGAAGACCACGGCCAACGTGCAGGCCTTTGTCGATGCCTACAACAAGCTGAAGTCGTCGGTGGACGCCCTGGTCAGTTCTGGCGACCCTGCGAACGGCGCAGCCGCCGGCGCCTTCAGCGCCGACAGCGGCGTCCGCGCCCTGCGCGACCGTCTGATCAGCCTGGTGCGCGGCACGGGCGCCACCAGCCTGGCCGTCTACGGCATCATCGCCAACCGCGAAGGCACGCTGTCGGTCGACAGCACCCGGCTCACCAAGGCGCTGGCGGCCAACCCGACCGGGCTCGACACCCTGATCGGCAGCAGCGCGGGCAGTGCGCCGACCGGCATCGCCGGCAAGCTCGACACCTACCT
Source organism: Telluria sp. LT2P34 (assembly GCF_059685915.1). Taxonomy (NCBI): domain Bacteria; kingdom Pseudomonadati; phylum Pseudomonadota; class Betaproteobacteria; order Burkholderiales; family Oxalobacteraceae; genus Telluria; species Telluria sp. LT2P34. The sequence goes on from NZ_JCASIN010000001.1 coordinate 1,262,596, forward strand.
GAAGATGTGGACCAAATCGACCGGCGGCCAGCTCAGCAGCCGGAAGGATGCCGTCACCAAACTGCAGTCCAGCCTGACCGATCGCCAGGCTTCGCTCGACCGGCAGTACGACAGCGCGTACTCGCGCTACCTGGCGCAATTCACCCAGCTCCAGGCCGTTCAGAGCAGCATGTCCTATAACACCTCGCTGTTCGACAATTTGTTCGCCAGCAATAAAGACTAAACTCATAGCCATGTCCTATCAAGAAGCCTACGGCAATTATCACGCTGTCAACCTCGACTCCCAAACCTCGCGCGCGACCCCGGTCGAGCTGGTGTTGCTGCTGACCGACGGCTTGCTCGACGAGCTGGCGCGCGTGCGCGGCCACATCGTCGGCAAGCGCTACGAGCAAAAAGCCAAAAGCATCGACAAGTGCTGCGAGATCATCAATGGCCTGTCGAGCTCGCTGGATTTCGAAGGGGGCGGCGAAGTCGTCGCCAACCTGGCCGAGCTGTACGACTTCTGCACGGCACGCCTGCAGGGCGCCGGCATCAACATGGACCCGGCCCTGGTCGATGAAGTGGTCGCCGTGTTGACGACGATCCGCCAGGGCTGGCAAGGCGTACAGGCGCGCAATGCCTAGGACCGCGGCGATCGGCCAGCTGGCCGCAGCGCTGGCGGACAGCGGCGCCGCAGGCGATTGGGAGCGCATTGGCGCCCTGGCCCATGCGCTGGCGCCGCAGCTGGCTGCCCTGAAAGCGGGCGGTCCGTGGAACGCGGGCGAACTGGCCGCGCTGGCGCAGCTGCGCACGGCCCATAACGAGGCGGCCACTGCCTGCGCCGAGGCGATCGAGACCCTGGGCGCACGCATGGCCGACATGCGCAACAACAAGGACGGCTGGATCGCCTACGCGCTCGCCAGCGACACCGAACCCGCCGGACAACCAGCATGAGCCTGAACCTGAATTCCATGAACGCACCAAGCCTGGCGGCCAAAACCGCAGCGCCCGCCGCCGGCGAGGTGGCCGCGCCGGCAAGCTTGCCGCCCGCCGCGCCGGCTGCCGATGCGGCGGGTGGACCGGCCGAGCGCCAGCTTGCCGCGAGCGATGGCGCGCCGGCCATCCCGGTACAGCCGGCGCTGGCATTCGCCCAATGGCTCGGCCTCGAACAAGTAGTCCCGGCGCCTGTGGAGGGCGCCGATGCGGTCGTCCCGGAGGGCGCCGCACCTGGTGTCGAGACGGTCGCCCTCGAGCAGCAGCCGAACGTCGACGCCCCTGTGCTGGGCGCGATGGGCATGCCGCTGATGCCGATCACCCAGGTGGCGCTGGCCGCCGCGGTCGCCGCGCCGCCCGCTGCCTTGGCCATGCAAGCGGTCGCCAAAGAAGCTGCGCCGGCCCTGGATACCGAAGCGTCGCCCGCGCCCGGGGCACCGCTTGCCGGCCGTGCCGAGCCACTCCTGCCGAGCGCCGCCGGCGCGCGCCTGCCAGCGCCTGCCGCGGTATCGATTGCCGCCGCCGCGTCCCCTGCCCTGCCGGCCGAGACCCCCGCAGCCGGAGTCGACGCGCCGCAAGACCAGGTCGCACCAAGCGTCGAGCGCGGCGCCGCCAACCCGGTCGCCATCGCCGCCCCTGCCCCGGGCAATGCCCAGCGTAGCGCGGACAGCCTGACCCTGGCCGGACCGCCCACCGCCTGGCGCCAGACCCTGCAGGAAGCGCTGGGCGACCGTCTCCAGCTCCAGATTGGCAAGAACGCCGAGCAGGCCGTGATCCGCCTTGAGCCGCCGATGCTGGGCCGGATCGAGATCGCGATCCGCCACAGCGCCGGTTCGCTCGAGGTCCACATTTCGGCCACCCACGGCGAAGTGCTGCGCCAGCTGCAGGCAGTGGGCGAGACCCTGCGCAATGATCTGGTCCAGCGCCAGTTCAGCGACGTGGCGGTCAACATCGCCGCCGCGCCGCGCGCAGCTGCCGCCGGCAATACGAACATGTTCGCCGGCGACGGCAACAGCCGCGGGCGCCAGCAGGATGGCGCACAGGACGAACAACAACCGGGCAATGCCCTGGCCGAAGCCAACACCGGCGCCTCGCCGTTCTCGCTGGACGGCACTGGCAAACGACGCGCCTGATTAAAAGATAAAAACAAATGAACAACAAACTCAAGATGATGCTCGGCGCGCTTGCCGTGCTGCTGGTCGGCGCGGCATCGGCCGGTGGCGCGATGTGGTGGATGGGGTCGCAGGAGCCGGCCGTTCCGGACGCCGTGGCCAAGCAGGAGGCGAAGAAGAAGGAAAAGTCGGACAAGCCGGCCAAGTACGTCACCCTCGACAAGGTGATCGTCATGCTGCGCCGCGGCCCGAACGAAGCGACCGCCCACTACCTGTCGACCGACCTGGTGTTGGCGACGACCGCGGACCAGGAAAAGCAGGCCAAGGAACACCTGCCGCTGCTGCGCGCGGTGGCCGTGCGCGCCCTGTCGGCGCATACGCTGGCCGACGCCTCGAGCATGACGGTCGAGCAGTTCGCCGCCCAGTTGAACAAGACTTTTGACGCCAGTTATGCCAGCGAAGAACGCGACAAGCCGTTCGACGAAGTCATGATCGGCAAACTGATCATCGAATAAGTCCGGGGACCACGTGGCCTATTCCGCCGATTACCTCGACACCGCCGGCGCCGGCGAATACCAGGAGGCTGCCATCGCCTCGGGCATGAGCGCGCGCGAAGAGCAGCAGCATCTGGTGGCCTACGCGCCGCTAGTCAAGCGCATCGTGCGCCAGCTGAACTCGCAGGTGTCGGGAACGATGTCGCGCGAGGACATGGAACAGATCGGCCTGATGGGCCTGCTCGAAGCGCTGCGCCGCTACGGCGCGCCCGACACCGGCTTCGGCAGCTTCGCTTCGCTGCGCATCCGCGGCGCCATCCTCGACGAGCTGCGCCGCCAGGACTGGCGCCCGCGCGCCGTGCGCCAGGACGCGCACCGCGTGCGCGACGGCCTGCGCGCCCTCACCCGCACCCTCGGACGCGAGCCGACCCCGCAGGAAGCCGCCGATTCGCTGGGCATGACCCAGGAAGCCTATTTCGAGCACCTGCTCGACGACAGCGCGGAAGAGATGCTGAGCTTCGACGAAGTGCTGCAGGAAGCCCACGAGGGCGCCAACAACACGCCGGGACCGGAAGAAGCCTTCATGGTGCGCCGCAGCCTGGAGCAATCGCTGGCCGGCCTGTCGGAAAAAGAGCAGCGCGTGATCCAGATGATCTACGAGTTCGAGCTCAGCTACAAAGAGATCGCCGCCGTGCTCGACCTGTCCGACGCCCGCGTCTGCCAGCTCAACAAGAGCGCGCTGGCCAAGATGAAAGCCGCCCTCGGGCCGCGTTGAATAGAGAAACAAGAGAAACAACCATGATCACCATCCTGAAAGGCCCGTCATGCAGCAATTAATCGGTATCCTCATCGTGCTCGGCTCCGTATTCGGTGGCTTCGCGCTGATGGGCGGCACGGTCACCGCGATCTGGCACCCGATCGAGATCCTGATCATCGTCGGCGCCGCCTTCGGTGCGCTCGTGATCGGCAACGAAAAGCACGTGCTGACCGAAATGTCGCACCAGCTGAAAAAGATCGCGTCGCGTAAAAAGCACGATTCGGAATTCCAGCGCCAGCTGCTGCTGCTGATGTACGAGCTGCTGCAACTGGCCTCCGGCGGCCTGAAGGCGCTCGACGCCCACGTCGAGGCGCCGCGCGAGAGCGCGATCTTCCAGCGCTATCCGCGCATCCTGGACGAGCCGAAGCTGCTGGCCTTCATCGTCGACAACTTCCGCCTGATGGCGATGGGCAAGATCAACGCCCACGAACTCGAAGGCGTGCTCGAGCAGGAACTCGAAGCCATCCACGAGGAACTGACCCAGCCATCGAAATCGCTGCACAAGATCGCCGAAGGCATGCCCGGCTTCGGCATCCTGGCCGCGGTGCTCGGCATCGTGCTGGCGATGTATTCGGTGTCGGAAGGCGCGGACTCGGGCGCGATCGCGGAAAAAGTCGGCGCCGCCATGGTCGGCACCTTCATCGGCATCTTCTTCTGCTATGGCCTGCTCGACCCGCTGTCGAACATGATGAAGCAGCTCGTCAACGGCGAAGCGTCGACCATGGAAACCGTGAAAGTCGTGCTGTGCACCCACGTGGCCGGCAAGCCCGCGCTGCTGGCGATCGACGCCGGGCGCCGCCTGATCCAGCTGAATACGAAGCCCAGCTTCGCCCAGCTGGAACAGTGGATCAATGCCATGGGCGGCGACGACGAATCGCAGGTCAAGCGTCGCCGCACGACCGACCGGATGACGGGGTAAATCGTGTCGAAGCTGAACGACAAGCATCACGAACAGACCATCGTCAAGCGCGGCGGCGGCAGGCATGCCCACGACGAGCACGGCGGCGCCTGGAAAGTCGCGTTCGCCGACTTTTGCCTGGCCTTGCTGGCGCTGTTCCTGGTGCTGTGGCTGATGGCCGCGCGCGAAAAGGAAGCGGCCCAGAACATGCTCAAGGAACTGACCGCCGGCCAGCTGGAAGGCCCGGGCAAGCGCCCGGACATCGACAGCAGCCCGAGCGGCAGCCTGATCGAGCGCTTCCCGACGATGCATGACGGCAGCGGCCAAGGGAAGGATGGTCAGGCCGCCAAGGTCTCCTACGATTCGCCGGCCGATCTCGCCGCGCTGTCGAAAAAGCTGGAAAAGATGAGCGAAGAAGCCGGCCTGGCGGCCAACCTGGAAGCCACGGTGACACCCTTCGGCCTGCGCGTGATGCTGCACGATACCGACAAGCAGGGCATGTTCATGCGCGGCAGCGCCCTGCCCACCGGCCGCTTCGCGCGCCTGCTGCAAAAAATGGGCCCGCTGTTCGCTCAAATGGAAAACCAGATGCTGATCGTCGGCCACACCGACTCGGTGCAATACAACTTCGCCAACCACACCGGCATGTCGAACTGGTCGCTGTCCTCGAACCGTGCAATGGCGGCGCGCGCCCAGCTGCTTACCGGCGGCATGCGTGGCGACAGCGTGCTGCAAGTGGTCGGCATGTCCGACCGCGCGCCGATCGACACGGCGCACACCGCCGCCGCCGTCAACCGCCGTATCGAGCTGATGATCCTGACGCGCGCGCAATCGCGCAATGTCGCCGCGATGTTCGGCGCGCCCGGCGCCACCCAGCCGCTGGCCGACGGCGTGTCGATCAGCGCCGCCGGCAAGCAGGAAACTGCGCAAGACGGCAGCGGCGACATGAAAACGCTGCGCGGCCAACTGGCGAAGCAACCATGACGATTCAATCGAAAACCCGAGGTACCCGCATGAAAATCACTGGAACCGGCGCCGCCGTCATGACGCCAGCGATCGGTGGCGCCACCACTGCCCCTGCCCCCGCTGCACCGGCCGCATCAAGCGGCAGTGCGTCCCCGCTGCAATCGGAAGTGCTGCAGCCGGCCGTACAGGCCCTGCGCGCCATGCCCGACTTCGATGCCGCGCGCGTGGCCGAACTGCGCGATGCCCTGGCCAAGGGCGAGCTGCCTTTCGATCCGTCGCGCCTGGCCGGCCTGATCCAGCGCTTCCACGGAGGTCATTGATGACCGGCGCCGCGGCGACCCGCATGACGCGCCAGCAGGCCTCTGCCGCCCTGGCGCAGGGCGTCGACCTGGATTTGACGGCAGCAGGCGAGATCCTGGCCCTGCTCGAGCGCCAGTTCGAGGCGGCCCTGCGCCACCAGGGCGCGCAACTGGCGCTGCTGGCCGAACAACTCACGCCCGCGCTCGACGCCATGGACGCACGGCGCCTGCAGCGCGTGGCGCTGGTGCGCGCGCTGCTCGGCAGTGAGGGCACGATGGCCGGCTTCATCGCCGCCCAGCCGGAGTCCAGCCGCGCGCCGCTGGCAGCGGCCTGGAGCGAGCTGGAACGCCTGGTGCTGGCCTGCAAAGCTGCCACGCTGCGCAACGGGAACCTGCTGGCCGATCAATTCACGACCATGCAGCGCGTGCTGCAAGGCGGAGACGGCACCTATGCGCCACGCTGATTTTTCGATCCCTGCCCTGCCGGCGACGCTGCCGACGGCGCCGACCCGTCCCACCGCGGCCAGCGGCGGCGGCGGCAATTTCGGCCGCGCCTTTCTTGAAGTGCAAGGCGACGTGGCCAGCTTCATCCAGGATGGCGGCCCCGCCAGCACCCAGCTGACGCCGGAGGGCAGCATCTGGCATGCGCGCAGTGCCGCCGCGGTGCTGGCCGCGCCCGACGCCGACGGCTCGACCAGCAACAGCGACGAACAGCAGGCGTTCCTGGACAGCATCGCCCCCTGGGCGAAGGAAGCGGCCGAGAAGCTGGGCGTGACGCCGGAACTGGTGCAGGCGCACGCCGCGCTCGAATCAGGCTGGGGCCAGCGTCCGATCCCGGGCACTGGTGCCGCCGGGGAAAGCAGCCACAACCTGTTCGGCATCAAGGCCGGCGCCAGCTGGAATGGCGCAGTCAGCGAAACGGCCACCACCGAATATGTCGGCGGCGCCGCCGTGAAAACCAGCGCCCGTTTCCGCGCCTATCCGGACGGCGCCAGCGCCTTCCGCGACTATGCCCAGATGCTGCTGGAAAACCCGCGCTATCGCGCTGCGATCGGCGCCGGCAGCGACGCCAATGCGTTCGCCCAGGGCCTGGCAAAAGGTGGTTATGCGACCGATCCGGCCTATGCCGCCAAGCTGGCGCGCCTGGCCGGCAAACTGCAAGGCGCCAACGGCTGATGGGTCAGCGGCTGGTACGCGGCATGTCGATCGGTTCGACGGTGCCTGGCGCGCTCACCCGCATGCGCACTGTCTGCCCGCTGGCGCTGTTGCGCACCCGCACGGTTGCGCCACGGGCGCCGGCATCGAGTGCTTCGCCGGCCGTGCTGACCTCCACGCCATCGATGCGCGCGACCATCACAACCGCGTCTCCACGCTTGACCAACACCGGTACGCTTAACGAATTGTTACGTACAACGTCGCCTGCGCGCAACATTCTGCGGCTGGTTTGCCCTATCGCATGGCCCGGATCGATAACTGGATCAGCAATGCTGGTAATGTCCCGTTGCTCTACGGTAACATGAGCATCGGTAATCATTTCGTTGGCGGCGACCGGCGACGCCACCACCACCACTGCCGCCGAAATGCGCGCCCGGACAATGTATTCCTGGCGGCTGGCGCCGGGTCCCGGGCAGCGCACCGCAAAGCGCATCCGGCTTGCTTGCCGGGTGTCGAGCGTGTCGACAGCGACCGGTCCGCTGCACGAAGGCGACACGCGGGGCGGGACCACGGTCAGTTCGAAGCGGGGCTCGGACAGGCCGGCGGCGGCAGCCTGTTTCTCCAGCTGGGCGCGGGCAGTTGCCTCGACCTGCTGAAGGATGGACTGCGTGGACGGCGCAGCCAAGGCCGGCAAGGCGGCAAGCAGGACGGGAAGAAGAGCACGACGGGCGGCACGACGAATCATTGGGACAAACCCCGGCAATCAAAGATGGTCCCATTCTAACGAAACACTGGCAGTTCACGACGGAGGACAAGCGAATGACGATCAATTTTAAGGACGCACTGGGAGTGCATGCCGATGCGCTGCATGTGCGCGCCGAGCGCACCAAGGTACTGGCCGCGAACATCGCCAACGAAAGCACGCCCGGCTACACGGCGCGCGACCTCGACTTCGGCGCCGTGCTGCAAGACCGTATCGAAGCCGAAGCCAACGACGGCATGCCGTCGCTGAGTGAAGGCGAAGCCCTGTACCGCGTACCCTTCCACCCCAGCGCCGACGGCAACACGGTGGAGATCGGCGTCGAGCAGGCCGCGTTCTCGCAGAACGCGTCGGACTTCCAGACCAGCCTCACCTTCATCAACATGAAGCTGCGCGGCCTGGCCAAAGCAATCAACGGTCAATAACCCCTATGAGCTTCAAGGACATCGCCAGTATTGCCGGTTCCGCGATGGCGGCGCAGTCGGTGCGCCTCAATACCATTGCCTCGAACCTGGCCAACGCCGACACCGCCGCCGCTTCCGAAGCCGAAGCCTACCGTGCACGCAAACCGGTGTTCGCCGCCATCATGGAAAACGACGCCGGCGGCGGCGTGCAGGTGCTCGACGTGGTGCAAAGCGCCGACCCGGTGCGCAAGGTCTTCGAGCCGGGCAATCCGCTGGCCGACGCCGATGGCATGGTCGTCTATTCGAACGTGAACTCGGTCGCCGAGATGGCCGACATGATGTCCGCCTCGCGCGCCTTCGAGACCAATGTCGAGGTGCTGGGCCGGATCAAATCCATGCAGCAGTCGCTGCTGAAACTGGGCGAAAGCTGATCATGTTAACGAATAACTCACTCGCCGCATCCAACAACACCACCGGCGCCGGCGCCGTGTCAGGCAACCCGGACGTCTCCGCCAGCAAGGACATGTTCACCAAGCTGCTGGTGGCCCAGATCCGCAACCAGGATCCGCTGGCGCCGACCGACCCGAGCCAGTTCGTCAACCAGCTGTCGCAGCTGTCCCAGACCGAAGCGCTGCAAAGCCTGTCGAAAACCACCAGCGCCAGCGCCAGCGTGCTGCAAAGCCTGCAAGTGCTGGCGATGGGCGGCCAGGTCGGTTCGACCGTGACGGTCGCGACAAGCCAGGTGCGCGTCGACGGCAGTGCGATCGAAGGCAGCATCACCTTGCCCGCGGCCGGCGCCAGCACCGTGGTGCTGACGGGCGCCGGCGGCCAGGAGCACACGATGTCGCTGCCCTTCCACGGCGCAGGGGCGCAGCCATTCACGCTCGACCCGGCTGCGCTGGGCATGGCGCCGGGCAGCTATTCGATCGCGGCCAAGGCGGCCGACGGCACCCGCCTGCCCGTCGACATCGCCGGCCGCGTCGACAGCGTGCGTTTGTCGGGCAACGGCAGTGTCGTATTGCAGGTGGCCGGCGTCGGCGAAGTCGACCCGTCCGCCATCACTGGTTTCAACGGCAAGGCCGCGCCGGCCGCCACTCTCTAAAAATTCAGCATCAACTAAGCAGGATCAACTAAGGATCACGCCATGAGCTTCAACGTCGCCCTCTCCGGTATCCAGGCCATCAACGAGCAGTTGGAAGCCGTTTCGAACAACATCGCCAACTCCAGCACCTACGGCTTCAAGAGCAGCCGCGCCAACTTCTCCGCCATGTACGCGGGCGACCAGGCGACCGGCGTGCAGGTGGGCTCGCTAACCCAGAACATCGGCCTGAACGGCTCGGTCGAATCGACCGGCCGTTCGCTCGACGCCGCCATCGACGGCCGCGGCTTTTTCGTCAGCCGCGACACCACCGGCGCCCTGTCGTACAGCCGCGTCGGCATCTTCGCGGCCGACAAGGGCGGCAACCTGATCGACGCCGCCGGCCGCAAGGTGCAAGGCTACGGCCCGACCGTCAACGGCAACCTCGGCGTCATGGGCGACATCAAGATCCCGACGGGCCAGATCGCCGCATCGGCGTCGACCAACGTCAACTACACCGGCAACCTGTCGGCCAGCTGGGCAGCGCCGGCGGTTCCTTTCGCCCCCACCGACCCGAAAAGCTACAACATGGTCAAGCAATCGGTCCTGTTCGATTCGCTCGGCGCCCAGCACACCGTCTCGCAATACTTCGTCAAGCAGGCCGGCAGCAACGACGTGACCGTGCATTACGGCTTCGACGGCGCGCCTCCGGCTGCCGGCGCAACGGGCACGCTCAATTTCGACGGCAAGGGCCAGTTGACCAGCGCGCCGCAAACCGGCGACCTGACCCTGGCCACCACGAACGGCGCCGACGACATCGTCTTCAAGGTCGACTACACCGGCACCACGATGTTCGCCGGCGACGCGACCACCACCAACAACAGCACCGACGGCTATGCCTCGGGCACCTATGTCGGCGTCGAACTGGCCGATGACGGTTCGGTCGTCGCGCGCTACAGCAACGAGCAGAAGCAGACCGTGGGCACCATTGCCCTGGCCACCTTCGGCAACGAAGGCGCCCTCACCGCCACCAGCGACACCAGCTGGCAGGCCAACGCCGCTTCCGGCCTGGCGCTGTACGGCACCCCGGGCGTCGGCCTGTCGGGCAAGCTCAATACCGGCGCGCTGGAAGGCTCGAACGTCGACATCACCTCGGAACTGGTCGGCCTGATGACTTCTCAGCGTAACTACCAGGCGAATTCGAAGGTCATCACGACCGAGAACCAGATGATGCAGTCGCTGATGCAGGCCCTGTAATCAAGGGATCGCCATGGATAAGCTGATCTACACCGCCGTCTCCGGCGCTGAACACACGCTGCGCGCCCAGCAGGTCCACGCCAACAACCTGGCGAACATGGACACGCCGGGTTTTCGCGCCAACCTCGAGCTGGTGACTACCCAGACGCTGGGCGGCTATGGCTATGACGACGTGCACATGGCCAAGACCCAGGCCGACGCCATCTCGACCAAGCCGGGCACCGTGCGTGAAACCGGCCGCGCGCTCGACGTGTCGATCAACGGCGGCGGCTATTTCGCGGTCGAATTCAACGGCCAGGAAGCCTATACCCGCGCCGGCGCAATCGACATCGACGCCAATGGCGCGCTGTCGGTGGCCGGACGCCCGCTCCTCGGCGAAGGCGGGCCGATCGTGCTGCCGCCGCACTCGGCGGTGGAAATCGGCACCGACGGCACGATCTCGGTGATGGGCGAAGGCGCGACCACGATGCAGGTGATCGACAAGCTGCGCCTGGTGAACGCCGAAGGCCCGGAACTGACCAAGAACGAAGCCGGCCTGATCGTCGCGCGTAACGGCCAGGGATTGGAGGCCAACGCCAACATCACGGTGCGCTCGCGCGCCCTGGAAGGCAGCAACGTGTCGGCGATCGAAGAGATGGTCGCGACCATGGCCCTGAACCGCAGTTTCGAGCTGCAGATGAAGCTGTTCCAGGCCAGCGACGAGATGAATGAAGCCGGCAACCGCCTGCTCGGCGCGTAAGCAAAACCCAAGGAGAATCTCATGAATCCAGCAATGTGGATCAGCAAGACCGGTGTGCAGGCCCAGGACGCCAAGCTGCAGGCGATCGCCAACAACCTCGCCAACGTGAATACCGTCGGCTTCAAGCGCGACCGCGTCGTCTTCGAAGACCTGCACTACCAGGTCGATTCGCAGCCGGGCGCGCAGAGCGCCGACAACACCGTCTCGAACGGCGTCCAGCTCGGTAACGGCACGCGCCTGGTCGGCACCCAGAAGGTGTTCACCAACGGTTCGCTGCAAACGACCAGCCAGCAGCTCGACGTCGCCATTTCCGGCGGCGGCTTCCTGCAGGTGCGCCGCCCGAACGGCGACGCCGGCTTCACCCGCGCCGGCCAGCTGCAGATCGACGCCAACGGCACCCTGGTCAATGCCCAGGGCCTGCCGCTGGTGCCGCAGATCACCGTACCGAACAACGCCACCGCGATCACCATCGCCGAAAACGGCACCGTCTCGGCCACCATTCCCGGCAGCGCCGCGCCGACCGAACTGGGCGCCCTGACGCTGACCAGTTTCGTCAATCCGGCCGGCCTGCTGGCCCTGGGCGAAAACCTGTTCTCGGAAACCGCCGCCAGCGGCGCGCCGACCGAAGGCCGTCCGGGCGAAGGCGCCCTGGGCAAACTCAAGCAAGGCGCCCTCGAAGGGTCGAACGTGCAGGTCGTCGAAGAGATGGTCGACATGATCGCCGCCCAGCGCACCTACGAGATGAATACCAAGGTGCTGTCGGCCGCCGACAACATGCTGCAATACCTGGCCCAGGCCGCACGCTGATGAAACGGTTCAAGCTCGCAGCGGCCCTCGTCTCCCTGCTGCTGGCCGGCTGCGCCTCGCGCGCACCCGTCGTGCAGGCCGACGAGGATGCGGTCCCGATCGCGCGCACTACCGCGCGCGGCGTCTCGGGCGGCGTCTTCAGCAACGACGCGCTGTCGCTGACCTCGGACGCCCGCGCTTACCGCGTCGGCGACGTGGTCACCGTGATCCTGCAGGAGACGACGCAGGCGAGCAAGCGCGCCGGCACCAGCTTCAACAAGGAATCGTCGGTGGGCGTGTCGCCACTCGGCCTGCTCGGCAAGACCTTCCCGAAGACCGCCATCGACGTCTCGGCCGAACGCGGTTTTTCGGGCGATTCGACCAGCACCCAGCAAAACGCCCTGTCCGGCGCGCTGACCGTGATCGTGCAGGAAGTGCTGCCGAACGGCCTGCTGCGGGTGGCCGGCGAAAAAACCATGACCCTGAACCAGGGCGAAGAATTCGTGCGCCTGAAGGGCTATGTGCGCGCCGCCGATGTCGACGCCGACAACCGGGTCTCGTCGCTGCGCGTGGCCAATGCCCGCATCGCCTACTCCGCCAAGGGCGTGCTGGCCGACGCCAACTCGGCCGGCTGGCTGATGAAGTTTTTCACCGGCCCGCTGATGCCCTTTTGATTGGGACTGACATGATTCAAATTCGCAGCACTGCCCTCTTCAGCCGTATCATTTTCACCGCCGCCCTCGGCCTTGCGGCGGCCATGCCGGCACATTCCGCGCAGGCGCTGCGCAACCTGGTCAGCATCGAGGGCGTGCGCGAAAACCCGCTGGTCGGCTATGGCCTGGTGGTGGGCCTGAACGGCTCGGGCGACTCGACCCAGGTGAAATTCGCCAGCCAGTCGGTCGTCAACATGCTCAAGCAATTCGGCGTCAAGCTGCCGGAAGGCCAGGACGCGAAAAACAAGAACGTGGCCGCCGTCATGGTCTCGGCCGTGTTCCCGCCGGGCTACCGCCGCGGCCAGGCGATCGACATCACGGTGTCGTCGCTGGGCGACGCCAAGAACCTGCGCGGCGGCACCCTGCTGCTGACGCAACTGCGCGCGGCCGACAACGAAGTCTATGCGCTGGCCCAGGGCAACCTGGTCGTCGGCGGCCTGGCCGCTTCGGGCAAGAGCGGCTCCTCGGTGACGGTGAACACCCCGACCACCGGCCGCATCCCGAACGGCGCCATGATCGAGCGCGAAATCGCGACCGACTTCGCCACCCGCCCGCAAGTGCTGCTGCGCCTGCGCCACCCGCATTTCGAGACCGCGACCAACGTCGTCGAGGCGATCAACCGCCGCTTCGGCCAGATCGCCACCACCGCCGACGGCACCAGCGTCGAAGTCGTCGCCCCGTCGGACCCGACCGCGCGCGTCGCCTTTGTCGCCAAGCTCTCGAACCTCCAGGTCGAATCAGGGATCGAAGTGCCGAAGGTCGTGTTCAATTCGCGCACCGGCACCGTGGTGATCGCCGACGGCCTGCGCGTCAAATCCGCCGCCGTCACCCACGGCGCGCTGAAAGTCGTAATTTCCGAAAGTTCCAGGGTCAGCCAGCCGGCGCCGCTGTCGCGCGGCCAGACGACCGTCACGCCGCAGTCGCAGGTCTCGGTGGAGCAAGGCTCGGGCCAGATGTTCCGCTGGCCGGCCGGCGCCAAGCTGCAAACGATCATCGACGTCGTCAACAGCCTGGGCGCCTCGCCGGACGACATCATGGCAATCCTGCAGGCGCTCGACCAGGCCGGCGCCATCGAAGGCGAACTGGTGGTGATCTGATGGAAACGAAAAACACCCTGCTTCCCCTGCCCGGCCGCGCCAACGCGGCGCCCGCCACCATTGCCCCCGCCGCCGAAGGCACGCTCGACCCCGCCTTCGTCGCGCAAGCCACCAAGGCCGCGGTCGAATTCGAAAGCTTTTTCATCTCGCAGATGTTAAAGGACATGCGCGCCACTACCCGCGAAATGGCCGACGAGGACAGCGTCTTCAAGGACCGCGTCAACCAGGACATGCAGGACATGGCCGATGGCATCCTGTCCAAGCAAATGGCCGGACAGCGTGCTTTCGGCGTGGCGGACGCCATCCTGCGCCAGTTGTTGCCCGCTGCCGTGCCGCCGGCACCCGCCGCCCTTCCCGCACGCACAATCGCCGGTAAAACTTAATAATCCAAAGCAACTGGTCGCCTGTATACAGTAGGCCCAGTTTCCGAGAAAGACCCCGCCATGACCATCCTCAACAACGCACTGTCGGGCGCGCTTGCTTCCCAGCTCGCACTCTCCGCCACCAGCCAGAACATCGCCAACCTGCAGACCAAGGGGTACACCCGCCAGGCCGCGCTGCTCACCGCGGTCGGCGCCGACGGCAGCGGCAAGGCGGTCGGCAACGGCGTGCAGGTCAGCTCGCTGATCCGGTTTTCCGATGGTTACAAAAGCCAGCAGATGTGGCGCGCGGCCTCCGAGACCGGGCACTATTCGCAGACCCAGCCCTACCTGACCCAGCTCGAGCGCGTGATGGGCGACCAGACGGCCAGCCTGTCGGTCGCGGTCGACGGTTTCTTCGCCTCGCTCAACGCAGCCGCCGGCGACAGCGCCACCTCGACCCCGCTGCGCCAGCAGGTGCTGACGGCCTCGAACCTGCTGGCCCAGCGCTTCAACAGCCTGGACGGCGTCTTCAACGCCCAGCTCAAATCGGTCAGCCAGCAACGCGGCGCGATCGTCGAGTCCGCCAACGCGAACATCGGCAAGATCGCCGCCCTGAATGCCCGCATCACCCAGGGCAACGCCGTCGGCGCGCCAGTGTCGAGTTTGATCGACGCGCGCGACCTCGCCATTGACGAACTGGCCGGCCAGGTCGGCCTGGAAGTGTCGGAGCAGCCCGGCGGCGTGCGCGACATCTCCTTGAAAACCGGCCAGGCGCTGGTGATCGGCAACATCGCCGGCAAACTGACGGCCACCGGCAGCACCGTCAACCAGAAGTTCACCCTCGAATTTGCCTCCACCAGCTTCGGCCTGGATGCCCCCAGTCTCGGCGGCCAGCTCGGCGGCTTGAGCGTCTACGAGCGCGATACCCTGCTGCCGATGTGGCAAGGCGTGGAAGACATTGCCAAGGGCCTGCAGGCGGCGGTCAACGCGCGCCAGGCCGAAGGCTACCAACTGGCGGCTTCGGGCGCGCCTCCGAAAGGCACGGATCTGTTTACCTTCGACGCGCGCATCGAGGGATCCAGCGACGAGCCAGGTTTCACCATGGGCGTGGTCGCCGGTTTCCAGACCCATCAGCTGGCATTCTCGAGCGACCCTGACGCGGGCACGCAAGGCGACACGGGCAACCTGCAAAACCTGCTGAATATCAACCGCCTGCAGATCGACGTGAAGAGCATCGGCCTGGTGTCGCTGGGCGATGCCGACACCCAGCTGGTCGGCAAGCTCGGCGTGATCAGCCAGCAGAACCAGGCCGCGCTCGCCACCGCCGGCACCATGCGCACCCATGCGGAAGAAGACTGGCAATCGACCAGCGGCGTGAACCAGGACGAGGAAGCGATCAACCTCGTCGAATACCAGAACATGTACCAGGCCAACATGAAAGTCATGTCGGTCGCCAACTCCCTGTTCGACGCCACCCTGGCGATGATGGGTTAAGGAGTAATCATGCGTATCGCCACCGCCCAGTACCAGTCGAACATGAACACCTCGCTCCAGTTGAACCAGGAGCGGCTCAGCAAGCTTACCCAGCAGATGGCCGAAGGCAAGCGCCTGCTGGTGCCGTCCGACGACCCGATCGACAGCGTGCGCATTTCGCGGCTGCAGCGCGAGGAAGCGGCCCTGACCCAGTACAGCGACAACATCGGCACCATGAAGATCCGCCTGACCAAGACCGAAGGCTATATGAGCGGCATGGTCAACGACATCCTGGCCGGCCGCGACCAGCTGGTCTGGGCGCTCGACGGCGCCAACACGCCGGGCGACCTGGAAGCCATGATCACCCCGCTGAAAGCGCTGCGCGACAGCCTGGCCTTCAGTGCCAACACGGTCGACCAGGAAGGCAGCTACCTGTTCTCGGGCACCAAGACCTCGGCCAAGCCGATGAGCTACGACGAGGGCGCGGCGCTCGGCCAGCGCTACCAGTTCGGCGGCAACACCAAGGAACAGCACGTGGTGGTCGGCAATGGCCTGACCCAGGTTGCCAACGTCGACATGGATGGCCTGCAAACCCTGCTCAACGACCTCGACGTCGCCATCGACTGGCTCGACAAGGGCAACCTGAGCGTCAACGATCCGGCCACGCGCAGCAAGCTGGCAAGCGCCCTGGGCAGCTTCGACAGCGGGCTCGACATGGTCTCGACCAAGATCGCGGTCCTCGGCGGCACCCAGAAGATCCTCGACACGCTGGCCGCCAACCACGGCAACGTCAGCCTGTCGAACAAGATGGCGATCACCGACATCGCCCAGCTCGACATGGGCGTCGCCGCCACCGAACTGAACGGCTATACGACGGCGCTCCAGGCCACCTACAAGGCCTATGGCCGGATTGGCAGCCTGTCCTTGTTCTCCGCGCTATAATCGATGGAGACCACGATCCGCACCACGACTGCGCAAGCGCCGATCGGCGGCGCCGGCATCGGCCCGGCCAGGGCCGCGCCTGCACCGGTACGCACGCAGCCTGTCCCGAGCGAGCTGCCGGAGGCGCGCCCGGCCAGCCGCGTCGCTGGCCAGCCACCCGTGCGCCGCAGCCGAATCGACTGGGACGCCAGCCTGCAGAGCAATGTCGCCAGCGCCCAGCAGGCCCGCGATTACCTGAACCAGGTCGCCACCGAACTCGAATCGGTGAAAGCCGCCCTCAGCGCCAAGCTGGCCGGCATGAAAAGCGGCGCGCGCCAGCTCGAAGCCCAGGCGCGCCAGCTCGGCGCCACGATCGCCGCCCGCACGGCCCGCGCCGGCGGATCGGTCGACGCAGGACTGGCGTTTTCCGATGGCGCGCCCGCACAGCAGCGCTTCCGCATCCAGGGGCTCGAAATCGGCATGCTGCAGGCCAGCGCGCCGCTCTCGCTGGCGTTCTCGATCGGCGGCGCCGGCGGTCCGCAACTGGCGGCAAGCATCGAACCGGGCATGACGCCCGAAGAAATCACCCGGCGCCTCGACCGCACCCTCGCCCCGCTGAACGTGCGCGCCGGTCTCGACAGCGACAACCGCATCACCTTCACCACGGCCGAAGCAAACTGGCCGGCGGTGCGCGACAGCATCGCGATTTCCGGCCGCGGCCGTGTCGCCACCGAAGCGCTGTCGCCCGACCTGAGGCTGCAGGAAATGGACACCAGCAACGCCGATGCGCTGCGCCAGAACCTGCGCGAAGTCGTGCAGGCACTCGACCGCGTGCACCGCTCCCAGGCCGCCGCCAGCGCCGCCCTCGCCGCCGCCTCGCTGCGCGCCGTCCAGCCGCAGATCAGCCCGGAAGCCCTGTCGGCCACCATGCAGGACTTCGCCACCACCGCCGCCAGCCACGATTACAATTCGCTGCTGGCGATCACCTCGGCCCTGGTGGGCGTCAGCCGCGAGCGGGTGCTGGCGCTGCTCGGGATGCGTTAGCTTTCCTACTCCGCCGGCACCGGCCTCTCCCCGATCTGCTGGCGCCACATCGCGTAATACAGGCCACGCGCGTCGACCAGCTCGGCGTGCGTGCCGCTCTCGACCACACTGCCCTTTTCCAGCACGAAGATCGTATCGGCATGCATCACGGTCGATAGCCGGTGCGCGATCAGGATCGTCATCTGGGCCGCGCGCCGCGAGATCTCGCGCACCGTATTCGTGATCTGTTCTTCGGTGATCGAATCGAGCGCTGAAGTGGCTTCGTCGAAAATCAGCAGCGCCGGCTGGCGCACCAGCGCCCGCGCGATCGACAGGCGCTGCTTTTCCCCGCCCGACAGCTTCATGCCGCGCTCGCCGATCACGGTATCGAGCCCCTCCGGCGAGCGTTCGAGCAGGTAGGCGCAGGCTGCCTGGCGCATCGCCGTCACGATCTCTTCGTCGGTCGCGTCGGTCTTGACGAAGCGGATGTTGTCGCGGATCGTGCCGGCGAACAGATAGGTCTCCTGGGTCACGAAGCCGATCTGGCGCCGCACGCGATTGAAGCGCAGGTCGGTCGTCGGCACGCCGTTGTACGACACCTCGCCGGCGTTCGGCGTGTACAGCCCGACCAGCAGCTTGACCATGGTCGACTTGCCGGAACCCGAGGGCCCGACAAAGGCGACCGTCTGCCCCAGGCTGGCCGCGAACGACACTCCGGCCAGCGCGTCCTCGGCCGCGCCCTTGTGGCGAAAGCGCACGTCGGCAAAGCGCAGCTCGTGCAAGGCGCCGATATCGACCGGATCCGGCGGACGCCGCTCCACCGGCTTGTCCATCAGGGTCTTGAAATTGATCAGCGACGCCTCGGCCTCGCGGTGCGCCAGGATGATGTTGCCCAGCTCCTGCAGCGGCGCGAAGATCGACACCGAAATGAACTGCATCGCGATCAGCTCGCCCGTGGTCAAGACGTCGCGAAAGATCAGCCACAGCAGCGCGAACAGGATCGCCAGCCGCAGCAGGCTCAGTGTCGAGCCCTGCAGGAAAGACAGCATCCGGATCCGTTTGACCTTCTCCATTTCCAGTGCAAAAATCGCATCGGTCTGGCCGCGCAGGCGCCGGATTTCCGGGAAAGTGAGTCCCAGGCTCTTGATCAGTTCGATATTTCGCAGCGACTCGGTAATGAAGCCGGAATTGCGGTTCGTCTCGCGCACGATCGAGCGCTGCTGGGTCTTGATCTCGCGCGACAGCAAACCGGTCAGCCCACCCAGCACCAGCACACCGACCAGGAACACCGGCACCAGCAGCCAGTGCTTGGTCACCGCATACCAGGTCAGGAAGCTCACGCCGACCAGCGCCGCAAAGGCCGTGTTGATGAAGGTGTTGATCAGGCGCTCGCTGTCGGCCCGCACTTTTTGCAGCAAGGAGAGCATCTCGCCGCTGCGCAGGTCCTCGAATTCCTGGAATTTCAAACGCAGCAAATGCCGCAAGCCGTCGTTGAAGATCGCCACGCCCAGCTTTTGCACCACCAGCCGCGTCACGTATTCCTGCAAGGCTTTCGCCAGGCGCGACATCACCGCCACCAGCACCGCCAGGCCCAGCAAACGCATCACATAGGGCATCAGCTCGGCATCCGGCAGGCGCTTGGGGCCGGTGACGCTGTCGATGATGGTGCCGAAGATGATCGGATCGACCAAGGCCAGCACCTGGGAGGTGGCGGCGAATACCAGGGCCAGCAGGCCGAGGCGCCAGTGAGGTTTCAGGTAGATCCAGAGGATGCGCATGGGCCATGTTACCAACCAAGCACAGTAGCGCCGCGCACCGATGGGCAGGCGTAAAAAAACCCGCTGCGAACAGCGGGTTTCTCGTTACAGCCCTGGACGCATTACGCGTCGCGGTTGGCCTTCTTGCGCTCGTGCTCTTTCAGGTAGCGCTTGCGCAGGCGGATCGACTTCGGCGTGATTTCGACCAGCTCGTCGTCCTCGATGAACTCGACAGCGTACTCGAGCGACATCTGGATCGGCGGCACCAGGCGCACGGCTTCGTCGGTACCCGACGAACGCACGTTGGTCAGCTGCTTGCCCTTGATCGGGTTGACGACCAGGTCGTTGTCGCGCGAGTGGATGCCGATGACCATGCCTTCATAGACCGGATCGTTGTGCGACACGAACATGCGGCCGCGGTCCTGCAGTTTCCAGATCGCGTAGGCGACGGCGGCGCCGTCGTCCTGCGAGATCAGCACGCCGTTACGGCGGCCGGCCATCTCGCCGCGGGTGTTGTCGACCGGTGCGTATTCGTGGAACACGTGGCTCATCAGGCCGGTGCCGCGGGTCAGGGTCATGAATTCGCCCTGGAAGCCGATCAGGCCACGCGCCGGAATCAGGTACTCGAGACGCACGCGGCCCTTGCCATCCGATTCCATGTTCTGCAGGTCGCCACGACGGCGGCCCAGTTCTTCCATGACGCCGCCCTGGTTGACTTCCTCGACGTCGACCGAGAGGTTCTCGAACGGCTCGTGGCGCACGCCATCGACCATCTTGAAGACCACGCGCGGACGCGACACGGCCAGCTCGAAGCCTTCACGGCGCATGTTTTCCAGCAAAATCGTCAGGTGCAGCTCGCCGCGGCCCGAGACTTCGAAGACGGTGTCGTCGTCGGTCGGCGACACGCGCAGGGCGACGTTCGCTTTCAGTTCGCGGTCGAGGCGCTCGCGCAGCTGGCGGCTGGTGACGAACTTGCCTTCGCGGCCGGCCAGTGGCGAGTTGTTGACCATGAAGTTCATGGTCAGGGTCGGCTCGTCGACGGTCAGCATCGGCAGTGCTTCCGGCATGTCCGGCGAGCACAGGGTCGAGCCGATACCGATTTCGTCGATACCGTTGATCAGGCAGATGTCGCCGGCGACGGCTTCGTCGACCAGCACGCGCTCGAGGCCCTTGAAGTTCAGCACCTGGTTGATGCGGCCCTTGATCGGGGTCGAATCCGGGCCGTTCATGATGATCACGTCCTGGCCGGTCTTGATGGTGCCGCGGTTGACGCGGCCAATGCCGATCTTGCCCACGTACGACGAGTAGTCGAGCGAGGTGATCTGCATCTGCAGCGGGCCTTCCGGATTGTCGTCACGGACCGGCACGTGTTGCAGGATGGCGTCGAACAGTGGCTTCATGTCGCCGCTGCGGACATCTTCGGTCAGGCCGGCATAGCCGTTCAGGCCCGACGCGTAGACGATCGGGAAGTCGAGCTGGTCATCGGTCGCGCCGAGCTTGTCGAACAGCTCGAAGGTCTGGTTGATGGCCCATTCGGCGCGCGCGCCTGGACGGTCGACCTTGTTGACGACGACGATCGGCTTCAGGCCCAGGGCCAGCGCCTTGCGGGTCACGAAGCGCGTTTGCGGCATCGGGCCTTCCTGCGCATCGACCAGCAGCAGCACCGAGTCGACCATCGACAGCACGCGCTCGACCTCGCCACCGAAGTCGGCGTGGCCCGGGGTATCGACGATGTTGATGTGGGTGCCTTCGTACTCGACCGCGCAGTTCTTCGACAGAATCGTAATGCCGCGCTCTTTTTCGAGATCGTTCGAGTCCATCACGCGCGTTTCGACGGCCTGGTTCTCACGGAAGGTGCCGGACTGACGCAGCAGCATGTCCACGAGGGTGGTCTTGCCGTGGTCAACGTGGGCGATGATTGCAATATTACGAATTGCGCGTTTGGTATTTGACATAGGATTTCAGCGTGGATTTTGCGTGATGTACGGATGTGTACGGTGCTGCCAATTTCGGAAACCGACTAGTATAGCAGGTTAATGTGACCTTACCTCTTAAAAGGTCTGCCTTTTCAAGAGCTTGTGGCCGCGATCAGCCGCTCCGGCGCCAGAACGGAATACTCTTGCAGGTTCGCCGTTCCCAGCAGCTTGCCTTCCAGGTAGACGCGCACCCTGCCCGGTTCGGCCGGCACGGTGACGGCTTCCTTGCCCAGCGCCAGGCGCTGGCCGTTCAGGAAGCGCTTGGCCAGTTCCGGGGTGAGCTCGACCGCCGGAAAAGTCGCCAGCAGCGCGTCGACCGGCGCCAGCAGCGACAGCGGCTCGGCGTGCGCCTGCAGGTCTTCCAGCGTGATCATCGTCTCGGCCGTCAGCGCGCCGACTCCGGTCCGCCGCAGCGCGTTCAGGTGGGCGCCGCAGCCGAGCGCGGCGCCGATATCCTCGCCCAGCACGCGCACATAGGTGCCCTTGCTGCAGGTAACGCGGATCTTCAGCATCGGGGCCTCGTAGCCGACCAGTTCCAGGGCGTGGATCGTCACCGGCCGCGCTTCGCGCTCGAGCGTGATGCCTTCGCGAGCGTATTCATAGAGCGCCTTGCCGTCGCGTTTCAGGGCCGAGTACATCGGCGGCACCTGCAGGATCGGGCCGCGAAAGCGCGCCAGCGCGGCCTCGATCTGCTCGATCGTGACATCCACCGGCAGCGTCTCGATGGCCTCGCCTTCGGTGTCGCCGGTAGTCGTCATGATTCCCAGGTGCACGGTGGCGTCGTAGGTCTTGTCCGCTTCCAGCAAGTCTTGCGAGAACTTGGTCGCCTCGCCGAAGCACAACGGCAGCAGCCCCGTCGCGAACGGGTCCAGTGTGCCGGTGTGGCCGGCCTTCTTCGCGTTCATGACGCGCTTGGCGCGGATCAAAGCGTCGTTCGAGGACAGGCCGACCGGCTTGTCGAGCAGCAGTACGCCGTCGACGGGGTCACGCGGTTTTTTTGGCGGGCGGGCGTTCACTCGGCGTCGTCGTCCGTCTCGAGCGGCTTGGCCGGGGCCGCGGGTGCAGGTGCCGGGGTGTCGTCCACGAAGTCGGCGGCGCGCACGGCGTTCGCCTGGTCGATCAGGGCCGACATCTGCAGGCCGCGCGAGGTCGAGGTGTCGTGCACGAAGTGCAGGCGCGGCAGCGTGTGGATGTGCAGGCGCTTGCCCAGCATGTTGTGCAGGTAGCCGGAAGCCTTGTTCAGGCCGTCGAGCGTCGATTTGACTTCTTCCTTGCTGTCTTTCAGCAGGGTGAAGTAGACCTTCGCGTGCGCGTAGTCGGGCGTCAGCTGGACTTCGGTCAGCGTGATCATGCCGACGCGCGGGTCCTTCAGTTCGTAGGCGATCAGTTCCGACAGGTCTTTCTGGATCTGGTCGGCGACGCGCAGGCCGCGCTGGGGGATGGTTTTACTGTGTTTTGCCATGGTGTGTGCTGTCTGTTGTTCTGGTGATGGTACAAGGTTCGAAAAAAAACGCCACCGGCTGGACTCGCGTCCGGCGGATGGCGTTTCCTGCGCTACGCGTTGACTACAGCGTACGAGCCACTTCGGTCACTTCGAACACTTCCAGGACGTCGCCGACCTGGATTTCGTTGTTGTTCTTCAGCGACAGGCCGCACTCGAGGCCGGCGCGCACTTCTTTCGCATCGTCCTTGAAACGCTTGAGCGAGTCGATCTCGCCGGTCCAGATGACGAGGTTGTTGCGCAGCAGGCGAACCGACGAGCTGCGGCGAACCACGCCATCGGTGACCAGGCAACCGGCGATCGCGCCCACTTTCGAGACCAGGATGACCTGGCGAATCTCGACCTGGCCGGTGATGGTCTCGCGCTTTTCCGGCGCCAGCATGCCCGACAGCGCGGTGCGGATTTCGTCGATCGCATCGTAAATGATGCTGTAGTAACGAATGTCCACGCCGTTGGCTTCGGCCAGCTTGCGGCCCTGGGCGTCGGCACGGGCGTTGAAGCCGATGATGACCGCTTTCGAGGCCACCGCCAGGTTGACGTCCGACTCCGTGATGCCACCCACGGCGGCGTGCACGACCTGCACACGCACTTCCGAGGTCGACAGCTTCTGGAGCGAACTGACCAGTGCTTCCTGCGAACCCTGCACGTCGGTCTTGATGATCATCGGCAGGTTCTTGACCTCGCCCTCGGCCATCTGCTCGAACATGTTTTCCAGCTTCGCTGCCTGCTGCTTGGCCAGCTTCACGTCGCGGAACTTACCTTGACGGAACAGACCGATTTCACGCGCCTTGCGCTCGTCGGCCATGACCATGACTTCTTCACCGGCAACCGGCACTTCGGTCAGGCCCTGGATCTCGACCGGGAAGGACGGACCGGCGGTTGCAACCGACTTGCCGTTTTCGTCCAGCATCGCACGGACACGGCCATACGCCGAACCGGCCAGCACCACGTCGCCGCGGCGCAGGGTACCCGACTGCACCAGGATCGTCGCGACCGGGCCGCGGCCCTTGTCGAGGCGGGCCTCGACGACCAGGCCACGGGCCGGCGCTTCGATCGGCGCCGTCAGCTCCAGCACCTCGGCCTGCAGCAGCACTTGCTCGAGCAGGTCGTCGATACCGGTACCGATTTTCGCGGAGACCGGCACGAATGGCGACTCGCCGCCGTATTCTTCCGGCACCACGCCTTCGGCGACCAGTTCCTGGGTCACGCGGTCGAGGTTGGCGCCCGGCTTGTCGATCTTGTTGATCGCGACAACCAGAGGAACGCCGGCGGCCTTGGCGTGAGCAATTGCCTCTTTAGTCTGCGGCATCACGCCGTCGTCCGCCGCCACCACCAGGATGACGATGTCGGTAGCCTTGGCGCCACGGGCACGCATGGCGGTGAACGCCTCGTGACCCGGGGTGTCGAGGAAGGTGATCATGCCGCGCGGCGTGTCCACGTGGTATGCACCGATGTGCTGGGTAATGCCGCCGGCTTCGCCCGCGGCGACCTTGGCGCGGCGGATGTAGTCCAGCAGCGAGGTTTTACCATGGTCGACGTGGCCCATGACGGTCACGACCGGTGCGCGCGAGGTCGACTCGAACTCGGCGTGCTCGCCCTGGTCGGCCAGCAGCGCTTCCGGATCGTCCTCGGCGGCAGCGAAGGCCTTGTGGCCCATCTCTTCCACCAGGATCATCGCGGTTTCCTGGTCCAGCACCTGATTAATGGTGCACATCTGGCCCAGCTTCATCAGTTGCTTGATGACTTCCGACGCTTTGACCGACATCTTGTGGGCCAGCTCGGCCACGGTGATCGTTTCAGGAACGTGGACGTCCTTGACGATCGCCTCGGTCGGCGCCTGGAAATTGGTTTCGCGGTCGTCGTGCGACGAACGGCGTCCGCCGCTGCGGCCACCGCTGCGCCAGCCGTCACGGCCGCTCGGCGCGCTCGGGGCGCCACGGCCCTTGGCGCCGCTCGGCGCGCCGCGCTTCTTGGCGTCGTCCGACCAGGTCGAGGACACGTTCGCCGACTTGATCGACTTCTTGTCGGCCGGCTTCTTGTCGCCCGGCTTGGCGGTGCCGTCGGCCGGCTTCTTGTCGGCAGGCTTGTGCAGCGTGCCGGCAGGTGCGGCCGGCTTGGCCACAACCGGCGCTGGCACCGGTTCCGGCGCCTTGATCACGCGGCGCGGCTGCGCCATCATCATCTTGATCTGGGCTACTTCGTCGGCCACGGCCTTGCGTGCCTTCTCGGTCGCCGCGGCGCGCTCGGAAGCGACCTTGGCGGCTTCTTCGGCCTTGCGCTTGGCGTCGTCGGCAGCGGCCTGCTTGGCCTGCTCGCCGGCAGCCGAACTGGCGGCGGCGGTGGCGGCGGCGACGCGCTTGGCGGCTTCCGCGGCATCGCGCTTGGCCTGCTCTTCGTCGGCCTTGGCCTGCTCGGCACGTTCGGTTTCGAGCTTGACCAGGCGTTCCTGCTTTTCACGCAGGTCCGCTTCCTGGCGAGCGACGAGCTCGGCATGACGGCGCGACTCTTCCTCGCGGCGTGCGATTTCGGCTTCGTCCATCACCGGCGGGACAGCTGCAGCAACCGGCGCCGCAACGACGTCGTCGCGCTGGACGAAGGTGCGCTTCTTGCGCACTTCCACCTGGATCGTGCGCGATTTACCGCTGGCATCGGCCTGCTTGATCTCGCTCGTTTCCTTGCGGGTGACCGTGATTTTCTTTTTCTCGGTCGCATCCACTGCGCCATGGGCGCGGCGCAGGTGATTCAGCAGCTTATCCTTATCATCCTTTGACAAGGGATCTGACGTCGAACTCTTTTCGACGCCGGCAGAACGCAGCTGCGTCAGCAGCAAATCTGCAGGCATCTTCAGTTCGGTGGCAAATTGGGCTACGTTGTTACTCGCCATTCAGTCCTCTTTTCTATGTGTCGCGGAGATGATAAAGATTTGCAAATTATGCCTTGGCCGTTTCTGTCAGACTCCAGGCTTTCGCCTGCAGTGCCTTGACACGGTCATCATATTTACTGTCGACCAGCTTCATCTCATCGTCGGTCACATCATTAAATTCGTTCTTGATCAGTTCACGGGCACGCTCCGACGACAGGGCCAGGATGGCGCCGAATTCGTCATAGGCAAGTCCGGCAAAGGCTTCCACCGTCTTGATGCCGGCCAGTCCAAGCTTGCCGGCGACCGTACGGTCCATGCCTTCCATGTTCACCAGGTCTTCGTCCATGCCTTCCAGGCCTTCTTCCGAAGCGATTGCTTCCGTCACGAGGGCATCGCGGGCACGGGTACGCAGTTCGTTGACCGTTTCTTCGTCAAACGATTCAATTTCCAGCATTTCGGAAATTGGTACGTAGGCGATTTCTTCCAGGCTCGAGAAACCTTCCTCAACGAGGATGTCCGCCACTTCCTGGTCGACGTCGAGCTTTTGCATGAACAGGATGCGGATCGCAGCCGTTTCCTGCTCCACCTTGTTGGCCGATTCCTCGGCCGTCATGATGTTGATCTTCCAGCCGGTCAGTTCCGACGCCAGGCGCACGTTCTGGCCCGAGCGGCCGATCGCGATGGCCAGGTTTTCTTCGTCGACGACGACGTCCATCGCGTGCTTTTCTTCGTCGACCATGATCGACGAAACGTTTGCCGGAGCGAGGGCGCCAATCACGAACTGGGCCGGATCGTCCGACCACAGCACGATGTCGACGCGCTCGCCGCCGAGTTCGCCGGTCACGGCCTGCACGCGCGAACCGCGCATGCCGACGCAGGTACCGATCGGGTCGATCCGCTTGTCCGAGGTGAACACGGCGATCTTGGCGCGCACGCCGGCGTCGCGGGCCGCGGATTTAATATCCAGCAGGCCCTGCTCGATTTCCGGCACTTCCAGTTCGAACAGCTTCATGATGAATTCCGGCGCGGTACGCGACAGGATCACCTGCGGGCCGCGCATATTGCGGTCCACGCGCAGGATGAAGGCGCGAACGCGGTCACCGATACGCAGGTTTTCTTTCGGGATCATCTGGTCGCGCGGCAGGCGCGCTTCGATCTTGCCCGACTCGACGATTGCATCGCCGCGTTCCATGCGCTTGATGGTGCCGGTCACGAGCGAGTCGCCGCGCTCCAGGAAGTCCTGCAGGATCTGCTCGCGTTCGGCATCGCGCACGCGCTGCAACACGACCTGCTTGGTGTCCTGGGCAAAGCGGCGGCCGAAATCGACCGATTCCACCGGCTCTTCGATATATTCGTCGACTTCGATATCCGGAATCTGTTCTTGTGCTTCGAAGTGCAGGATTTCCTGATCCGGCAATTGCATGCCGGCTTCATTCGGAACCACATGCCAACGGCGGAAGGTTTCGAATTCGCCCGTGTCGCGGTCGATGTTCACGCGAATGTCGACTTCGCCTTCATAGCGTTTCTTGGTAGCCTGGGCCAGAGCGAACTCGAGCGCCCCGAACACCACTTCCTTATCGACGTTTTTTTCGCGCGCAAGCGCATCAACCAACAACAAAATTTCGCGACTCATGCTTTGCGACTCCTAAAATCCACCTGCGGCACCAACCGTGCCTTATCCAATTCGGCCAGCGTAAATTCCAACAACGCCGGCCCATCCTTGCCTTCTATTTCCAGACCGATCTTGTCGCCTTCCGGGGCGACCAGGACACCGGTAAAGGTTTTCCTGTTCGCGCTACCCGGCATGGCAACGCGCAGCTTCACCGTGCACTCGTGGCCGGCGAAACGTTCAAAATCGACCAGGGTGCGCACCGGGCGATCGAGCCCGGGCGACGAAATTTCGAGACGCTCGTAATCGACATTCTCCACGGTGAATACGTGCGACAACTGGTGACTCACCGTTGCGCAGTCCTCGACCGTGATGAGGCCCTTCTCTTCCGCGACAGCAGCCGGAAAATCGATAAACACGCGCAATACCCCGCGCTCGCCCCGTTCCACATCAACGAGGTCGTAGCCGAGGCCACTGACTGTCCTGGCGATCAAATCAAACTGCTGCACGACACTTCTCCAGTGCTTTAAAACGATTTACCAAAAAAAAAATGGGCATCTGCCCATCTTTTTGTATTTACAACCCAACCAGATGAAAGCACTTGCACCAAATTAATACTCGGGAAGGACTTCTATTAGGCTGCGGATTATAACGTATTCGAGGGCTCGCTGCAATCGCCATACCATTTTATGAGCAAGACAACAACGGCTGCGCACGCTACTGCAAAATTGACGACTATGCAACGAATGCGCGGCCCCCGCGTGATCGTCAACCCCGGCGGCCACGGCGCGGTGCGCCCGGTTCGGCGTTGCGCGGACCCTGGCCGCCGCGGCGGGCGCCGCCGGCGTTACCGAAGCCGAAGGTGGTCTGCAGCGGATCGGGCTGGCGCGGACGGCTGCTGCCGGCCGGGTTGCTGCCCGGACGGCCCGATGAGGCGCCGCCGGCGAAACCGCCCGGCTTGCCGCGTCCCTTGCCGCCAGCGCCACCGGCGCCGCGGCCGGCCGGGCCGCCATCGCCGCGCGGCGGCGCACCGACACGCGCCGCCTGCGGACCGAAGGGGTCGACATTGCGGTTGGCGTCGGCGCGGTCGATGCGGTTGCCGTCGGAGCGGCGCGGGTCGAGCTGGCCCTTGCCTCCACCCTTGCCGGCAGGAGCGGCGCCGGCGCCCTTCTTCTCGATGCCGAAAGCCGACATGAAGCTGCGCACGTCGTTTTCTTCCAGCTCTTCCCAGCGGCCGCGCTTCAGGCCGGACGGCAGCGTCATCGCGCCGTAGCGGGTACGGATCAGGCGCGAGACGGTCAGGCCGACCGCCTCGAACATGCGGCGCACTTCGCGGTTGCGGCCTTCGCCGATTACCACGCGGTACCACTTGTTGATGCCTTCGCCGCCGCCATCGACGACCTTGGTGAAGCTCGCCGTGCCGTCGTCGAGCTCGACGCCGGCCAGCAGCTTCTGGCGCATGCCTTCTTCGAGTTCGCCCAGCGTACGTACGGCGTATTCGCGGTCGATGTTGTAACGCGGGTGCATCAGGCGGTTGGCCAGGTCACCCGAGGTCGTGAACAGCAGCAGGCCCTCGGTATTGAAGTCGAGGCGGCCGACGGCCAGCCACTTGCCGGTCTTCATGGTCGGCAACCGGTCGAACACCGACGGACGGCCTTCCGGATCGTCATGGCTGACGATTTCGCCGGCCGGCTTGTGGTAGACCAGCACGCGCGGCGGCTTGCTGGTATTTACCTTGCGCTGGATGAGCTTGCCGTTGATGCGCACGGCGTCGGTCGGCAGGATGCGCTGGCCGATGTGGGCCGGCTCGCCATTCACCGACACGCGGCCGGCGACGATCAGGTCTTCCATGTCGCGGCGCGAACCGAGGCCCGCTTCGGCCAGCACCTTGTGCAGCTTGGGCGCGTCGTCGTCGGCGGTCAGGTCGCGGCGCACCTGTTTGGCCGCATGGCCGCGGCCGCCTTCATTGGCGTCGAAGTCGTCAGAGGTGACAAAGGAGAACACGGCATCGGCTTCCGTCGGCTTGCCGGCGCCCGGCCTGCCCGGCTGCTGGCGGCCATTCGGCTTGCCGCCCTTGCCCTGCTGGGGACGATTGCCTTGCTGGCCGCTCGGCTGCCCGTCACGCGGATTCTTTTGCTTGCCCCTGGCGTGGCGGCCTTCGCGGCGCTGCTCGCCCGTCGCCGGGAGGGAAGCACCCTCGCCCGCGTCGGCCGGCGCTGCGGCATGGGGCGCTTCCGGCAAGCCCTCGACCGGGGCTGGCTGGCGCGCTTCGCGCACGACGCGCTGTTCGCGCATCTGGCGCGGGCCGCGCGGCTTGCGCTGCCCGTGCTCCTGGCGCGCGCCCTCGGCCCTGGCCTCGGCATCAAGCGCCGGCGCGGCCGCAGCCGTCTCGCCTGCGGGAGCGGCTTCGGCGGCATGCCTGGCCGCGGCGGCAGGCCGGGCCTTGGCCGGACGCGGCTTGCGCGCGGCGGCTACGGGCGCGTCCGGGGCGTCGCCGGCGGAAGCGGGAGCGGGCGCGTCGGCGTCCGCCGCGGCGGCTTTGCCACGGCGCTTCGGCTTGGCCTCGGCGGGTGGCGCGCCGGCGTCGCCGCCGGCGGCGGGCTTGCTGCTGCGCTTCGGCTTGGCTTTCGCGGTCGCCGCGTCGTCCCTGCCCGGTTCGGCGGAAGTGGTCTCGGTGGTGTCAGTTGGATTCATCATTCGTTTCGTTGTTGTGCTGACCGGGTACCGAGCCAGAGGCCGGTTGCGGGTCATGAATCGGTACTTCAACGGGTGAAGTAACTTGTTCGTCGTCGGCAGGCGCGACAGCATCCGCCCCGCCAACATTCTGAAAATTCTGTTCCAGCGCCAGTTCCAGCGCTTCCAGGCTGCGCCCGTCCTGGGCGTCGGCAATACTGTCCAGGGGCGGCAGCTGGCTCAGCGAGGCCAGGCCCAGGTCGTCGAGAAAGGCCTTGGTCGTCCCCAGCAAAGCGGGCCGCCCGACCACTTCGCGGTGCCCGAGAACATCGATCCAGCCGCGGTCCTCGAGCATCTTGATCGTCTGCGAGTTCACCGCGACGCCGCGGATTTCCTCGATATCGCCGCGCGTCACCGGCTGGCGGTAAGCGATGATCGCCAGCGTCTCGAGCGTGGCGCGCGAATACTTCGGCGGCTTTTCCGGCGTGATGCGGTCCAGGTAAGGCTTCATCTCCGGCCGGCTCTGGAAACGCCAGCCCGACGCCAGGCTGACGATTTCGATGCCGCGGTCTTTCCAGTCGTGGCGCAATTCTTCCAGCAGCAACTTGATGGTGTCGAAGCCGACCACGGGTCCGGCCTGGCGGGCGCCGCCATCGACATCGACGAACAGCTTTTTCATGCCGTGCAGGGACAGCGGCTCGCGCGCGCACAGCAAGGCGGTCTCGAGGACCCGCTTGGCCTCATCAGTCTTCATGCTCGATGTCGTCAGGGTCGTGCCAAGAAAATAACAAACAAAAATCGCTCAACGAGCCGCGGCCGCCACGGACGGAAACGGCTGACCTTGAAGCGCGGGTACTGCTCGTTGAAACAGGAATCAGTGGCCCGCGCTTGGACGCGACGGGCGGAATACGATGGCGGGACAGGACCCGGCCACAAGGCTGCCCGCGTGTCAGGCGGGCTGCCGGTTGGTGGTTTTCAAGCGAAACGCGGGGCTCGGCATGTGGCTTGTGGCGTGGCTTCGAGGCGTAGCTCTGGGGCGCAGCATGACGGCAATCGACAGCGTTTCTTCCAACTGCGGCTCATTGTACCCGATAAAACACAGGAACGGCCATTTGCGCAAGGGGCTTGCGCAGCCGCGTCGGCTCAGGAGCCGAGTCTGTCCGCCAGGATTGCCGACACGCCAAGGAAGGCCGGATACTCGGCCGTGATGACATAGGTCGGCACCGCGGCCAGCCAGGGTTCGAAGCGGCCCTTCTGTTCGAAGCGGCGCCGGAACGGCGAGCTGGCGAAGCGTTCGCCCAGGCGGGGAACGATGCCGCCGCCGATATACACACCGCCCTGGGCGCCGAGCGTCACGGCCAGGTTGCCGGCAACGGTGCCGAGCATGCCGCAGAAGACGTCGAGCACCTGGCTCGACAAGGCGCATTCGCCGGCCAGCGCGCGCCGCGAAATCTCAGGGGCGCTCAAGGCCAGCGGCGCCAGCCCTTGCACATGCGACAGTGCGCGGTGGATCAGTTCGACGCCGGCGCCGGACAGGAAGCGTTCGGCCGACACGTGCTCGAACTCGCGCCAGGCGTATTGCAGGATCGCGACCTCGAGCTCATCGGCCGGGGAAAACGTCACGTGGCCGCCCTCGCCCGCCAGCGCGCTCCAGCTGCCGCCGGCCGGAACCAGGCCCGACACGCCAAGGCCGGTGCCCGCGCCGAGCAGGCCGAGCGGCGCGCCAGGACGCGCGCTGCCGGCGCCGACCTGGACTTTATCGCCATCGCGCAAATGCGGCAGCGCCCGCGCCAGCGCGTAGAAATCGTTGACCACCACCAGCGTCTCGAAACCGGCCTCGCGCTGCAGGGCCTCGATTGAAAACTGCCAGTGGTGATTCGTCATGCGCACCAGGTCGCCGTCGACCGGGTTGGCGATCGCGACCGCCGCATGCCCGACCTGCCCGATGGCGGCCACCGCCGGCATGGCCAGATAGGCGCGCATCGCGGCGGCCAGCGTCGGATGGTCGTCGCAAGCGAGCACCTGTACCTGTTCGACCCGTCCGGGCGCCAGCTCCAGCGCAAAGCGCGCATTCGTGCCGCCGATATCGGCAAGCAGGCGCGGTGCGTCATAAGGGGCAGTCGAGGAAGTGATGTTTGCAGGCAAAGAAGCAGTCATTGCAGGAGACGTGGCTGTGGATCGCCAAGCTTACTGGATTTCTTTACGGACTTACAAGAGGATTTTGTAGTTTAGCTACATCGGGTGGAGAGTAAATACGGCGCCCCTCCCCGTTGTGCACGAGTAGTCCGACTACGCCGACGATGCCTGCCCCGTCGCGCGATGCGCATGCCAGGCATCCAGCCCGCCTTGCAGGGGCCGCGCGCGGTAGAAGCCATTGGCGAGGAAAGTCCTTGCCACCTGCGCCGCCGTGACGTCGTTCGGGCACGAGCAATACACGACGATGTGGCGATCCTTGTCCAGTCCGGCCATCAGCTGTGCCGGTTCGCAATCGCTGTAGAGCAAGGCGCCGGCGATCGCCGAGTCGAGCTCCTGCGCCGTCGCGCTGCGTGCATCGATGACGAGGGGGTCGTGACCGCCATCGATCAGCGCCTGGAGCTCGAGCGTGCCGATGCGAGGCACTGCCAGGGTGGTGCGATGACGACGGCGCTCGACATATTTATAGAGGAGGAAGAGCCCGAGCGTAATGCCAAGCACGGCCAGGGCGGTGCCGCCCAGCGTTTCCAGGGTCAGCAGCACGCGGTCGACGCTGTCATGGAAGAGCGCGCCGAGGGCAAGACCCGTACCGCTCCAGAGCAGCGCGCCGGTGGCGGCGAAAGCGAAGAACACACGCGGCGGTGTGCCGAGCGCCCCCGACATCGGCGCGGCGATGGTGTTGAATCCGGGGATGAACTTCGACACCAGCAGCGACTTGGCGCCATAACGGCGAAAGCGGTCTTCAGTCTGGTTGACGCACGAATCGGGGGAAAGTGAGATACGGCACAGCAGGCGCAGCACGCGCTTGCCGTAGTAACGGCCGGCACAGAACCAGAACAGGTCGCAGATCAGGCAGGCCGTCACCGCGGCGAGCAGGCACAAGGGCCAGCTGACGCCGCCGTCGACCGACAGGGCGCCACCCACCACCAGGATCGGAAAGGCGGGAATCGGCAGCCCGAACTGCTCGACAAGGACGATGCCGAACACAATCAGCACACCGTAGGTCTGGAGCAGGTCGATAAACTGGGACATCGCGCCAGTGTAGTCCAAATCGCCGGATGCCACCGGCGGGCGACCTTATCGGCCGCCGGGTATCGCCGCCAGCAGCGCACGGGTGTAGGGGTGCTGCGGATTGCGGTACAGCTCGTCCGAATCGGCCAGCTCGACGACGCTGCCCTGGTGCATCACCATCACCTGGTCGGCGATGTATTTCACTACTGACAGATCGTGCGAAATGAAGATATAGCTCATCCCGTATTCCTCCTGCAGGTCTTGCAGCAGATTCAGGACCTGGGCCTGGACCGAGACGTCGAGCGCCGACACCGATTCGTCGCAGACGAGGATCTCGGGTTTCATGGTGAGGCAGCGCGCAATCGCGATACGCTGGCGCTGGCCGCCTGAAAATTCGTGCGGATAGCGGTGGAAAGCCGCTTGCGGCAAGCCGACGCGCCGCAACAGCTCGCAGGCCATCGCCACGCGCTCGCCGTCGCCGGCGCCGATCCGGTGGATCCGCATCGGCTCGAGAAGGATCTGCCCGACCGTGAAGCGCGGGTTGAGCGAAGCGTAAGGGTTCTGGAAAATGATCTGGATGCGCCGCTTGTAGTGATGGTAGTCGCGCTCGGACATGCTCAACAAGTCCTTGCCCTCGAACAGGACACTGCCGCCGGTGGCGCGGTGCAGCCGCAGCAGGGTCAGGCCGACGGTGGTCTTGCCCGAACCGGATTCGCCGACCACGCCCAGGGTCTTGCCGCGCGCCAGCGTAAACGACACGTCCTGCACCGCCTTGAACTCGCGCTTTCGGAACAGGCCGTCGCGCAGGTAAAAGCTTTTGGCGAGCTTGCGCACGACCAGCAGCGGTTCATCGCCGGGCGCGCTGCCGCGCGTGCGCTGGGGCATGCCGGCGGCCGGGGTGCCGCCATCGCCGCTGAGATAGTCATCGATCACCGGCAAGCGCATCGGGCGCTCATCCAGTTTTGGCCGGCAATGCAGCAGGGCCCGGGTATACGGATCGCGCGGGGCGCCGAACACCTGGTGCGCGCTGCCCTCCTCGCGCACCTCGCCATGGCGCATCACGATCACGCGGTCGGCGATCTCGGCAACCAGGGCGAGGTCGTGGGTAATGAACAGCACCGACATGCGGTGCTTCTTTTGCAGCGAGGCGATCAGCTCCATGATTTGCTTCTGAATCGTCACGTCGAGCGCCGTGGTGGGCTCGTCGGCGATGAGCAGCTTCGGCTCGCAGGCGATCGCCATCGCGATCATGACGCGCTGCTGCTGGCCGCCCGACATCTGGCTCGGATAGGCGTCGATTTTTTGCGCCGGGTCGGGAATGCCGACTTCTTCCAATAAGGCCAGGGTGCGCACGCGCGCTTCCCGCTTGCTCATCCCCATGTGCAAGCGCAGCACCTCGCCGATCTGGAAGCCCACCGTGAACACCGGATTGAGCGAGGACATCGGTTCCTGGAAAATCATGGCGATGTCCTTGCCGCACAGCGCACGGCGCGCGGCCGCAGGCAGGCGCAGCAGCTCGCGGCCCTCGAACAGCACGCTCGATCCCGGGTCCACGAGCGTGGTGTCCGGCGGCAGCAGGCCCATCACCGCAAGCGAGCTGACCGACTTGCCGCTGCCCGATTCGCCCACCAGTGCGACGGTGGCGTTGCGCGGCACGTCGAAGGAAACGCCGCGGATCGCCTCGGCCGTGTTCTTCCTGTCGATGCGGAAGGCAATCCGCAGGTTGCTGACCTGCAGCAGCATGTTCGGGTCTGGGCTCATTTTAATTTCGGATCGAGCGCATCGCGCAGGGCATCGGTAAACAGCGAAAAGGCGGTGACCAGCAGCGCCATCGCACCGGCGGCGGCGGCCAGCTGCCACCATTTGCCCAGGATCAGTTCATTCTGTGCTTCGTTGAGCATGCTGCCCCAGGACACGGTTCCGACCGGCACACCGAAACCGAGGAAGGACAGGATCACTTCGGCCTTGATGAAGCCGACCACCAGGATCGACAACTGCACCAGGGCCACGTGCGAGACATTCGGGAAAATGTGCGAGAACATCTTGCGCCAGTGCGAGGCGCCGATGGCGTCGGCCGCCATCACGTATTCGCGCGCCTTGTGCTTGATGTACTCGGCGCGGATCAGGCGGTAAGGCCCGGTCCAGCCGGTCAGGCCCAGGATCAGGACAATGGTCAGCACACCCTTTTGCTGGAGCACGGCGGCCACCGTCAGGATCATCAGGATCGACGGGATCGAGGTAAAAATGCTGTAGAACCAGTTGAACAGGTCATCCACCACGCCCCCGAAGTAGCCGGACAGGGCGCCGAACAGGGTGCCCAGCGCCACCGCGACGAAAGCCGCCACCAGTCCCACCACGATCGAGGTCTCGCCGCCTTTGATGGTTTTCTTGAGGACGTCGTGGCCCCATTTGTCGGCCCCGAAAGGCAGGGTCTGCGCTTTAGGGCGCGGCGGCGGCAATGCCCCGAGCTCGGCCTTCAGGGCGGCCAGTTCCGCCGCCAGCGGATCGAAGGCATTCGGGGGGCTTGGGCGCAGCGGCTGCGCCAGCGCGGCCAGGGCCGGATCGGCGCCGATGAAACCTGGCGGGGCGTAGGTGACGGCCACCTCCTCTTCCCAGTCGGCGGCCAGCAGGCCGCTACCAGAGAGCACCAGCATCGCCAGGAACAGCCCGACCACGCCCAGCGCCAGCATGGCGATGCGGTCGGCGCGCAGGCGGCGCCAGGCCAGCGTCCACAGGCCGGGCGACGCCAATTGGTTCGATGGGCTCATGTCAGTTGCACGCGTGGATCGACCGCCCGGTACAGCAGGTCGGCCAGCAGGTTGAACACCATCGTGGCGGCGGCCACGTAGACGGTAATGGCTTTGATCACGGGAAAATCGCTGCGCTCGACCGCCAGGATCACTTCGCGCCCGATGCCGGGAATGCCGAAGAAGCGTTCGAGGAGAAAGGCGCCGATCAGCAGCGCCGGCAGGTTGGCCATGACGTGGGTGATGATCGGGATCGCGGCATTTCGGAGCACGTGGACCCAGACGATGCGCCGCTCGCCCAGGCCCTTGGCGCGCGCGGTGCGCACGTAATCTGCGCCGACTTCGTCGAGCACGAAGCTGCGGTACAGGCGCAGGGTCGGCGCGATCGAGACCGCCAGCCCGATGATGATCGGCAGCAGTGCATAGCGCAGCAGGTTTTCGCCCAGGCTATTGCCCCAGCCCTGGACCGGAAACAGGCCGAGTTTATACGCAAAAAAATACTGGAAGACGATGATGTAGACCAGGATCGAAATCGACATGCCGACGGTGCAGGCCACCATCACGGCGCGGTCCGTGAGCGAACCGCGCACAAACGCGATCGCCAGCGCCAGCGCGATCCCGAAGACGGTCTCAAGCAGGGTCAACGGTATCAAAACGGTCAGCGACGGCCCCAGCCGACTGGCGATGATCTGCGCCACCGGCTCGCCCGTGCTCCAGGCGTTGCCGAAATCGGAAGTCAGGATCTGCTTGACGAAGATCCACAGCTGCACGCCGTAGGGCTGGTCGATGCCGAGCTGGGCGCGGATATTCGCGATCGCCGCCGCATCGGCCATCTTCCCCGCCAGCAGATAGGACGGATCGCCGCCGACCCAGTTAAACAGCAGGAACACCAGCAGGATCACCCCCGCCATGGTCGGCAGCATCTGCCACAGGCGCCGCAGGATATAGGCCGGCATGCCCCTAGTCCTGGCGCAGCCGGCGCTGGCGCACGGCCGCGGCCAGGCCGTCGAGCACGCCCACGCTGGCTTCCCAGTCGATGCAGCCGTCGGTGACCGACTGGCCATAAGTCAGTTCGGCGCCCGGCACCAGGTCCTGGCGCCCGCCCAGCAGGTGCGATTCGACCATCACGCCGACGATGCGCCCGTCGCCGCCCGCGACCTGGCCGGCGATGTCGGCGCAGACGGGTATCTGGTTCTCGGGCTTTTTCGAGCTGTTCGCATGCGAGGCGTCGATCATCAGGCGCGACGCCAGGCCGAGGGCGGCGATCTGGCGGCAGGCCTCGTCGACGCTGGCGGCGTCGAAGTTCGGCGTCTTGCCGCCACGCAGGATGATGTGGCAATCCTCGTTGCCGGCGGTCGACACGATCGCCGAATGCCCGCCCTTGGTCACCGACAGGAAATGGTGCGGCTGCGAAGACGCCTTGATCGCTTCCACCGCGATCCGGATGTTGCCGTCGGTGCCGTTCTTGAAGCCGACCGGGCAGGACAGGCCGGAAGCCAGTTCGCGGTGCACCTGCGACTCCGTGGTGCGGGCGCCGATCGCGCCCCAGCTGACCAGGTCGGCGATGTACTGGGGGCTGATCACGTCGAGGAATTCGGTGCCGGCGGGCAGGCCCATCTCGTTGACGTCGCGCAGCAGCTCGCGCGCCATGCGCAGGCCGTCGTTGATGCGGAAGCTGTTGTCCATGTAGGGGTCGTTGATCATCCCCTTCCAGCCGACCGTCGTGCGCGGCTTTTCGAAATACACCCGCATCACGATTTCGAGGTCGCCGGCCAGGCGGCGGCGCTCCCCGGCGAGGCGGCGCGCATATTCCATCGCCGCCTTCGGATCGTGGATCGAGCACGGGCCGATCACCACCATCAGGCGGTCGTCCTGGCCGTGCAGGATGCGGTGCAGCGCGATGCGCGCGGCGCTCGCCGTCTCGCCGGCAGCCGGTGTCACCGGAAACTCGCGGATCAGGTGCGAGGGCGGCGTCAGTTCCTTCATTTCGCGGATGCGTAGATCGTCGGTGCGGTGCATGCGGTACTCCGTTTGCTTGGGAAATAAAAAAACCGCCATCGCTGGCGGTTTTCGGTCTCTCGGTCTGGTCGCGCGCTGCGCGCTCGTTACGTAACCCCTGCCGCTATTCCACCGCCTGAAGGCCGGAATGGCGGAACCAAAAATAGCGGGTAAAGAACAATACGTTGCGCATGGGCGGATCCGGAGAAGGTCGAAACGACTATACCGCCAACCCGTGAAGATTGGCAAGCTCTTTGTCCCCCCCGGCGTTTTCCCATGTCCGCCGCATAAACACCGGTTTCGCAGCAAGCAGTTGCGTCAAACCGACAGCCCGCGCAGCGGAAGGCAGACGATTGACTGATATCACACGTCCCATTGTCAGCAATGCAAAAGTCTGGGCAAGCCCCCGTCCGGCCTGCGCACATATTTGTACTTGGTCAATTTCTTCTGCTCCAGTGTTTGAGCTGAGACCAAGCAGCAGTCCAGCAGACAGGGAATTTAATTTACTTGGAGTCGGACATGATTGAAACCCTGTTATCCAGATCGGTGCGCCGCATGTTCGCCGGGGGCGGCGCGATAGGACTGGCCCTGCTGTCCCAGCCCCAGGCCGTCGCGCAGGAAGCGGCCGAGCGGCCGGTTGCGCGTGTCGTCGTTACCGGCAGTAACATCCGCCGTGCCGAAGCCGAAACCGCCTCGTCGGTGCTGACCGTCAACCGCTCCGACATCGAGCGCTCGGGCAAGAGTACCGTGTCCGAGCTGCTGCAAACCCTGGCCGTGGACAACCAGGGCTCGGTCCCCACCTCGTT
Source organism: Telluria sp. LT2P34 (assembly GCF_059685915.1). Lineage (NCBI taxonomy): Bacteria > Pseudomonadati > Pseudomonadota > Betaproteobacteria > Burkholderiales > Oxalobacteraceae > Telluria > Telluria sp. LT2P34. The sequence goes on from NZ_JCASIN010000001.1 coordinate 1,301,056, forward strand.
CAGCGGCGGCTTCGCCGCCGGCGCCTCGGGCATCTCGCTGCGCGGCCTGGGCACGGCTTCGACCCTGGTGCTGCTCAACGGGCGCCGCATGGCCCCCTACGGCCTGGCCGACGACGGCCAGAAAGTGTTTTCCGACCTGAACGTGATCCCGACCGACGCGGTGGACCGCATCGAGATCCTGAAGGACGGCGCTTCGGCCATCTACGGTTCCGACGCCATCGCCGGCGTCGTCAACATCATCCTGCGCCGCGATTTCAAGGGCACCACCGTGCGCGGCCACCTCGGCATCACCGAGGAATGGGACGGCGAAGAACAGAACCTTGCCATCACCCACGGCTTCGGCGACCTCGACGCAGATGGCCACAACGTGCTGCTCAATTTCGAGTTCAAGCGGCTCAACGACATCTGGCTGCGCGACCGCGCCGACCGCGACTACATCGGCCGCATCGACCTGCGCAACTGGGGCTTCTCGGCCCAGGAAGCGCTCGGCGGCACCGGCGCCATCACCGGGCCGAACGCCGCCGGCAGCGCCATCAACGGCAACGTGCGCAACCCGGCCACCAACAACTACTTCAACCGCGGCAGCCTCGATCCGGCCTCCGGCTTCACCCGCACCTTCCCCGGCGCGGCCTGCGCAAACTTCACCAGCCAGCCCCAGGGCGACCCCGGCGGCGGCTGCCTGATCGACTCGACGCTGGCCTACAACCAGATCCAGCCGGAACAGGAAAACTACAGCATCTTCGGGCGCGGCACCTTGCGCATCACGCCGGAGATGGAAGGCTACACCGAGCTGAACCTCTACAGCAGCAAGTCCGGTTCCTCGACCACGCCCAACAACGTCAGCGCCAACGTCGGCTTCCCCGGCGGCCCGGTCAGCAATGCGGGCGTGCAGTTCGGCCCGTCCCACCCCGACAACCCGTATTTCGGCACGGCCGCGCGCCTGCGCTACCTGGCCGGCGACGTCGGGCCGCGCAGGTCGAAGATCGACTCCTTTTTCGTGCGCGCGCTGGCCGGCGTGAAGGGCACCCTGCTCGGCTGGGAATACGATACCTCGCTGCTGTTTTCGCGCAGCACCGTCAGCAACGAACGCTACGGCTACCTGCAGCGCGACGTCACCTTCGCCATGCTCGACCCGAGCCCGCAAAACATCGCCGCCGCGCTCGGCACCAGCCCGGCCTATGCGGCGCTGCCGATCGGCACCGTCTGGCGCATCGCCGAAAACGCGGGCCTGAACAGTCCGGGGGTCTACGCGGCGATCGCCCCGATGATCTCGAACGATGCCCAGACCAAGATCATCCAGGGCGACGTCAAGGCCACGCGCGAATTCGGCAAGCTGGCCGGCGGCGCGATCGGGGTGGCGGTCGGCGCCGAATGGCGGCGCGAGGAAACCGAGCTCGAGCCCACCACGGGCACCGAGCGCGGCAACGTGATCGGCCTCGGCTATTCGGCCTACAGCGGCGCACGCAACGTGTTCACGCTGTACGGCGAAGCGCTGGCGCCGGTGCTGCCGGGCCTGGAGATTACCGGCGCCCTGCGCTGGGACCGCTTTACCGACGTCGGCGACGCCTGGACACCAAAAGCGGGAGTGAAATGGCAGCCGGCGCGCCAGCTGGCGCTGCGCGCCACCTTCGCGAAAGGCTTCCGCGCGCCGAGCGCGGCCGAAAACGGCGTGGGCGGCCTGGCGGCATTTTCCACCGCCGGCGACCCGCTGCGCTGCGGCCTGGGTGTCCAGGCCGCCTGTAACCCGGCGGCCGTGGCCCTGATCACCTCGCCCAACCAGAACCTCTCGCCCGAGCGTTCGAAGAGCTTCAACGTCGGCGTCATCTGGGACCCGCTGCCGCGCACCAGCATTTCGGTCGACCTCTGGCGGATCAAGCGCAGCAACGAGATCAACCAGGAGCTGGTCGACGCCGCCATTGCCGGCGGCCGCGTGGCGCGCGACCCCTCGACCGCCCAGCCGGGCATCGCGGGGGACCCGGGCGCGATCACGGCGGTGCTGACGAACTACGTCAACTCGGCCTCGACCGAGGTGCAGGGCCTGGACATCGACGCCCGCCACACGGTGCGCCTGCCTAACGGCTGGGGCAATATCCTGCTCGACGCGAAATGGACCTTCCTCGACAAGTGGGAGCGTACCGAACAGGACGGCAGTTCGCGCGACTTCGCCGGCACCCACGGCAACTGCGACGTCAGCAACTGCGTCGGCACCCCGGACCACCGTGCCAACCTGCGTGCGGCCTGGGACCGCGGCGACTGGCGCGTCGCGCTCAACGCCAACTACCGCGGGGCCATCGACAACACGCTGTTCAAGAACGATCCGGCGGGCTGCGCCAGCCATTTCGCCAATGGCAACGATGCCCCGACCGGCTGCGAACTGTCCTCGTTCACCAGCTTCGACCTGGTGGTGCGCTGGAAGCCGCGGCCCGGCTGGGAAGTGTTCGGCACGGTCGAAAACCTGTTCGACAAGGTCGCGCCGCTCGATCCCCTGACCTACGGCGCCCAGGCCTACAACCCGCTCGACTTCGCGGGTGCGGTAGGACGCAGCTTCACGCTCGGGGCGCGCTACACGTTCTGATGCGATACCGGCCGTCTCGGGCGCCCCAGCCAGGGACGGCCTCCCTGCTTGTCGAGCCGTACAGAGCAACCACATCATCGCTATCAGGAGCCGGAAATGAATGAAACATGTTTATCCCGTTCCGTGCGCCGGCTGTTCGGCGCCGCCGCCGGCCTGGGCCTGCTGGCCTGCCCATTTGCGCTGGCGCAGAACTCGGTCGGCCAGCCGATGGCGCGCGTCGAGGTGACGGGTTCGTCGATCAGGCGGATTGCTGCGGAAACCTCGCTGCCGATCACCACCATCCGCGCCGCCGACTTCGCCAAGCAGGGCCTGGCGACGGCGCAGGAGGTGCTGAACACCATTCCAATGAACCAGAGCTCGACCGTCAGTTCCTCCGCGGTCGGCGCCGGCACGGGCGGGGCCGCCGAGGCCGATCTGCGCGGCCTGGGCGGCGACAAGACGCTGGTGCTGCTCAATGGCCGGCGCCTGGCGAACCATCCCTACGAGGGGGCCACCGTCGACCTGAACATCATCCCGGTGGCGGCGCTGGAGCGGGTCGAAGTGCTGCGCGACGGCGCCTCGGCCATCTACGGCAGCGACGCCATCGGCGGCGTCGTCAACTTCATCACCAAGCGCTCGGTCAAGGGCGGCGCCCTCACCTTCGAGGGCTACGAGCCGCTGCGCCGCGGCGGCGGCAACGAGCAGCGGCTGAACCTGTCCGGCGGCCTGGGCGAGCTCGGCAGCGACGGCTGGAGCATGTGGGGCGTGCTCGACTATCACCAGCAGAGCGCGCTGCGCGCGACGGACCGCAGCTTCGCGCGCACCGGCGTGCGGCCCGATCGCGGCATGAACGAAGTCAGCCGGACTACCTTCCCGGCCAACTTCTTTTCCGACCTCGGCGTCGCCGGCAATCCGTATTACGCCAGCGGCTGCAGCGTGGCCGGTACTTCGCCCGACACCGCGCCGGCAACGGACGATCCTGTCTGCGAATTCGACTACACCCAGTATATCGACCTCATCCCCGAGACGCGCCAGTACAGCGCGATGGGCAAGTTCAACCGCCAGTTAAGCCCGGAGCACCTGGCCAGCCTTGAAGTCATGTGGAGCCGCAGCACCAATGAAGCAGGTGTAGCGCCGCCGCCCATGTCGAACCTGGGCATCACCATGACGGCCGCCAGCCCGTATTACCCCGGCAACGGCACGGTCCCCGCTTTTCCCGGCCTGAGCCGCGAAAACCTCGACATCAGCTGGCGCCCGCTCGAATCCGGGCGGCGCCTGAACTACGACAGCAGCCGCAGCGTCCGTGTGCAGGCCAGCCTGGAGGGCAGCCTGGCCGGATGGGACTACAACACCGGGATCTCGCACTCGCAGGGACGCGCGCGCAGCTCCTTCCGCGGCGGTTACCTGGTCGACCAGCGCATCATCGATGGGGTCGGCGCCGGCATCCTCAATCCCTTTGGCCCTCAGAGTCCTGCAGGCGCCGACTTCCTGGCCAATTCCCTGCTGCTGGGCGAATACGTGCATGCGCGCACTACCACCAGCGCGGTCGACGCGCGCGCCAGCCGCGAACTCATGGCGCTGCCCGCAGGTCCGCTGGGCTTTGCCCTGGGCGCCGAGTTCCGGCGCGACCGCGCCAAGTACTTCGTCAACCGCGACCTGGCCGGGCAGGCGTCCAGCTCGGGCTTCGCCGACGCCCAGGACCAGGCGGGCCAGCGCAGCATTGCCGCGCTCTTCGCCGAAGTCAACCTGCCGGTCATCAAGGACATGGAACTCAACTTCGCCGGCCGCTACGACCACTACAGCGACGTCGGCGACAGCTTCACGCCCAAGGTGTCGCTGCGCTACCAGCCGACGAAGCAGTTGCTGGTGCGCGGCTCCTTCAACAAGGGTTTCCGCGCTCCGACGCTGTTCGACCTGTATGGCCCGCAGTCGATCACCAACACGTCCGACAGCTATGACGATCCCCTGCTGTGCCCGGGTGGCGTGGCAGTCCCGGGCGCCAATCCGAACATCGTGTGCGGGCAGCAGCAGTTCGTACGCCTGGGCGGCAATCCGAATCTGCAGCCGGAGAAGTCCCGCACCTACAGCGCCGGCCTGGTGTTCGAACCGGTTCGCTCGCTGACGCTGTCGGCCGACTACTGGAACATCAGGCTCAAGGACCAGATCAGCGGACTGGCCGAGCAGACCATTTTCGGCAATTTTGCGCGCTATCGCGACCTGTTCGTGTACAACGCGAACGGAACGCGCCTGGACTACGTGATCGACATCACCGACAACCTGGGCGAAGTGCGTACCCGCGGGGTCGACCTGTCGCTGCTCTACCGCCTGCCGCGCAATCCGTTCGGCAACCTCAGCCTCAGCATCGACGGCACCTATATCGACAAGTACGAGTACCAGAACGAGCGCGGCGGCGCTTTCACCCAGAACGCCGGACGCTATGCCGACGCGACGCCGGTATTCCGCTGGCGTCACAACCTGCTGCTGACGCTGGTGCGCGGCGACTATGTGATCAACCTGGGCAACCGATACATGTCGCACTACGAGGACCAGAACACGGCGGTCGCGCCCGAGTTCGCCAACAAGGCGGGCCATTATTCGACCTGGTCGCTGTCGACGACGTATACCGGTAACAAACGTTTCGAGCTGACCGCGGGGATCAAGAACCTGTTCGACGAAGAGCCGCCATTTACCAACCAGGTCACCAATTTCCAGCTGGGCTACGACCCGCGCTACACGGACCCGCTGGGAACGACGGTGTACATGCGCTTGACGACCAAGTTCTGAGGAAGACGACTCACACATAAAAAATGCCCGGCAGCGCCGGGCATCCGTTTTCATTAGAACGGCGACGATTACGCCGTGCCGCCCACGGTCACGCCATCGATGCGCAGCGTCGGCTGGCCGACGCCGACCGGCACGCTCTGGCCTTCCTTGCCGCACACGCCGACGCCGGCGTCGAGGGCCATGTCGTTGCCGATCATCGAGATGCGGTTCATGACCTCGGGGCCGTTGCCGATCAGGGTGGCGCCCTTCACCGGATAGGTGATCTTGCCGTCCTCGATCATGTAAGCCTCGCTTGCCGAGAACACGAACTTGCCGTTGGTGATGTCGACCTGGCCGCCGCCGAAATTCACTGCGTACAGGCCATTTTTCACCGAAGCCAGGATCTCGGCCGGGTCCTTGTCGCCGGCCAGCATGTAGGTATTCGTCATGCGCGGCATCGGCAGGTGCGCGAAGGATTCGCGGCGGGCGTTGCCGGTGATCGGCATCTTCATCAGGCGCGCGTTCATCGTGTCCTGGATATAGCCTTTCAGGATGCCGTCCTCGATCAGCGTCGTGCACTGGGTCGGGTTGCCTTCGTCGTCCATGTTGAGCGAACCGCGGCGGTCCTGCAGGGTGCCGTCGTCGACCACGGTGACGCCCTTGGCGGCGACGCGCTGGCCGATCATGCCGGCATACGACGACGAGCCCTTGCGGTTGAAGTCGCCTTCCAGGCCGTGGCCGACCGCTTCGTGCAGCAGCACGCCGGGCCAGCCCGGTCCGAGCACGATCGTCATCGGGCCGGCCGGGGCCGGGCGGGCATCGAGGTTGACCAGGGCCGACTTGACCGCCTCGTCCGCGTATTTCTCGAGGATGGCGTCGTCGAAATAGCCGTAATCGAAGCGCCCGCCGCCGCCGGAAGAACCGGTTTCGCGCCGCCCGTCCTGCTCGGCAATGACGGTCACCGACACGCGCACCAGCGGGCGGATGTCGGCCGCCAGCACGCCGTCGCTGCGCACCACCAGCACCACGTCGTATTCGCCGGCCAGGCCCGCCATCACCTGCACCACGCGCGGGTCTTTCGCACGCGCCATCTTTTCGACGCGCTCGAGCAATTTGACCTTGGCGGTGGCGTCCAGCGAGGCCAGCGGGTCGCGGGGAAGGTAGAGCGAGCGCCCGCCGGTCGGCTGGGTGCGGGCCGCCACCTTCACGCGGCCGGCGCCGGCGCGCGCGATGGTGCGCGTCGCCGCCGCCGCGTCCAGCAGGGCGATCTCGGAGATTTCGTCGGAATAGGCGAAAGCGGTCTTGTCGCCGGAGATGGCGCGCACGCCGACACCCTGGTCGATCGAGAAGCTGCCGGTCTTGACGATGCCCTCTTCCAGGCTCCAGCCTTCGCTCTTGGTGAACTGGAAATACAGGTCGGCATAGTCGACCTTGTGGGTAAACATCGTTCCGAGCGTGCGCAGCAGCTTGCCTTCATCGAGGCCAAACGGCGTCAGCAGCACGTCGCGGGCGACGGCCAGGGAAGAAAGATTCGGTTCGAATGGGATCATTTTACGTAGAGAGCTCGTGTGGGTTGAGGCATTGTGCCATATCCGTTCCGATCCTACCGGGGCGGACGCCGGCGGCCGTCGCCTTACATCGTACGATGCCGCAAGGCCGGCAAGCTCTCGCGCACGCCGGCCATGAACGCGGCGTCGATCTCGCCGACCACCACACCTTCGCCCTCAGGCAAGACCGCCTTGACCTCGCCCCATGGATCGACCAGCATGCTGTGGCCGAAGGTGCGGCGCCCGTTGGCATGCAGTCCGCCCTGGGCCGCGGCCAGCACATAGCACTGGTTTTCGATGGCGCGGGCGCGCAGCAGCACTTCCCAGTGGGCGCGGCCGGTGGTGTGCGTGAAGGCGGCCGGCACCACCATCAGGGCGCATTCGCCCATCGCCCGAAACAGTTCCGGGAAGCGCAGGTCGTAACAGATCGACAGGCCTACCCGGCCGAAAGGCGCCTCGAAGCTGCCGACCGAGGCGCCCGGCACGATGGTGCGCGCCTCGTCGTAGGATTCGGCGCCCTTGTTGAAGCCGAACAGGTGGATCTTGTCGTAGCGGCCGATCGCCAGGCCGTCCGGGTCGTACACCAGCGTGGTGTTGAGCACGCGGCCGGCGTCGCCCGAGACCAGCGGCAAGGTGCCGCCGATCAGCCAGATGCCATGTTCGCGGGCCAGACCTGCCAGGCAGTCCTGGATCGGCCCCGCCCCGGCCTGCTCGGCGTGCGCGACCTTGTCGGTGTCGCTCAATCCCATGATCGGCCAGTATTCGGGCAGCGTCACGAGCGTGGCGCCGCCGGCTGCGGCCTCGGCCACCAGGCGGCGCGCGCTGGCAAGGTTGTCGGCGACGACCGGGGTCGACACCATCTGGATCGCGGCGACGCGGCTCATCTCATTCATGCCATCACTCCTTGGCAGCGGCCGCCGGACGCGGCGGCGGGTTGTCGATCTTGGTGATCGTCGGCGATTTCCATGGCCCGGTGACCTGCATGTGATAGGTCATCGCCTTCATCATGGGAGCGCGCAGGAAAAGTTGCGCCAGGAAGGAGCCGAGGCCGATGACCGGGTTGACCGCCAGGCCATAGACCAGCGGACCGGTGCCGAGGTTGAACTCGGGAATCACGACGACGCGCAGGTTGGTCGATTCGTTGGCGATGTCGGCGGTGCCGTCCATCAGGATGGTGGCGGCCACGCCGTGCATTTTCAGGTTATCGGTCTTGACGACGCCGCGCGTGATCATCGCGTTTGCGCTGATGCCGTCGAAGGCCAGGCCTTCGGAAAACACGTCGTGGAAATCGAGTTTCAACAGGCGCGGCAAGGCCTGGAGACTGAGCACGCCCAGCAGCTTGGCCGCGCCCGGATCCTGTTTCAGGAACTGGCCGCCGCCGACGTTCATTTCGATCTGGCCCGACAAGGTCGGGATGTCGAGCGCATACGGCAGACCGTTCCAGGAAATATCGCCCGACATCTTGCCTTTGCCGCGACGCAGGGTTTCCGGGAAGCCGAGGCGGTCCAGCAAGCGCCCGGCGTCGATGATGTCGAGCGTGAAATTCATCCCGGTATTGCTCTTGCCGTCTTTCGTCAGCCAGCGTCCGGTGGCCTTCAGCTGGCCGTCCGGGTTGGTCAGCGTCAGGCGGTCGATCTGCCACTCCTTGCCGGCCAGCGCCGGTACGTTGCTCGCCTGCAGGTCGAGCCGCCCGAACTGCTTGTTGAACAATTCGAAACGCTCGGCCGTGATGTCGAGCGCCGGGATGGTGGCGCTGGCGCCGCGGTTCGATTCGAGCAAGTCTTTCACTTCGGCCGCCGAGGAGGCCGGAATCACCAGCGAAGCCAGGCGCGCGGTGACTTTCCCCAGCCCCTGCCCCTGGCCCTCGCTCCAGGTGATGTGGCCCGAGGCCTGGCGCGAATGCAGGTTGGCTTGCCAGGCGCTGCCGCGATGCGAGGCGCCCACGACCACGTCGGCGATCCTGCGCTCGCCGATGAACAGTTCGCCCGCGCGCGCCGCCAGGGTGGTCGGCATCACGTATTGCGAGAAATTGAGACCCGGGGCGGCAGCACCGGCGCCGGCCTTTGCCGCCCCATCGTTCGTGCTGCTTCCCGCGATGGCGCGCGCAACCGCCAGCCAAGCATCGACATTCAGCGACTTCATGTCGACGTTGATCATCACGCCCTCGTCCGGCTCCGGCGCCGGCAGGTTGACGCCGATGCCGCCGCGCTCCACGATCCAGCCGCTGTGCGGCTGGCGGCTGCGCAGGTAGCGGGCGGCCACGGCATTGCCCAGCGACAGGCGCAGTTCGTCGCGGCCGACACCGTCGACCGCCGGCGCGCCGTTCAGCACGAAATGCAGGGGCAGGCTGTCCGCCTGCGGCTTGTTCAGCGGCGCCGGCAATTCCAGGCCGAGTCCGGCCAGGGTGGAGTCGATGGTGACGCCGAGGCGGCGCTCGCGCACCGTGATCGCGCCCGTATAGCGCGTGCTGCCCGACAGGCGGCTGGCCAGGCGCGCCAGCCCCGGGGCGCTGCTGCGGCGCATGCCGTCGGCCGACAGGGTGCCGGCCAGGCGGATCGCGATCGCGCCGTCGCTTGCGGTGCCGCCGGCCAGCGCCAGCGGGCCGCCGACGAAACTGGCGCCGACCCCGTTCAGGTTGAAGCCGTGTTCGGTGAACTCGATCTTGCCCAATGCGGCCTGGAGGGGCGGCAAGTCAGGGAACAATTGAATGTCGTTGTTCTGCAATTGCAGGGCGCCCTGCACCTTCGTGCCGGCAAGATTTGCCAGCGGCATCTGCAGCTTCAGCCCGAGCTGGGCGTTGCCGCTGCCCTGGGCGTCGTCGGTGACATGGCCGATCCAGCCCGGCACCGGGCTGGCCGCCACATAGCGCAGGAAGTCCTGCAGCGTGCCGTCCGCCATGCCGTCGATGTCGAGCATCATGCCTGGGACGCCGAGTTGGGGGATGACGGCGCGCACCTTCGTCAGGTTCAGGCCGAGCGTGCGCAGGGTGTCGGCATGGATTTCCATGCGTGCACGGTCGAACACGATGCTGCCGTTGATCCCCTCGGCGAGCGGCCACTGCGGCCGGTTGTCCGGCGTGCGGTGGCCGGGCGAATATTCGAGCGTGGCCCCGGCCAGGCGCCCGGCAACGCGAAATTCGCCGCGCGCACGGTCCAGCGCATTCTCGGCGCGGAACGGGAATCCGGCGAGGTCGCCGCGCAGGCGCAGGCGCACGTCGTTCAAGGTGCCGCCCTGCAGGGCCGAGCTCAGCCAGCCACGCAGCCCGGGCGGCGTGGCCAGCGGCAGGAAACGGCCTACTTGCGCAATCTGGAAGCCGTCGAGCGTGCCGCTGAGGTCGGCAACGCCGGGGCCGCGCCCCGCCTGCAAGGGCAGTTGATGGCGTCCGGACAGGCTGCCGCGCAAGGCGCCCTGCGCAAATTCCAGCTTGTCGACCTCGACCAGCAACTGCTGGCCCGGCTGGTAGTTCCAGCGCGCACCGAGCGCCAGCTTATCGAAGGGCATCGATGGCTCGGCGAACCAGGCCGGCATGTGCAGCGCCAGCGCACGCGAGTCGAGCACGATGCTGCCGCCCTTGTCGGTGGCGTCGATGCTGCCGGACAGGTTGTCGAAACCCGGCAGCGCCGGCAGTCCCGCCTGGGCCGCCTGCGGCCGCAGGGACAGGCCGGCCACCCTGCCCTTGACCCGGTAGTTGGCCGGACGCGGCGTGCGGCGATCCCACAGCCCGTCCCAGGACGCGGAAAAGTCGAGCAGGCGGCCGCGCGGAGCAAGATCGGCGAGCGCCTGGCGCTGCGGCGCCGACAGCGGCAGCTGGGCGGCCACCCCGGCCAGCGCGGCGAGGTCGACCTGGCGCGCCTGGATCTCGACCCGCTGCGGGCGGCCGCCGCGGGCGGGCGTAAAGGTTTCGGTGAAGCTGGCCGGCGGCAGCGCGCGGCCATCCGGCGTGACCAGCACAAAATTGTCCATGCTCATCGTATGGCCCTTGGCGCCAAAGGTCGGCTTGCCGTCGGCCTTGCCCGGCGCCAGCACTTCGCGCGCCGACAGGCGCCCCGCCACGCTGGCAAAGCGCAGGGCCGGCAGATCGGGCCTGACCCGCGCCGCCACGCCGGCCAGCGCCAGGTCGGCGGTGAAACCGGCCAGGCGCGCCTGGTCGAGCTGCATCCAGGCACGCAGCGAGCCGCGCCCGCGCGTTATCTGGAATGGATAGTCGAGGTAGGCGCGCCAGGCGGCCAGGTCGGCCTCGCGCAGGTCGGCGTAGAGCTCGCCGCGCCAGAGCGCGATGTCGGACGCCCGGCTGCCGAAACGGGGATGGGTAAAGCGGGCGCGCACGTCGAAGGGCTGCGCCAGCGCGGCCGGTGGCGTCGCCTTCAGCGCGAACTGGTGCGTGGTCCAGCGGTTCTGCAGCACCAGGGTGACGTCGCGCAGGGCCAGCGGCGCGGCGCCGCGGCGTTCGTCGAACCAGTCGACCCGGCCCTCGCGAATCAGGATTTCGCGCTGGCGAAACGCCCAGTCGCCGCCGCTGCCGCCCTTGTCGCGCTCGTTCGGGTCGAGGCGCATGCCGGCCAGGTGGATCACGCCGCCGGCGTCGCGCCGCACGGCCAGCTGCGGGCGGATCAGTTCGAGCGTCTCGAAACGCGGCTCGGCCGCCACCACGCTCCACCACGACAGGGTCGCCGACACCGAGGGCAAGGCCAGCACCTGGCGCCCTTTGGTGTCGGTCAGGGAGACGTCGCCCAGGAACAGCGAGGGATTCAGGCCGCTCCAGGACGCGTAGATGCGCGCGATGGCGACCTGGTTGCCGAGCGCGCGGCTGGCGCTGCGCTCGATGTCGTCCTTGTACAGGTCGATGTTGGGCAGGATGGCGTAGCGCAGCGCCAGGAACAGCAGGGCCAGCGCGAAATAGACAAACAACACCAGCTTGACCGTGAAGCCGAGCACGTGGTGCGAGGCCAGGTTCGCATAGCGGTAGCCCGCGCGCATGCGGCGCCAGGGCGCGCCGAATCGCCCCTGCTGCTCATGCGGCTGGTGCGACTGCTGCGCCGAGTGCGCGTGGGCATCGGCCGCCTGCGGTTCCGGATTGTGCATCAAGGTGCTAATAAAAAAGGCTCGCCAAGGTGGATCTCAAGGTGGTTCTGTAAAACTGATCGATCGACAACGTATTCTTTGAAAGAAGAGCCCTTGCTAGGCATGTGGCGTCTCCCTTACCATCGTGCTGACCGGGGCAGCGCGGCGGGCAATTTTACCGCAAGCAAGCCTGCCGGACCCGCTTTCACACTCCAGCCGGACCCTCCCATGCCCCCTGCCGCAAGCGCCTGCAACCTGAACCTCAGCTCACCTTCCCAGTCGCGCTTCTACGCGCGCTGGCTCGATGCGGCGCCCGGCCGCGCCGGGCAGCTCTCTGCCTTATGCGGATTATCGCTGGCTTGCGCGGATTTCGGCGCTTTATTGAAACAGGAGTTGGCTGCTGGCATCGGATTGCCACGCGCCATGCGGCGTCTGCGCAACTTGCTGGTCTGCGGCCTGATCCGGCGCGACCTCGAGGGACAGGCCGATCTCGACGAAGTCGTGCGCACCATGACGGGCTTTGCCGATTTCGCGATCCGCACCATGCTCGCCGAGCTGATGTCCGAGCTGGTGGCCGCCCACGGGATGCCGGTCGGCGCCGAATCGGGCCTGCCCCAGGAAATGCTGGTGCTGGCAATGGGGAAACAGGGCGGCGGCGAGCTCAACGTATCCTCCGACATCGACCTGATCTTCGTCTACCCGGAAGACGGCGACACCCAGGCCGGCGCGGGCCAGCGTTCGCTGTCGAACCATGAATTCTTCATCCGCCTCGGGCGGCGCCTGATCGGCGCGCTGTCGGAAGTGATTGAAGACGGTTTCGTGTTCCGGGTCGACATGGCGCTGCGCCCGAACGGCAACTCGGGCCCGCTCGCCGCCAGCCTCAACATGGTCGAGGAATACCTGATCGTGCAGGGCCGCGAATGGGAACGCTATGCCTGGGTCAAGGCGCGCGCCGTGACCGGCGCCGCGGCCGACATCGCCGCGCTCGACGCCATCGTGCGGCCCTTCGTGTTCCGCCGCTATCTCGACTTCGGCGTCATCGATGCGATCCGCAACATGCACGCCCAGATCCGCGCCGAGGTCAAGCGCCAGGAACGCCTGCATCCGGACCGCAGCAACAACGTCAAGCTCGGGCGCGGCGGAATCCGCGAAATCGAATTCCTGGCCCAGGTCTTCCAGCTCATCCGTGGCGGGCGCGACCCGGCGCTGCGCGAGCGCTCCACGCGCCAGACCCTGCGCCTGCTGGCCGAGCGCGAGCTGATGACCCAGGACACCGTCGAGCGTTTGCTGGGCGCCTACAGTTTCCTGCGCAATCTTGAACACCGCCTGCAATACCTGGACGATGCCCAGACCCATACCCTGCCCGCGCTGGAGGCCGACCGCCAGCTGGTGGCGCGGATGATGGGCTGCCCGGACATCGCCACCCTGCTCGAGCGGCTGGAAGAACAGCGGGCCTTCGTGGCCGACCAGTTCGACGACATGTTCGCCGAAAAAAGCACCCCGCTGGACGAGGAAAGGGCCGGCCTGGAAGCGATCGCGGCCGATCCGGAAGCCCTCAAGGCCATCGAAAGCCATCTCGCCGGCCTCGGCTACGAGGACCCGGCCGGCAGTGCGCGGCGCCTGGCCGGTACCTGGAACGCCCCGCGCCTGCAGGGCCTGCCCGATGCCAGCCGCGCCCGCCTGCTGGCCCTGGTCAACCTGGCGCTGCCGCAGGTGGCGCGCGTCGTCGAGGAAGCCGCGCTGGCGGCCGGAGCGGGCGCCGGCAGCCATGGCGCCACGCTCGGGCGCCTGCTCGACTTCCTGGAAGCGATCGCACGCCGCTCGGCCTACCTGTCGCTGCTGACCGAATACCCACACACGCTCGAGCGCGTGATCCGCATGATGCACGCCAGCGGCTGGGCCGCCACCTTCCTGACCCTGCACCCGATCCTGCTCGACGAACTGCTGGACGACCGCGGCAGCGGCATCGACGATCCGGCCATGCTGGCGGCAAACCTCGACGCGCAGCTGGCCGAAGCCCTGGGCGACACCGAGCGCCAGCTCGACATCCTGCGCGAGACCCACCATGCCCAGCTGTTCCGGCTGCTCTCGCTCGACCTCGCCGGCGAGCTGTCGGTCGAGCGCCTGGCCGACCATCTATCGGCGCTGGCCGACGTGGTGGTGGCCGCCACGGTGCGCTGGGCCTGGCGCACGGTCGCCACCCGCCATATCGAAGAGCCGCGCTTCGCCGTCATCGCCTATGGCAAGCTCGGCGGCAAGGAGCTCGGCTATGTGTCGGACCTCGACGTCATCTTCCTGTTCGACGACGAGGACGAGATGGCGCCGTCGAACTATGCCAAGCTGGGGCAGCGCTTCATCACCTGGATGACGGCGCACACGCCGGCCGGCATCCTGTTCGACATCGACACCGCCCTGCGCCCGGACGGCGCCAGCGGCATGCTGGTCAGCTCGCTGGCCGCCTTCGAGCGCTACCAGCACAACGCGGCCTGGGTGTGGGAGCACCAGGCGCTCACCCGCGCCCGTTTCTGCGCCGGCGACGCGGCCATCGGCACGCGCTTCGAGGGGATTCGCGAAGCCGTGCTGCGGCGCGACCGCAGCGCCCGGGAGGGCGAACTGAAGGCGGAGGTGCTGAAAATGCGCACGCGCATGCATGATGCATACCCGAACCGCAGCGCACTGTTCGACCTGAAGCAGGACAGCGGCGGCATGATCGACATCGAATTCATCGTCCAGTACCTGGTGCTGCGCTATGCGGCCCTGCATCCGCAACTGACGGCTAACGCCGGGAATATCGCCTTGCTGCACCGCAGCGCCGAACTCGGCCTGATCGACGCCGCCCTGGCCACCAGCGTCGCCGACGCCTACCGCGCGATGCGCAAGCTGCAGCACCAGTTGCGCCTGCAAGGCCGCGAAGCGCGGGTTGAACCGGGCGCCGTCGGCGAGCACGCGGCCAGCGTCGTGCGGCTCTGGGAAACGTGTTTCGGCTAAATTTTTCCAGTTCATAGTCGGGTCAACGCAAGCTTCCTGCAAGCGCAATGCGCCCGGCTGTTCAATGCAAATCCGCGCCGATAGACCACGATAAGACAATTTAGCGCACCCACCCGGTACGCATGGCTACTGCTGACTTTTCAGTCACTTGACTTTGCACTTCGACATGTTGTTTTCAAATCACACAACACATCCGTCTGTTGTTGACACTAATCAATATCCAATGCTCTCATTGGGGTGCGTAATTACGATAACGCAGCGATGCAGTTCATAGAAACAGCCGCCATGGGCGGCAAATAAAACCCGGAGAGCACATGCAACAACGTACCAAGATCGCAATGGCCGTCGCGATCGCCCTTCACTCCATGGTGTCAGTGGCCCAGGCCCAGGACACGATGCAACGCGTCGAAGTGACCGGTTCGCGTATTCGCACGGTCGACCTGGCAACCTCGCAGCCAGTCCAGGTGATGACCCAGGCGCAGATCCAGGCTACCGGCCTGGTCACTGTCGGCGACGTCATCAACAACATGTCGTCGGCCGGTTCGCCAGCGTTCAGCAAGGGCGGTGCCCTGACCTCGAACCGCGAGAATGGCGGCCAGTACGTCAACCTGCGCAACCTGGGCAGCCAGCGCCTGCTGGTGCTGGTCAATGGCAAGCGCTGGACCCAGTCCACCGCCGGCTTCACCGACATGTCGACCATCCCGTCGTCGATGATCGAGCGCATTGAAGTGCTGAAGGATGGCGCCTCGGCGATCTACGGTTCGGACGCAATTGCAGGCGTGATCAACGTCATCCTGAAAAAATCGATGGAAGGCGGCCAGATCAGCCTGTACGCCGGCCGCAACGCTGACGTCGCCGACGGCAAGAACCGCGACTTTTCGCTGACCTACGGCGCCGGCAGCGAAAAGGCGAACCTGATGTTCGGCCTGTCGCACACCGAGTCGGGCGCAGTGTTCGCACGCGACCGCGACATCACCCGGTTCCCGCGTAGCCCGAGCTACCCAACCGACGGCCTCGGCGGTGGTCCTTGGGGCCGTGTCCGCCAGGTCAGCGCCAGCGGTGGCCCGACCGGCTTCGACCGCCTCCTGAACCACACTGGCGACCAGGAAGATCCGGGCGTCGGCGCCGATTCGCGCAATCCGGCCAACTACCACGCCGTCATCGGCACGACCCCGATCGTGGCCGACAACTACAACACCACCCAGGACGTGGTGTTCGCGATGCCGTCCAAGCTCGACACCATCTTCACCAAGGGCGAGCTGGAGATGCCATTCGGCACGCGCCTGGTCACCACGGCGATGTACTCGCAGCGCAAGAGCGTCTCGACCGTCGCCGGCTACCCGCTGAGCTCGACCTCGCAAAGCGCCTTCCCTGTCTACATCGACAAGGACAACTACTTCAACCCGTACGGCAACCAGGTTGCCGGCGCCGGCGTGGGCCAGGACCTGTTCTTCTACCGCCGCACGATCGAAGTGCCGCGCGTGACCGAGAACGACAACCGCACCCTGCACATCGACGCCACCCTCGAAGGCGACTTCGAAATGCGCGGCATGCCATGGAACTGGAGCGCAGGCTACAACCACAGCAGGATTTCGGGCGGCACCCAGGGTACCGGTAACCTGAACCTGCTGAACCTGAAGAAGGCCCTCGGCCCGTCGTTCCGCAATGCTTCCGGCACCGTCCAGTGCGGCACCCCGGGCGCACCGATCCCGCTGGCGACCTGCGTACCGTTCGACATCCTGGGCGGCCCATCGGCCTCGACCAAGCAAGCGCTTGACTACGTGATGTCGGTCAGCGGCTACACCTTCGGCAGCAAGGTCGACAGCGCTACCGCCGACATCGGCGGCGAACTGTTCAACCTGCCTGCTGGCGCAGTCGGCTTCGCAACCGGTATCGAGCACCGTACCGTGACAGGTGAAGACCTGCCGGGCCAGTTCGAGCGTTCGGGCTTCTCGACCGACCTGGCCGGCAATCCGACCACCGGCCGCTACACCGTGCGCGAGGCTTACGCCGAGCTGAACATTCCGCTGCTGAAAGGCCTGCCGTTCGTCGAATCGCTGGGCGTCAACCTGGCGACCCGCTACTCGGACTACAGCAACTTCGGTTCGACCAACAACAGCAAGTTCAGCTTCACCTACCGCCCGACCAAGGACCTGATGGCCCGCGGCACCTGGGCTGAAGGCTTCCGCGCACCAACCGTGGGCGATACCTTCGGCGGCGGCCAGCAAGCCTTCGACACCTACCTCGACCCATGCGACACCTTGTACGGCGAAGCAGCGCGTACGCCTGCCGTGGCCGCACGTTGCAGCGCCGGTTTCGGCGGCATCGGCGGTACCGGCGCAGGCTTCCGCCAGCGTACCCAGACCGGCGCCGTCATCACGTCGAGCAGCAGTGTCCAGACCGCTTTCCCGTTCCAGGCAGGCGCAGGCAACAACCTGCTCCAGCCTGAAACGGCAACGACCCGCACCCTGGGCCTGGTGTTCAGCCCGTCGTTCGTGCCAGGCATGTCGGCAGCGCTCGACTGGTACAGCATCCAGATCGACAACCGCATCGTCGGCGTGTCGGCGAACTACATCCTGGGCGAGTGCTACACCCAGGGCCTGGCAGGCTTCTGCCAGAGCGTGCGTCGTGACCCGGCAACCGGCGTGATCATCGACCTGGCCCGCGGCAACGCCAACCTCGGTCAGATCAAGACCGAAGGCGTCGACCTCGAGCTGCGCTACCGCCTGCCACGCTTCGCCTTCGGCCAGGTCAACCTGCGCAGCGAAACGACCTACCTGGACGAGTACTCGACCAAGAGCTCGGCCGCTGCACAGTGGATCGACTTCTCGGGTGAATACGATTTCCATCGCTGGAAGTCGAACTTCAACGTCGACTGGACGCTGGGTAACTGGAGCGCGACCTACGGCCTGCGTTACCTGAGCCCGGTCCTGGACCAGTGCTACAACATTCCTAACAAACTGGAATGCAATGAGCCAGGCACCTTCCGTGCGGGCGCAACCTCGGCCGGTGCAAACCGTCTGGCGTCGCTGACCTACCACGACATGAGTGTCGCTTACACCACCCCATGGAAAGGCAACATCCGGGTTGGCGTGAACAACGTGTTCAACAAGAAGCCACGCTTCACGATCCTGGGCGCCGCTTCGGCAACCTATATCGATGCCGATCTGCCGATCGATCGCTTCGTCTTCGTGCGCTACAACCAGTCGTTCTGATTCTGAACGCCTGAGGAAATGCCCGCTTCGGCGGGCATTTTTTTTGCCCCTGCCTTCCCTTCCCCACACCTTCCCTATCCGTTTCAGCTCGGCAACAATCAATATTCGCCTCTAGAGCATGTTCACCGTAGCGTCAAGAGTGATTCGTTTGAACAACTGCATGTAAAGACGCGCGATTGCAACAATGACAGAATTTTAATCGGACTCATTGACAGAGCCATTCGGCAGATGCTTCCATGCTGGATGAAATGATTGATGGACATATCCTGTAGGTCCGCCAAAGCTTTCGATAGGTCGCGCTTGCGACACCTTCCGTAGCGGCAGTGCCGGCTCCCCGGCAAGCTGCATCTTCACCCCTAGGAGTTTGCAATATGATGGAAACAATCTTGTCCCGGTCGATCCGTACGATCTGCCTGGGCGGCATGGCCCTCGGCATGACTGCCGCGTACGCACAAGAGACGACCGCGCCGCTGCAGCGCGTCGAAGTCACAGGTTCGCGTATCCGCCAGGTCGACCTGGAGACGGCCCAGCCGATCCAGGTGATGAGCCAGGAACAGATCCAGAAGACCGGCCTGGTAACCGTCGGCGATATCCTGAACAACATGTCGTCGGCCGGCGCGCCTGACTTCAGCCGCAGCGGCTCGCTGACCTCGAACGCCGAAGCCGGCGGTCAGTACGTCAGCCTGCGCAACCTCGGCTCGAACCGCCTGCTGGTGCTGGTGGACGGCAAGCGCTGGACCCAAACCGCCGCCGGTTACACCGACCTGTCGACCATCCCGTCGGCCATGATCGAGCGCCTTGAAATCCTGAAGGATGGCGCCTCCTCGATCTACGGCTCGGACGCGATCGCCGGCGTGGTCAACATCATCCTGAAAAAGAACATGGAAGGTGGCCAGCTGTCGCTGTACACCGGCATGAACCAGGAAAAAGACGGCAAGAACAAGGACTTCTCGCTGACCTACGGCGCATCGAACGACAAGGCATCGCTGATGTTCGGCCTGTCGCACACCGAGCAAGGCATCGTCCGCACCGGCACCCGTGCCATCAGCGCGACCACCTTCGGTCCGAATCACCCATTCGACGGCCTCGGCGGCGGTCCATGGGGCCGTATCACCCCGATCAGCGCTTCGGGCGGCTCGAACACGAGTGCAGCGACCGGCGGCTTCAACCGTGTCCTGAACCACACCGGCAGCTTTGACGGCGTCGGCGTCGGCGCGGATTCGCGCAACATCAATAACTACCATGCGTTCACCGGCGCGCCTGAAGACCGTTACAACACCACGCAGGACATGGACCTGCTGTCGCCGAACAAGCTCGACACCCTGTTCATCAAGGGCGAGCTGGCCCTGCCGATGGAAATGCGCCTGAAGACGACCGCGATGTACTCGCAGCGCCAGTCGACCCGCCAGATCGCCGGCTACCCGCTGCAGTCGACCTCGCAGGCCGCCTTCCCGGTCTATATCGACAAGGACAGCTACTACAATCCGTTGGGTAATCAAGTCGTCGGCGCCGGCCTGGGCCGCGACCTGTTCTTCCAGCGCCGCACGATCGAAATCCCGCGCGTCACCGACAACGAAAACCGCACCCTGCACATCGATGCGGCGCTTGAAGGCGACTTCACGCTGCGCGGCATGCCGTGGAACTGGAGCGTGAGCTACAACCACAACGACGTGTCGGGCACCCAGCAGGACACCGGCAACATCAACCTGCTGGCCCTGAAAAACGCGCTCGGACCTTCGTTCCGCAACGCTTCGGGCGCCATCCAGTGCGGCACCCCGGGCGCGCCTATCGCCCTGGCGACCTGCACCCCGTTCAACATCCTGGGCGGCCCATCGGCGTCGACCCCGCAGGCGCTGGCTTACGTCAACACCCTGGGCACCAAGACCTACGGTTCGACCATCAACAGCGCCAACGTCGACGTCGCCGGCGAACTGTTCCAGCTGCCAGCCGGCGCGCTGGGCCTGGCTGTCGGTTTCGAGCACCGCGAAGTCCAGGGTTACGACATTCCCGACCAGTTCTCGCAGTCGGGCTACTCGACCAACCTGTCGGGCCTGCCTACGGTCGGTGAGTACAGCGTTCGTGAAGCCTACGCCGAGCTGAACATCCCTGTGCTGAAGAACAAGCCGTTCGCAGAACTGCTGAGTTTCAACCTGGCGACTCGTCACTCGGATTACAGCAACTTCGGCACCACCAACAACAGCAAGGCCAGCTTCATGTGGAAGCCGGTCAAGGACGTGCTGTTCCGCGGTACCTGGGCTGAAGGCTTCCGTGCACCGACCGTGGACGACGTCTCCGGCGGCGGTTCGCAGTCGTTCGACACCTTCCTCGATCCGTGCGACACCCGTTTCGGCGAAGCATCGCGCAACCCGACCGTGCTGGCACGCTGCATCGCCTCGGGCACCAGCTCGACCTACCGTCAGCTGCAGGCGGCAGGCACGCCGATCACCAGCACCGGCGGCACGCAGGGCCTGGTGGCGTTCAACTCGGGCGCCGGCAACCAGTTCCTGACCCCGGAAACCGCGATCACCAAGACCGCCGGTATCGTCTACAGCCCATCGTTCGTGCCTGGCTTCACCGTCGGCCTGGACTGGTACGACATCGCCATCAAGAACCGCATCACCGCAATCGGTGCGGACTACGTGGCTGACCAGTGCTTCATCGACGGCAGCGCCAACTTCTGCTCCGTGATCGGTCGTGACCCGGTCACCGGCCAGATCAACCGGCTCTCGCGCGGCAACGCCAACCTGGGCGAAGTCGAAACCAAGGGCCTGGACCTGGCGCTGAACTACCGCCTGCCACGCACTTCCTACGGCCAGTTCAGCCTGCGTAGCGAAACCTCCTACACCGATAGTTACCGCACCCGCGGCGCTCCCGATGAAGAGTGGAACGAATACGCCGGCGACTACTTCTACAACCGCGTGAAGTCGAACAATTCGGTCGACTGGTCGCTGGGTAACTTCAGCGCCAACTGGGGCTTCCGTTACTACAGCCCGGTGAAAGACGCTTGCTGGGACATCGACATCGAGTGCAACATGCCGACCGCCGAAACCGCCAGCCATGGCACCGGCGCCAACAAGCTCGGTTCGGTCACGTACCACGACATGAGCGTCGGCTACAAGACCTCGTGGAACGGCCGCATCCTGGTCGGCGTGAACAACATCTTCGACAAGAAGCCACGCATCGCGTACAGCACGCAAGCATCGGCTGCGTCGGTGGATGCCGACATGCCGCTGGACCGCTTCTTCTACGTCCGCTACAACCAGTCGTTCTAATGGCCGGGGCCCGCAAGGGCCTTGCCTGAAGAAAGGCCAAATGCCCGCCCTCACCCGGCGGGCATTTTTCATTCCTGCTGCTCGTTGCTGCTGCGGTATCATGGCGGATTGCGCGGCGCAGCCGCAGTGACCTAAACCGAACAATGGCAATCAAACTCAAGAACGACAAGGACATCGCCAGGATGCGCGGCGCCGGCCGCATGGCCGCCGAGGTGCTGGAGATGATCAAGGAATATGTTGTGCCCGGCGTCTCCACCGAAGAACTCGACCGCCGCTGCAGCGAATACATCCGCAAGGTGCAGAAGGCCACGCCGGCCAACGTCGGCTACCACGGCTTCCCGAAGACCCTGTGCACCTCGGTCAACGGCGTGGTCTGCCACGGCATTCCCAGCGACAAGGAGATCCTGAAGGATGGGGACATCGTCAACATCGACGTCACCGTGATCAAGGATGGCTGGCACGGCGACACCAGCCGCATGTACTACGCCGGCACGCCCTCGCCTGAAGCGAAGCGCCTGGTCGACACCACTTTCGACTGCATGATGGCCGGCATCCGCGCGGTGCGCCCCGGCGCGCGCCTGGGCGACGTCGGCCACGCGATCCAGAAGCTGGCCGAGTCAAATGGCTATGCGGTGGTGCGCGACTATTGCGGCCACGGCATCGGCCGCGTCTACCACGAAGACCCGCAGGTGCTGCACTACGGCCGCCCGCACACCGGCCTGCTGCTCAAGGAAGGCATGACCTTCACGGTCGAGCCGATGATCAATGCCGGCGACGATGAAGTGGCCCAGCTCGACGACGGCTGGACCGTGGTCACGCGCGACGGTTCGCTGTCGGCCCAGTGGGAACACATGATCGCTGTGACCCGGGACGGTTTTGAAATCCTGACGCCCTGGCCGAAGAGCTGAGACGAAAAAAAACCCGCCGATCGGCGGGTTTTTTCATGCTGAAGCGAGTACGGCTTACTTCGCGTTCATCAGTGCGACGGTGGTGTCGAGCATGCGGTTCGAGAAGCCCCACTCGTTGTCGTACCACGAGGACACCTTGACCAGGCGGCCCGAGACTTTGGTCAGGGTCGAATCGAAGTTCGACGAGGCCGGGTTGTGGTTGAAGTCGATCGACACCAGCGGCTCGGTCTGGTAGGTCAGGATGCCCTTCAGGGCGCCTTCCGAAGCCGTTTTCAGGATCGCATTGACTTCGTCCACGGTGGTGTCGCGCTTTGCGATGAAGGACAGGTCGACCAGCGAGACGTTGATGGTCGGCACGCGAATCGCGAAGCCGTCCAGCTTGCCGTTCAGTTCCGGCAGCACCAGGCCGACCGCGGCGGCGGCGCCGGTCTTGGTCGGGATCATCGACTGGGTCGCCGAACGGGCGCGGCGCAGGTCTTCGTGCATCACGTCCGACAGCACCTGGTCGTTGGTGTAGGCGTGAACAGTGGTCATCAAGCCGGTTTCCAGGCCGATCGCATCGTTCAGCGGCTTGACCAGCGGGGCCAGGCAGTTGGTGGTGCAGGAGGCGTTCGAGATGACGGTATCGGAGCTCTTCAGTACGTCCTGGTTGACGCCGAAGACGATGGTCGCATCGACATCCTTGCCGCCCGGCGCCGAAATGATGACTTTCTTGGCGCCGCCCTTCAGGTGGGCCGACGCCTTTTCCTTGGTGGTGAAGAAGCCGGTGCACTCGAGCACCACGTCCACGCCAAGCTCGCCCCATGGAATCTCGGCCGGGTTACGCTGCGCGAACACGCGGATCGGGTCGCCATTGACGATCATGTTGTCGCCCTCGACCGTCACGGTGCCCGGGAACTTGCCGTGGGCGGTGTCGTAGCGGGTCAGGTGGGCGTTGGACTCGGCATTACCCAGGTCGTTGATGGCGACGATCTGGATGTCCTGCGTCTTGCCGCCTTCATAGAAAGCGCGCAGGATGTTACGGCCGATGCGGCCATAGCCGTTGATTGCAACTTTGATGGTCATGCTCTGAGCTCCTGATTAAAAAAAACCGTTAGCAACGTTATGCGGTAATGACAGCCTTGGCCTTGGCCACGACGTTCTCGACGGTGAAGCCGAAGTGCTTGAACAGCACCGGCGCCGGGGCCGATTCGCCGAAGGTATCGATGCCGACGACGGCGCCCTCGAGGCCGACGTACTTGTACCAGAAGTCCGATACACCGGCCTCAATGGCAACACGTGGCGTGCCGCGTGTCAATACGCTGGCTTTATAGCTTGCGTCCTGGCGCTCGAAGACGTCGGTCGACGGCATCGACACGACACGGGCGGCAATGCCCTCGCCTGCCAGCACATCAAACGCCTTCATCGCCAGTTCGACTTCGGAACCGGTGGCGATCAGGATCACCTTGGCATCGGCCGCATCGCGCAGCACGTAGCCGCCCTTGGCGACATTCGCCACGGTGTCGGCGTCGCGCTCCATGAACGGCAGGTTCTGGCGCGAGAAGATCAGGGTCGAAGGGCCGTCGCGGCGCTGCACGGCGCAGCCCCAGGCGACCTGCGACTCGACCGTGTCGCAGGGACGCCAGTTGTCCAGGTTCGGGATCAGACGCAGCGAGGAGACGTGCTCGACCGACTGGTGGGTCGGGCCGTCTTCGCCCAGGCCGATCGAATCGTGGGTGAACACGAACAGCGAGCGGATCTTCATCAGGGCAGCCATGCGCAGGGCATTGCGGCTGTAGTCCGAAAAGGTGAGGAAGGTCGCGCCGAAGGGAATGAACCCGCCGTGCAGGGCGACGCCGTTCTGGATCGCGGCCATGCCGAATTCGCGCACGCCGTAGTTGATGTGGTTGCCGGCGATACCGGAACGCACGGCGACCGACTCTTTCCAGTTGGTCAGGTTCGAGCCGGTCAGGTCGGCCGAGCCGCCCAGGAATTCCGGCAGGCTTGGCGCCAGCGCCTGGATCGCGTTCTGCGAGGCCTTGCGGGTGGCGATGGTTTCGCGCTGAGCGATGCAGGCGGCAATCGCCGCGTCCAGCGTCTGCTGGAAGTCGCCGGGCAAGTCGCCGGCCATGCGGCGCTCGAGTTCGGCAGCCATTTGCGGGTGCTGCGCGCGGTACTGCGCGAACATGCTGTTCCAGCCGGCTTCCAGCTCGGCGCCGCGCGCTTTGGCGTCCCAGGCCTGGTGGATTTCGCTCGGAATGTCGAAGGGGATCGGATCCCATACCAGGTGCTGGCGCACGGCCGCGATTTCCTTGTCGCCCAGCGGGGCGCCGTGTACTTTGTCGCCGCCTTCCAGGTTCGGCGCGCCCTTGCCGATGATGGTCTTGCAGCAGATCAGGGTCGGACGGTCCGACTGTTTGGCCTGCTCGATGGCATTCGACACAGCCGCCACGTTGTGGCCGTCGACGGCCGGGATCACGTTCCAGCCATAGGCTTCAAAACGCTTCTGGGTGTCGTCGGTGAACCAGCCTTCGACGCGGCCGTCGATCGAGATGCCGTTGTCGTCGTACAGCCAGATCAGCTTGTTCAGGCGCAGGGTGCCGGCCAGCGAAGCGACTTCGTGCGAAATGCCTTCCATCAGGCAGCCGTCGCCCAGGAAGGCGTAGGTGTAGTGGTCCACCACCTCGAAGCCCGGACGGTTGAATTCATAGCCCAGCAGCCATTCGGCCAGCGCCATGCCGACCGAATTGGCGATGCCCTGGCCCAGCGGGCCGGTGGTCGTTTCCACGCCAGGCGTGATGTGCACTTCCGGGTGGCCCGGGGTTTTCGAATGCAGCTGGCGGAAGTCCTTCAGGTCGTCCATCGACAGGTCGTAGCCGGCCAGGTGCAGCAGCGCGTAGTGCAGCATCGAGCCGTGGCCGTTCGAGAGCAGGAAGCGGTCGCGGTTGAGCCAGCCAGGGTTGGCCGGGTTGTGGCGGTAATGCTTGTCCCAGAGGGCGACCGCGATTTCGGCCATGCCCATCGGCATGCCAGGGTGGCCGGAGTTGGCTTTCTGGACTGCGTCCATTGCCAGCGCGCGGATCGCGTTGGCCATCAGGGTAGTGGTTTGCATAGATTTTTATGGAAAACGTGGTCTGGATCGGAAGGCGGTGGCGATGCGGCTGGCCGTAACCCGATATTCTACCAGACCCAAAGCTGCTGAAATAAGAAGCGCCGACGTAAAAACGGCGGACCGAAGTCCGCCGTTTCGTTTTGCTGCAGTTTTACCGGATCAGAACTTGAGCGAAGCGCCCAGGGTCACGTAACGGCCCACCGCGTCATAGCTTTGCGGGAAGGTGTTGCCGCTGTTCGGGCCGGTGCCGCCGATCGAGCCGCCGACGATTGGCGGCTTCTTGTTGGCGGCATTCGTCACCGACAGGCTGACGCGCAGGTTCTTGTTGATGTTCCAGTTGGCGTTCAGGTCGACATAGTGATATGCCGGGATGCTCGCGAACTGGGGCAGGAACACGGTGCCGCCCGGCTCTTCGATCACGGCGCTGACATAGCGCCAGTTATAGCCGACCGACCAGGTGCCGACGTTCCAGTTGGTACGCTGGTTGAACTTGCGCTTGTAGACCGGCGACGACACCACGTTGTTGCAGGCGATGCTGTAGTAACCGAGGCAATCGCGCTCGACCGACGACGGCGTGGCCTGGAACTTGTAGCTGTTGACCTGGTTGGCGCCCATGCTGACGTCGAAATTGCCCCAGCCGCTGCCGAAGCCGACGCGGTCGGCGCCGAAGCGGTAGGCGAGGTTCAGGTCGACGCCGCTGGTGCGCTGGGTACCGAGGTTCGACAGCGGCAAGGTCACGCCGCGCGACTCGTTGCCGTTGAAGGTGCCGTTGATCGTGTTGCGACCGATCGCGCCGCAAGCCTCGTTGTTGGCGAAGCTCGGGTTCTGAGCCGCGCTGTAGCAGCGGTCCAGGATGTCCGTGCTCGACGGCGACGAGACAGCGTCGCGGATCGCGATCTCGTAGTAGTCGACCGACAGGGCCAGCTTCGGGATCGGCTCGATGACGAAACCGATGGTGCGGGTCTTGGCCGATTCAGGCCCCAGCGCCGCGTTGCCGCCGGACAGGACGTTGATCTGACCCGACGATGGCGCCGGCAGCGAGCCCACGTCGTTGGCCGGCACGCCGGTCAGCACGCACAGGTTCGACAGCGTGCCGGCGCGGGCAGCGTCGGCCTTGTTGATGTTCGCGCCCTGGCAAGGATCCGTGGCCAGGTTCGACAGGCCCGTCACGTTCGGCGCGAACAGCTCGTTCACGTTCGGCGCGCGGGTTGCCTTCTGCACCATGCCGCGCACGCGCAGCATCTCGATCGGCGCCCATTCGCCGCCCGCCTTCCAGCTGCCATAGTCTTGCGACGAATTGGCGGTCGAGAATTCGGTCTGGCGATAGCCCAGCTCCATGTTCAGGGTGCGCACGAACGGCAAGTCGCGCGCCAGCGGCACCAGCATCTCGACCGCGTATTCCTTCAGCGAGAAGCGGCCCGAGCGGTCAGGCGTCGGCGCGCCGGTACCCAGCACTTCCCCCTGCAGCTGCGAAGCGGCGTCCGATTGCGTGCCTGCCGAGACCTTGCGGCTTTCGGCCAGCAGCGACATGCTGATCGGGTCCTGTGCGAACGGGCTGCGCAGGGCGTTGCCCAGGTTGCCCGAGAACGCCAGCGAGGCCACGTCCTGCTTCACGCTTTGCTGCAGCAGCGCGCTGCTGTTGATGTAGGCCGCCTGTGCGGGCGTGATCGAACCTTCGGCGCCGAACACGTTCAGCGGCACGCAGCCGTTGGTGTTGGTGACGCAGGTCGTCGTGTTCAGGGCATTCAGGGCCTGGGTGACCTTGGCCAGCGAACCCCAGTTGCGGCGCTGCTGGGACTGGTCTGCCTGGCCGCGGCTGAAGTAAGCGTCGTAGGTCCAGTCATAGGCGATGTCGCCTTTCGAGCCGATCGTGTACTGCAGCGTCTTGTTGTCGAAGTCGTTGTAGCGTGGACCGAGTTCGGTGAAGCGGCGGTTGACGAGCAGCGGCACGATGGTAGCGTTGCCCGCCACACAATTTGCTGCCGGAATGCCGCGACGTTCGCAGAGCTGCGTACGGGCAGCCTGCGGAATGTAGGGATTGCCGATCGGGACGTTGAAGGTGTTGCCGAAGGTACCGGTCGAGGCCAGGGCCGAGGCGACCTTGCTGTTGGTAACGAAGATCTCGCTATAGATCTCGGCGTAATCGTTGATCTTGTAGTTGCCGAGTGCGGTAGCCTGGGTACGCTCGAGGCCGGTCACATAATAGTTCGGCGGATTCGTGTTGTAGAGCTGGGCCGGTTGCACGAAGCGGCCGGTGGCCGGGTCGATCTGGAAGGCGCCCGGGAGGGTGGTCGCAAGGCCGCCCGTGCCGACGCTGGTCGAGAAGGCCGACGGCACGGTCGTGCCCGAGCCGGTAGGGAGACCGGTCACCGAATTCAGGCTGGTAACGCCGTAGTCGCGCTCGCCCTGGGTCAGCGGGTCGGCGCTGGTCTTGCCGATGCTCAGCACGACGTTGCCGCGGCCGCCATCGAGGTTTGCGCCCATGGTCAGGTCGGTGCGGCGACGCTTGGCGTCGCGCTGGTCGGCAGTGGCGCCGTAGGACGTGGTCAGGTCGACGCCGGTGAAGTTGCGGCGCAGGTTGAAGTTGGCGACACCGGCCACGGCATCGGCGCCGTACACGACGGATGCGCCGCCGGTCACGAGGTCGACGCGGCTGAGCAGGGCCATCGGGATCGAGTTGGTGTCGACCGTGCCGCCGAGGCTGAACGGCACGAGGCGGCGGCCATTGACCAGCACCAGGGTGCGGTTGGTGCCCAGGCCGCGCAGGTCGATGGTGGCGGCGCCGGCGGTACCGTTGTTGGTGGACGGACCGATCGCCGGCACGGCGGCCGGCAGGGACTTGAAGAATTCCTCGACAGCGACTGGCTGGGTCGAGCGGATTTCTTCCGCGGTGATCGATGAAATCGGGCTGCTCGAGTCAAAGCCGGGCGATTTCAGGCGGGTGCCCGTCACTTCGACGACCTGCGGTGCTTGTTCCTGCGCCCAGGCGCCGGCGGAGAGGCCGGCCAGCACGGCGCCGGAACATATCAGGCGCACGGCTTGCGGCAATACCTTTTCTCTAGTCATTATTATCATTTTCCTCGAATTGAACAACGTGAACGCGGCCGGTCCGGAGTACCGGCCCAAACTGGCGACTGCCGACGCAAACCCCGCTGCACGGCGCAGCAAACATTTGCTTATAGATAAGATCATTTATAGTTGATCTTTGTCAATACAACGGGCGTATTTGCGACGTAAATACGACAGTCGCTCAGCAATTCCAGCACCCGGCCGAAGTTTGTCCACGTCTTTGCCGCCGACTTACAATGCGTCCTTCGTCACTTTTCGCTCAGGAGCCGCATGCCCCGCTTTTATTCTTCCCAGCTGCTCACCAGCGGCGCCACCGTCGATCTGCCGGAATCGGTCGCGCATCACCTGCATGTCGTGCGGATGCAGGCCGGCGCGGCGCTGACCCTGTTCGATGGCCGGGGCGGCCAGTACGCGGCGACGCTGCTCGAGATCGGCAAGAAGCGCGCGAGCGCCAGCGTGGGCGCCTTCGAGCCGGTCGAGGCCGAACTGCCCTACGCCGTAAGCCTGGCGCAGGGCTTGCCGGAAGGCTCGAAAATGGACTGGATCATCGAAAAGGCGGTCGAGATGGGCGTGGCGCGCGTGCAGCCGCTGGCGGCCCAGCGCAGCGTGGTGCGCCTGTCGGGCGAACGGGCCGAAAAACGCCAGGCGCACTGGCAGGAAGTGGCCGTGGCCGCCTCCGAGCAGACCGGACGCAACCGGGTGCTGGAGGTAAACCCGCTGCGCGAGGCCATGACCTGGCTGGGCGAACCGGCCACAGCGGCAGCCGCTACCCGCATCCTGCTTTCGCCACGCGGCCAGGGCTCGCTGGCGGCGTGGGCGCATGCCAACCCGGCGCGCGCCGTCTGCCTGCTGATCGGTCCCGAGGGCGGTTTCAACGAACGCGAGGAGGCGGCAGCGATCGCTGGCGGCGCCCTGGCGCTGTCGATGGGCCCGCGCATCCTGCGCACCGAGACGGCGGGAATTGCGGCGGTGGCGGCCTTGAATGCCGCTTGGGAAGGTTGATGCGGCTTGAGTAGTGGTTAATAAAATTTATTTACCACAAACGTCACTATTGCCACCCAGCAGCGTATAGTTAAACGGCAAAAACAAGAGCAGTCATTATCCAATTTCGCTAGAGAGGTGTCGCAATGAAGAAGGCATGTCAAAAACTGGGCGTCAGTGCCCTGCTGCTGATGGCGGTTGCCGCGGCCTCGGCCGCTGAAGTGAGCGTGACGTATATTCAGCCCGAGAATTTCTCCGACCTGCCGACCGGCGGCGAGCGTGAGGAAACGCTCAGGAATCTCACCACCCATTTCGTCAAGCTCGGCGCCAAGCTGCCGGCAGGACAACACTTGCGCATCGATGTGCTCGATGTCGACATGGCCGGCTACGAACAGCCTTCCGGCGCCAGGACCGACATGCGTGTCAAGACGCGCGATGCCTGGCCGCGTATCAGCCTGCATTACTCGCTCGAGAGCAATGGCCAGGTCATCAGCACCGGCCCCGGCGAATTGCGCGATACCTCGTTCATGGATCGCCCGAACCGCTATATGGATCACGACACCCTTCGCTTCGAAAAGAAGATGGTCGACACCTGGTTCGACAAGACGATCATGCCCGCCGCAGGCCGCTGACAAGCGCGCCAGGCCCCGTTTGTCCAGCATGCCGGCTTTTGCCGGCATGTTTTTTTTTCGCCCGCCGCTTTTTGCGGGACGAAAAAAAACCGGCCCCTTTTGAACTGACCCCAATAAGTTGGACACCAACTTATTGGGGTTTTTTCATGTCGAAGTACTCGGAGCAGTTCAAGCTAGCCGTTGTTGAGCAGTACCTGGCCGGCCCATTGGGATTTCAATCGATAGCAGCGCAACATCGAATTCATCATTCGTTGGTGAGCCAATGGGTGGGGCTGTATCGACTTCATGGGACGGATGGCCTGCGCAAAAAGTTCAGTCACTACAGCGCAGAGTTCAAGCTCTCGGTACTGCAGTACATGTGGAGCAATGAGCTGTCCTACGGCCAGACGGCTGGGGTATTCAATATTCGAAATGAGGCAGCTGTAGGTCAGTG